>NZ_JBCDWL010000007.1:0-224644 GCF_039946255.1 Gordonia aichiensis | reverse complement strand
TCGTACAAGTCGACCGCGTTACGCCGGAACTCCTCGTCGTAGTGCTTCCTGGCCATGGACTACATCATCTCGCTTCCCCAGCATCAGGCTGGAATCAGCGTGTCCAACATCCAGGGGGAAGGCCCGACTGTGTCTACGAGGGTGCTTTCCGAGTGCGCTTCACTGATGACACTGAATCTGTCGCGGCGGGGTGGTTTGTTGAAGACAAATCCGATCGACCCCTGGTGTGGCACAACGGTTACGCCTCCGGATTCGGCGCTCACATGGTGCTGGATCGCCAGCGCCGACGAGGGGCGTTCATCTCGGTGGTCAGCCCGTATCCCGACGCGGACATCGAGCCCGTCGCGATGACAATGCTGGATGCGGCGGTGTAAGCGACATCCTCTGTACGAGGCCACGACGACAGCAGGACGTTCTCGTCAGTGCCCGAGGACCAGGGTGCTGGCAGCAGCCTCAATGACATCGTCGGTGATGGTCTCCAACTCGTTGATCTTCAACACCCGCTTGATCTGGGGGAACAATCGCTCCACTACGCGGAAGTTGCCGCGGGTCAGTCGCTCGATCGCGGCGATGGCTTGCGCATCTGTGAAGTCCTCCGGGTCCAGTTCTCTACCTAGGCGCTTGTAGTGCCGGTTCAGCACGAACAGCAGCTCGTCTTTGCCCAGGGCACGGTAGCGATGAGAGAAGCCCAACCGGCCGAACAACTGGGGGTAGTGCCGGAAGCGCTGGTCAATGCCGGGCATGCCGATGAACATGATCGCTACACCGTCACGATCGTGGATGTCTCGCAGCATCTCCAGGGCGGTGGGAGGCAATCGTTCTGCCTCGTCGATGATGATCAGCTGGGTGAGCGTCTCCCCACTGGATCTGCGCATGCGGATCTGGTCGCGTTGTTCGGTGGCCATCAGATGCTCCATGATGCAGACGTCGAGTTTTCCCCGGTAGAACTCGATGTCACGGATCAGCGCCCGGTACTTGGGTTGGACCTCAGGGGTGTAAAACACGGTGCGCGCCCAATGGGCCGTCGCATAGATGGCCAGGTCCGATTCACTGCGCGGCCCCCAGTCATCAATGAACGAGCCCAGAACATCCCAGTGGGCGTAGCGTCTGGCGGACTGTGTTTTGCCGACTCCTGCATCGCCGTGGCAGATGCCGATGGTGGTGTCTTTGCGGATCGCGTTGGCGAACTCGACGAAGCGGCGGTGCTCTTTGGTGACGATGAAGTCGCGGCTCATGGTGACAGGTCCTCTTCATAGGTCCGCAGGCGAGACGCACGGCCACGCGGAGGTTGCGTTTCGGTGTTCAGATCGGGGGTCACAGGCCCAAGGTCTGGTGGTCGTGGTTCGTGGGTGGGGATGCGCTCGTTGATTCCGGCACGTAGTTGACGCCGTCGGCGTCGACGAGCGGCCTGGATATCTGCCAGGCTGTAGCGCTGGTTGGGGTGGTCTTCATCCACGGCGACGCACAGCAGGGTGTCGTGGTCGTAGACCCGGATTTCGGAGAGATCCCGCGGGTCGTAACGGATGGTGACGTCATCGCCGACAAAAGGTGCCAGGGTCGGGCTGATGTAGCGCTGTCCCTGGAAATGGATGCCGTCGCGCTGCACCCGGCGGTGGGTGGAGACCCGCAGCAGGAGCCCGTCGAGTTCTTCCAGGTTCTCCGGCATTCTGGGAATCCACCCCTGTCCGATCCACGCGGCCTTCGGGCTGGTGTTGATCGAAGAATGTGTGCGCTGGTTGTAGCTGCTAATGAACTCACCGACGGCGGTATCCAGGCTCGTCAGATCCAGTACGGGGTGTGGGTTGCGGACGCCGGGGGCGAGGTGGCCGGGCAGGGTGGTGAGAAGTTCGGTGTTCACGGTGTTAAAGAACCGCTCGATCTTTCCGCGGCCCTGCGGACGGGCGATGGCCGAGTGGATGATCCGGATCTTCAGCGCTGTCGTGGTGTATGTGATGTGGCCACTGGTGAAGTCGGAGCCGTGATCGACATAGAGGACGTCGGGAATACCGCACATCGCCCAGGTGGGGTCTGTTTTCCGCCAGATCGCCTGACGTAGTGTCAGGGCGGTGTTCATCGCCGAGGGCGCGGTGGGGGCGACCATGTAGCCGCACACTGCCCGGGAGTAATCGTCGATGATGATCGTGAGCCAGGGGCGAGTCGGGGTGCCGTCCGGGTTCTGGATGAGGATGTCGAGTTGGGTGTGATCGGCCTGCCAGATGGCGTTGGGACGTTCAGCCCGGTGCCGGTAGACCAGTTCGTGTCGATCCCGGTAGGACGTCGGGCCCTCCAAGGCGAGGGCGACCATCGCCGGGTCGAGGGCTTGGATGATGTTGCGCACGGTGGCGTAGCTGGGTGGTTTCACCGATAGTTGCTGTGCTCGCGAACTCACCAGGCGATGCAGGGCGGCCATCGATGGCCGTGGCCTGGTGAGCCCGAGGTGTTCGATGTAGGCGACCAGTTCCGCGGATATGCGATGGGCTCCGGCGTCGGATCGTGTGGTGTTGCGTAGGCTGCGGATTCCGTCTGAGCGGTAGCGGGACACCCACCGGGATAGGGTGCGGGTGCTGATGCCGGTGGACCGTGCCAGGTCGGTCAGGGTGATGCCGTCTTCGATGTGCAGGCGGAGGATCTCCCAGCGTTGCATCTCGTCCATCACCGTCACCTCACGCGCTGGTCATTGTGTCAGTGTCAGGCGGTCGGTGCTGACTGGCGTCGTTTGGCGTCCTGCAGATGGCGGTACAGTGTCGCCCGCGACCAGCCGACCATGCTCGCGGCGTCTTCGGCACTACGGCCTTTGGCTCTCTCCTCAGCAACGATGGCGAGCTTGCGATCAACCACCTCGGGATCCACAGGTGGCCGCCCGAAGCGGGTGCCCTGAGCTTTCGCTGCGGCGATACCGGCGTTGACTCGTTCGGTGATCAGTTCTCGTTCGTACTCAGCCAGGGTGCCCAGCATCCCGAGCATCAATCGACCCGAGGACGTCTCCGGGTCGATGCCGTCAGAGACCGACTTGATCTTCACCTCCCGCTCGCGCAGCAGATTCACCGTATTGAGTACATCGAGCAAGGATCGGCCCAACCGGTCGATGCGCCACACCACGACCGTGTCCCCGGATTGTGCGTAGGCGAGGAGCTTCTTCATCCCAGGACGCTCGGTGGCGTTCTTCGCCCCGGAGGTGACATCGCTGAAGACATCACGGTCCTGGACCCCCGCAGTGGCCAAGGCGTCGTGTTGAAGTGTCGGATCCTGACCGACGGTGGATACCCGGGTGTAGCCCAACAGTCTCATGCCCACCATCATGCCTCACTAACCCATAGATCGGAAGAAGATGAAACACATTTCGGTGAGACAGGTTATCGAGACACTTTTCGAGTCGGTTCCCGCAGGAGCGGCCCGTTTCGGTGCGGTCACTGTAGGTGTCCTGTAAACCTTTAGTATTTCAAGACAAGAGAGAACGGGCAGTACAGTTTTGCATTACTACTCATCACCTAGCCCGAGCCGAGGGAGAACATCAGACAGAACTGTTTCCACGGGCGTATGGACGTTGCTTGCCGCCGTGCCCCCATGGAGATGTAGGTACTCACTCACCAATCTGACCCCGGCGGCGTATCCAGCACCAGTGGGCAGGCCGACCGGTTCCGCCCCGAATAGTTGGGCGGTCTTGTCGCCGAGTACCCATGCAGCAAAGTCCTGCATTCCGGTGACCTGTAGGCCACTGGCGACCTTGGCCAGAACACTGTCGTCATTGCGGGTCTGGTCATCGACGAAGTGGGTGTAACCGTGGCTGCCGTAGAGCTCGGTAGCAAAAACATCAGCTAGGCCCTCTGCAACGACATGTTCGCCCACTGTCACTGTGACCGGATCCCACACGACTCCGCCGGGCGAGTACCGAACATTGTGGTGCAGTTCATGGACAACGATGGCCTCCAGACGATTGAGGACGTCAATGGTGGGCCAGACCGATATGACGATATAGCCACTGATGCCGCCGAACGCGCTGAGCCCTTTGACTTCCTCCATGAAGTGCCTGTTGGTGGGATCGCCAAGCAGCAGCAGTACCTTCAGGTCTGGGATGTGTAGGTCTGGGTTCGCTGTCTTCAGCGTTTCGATTCCACGTTCCAGAGCGTGGTGCATGCGTTCCCATGCGTTAGCCCGGATCAGGGTGTCCAGGGATTCACGAAGCTCTTCTTCGGGGCCATTTTCCGGGAAGCCGAAGTTCTGCTTGTGGATGACGGCCAGGTCCATCTCGCCGGGAACGAAGTGATACATGCCATTCATGGGCGACCACATCTTCCTAATGAGGTCACGACGATGCTCTGGGGCCATGTCGAACACTCGGGTCATAGCTGCAGCAGTATCGATGATGTCGATGTTCATGCCGGCTCATGCTAGACCCTGACGCAGCGTCAAGGTCAAGGGATGATCGGGTAAAACAGAATAATGAACTATCAAGGGGTCCTCGCCGACGTCGTGTCCTGGGCCGAGCGAGAGTCCAACGTCCGAGCAGTCATCCTGACCGGTTCCGCCGCATCCAACGCCGAGCATCCGCTGTCCGATCGTGATCTTGAACTGTACGTCCAGCAAAGAGGGCCACTGGAAAACTCGGATGAGTGGTGGTCGAGCCTGGGCGATGTCCTTGCGGTCGAGCGACTAGAAAACGGCGAAGATCAACCAACCCGACTGATCTACTATGTCGGTGGCAAGTTGGACTTCACGCTGATTCGTATCGATGAGGAGCGCGGGGTGTACGACCGCCCGTTCACCGTCTTGCTGGATAAGGATGAGGTAGCTGGTGATTTCACGCTCTGCGCTCCTACGGTGGTAGGCCCCACTCAGGCAGTGTTCGACAAATCCGCCAATTGGGCGGGTGCTGCAGTGTTGATGACCGCCAAAGCAATCATGCGTGATGAGCCCTGGTCGGTGATGATGCGTGACGCTGATTTCAAAGTTGAACTGCTTCGCATGATCGAGTGGGATCATATCCTGCGATACGGATCTTCCCGTGACGTGAGATACCTGGGGACGCAGATGAGATCGTGGATGGACATCGGTGTTCAACATGTCCTTGACACCTGCACTGTGACGTATGGAGCTGATAACCGAGATGCCCTCTCTGCAGGGATCGAATTCTTCAGCCGTCTTTCCCATCAGGTGGCGGGTGAAGGTGGACTCGCGCCGTTTCCTTTCGAACGGATCGAGACCGAGGTCCTCCGCATCCTCAGTGCTTCATCATGGGCATGACCAACCACTGTATGGGCCCCTCACATAGTCGAGATGAAAGTTCGGATGACCAGGACAAGCAGGTCAGGCATCCGCGTGCTGTGATATGATTCGCGCCATGGGCGTAATGAATGCAATTTTCACCACCTTCGGTCGGCTCCGGAGCTCCGGAGCCGCCGGTGGGTGTGTCCGCTAACGGGGGACGTTCCACGGAGGTAGAGACACCCACCGCTCAGCTTGTCCAGCCGGGCGGCCGTTTCGGCATGCCCGGAGCACGATATCTGCTGCGGAGTGTCTTTTCTATGCCTACCTACAGGCCGAACAAGGGCCGTCACGAGAACGGCCAGAACTACCTCGTCAACAAGTCAATGATTAAGAAGGTCGTTGACCTTGTCCCTGTCAGTGCGTCCGTCCCGGTCATAGAGATCGGCCCGGGACACGGGGCGCTGACCTTTCCCCTCCAGGACCGTGTCCTGGCTACCGGTGGATCGTTGACCGCCGTCGAGATCGACCCGGCCTCCGTCCGGTGGCTGGAGGAGCGGCTGCGTCCGGAGGTTCACCTGTACGAGCAGGACGCCCTTGATTTTGTGCTGCCGGATGGCCCGCACGTCCTGGTGGGGAACCTGCCGTTTCACCTGACCACCGCGATCCTGCGGCATGTCCTTCACTCACCGGGGTGGACTCACGCGGTCTTCCTGGTGCAGTGGGAGGTCGCGCGTCGCCGCGCCGGCGTCGGTGGTGCCACGATGATGACAGCCCAGTGGTGGCCCTGGTTCGACTTCGAACAGCACGGGCGAATACCATCCACACATTTCCGTCCCCGCCCCACCGTCGACGCCGGTGTCCTGGTGATGCGTCGCCGGGAAGAGCCTCTCGTCAACTGGTCGGAGCGTGCGCGGTACGCGTCGTTCGTCCATGCCGTGTTCACCGGCAAGGGCCGAGGCATCGCCGACATCGTGTCCCGGGTCGTGGGGCGTCGGCGTGAACGACGGTGTGCTGAGGTCCTGCGTGAGGCCGGTGTTCCGGCAAACGCACTGCCGAAACAGTTGGACGCGGGGCAGTGGGCCACACTGTTTAAGGCCGTGGGGCGCTAAAGGCGAGCTGATCGCGATGCGATCGGTCGCTGCGTCTGATGTCGGCAGCAGAAGAAGTGCCATCCCTCCCAGATCCTGTTCCAGGGAAACTCTAAAGACAGCACCGTTGGCCATACGAAGAGCAATGTCTTCCCGGTCCATCAGACCAGCACGCCATAGAGTGATCAAGAATCCACGCCATATAGCGCTCATATTCACAGCTATGACCAGCACACCGTGATCGACCGAGCCTTCGCCGCACTGCGCACAGCCTCAGCACACCCCCTAGATCCGGCAGCCCAACGGTTCACCAACCCACCCCTCGACATCGCCGGCTACCTACTGACCCGCGACAACCGCTTCGCCCTGCCGCCAGCTTCACGACCGACCGCCGCAGCCGCTCTCGCAGCGAGCCTCGCCGTCAGCAGTGTCGCCTTCGGAGCGCACCCCGTCCATACCCTGCCCGCAGATCTTGCACGCACCATCGGCAATCACCTCAAGCAGACCTTCGGCCGAGCAGGACGACTCTCGCCGGAACTGTCCGCCCGCGCCCGCAACCTCGAAGTGCTTCTCCAAACCACGCTGGTGCCCGATCATGACGAGGCCACACTGACGATCGGTCGCTTCCTGTCAGACGGAGTAGGCGTGTGCTTCACCGGCAGTGCCACAACTCCTGATGGTCGCCGCTACAGCCGCAAAGACATGGAAGACATCGCCCGCCAGTGTGGGCTGCGCACACTCGGCAGCGTCACCAAGAAGCACTGCTCAGCGCTCATCGCCGCACAGATCGGCAGCCAGTCCGGAAAAGCAAAGGACGCGATCCGTTTCGGCATACCGATCTTCTCCGCAAGCGAGTTTCTGGACTGGGCAGCTCAATCCGGGGCTGCATGACGCCGTTCGTGCCCGCGGAGATACTTATCGCGTACTCCACGGGCACGACAGCCTGGGTCAGGCGTCGACGGGTTTCTCTTCAATAGTGAAACTCTCGAATGAGTGATCACGGAAGTATTCCTCGATGACCTGATCCCGGTCGTCAGGGACCCGACCCCGGTCTGTGCCAGCGATCCGTCGGTACAAGGCGTCGCGAGCCCGCTGCTCGGAGGAATGCAAGGACATCTCCGGCCGTGCGACTTCGCCGCCGCCGGTGACGGTCAGCACCCACACGGGGGTCGGGGTGCTGATCCCGTGGCCGGTGAAGTCCAGAAGGTCGCTCAGTGCCTGGAGCGAGTTGAAGCCTTCGAACGGTTCATCGCCCCACGACATTCCTCCCGCCAGCAGCACTTCGAAGCCGCCGATGGTGAAGACCGTGACGTAGCGGCTGCAGATCATCTGGGCAGCCTCAATGAGGTGCTCGCGGGCCTTGGCGACGAGAACGGGAGTGCTGGCGAACTCGGTGATCGCTTCATTGTCGCCGTCGCTGAGATAGTCGAGGACATCCTCGAACCGCTCAGTTTCCGCGTCGTCGAGACGCTCGTAGAACCCTGCGAGGTTCCAGGCGAGCGCCGACGCGATGTCCTTCGGCGTCGCCTCTTCGACCACCCGCCGGTACGGCGCGAGGGGGTCGGTGTCGGCTCCCTGCGGATCGGATGGCAGTCCCTTCAGTGCGGTCATCATCAGGTCAGCTCCCATGGCTGTGCTCCTTCTCGTGTCGCCACCGAGTGTGGTGGGGCGCTGTCTACGCACACCAACGATCACCAACCGGTCCGGGTGGCCGCGGCACGCCGACCGTCGGGACTTGGGCACGGGAAGCGAACCCATGAACCCGATCTGAACTGCGATTATGCGAAACCCATCGGCAGTTTTGTCGGGGGAGTGCGAGAGGCTGTCCGCGGACTTCCGCTCGGAGCTCTCGCAAGGAAACACGTCCGGATAATCGTTAGGAACGTTGAAGAATTGGAGGTTCCGCAGTGACTGTCGCGTATGCGCCCACGGTCAGTTCTCGGTCGGGCAGCTACCCCGACCTTCCCTCTGAGCCGATCGGCTGGCGCGACGAGGGGCACTGCACCCGGTCAGCACTCGAGTTCAACCCGGCGATCGAAGTCGGAGGCCGAGTCCAACCCACAACCGCACAGCAGCGAGCTCAGTGCGTCGGCTGCCCCGTCGCTCGCTGGTGCGCCCTCGACGCTCTCAAACGAGCCGCAGAATACGGCTCCATCGACGGGGTGTGGGCGGGACAGGCCGGCACCGTCACCATGCGAGGCGAAGCCTTCAACACCCTCATCGCCAACCTGGGCCGTATCGCCGGGCTCCCCGACGACCACTACCTGCTGCGCACCAACCGCATCGACCGTCGCCGCGCACACATCGGCACCCTCTACGAATGC
Organism: Gordonia aichiensis; assembly: GCF_039946255.1. GTDB lineage: Bacteria > Actinomycetota > Actinomycetes > Mycobacteriales > Mycobacteriaceae > Gordonia > Gordonia aichiensis_A. The sequence goes on along the minus strand of NZ_JBCDWL010000007.1, from coordinate 216,027 downwards.
GGAGTCAACCCAGAACAGATCGCCAACAGACTCAACCTGAGCGTCGTGACCGTCGAACGAGACCTCACCGCGCTCTGCGCCACCGACCTCCGATGACCGCCGGCCGCAACCTCATCCGAACCGGACCGAACCGCCGCGAGTACCAACGAGCTCACTACCTCGCCGCGAAACTGGCCACAGACGTCGACCCCGCTGACATCGAGTCGACGATCATCCCTCCCCATCCTGAGATCGACGACCTCGTCGACACCGCCGCCGCCTACGCGGACCTGCACGCCCGACACCCGACCGACCGCAGCGGTCACCAACTGTTTGCCGCCGTCCTAGCCGTCGGACACCACGTGGCGGCAGCCGCTGACCGCAGCTCCCGCAGCGCCATCTCCATCGCCGACTGCGGCCGCCCACAACTTCGGCCCGCCGTAGTGACAGCAGCACGGAAAACCGCCAACGAGAACCGCGCGCAATGGATGCGGATCCGGGCTACCGACCCCAACTTCACCCGGACCGACGAGGACCTCGCCAACGACCTGACCGTGCGACCCATCGAACGCCGCTGGCGGCGCGCAGTACTCGCCGACCACCAGGCAAGCACCGAAACATTCCTGACCCTCCACCGTCAGGTCTGCGGCCGCGACGAGAATTGGGCCCAACGCGCCGCGATCCGCACCTACAGCTACGCCACCACCATCGGCACCGATGCCCTCGGCCACGACTGCCTCGGAGCCCGCACACGCGACACCCTGGACGGGCTCTACCGCATCCACCGCCCCGACCTACCGGGCCTCGCCGTATGCGCCAGCGTCCACCGCGCACCGCTGGCAGTAGGGGAGAACGCCCTCCTGACCGGCGACCTCGGCGGCCTCATCGGCGACGGCTGGCGCACCGCCGACCCACACCACCGCGCGTTCATCCTCGGCGCCTGGAGAATCCCTTGACCAGACAATCTACGGTTCGGCGACGTCGGTCGGCGCCACAGCCGATCACCATCGGCATCGCCGGGCGCGATGGATCAGCCATCAGCTGGTCACGCGAAGACGAAACCGATGACTTCAGTCCGGGTCACTTCGCCGGCACTCCGCACCTCGTCGATACCGCGACCGCCATCGTGATTGCCCGGGAACCGCTCACTTTGCCGACCGGCCGCGCCTGGACCTTCCCGCACCACCTGGAGCTGCGGGCCGTCGACGCCGCCGCCGCCATGCTCGCCGCCCTCCAAGCCGACGCCGATCTCAGCGGCCTGATCGCACAGTTTCCCGACCTCGCGGAATGAATGAGTTCGCGGTAGCTCCGGTTACCGCGGAACGACGGCCACAGCCTCCAGCTGCTGCCGTTGCACCTCGGTGAGATAGCCGCGTTTGGTGGCCTTATCGTGCAGCCAGACCCCGATCGGCGCGGACTGTCCCGTCGCCGGATCGGTGGTCTTCTCCCATCGGTGCACCGTCTTGATGCGGGTCTTGGTGGTGTGCGTCGCCACGAGGGTGATCCAATCGTCGATGCTTCGCCGCGGCGCACGGTTTGAGGTTTGCGCGAACGTGAATCCGGGGATCGCCTCGAAGAGCGCGTCGATCCGGGCTGGGAGCCGCCCTTGCCGGAATGAGGCCTTCACCTCCCGCACCCGTTGCCCGAGTGGGTAACCGTCGGCGGTGACATACGCAGCTGGCGGATTCGCATGACCACCTGCCGAGTTCGCGAACACTGCGAGTTTGCGGGCCGTCAGCACGTAGTGGCTGGTGGTGCGCTTGATCAGTCGAATGCGGAAGTCGTCGGTGCCGACCTCATCGAGCAGCCGCGTGTCGATGGTCAGCCGTTTCAGAGTCCGTTCATCGGGGTCGGTGCTCGCTTCGATGCCGGCCCGCCACGCCAGCAGGGCCTCGTTGACGTAGTCGTCTTCCTCGGCGAGCGTGGTGAGCACCTGCCACGCTGCCAGGTGTGAGGTCCTGGCGACCTTGACGTCGATGGGGGAGGAATCGGCACTGCGGTCCAGGACCGGCAAGATGATCAGCGCGTGACGGTCCGGGACAGAACTCGACGAAGGGCGAGGTTGGCTAGTGTGATGACCCGAGTTCAGCGATCTCAGTGACGATGGCACCGAACACTGAGGCGAAGACCTGCGCTGCGTCGCGGACTCGGGCCGGTTCGGTTGCGGATGCGGTCAGGGGGCCGAACATGGCCTGGGGGCCGTGTCGGCGCATGGCTTCGGCGCCCTCGAGGTCGGCGAGCTGCGGGTACCAGGCGGGGTCGCAGTGGTGGTTGATGCCGTAGCGGCGGCCGGAGGTCCGCAGGTTCTCGGCAACCTGCAGGAGGTCGTCGCCGACGCCAAGACGCGCGGCGACAGCATAGTCAGTGTCGACACGCACGTGCATGGACAGGCGGCGCAGCAGGCTCGCCGACAGGGGACGGATTCCGATGTCGGAGTGGTTGTACGACACGATGACCATGAAGCCGTCGACTGCCCTGACTGGCGGCAGATCAGGGCGGTCGGCGTTGATGATCTGCCGCCGCTTGTCGGTCAGCGACAAGAGCGCGTCGTCGACGTCGCGGGGCGCCCGGTTGGCTTCGTCGATGAGCAGGACCTTCCCCTCGCGGGCGGCGCGGACCGCGGGGCCGTCGACCCACCGCCACGCTGCACCGGAGCCGGGCTCGCCGGGCAGATACTGGCCGTACAGGGACGCGACAGTCAGATCGGGGTGGCCCTGCACGCAGATGATGTCGTCACCGAATGCGGCGTCGACGAGCGTGGTCTTACCCGATCCGGGAGGCCCCGACAGTCGGGCGTGCATGCTGCCGCCGGCGCGGAGCTCCCGCAGGAAGGCGACGTCACTGGTGTCGAACAGGGCGCGCGGCCAATACTGGCCACCGCCAGGCAGATCGATCGGGTCGAAACGCGGCCGATCAACGTGGCCGTGGGCCGCGCACACCACCGTCGGGGCACCCGCCGGCGGTGCGGAGAGTTCAGCGGCGGCCCGCTCGGCGCGCATCGGCTCACCAATGGTGGCGGCGACGGCCGACAGCAGCTCCTGAAGGGAAGCGTCGGAGATCTCATCGCCGTCGACGGGCAACCGGTACAGGTTGACGGTCGTCGAACGCAGTGCGCGGTCGGCAGCCTCTACCTCGTCGGGTGAGGTCCGGTCGAAGTAGTCGCCGGCAGCGACGAGGGCGCGGAGGGCGTCTCGTTCGCTGGCGTACTCGGCGCGCAGGATCGCGGCTACTGCAGCATCGCCGAATGCGCGCATGAACGGATCGTGGTTGGCGACGATCCAGGCGCCGGCGTCAGTGCGGTACAGCAGGCGCGGGCTGTCGTCGGCGGTGATGACGCCGACGATCGGGCGTAGAGGTCGGTTGGTAGTCATGGGGGCTCCCCGGGGAGTGATCAATGTGGTCATGGCTGCCACCATGCCAATTCAGGTTTGATCGCCGCGGCACCGACGTGTGGCTTGCCGCACGGCATGGAACTACCCGTCACCATAATGGGCATGAACCCAGCACTGGCGGAACTGACCGCCGATCTGACGCGGACGGTCACTGCGCTGATCGATCGCCGCGACGTCATCGTGGCCCTGGACCCGGCTCTGCCGGTCGATGGGCAGTTCAACGCTGCCACCGCACAGATCGCGATCAACCTGGACCGCATCTGCGCCCCGGACACAGTGGCAGCCCTGCAATCCCGGTCGGTGACCATCACGGACGTGGAACGACTGCACGGGGTCCTCGCTCACGAGGCCGGGCACGCCGCACACACCTCGATCCGGCCGCTGCCCCCACACCTAGTCGACTGGGTCGAACTTCTGGAGGAGCCCCGCATTGAAGCGGCGATCCTTCGCCGACGTCCGGAGCTGGCGTCGCCGCTGGCTGCAGCGGCCGCCCCCGCCGTCGGGACCGCGGCCCCGACTGAAGCCGTCGCCGCGATCGAAACGTTGATCCTCGTCGGCGGCCGCATCACCGCCGGAGTCTTCACCACAACTGCCGACTACACGGCAATGCTCGACGCCGCCCGCACGATCCTGGACGCCGACGACGTCGCCGCGATCGACGTCCTGGCGGCCACGGCCCTGCAGATCCCCGATGATGACCTGCCGGCCATGGTGCGGGCCGCGCAGCAACTGTTCGACATCGCGTCCCGCTACGGTGCCGCCGGCCGCGCTGGAACCACTGTTCATCACGTCACCGGACGGGAAAGCCCCGACGTCGACGACTCCGACGACCCCACCCCCGACAGCGGCGGCGCAGAGGAGTCGAGTCAGGCAGACAACGACGACCGCGGCGCAACAGGATCCGATGACCCCGACGGCGGCAATGCCCCTGCCTCCGACGATGCCCAGCAAGCTGAGTTGGCAGGCGCCACCGCCCCAGCTGCACTCAAGTCGGAGCAGCACGTCCAGGAGGTGCCGACGGCGTACATCGACGGCGACCCGAAATTCTTCAGCAGCACAGTGACCGGACGTGCCGACGACTGGTTCACGGTGCGCGCACTCCCAGACGAAGCGAGCTCCCACCGGCCAGTCACCAGCACCGACCGGTCCTCTGTGCGGGCGCTGCAGTCGTGGTTGGTCGGCCACAGCAGCGAAGCACCAGTAGAGACCGTTGTCGGTTCCCGACTACCGCGGGGCCGGCTGAACACCACCGAGCTGATGCGGGCGTCAGCCCAACAGGAACTCGGCCTGGCGGTCACTGCCACCCCGTGGCGCCGCCGCCGGACCGTCGAACATCCGACCGCGCCGCTGGAGCTCGGCATTATCTGCGACCGCTCCCAGTCGATGAGCAGGCACCTCGAGGCGGTCGCGACGGTGGCGTGGACGCTGCAGCACAGCATCGTCGGCACCCGAGGCCGATCACGTGCGTGGGTCTTCGGAGCAGACGCCCACGTTCTCCCAGAACAACGAGGGGACCGGATCACCATTCCGGCGGTCGACGCAAACACCCTCGCCCTGCTGCCGGCGATCGTCGACTACCAGCGATGGGCGCGCCCCGAGAACGCCGCGAAAGTCCTCATCATCATCTCCGACGGCGCCCTCTACGGAGATCCCGTTCGCGACCAACTCGCCCGACTGGCAACCACCGGCGTCAAGATCATCGGCATCACTCCAAGGCCGACGGCCATCGAAGCCCTCGCCAACCATCTCCCCGCCGGAAGCCCCGTGGAAGTCCTCGGCGCCGACCTGCTCACCCAGATCCAGCAGCACCTGGTCGGTTAGGCAGCTTCGATGTCGGACGCCATCTGGACTGCCATCGATGCCTGGAAATTCAGGTCGTGAACCCAGTCCTGTGCGGTCGCCTCGACGCCGTTGGATTGGATCTTCGGGTACGCGAACCGGCCCGCAGCCACATGGTGCGCCATCGTCGCCATGACGTCGGCGATCTGCCTGAACCACGCGGTGTGCACCAGGACGTGGTCGAGGGGCATCTTGTTTCGCACCAGATCGGATTGCCGTTCCTCATCCATCAACGCCATGTGCGTGAAGACGTACCGCTGCAAGAACAGCAGATCGGCGTAGCTGTAGTCGTGAGTGTCTGCGGACCGCGCCGGTAGGACGGCCGCAGCAGAGGACTGCAACGACATGGTGATGTCGGTGATCGTTGCTGCCAGCCTCCCCAAGGTCTGCACGTTGGTTGCAGCCACCGCATCGTCGTCGGCCCAGATCGGAGTCGCGTAATCGAATGTCGCCATAACCCCAGTATCCGAAGCAGTTTCCCGGCGCCCGGAAACCGGGCTCCTACCGTGTTGACCGTGCACACACGAACTCGGCTGAGACGCTCCCTGCCACTGCTGACGGTCGCCGCCGTCGCCGCGTGCAGCGCTCCCGCCGCTCCCTCCCCGCAGCCGACTGCCGGCCCGCGGGCGGTCGCCGAACCGGCCATCGTCACCATCCGTCTCGATGTGACCGGCACCGGCACCGGCACCATCCGCTACAGCAGTGATCACGGCCCGCAGCAAAGCGCGGTGACCGTCCTGTACGGCTGGTCGTACACCTACATGGCCTCCAGCAAGAGCCCAATCACCCTGGAAGTCCGGCATCGCGCCGACCTCGACGCCAGCTGCGCAGTGCACATCGACGGCCACCTCCGCACCACCGACTCCGGCATCAACCCCGTCTGCACGGTGAACCAGACATGAGCACCACCCGCCGCGGAACCCCCCGCAACCGACTGCAACTCTGCTCCGTCGACCCCACCAATCTCGACGGAGCCAAAGCCGCACTAGGATCGGTGTCGGCTCTCACCGGCGTCCACCAACGCGTCACAGTCCGCGACTACGGCCTCAACCGCCGGGCCGCGATCCGCACCCTGCTCGTCCGGACCGACCCGGACGGGCACATCGAAATCCTCGCCGACGGCGGCACCTACCGGTACCTCATCGTCGGCGGCGGGACCGCAGACATGCACATCACCTCACCTGCAGGGACCCTCGTCGACATCGTCGACGCCTCCGACCTCACTATCACCGCCACCGACGTCAGCGTCGACATCATCACGCGATCGGGAGCGACGACGATCGCCGTAGAGCGCGGCACCCGCGGGCGCATCGAAGTCGTCGACGGCGCCGACTGCACCATCAGCGGCGCCGGCCCAGAGCTCCAGGTTGTGCGGCGCACACCAACCGTCATCGTCGAAGTCTCGCCGGAATTGACGCGACAACTCATCGCCCACGTCCCCGCAAACCCCTTCGGGTTGCCAGCGGCTACAACGCAGAGGACTCACCCATGACCGCCCCAACACATCTGACCGCGACCGGGACCGTGAACGCTGCTGCCGATCTGATCGACCGCACACAACGGTGGCTTCGCACCGATCAGGCCGCGATCATGCGCCAACTCCCCGAACAGCAGTCCGCAGCCAACTGGTGGACCAGCCAGGGCCATGAGCATGCCGACTCGGTCGTGACCGTCCCGGCGTGGATCGAGTTTTGCTACGGACAGTCGGTGACCGCGACGAAGGAACATCCGACGCTGTCGGCGACGGCATCCGCTGTCGCCGAGCTGCTGACCGTCATGTCGCGGCAACTGCAGGACTTGCCGCTGTACGTCATCGACGACCCGCATGTGCGGCTGGCGGCGATCACTCTCGCCAGAACCAGCGCCTATCGGCACCCTCCTGTGAAGTGGCCAGCCGCCAGCGACGCGGGCACCGTCCTGTTCACCGACCCGATTCCACTGCGTCAGTACACAGCTCCCGACGTTGCGGTGCCTGGGCTGAGCGCGACCGTCGACAGAGATAGTGCCCCCACCCTCGCGGGCCTCACGTGGAGCCGCGACCGCGGCCAGGACCTCGTCCGCTGCCAGGACTGGATCCACACCGGCATCGACACCCTGGGCATCGCCAACCTCGACGAACAGATCGCCAAGAACACTGCCGGAGGTCTCGTCCCGCCCATGCTCAACAACGGGTACTGGAAGCTCCCCATCGCCGGCGACTCCTCGCAGGATCAGGCACGTGCTCGGCTGATGGCTGCCCACTCGGAGGTCATGAGTGGCCGCGCAGTCCGGTGGGATGGGCTCGAGACGATCACCGATGACGACGCCCTATTTGCGGCGCGACTGACGACGGTGCTCGCTGATGCGTTGACAGCGGAACTGTTTGAGATCACTGAACGTCGCATCACCAGCGGGGTCGGTCGCTGCAGCGAGCGGAAGTCTTCGCGCCGGCCGCGCCGTCATCGGCGCCCGGCTCGGACGGTCTTGTACACCTTGGCGCCCAAGCCGAGGGCTGCCGGATAAAGGGGTGCCGCGCATCGGAGAACGGCCGCCTACGGTGGAAGCACATTCGAAGCCACACCACCGATCGAGGACCTACATGAGATCACTGCGTACCGCGGCCATCGCCGTCGGCGCTACCGCCGTCATCGGAGCTGCCACCGGCTGCCAGGCGATGAACGACATCGCCACCAGCATCGACATCCCCAGCCAGGCGCCGGTCAGCACACAGACCGACCAGGTTCCTGAACCCGGTAATGCGGCGGTCACGACGAGCGCCGACGTCGCCGACGCCCTGACCCTGCTCGGCCAGCTGCCGGTGAAGGGACGTGCGCCGAAGACCGGCTACAGTCGCGCCCAGTTCGGAAAGGCGTGGACCGACAACGTCAACGTCGAAGGCGGGCATAATTCCTGCCCGACTCGTGAAGACATCTTGGCCAGGGACTTGGTCGACATCGTCTACATGCCCGGCAAGAAGAAGTGCAAAATCAAGTCCGGCACCCTCCACGACTCGTACACGGGGAAGACGATCCACTTCCAGCGAGGCGAACAAACGTCGTCAATGGTGCAGATCGACCATCGGGTTGCGCTGTCGAACGCATGGCAAACCGGCGCGCAGCAGCTCACCGTCGAACAGCGCACCGCCCTCGCCAACGACCCCGCCAACCTCGTCGCCGTCGACGGCCCCACCAACCAGAAGAAGAGCGACGGCGACGCCGCAACCTGGCTGCCTCCCCTGAAATCTGGCCGATGCCAATACGTCTCGGCTCAGATCACGGTCAAGCACACCTATCACCTTTGGGTGACACCGCCGGAGAAGCAAGCCATGGAACGCATACTCTCCGCCTGCTGAAGCTCCACGACCGAGCCACCGACACCCACCGGAGTCGGTAGCTCAGTCGTCTCCAGCGTCGACCGGTTCGGCCAGTCGCCCCTGCTCGTGCCGGTAGCCACGGAACCACATCAGCGCCAGAAACCGCCCCACATCAGAGCGGTCCGCGAGATACGGGTTCTGTCCAGGCGTGATGCGCTCATGAACGGCGGCAGCACCCTCCTGCTGTGCGGTCACGATCTCGCCGATCGGCGCCGGATAGCCACCACGACTGACCTTGAGGTCACCGCGCTCACGGCGAGCTGACAGGAACTTCAGACCGTTAGACAGAGACGGCATTATCGAACCTCTCGATATGGGCTTCCTCGTAGTCACCGCTGGTTCGGATCGCTTTGAACCGCGCGAACGACATATGACCGCCGGTGGAACTCAAGAACCCCAGCAACTCCTCGGAACCGTACGCGTTGACGCGTTTGGCGTTCCCCGACAGCAGCGACCAGGCGTCGACCTTCAATGCGCGGCCGCGCGCATTCAGCAGATGCCCTCGCGTGGCGACCTCAGCTGCCATGTACCGCTCATAGGTGTACTCGTCGTACTCGTCCTGCATCTGCTTGGCGGTCGGCGTCGCGCGGACACCGGCCGCGGTGCGGTGCGCCGGATCCGTGATGATCGTCGCCTCATAGCGGCGGAAGTCGCGGGGGGACATGTTCTGGAACGACCACTCCATCCGCCGGTCGATCGCGTCTTCGAGTTCGGGATCCTCCAGCGGCGAGTCCGTGTGGTTGAGCAGCCGCCGGTCCATCTCCGTCTCCGCGAGATCCCGCAACTGCGGATCGACGTGGGCATCGAGCCACACTTCCTTGAGTTCACCGTCGGTCAGTTCCTCGGGGGAGTGGAGTTTGTCGACCAGCACCGAAAACGACGTGATCGGGAACAAGTCCCGATCGAAGTCGGTGCGGGACTGCATCTCCCGCCGAGACCACTCCCTCTCGACGAGGTGCTGTCCTACGAGATCACTGGAATGCTCCCGCCACAGCCGCTCGAGGTCCTCGTCGTCGGTGTGCGCGAGCTCGTACGCATCCAACGGCGCCGGCGCGGGCGGCTCGACAGGGATCTCTGGAACCTCCGACCGCACACCAATGTCGTTGATCGCCTCAATGACCCGTGACATCGCGCGGTCGATCTTCGAGGCGTCACCGTCAGCCTCCGCGGCCGCGACCGCTCGTTCCCACCGAGACAACCGTTGGACGGCGGAAGCGAGGAGCTTCCTCGCCGGATCCGTATGGGATGGGCAGCGGAGATCGCATTTGTCCCCGCATTTGCGTGAACGGCACATGCAGCTGGTACCTCGTGGTGGTGTGGCTTCGAATAGTGCTGTGATCGTAACCGCACACCATCCCCGGGGAACGGACCTCGGCCTGATCACAGCCTGCAGCACTGCTGTCGGCAGCTGATGCCGCACCAGATGCGCGCGCCTGAGACTCTGGACGCACAGCACCACGCACACGATGGAAGGACAAACTCGTGGCACCGTCAGCAGGCATCGGAGTATCGGTGACGCCCTCTCGTTACTGGGGGGCGACCGTAGAAGCCATCGAGCAATTCTCCTCACTCGACCAGCGCGTCACCGTCACCGCCGTCGCCGACACGATCACCGCCACGGTGACGACGGCGCAGGCACGACTGAGGGTGGCCCGGCACGTCGACTGGTACATCGCCGACGTCGGTGACCACACCATGTCGGCGACCGCCCGTCATATCAGGGACCGCCGCTATCGGATCTCCGAAGCGGGGGGCTGGCACACGTCCACCGAGTCCTGCCGACCAAGTCGGAAAGCGCCCCGAACCGTCCTGTCGCGGACCGCAGCGTCGGGACAAATCACCACCGGCGCCTTCAGCCAGCAACTGTCGGCAATCGTGAACGCGCCAGCGGTCAGCCACGTCCAGATCGCCGCAACCCCCGCGGGTGCCCTTGGACTCTCGACCACCAGCACCGTCATCACCGCCGCGATCAGCAGCGGCCCGATCGGGGACACCGCACAGATCGTGGTACTCCCGGTAAACCTCGCCGCAGCCCTCGCGATCCTGATTGCCGACGAACCCGCCGACCAACCCCTCACAGTGACCGTCGACGCCACGAAGATGACCGTCGCCGCAACCTCCGCCGAGACCACGATCTCCATCACCGCCCGCACCTTCGAGCCCGCCGTGCCGTGGCCGACCCCACCCAACCCCGAGCTGGAGCGCCACGACTTGATCGTCACTGACCTGTCGCCCTGGCACGAACTGGCCGACCACCCGGTAACCGGGCGGCCGTTCCCCACCTCGCACCTGCGGTGGAACACCAACTCCGGGACGCTGTCGGTGCTGTCGCGTATCGGATCAAGCACCATCGACCTCGATCTGCCGGCCACCAGCTCCGATCGATTCGCCGTCGACCTGCCGTGGCCCGCCCTGAAGGCACTCCTCGCCGGCGCCACCGACGCCCGCCAGGTCGGCCTGCGGTACTTCGCGCCGAACCCCACACTGACGTTCCTGACCGCTGACTTCCGACTCGGGGAACTCAGCGGGTTCGCCACCGTCGGAGCGCGCCGCCCAGACAATCGACTTAACGGAGGAGTCTCGTCGACCGGGCGCTAGCGTTCGGCGCGTCACGACCCCACCTCGTACGCTGGCTAGACGACTACCTCTAATCTGGGGACTGCATTAGTCCAGTCCCCAGACGCGACGACGTCGACCTGGGGACACGGGCTGACAGGAATGCGACGTTAAGGGAGACGAGAGTGAGCGCACAGCGGCGCCCACGGTATTTGCCGTGGCAGGATGCCCTCTCAGATCCGGGCCCGGTCATGGTCTTCGACATCGATGGTGTCGTCGCCACGATGAAGAAATTCGAGCCACTCCTCGGCGACCGATTCGACGAACAGGCGTGGCGAGCGTTCAACGACAAGTACAAGTTCGCGGCCCTCATCACCCGCGGGGCCCGACTTGTCGACCTCGCCGTCGAATCCGGCCTGCAGGTCGTCTGGTCGACCACCCGACCCAGCACAGCCGGCGAAGCCACCTGGAACTGGCTCGGCCGCCACAACCTTCCCCAAGGGCCGATCATGATGCGTCACCGCATCAAAGACGGGTACCGGCCAGCGGTGGAGGTGAAGGTCCGGCACTGGTACTCCTGGCTCGACAAGTACGGCGACACCAACCCCATCCTCGGCTGGGTCGATGACGACGATGCCGCCCTGCACGCACTCCCGTACAACGGCTGTCCGACCTGGCATCCGATGAAACTGCAGCGTGCCCTCAACCGTCCCCGCGGCTCCGCCCTGATCCCAACGCTCACCACTCGGGTGTCGCCGCCGACGGACGTGCTCGCCACCAACCTCGCTGAGCACCGCGCCGAATGGGATGCCCGCGATGAAGCCTTCCAAGCAGCTCAGAGCATCTGGTGGGAGAAGGAAAAGGCCCGCAACGCAAAGAGGCGGGAGGCGCGACGTGAGCGTCAACAGCAGGGGCGCCGGGACGCCGATCGGCGACGCCGCTAGCCGGGAGACCCGCCGACTACGGTTCACGGCGTGAGGATCCCCGAATCGTTCGTCGACGAACTGCGGCAGCGGGTCCCCATCGCTGACGTCATCGGCGACTACGTCGACCTGAAACAGCAGGGGCCACTGCTGGTCGGCTGCTGCCCGTTCCACTCCGAACGGACTCCCAGCTTCAAGGTCCGACCCGAATACCACCGCTACCGCTGCTACGGCTGCGGGGAGAGCGGCGACATCTTCGACTTCCTCGCCCACACCGAGGGCCTCGAGTTCCGTGCCGCCATCGAGCACCTCGCCGGCCTTGCCGGCATTGCCGTCCCCGACACCGGCGGCCGCCCCGACGACGCAGACCAGTCACGACGACTGCGCCGCACCCTCGACGCCGCCCACACCCTCCTCCAAACCTGGCTGAGCGACCCGGCTGCGGCGACCGCCCGCACCTACCTGACCGACCGCAACTTCGACACCGACCACATCCACTCGTGGCAACTCGGATACAACCCGCCCGGCACCCAGCTCCTCGACCAGATGCTCGCCGACGGTCACACCCGCGAAGACCTCGCCGCCGCCGGACTGATCAAACAATCGCCCCGCGACGGACGCTGGTACGACTACTTCGGAGGACGGCTCATCTGGCCGCTCCACGACCCGGCAGGACGCCTCTGCGGCCTCGCCGGCCGCGCCCTCACCGAGCAGCCGCGCGCCAAATACCTCAACTCCGAAGACTCCGTCCTGTACCACAAGGGTCGGATGCTCTACGGACTCTGGAACGCCCGCCGCGACATCCTCACCACCCGCACCGCGATCGTCGTCGAAGGCTACACAGACGTCATGGCCCTCGCCGCCGCCGGACACCCCAACACCGTCGCCGCATGTGGCACTGCCATCAGCACCGAGCAGGCCGACCTGCTGCACTCACGGGTCGGCGACCAAGGGCACATCGTCAGCGGCTTCGACAACGACGACGCCGGCCGCAAAGGCGCCTGGGCACTGTTTCTCGCCTGCCAGGACTTCACCACGCAGATCACCGCCATCGACTACAGCCAGTACGGCGCCAAGGCCGACGCCTGCGACGTCCGAACCCGCGGCTCGGACACTGACCTCACCGAGCTCGTCGCCGCCCGAATCCCGGTCCTGCAGCTACTCCTCGACGCTGACACCGCTATGCCCGCCGACGCAACCCCCGAACAGGTCGCATTGGCCGCTCATCACGCCGCCGAGCGTCTCGCCCAGGTGCACTCGCCGATCCTCCGGGACCGATACACGCAGCACGCTGCTACTCGACTCAACATCCCGGCCACCGCACTGCGCACCGCCCACACCGCGCCGCCCGCGCCCGCAATCTCAACGATCTCCCGGCCAGCGCTCGATGACGACGCAGTCACCCTCGCCGCGCACCTCATCGACACCCCGACCGCCGTCGACAGCGCCTTGTCGGCAGCCGGCGTCACCGCGCTGCGGGAACTCGTGTCTGCGCCGATCGTCAACGCCATCGAAATCTCCTGGTGCAGCTTCGCCGACGGCCGCCCCACCGAACCTGACGCGGCTAAGACGTGGGCTGACTACATGACCGCGGTCCTCGAACCCGACGACCATCCACTGTTCTGGCAGATCGCGTTCGCCGACCACACCGCCAGCACCGCGGCCGACCTCGCGATACGACTGCGGCGCCAGCAGCTGCAGACCATCATCGCCACCGCCCGCACCGACCCAGCACGCGCCAACGAATACATGAACGCCCACCGACAGCTCCGCGCCCTGCGCAGCGCCTGAACAGACCAGAACCCCTGGCACCAGCGTGCCGCGACCTCCCATCACGCCCTTCTAGCGTCGAGCCATCACTCGAGTAGAAGGAGACACCAAATGACGTTCCCGAACCGCAACCAGTTCGCGAGCCGCCGACCACCCGTTGCGGTCAAGACCCCGACACCCCCACAGACCACCGAGCCCGAACCTGCCGACACCCTCGATGTGGAGGTGCCCGACACGTCCTCCGACACCGCCACGCCGGCCGCTGAACCGACGCCCGGCAACGACGCGGACGGCGTCGACGAGGCAGCGGCGGCCGACCTCGAGGACCCCGCCGAGGCTACTGCGCCGCACGCAAACCCCGAGCCGGAGATCGTCGAGGAGCCGAAGCCTGCCAAGAAGCCGCGCACCACCAAGAACGCCCGGAAGACCCCCACCGCAAAGGCCACCGCCACGGAACCCATCCTGATCGTCGTGAAGGGTGGCGCCATCACTGCCAGCACCGCAGCAGTGATCATCGACCTCGACACCGCTGCCGACGACGATGTCGACGCCCACCAGATCGTCGACATGATGACCGACCTCGCCCGAACCGGCGACACTCCGATCCGGGCGACTGCCCTCACCGCTCTGACTGAATTCGTCACCAGTAAGGCGATGAACGCCTAGCCGCATACGACCCTCTGTGGTGCTGTGCGAGCGCAACTACGCAGCACAGCACCACAACGGCGGGAATCGTCCCTGACACAATGGCGACGTCGAACACGCCCCGCAATGAAAGGCACCCTCCATGAGCAAGATCCAAGACCTACTCGACCGGGTACCCCGGTGGGGCGAACTCGACGGTCGCGGACGTGCACTGTCCATCGGCGGCCTCGCGGTCCTCGTCGTAGTCATCGTCGTGGCCGGCCTCTTCATCGGCGGAGTCTTCTCCAGCAGCGACCAAGCCTCCGGACCCACCGACGAACTGCCCTACGGGAACGGGGTCGCCGACTGCATGCGGAGCATGACCCACCCCGACGACGCAGAATCCGCCGATCTCGTGTGGGTTGCGTCCGGCGGAGACAAGGGCCTGCCGTACCGAGCGAACGTCGCCGACGCGATGATCCAGGAGGTCCAGGGCAACCGGTTCGCATTCGTCGCGATGTGCATGGAACCGAAGTCGACGCAGGAGCAGATCACCGACACCGCGACCGTGATCGCCCAGAACGTCAAGGCCAAGTTCAGTGGTCAAGCGACGCTGTCCGCGCTCGTCGTCCAGTACCTCGGCGACGGTTCGACCCCGCTTTCCGAGGTCACCACGTACTGGAAGGATCACCCGTTCCTGCCCGGGACCCCGGTGAAGGACCAGCGTTCGGCGTGGGAGTTCAACCCGAACCCGACCAACTAGTCCGGCAGAAACGAGTGTGGCCCCGAACCGGGAAGGTTCGGGGCCACACTCATCTGCTGCCTACTTCAGCTTGGCGAGGCTGGCGAGGTTGTCGATCCACTGGCTCACCCAGGTCAGCGACCCGAGCTGCCCTGAGATCTTCAACTGCGGGTACAGAACGTGGGCGTTGGCCCGCCAGTACTGCGGGTTCGTCACCATCTGCACCAGCCCGGTGTTGTCCTTCACCAGGCCCTGCATGAGCGCGGTGGCCGCCTCCGGATACTTCTGCACATCCAGCGGGCTCGTCATCCCGGCCTCCTGGAACGCTGCGTTGACGCGGGCGAGGACCTTGTCCAGGCCTGTGTTCTCCATCGCGTTCTGCGGTGCCGTGCTCAGACCGCGCAGCAGAGCAGGAACGTCCTGCAACTGAGCGAAGATCTCCGGCATCGCGTCCGGCAGAGTCGACACGCCTTGGGCGACCAGCGCCGCACCCGCCGGCTGCTGCGCCGCCAGCATCACACCGCCAGCGGCGATGTTCATCAACGCCGACAGCGTGTTCGACGACAGCTTCGTCCGCGGCAGTCCCGTGATGTCCGCGACGGTGTTCAGGCCCTGCAGAGCCAGGACGCCAGCCATGCGGGTCGAGCCCTCGTCGCCGACCATGTCGGGGAAGTCCAACGACACGTTCTGCGCGAACTTCACCAGATCCTGCGCGAGCTCCGAGTTCTCCGGCAGCGAGCAGACGATGTCACCGGGCACGCACAGGGACACCACGCGGCCCTTGAGCTGTCCGAAATCGGCGTCGCGCTTGCCGGCCAAGCCTCCACCTGCGACGGCCTTCTGCGTGACCGGCGAGATCGACACCTTGGTTCCACTGGTGGCGGGTGCACTCGTCGAATCCTCCGAATCGGTGGTGCTCGTCGGACCGGTGATCAGGTTCTCCAGCTGCGTCGACAGATCACCATTCGTGGACGGGGTAGTCGTCGACGACGGGTCCGCCCCAGCAACCTGCGGTGTGCTCGTCGCGCTCCCGCCCACGACACCGGTTGACGGTGTCGTCGACGACGGCTCCGAATCCGACGGCGAGTCATCGACCGGGACCACGGTGGTGGACGGACTGGGATTCTCAGAATCAGTCGTCGGCTCGTCCGCCACAGTGGTCGGGTTGCCGTCGCCACCGGTGGGGGCGTCCGCGAGGTTCGTCGGCTCGTCGCCGTCGTCCGGTGTCGTCTTCTCCGGGGTGTTCGTCGTCGGCGCCTTCGGGGTTGTCGTCTCGGCGTCAGCACACGCAGAAGCTGCCTTCTTCTTGCAACTGGGCAGGTCGGTGGGGAGCTGCTCGATCTTGTATCCGAGAGTCCCCTGCTTGTCGGCTTCCTTGCCCTTGTCGATCGCCGACTTCAGCAGCGCCTCGGTCAGCAGATACTCCGTGGACCCGTAGGAGAGCACCTTCTGCTTGCAGTCGTCGTAGCCGAGCTTCGCGCACTGCCCGTACCGGTAGTAGTCCGGGAACAGCTCCGCGCGCTTGTCCTTCTCCTGTTTCGTGTAGTCCCACACGTAGCCCATCCCGAGCTGGGCCGCGATCAGTTTCTCATCGCCTTCGGGTATCGACGTGGCCTGACCATCAGGGCTGATCAGCGTGTTCACGCCCTGCGGCCGTTTGCGTGAATCGTTCCCGGTCGAAACGCTGCGTCGGACGTCGTCGAAGATCTTGACTGCCTTCACGACCTCCGGCGTCGCCCACCGGAATCCGTCTGCGTACAGGTCTTCGGGTTTGCTTCCCGCCGGCGGGTTCGTCGGCGCCGATGCCTGCACGTCGCCGATTACGATCTGACCACGGTCGTCGACCGAGGGGTAGGAGACCTTGAGGACCTTCGTGACACCGTCAGGTGCAGTCTTCGGGCCGCTGATCTCGGACTTCAGGATCGCGCATGCCCTCACCGACAGGGTGTCGCACTTGAAGGGGTTCTCGTAGCGGTGGACACCGTCGGTCGCCGATGCCGGCACGACGTTCGCTTCCCAGTCGGGTTTGTTGCTGTTGTACTGCCTCTCAGCGGTGCCCGCGAGCACTTGGAGCTGGCCGTTGGTGAACTTGCTGCCCTTCGCGTACCTTCCGCCGACCGCCTGGAAGTACGACTTGCAGGCGCTCAACGTCCAGGTGCCGTTCGGTGCCGGAACGCTCGTCTGGTTGCTGCTCAAGCCGTCGCCGCACCCACCGAACTGGTAAAGACGGTTGATGAGGGTTTCGCGGTCCTTGTCGTTGTCGGGACTCCGCGAGGACCGGTAGCCGGTCTTGTACACGATCTTCCCGCCCGTGTAGAGCTTCTCGAAGTCGTTGAACGTTGCGATGGACCAGGCCGCACATTCACGGCCGGTCTCGTGCAAATCGATGTCACCGGACCGCTTGTGGAAGTCGTCCACGCTGGCTGCGCGATTGAACCGGGAGTTGGATCGTCCCCATCCTTCCGTCGCGTTGATCCACGAGGACTTCAGCCACTCGTTGTCCTTGTCGCCCATGTCGGCGGTGGGAGCGGATCCTTGTTTTCCGTCGCGGTGGCAGATCTTGTAACTGCTCTTGGGGTCGATCTTCCCGACGTTCCGATCACGGAGTGCGGTGATCGGCTGCTGGTTACCGTCACCGTCCAGGAACCCGACGGCGTTCTTGATGTCCTCGAGGTAGGGCTTCCGATCATCGGGTTTGAGGTCGTCGAAGTTCGGGATCGTCTTGGCGCCCTTCGACGACGCTGCAGCGGTGTTGTTGCCTGCCTGCTTGAGCTGTGCGTCGAGTGCGCACTTGTCGCTGGTTTTGCTCAGGCAGCCGTCGAGGATCTTCTGATCCGGTCGCTGGTATCCCGGTGCTTTGATCTTGTCGCGGGTGGCGGTGAGTTCACTGGAGGGGACCATGAAGCCGTCGGCGACACGGCCACCGGGCAGTCCGTCGACGAAGTTGCCGCGGCAGTCGCCGAGGGTCTTCGCCTTGCACTTGTCCCAGCCATTCATGAACAGGTCATCGACGACCTTGCGGCGGGCATCCTTCTCAGCCGGGGTCCGGCCGTACACCCAGCCACCCTCCTGTGCCTTCGTTTTGAAGTCGCCGCCGGCGATGCTGCCTTGCCCTGAGATCGGAACCCATTCGGTGCCCTTGCCGATCGACGTGACGCCGTCAGCGATCTTCTTGCGGAGCGTCCCGTCGTCGGCGTCTTCCGGTTGTGCCGGCGTCAGCTCATCGTCGGCCGCTGGGAGTGCTGTCGTGTCGTCGATCTGAACAAACGACGCCGTACCGCTCGTGCTGCTGCCCGCGATCTTCGGCGTCGACGGGTCCAGCGGCACCGACGGTGTGGTCGTGGCGTCGGGACTGTCCGACGGTGCACTGTCCTGCGGTTCGACCGAGGTCGGCGCCGGCGCCTGCGTGGACGGTTCGGCGCCAGCTACACCCGTGGTGCCGCTGGTGCCGGTGACCGCGCCGGCGAGCTTGCCTGCCATGTCGGTGAGGGTGCCGGCGAGATTGGCGCCGTTGTTGCCGAGCAGATCATCGGCGGTCATCTGCAGTTGCGCGAACGACGGGTTGTTGCTGAGCGCTCCGATCGCGTTCTCCAGGAACGCGGGCACGTCGGGACGGGACTGGCTGGTGTCGGCGATGACGTTGGAGTTCGGGGTGCGCTGCGGGTCGGAGACCAGGACGACGCCGGCAATGCGCGCCGGGTCGACCGGGGTCCGCTTCTGGCCGATGGCGGTGGCGACGTCGCCCGCGACATCAGCGCCCTGACTGTAGCCGCCGAGAATGATGCTGGACTTCGGGCAACGGGATGCGGCGTCGGTGATCGTCGCCAGGGTCTTCTTCGCGCCGGCTTCCACTGATGCTTTGTAGCTGGTGCCATTGACGCCGGCGTCCGCATCGTAGGTGATCATCGTGACGCCGAACTTGTTGCCGAGCGCTTTGCTGAGCGGGTCAGTGACCTTCGACAGCATGCCGATCGGCTTGTTCGGGTTGTCGTCGCGGTTGATCTCGAAGGTGCCCGGCACACCGACGAACATGAATGGCGCACAGTTCGGGCGGGTCGACTGTTCGACAGCGGGCCGGTTCGTGAACTGTTTGCGGATGCCTCCGTTGGGGACGATCGGCAGGCGGATGTTGGTGCGTCCATCGGTGCCGATGGTGGGTGTCTTTCCACCGGTTAGGGCGTCGAGGCCCGGGAGTTGCAGGCCTGTTGGCAGTCCCGGCATGGTGTTGGCGGGGTCGGCGAATGCGGTCGCGGGCGTGACGCTGACGGCCAGCACCGCGGTGGCAGCGATGGCGGCGGCAGATCTCCCCAGACGAGTTTTAGGCCGAGTACGCATAGTGCGGACTCCTCTTAGATTGTGTGGCTTCGAATATGGTGATTCTGAGCCTAACAGAGCAGGTTGACAGCGTTTGGACGTCGATTTCGCGGGTGTGGAGTGCCGCGGTTCCGGAACGTGTCGCCGTACGCTGCAGTCGATTTCCCGACCGTGCAATGAGAAAGCGAGCACATGCAGTTCGAACCAGCTCTCCGCGCCGCAGAACGGCTTGTCGGTGCCAGCGCCCGACGCAGTGATGTACTGCCCGCACTAGAGGCCCTGCTGGACGGTGACGGCGCGATCCTCCCCATCCCCACCGACGCCGTCGGCGATCCGGTGGTGTGCGTCGATGGGGCGGTGATCTCCACGCAGACCGACATCGTGACGTGGATTGCGGTGGCCGCTACCAACTCGTCGGAGTCGGCGTCCCTGTCGACGGCGACGGTCACCACCGTCGGGTCACATGCTGATGCGGTCCGGGCGGCGGTGATGGCGGCCGCCGAACTGGCTGTGGCTGTTCGGACTGCGGAAACCGACGGTGGGCCGGTGTGGATGGACGGATCGTTGGCGACACCGCTGATCTCGATCGCGACGAGCCTGACGTCCGTCCCGGCAGCCGAGGCCGCGGAGTTCGCGCACTGCCTGCGCGAACTGCAGGTGGTCGAATCGGTGACCGCGTACGTCGACCTCGCTCACGCTGGCCGGCTACGGTCTCTGCCGAAGCAGGACACCTCGAGGTCGTACCTGAATCTGTGGGCGCCGCGCATGGAAGGGGCCGCGCAGGGCTGGCTGCGACTGCAACGGGACCGAATCCTGATGGGGGAGTTGCTGCCGCCAGGGTTCGTGATGACGCCGCGGCCGTCTCCGGAGGTCGCGTCAGTCGCGCTCGTCGAACCTACACCGGCCGAGCTGTGGGATCTGTTCAGTGAGTTGCGGTTGGCGATGGCCGGATGGGGTGACAGCGACCCGCAGGTCACGTACCTGATGCCGACGGACCTCAACAGGCCGATCAAGATCGAGTTCACCGCGGCCGGGCAGCGCGATCGGGCCGCGGACACGGCGGTGCAGTTGGCGGCGCAGATCGATCCGCTGTGCCACGGTCCGCGGATGTTGGAGCCGTACCCTCAATTCGTCGTGGATTCGTTCGCGAAGGCTCAGGTGCAGTTCGCGAATCAGGTTCTCGCCTCTGGCATTTCATCGGCGTTCGGGGCCAGCCACCCGGAACTGGTGCGTGCCTACCGCACCTGACGGCCGGCCCGTATACGTCGAAGCGCGCCGCACCCGTTCGGGGATGCGGCGCGCTTCGACGTGCTGTGCGACAGCTAGGGGATCGCGATGTAGAACGAGGCGCCCTTCTGGGCCGGGTTCATCGACGAGAACCCGATGAGGTTCAGCCCTGATCCGATGTGGAACTTCTTCTGCGCCAGGATCGGTCCTCGTTTGCGGGTGCCGGTGATACGCATGAACTTCTCGTGGTAGAAGGCGGGAACGGCATTCCAGTAGTTCAGCTTGATGGTTGCCTTGCAGGTGTTGCTGGTAAACCCACGAGACCGCAGCGTGACCTCGATCCAGCCTCGCTTGGCAGGGTCATTCTTGACGCTGACGCCGATGGTTCCGCGGCAGCGGCCGTTGTCGCCAACTGTCCACACTTCGTCGCCTGCGACGCCGATACGGGGGGTCTCGCGGTACTTGGCGTCGGCGGTTCCTGCTCCGACGAAGGTTGCCATCGCCGCGGCGATGAGGCCGATGACGGCCAGCATCACGCCGGTCTTGGTGAAGTTCCTGGTCATGAGGTGCTCCTTAGCAGTCCTGCGCGAGGCGGGATGTCGAACGTTGGTATGAACCGTAGCCGGTGCGGTGGCGGGCTGTCCGTACAGGCTCAGCCCGCCACCGGGTCATCTAGCGGCCGTGCTTGCCGGCGGAGGCGGGCTTCTTCGCGCCCTGCTGGCCGGGAGCCTGCAGCTGCGGCCAGTTCACTTGCAGACCCTTGATCGCCTGTTGTGCCTGGTTGCTGACACTGCGGGTGACGTCGTTGATGGCCTTCTCCGCTGCCGGGGCAGCCGGGCCGAGCGCCTTGATCGGTGCCTGCGCCTGCTCAGCAGTCCACCCGATCTTGGTGCCGCCGACGTTGACCTGGACATCGCCGCCCTTGTTGACGACGTAGTCGACCGGCGGGAGACCAGCGCGCTGCGCATCCTCCTTCGGCAGGTGGACCTCGAACTGGTTGCCGCCGGGGTTCGGCAGCGGAGCGGGGTCGGCCTGCCGGTGCTTGCCGCGCTCTTCGGGCTTCGGCAGGTTGTCACCCGGCCGCTTGTACTTTCCGCCCGGGTCACCTGCACCGAGCACGTAGCCGGCGCCCGCACCGATGAGTGCACCGGTGATGGCTGTGGCGGTTCCGACGGCAAGACCGGAAGCGATGGCCACACCGGCACCAGCTGCGGCACCGAGCCCTGCGCCTCCGAGGATGGAGAAGGGGTTGCCCGTCATGGAGCCGATGCCTGCGCCGATACCGGCTCCGATCGGGACTGCAAAGACGCCGACAAAGATCGTGGTTGCGGTGAACCCGACGGCGGCACCCGTCAGGCCGCCAGCGGCAGCGCCGGTGACGATCGCCGCAGTCTGCCGAACGGCTTCATCCTCGGGAACGCCGATGGAGATCATGAAGTTTGCGATCTCCTGCGAGGCGTAGCCGTTCCAGCCGTTGGCCCAGTCGATCGTGTGCTGCTTGTTCGGGAAGTCCGGCAACTCGTCGTAGTCGCGCTCGAAGTTGCCAAGCAGCAGCGTGCTCTTCTTCGGCGGTGCCGGACGCTTGACCTTCGGTGCGGTCGGGTCAGGGGAGTGGATCGGAGCGACGGGGACCGGACTGTAGTCGCCCTCGTAGTTCGGCGTCTCCGGCGCCGTGTGCTGCGACGGCGGCGCCGAGGGCGCCGACGGCAGACCCATCGGCCCGGGCGTGTACGACGGCGGAGCCACTGGTGCAGGCTCGGGTGCCGGTGCAGGCTGGGTCGGGGTGATACCGCCCTGCTGCTGCGGGCTCTCCGGCTGGGTGGGGGTGATGCCACCCTGCTGCGGTGGAGTGTCCGGCTGCGACGGGGAGATGCCGCCCTGCTGCGGGGCAGCCGAGGCAATACCGGGCGCGAGCGGCCCACCGATCGCGACGGCGCCGGCGAGAAGTGCGGCCATCCCGATCTGGGACAGGGGCCGGCTGGCCGGGGGGCGGTACGTGCAGGTCTTGGATGCCATGTGCTGTTCCTTGCTGTGAAGTGCGCGGCGGTCGTCCGCCGCGAGTGCGTGGGTGGTGGTTACTGAACCTGGTTCGAGACGATCAGGGTCTTGCCGCCGGAGCGTGCCGTCTGGATGCGCTGCTTGAAGATCTCGGGGTCACCTCCTCCAGGAGGGATCTGGGACAGTTCAGTCGAGTAGAGACCGTTTCCGAGATCGGTGATCGTCAGACAGTGGGTGGTCCCCTGGGGGAGGGCGTCGATCGCTGCTTGCAGGTTGTCGATCGACCCGAACATCGGCCTGATCGAGGACGACATCACTGCATCAGCAGCAGCCTCACTAGAGCGTTTCGTGTAGTAGGCGTAATTGAAGGATTTGATGGTGTCCGCGCCGCTGGCAGTCAGGCTTCCGGCATCGTTGCCAGTGGTGACCTTCCCCTCCGTAGAGGACGGGCAGCTGCTGCCGGGCGGCACCGCCGAGGTTGGCGTCTGAGCTGACGTCAGCGACGAAGTCGCTGCCGGCGGCGTCGCCACACTCTGCCCATCGCCTCCGCCGAGCATCATGTAGCCACCGATGCCAGCGCAGGCGACCACCACGGTGCACGCCGCGGCCCCCAGCAGCAGCCGGCGGTTGTTCCGGGAATTATCCGGCCGACTGCCAGCCAGCGATCCGATGTTGCTGTCGGCGTGCTTGCGTTCACGGCGTGCGGCGCGCTCGGCGTCCTTCGCTTCCCGCTCAGCCTTCTTCTCAGCCGCGCGCTCTTCTCGCTTTGCCTTCGTGGCCGCGATCCGCTGCTCCCGGAGTTCATTCTTGGTCAGCCCCTCCTCCGGAACGGTTTCAGCGGTCGCGGCCGCCAGAGCCGTCGTAGCCGGCTCCTCGTCCCGACGAGATGCGCGGCTACGGGGGCGGCGCGGTTCGCTCGGGCGGTGCGAGGCCCGCAGGACCTCGTCCCGGCCAGGCAGGTCGAACGCCGCACCGACGGTGCGCGAGCCGACGAAGTCAAAATCGGGGTCCATCCCGAACTGGACGCCGTTGTCGAAGTCCGCGCTCGAGGAGATCGCGGCCGTCGCGCGCCGCGGAGCAACAGGTGCTGGACTGTCCACGACGGGATCGAGCGTGTCAGTCATGTTCGAGGCCGGAATCGGGGCCGAGTTCTCGGCAACGGGCTCATCGCCGAAATCGTCGGGCATGTCCCACAGCCCGCCCTGGTCGAGTGGGGTCATCAGCGGTCCTCCCGCATCGAGCTAGCGGACAGTACGAAGTTGAGCGTGGCGGGCGCGGTCACACGGTCAGCGCCAGCGATGCTGGGTGTCACAGTGGGTCCTCTCCGCAGCGCTGCCCAACAGAATCCGAGAGAGTTCAGCCGCGGTTAGCTGACAGGTCTGATGAGGCAGTGGTGGTCTGCGCGTTGTGGCTTCGAATAGTGCTCGAAGCATAACCGGCGGGTTTCCGGCACTGCCATCGCAGAACGCGCACGTCACAGCGGTGCGCACCCGATCGGTACCGCGAACTCGGACACCAGCGCTCTACGTTGTCCTCTGACACCGAGCAGTGACACTGCTGCCCGACACCAACCCTGCGAAGGAGCATCGCCGCGTGAGTACCTCACTGGATGTCGCGACAGTCGCGACCCAATCGACCTGCGACCGGCTGGAGCTGATCTTGAAGCGTGACGCCGCCAGCCAGCCCCTGCTGGGCGCGATGCTGGCGATCGAGGTCGACTTCGATGACGGTGACACCGAAGTCGCCCTCGGTGCAGTCACCGCGATCGAAACGGTCAACCCGCTGATGGATGCGCGCGGAGCGATGGCCTCCCATCTCGCTGTCGACTCCGCGACATCGATCCGCGCCAGTCAAGACAATCGGCGGGTCATCGTGAAGGTGGAGGCAGTGTTCCGTGGACACGGCGCGCAGTGGCGGCGGTGGTCGACGACTCTGTCGAACTCTCCGGCCACGGGAACCTCGGTGCGGGTGCTGGACCAGGAGCTCGCGGACGCCCTGATGAGCGATGCCCATGACGCCGGATATCTCGGTACGCTGCGCGGGCCGGGATCGGTTCTGGTGCCGATGACGTTGCCGCACTACGCGACCGACCGCGGAGCGGTACATATTGGCCTGTTCGGGCAGAGCGGATCTGGCAAGAGCGCGTTTGCGTCGTACTTCGTATCGACGATGATGCGGCACGAGAAGATGGCCTTCCTGGTCGCGGATCCGCAGGGGCAATGGAGCCGCGAGCACGGGCTGCCGATCTCCCTGCAGGGTGTTGCCAGCGCGCTCGGCCGCCAAGTGATCGTCGCGCGCATCTCGCAGTCCCTCCGGCTGCAGAAGGACGCGCCCCTATTCCTGCGACTCCTGCAGGAGGCCGGGTTCTTCCGGCTGTTGGCGTTCGGCGCCAGCGCCGAAGAGAACATGGCGGCCGCCCGCGCCACGTTCGCCGACGCCCTCTCCCGCACCGGAGAGGTCGAAGCCGCATGTCACACGGGGGACTGGACCGAGGTGGCGTCCGCTGATCTGCTGGCCTACCTGCTCGATGTCCTGCACACGATCCTGCCGACCGGCACCGTGTACGCCGGCCGCGAGCAGCAGGAGCGCGTCGCCGCCACCATCTACCGCCCCGAGTTCGACTCCCGCGGCGAACCCCTCGAGCAACGACTCGCCGACCGGCTCCCCGCAGGAGCCCTCGACAAGGACGGTGAGCACAAATTCGACCAGCTGCTGGAAGTGTTCGCCGCCCTGCACCAGCTGTGGGGTCCGTTCAACCCCGCCGGGCTCGCCGAAATCGCCGACGGCACCGCACCCGAAGACCTCGACAAGTCCTACCGCCGCACCCCGGCCTGGGGCGTACTGACCACGGCCCTGCGGCCACCGGAGAACTCCCCCGCACCGCTGGTGATCCTGGACCTGTCGGCAGACGTCGCAGCAGGGACCAAGGCGGCCGAGATCCTCGACTCGAAGTCGGTGAAGGCCCGAATCATGCGTCAGATCGTCGGGACGATCAAGCGGGTGGGGCAGAGCGAGTTCTCCGCCGGGCGGACCCTGAACGCTCTGTGGCTGACCGATGAGGCGTGGGAGTGGGCCGGACCGGTCGATTCCCGCACGCAGTCCGACGCCCAGATCGAGTTGTCGAACGAGTTCGCGGCCGCCGCACGCGACGTCCGCAAGTTCGGCATCGGGATGGGTTTCATCACCCAGTCGATCACCTCGATCCGCGACGACATCTGGCGGCAGCTCGGCGTGGTGTTCGTCGGCTACGGACTGCACGATCAGGCAGACGTCAAGAAACTCGCGGGGAAGATCTCCGATGCCCACGTCGCCCTGTACCGGGCCACTCCGCCACCGGCAGCAACCGGACGCTACGTGTGGACGTGCATCGGAGGACAGATCACCGGTCTGAGCTTGGGAACCAACCCCGTATTCCTTGAAGTGTTCACCGATCCGGCACTCTGGCTGCAGCACAACGAGCAGTGGATCACCGAACTACGGGCCCGCTACCTGCATTGCCTGCCCGACGGCGACCGCGGAGGACGACTGACCGCCATCCCCGGGCGCCCTGTGAGCGGCGACCGGTCGGTCCGCAGCCACACGTCTCTGCTGGACGTGCGGGAAGCGCCGACCAGCGCGTCGGTGATGGCTGCGTTCACCCGCCCCCGCACGCCCGGGCACGTGGCACCTGCTGGCCCCGGCAAGTCCGGACGATGGGCGACCGCCGCCGCCGACGGAGAGCCGCCCTTCTAGTCAGGGACAACCCTCCGCCCGGCAACGCGCCGTTAGGACTTCATGATCGGAAGCGCACCGATCAGGATCGGCGACGGGGCACGCCACTGCACGGCCGGTTCGTCGCTGGTCGACGGGGACAGCTTGTCGAACAGCTCGATGCGGTCAATGGTGACCGAGTCCTGGAGCTTGGGGTTCGCGAACGCGATCACTCCCTCGGCGTGGTGATCGATCGGGGCATTGCCCAGCGCGTTCGGCAGGTCGCTCGGAGTCCTGGAGTAGTACTCGCTGGACCCGGTCACCAGCCGCCAGCTCGTGTACAGCGGCTTAAGCTGGCCGGACTGGATGTCAATCACCACATCAAATACCAGCAGGTCGGTCTTGCCGTTGCTGGTGACTGTCCGCCGGGGCTCGTTCTTGACCTGGATCCGTGCAGTGAATCCCTCGCCCTGGACGGTCTGCACCGACCCCAGCTGGCCATCGGTCGATACAGGCTCGGTGCCTGGCTGGGTTGGCGCAGTGCCACCTTGCGTCGGAACCGGCTGCATCGAAGAGACCGACGAAGACGCCGTCGAAGCATCCTGCGAGTCGGTGGACATCGACGAGCCACTCGAGCACGCCGCGGTCGCCACCAGGGCAGCCGAGAGCACTGCTACGGCACCAGCCATGCGAACAGAATGAGAGAACAAGAGATAGTCCTTCCTGGTCCGGGGCGGACCACTGTCCGCTGTCACCCATCCTGCCCCGCCGACTTCCCGGGCGGCGGCCGATAGTTCATCCGTGCCTCGCAATCGACTGGATCGCAAGCACTTTCACCCACGCCGTCAACCAGCAGGGCTGCAGGAAACAGTCTCCCTACACTGACTGAAACCGATCCAGCACAGGAGATTTTCATGGCACAGCCGATCATGGTCATCAGCTTCGACGACACCGAGCGCGCAACCCTCGGCGCGGACGGGAAGGGCCGCAGCGACGCCGCTGGTGAACTGAGCAAGTCGATCAGCAAGATGATCAAGGAAGTCTTCAACGATGCCCGCGCGCTCGCCGGCACCTACCCGAACGAGCAGAGCCTCACGGACATGCAGACCCGACTAGACAACATCCGAGCCATCGTCAAGATCGTTCCCTCCGCTGATGGCGCCCAGGACCTCAACGACGCCGTCGACAGCATCAGCGGCGTCATCGAGTCCGCCCGTCGCGCCCTGCAGACCATGAACTAGACTCCCCCCGCAACCATCCCTCCCATTTCCGCCCTGCCCCGCGAGCATCTGCTCCAGGCGGGGCGGATACGCACACTTCTAGACAGGCCCAGCGTGGACGACCCCCACCGGTATGCGGAGATGCTCCGAATCGTCACCGACGTCGAAGCCCTCCCTGCCAGTCAACAGATGCAGTTCGTGGAGATCTCCCAGCAGACCAGCAAAGCCAGGACCGCCGCCGAGCGCGCTTTGTCGCGCTGGCAGGCTGCGACCGAGTGGAGTCAGCAGTCGCTGATCGCGCGGTTCCCTCGCGCTGGCGGCTATCTGGAGGAAATCACCGCGGCACAGCGCCCGACGGCGCTGCCGTTCGTCGCGCGAACCGCTGTCGTGGACGCCCTGCAGTGCATCCTCATCAGTGGTCTGACGCCGCCACCTCCGGCAGGGATCGTCGAGATCATGTGCGAGCCCGTCGCAGATCTTCTCTACGGGGGTCGGATCGGCACCGCTGCCCACAACTGATATCCCCGGCGAAGAGGGGGATGACGCAGCCGAACCCGTCGACAACAGCGATTGCTGCGCCTGTTCCCCGCACAGCACCGCATAGGACTGTTGGTACGGTTCCTCTCCTCACCGCGAACGGCACGTGTTCCATACGGCGAGGTGAGTAGCTACCTCTCGGTCTCGCGCCGTTATCTGTAGTTGTTCGGCGGTGTGTACGACTGCGTACGACAACGCTCCGATCTCCGTATAGACGTCGTGCACAGTCTTGTCTGGAACGGTGACCCGACGGTCACGATGTCTCCACGCCCTCGTTGGTCACGAGCCGTAAACCGGGACCAGGAGCCTCGGCGGTCACGACGTCGTTCTGCCACGCCCACGCGTAGATTTCGTCCCACGTCTCGGTCGGCAGCCACTTCGGAAGCGTGCGGCCGTTGCGATAGTCAATGCGAAGCACGGACCGGACCCATCTTCGCTGTGGTGTAGCTGCCCCGATGACGATCCTCTCGACGTCCGCCGTCCACTGCGATCGCGGCCCCATCCGGGTCCCGGCGTCCTTACGTCCCTCTGCGACCTCGTACACGGCAAGCACAAACAGCAGCGCATCTCCCGAAAGATCAGGCGTGTTCAGGAGATCGCGGGTTCGTCGATCGCGACTCATGATGCGCGCCAGATCAGTACTCACGTTGCCTCCTTGGTGCGCATGTGCATCACGTCGCCCACCTGACCAAACAACCAGTTCTGCTCATCGAAGTTACGGATAAGGTGACAATGCCGAGGACGATCAGTCCGATACCGATCCTCTGGCCGTGCGTGAGGCATACTTCCTGCTCAGGGGGAGGTCAGCGGTGCGCGAAGCGTGAGAGTGCTTCACTGCGATGACTGACAAGGGTGGTGCGCCGCACTCTACTCGACAGGGGGGTGGGGCCACTGAATATCGTCGTGTGTGAGCGATCTGCGAGGTCGAGGATTCGGTCGTGGTCGACGTTACGGCGGATCGCGGTGAGGTCGCGTGCGTACTGCTCACGATGAGCCGCTGCGGCCATGGCGGCTGCTGCTTGCGAGTCCGCAGCCGCAAGACTGCGACGTCGCTGCGCCCACGGGCTGGGGGCGTACTTCCCTTCGGGGGCGAAGCCGAGGATGTGGGCGAGCTCGGCGACCTTCTCCCACTTGGTGTCAAGAACTTGCTTCAATCGGTTCTTCGTGACCAGCCCGTCGGTCAGGCCTGTGCGCAACAGAGCGATCTCGTCCGTGTAGGACAAGACGATGCGGCCGTCGGCCGAAGCGGTTGGCTTCGCGTCGAGGTAGGACTGCGTAACGACGGTGTCGGTGCGGCGCTCGTCCAGTGCGATGCGGACGGCGTAGGGGTCGTGCGCGCCGACGGGCTCAAGGTCGGCCGGCACCCAGTCCGTGCGCGGATCGTGGCGCACGCCTGTGAGCTCCAGCTCGACGTCGAGAGTGAACTGGTCGAGGTCGCGTCGGCGGGGAATGTGGTGGACGGCGTCAGCGGGGAGCCCTTCGGCGTCGAAGGCGACTGCGCCGCGGACCTCGGTCTGAGGCCGCTGTCCGGCGAACAGTTGCTCGGTGGTCTCCCTCTGGCACTGCTGGAGGAAGGGGCAGCGTTCGCAGGCGCCGACGGCCCGTTTGGCGGCGCGGGCAAACCGTGCTGTCGCGGAGGCCTCGTCGGCGACAGCGTCCAAGGTGATGTACCCATCGTCGGTTCCGACGAGTGGGTTTGCGTCGGCTTCGACAGGAGCGGGTTCGGGCAGGTCGAAGAGCGCGGGGGTGCGTTCACATTCGCGCACCGGGGTGGTTGGTGTAGGCCGAACGGTTCGAACGGCAGGGCGGTATGCCCGATTCAAGACTGCAGCGGCGACCACGATGATTCCTCTGTGTAATTGGTCTTGATAGACCGATCCCACGAGAGAACAAGCGCAAACGTAGAGCGGGTCTATCAATGTGTAGCTTCGAAAGTGAGGCCATGGTATCGCACCCGCGTCTGCGTGGACAGCCGAACGCGCCGGGGACTGTACAGGCAGGGTCTGACACCCAGTGGCGGCTGTGCCGCGCCAGCCGGAAACCGGTCCAGACAATAGGTCCATGACCACGAACACCGTCTTCTCTCTCGGCTTCTACGGCTGCGCCCATCTCGGGTACCGCATGTCGGGGATGGCCCGTCAGCATCCCAGCGGCCTGAACATCCGCGAAGTTGACGGCTACGCCGCCTACGAGCAGGTCATGGCCGGGATGATCGCTGCCGGCGTCGATGTCATCGTCGACGGCGGCGACACCTTCCACACGCACACACCCACGCCCCGCTCAATCGACGAGGCCCTGCGCATCGACGACCTGCGCGTCGCCGCGGAGATCGAACGAATCACGAACTCCGGCAACCACGATGCGGCGTCGTCCACGCAGGTGTCGGCAGTGGCGTCAGTACATCGACCGACGCTGGGGTCGCGGGCGGTGTTCCCCCGCCAGGAGCGCAACGGCGACGACGCGGTCGGTCCCTGGCCGGGCCTTTACGAGGTGCACCAGCCGAACCCCGACCTGCCGCTGTATCTGCATGTGGTGTCGCACTACGGGCTGAATCCGCGACTCGCCGACCGCGGCATCGACATCGATCCCCAACCGGTGCCGGACGCGGTCAACATCCTCGTCGCGCACGGCATCTTCTCCGCCGACGACCGGCTCTTCGGTGCCGACGACCGCCACGGAGCAACCCGCATCATCCCGTCAGAATGGGTCGATCGAGGCTTCAGCGCATCGATCCTGTCGGACTATCACACGCCGGGCCCGATCCCCGGGTTCGGGCCGGACGACCGCAAGGCCGGTCAGGTGTGGATGACCGGGTCGGTGATCGGCCGCGGATTCTCCGACGACATCTGCACACGCGGCTGGCTGCTGGTGGAGCTCGGCGAAGACGGCTACGTCACTGTGACACTCAAGCCGGTGTGGATGCGTCCGCAACGCGACTTCGAACCCATCGACTGCACCGGATCCAGCGTCGCCGACATCAACGAGCTCGTGCACCGACGCCTCGCCGAGCAGGATTGGTGGGACGACCAGTCTGCCGAGATCACCGGAGACGGCGGCTGGATCCTGCGCCAGCAACTCATCGGCGCCACCCCCACACAGCGACACGGCGTACGGGCTCTCGCCGGGGAGTGGTCTGCGGCCGCCGGCCAAGCCGCCTACTGGGGCGTGAGCTTCGCCGGCAACGCGCTGCGCGATGCCGTCGACGGCGGCGAGCACCCAGACCGGAAGATCGGCCGTAACTCCGGAGGCCGCGCCTTCAGCTACATCGACGACTTCACCTCCAGACGAGACCATGGGCGAGTCGCGGCCGTCATTGCCGGCGCCAGCAACGAGGTCCGGGAGGCGGCGCTGTCGAAGGTGACCGCTACGCTCACCGATCTGCAGACAACGACCGGAAGCTGACCTGTGAGCATCTCCTTAACCGCCCATGACATCCTCGACCTCCTCGACGATCCCGCCCAGATCGTGGCGGCCGAGGGCACTGTATGGATCACCACCGACCGGCAGACTCGCGCGCAAGCCGCCCAGTACGCGCGGATACTCGCCGTCTACGAACAGCAGGTCACCGACCTTCTCAGCCTGATCCGACTCCCGAGATCGGCGCTGGTGTACCGCGGCGACCATCTGCTGGGCCTGACTGCGCCAGTCGCTGTAGCCAGAACCGGCGCCCCACCCGGGTGGTTCCTGTCAGGAAAGGACCTGCTGAAGCCAACCGTTCGGAGCGGCCCGGTCGGCAGGGAAGCAGCCCAGGCGTTCAATGCGGCCGAGTACCGTCCCGAGGCCGCCGAGTTCATTGACGGGATCCGTCCGCCGGCGGACGGCACTCTGCTCGCCGGCCCCGGCGCCATCGCGTACGTTTCCGACGACGAGAACGCCGCGGCCAGCAGCCTCTGGGAACGCGTCCCCGACCTGCTGTGGACACAGGTCCGCAGCTTCGCTGAGGAGGACCTCACCGACCTCGGAATGCCGCAACCTGGCGAGCACCCCTGATTCGATCACCATGCGTGAGCCACGGGTTCACGCTCCGCCGCCCTCGTTTTCCGTGAAGGACCATCTCATGCGACTACTGACCGCTCACCTGGAGAACTTCCGGTCCACCGAACAGCTGGACCTCGACTTCCGTGCCGACGGAGTGCACGCGTTGGTCGGGCCTCCCGGCTCCGGGAAGTCCTCCGTGTTCGCCGGACTCGTGTTCTCGATGTACGGAGATCCCGGACCAGATCAGGAGATGCTGGACCTGCGGTATGACCGTGCCGAACCGAAGTCCTTGGTGGTCGCCGACTACACGTGGTCGCATGAGGGCACCACGTACCGGACACGCCGGTGTCTGCGCCGAGCCAAGCGCGGCGGACAGGACAAGGAGATCTCGTCGGCGCAGATGTGGCGCGACGGCGTGGAGATCGAGAACATGACTCCGACGCTGATGACCGGTGAGGTCACCAAGATCCTGGGAATGGGGGAGCGAGGACTGACCGGATCGAGCCTCATCCGGCAGGGCGAAGTCGCGATCCTGACGACTGCACCACCCACAGAAGTGCAGAAGCTCGTCGAGGAGCACACCGGTGTCAGCAAGCTGACCAAGGCCCGCGACACTGCCCGCAAGGCCGCCAACGACGCCCGGAAAATCTCCGACGCGCTGCCCGGCTCCCACCCCGACGTCGCCGACGCTGAAGACGCTGCAGACACCGCGACCGCTGATGCCGAGGAACTGCAGAAGGCCGCCGATCTGGCGCGTGCCAAGTCCGATCGCGCCGTCGACAACTGGCGAGACGCCCACACCATCGCCACCGACCTGCAGCAGCGCGCGATCACCGCCCAATCCTCGAGGGAGGCTGTTGTGGCCGCCCGCGCCGGCGTCTCCGCCGCCACCAACAGCGTGGATGCGGCCACCGCCGCGCTCGCTGAGATTGGGCTGACCCCCTCGACCAGCCTTGATGACGTCGATACGCAGCTGCGCGCACTCGACACCCAACGCGGCACGATCGCCGACCTGGGGAATGCGCTGCTGACGGCCCGCCGGACCGCTGAGGCCGCACACACGGATGCGCAGACCGCGCGGGAAGCGGCCTCGGCTGCCGAAGCCAGCCGCCCGAACGTGGAGTCGCAGGTCACCGAACTGGCCGAAAAGTACGAGACAGTGGTCGCCGAAGGGCAGCAGGCACGGGCTGCGCAAACCGCCGCCACCACCGAAGTCGCGCGACTAGGGAAGTCGTTGGACACCCTCGCATCGGCGGCCGCGCATTGCCCGACCTGCCAGCAGACCCTCGCCGACACCGCCGGACTCATGGCTGATCTGACCGACCAGCAGTCGGAGGCATCGGCGCGTGCCGCCGAGCACGGTCGAACCATCGACGAGCTGACCGGTCAGGCTCGCACCCTGACCGCGACGATCAAGAAGCTCCGCAGCGAGCTCGACCAGGCTGACCGGGTCGCAGCGGCCGCCGACGGCGCCGCGCACCGCGACCGACAGGCGCAGGAGCACCTTGCTGAGCAGCTCGCTGCCGCCGCTGCCCTCGTCGAGGACACCGACGGCAGCATTGAGGAGGTCCTGGCGGGTCTGCGGGCAGCCAAGGCATCAATCGATGCACGGCTGACGACCGCGGGCGAACAGCGTGCCGCGATCCGAGCCGTGCATGCCGCGGGCGAGCAGTTGCGGAAGGTGACCGCCGAGCTGGAGACAGCGACGGTCGCTGTCGTCGACGCACCCGATCCCGAGGTTGTCGCCGAAGCGTTGAGTGAGGCCGGCCGACTGCGGGGGACTGCTGACTCGTTGACTGCAGAGACAGCGTCGGCGACGACTGCGGCGCAAGCAGCGCAGATGGGGGCCTCACAACTGCGGTCCGCCGCGCAGGTGGCAGCTAACCAGTGGGCGCGCAAGCAGAAGGCTGTGCAGGACGCCGAGGTGTTGGCGACGGTATCGCAGCTGCTCGGCGCCTACCGGGAGGATCTGATCGGGGACTTCTGCGCGGGCATTTCCGCGGCCGCTACTGAGCTGCTGGCCCGATTCGGTGGCGAGCATGTCGCGTTCCGACTTGAATCGGATTTCGTTCCTCGGGTGGAGCTCGCGGACGGGCGGCTCCGGAAGACGTCGGCGCTCTCCGGCGGCGAGAAAGCTCGCGTGGGGTTGGCGTTCCGGTTGGGAATCTCGATGCAGATCACCGAGGGCGGTCTGCCGTCGCAGTTGGTGGGCGATGAGATCACCAGCTACCTCGACGAGGATGGCCGCCGCGGAGTGCTGGAAGTGATTCGGGAGTTGTTCTCCAGCCCGATCCTGGTGTCGCACACCAATGAGATCCTCGATCACGCTGCGCAGGTCCACCAGTTGTGGCGCTCTCCGCTAGGGACGACGCAGTCCGTGGACGTCGAGCTGGCGTCCTGAGATCGGCGCAGTCCCGTACAGGCGTCGGAGGGCTCACCTACACTGGCGAGCGATAGGGAAGTGGCCTCTGGCGGTGCATTACTGATCCCCTTGGGATGTGCTGGGAGGCCGCGATCCTCATCCCTGGCCATGTGTGGGCCGGCAAGGTGCGGCGCCGGAACGCTGCGGGTCTTTGCTGTGGACCCTCGTTCCGGCGCCGACACTCGTTTACGGGGACACCGCCACCAGCGGACTGATCTGTGTGGACAGGATGTTCGCGGCTTCCTG
The DNA here is from genome assembly GCF_039946255.1 of Gordonia aichiensis. Classification (GTDB taxonomy): domain Bacteria; phylum Actinomycetota; class Actinomycetes; order Mycobacteriales; family Mycobacteriaceae; genus Gordonia; species Gordonia aichiensis_A. The sequence goes on along the minus strand of NZ_JBCDWL010000007.1, from coordinate 181,218 downwards.
CCCGAAGTCCTCTGCCTGATCGACAGGGCATTTGGACAGGAGAGCTGCGGCCGCGAAGTCGACACCGAACACCGTTTCCACGCTCGCCGCCGACACTAGTTCCCGCTGCGATGGCACCCAGAGGGTGTGGTCCTGCTCTTCGAGCGCCCGTTGCTGACGTGCTTGGGCGAGGGCGAGGAGGGTCGGCGGCACGTGGTCGGCGACAGCATCGAAGTTGACGGGGACTTGGATGATCAGGTCTGTGCGGCTCAGGATCGGGTCGGACAGGCCATACCCGATCCCAGGGTTGACTGTGGTTATCACGCTGAACCCCTGTGCGGCGTGAACGATTTGCTCGTTAGGGCGGTCGATGACCGTCACACGGCGGCTGTCATCCATGACCGAGTGCAGCATGGCCTGAACGCCAGGTGGCATCCACATCGCATCGTCGATGAGCAGTGGCAGACCGCGGGTCATCGCCTGCAGGAGCGGGCCGTCGACCCAGTCGTATTGCCCGGCCGAACCGGGGACTGGAAGCAGCGCTCCGACAACGTCCTCACGGGCCATGCCCTCGTAGCAGTTCATCATGATGATGCGGTCACCGAACGCGGCGACGGTCGCCGACGTCTTCCCGGTTCCCGGCGGTCCGATGAGCGCCGCATGCAGGCCGGCGCGGTTCGCGGCGATCAGCATCGACGCGTCACCGACGTCGTTGACCAGCCGCGGCTGGTATCGCCGGCCATCAACCAACGTCATGGGCGTAGGGGCGGCACCGCTACGCCCTACAGCGAGCGGCATACTCCGCCGCGCGAACTCTTCGGCACTGCCCTGGATGCCCTTGCCCTGGTAGACCTCGTTGATGAAGGCCTTCACGCACTGTTCCCAGTCTCCGGATTCGACGTCGACGTCGACGAGGACCGGCGGACTCGACTGCGATGCCCGATTGGCGTGGAGGGCATCGATCAGCTCCGCGAGCTGCCGTTGTTTGGTCCGCGACAGCCGCCAGTCAGGGGAGCGGTGCGCCCGCGACGCCAACCCTTGGCGGGAGTCCAGGGTGTACCCGTCCTCAGTCACCGCAGACATCTGCGCATCGGCGAACTCGCCATCGGCATAGACGAACCCGTACAGGAGCATCCCCTGGTGGCCTCTCACTCGGAAACTACTGACCTACATTTGCCGAGCAGTCTAAGGATGAGGTTTCCAAGTGAAGACGACGTTTCAGCGCGCCACCACGGCCGCCGCCGCACTCGCCGCTGAACTGTTCCCCCACACCCAGTACCCCGTACCGGCCGTGGTGGTCGGCGCCCGACCGGGGGCCGGTGTCATCGTCCCGGACCGGTACCGCCTGCCTGATGCGGCGCTACGACAGGACATCGGCACCTACACAGGCAAACTGCGTGCAGCGCCCTTCGTGGCGGCCACCGTCGCGGTCAGTACTGCGGCCGCCGCACCCAGCGTCATCGACCTCAGCGCCGAGGCCACCGACGACCACATCCAGGTGGCCCAGCACCTGCGTGCACTCCACATCGGGTTCCAACTGAGAACGACGGGCATCGAGGAGGCCGGCACTCTCACGGCGGTCGCCGACACCCTGTGGCGACCCGAACGGACCACCGGCCCAGTCACCGCCGCGTTGGCGGTGTGGGAGCTCCTTCCCCGCGTCGATGCCGCGATGCTGCCACCATCGGTCACCAGCGACATCAGGGACCTGTTGGGCGAGCACCTGCCGATCGCTTCCCTCGCCGAATTTCAGCGACTGTGGCGGGCCGCACTGACCGGACACCCCACCCCGACTACGGTGCCGACCGCACTGGACTGGCTGACGTTGGCAGCCCAATGGATAGACCTGCACCACCAGACGTTCCCCGACGTCCCCCTACCCGGCCTCGGAACCGACGGCATACTCCAGTGGCCAGAGAACCCCACTCGAGACCCTCTCGGAAGGCACCTGTCAGCGTCACTGTTGGCGGCGGCAAAGACCGCCAAGGACCGGGCCGCGAGGCTGTCCACACTCATTCCCGACGCCGCACCGGCCGTAGGTGTCGGCCACGCCGCCGCCGGCGGTGAGATCGGCGCCGGCGGCCCGATGACATCCGGTCGCCGACTGGTGTCCTGGCGGGAACCCACCGAACGCGATCTCAAGAACCGGCGGACCTTCATGCAGGGTCTGGTCGTTGCCGGCCACCGGGTGCCATCGATGGCACCGACGCCGATCTCCTATCCGGCAGGGCGGTTGAACACCCGCCAACTGGTAGCGCGGTCAGCCCAGTGGGCTGCAGGGCTCCCGGTCACGGCGAAACCGTGGACGGCGATGCGGTCAGTTCCGCGGACGAGTACGCGTCTTCGGTTGGCGGTCATCGTCGATGCGTCGGCGACCATGCAGCGGTGGGCCCAGACGGCTGCCCCGTTGGGGTGGGCGGCCGCGCACGCTGTCGCCGAAATCGGTGGGCAGCACACCCTGTGGGGGTTCGGCGGGGATGCGTTCCCGATCGTCCCCTCCGGTGTCGCGCCGAGAAAGGTGCCGGTCGTTCTCGATCCGGGTTCCGGGTCGGCGGGAGCGGGCGCGGCGATCCGGTCATCGACCGCAGAGCTGACCGGTGACGGCGTCGGCCTGATCGTTGTGGTCACCGATGGTGCACTTCCTGACGAGACGGACGTGCAGGATGCCGTCGATGACGCCGTCCGGGCCGGATTCACGGTGGTGTGGGCGATGCCCGACAGCGGGGAGGACCGGGTCCGTCCACGGCAGGCGCACGTCCTGGAGCGGCAAACGCCGGACAAAGTCGCGGCCACCATCTCCGAGACGGCGTTTGCGCTGCTCACCGGCATGAACAAATAGCTGGTCCCACAGCTGTCCAGGGGTGGGGAAACGCGGTTCCTATCCTCAGATCACCCATTCGAAGCCACCTGGAAGGTCCAGTGATGTTCCGTGACCGTGATTGATTCCGAGCAGGCGCGGCAGATCCCCCCGCACCTGTGCGCTCCGCCGATGTGCACCACGGATGCGAAGAAGACTGGAGTCGGCGCCGCCCACGGTCGAGTGCTGCCGCTGGTCGGCAACACGCGCCCATACTTGTATGACGTGACAATCGTGGGCACCGATGACCGGATCTACGCGGACCGGCTCACCGACGTCCTCGGCGTTCTGATCGGCGAGCAGTACTTCGCCCTCGCAGAGCAGATCGACGCACTCGGCGTCCGGGACACCACCGATGACGGGGCGTCCGCCAGCGTCGGTGACCTGTTCCCGCCGGAGATCGCCGCCGCCGCCGAACCTGACGAGGACGAGCCGACTCCGTTCGACTCGCCCGAACGAATCCGTGCACATCAGGAGTTGCAGAACCTGCTGTACGAGATGGCACTGCTGAGAACTGCGTTCGCGGCCCGCATCCGGATCACATTGCAGCAGGCGATCAACGCCGACGCCGTCGCCTCCGGGCTGTGGGATCAGCTCACTGACTTCGAGAAGGAGGAGCTGACGGTGTCCGCAACCGAGGGCGGCGGCTTCCCGATCGGCATCCCCGCCGAAGTTCCGGTCGTGATCAACGCCGAGACCGCACCGCAGACCGTGCTGATGGTGCGCCCCGAGTGGCGGGCTGAGACCCGACTGGTGATCAACACCGGCGACTACAACCCGTGGACAGATGCGCCGACCATCGAAACGATCCGACAGGCAACCGACGCCGACGGCGAAGTCTTCGACTACCCGACCGATGAGAACGTCGTGTCGCTAACGATCGACACCGAAGAAGAACTGATCGACAGCCTGGTCCAGGCGGGGTTCCTCACGTGCGAGACACGGCCGGCATACCAGCTCTCTGATCTGTACACCGAGTTCACCGATGACCCTGTCGCGCAACCGTTCCTGCGTCGCAATCAGGAATCCGACCCATCATCAGCGCAGGTCAATGCCTGACAGCAGGCGTGCGCGCCTGTGATGATCTAAGACACCATTCGAAGCCACACAGACACTAGGAGACCCCAGTGGTTTGCCGCGAAAATCCTCAACGGTCTGCAGTCATGGGCCTGATCAAGAAGATGTCGGTCGCCAACGGTGACGGCGTCTTCCACGACGCCGAAGTCCAATCGTCGATCCACGAACTCGGACACGAGCTCGAAGGCATGACGCCGATGACCAAAGAGCAGCAGATCGAGCATCTCAACCAGATCATTGCCCAAGTCGAAGCTCTCCCGGATCTCACCGACGAAGAGAAGTACCGCCCCTACAGTGGCCGCGCAGGACAGACCGGAATTATTACCCGCTTCCGCGCAGAGCAAGAGGCACTTAGGACCGGCAAAGACCGTCATGGGCGACCGATCGAAGGCACTGCCCGCGAGAACAAACCTCATCAGCTGGCCGCGACGCTACGACTCGGACAGATCCTCGAGAGCCGGCAGCCCGCCAAGATGAACTTCCTGGAGATGAACGCCCGTCACCGGGGCATCCCAATGGCGCAGGCCAAGTCCGAGTGGAATGCCCTGATGAAGCGGACCGGCGACTTCTCCAACATCTCGCTGACCGACACGTTCCGCGAGAACATCGGCGCCGGCGGACCACAAGGCGAAGGCGACACCCGACCGGTGTCGCTGCAGCAGAGTTTGGCGATGGCCGGTGTCACCTCCCGCGACCAGGACGAGATCGGCCAGTCGGGGCGGGCTCGGGCAGCGATGGCCGAAATGGAGCAGCGGCGGCTGTCCGCGCTCGCGGGGCAGCCAAACAAGTCTGCGATGGGCGACGAGTTCTGCACGACACGCACCTTCCAGGACGCCAGCAACAAGAAGAACCTCCTCAAGTGCGGCCAGTGCGGCCAGTTCGGTCACGAAGAACCCGACTGCCCGAACGAAGTGCTGGTCGCCCAACGAGACGCCCTCGCCGAACGCAGCAGCAAGCTCGATCTGATGCGAGACGCACAAAGGTGGCAGTCCGTCATCAACACCGACGACGCAAAACTCGAAGCGGTCCTCGATCGCCTGTACCCCGGACATTCCCTCGCCTCCCTGCGCGAACTCGGGTCGGCACGCATCAACGAACTGTGCCCCGACGGGGTTCCCACCGAACGGCAGATCGCCCGCGAGGAGAAGGACATCAACGCCGAGAGCGCCGCACTACGCGCCGAGTTCGACAAGGCTGGTGGCAGCGCCTCGTGGATCCGAGAGGCTCGCTACAACCCGTCCAACGGGGTCCTGCAGATTACCCCGCAGCCGTACACCCGCAAGGACGGCACCGTCACCCCGCCGACGCCGTTCCGGCGCCGGATCTCCCCGCAGACGTGGGAGGAACTGACTGACGGCACCGACAGCTTCGGAAAGCGTGTCCACGCACTCGGTCTGGCACCCCAGAAGTTGGATGAGGTGTACAAGTTCGAGAACGCAGCGGATGCAATCGCCGCAGGCACCATGACTCAATGCCCGACCTGCGGGCAGTTCGCGTCGATGAACAGTGCCCACCGCTGCCCGGTCGTCGGTGGCCCCTCAGAGAAGGTCCCCGCCCGCAACGCCGCCAACAACGCCGCCTACCGCCAAGTTCTCCGTGAGGTTCCCGGGGCAATGCCTCCTCGACCCCGCACCCTGAAGACTGGTCTGGCGCGCGCCGGCAGCAAGCAGCTGCACTACCTCGATGCCGACGGAAACCACGCTGAGGGACGCATCCAGATGGCGACGGTCGCCGCGGTCAAAGCCGAGACGGCGACCAACTCCACCCTCGCCCAGGTCGGTGTGACCGCGGACCTCCCGGACGCGAACGTGACCGGCCACGTTCGGCTGTGGTCCGAAGACGGTCAGCGGTACATGTCGCCGTTCGACGACGGCGGCCGCTCAACTCTCAAGTGCAGTTGCGCTCAGTACGCCCGCAATCACTCCTGCCACCACGTGGCCGTCGTCGCATCAAACACCGGGCGCCACTACGAGGCCGCCAACGGCTCCCAGCGTCGCCCTGACGCCAACCCCGAAGCCGTCCGCGGTGTCTCCCTCGATGCGCCGCTGACCGCGAGCAGTCGCGTCGACTTCGCGACCCTGGCCCGGCGACGCGGGGAACGCAACGGCGAGTTCCTGGCGGCCGTCGAACAACGCAGCTTCGCCACCACCCTGATGCGGTCACCGGTCAGCATGCCCGCCCGCAACGCAGACAATCAGCCGATCGACGAACCCACAACGTGGACCCGCCACCACGACGCGACGCGCTCTGACGGCACCACCGCCACCCAAGTCCGCGATGTCGATCTGACCGACACCAAGGCCGTGCAGTATCGACTCCGCAAGGTCCTGTCCGGTCGCGGTGCCCGCCGCTCCTACTCGGTCCTCGCCGACGCCAACGGCGGCATCACCGTCGGCATCCAACGGTCGGCGCGCGGCAAGAAGACGATCGCCACGCAGCAGCGTGACCTGAAGCAACTGCTAGGCCTTCCGGCGAACGCCAACGTGGAGCACGGCTACTACGTGCCGCCTACCGGATCAGCTCGTCACGAGGTCCTGGACCGGGCCTACGGCGACGAGCAGCGCGTTCAGCAGTCCCGCTGGCTGGTGAACCCGACCTCCTCCGACATCGCCGCCGGCCGCCGTCAGCGGCTCGCCGCCGAGCACAAGTTCTGACCAGTAGAGGAACCCGATGACCATCACAGATCCCGGTACGGCGATCGACGACGCCGACGCGGCCATCGACGCCGACCTGGCGGAGATGGCGCTGGTCGATCAGGCACCCGCCGCCACTGACGGCGAAGTCGTCGACATCGCGTCGACACCGTGCACCGCGGAGGAGGCGCGCGCACTGATCGGGAAGGCCGTCACTGCCGCCAACGACTTCTACGAAGCCGTCGGCGAGCTGCTATCCCGCAAGGGGCACGTGGCGCTCGGCTACGACTCTCCGCGCCAGATGCTTTCCCGTGAGCTCGCGGGGATGCTGCACAACCCGCGGACGGGGAAGCCGTTGTCCGACACGCATCTGCGGCGGATGACGCGGGTGGCGTGGCTGGCGTGGTCGATCGCGCAATCGACGGGCATCGACATGTCGCAGCTGCACATCACCGAACGGCAGGTGCGGTCGATCTCGGCGGCGTCGGCTGGCGCCGATGACACCGACTTGATCGAGGACATCAAGGACCGGCTCACCGAGCTCGACCCGAAGGGCCCCGACCAGGTCAACGACATCATCGGTGATGCGTTGGAGAGCTTCGAGGAACGTGCTGCCCGGAAGGAGCAGCAGCAGGCCGGTCCCCCAGATCGCGACGACGACGTCGATGATGGGTCGACGCGGCCGTCCGGCGGCACCTCGGACGGGGGAAGCGCACGAGAGGGGCAGGCTTCACGCCCCCGTGCTGACAGCGTCGAGGATGAGGACGACCTCGACGACGGTATCGACGACATCCCCGCCGAGGCGCCACCGTCGGCGCCACCGGCTCCAAAGCCGTCGGTGACGTCGATCTTCGACACCGCTATGCCCGAGGGCGCTACCGAAGTCTCTGATTTCGACGTCAGCAGTGCGCTGGTGCATATGCGAACGGCCGCTGATGTGCGTCGGGCGATGCACGATGCTGTCCGCATCCTCGAGCTGCTGCCGGCGATCGCCAAGATCGAGAAGACCGTGCCGCACGTCATCGACGCCGTCGACGACGATGACCTCGACGCGATCCGGAAGGAACTGACCGGCACGGAAGCGGCCACCAAGTGGGCCACGAAGACACTGGCAGTGATCGCCGAAGCGCTCGAAGAAGTCGACACCCGCATCGACGAAGCCGTCTAGCTCAGGAGACATGACCATGCCCCACCCCCTCACCCGATCGGCGGTCCTGACCGTCGCAGCTGCCGCCGCAGTCATCGGCGTCAGCAGCTGCAGCACCGCCTCCGCAGAGCAACCGGCCAGCGTGGCGTGGAGTCATGCGCCGCACGAGTACCAGGAGGCCATCGACTCCGCGGTCGGCAAGCACGGCTGCAACGGCATCACCCGCGACATCATCGCCGCCCAGATGTACACCGGCTCCCGTTTCAAGGCCGTCGAGTCCCCGTCGGGGGCACGCGGCCCAGCGCAACTGTTCCCGTCCCAGTGGGATCGTTACGCGCCCATCCTGAAGGCCACCGACATCAACAGCCCCACCGACGCCTCGAACGTTCTCGTCGCGGTCAACTGCGACAACGTTCAGGAGTTGCGGTCCGCCGGCATCGACCCGAACCTGAACAATGTGATGGAGGCCTACGTCGCTGGCCCCCGCGCGGTGATCAACCCGATCCCGCAGCACTACAAGGACATCCGCGCCAACGTCGAACCGCTGTTGGCCGCTGCACGTCCTGCCTGACCACTCCGCATCACCCCGGAGAGGACTGTGGCCGCCCACCTGATCGGTGGGCGGCCACAGTTGCCTTCTCGGGCGCTACGGTGCTGCCGTGGTCAACGCGGGCGGCCAGGGCGCACCAAGAATCGACGGGTCGAACACGGTCGCATACGTCAGCCACACCGTGAGGACGGTGAACACCCCGAGCAGGACCTTGTCGGCGACGCCGTTGGCCTTGATCCGCAGGAACCCGGGCGGGCAGATGTCCCACCACCTTTTCCCGTTGATCGACACCAGTCCGCCGAGCATCGGCACCCCCGACTTGGTGAGCGCATCCCCAAGCAGGTGCGCAATCACCCCGACAGTGACCGCCATCCCCAATGCCCACGCACTGGCCATCTGCGGCTGCCACGCGCCGACCGCGAACGCCGCCCCGGCCGAGACCGCGGTGATCGCCAGCCAATCGGACTTCGATGACCATTCCGGGAACAGGCCGCGGACCGCGAGCCCTAGCATCAAGAACAGCACAATCAGCGCCGGCACCTTCCCGAACATCGCCACCAGCACCCCGACGAGAAGGCCCGCGAGGATCGCGAACCAGATCGTGTGTGTGGCTGTCCGGTGCCCGTTGTGCAGGTCCCGATCCCGATCCGACCGCGACACCTCATAGACGGCCAAGGCGGCGTTCTCGGTGATGTGCGCAGCCCCCACCGACAGGAACCCGAAGGTGCGGGCGATGGTCGCCTGCGGTGAGTCCAGGTCCGGCAGGAGTGCGGCGCCGGCGGTCACCGCGGCGAACGTCATCGCGCCCACCGCGGTCGACGGCCCTCCGATCGATGCGGGGATCACCGCGGCCATCCCCAACCCGAGGGCAGCACCGGACATCGAGTGAGTCGGTCCCATCACCATGGGTGATCAGCCCCTCACGCCGCGCACGCCGGTAGGGTGCACACGATCTGCCGGGAACCGTCGACGGCGCCGAGGCTGAAGTTCTGCGGCTGCGGCGTCTGCGTCTCGTACTTCGCCTTCTGCTTCTCCCATTCCTCCTTGGCGGGCTCGACCTTGTTGTTCCAGGCCTTGTCCCACAGGTCACGGACGCCTTGTGGAACGGGCAGGGACCCGTACGCCGCCCAGAACAGGATGCCGAGGACGATGACCACCGCCCCTACGAGGCTTCCTAGTCTCATGTCAGTTGTTCTCCTTGCTTAGTGGTGGCGAGATGGTGGCGGAGGCTTACTTCCGCCGCACGATCGATGAACGGCACCTGCACGTCAGCGATCGCGCCGGATGCGGTGAACCAGCCTCGGCCGAGACCGGTGCCCGGCGCACGGTGGGGGAGTTCGACGGTGCCGAACAGGATTCGGGCGTTGTAGTCGGTGTCCGTATCGGGTCGTAGGAGCAGTCGGGCGGTCAGCATTTCCCGCGTCGTCGCATCCAGGCATACCGAGTTCGCCTGCAGTGCGGTCACCGCGACGTGAACGCCGACGGCGGCGCCTGTCCGGAGGATCTCGCGAAGGTCTTCAACCATCCGGGAGGCGCCCTTCATGTGGCTGATCTCGGGGTCGGCTTCGATGACCAGAACCAGTCGCCGCCTAGGGTCGGTGGTGTTCTGTTCGCGGAGCCGACGGCGCACGACGGCGAGGCAGTCCGTGACGACGGCCCGAAGATCCTCCCGGCCGGTGTAGCGGATGCCGATGTCAGTCACCGACTGCGGCAACTCCGCGTGTGGCGAATTGACGATCATGTCGATCAGGTCGTGGTTGGCGGCCGCCTGGTACGCCAGCGTGGTCACGAGGGTGCTCTTGCCGCTTCCCGGTGACCCAACGGCCAGCAGGTGCCCGTCGGCTGCAAGATCCCATTCGGCAGTACCGCCGTCTGCGGTGCGCGCGAGGATGAAGCGGTTGTCGCAGACTCGGTGGATCCAGTCCTGACCGCGGTCAGTCGCCAAGGAAGGGAACGGAAGTGGGCCGATCGTGTCCAACTGAGCGAGTGTCGTCATGTGTAGCTCCTCCTCTATCGGTCGGGTCAGGCTGATTCGTAGGTGTTTTCGTCGGTGTCCCAGGGCGGGTCGTCCCACAGCTCTTCGCCGGCACCGAACGGGGAGTCCTGGCTGTTGGGGGTGTCGTCGGTGAGTTCGTCGTCGACGAGGTACTTATCGCCAGCATCAGCAGGGAAGTCGGCCGGGACCAACCTCTGTTCCGAATCCGTCTTGCGTCGTGCAGTTTCCGATCCCTCGACTGTGACCCAGCGCGGCTCCATGCCACCCGATGCGTTCGGTTCGTGAATCTGAACGTATCCTTCTGCTTTCAGCTTTTCTCGAATCAGATCGCGAGTTCCTCGCAGTTTCACACTTGGATCCCAGGGGCACAGCTCATCGGCGTTCGGCAGGTAAGGGATCTGAACAACCTGGTAATCAGCACCTGATGTGTAGGCCCAGCCGCGGCCCTTCGGGGTTCGCTTACTGGGGAATCGTGTGCCGTGGTTAGAGTCAAGAATCTGCTCTGACGTAGGCCCGTTAACCCTTCCCACACACAATCTGAAACCAAGATTCTCTTTTAGCTGCGTCGACAGCCGATTCTTGTCTGGCTTCTGTGCGGCCGTTAGGACGTTTATCTCGAGTGCGCGAGCAAGCTGCCCGATACCTTCCATCTGAGTTCGGGCGCGCCCTTTCAGCTCCTCTAGTTCACTGTCGTCAGACTTCATCCACCAGTTCGCGATCTCGTCGAAGATCATGATCAAACGTTTCGGGGCGGGACCGTCTTCAGCTTCATACTCGGGGTGTTCCTTGTAGAGTCTTCGCAGGTATCGCATGTTTCGAGTTCCTGGGTATTTCTGCAGCAGCCCCTGGCGGCGGTCCATTTCCGAGGCGAGATAATCGATCGCATCGACGATCTCCGTAGCTCCTGCCGCAAACTCGACGACGTTCGGAAACTCAGGAGTCCAGGTGAAGTCACTTCGCTTGGGGTCACAGATCACCAGATCCACCATGTCGTGACACCACATGCTGAGGAAGATCACCTCATCGAGCGTGACGCTCTTTCCCTGACCCGTTTTTCCGCCGATGAGGCCGTGCGGATCTTCATTGAGGTTCCATACGAAGGTCCCTCCCCCCTTCTGCTCCCCAATGACAATCTTCCCTTCCCGGAACAGGCGGATGTACTCGTCAAACTCCGGGGTGCCGGGCCCTGGGAACGAGAAAGCTTGCGGAAGTGGTGGAACAGCCTTGATTTCCACGTACCCTTCTGGCGTATTCCACTCGTAATGCCAGTCATTCGCGTCGTCGATGCTGTCCCAGTGATCCTGGAACTGATCACGAGTGTCGGACTTCGTAACATCAACGGTCCCGAAGTGGACTCGCGCCTTCTGTGGAAGTGCCGTCCCCACCGCACTGAGGTCCGGCTGCCATTCAAGAACTTCGGTCGTGACGGCATTGCGGCTGGTTCCGAACTTGGAGTCCACAACATTCCGAAACCGAGTAAGCGCTACTCGACGGAGAGCGCGGGGGTCGTCTTTAGCTACTAGCGTGATGTCGAGTTCAGTGGTCGCCCCGTGATGCCATTCGAGTAGGGAACGCGCTTCAGGCCAGCGATTGACGACGGCCGCATCGAACCCGTCCTCGATCTGATCCTTCTTCCGTGGATCGTCCAGAGCAAGAGTTCCGAACGAGACGTGAAGATGCCGGGGGAGAGCTTGTTCTGGGCCAACCCATTCGACGACTTCGAGGATGACGGGGTCTTTCCCGCGTGCGGGGGAGAGTGCGTTGATGTCGTCGGACATGCGCCGTTGTGTGCGTTTGCGTTGCGCTTCGAGGCTGTCCCTGTCGGTGTGGTCGACCGACAGCATGGAGGCGCTGGCGTCCCAGGTGAACAGCCATTCGCCGGGGACGGGGATTGCGCGTTCAGTGAGGCGTTCGACCTTGTCGCGGAGAGCGAGGTCCGTGAGGTCTCGGTCGGCGCAGCGGACGCTGATTCCGGTGGGGTATTCGACGGTTTCGCCGGTGGCGGATTCGGCTTGTGCCCAGTCTTTGACTTCGACGGCCCAGCCGGTTGCTGCGGCGGCGGTCATGCGGACGGCGAAGTTCTGTGCGACGAGTGCGGTGATCCGGCGTTCGTAGAGTTTACGGACCAGTCGGGGATCGGTGTGGTCGACGGCGGTGGCGGTGAGGGTCGACTTGTTCCAGGTGAACAGCCATTCGCCGCCCTGTTTGCTTTTGCTGTGGGGGAGGCCTTCGATGATGACTTCGAAGCCGCCGCGCAGCAGTGGGGCGACGGCGGCCGGGGATGCGGAGTTGAGGGTGACGCTGAACTGTTCGGGGAGTGCGCCAGCACCCCACCGGATCTTCTTGATGTGGTTGCTCGGGACCGCGGGGCGGGTGGCGGTTCCGGACGGCCACTTCGCTGCGGGTGCAAGGGATTCGAAGATGCCGGCGACCTGAGTGCGGCGGCGGCGCTGGACGTAGGCGGACCGGAGCAGGGTGATGAGGAACCAGCCGCCGGTGACGGCGGCGATGGTCAGGGTGAAGCCGGAAGCGTAGATGATGACGCCGATGACGGCCAGGAACATCCAGTTGAGCAGCGTGGGGGTGATCGGGCCGGCGAGCTTCTGCCTGTCCTGGATGAAGGTCAGGGTGAACCAGTCGCTCATGAGTTGCTGAAAGTGTCGTCCGGCGGCCGCGCGGGCGCGCTGGGCAGTCGGGGATGAACGACGTCGTGCTGACACCTGCGGACTCCCTGGGTGTGTGGCTTCGAATGATGCCGCTGAGTCTATGGACCACCTTTCCTGAATCGCCTTGCCGCGTTTTCGCATGTGGGGGGAGGGGACTGGAGCGTCAGATTCGGCGGTATCTGCCTGTCGTCAGGCCGGGGAGTGGTCGTTCATCTGATCTGGGTTCGCCTGGTGCCGGGGGGAGGTCGTGTGCCGCGGCTCGGGAATGTCGGGTGCGACGCTGTGCCCATCACATCGAAATGTGATCCACGTCTCTTGGAAGGGTTTCGCGATGAAGATCAAGGTCCCCACCGCAGATGGGACAACATTGGCCGCTTCTATCAGCGGACCGGACACTGCCGGCCTGACGGTCGTGCTCGCGCACGGGTTCTGCATGAACTCGAGCAGCTGGGCGCGGACCCGGCGGACGCTGGCCGCGGCGTGCCCGGACGTGCAGGTCGTCACCTACGACCACCGCGGACACGGCCACTCGGCCGACGGCCCCCGCCACTCTCACACGGTGGAGACCCTCGCCGATGACCTCGCTGCCGTCATCGACGCAGTCGCCGGGGATGGCCCGCTGATCCTCGGTGGGCATTCGCTGGGCGCCATGACGATCCTCGCGTGCCTGCGCCGTCACCCGCACCTCGTCAGCCAGGTCCGCGGAACCGCCCTGGTGGCGACCGCTTCGAGCTGCATCGCCGACCACGGCGGCATCGCACGACTGCTACCGAAGCCGATCGGACACGCCCTGCCCGGCGTCGCGCAGCGGCTGCCGTGCCTGTTCAACTCGGTGTGGGGTCTGGTGCGGACTGCGATGTCGCCAGCGCTGGGGAACTGCGGAACGCTGCGGCGCCCCTCGTCGATGGTGCTCGCCGAGCTGCTGTCATCGCTGCTGGACCTCGACGAGTCATCGTCCCTGCATCGGCTGGCGGGCATCCCCACCGTGGTGGTGGCAGGCGCACAGGACTTCATCACGCCAGTCGCGCACGCCGAAGCGATCGCAGCAGGCGTACCCCGCTCATCACTCCGCGTCGTTCCCCATGCCGGCCACAACCTGGTTCTGACCGACCCTGAGATCGTTGCCCGCGAGCTCATCGAGCTCGTGACTGCCGCCATGGTCTCGGCGGCTGATGCTGCCCCGGTGCGGCTCGCGGCTGCTGGAAGCTGACTACCGGAGCTCACGCGCGAACGTGCAGTTGGGGACTGGATTCGACTTCTTCTGATCGTGGATACGCCGATGGCGGGCACCGAACGCGGTGCCCGCCATCGGCGTTTCGGGGTCGGGTCAGAACGGGGGTTCGTCGTCGCCTGCGCCGAAGCCGCCGCCCGCTGCCGGGGCGCTGCCCCACGGGTCGTCGGCCGGAGGGCGCGACTGCTGCTGGCTGCCGCCGCCCTGCTGGCTGCCCTGCCCGCCGCCGCTGTACTGCTGGCCGCCCTGACCCCGGCTGGGGGTGCGGGTGACCTTCGCAGTCGCGTACCGCAGCGACGGCCCGATCTCGTCGACCTCGAGTTCGACGACGGTGCGCTTCTCACCCTCGCGGGTCTCGAAGGACCGCTGCTTGAGCTTGCCCTGCGCGATCACACGCGAGCCCTTCTGCAGGCTCTCGGTGACGTTCTCCGCGGCGTCGCGCCAGATGCTGCACCGCAGGAACAGGCCCTCACCGTCCTTCCACTCGTTGGTCTGCCGGTCGAAGGTGCGCGGGGTAGACGCAATCGTGAAGTTCGCGACCGGAGCCCCGGAGGCGGTGAAGCGGAGTTCAGGGTCGGCAGTCAGGTTGCCGATGACGGTGATGACGGTTTCGCCAGCCATGGTGATGTCTCTTTCGTGTTGGTCGCCGCGTAGGTGTGCGGCTGCGGTGGCTGAGTGTTCGAGCGGCTGCACCGGGTGGTGAGGTGCTCGTTTGCGGCCAGTGTGGCCTGTGCGTTTCCCGCGCCGGCCGGGCGCAAGGGCCGGGCGGCCGGCGCGGGAAGCTCGTTACGCGGTGCGGGCCGCGTTCTGCTTGTTGTAGGCGGCGCGGGCTGCGGTCAAGAACTGGTCGACGTCCTCCTTCCACGCGTCGGCGACTGCGGCGAGCCGGTCGGGGTCGATCTGTTCCAGATCGGTGGTGCCGAACACCTGACCCAGCAGCGGCATCAGGGCTGCGGGAGTCAGACCGTCGGAGAGCCCGAGGATCGGCGTCAGGATCGCCTTGTTGCGATCGGTGACCGAGGAGACCGGTCCGGTCCCGCTGTCGTCGACGGAGAAGTCCGGCTCCGGCGGCGCCTGCACGTCGCGGTTGGCGGGCACCGTGGTCGGGCGCGGGTTGGTCTGCTCGTTCTGGCGGGCCACCTGACGCTGCGCTCGTCCGGATGCATCGTTGATCGGCGTCGGTTCGGCGACCACGTCCAGGTACTGCCCGGTTTCCTCCATTACCGCGGCGGTAAGCGCGCGGGCCAGTTCGGTGACCATCGACAGCCATGCGGTCTTGGAGGCTGCGTCGGCGAGGATCTGCACGGTCAGCGGCACCTCGCGGAGCATGACCTGCCGCAGGGCCTTGCTGGCGGTGATGTACGAGCCGTCGATGCGGTTCGCGGGCTTGTTCGTGATCGTGGACTGGATGCCGTCGGCTGCCCTCGCGAGTGCTCCCATCAGTGCCGTGGCGGCGACGCTGATCTGCTCGGCCGTCAGCAGCTCCGGGTCACGGTTCTCGCCGTCGGCGGCGGCGGCTTCGGCGTAGTTGGCGTCGCCGAGTGCGGTCAGCGCGGCATCGCGCAGGCTCAACAGAGCGGTGACGGCGTAGCTGCCGGGATTGACGCGACCGTCGGAGTTGAAAGCCTCCCACCGCTTGCCTTCGGCGCTGCGGCCGGTCCGCTTCGGGGGGCGCGTCATCGTCGGGTCGTCCGAGGTCGCACCCAGCCGGGTCGCGACAGCGTCGGCGATGCGCGCCAACGCTGCGTCGTCGAGGACGGTGCCGCCACTCGTGCCGGTGAGTTCGGTCCACTCGGACTTCGGGACGGCCGCACCACCAGGTGTGCCGTCGGGGCGGGTGATGCGCACCCAGTCGAGCGGCGGCGTCGCACCGATGCGATTGGAGCGCAGGGCGGGCCAAGTCATCGGGTTCGAGCGGACCTCGTCGGAGATCAGGTTCCGGGTGGGGTCGGAGACGGGGCCGATGACGGCCAGGACCTTGCTGATGTTCTCGCGGGATGCGCCTTGCGAGGCCGGGGTGGGGTTGCCCTTCTCGTCGCAGCCGCGCAGCTGCATGATCGGGGTGTCGTACGGGATGACCTCGCCGCTGAAGTTCTTGTACTTGCGCCGGTACTCGACTGCCAGGTACAGCGGCTCGTCGTTGTCGAGCGCCCACCGCAGGGCCTTCTCGATGTCTCCACCACCGACGGTGTTGACGTTGATCGGACGACGCAGTGGCTGCTTACCCTCGGGGACGGGCACCGAACCCGGATCGAACTCGACCGCCAGCCCGCTGCCCTTCTCCGACGGAGAGATCGACTTGACCTTGATGCACGGGTACTCGTGAACGAACACCTCCGGGTGCAGGTGAGCCTTCTCCTCGCGGTCACCGACCTGGATCGGCATCGGTGTACGAGTGGGGTTTGCCTCGTAGGCGACGAAGGAGCCGCCGCGCTGGCGCTGGAAGGTGGTCATCTGATCTGCCCTCTCGGTGTGGGTGTGGCTTCGATGAGGACAACGCTGTCAGCAGGGGGTGACGGCGTGCGGCACGCAACCATGTTTCTGCAGTTCACGGCCACTAAATCGTGGATCGGGCGTCCGGAAAGGTGGCCCCTATGCTGGTCGGCATGAACGGCCAGCAGATGCTCAACGCAGGCACCCACAAGGTGTGCCAGTGCGGAGGGACGATCATTCCTATCGACGTCGAGTGCTGCCGTGCGTGTCGGGACCAGGCGCAGAGAGCTGCGCGATCGAATCCGCCCGTTCCGCCGGCATCACGCCCCCGGTCGACGCCCCGCCGTCGGGGCAAACCATCGTCTGGGTCGCTGCTGCGGATCGGGGATGCGGTCATCGACGACCACAACGCCGGAGGTCTCGCCGATCTGCCCGACCGGTCAGCGATGTTCGGGGCTGCGGGTGTCGCCGTCCCGCAGGGTTCGATGGTGGCCGCCGCGCCCGGTGTCATCATCCGCGAGAAGGGCAGTGACCTGCTCGCGTGGCGGAACGCTGTCCACCGGTCGTTCATGGCGTTCGCGGGCCGCCCCGGCTGGTCGAACCCGGACTGCCCGATCCGCGTGCATGTGGTCCTGACGATGCCCAAACCGGAGAGGTGGGGGATCGTCGCATCCCAGACCAGGCCTGCCGTGCCTGATCAGCCGTTCCTGCCTCGGGTGGCGCCGTCGACCCGTCCCGACCTGGACAAGCTGGTGCGGGCGATCGGGGATGCGCTGGCCCCCAAGCACAAGCCGCGCGCCTACACCGATGACGGCCGGATCGTGGAGTTTCTGACCGCGAAGACCTTCCCGTACCCCGAGCACATCCACCCGTGGGCGCTCGGAGTTCCCGGTGTGGTGATCATGGTGTGCCCGCTCGATGTGCCTGCTCTGTTCCCGCCAACCACCCTGACCGATCCTGGGCCGCGGCCGCAGGCCCTCATCGATGCCGTCGACGAGGAGCTTCTCGCTTCGCAGGTGCCGCTCCCGACGCTGAAGGCTGGCTAGATTCCGTCCATGAGTTCTGTGACCACGATCGCCGAGCAAGTCGTCCTCGGAGCCCTCCTCGACGGAGGTAGCGGGGAAGACAGTCAGCAGTACCTGAGTGAGGCGGTGTCGGCGTTGGCGCCGGCCGCGTTCACCCCCGGCCCGCACCAACGGATCTTCGCCGCCGTCTGTGACCTGTTCCTCGAGGGGACGCCGGTCGGGCTCGGGTCAGTTCACGAGCATCTGGGGTCGAAGGGGATCTTGCAGGAGGTCGGCGGGTACCCGGCCCTCACCGACCTGCTGAATACGGTCCTCACCGAACCTGCCGGAGCTCCCGCCACCTACCTGGCGCAGTTGGGTGATCAGTTCCAGGCGCGCACTGCCGCGAACGAACTGCGGGTGATCGCCGAGCGGCTGGGTTCGGATCTGACGTTGGATGCGGCGGCGGAGAAGGTGGAAGCACTGTTCAGCGCTCCGTCGCGGTCGAGTCTGGTGCTCCCCGATATCGGTGAGCAGATCACCTCGCTGCACACGCAGTTCCATGAGGATCGGCTGCATCCTCGGGAGTTCGTCGGGATCCCCACCGGATGGTCTGATCTCGACGGCGGGCAGAACCGGACCCGGCAGCTCATCGGCGGACTGCGTAAGGGTTGGCTAACCTACATTGGTGCGCGTCCGGGTGTCGGAAAGACCGTTTGCCTCCTCGATTGGATTCGCGCCGCCACCCAAGCCGGCCACGGAAGCTACTTCGCGTCGACCGAGATGACCGCACCGGAAATCCTTGCCCGCCTGACGGTCTCGCTGACCGCAACGGTCAAGCTCAAGGACTTCCTGCATCACCCGGACACCCTGACGCCCTCGCAGATCGAGCAGGTCGAGAACGCGATGGCTCAGATCGCGGACCTGCCGTTGGTGATCGACGATCAGTCCACAGACGTGCCGGCGATCGCCCGCGGCGCCGCCGCCGCGCGCGCCAAGTTCCGGTCCACCGGCGGCGACCTGGAGGCGATCTACCAGGACTATCAGCAACTCCTGCAAGCACCGCCCGGCCAGCCCGCGCCATCGGAGTATGCGCGCGTCTCGGACAACTCCACCCGACTCAAGCTGCTCGGGAAGAAGATGCTCGTCCCGGTGACGTCGGCGGTCCAGCTCGGGCGCGACGCCGCAGCCCCCGATCGTCCGTCCTCCCTGACCGACCTCAAGTCGTCGGGGCAACTTTGAGCAGGACGCCGATCTGGTGATCTTGCTGAACCGGCCCTTCGCGACCGACCCGGCCGCCGCTGAGAAGGGTCTGTTGCCGTCTGAGATGACCGCGCAGCTCGGCAAGTTCCGGCACGGGCAGGCCGGTCAGGTCGTGTCGCGGGACTTCATCGGCGAGTTCATGCGCACCATCGACCCCGACCGCAGTACGTGGTCGAGCACCGACCGCGCGCAAGCGTCACCGCTGTCTGCAGCCAGTTCGAACTGGGGCAACTGAGGCCCTACAGGTTGCCAGCCCGTTGGTAGGCGACGAGCTTCGCTGACTGGGCCCGCCACAGGGTGTCGAGGGTGGAGATCGCATCGTTGGTGGTCGCCCCGGGGAACGTCAGAGTCACGTACAGCACGTGCTCGCCGGTCGTGCCGACAGCGGTCAGAGTCGTCGATTCGGGTTCCGCGTTCGCCACGTTCGGGGTGACCGTCTGCGCGAACACCCGGGCCGCAGCCAGACCGTAGACCTTCGGGTCGACCGGCAACTGCTTGAGCGTGACCTGCAAGGAGCTGTCCTTGCCGGTCACCGTCGTCGACCCGCAAGACGACACCCACTTCTCGACCGGGGAGACGACGTCGCGATCGCTGGCGACCAACATCGTTTCGGCGCGCGCCTGCAACGCGATGTTGGTGAAGTCGGTTCCTGCCCACGCATCACCGTCGACCGCCAACCCCTGCACCGACCGCTGGAGTTCACCGCCGGGCACACACGCTTCAGGCTTCGCCGACATGCCGGCCTGAGGGGTTGCCGTCGCTGGCCGATCCTTCTGTGTGCGTTCGGTCCAGCCCGACCACAGATTCGCCGGCAGGTCGCCGGTAGTGACCAGGGCCTTCGTCAGCCGATCCTCGCGGTCATCGTGACCACCGCCGAGCGCGCCGCCGACGATGACCGCGACGACGGTGACGACCAGGATCACGCCAACCACGCTGAGGATCTGCATCCTCCGCGATGCGGCCCGAAACGCGCTCCAGCGGTCACCAGCAGCATCAGAGACTGTCCACCAAGCGCGGCGCAGACGGTCGACAACAGACCCCATCGGGTCCTCCTCACAAGTGTGGCTTCGAAGTTG
This sequence comes from Gordonia aichiensis, assembly GCF_039946255.1. Classification (GTDB taxonomy): domain Bacteria; phylum Actinomycetota; class Actinomycetes; order Mycobacteriales; family Mycobacteriaceae; genus Gordonia; species Gordonia aichiensis_A. Next base: position 161,306 of record NZ_JBCDWL010000007.1, on the reverse strand, counting down.
CCGTGATTCTCGCACTTGCGTTTCCTTCCACTGCCGACGTTCCCGCACCGTGGCGAAACGCTGCGGCTGGGTTGGGAAACTCGCCCGGATACTGATTCGCAAGATCAGCGATCAAAGGGAGGTTCCTGTGGCCAAGACCGTGCTGGCAGTCGACGTGGGGTCGGCGACCATCACCGCAGCCTGCGCCGGCGGTGACTTGTCGCAGCCGACGATCCTGTCGCCACGCAACCAGGAGTGGTGGCCGGCGGCGGTGTACGTCGGCGCCGACGGCACGCTCCTCTCCGACGACGCTGACCACGCCGCGGCCGAAACGGTCATCACCCGGTTCACCCGACTGCTCGGGAGGGAAGCCCAGGTGATTGCCGGGTCCGCGCGGCATGCCGACAGTCTCGTGGCCGCCGCTCTCACGCCCGCCTTGACGGCGGCGACCACACACCTTCGCCACAACATCGACCTGGTCATCGCAACGTATCCGTCGACGTGGCCGACGCAGATCGTGGAGGCGTACCGGTTTGCGATCAGCCAGTTCGCTCCCGGCGACTCCACCCTCGTGCCGTGGGCTGATGCTGTCGCGGCCTCGACGTTGCCACCGAACCCGTACGTCGACTGCCCGATCACCTCAATCGACATCGGAGCCCGGTCCTCGACGGTAACGATGGTGCGCGTCAGCCAGTCCGGGAACTCCCGGAGTGAGTACTCGATCACCAACCCGCAGGGCGGGTGGGCGCAGATCGTTCGCCCGATCATCGCCCGCATCGCGGAGCAAACCGGGACCGAACTTCCGAGCCTGACCAGCGAAACCTGGTGGGACCAGGCCATCAGCGCGTTCAGTCGGGCACGCCAGGACCCGACTGGTCAACGACAGGGCATCGACCCGGGAATGATGGTCGTCGAGTTCCCCGCACCGCTCGGGCCGCTGACGGTCGGTTACGACGAGATCACCGAACTGATCTTCCTGCAGCTGACCGAGGCGCAATCAGATCTGATGGACGACGTCGGGTTCCCGCAGCCGAGCCCGGCGCAGTCCGGAAGCCTGCTGTCGCAGCTCCTCGACCGCGGCCCGATCACCGGCCGCTGGACAGTCCCCGGCAATCCACACGCCTCGCGGCCGATCATCGAGCTCACCGGTGGGCTCGCCGAGGATCCCGGCGTGCAGAAGGCTGTCCGGCAGAAGGCCGAGACGTCGGTGATGGTCGCCGAGACGCCGGCGCACGCAGCAGCGTGGGGAGCCGCCCAGATCGGAGTCCAGTCGCACAACAAACTGATCGGCGGTCGCCGATGACCTCACCTCGCCCGAGCCGCGCTCACCTGGTGCGGACCGCAAAACGCCTGCGGATCCAGGTGCCGACGATGTCGACGACGCAGCTCATCCGCCGAGCCTGCGACCACTACAACGACCGCAACCCGGGAAAGCGGCCCGCCGATCCCGAGTCCGCGGCCGCAGACGAATCGTTCGTAGCCCGCATCTGCGTCAACTATCTGAGGCACGCGCTGTCCGACTACGACGCCAACCGGGATGCGATCCGGCGGCTCACCCGCGATCCGGCCGCCCAGGAGGCAGTGGGGGCGATCATCAAAGCCCGCACGCTGGTGGCGATCGCTGAAACCTATCCGCAGTTGATGGCCGAAGCGCGCCGCCAGGCCGTCTACACCGACCGGAAGGCGACTGCCGCGCCGATACGGCGAAGACAACGACCCTGATTTCGGCCTACTGCTGTGGGCCCGCCGGGACGAACACATGTCAGACCCGGCTGATGCAATCACATTCACCGGAAGGACTGCCATGACCGCCAGCACCCACCTGCCCCCGTCGAGAACCCAGGTATCCCCACGCTCTGATGCCGAGGTGTGGCGCATCCGCTACGAGAACGCAGCCAGGGAGCGCACCGAAGCCGAAGCCGCCAGCCAGCACTGGCAGCAGGCGGCGCTGGGATTCGCTGAACTCCTCAAGGCCGCCGGCGGCGAGGTCGGCGACATCGAGCCGCTGCTCGTCGATGTCGCGAAGGTGAATGCCACCGCGACGATCGACGCGGAGATCGGGCAGAGCTACCGGGAGTCGGTCGCGCGGGCACTCGACTACGCCCGCGAGGAGCTCAGCCAGCAGCGCGATCCCAAGGACATCCTGAACAACCTGGTCAAACGGCTGGACAATCTGGCGGTCGCCTCGGCCGGGCATCGGCGTCGCACGCGTGCGTCAATCCACAAGAAGATCGGATTCCGCCGCGACGCCATCCGGAAGACGCTCGGTCTGCCGCAGCTGCCCCACAGCTAGCCGCGGCTGCTCGTGCCGCGACGTCGCGGACCCGATCGAGACCCTGATGGTGGCCCACACACCAACCAGAAGGAGCCAGGACATGATCAACCCCGATTGGGTTTACGTCATCGTCGCGGTCATCGTCGTCCCGTTCGTCTACTACTTGGTCGTTCACTTCGAGAAGGACCTCGCCTGGGAACAGAGCCTCCGGCAGGAGCAGGACGAAGCAAACGTTCAGGCGGCCGTGGCCGTTCGGGAGCCGCATCGTCTCGAACCGATCGCGAACTCCGCGGCCGGTCGGGCGCACACACCGAGCCTCCCGCAGCTCGTGCACAGTGCCCGCCCCTCCCAGCGATCGCACCGACAGCGTTCGGCAGCCTGACACGACATGCACTGATGCCCGACCAGCACACAGCACCTGGTCGGGCATCAGCGTCTTCTCGAAGCGTTCTTCGCCGCGCCGCCGCATCGGTGCTGTGAAACCCGGCATCTAAGCTGCTGTCGTTCTCACCCGACCACCCTTCGACGTTGTGGAGCCCCCAGTGGATGCAGTCAGCCCGGACAGCACTCGTGCGCTCCCCGCCGAAGCGTGGAGCGAAGCACCTGACCGCACGCCAACACCACCACCGACCCCCGTTCCGGCACCGCCACCGTTCCCCGACCCGGCATCCGAGCGAGAGGCAAACCCATCGGCCGCCGTCGCCGAACTGCAGGTGGTGGCAGCTCGCCGGCAGCGTAACAACGCGTGGAAGGTGACAGTGGTCGCCGTCGCAGCCGCTGCCGTTGCGGTCGTCGGCTTGATCGTCGGCGTGATCAGCAGATCGGGAACCGACACCCCGGCACCCGCCGCCGACCAGAGTCCGGTCACCGTCACCGAGGTCGACACGACGACCGAAACGGCGACTGAGACTGCGACTGCGACGTCAGCGACGACGCACACCACGGCGGCCACGACAACGGCGACCGTCACCGCGACCGAGACCGCTGTCAAGCCCGTACCGACGACCGTCACGCAAACCGAAGTCACCAGGGAGACACAGGTCAACACAGTGACGGTCACGGTGACCGACCCAGCGCCGATCAACTGACCTTTCCCAGCAGGAGAATCGGCCGCGGAAAGCTGATTCGTACCCTGTTCACGAATCGACAAGCGAACCCACCAGGGATCCTGACGTGACTGAGGTGACCATGTCTGACCGCGACCGCATCCTGGCGCTGCTGTCCCAGCACCGCACCCGGCTCGAAGCCAAACGCACAGTCGTGGTCTCCCAGCACGACAAGGCGGTCGCCCGAGCAGAGAAGGCAACCGCGATCGCGGACCGCCTGACCATCGAATACCAGTCGACACCGCGCGGGATCGCAGAATCGATCCGCGCGATCGAAATGGCGCCCGCCGCCGGCGCATCCCGAGCACAACTCCGCAAGATGCACCGCCAGCACCTGACCGCTGAAGCCGTCTCCAAAGAGGAGTACGACACCCGATCCGCACGATGGGGGCACGCCGTCGGCGATGGCCCGGCCCGCGGCTGCCCGGTCGGAGACGACCCGACACTGCAGCCGTTGATCCTGCGTGACCAGGTCCTGGGCAGCTACCGGCTCGACCCGCACGCGCCGACAGTGCGTGTACGGCTATTCCGCAACACCACCGAAGGGCGACTGCGCACCGAGGTCACGGTTCCCGCCACCGTTCCGATGACGCTGTCCGCGATTCTAGGGTTCGCGTTCGCTGACCGCCGCACCCGAACCCGACTCCTTGACCGGCTCCACCTCGATGCCCAGCAGTGGGACCCGACGCCGCAGAGTGCCGCCGCCCCTGAGATGAGCCGCTAGCGTTCTGGTCATGCACTATTCCCAGATCGGTTTGACGGTGGACGGCAGCTTCTGGAAGCTCCGCAACCCGTACCTACCTCCAGCGTTCGCCGCGCCGGCCCGCCGACCGCGGACGCCGTTGTACGCAGGCGGCGCCGCGATCGGGTCCGGCACCGTCATCGGGTCGACCGCGATAGCCGCGTCCGCAGCCGCACCCACTGCGTTCACCGCGGCTGGGATCGGTGCTGTCGGCGCCGCAGTGGCCGTGTTCACCTGGCTGGACCGCCGCACGCGGCAATCGGCGGCCGACCGCGACAGCGCACAGGCCGCCCTTGAGGACACGCTCGGCAGACCGCATCTGACGCGGTCGGACTTCACCGAACCTGAACTGCGCAGTCACTGCGACCGCGCCGTCGCCAGTGCCGCCGCCATCGTCGGGTCTGCAGCATTCGCCGAGGGGGCGCTCGGTGACCCTGACATCGTCGGAGCCGACCTGCAGGAAGCACTATGGGGCATCGCGTCGGACTTCTCCGACCTCGATGAGCGGTCCCGTGACTTCCGGCGAGCTGAAACATCGATCGCACTGCACCATCGGCAGCAGGATGAGGGGGTTGCCGACACGGTCCTCGCTGAGCTCGCCGCCGACACCGAACCGCTCATCGGCCAGGTCGACGACCTCGCGGCGCTCGCCGAGCAGGCCGCCGCTCTCGACGCGCGCCTCGCCGGACGGCAGATCGATGCTGATCTCGCGAGTTCGCTGAACACCGCACGTTCCAGCACCGACAACGTCGCGCTCGACCGGGTGGCGGGCAGTCTCGCCGCCGGCAACGACGTCCTCGACGCCGACGGCCTCCACTGAGGCCACGACGACCGACTAGCAGGAGAACATCATCATGATGGTGGAGAAGATCGACGACACCGGCACCTACCGGTGCGAGCTCGGCGAGTTCGCGGCGCTGTCCGCCGAACTTCCGGCCGGACCACCGCCATCGATCTTCGGTCTGTCGCACTGGACTCGCGACGATCCGCGCATTCGTCGCCGCCGCGCCGGCGACCTGGAGCTCGTCGACCTCACGCACGAGAACCAGACCTGGACCTACCAGCTTTCTCTCGCGTGCACGGCCGACACCGGCGGTATGGGGTTCTGGCTGGTCGCCGAGTCGTTCGACGTCGCAACCCGAGTCGACTGACCCACACGCTCGGGCGGACATCCGGAGGTGCTGTCCGCTCGATGGGCCGGGTGAGCAGCCGGGTGCTGCCCATCCCGGACGCGGGAGTGCCGCGACCTCAATGGGCTGCCTGGTCAGGTGATGGTGACCAGCTCACCTCAACCAAAGGACTCCACGATGACCGTCATCGACATGGCTTCCCCGATCACCGATCCGACCGCCCGAACGTCTCCCGACCTCGTCCTCGGGACCGACACGTCTCGGGCGACGAGCCTGGACCAGGTCCTCGAAGATGCCGACCTCGACTGGGGTGTGTACTCCGTCGACGGCAACGCCGGGATGTCGGTGATCGTCGGCGACCGCGAGATCAGCACGTTCGCGCCGGATCGCCAGTTGATCCTCCGTGACGACAACAACGTCACCCTGTCGATGGTGGGCGCCGATTACCACCCGATCAGCAACGCTGAAGCGTTCGCCTCCACCGCGGCGGCCGCCAAGATGGGTGCGGTCTACGAGTCCGCCGGCGAAACCGACTTCGGTCGCCATACGTTCATCACGATGGGTCTGCCAGAGGCCCTGATCCGGGTCGGCGGCAAGGACGTCGTGCGGTTCTCCATCCGATTTCAGACAACAAGTCACGCTTCCGGTGCGGTGAAGGCGTCAATCCGCGGGGTGCGTCAGTGGTGCACGAACGGCTGCACCACCCGCCTGCGTGCGCCGATGGGCTGGTCGATCCGGCACACCGCGTCGGCATCCGAGCGTCTGGCGATGGTCGAGGACGCGGTCCGCGGCGGCATCCGGTACGCGAAGGAGTTCGCCGCGCTCGGCGAGCAGCTGATCAGCACTCCGATGTCGCTGCGCGACTACGAGCAGTACATCGACGGCCTCTACCTCAAGCCCGAACCCGGTGCCAGCAAGGCCGCGATCACCCGCTACGAGCGTCGCCGCGCTGACCTGATGGGCCTGTTCCAGACCGCAGCCATCCAACAGGACGCCCCCGCGACAGCATGGGCAGCAGCAGCGGCAGCGACGGAATTCGATCAGTGGTTCCGAAGCGCGCGCAGCGCCGACAGCCGCGCCCGCCACCAGTTCAACTGGTGCCGCCGACCGCTTCACCGACGCAGCCTTCAGCCGCGCACTGGACTTCGCCAACCGCTAGATCCCTGCACCGTGCGGCGGGGACTGGACTTCCAGAACCCCGCCGCACAGTCGTCCCCATGCACCTCCCGGAAGGTCCCCGCCGGTGTCATACCCGGCCGATACAGTGAAGGCACTTCGAAGCCACACCACTGCTAGACCTAGAGGAGATCGCCATGTGCCTTGGCGACAACGAACCCGACGGCCCCCGACGCTGCGAAGGCGAAGCCCTCGCCCGCTGCCAACGCGCCCAAGCCAACGCCGCCGAAGCCACCACCACCACGATGGTGCTCGAGTCCGAACGCGACAGCCTCGAGCAGACCGTCGTTGAACTCGACGACCTCTACGCCGCCCTCAACGGCACCCTGACCCCCGAACGGGAAGCCGAGCTCCTCGACCGCGCCGAACGGTTCCGCCACGAGGAGCGGCTCCAGCAGCTGCGCGACAAGCTCGCCGACGCCGAGTCCTCCACCGAGCAGACCCCCGACGACTGGCGCGACCAGATCACGTCTGCAGACGCCAACGTCGCCGATACCCGCAGGACGTGGGAGGACGCCGTCGCCAGGGAGTCCCACCGGCAAGAGCACCCCGAAATCGTCGAGACCGACGCCGACATCGACGCCCGACTCCGCTCGTACTACGAGGAAGAATGCCGGCAGGCTGGCATCGAACCGGATCCTGACGGGCTCAGCGACTACATCAGCACCGAGCGCATGGCGATGGCCAGCCACGACGAGTGGCAGGCTGCTGTCCGGGAAGGCGACAGCCTCGACCGAGCCCGCGCGGTCGCTGTCGAGAACCACCGCGGCCTCGCCGAGACGATGGACCTCGACGCCCTCGACGCCGAACTCGAAGCCCGCACGACCTCGCCGGAGATGGCCGACCTGATCGCCGCCCGCGACACCGCACGCACCGAACTCAACGCCGCCAGCGCACAGTGGGACCAGGCTAAACAGGACGTGGCCGACGGCAAACCCGGCGCCCTCAACGACCTCAACACCGCCCGTGAACGGTACGAGGAAGCGTTCGCCGACTACAAGGTCACCAATGGCGACCTCGAGCACTACAAGGACTGCACCGCCCAGTACGCCGGCGTCCTCGGCGAGAAGGACCCGCGCCCGGAGTACACCGGCAGCACCTTCGGCACCGCGACCGAAGTCGGGGTGTATGAGGAGGGCAGCCGCGAGTGGCTCGAAGCCCGCCAGACCGGGTTCGGCGGCTCCGACATCCCCAAACTTCTCGGCCAGTCCCAGTACGGGAAACCCTACGAGGTCATCAACACCAAGATCGACGCCATCACCGACGAGCAGGTCGCCGAACAGACCATGGACCGCGCCAAGTTCATCGGTTCCACGGCTCGCGGGCACGCCTGGGAACCGGTCCTGGCTCGCCAGTTCGCTGCCGAGAACCCCGAACTGACATTGCAGCGCACCAAGGCCACCTGGAAAGGCAACGAGGAGTGGCAGAACGTCAACGTCGACGGCGTCCTCGTCGACCGCGACGGAGCACCCGCTGCGATCTGGGAATCGAAGACCGCCAACAACGCCGAAGACTGGGAGGGCGGCATCCCCGCCCACTACCGGCCACAGCTCGCCCACTACATGGACGCGGCCGGTGTTGACCGGGCAGCTCTCACCGTCGCGATCGACGACCATGACGTCCGCACCTACTGGATGAACCGCAACGATCCCCTTGACCCGGCTGACCCCGACAAGCGGACCTTCGCCGATCGCAAGCCCGAGATCGACGAGGCGTGGGCCAAGGTCAAAGACAAGCGCGCGAACCCGCCGGACCCGAACGCTCCGCCGAAGAAGAACTCCGGCACCTTCCGGTTTGTCAACAACCCCGGATCCGACTCGTCTCGCAAGACCAACGACGACACCATCCGCCAGCTCGCCACCTACCGCGGTTGCCCGCCCGCTGAAGCCGAGCGACTGATCCGCGACAACCTCGACAAGGACATGAAGGCCGACGAAGCTGTCCGTCACGCCTACCGGTCCTACAAGCCCGCCGCGGACCCGAACCGCCGGTTCGTGATCGTCGACTTCGAGACCAACGGCACCCATGCCGGCAAGCACCAGATCATCCAGACCGGCTACCAGGTGTGCGACGGTGCCGGGAACGTGCACGCCTCCGCGAACACCCTGCACAACATCAACCCGAAGATCGCCTCGTCAGTCGGCACCGGCATGGTCGACGTTCACCAGATCCGCTACGAGCAGCTCGACGGCACCACCCCCTTCGCGAAGTCCGAACAGCGCGAGCAACTCACTCGACTCGCCGCCGACCCGAACGTCACGTTCGTCGCTCACAACGCGAACTTCGAGATGTCGTTCCTGCGCGCGCACGGCATCAACACCGACCGCGTCATCGACACGATGAACCTCTCCCGCAAGTTCGACCACCAGTCGACCGGCGCCAAGCTGTCCGACTTCACCGCGGCGCACGGCGTCCAGTACGTCAACGCCCACGACGCCTACCAAGACGTCGACATGACCCGCCGCGCCCTCACCAACTTCTGGGCCGGGAAGTAGACCGCAGTGAAGAACCAGCACCTCGCCTTAATCTCCGAAAGGAAACGCGACTGAGAGGATCAGGGCTCACCGGCCCCAACAGCAGTGCGGAGACGACAACGATGGCATCCGTTGCGAGGTCTTCCCACCACTGCTGCCGGGTGAGCGTGTTCGCCGAAGCTGACCGAGCTGCCGATCTGCGATGTCGTCGTCCGCAAGGGCACACGAACGCAGTTGCAGGATCGGCGCAGCCTCACCGGCACGCGCCGCGCGCTGGCACTGACCGTCGACCGCCACGACCTTGACGAGCACACCGACACCGATGCCGGCCGATGGATCCTCACCCAGCAGGCCACGCTCGCCACCGCGGAGAAGCCAAGCCAGGCCCGGTGGGGGCGTCGACTACAACGCATGCTGCTCGTCATCGCATTCATCACAGGGGCGACAGCTGTGCTGATCTCCGGTCCGTGGCAACTCCTCGCCACAGTCACCGCTGTCCTGTGCGGTCTGGGCGGCGCCTGGCTCTGGCGAGAACTGCGCCACGAACACCTCAGCGACGTACTCGCCGCCGACTACACCGCAACTCGCGCATGCGGTGACGACGCGGCGCTCGCCGCACTGACCAGCCGACCAGTGCTCTACAAGTCGAAGCTGCACGCCGTGCTCGACCAGCGGAACCCGATCAGCATCACCAACCGCATCGACCGGCTCCAGGCACACCGGTGACGGACCGGAACAAGCACCTGATCATCGGTGCGGCTGCTGCCGTCGCGATCATCCTCATCGTCGTGGTCCTGTGGCGGGCGTTCACCGGCGGACCGACACCCGACAACAGTCGCAGCGGTGACGCCGGCACCGTGTGGGACAGTGCCGAACCTGCCCCCGAGTTCGATATCCCGAAGATCGCTGACTGCGCGCCAGCTCAGGCGAGCGAAGTCGCGAAGGTTCAGGCGCAGCTGCAGCCGCACACCGGTGTGGCCACCTCGGCACGCTCCGTCGACGACCACGACGTGTACATCGCCGCCATCATCACCTACAACGACCAACCGACCAGCCGCGAGCCCGGCCTATGGGTGATCCGCGACGGCAAGATCTACGCCGTCGGCGACACCACCGCCTACTCGGCAGCGCCCCCAGCGACCGACATCGGCGTGTTCGGGGATCGTGCGGCCGCAAGCACCGCCATCGGCTGTGCGGCCGGCTACTGACCCCACCATCTCCGCAGCGTGCGGCGTGCAGATCGATCAGATGCTGTCGTCGAGGCTGAATGCCTGCACGATGACTTCTAGAGAGGCCGCCGCTCGCGCCGTCTTCGCGTTCGCGGCGACACCGTGTCCGGAGAGGTCTCCAGCGGGGGTCCGGAGGGTGACGGTGGCCTCGACGTTGTCTCCGCTGTCGGCCGTGTCGATGCCGGGAGGCGTGCCGGTGAACACGGTGGCCATGTTGTTCACCCACGCCGACGGCGACTTGACCGCGTTGCGGTACTTCTTGGCGCGGGTTTCGACGGTGTCGCCGAGCGCGGCCACCAACTGTGGATCGGATCGGACGCGTTCGGGAACGTGAACGGGCTCTGTTGCAAAGATTGGCGGCAGTCAGAGGTAGGCTGTCGCTCTGCGCCGATCAGGCGGCTGCTGCGAAATGGTGGTTGAGCATGCCCATGGCCTCCGTCAGCGCCGAGGGCCCAATGCCAAAAGCTCTCTCCACAAGGCGCACCTCGCCCCTGATGCCGGGCTGCAGGCACCAGGGGCGAGCCTGTCCTTTGCGCAGGGCTCGCATGACTTCGAATCCCTTGATCGTGGCATAGGCCGTGGGGATCGATTTGAAACCGCGCACCGGCTTGATCAGTATCTTGAGCTTTCCGTGATCGGCCTCGATCACGTTATTGAGATACTTCACCTGCCGGTGGGCCGTCTCCCGGTCCAGCTTTCCTTCGCGCTTCAATTCGGTGATCGCTGCACCATAGCTCGGCGCTTTGTCGGTATTGAGCGTGGCAGGCTTTTCCCAGTGCTTCAGGCCTCGCAGGGCCTTGCCCAGGAACCGCTTCGCTGCCTTGGCGCTGCGGGTCGGCGACAGGTAGAAATCGATCGTGTCGCCCCGCTTGTCGACTGCCCGGTACAGGTAGGTCCACTTGCCCCGCACCTTGACGTAGGTTTCATCCAGGCGCCAGCTCGGATCAAAGCCACGCCGCCAGAACCAGCGCAGCCGCTTCTCCATCTCCGGGGCGTAGCACTGGACCCAGCGATAGATCGTCGTATGGTCGACCGAAATGCCGCGTTCCGCCAGCATTTCCTCAAGGTCGCGATAGCTGATCGGATAGCGACAATACCAGCGCACCGCCCACAGGATCACATCACCCTGGAAATGGCGCCACTTGAAATCCGTCATCGTTCCGTCCGTCCAATCTCCGCCAAGCATGCTCAAGCTTCACGATTTTTGCAACAGAGCCCACACGAGTATTGAGCATAGTCGAGATTGGTGCAGATCACTTCTGATATTGAACTGTCAGGAGCTGGCTGCACAACAGCCATTACGCCCAATCAACTGGTGCAGTCGTCTTCTGAAAATGACATTTGGTATCTCTCATAAACGGATGTTTTTGAGAGAACTATCTTCGGCCTTCACACGCACGAAAGGCGGCGAAGCTCCGCCGTTAATCCGTCCGCCGGAGATCTCGCCCAGGCAGGCTGAAGGCCGAGCAAGCCTGACAGGCCCGAAAAGCCCGGCACGGGCGTCGGCGGCGATGACGGCGGCGGCATTATCCAGGGTTGATGATGGAAGTGGAGGATATCGACAACCTCTCGCGCAACCAAGACATCGCGGTCGGACTGCAAGTGATCTTGAAGCCACGGGCCCGTCCCACCCCGACATGGACCTCGATGCCCGAACGGACGTTAGATTTCGAGTTCTAGGCGTTCTGCGATGAAGGTTGGATCCCAGCCGGGATTGAAAGTGTCGACGTGGGTGAATCCGAGCCGCTCGTATAGGCCACGCAGGTTCGGGTGGCAGTCGAGCCGCAGCTTGGCGCACCCCTGCGTTCGCGCGGCATGGCGGCAAGCCTCGATCAGCGCGGAGCTGACACCCCGGCCCGCATGTGTCCGTCGCACCGCGAGCTTGTGCAGATATGCGGCCTCCCCCTTGAGGGCGTCGGGCCAGAACTCGGGATCCTCGGCCGACAAGGTGCAACAGCCGACGATGCCGTCGCTGCAACTCGCGACTAGGAGCTCGGATCTCAGGACGAAGGTCTCCGCGAATGTCCGGTCGATCCGCGCGACGTCCCAGGCGGGCGTTCCCTTGGCGGACATCCACGCCGCAGCGTCGTGCATCAGCCGCACAACCTCGTCGATATCACCCGAGCAGGCGACCCGAACGTTCGGAGGCTCCTCGCTGTCCATTCGCTCCCCTGGCGCGGTATGAACCGCCGCCTCATAGTGCAGTTTGATCCTGACGAGCCCAGCATGTCTGCGCCCACCTTCGCGGAACCTGACCAGGGTCCGCTAGCGGGCGGCCGGAAGGTGAATGCTAGGCATGATCTAACCCTCGGTCTCTGGCGTTGCGACTGCGAAATTTCGCGAGGGTTTCCGAGAAGGTGATTGCGCTTCGCAGATCTCCAGGCGCGTGGGTGCGGACGTAGTCAGCGCCATTGCCGATCGCGTGAAGTTCCGCCGCAAGGCTCGCTGGACCCAGATCCTTTACAGGAAGGCCAACGGTGGCGCCCAAGAAGGATTTCCGCGACACCGAGACCAATAGCGGAAGCCCCAACGCCGACTTCAGCTTTTGAAGGTTCGACAGCACGTGCAGCGATGTTTCCGGTGCGGGGCTCAAGAAAAATCCCATCCCCGGATCGAGGATGAGCCGGTCGGCAGCGACCCCGCTCCGTCGCAAGGCGGAAACCCGCGCCTCGAAGAACCGCACAATCTCGTCGAGCGCGTCTTCGGGTCGAAGGTGACCGGTGCGGGTGGCGATGCCATCCCGCTGCGCTGAGTGCATAACCACCAGCCTGCAGTCCGCCTCAGCAATATCGGGATAGAGCGCAGGGTCAGGAAATCCTTGGATATCGTTCAGGTAGCCCACGCCGCGCTTGAGCGCATAGCGCTGGGTTTCCGGTTGGAAGCTGTCGATTGAAACACGGTGCATCTGATCGGACAGGGCGTCTAAGAGCGGCGCAATACGTCTGATCTCATCGGCCGGCGATACAGGCCTCGCGTCCGGATGGCTGGCGGCCGGTCCGACATCCACGACGTCTGATCCGACTCGCAGCATTTCGATCGCCGCGGTGACAGCGCCGGCGGGGTCTAGCCGCCGGCTCTCATCGAAGAAGGAGTCCTCGGTGAGATTCAGAATGCCGAACACCGTCACCCTGCTGCGTAACATCGTTGCTGCTCCATAACATCAAACATCGACCCACGGCGTAACGCGCTTGCTGCTTGGATGCCCGAGGCATAGACTGTACAAAAAAACAGTCATAACAAGCCATGAAAACCGCCACTGCGCCGTTACCACCGCTGCGTTCGGTCAAGGTTCTGGACCAGTTGCGTGAGCGCATACGCTACTTGCATTACAGCTTACGAACCGAACAGGCTTATGTCCACTGGGTTCGTGCCTTCATCCGTTTCCACGGTGTGCGTCACCCGGCAACCTTGGGCAGCAGCGAAGTCGAGGCATTTCTGTCCTGGCTGGCGAACGAGCGCAAGGTTTCGGTCTCCACGCATCGTCAGGCATTGGCGGCCTTGCTGTTCTTCTACGGCAAGGTGCTGTGCACGGATCTGCCCTGGCTTCAGGAGATCGGAAGACCTCGGCCGTCGCGGCGCTTGCCGGTGGTGCTGACCCCGGATGAAGTGGTTCGCATCCTCGGTTTTCTGGAAGGCGAGCATCGTTTGTTCGCCCAGCTTCTGTATGGAACGGGCATGCGGATCAGTGAGGGTTTGCAACTGCGGGTCAAGGATCTGGATTTCGATCACGGCACGATCATCGTGCGGGAGGGCAAGGGCTCCAAGGATCGGGCCTTGATGTTACCCGAGAGCTTGGCACCCAGCCTGCGCGAGCAGCTGTCGCGTGGGCTCTGTTGCAAAGATTGGCGGCAGTCAGAGGTAGGCTGTCGCTCTGCGCCGATCAGGCGGCTGCTGCGAAATGGTGGTTGAGCATGCCCATGGCCTCCGTCAGCGCCGAGGGCCCAATGCCAAAAGCTCTCTCCACAAGGCGCACCTCGCCCCTGATGCCGGGCTGCAGGCACCAGGGGCGAGCCTGTCCTTTGCGCAGGGCTCGCATGACTTCGAATCCCTTGATCGTGGCATAGGCCGTGGGGATCGATTTGAAACCGCGCACCGGCTTGATCAGTATCTTGAGCTTTCCGTGATCGGCCTCGATCACGTTATTGAGATACTTCACCTGCCGGTGGGCCGTCTCCCGGTCCAGCTTTCCTTCGCGCTTCAATTCGGTGATCGCTGCACCATAGCTCGGCGCTTTGTCGGTATTGAGCGTGGCAGGCTTTTCCCAGTGCTTCAGGCCTCGCAGGGCCTTGCCCAGGAACCGCTTCGCTGCCTTGGCGCTGCGGGTCGGCGACAGGTAGAAATCGATCGTGTCGCCCCGCTTGTCGACTGCCCGGTACAGGTAGGTCCACTTGCCCCGCACCTTGACGTAGGTTTCATCCAGGCGCCAGCTCGGATCAAAGCCACGCCGCCAGAACCAGCGCAGCCGCTTCTCCATCTCCGGGGCGTAGCACTGGACCCAGCGATAGATCGTCGTATGGTCGACCGAAATGCCGCGTTCCGCCAGCATTTCCTCAAGGTCGCGATAGCTGATCGGATAGCGACAATACCAGCGCACCGCCCACAGGATCACATCACCCTGGAAATGGCGCCACTTGAAATCCGTCATCGTTCCGTCCGTCCAATCTCCGCCAAGCATGCTCAAGCTTCACGATTTTTGCAACAGAGCCCGTGAACGAACGGTAGGGGAGGCGCCGCCGCGACGACCATGGCCGGGTTCTTCGGGATCTTCCTCGGTCGTGGACTCGGGAGCGAGGTCGCGGCGATGCGGTGAGTCAGACCGTCGGCCGGAACCGTGGAGGGCAGCGCTTCTGCCTGGGGAGTCTCCGACGGTTCCTCGAGGGGTGCCGGTTCGGATTCGATGCCGCCGATGAGGCCAACGATGTCCCACACGGCCTGCTGTTCGGCGTCCTTCTTGGTCGATGCGGTGTGCCATTGGCCGACCCACGGGTGCAGTTCGGCGCTGATCGCGAACGTGGAGGCGTGGGCGGGCCCCGAGCGGCGGGTGTGCATCGTCGGCGCCGACGGCTGTCCTTCGCGGCCTTGCGCCCAGGCCGCCAGCACGGAGTTCGCCACGTGCGGTGCCCGCTCACGCATCGCGGTGATCACGTCGGCGAGCAGTCCCCGCCAGGCTTCTGAGTGGCCGGTCAGGAGCGCGGCGATCATCGGTCCGTCGAGAGCTCCGAGGTTGGCTCGCCGGCGGACTTCGGCGGCGACGTCATCGTCAAGGGCGCCAGTTGTGACGGTGCGCAGCAGTCGCAGCCACTCGCGGTTCGCCATCGCAGGCAGCGTCGCAGTCCCCGACGCCGCCGTGGAGGTGGCATCGAACGGGGGCAGCTGCTGCGGGTCGGCTGATTCCCGCCGGCCCGCGATGATGTCAACGATGTCCCACATCGCTTCCTGCTCGGCGGCCTTCTTCGACTCGCCGGTCGCCCATCGGGACACTCGATCGGCGACACGGACGCGCACAGCGAACGTCGGCCGGTGCGGTGGCCCTTCGCTGACCGACTCAATACGCGGAGCATCCTGATCGGCGGAGGTGAGCTGGCGCCACGCGGACACGACGGACGGCCCGTACTGCGGAGCCAGCTCGCGGGTGCGGGTGATGGCGTGTTCGACGACTGGCGCCCACCCGTTCCCGTCGGCGTCGACGATGGTCGCGAGCTGTCCGCCGTCGATCTCGCCGCGGTCGGCCCGGGCGATGATCTCGGCGGCGAGTGTCGCAGGGAGGGCGGATCCTGCCGCGACGCGGAGGATGCGGAGCCAGTCGCGGCCCTGAGCGTGGGAGTAGTCGCCGCGGGAGATGGTCGATGCCGCCTGCTGACGTCTGCTGGCTGACGCCGACTTCGCGGTGTTGTCCTTGATCTGCCGGATCGTGGTGTTGGCGGTGCTGGCGATGTCGTCGAGCTGGTCGAGGTCGTAGGGCTGGGGAGCGCCGTCGAGTGCGGCGAGGACAACTCGTTGGGTGACGAGGTCCGGATAGCGGCGTAGCGGCGAGGTCGCGTGGCAGTACGCCGGGATCTGCAGGCCGTAGTGCGAGTGCGCGACTGGCGCGTATGTCGCTGGCCTCAGCGTCTGATTCACGCGGGTGGCGAGCGCTTCGAGCTGGTCTCCAGCCAGCTCTGCGGCGCTGTCGATCTCAGCGGCCACGTCCGCCAGCAGCTCCTGGGCGGCGGGCGCGACGGCGGCACGCCGGTGGTTTCGGAACAGGATCGGCTGGTCGCTGTCGATGGCCCAGGTGGCGATGGTCGCGTTGGCGGCGACCATCAGCTCCTGGACGATCAGGTAGGCATCCGCGGTCTGCCCTCGCCGAAGAGCAACGAGTTGGCCATCCTCGGTGGTGACCATGCCGCGGGTGGTGTCGAAGATCGCGAACGCTCCCGCGGCACGGCGGCGGGCGAACAAGGTGCGCGCCAGTGCGTAGGCAGCTGTCAGGTGCTCGTGCTCGGGGTCTGCGGTGTCGGTGAGTGCTTGGGAGACGCGCTTGTGCGTGTAGGCGACGCAGTCGCCGGCCTCGAGGTGTTCACGCCCGAGGCTGCTGTCGGTGAGCTCGCCGGCCGCGGTGAAGCGCATCCGGACGGTCAGGGTTGGTCGGGTATCGGTGGCTGTCAGGGTCGTCGCGTCTTCGAGGTCGCGGCCGAGCATCGGTTTGGTGCCTGCCCGCAGGTAGCGGGTGACGATCCGGGTGAGCGCCTGCCGGTCTGCGTCGGAGCCGATCGGCACCAAGTCGGCAACGGCCGCGATGTGGACGGCGGCGTCCCAACCGTCCGCGCAGGGCGTCACGGTGATCGCGTCGTCGCGGTCGACGGTGCTTGCGTCGTCGATCATCAGTGCGGGCATCGGTCTCACTTTCATCTGGTCGGGTTGCGGACGTCTCGACATCGGCGTGCACGGCTCATTGCTGGTCTGGTGTGGGTGGGTGACGCCGCGCCAGGTCAGCGTGCGCGTTCCGTGCGATGTCTTCCCGGGTGTCCTGTCCGGCGCCTTCCAGGTAGACCTGGGTGGCCGACAAGTGGGTGTGTCCCATGAGTCTGCGGAGCTTGTATGGGGTGATACCGGAGTCGGCGAGGCCTGTCGCGAAGCTGTGGCGGAGCGAGTGCGCGAGGGCGCCGTCGGGCGGCGTGACGCCTGCTCTGCGGAATGCGCGGCGTAGCCGGTACTCGAGGGTTCCGCGGGTTAGTCGTTCACCGTCGGCGCCGACGAACAGGGGACTGCCAGGAGGGTGGCTTTCCAGGAGTGGTTTGGGGCTCTTGAGGTTGGGGTGCCCGAACAGCTGGGCTCGCGACTGCAGGTATTCGTCGATGTCGGCTTCGAGGTCCTCGCCGACGGGGATGGGGCGCGACTTGTCGCCCTTGCCGTTGAGTGTCACGACCAGCCCGGTCGGGGTGCGGCGGAAGTGGTCGGTGTTGATGGCGATCAGTTCGGATGCGCGGGCACCGACGAGGACTCCGACCAGGATGATCGCGCGTTCGAGCTCCGGCCAGGAGCGGGGAGGTGCGTCGACGGAGCTGACGGCGTCTAGGATCTTTTCCAGATCGGTGCGGTCGACGGCCTTGGACTTCGGCTGGGGTCGTTTCGGGCGTCGGATCTTGCGCATCGGGTTGACGCCGAGCATGAGTTCCTCATCGAGGAGCCATGAGCACAGGCCGTTCCACGTCGACCAGCAACGCAGTTGCGAGTTTGCCGAGTGGGAGTCCGCGAACACGGCGAATGCCTCGCCGAGCCGTTCGCGGGTGAGGTCAGCGACGGTGAGATCGTCGAGTGGTCGACCGGCTGCGATAACTGAGGCGATGTCGACGAAGTCGCCGCAGAGCGCCTTGATCGTGTTCGCTGAATGCTTCTGCTGGCGCCGGACGTTGAGGTAGGACGAGAACCAGACTGGTTTGGGGATGTCGACGGCGCGAGTCTGGCGACCGACGGAGGCCGATGACTGCGGCGTCGTCGTGGTGGTGGTGGGTTTGTCCATCGGGGTCCCCTCTCAACCCGATCCAGAGTACATGGATATTAAAGATTATCCATGTAATGGGGATCGGCCGGTGAGAGTCGTTCGCATCGACGCGCGAGACCTCCGTTTCGGCAATACTGAGGCGACAGCAGCGTTCCCTGGCAAGGCAAGAAGGAAACGGAATGGACTTCAACAGTGCGCAGTTCGTACGAGCCGACGAGCTCGACGCCCTCATCCGAAGCTCTGAGGCGATCGCCAGCTGCTCCGGCTACGACGGGATGCTCGACGCAGTGAACCGGGTCGAGGACGCTGCTAAACGTGTCCGCGCAGCCATCGTCGCCGAAGCCGTCGCCGCTGGCAACGCTCCCAGCACAATCGCGACCGCGCTCGGAATCACAGGTAGTGAACTCGAAGACCGCTATCTGCGCCCCACCAGACCTCCGCGCACCTTCCGCGGCGCCTAGATCCCCGGGTGGCCGTCGTCGTCGACGGGGACGTCGTCGGGGTCGGTACTGTAGCCGACGACGCGGAGCCGGACGAGTCCTAGCTGTGATGTCCAGGGACGTTGTTCTGGCCCCCGCCCGTAATGACACCGTGCCGATTCAAGAAGTATCTGTCCAGACCGCTTGCCATTGAAGGCATGTTAGAGTTTGGGGCATGTCGAGTCCCGAATCAGACAGGTCAGGGGTTGTCGGTCACACCGCCAGCCCCTTGAACCACTAGTTACGACGCCCACGATCTGTGTGGGCGTATGTCTGGCGTACCCGGGGCGCTGGCCGTGGTGACAAGAAGAACCATTTCTTGATCTCACACCTCGGAGTACTCGATGCCTTTTGCCCTTTACATGCTTGCCCTGGCGGTCTTCGTCATGGGCACTTCAGAATTCATGCTCGCGGGATTGCTCCCCGCGATCGCGACCGAACTTGACGTCTCGGTCGGCACTGCGGGCCTGCTGACCTCCGCATTCGCAGTCGGTATGGTCGTCGGCGCGCCAGTGATGGCGGCATTCGCTCGCCGTTGGCCACCGCGGCTCACATTGATCGTTTGCCTTCTCGTGTTCGCGGGAAGCCACGTCATCGGAGCGATGACACCAGTGTTCTCTCTCCTGCTCATCACCCGGGTGCTCAGCGCTCTCGCAAACGCAGGATTCCTCGCCGTAGCACTGAGCATGGCCACTACCCTCGTGCCAGCGAACCAGAAGGGGCGTGCACTGTCGATCCTGCTCTCCGGCACGACGATCGCAACCGTCGTGGGCGTCCCCGCCGGGGCACTGCTCGGCACAGCGCTGGGCTGGCGAACGACGTTCTGGGCGATCGCCATCCTCTGTATTCCCGCGGCCGTTGGAGTCATTCGTGGCGTCACGAACAATGTTGGTCGGAGCGAGACTAGCGCGACCTCACCAAGGCTCCGTGTCGAGCTCAGCCAGTTGGCGACGCCGCGGCTCATCCTGGCCATGGCACTCGGAGCGCTGATCAACGGAGGGACCTTTGCGGCATTCACCTTCCTGGCACCCATCGTGACCGAGACCGCGGGCTTGGCCGAAGCGTGGGTGTCCGTCGCGCTGGTGATGTTCGGCATCGGATCGTTCCTTGGCGTCACGATCGCAGGACGACTATCAGATCAACGACCTGGCCTCGTGCTCGCAGTCGGCGGACCGCTATTGCTGACAGGCTGGATCGTGTTGGCAGTGGTCGCATCTCATCCCGTTGCGCTTATCGTCCTCGTCCTCGTTCAGGGATTCCTGTCGTTCGGCGTCGGCAGTACTCTGATCACGCGTGTGCTGTATGCAGCATCGGGTGCGCCAACGATGGGCGGTTCGTACGCAACCGCAGCATTGAATATCGGAGCTGCAGCGGGGCCCGTGCTTGGTGCGCTCGGGCTCGCGACCGGGCTGGGGCTGCTCGCGCCGGTTTGGGTCGCTTCGGTGCTGACAGCGATCGCTCTCGTCATCATGCTTCTCACCAGACGCGCGCTTACGAAGACCGCGGCGGAGGCCAATTGATGACCCATCCGAACGCTCTTCTCACTCCTCGTGCCCGTCTCCGGTTAGCTCGGCTGATTGTCGAAGACGGCTATCCGGCCACGATCGCCGCAAAGATGTTCATGGTCTCCCCGATCACTGCCCGGAAATGGGCAGGCCGCTACCGGGAAGAGGGTGAGTTTGGGATGCAGGATCGCTCCAGCAAGCCGCACCGGATCCCAGGCAGGACGCCCGAGCATGTCAAGAAGAAGATCATCAACCTGCGCTGGCGGCTTCGACTGGGGCCAGCCCAGATCGCTGCGCGACTTGGTCTCTCGACGTCGACTGTTCACGCGGTCCTCGTCCGTTGCCGCGTGAACCGCCTCTCGCATATCGATCGTGTCACTGGCGAGCCATTGCGGCGATATGAGCATCCTCATCCGGGATCGTTGATTCATGTCGATGTCACGAAGTTCGGCAACATCCCCGACGGCGGTGGACATCGTTACGTAGGTCGGCAGCAAGGCGCACGGAACAAGCTCGCGACTCCGGGATTACCACGAGGAAAAGATCACAAGCCGCGCACCGGGACGGCGTTCGTTCACACAGTCATCGATGACCACTCCCGCGTCGCATACGCAGAAATCTGGTCGGATGAGCAGGCGAGCACAGCGGTGGGAGTTCTCGAACGCGCCGTGGCCTGGTTCGCCGAACGAGGCGTGACCGTCGAGCGAGTCCTATCCGACAACGGGTCGGCATACAGATCCCACGCATGGAGGGACTTCTGCGCTCGGCTCGGCATCCGACACAAGCGGACACGCCCCTACCGGCCGCAGACGAACGGGAAGATCGAGCGATTCCACCGCACGCTCGGGGACGGCTGGGCCTATGCCAGGTTTTACGGTTCAGAGGCCGAACGACGCCTGGCGCTGCCCGGCTGGCTCCACTTCTACAACCACCACCGACACCACTCTGCGATTGGCGGCGTACCCTTCGACCGACTCAACAACGTCCCTGGACATCACACCTAGCGCCGGTCCGGTGCCATCGATCTCGGACAGGATCGTGCCGTCGCCGTCGATGACGAGCCAGCGGCGACCATCGACGGCGCCGTTGAGTCTGCGGAGTCGGATCCCTTTGATCTGGGCGGCGCGGGCCTCACCGGTGAAGATCGGCGTCACCGCGGCGAAGATCCGTTCCACGTCGTCGGGATGTGGTGTGTCGCGGTTGTCGACCTGCCCTTTCCACTGGACTTCGCTGATCGGATCGGTGACCCACCGCAGTAGCCGCATCTTCGCGACGTCCACCAAGACGATGTGCGTGTCCTCCGGAGACAGCATCGGCAGGGCGGCTAGCGTCGCTGACTCCAGCGACGGGAACGATCCTTCAGGCGGTAGAACTTCGTGCACGATTCCCCGCCACAGTTCACCGTGGTCGGCCGTGCCGGTCAGTGCCAGGTGAATCGCCGAGATGCTCTCCCCTGCTCGCTGGTAGCGGGCGATGCAGTCGTACTCCGCACCAGGGTCAGGCGACAGCAGAGTGCGGATGAAGTCGATGCTGTCCTCGACTTCGAAAGCTCTGAAAAACTCCGGCGGCGTCAGGGGGTTGCGACTTGGCAGGTGCGGGCCGCGGAGCTCTCGGGGCAAAGTCGTGGGGAGCTCAATGAGTCGTCGTGTGGAGTTCCAGGTGATGCCAGCGGCCGCAGGCGGCGGGCCGGGCTCGTCGGAGGTATCGCCGATCCACACGGACATGCCGTGGACCTGTTCGTCGGGTCCGAAGATGCCGGCGAAGGCGAGTCTGGTCGATGCGGTGAAATCGATGACCGTCATCCCTCGGGGAGCTTCACGAGCTGCGTTGCGGATCGCATCACGGATGGGGATGGCGAGTTTGTGGGGCAGGCGTTCGCGGAGTGACCGTTCGAGCGAGGTGTGCGACTTGCCGCGACCACCGGAACCCACCACTCGCGGCGAGTCACCTAGAAGGTCGAGGACCAGCCATTTCTTGTCGTGCATCGTCGTCTCCTTCACCTATCAGGGCGCCAGAATACCGACGGCCTCTGCCAGAATCGGAGAGATGAAGGTCTCCCCGGCGACAGCATCCGACATCGGCGAGGCCGCGCAGGTACTCGCGATCGCCTTCGCCGATGACCCGCTCATGGCAGTTCTTTGGCCCGACAGTCGTCGGCGGCACGCCGCGCTGCCGGGGTATTTCGCCACCAGCATGCGTCACCATCACCTGGCCGGCGGCGGCATGCTCGTCGCCCGTGACGACGACGGTCGGATCGGTGCTGTAGCGGACTGGGATCCGCCGGGCCGGTACAGCCAATCGATATCGGACACTGTCCGCGCTGCGCCGGCGTTGCTTCGGGCCCTGCGGGCGCGGGTGCCGACGGGGGTCGCCGTGCGGCGCACGTTGGAGTCCGCGGCGCCGGACGGTCCGTTCTGGTACCTGGCGCATCTGGGTTCGCTTCCGGCGGTGCGGGGCCGCGGGTTCGCGGAGTCGCTTCTGCAACACCAGCTGGAGGTAGCCGACGAGGCCGGCGTCGACGCGTACCTGGTGTGCACCTGCGCCGAGACCATCAGCTACTACCGCCGCGCCGGGTTCGACGTCACCGAGCACATCCAGCTGCCGTCGAACGGCCCGACCGTGTTCGGGATGATCCGCCGCCCCACAGGGAAGGGCGACTAGCACCTGGCGTTATCGCCTGAAATGCCTGGTGGGGCTGTCCGGTCGATGCGGCATGATCCGATCAGTGCCCACCGAAAGGACCCCATGCACCCCTTCAGTACCCGCATCTACGCCCACAACCTCCCCGCTCTCATCCGAGATGACATCGCGCGCCTTCAGCGCCACCGGCTCGATTACGCCGGTTACACGTTCGGCCTCCGTCGGCTGGCAGAGCACGCGGCGGACGCCTGGCGCCGCGGTGACCTGGCCGCCAGCCAGACTGTCCTGGACGAATGGCGGCGTGTCCGTTCTGACCTCGGCCGCCACCCGCACCCGCTGATCACGCCGTACGCAGTGAGCCCCTTCCGAAGGCCGCGTCGTCGGTACAGGCTCCGCCCGGACCTCGTCCGGCAGTAGCCCAGTTCCGCGCCCACGGACATCGTCAGATCGCTGGCCACTGTCGGCGGCGTTCCGCAGCAGGGAAATGCGATCGCTAATCTGCCGACGGTGGCACATCGGACACGGAGCCACTGACCAACCCCCGATTCACACTGCTGCGTGATCTGCGCGGCAGCAACCGTCAGGAGCAATCAAGATGCAGTACGTGCCGACCTTCTTCTTCGCCTTCGGAACCCTCCTTCTGGTGAGCGCTGGCGTGCTAGTCCAAACTGGCAAGCGGGACAGCAAGACCGCCATGAACATGCGCTTTATGGTCGTGTTCGCGATTCTGGCCTACATTCTTGGCGGCGGCTTCTGGATGCTCGGTAGCTGATGAGTGGCGGGGCATGCGTTCATCTCACGACCCCTTCCCCGCACTTGCTCTGTGCAACCAGAGCCGGGTTCTGGAACGACTGTGCCAGCGGTACTTGCTCCGAACGGAACACATCTAGCCGCAGAATCATCGGCGGTGGCCGCCGCCGCTCACACACACCACACCCCCTCCACCATCCTGCGTGCGTGCCGCGCCAGCGGAAAGCTGAGGCCAATACTCCTGGTGAACCTCTTCGAAGCCACACGAGCCCGTAGGACCACCGATGGACACTCCTCAGATCATCACCACCCGCACCGCCTATCGCCCTGATGGCGGTACTGGTGTGCTCGCACAGCACCCGTTCGTCGCGATCGACCTCGAGACGACCGGGTTCTCGGCTGAGAATCACCGCATCGTCGAGATCGGTGCAGCGAAGATGGCACCGGACGGCACCGTTCTCGACACGTTCTCCCGCGTCACCAATCCCGGAGCGAACGTGCCGCTGCCGCCGGCCGCCGAGCGCATTCACCACATCACCGCCGGCGAAATCCGGGCCGCACGCCCTCTGGACGAGGCGCTCGACGATCTCGTCGCGTTCGTCGGCAACAGCGGCTTGGTCGCGCACAACATCAGCTTCGAGGCACGCTTCCTTGCTGCTGCCTACGCGCGCCGTGGTGGCAGGCTCCCGGCATGGCAGGGCCTGTGCACGCTGCAGACCGCCCGCCGCCACATCGACGCCGACTCCCACAAACTCGCTCGCCTCCTGGAACTGCTGGGGCTCCCGGGCGTCAACTCGCATCGCGCACTCGATGACGCGAAGGCCTGTGGAGTCTTGGCGGCATACCTGATCTCGACGATGAACGTTTCGGCGTTGCAGCCGCTCACGGCGGGGACTGGAGGAACGCGGAACGTGGACGCGTCCACCGCCGAGGCCATCGCGGTCCTGCAGCGAGATCTGGGCGCCACCGTGGTCGGCGAGCGCTCCGGTGAAACCTCACGGCGGCCCGCACGCACACAGCTGCCGACGGCCGCGCCGCCTCTGTCTGCCCACGACCGACTCAAGGCCGCCTTCGGTGGGCACACCCCGACCAAGGAGCAGGAGTACGCCACCGAGCTGTACCTGGGCGGGGGTGATCTGAAGATGACTGCGGTCGCCGGGTCGGGAAAGTCCGCCACGCTGCTGGCCTTCGCTCGACTCGACGAAGACCGGAAGCCCTCCCGCCGGATCTTCAATCTGACGTTTACGCGGGCAGTCGCTGAGGAAGCACGCACCAAGTTCCCGCACAACACGATGTCGACGAACGTGCACTCGCTGGCTCGGAAGGCGATGGTGGACACCGCGTACGGACCTCTCCTGGCCAAGCTCGGCTCTGAGCTGCCGCCGTGGTCGACGACGGCGGAGGCGATCCTGCCGCGCAAGGTCGTCGTCGACCTGACCGGCGGCCCGAAACTGTTCTCCGCGTACTCGGTCGGCCGCTACGCACTACAGGCGGTGAACATGTTCTGCCGAACCCTCGACGCCCGGATCGGCATCGAGCACATGCCCGACATCCCTGGAGTCGACCGCGGATCGGTCGCCGAACAACAGCTGGCTGAAGCGGCTCTCCCCGCCGCTCGCCGAGCCTGGAAGCATCTGCTGGACCCGAACTCGTTCGCCGTCGGATTCCAGCACGATCACTACCTGAAGTTGTACGTCGATTCCCGGCCCACCATCGGCCGCCCGGAGGACGTGCTCATGTTCGACGAGGCGCAGGACGCAAACCCGATCGTCCAATCCCTCGTTGCCGGGCAGGGGCACCTGCAGCGGGTGTACGTCGGCGACTCGGCACAGTCGATCTACGCCTTCACTGGTGCCGTCGACGCCCTGCGTTCGATGCGCGCCGACCACACAGCGACCCTGTCGCAGTCGTTCCGGTTCGGGGACCGAATCGCCGAGGCCGCGAACGTCTTCATGGATCTGCTGGACAACCCGGTGAAGGTGCGCGGGAACCCGGCCGTCGACGACGTCGTCGATTGGACGGTACGGGACGTCACCGCGGTACTGTCGCGCACCAACGGCGGCGCACTCGCCGAAGTGATCGCCGCACAGAAGACCGGACGGAAGGCCGCGCTCGTCGGCGACACCAAGGGCGCCCTCGAGTTCTGCGACGCCGCCCGGAAGCTGAAGACCGGGCAGTCCCCCGACGGGGTCAAGTACGCGGCGTTTGATCGCTGGTCACAGCTCCTGGAGTACGTAGAGAATCAGCCCGATGCCTCCGACCTGGCGACGCAGACCAAACTCGTCGAAGATCACGGCGTCGACACCGTCGAAGCAGCCCTGAAATCTCTCGTCCATCCCCGCCGCGCCGACACGGTCGTCACCACCGTCCATAAGGCCAAGGGCCTCGAGTTCGACCGGGTGCTGATCGCCGACGACTTCTACCTCAACGACGACCCCGACGGCTCCCCGATGGCGCCGACCCCGGAGGAACGCGCCGAAGAGCAGCGGCTGGCCTACGTGGCGGTGACCCGCGCTAAGTCGATGCTCAACCCTGGCCTGCTGCTGCAACCGGCGCAGTTGTCGACGCAGCGGACGGCCCCGGCGGGCATGCTGCTGTGACCTCAACAGCACGCAAGACCCCGAGCTCGCGGGGGAAAGGCGCTGTTTACAGTGGGGCAGATTCAGATGAGCACCACCATTGGAGACTCGCATGGCCTTGACCGAACCCGACGTGACGTTCATGCGCGGCGTCGCTGACCAGATCGACGGCACCGTCGTCACCCGCTGTACTGGCGGCCGATGGATGTCCGGGCAGGGGCTGAGCCAGGACACCGCCTCCACGATGCGTGCGGTGCAGGCTGACGGCACCGAGTATCACCTCGGGACTGCGATCGATAAGAACAATCAGCGGGCGATGATGGCCGCACAGCCTGCGGTCCTCACGCAGATCGCCGAAACGCTCCGCTCCGCAGACGAAGGCACTCCTGCCCCGTTGGCGGCGGCGCTACTGCATTTGGCGCAGCTCTACAACACGACCATGGCACTGCGGGTGCCGGAACCCGCCGCCACAGTCTGATCGTGGCCACCAGGGCGCGGCGCAAACCCAAGAAGCGGGTCCGCGAAGTCCTGACCCTTGAGGTGCCGCCGGCCGGTCAGCGTGTTTGGGTTCTGGACATGCCGTTCCGCATGGGTCACCCGAAGGTGCGGTGGTACCCCGATCCGGGAGTGCATGCATTCGTCGGTGTGCAGTTGCCTCCGGAGCTGGTGCCGTTCGCGTCGATGAAGTACACGCGGCTGCGGCGCATCGAGGACTCCTACAACCGAACTCCCGGGCCTCGGCTGGAGAGCGTTCGCTGGACCTTGCGTCCGATTCAGAAGGAGATGGCCGCCGAGCTCGTGGCATCACTGCGCGCCTGGAATCACGCTGTACTGAGTGCGGACACAGGTGTCGGCAAGACGCTGGCTGCGATTGCGGCGGCCCGCGTCTTCCTGGCTGATCGGCCGGCGGCGAAGGTCCTCGTAGTTGTCGATCGGCCGGCCGCGATCACGATGCGGTCGTGGGCGGCTGCGATCGCCGGCGTCGGGGACGGTGGTCTGGATTGGGTGGTGTCGTCGCCGGATCAGTTGAAGCGGCTGCTCGGCCCGCGCGGCGGTATTCGTGAGTCGTTCGATCTCGTCATTGCTGATGAGACCCAGAATTTCCGACACCCGTCGGAGCGGACCCAACTGTTGAAGAAGGTCGCCGAGTTCAGGACTGGACCGGTTCCGATTCTGTCGGTGACGGCCACGCTCGGCCACAATCCATCGGAGTACCTCCTTCTCGCGCCCTTGATTGCCGCAGTGCGTGGCGAGCGGCTGTCCCAGTGGAGTGATGTCGGTCGACGGTTGATTGCGTTGGGTCATCCGCTGGTGCCCAATCAGTTCTCCCCCGGCGACTACCGCTGGTCTGATGCGGCGCGCGAGGATGCGACGTTGCAGCAGCGGTCGACTGGGGAGGTGCAGCGGTGGCTGGCGTCGGCGAGGCCATCGGCGATCGTGCATCGAGCGGCGCCGTGGGGTGCGCCGCATGTGCGGGCTATCGGTGTCGACTTGGATGCGGCGCAGTTGGCCGAATACCAGCAGGAGTGGCGTGAGTTCCGTCTCGCGAACGACATCGCCCGTACCCGTGGTGATGGTCAGGGTGGTCGCGCCGCGTTGATCAGGTTCCGTCAGAAAGCGTCGTTTCTGCGGGTGGGGCACACGGTCGGGCTCGCCTTGTCGCAGGTCCAGAAGGGCCGGCAGGTGGTGATCTCGGTCGAGCATGTGACCACCGGCGCCGATCCGATTGCGGAGGCGATCGAGGCTGCAGGTGTCGCATGCTCGCGGATCTACGGTGATCACGATGCCGCTGAGGAGCGGTTGGCGTTCCAGTTGGGTGTGAAGCCGGTGTGTGTGGTGTCGAAGACGTCGGCGATCAGCTTGCATGCCAACGAGGAGTTGCCCGATGGTAGGCGGGCGTCGTCGACGCCGCGGGTAGGGCTGATGCATCAGCCTCGGTACTCGGGGATCGCAGCCCAGCAGGTGATCGGGCGTACCCATCGTGATGGGCAGACTTCACCGTGGTTCCTGCTGTTCGCTCGCGGGACGATTGAGCAGGAGGCTGCTCAGATCATGGTCGAGCATGCGCTGAATGCGACAGCCTCTGCGGGGGCGAGCACTCGCGTGTGGTCGCGGGTGGCGGGGCTGTTCGGGATCCAATGGATTTCGGACAATGACGATGAACTATGACAATTGGAAGCCTTCGTCTTGACCAGAAGCACAGAATCCGACATGTCATCCAGTCGCATGTGGCGGCCCGCTTGACTCAGCGTGCGTTACAACTAGACTGGGTTGCAGAATCTCAAGGAACACAACCTTCGGGTCGGAACTTGAGTCCCGGTCGCATCAATGTGCGATCGGTTGTATTTCACGCAATTAGTCGATTGCAGCGAGTCCACAGATTGTGGTCTCCTCTGGGTCTATTTGTGTGGCTTCGAAACTCTGTATGGCCTGGCACCTCGGTGCCGGGCCATACGGCTTTCTCCAGTAAGCCCACACCCCACATCGACCACCAGCGACTCCCCCAACACGAAGCAAACGTTCATTTATGAACGCAGACGCTACTCTATATGGACCACATGACGTGTGCAACACTCGTACTCGATGAACACCGGACCAGTGATTACCCTCGCCCGCGCCGACCACACACGCATCTCCCGATCGCAAGCCGACTGCCTCGACCGGGCCGGACGACTCGCCTCGGCAATCCACGACGACGACGTCGTCGCCGTCGGCGACAACGTCGGGCTTCTGGCACACAACAGCATCGATTTCGTCGAGGCCTCTATTGCCATCGCCTCAGCCGGCGGACGCCCTGTCCCGATCAACTGGCACTGGACTCCGCACGAGATCCGGCACGTCCTCGTCGACGCCAACATCACAGTTTTGTTTGTCGGCCCCGAGTTCGTTGACACCGCCGGCGCCGCGGCCGCGCTCGCTGGCCGTGAGCTTGTTCTCATCGCACTCTCCCCCACCGCCAACCTCGTCGACGTCGACCACCTCATCGCGGAGCACACCAGCACCCTCGAGCACGTCGAGGGAGCTCTCGCAGCCTCACTGGGCCTGATCTACACATCGGGCACCACGGGCGCACCGAAGGGCGTGTCTCGGGAGACCATGACCGCGGCCCAGATCCTGTCCGTGGCCGGCAGCACGGCTACAAGAATGGGATTGCGCGACGGAGGCACTGCGCTGATCGCCGGGCCGCTGTACCACACCTCACCGAACGCGATCTCGACTCTCGCTCTGCGGATGGGCTCCAACCTGATCCTCATGGAGCGCTACGACTCCGAGCACATGCTGGCCCTCATCGACGAGTTCGCCGTCGAGCACGTCAAGGTCGTCCCCACCATGCTCTCGCGGATCCTGTCGCTGCCAGCAGAGGTTCGCTCCCGCTACGACCTGTCGTCGCTGACCCATGTCATCCACTCCGCTGCGCCCTGCCCGCCCGACATCAAACGCCGGGCTATCGACTTGTTCGGGAACGCACTCACCGAGTTCTACGGCTGCTCCGAGGCTGGCACCATCACCTGGATCACCGCCGACGAATGGCTCGAGCACCCCGGCTCCGTAGGCCGTCCCGCAGATGGCGCCGCCGTCCAGGTTGTCGATGACGCCGGCACCCCTGTCCCGGCCGGCACCGAAGGGCGACTGCTTGTGCGCGGCGCCGACTACTGGCCCCGGTTCGGGTACCTCAACCACGGAGGCCTGGAGCCGGAGTTCATCGACGTCGGCGACATCGGTTACCTGGACGACGACGGCTTCCTGTATCTGTCCGGCCGCTCATCTGAAGTGGTGATCATCGGCGGCACCAACGTGTACCCGTCCGAGATCGAAGCCACCGCACTCAGCCACCCCAACATCGAAGACGCGGCCGCCGTGGGCGTCCCTGCCGAACACGGCGATCTCGGCGAACAGGTCGTACTGCACGTGGTCGCCCGGCCCGGCGCCGAGGTCGATCCCGCCAGCGTGGCAGCCCATCTCATCGATCGATTGGCGTCGGTGAAGATGCCCCGCCGGATCGTCGTCCGCGGCGAACTACCCCGCGATGACAACGGGAAGTTGTACCGCAAGGACCTGGTCGGCGAAGGCTGATCAGGGGCTGCCGGACCCGGTCGCCCGGAACAGTTCGTCTTCGGCGGCCCGCTCCTGCCGGTAGGCGATCCGTTCGCGGCGCGCAGCCAGCAGCTCGCGCCACCGGATGATCACCAGACCGCTCACACACAGCACGAGCGCTGATAGGCCGAGGGCCACCGAGACAGGGCTCGCGGCCGCTATTTCAATGCCGGCGACGGTTCCGAAAACGCCGCCGACCTTCCAGATTCCCCACGCTGCAGCACTGGCTCCGCCCGCAGCAACAAGCCATCGAGGCCAGCCGAAGCTCCGTGTGCGGGCCAGTGAGTAGCCGAGGGCGCTAGCTGGAACAGCAATCCAGATCGCGAAGATGATCTGGTAGATGAAGACGCCGGTAAGGTGTCCGTACTCGTTGAGGAAGTCCGCCGACGCAGGCAGATTACGGTACGGCTGGAGGACGTAGTAGATCGCTGCCAAGGAGATGGCAGCGAGCATCGACAGCAAGATCGTCCACCGCGAACGCACTTCGTCTGCGGCCCCGCGCAGTGTGCTCCGGGTCTCGGATACGACACCCAGAATGCACGCGCCAGCGATGATCGCTGTCATCGCACCCCACGCCCGCGACATCATGTCGATCGGTTCGGCAGGTGACCCCATCAGCGGAACGTAGGTCAATCCGGTGAGCGAGTAGAACAGGATTGCCACGCCAATCAGCAGCGTCGGCGTGCGGGCTTTGATCGCGCCCACGATGCCCAGCGACAGGCCGATGGCCGCGCCGATCAGCATGACGAACGTCGCGATGTCGCGATCGAATGCAACAGACATACGAGCGACTTCAGTGGGCACCGAGCGCGGCGGCCCACTGACCTGACATGCCGCGGCGGCGAGTGCGAACACATTCACCGACACGCTCTGCGAACTGTTCAGCCTCTGCCTCGCCGGGTCCATTGGTGCAGCCCGCGTGGTTGGCGATCAGGTGCCACGCTTCGTGCGCGCAGACGTGGATGGCATGTTCCAGGGAAACCGAGTCGGGCACCACGATGCACGCACGAGTTCCGCACGGCGCCCAGAGTGCCGCGCCGCTGACCTCACCAGAGACGAAGTTGGAGGACACGATGGTCAGCACTTCGACCGCTGTCTCCTGGGAGACGAGTTCCTCGAATGATTCCCACTGCCAGCCGTTCTCGCGGCACCAGGCCGCGGCGACACGTTCGGCGATAGCATCCATGCGGCGGACAAGGAAGGGTTTGCGCAGCCCTCTCATTGGCGTTCACGTCGCAGGATCGCCGAGGCCTCCTCGAAGACGCGCTCGAGGTCGCGGCGCCCTTCATCCGACAGTTCCGAGGACCGCAGCCCGGCCACCGCCAAGCTGTGGGCCTTCATCTGCTCGGTCAGAGTGCCATCACCGGCCGGAGACGAGAAGTATGTCAGCGGGACGTCGAAAAACAGGCAGATCGCGTCACGGACCTCACTGCTGACGCTTCGGACGACGCCGTTGCGGAGTCGGTGAATGTATTGGCGGTCGATACTGCGTCCGGTGTGTTCGGCCACTGCCGCAGCGATCTCGCGGTTCGCCGATCGGGACCCGTTCGGCCACCTCTGATCGCACAGCTGGTTCAGCGCCAGCGCGAAGTCGGAGAGCTCGGGAGTCGTCGTCACGACCTAGATTCTGCCATGCCGGGGCCTGTGCCATGGGGTCCGGTCGGTGAGAACTGGCGCGCTGCCAGCTCTCACCAACCGATTTGTGTGGCTTCGAAACAGTGACCCCGAGGGCCGGCCCCAACCGCACGCCATGGCATGCGGTGGTCTGTCGCGCCATGGGATCCACACAGGGCTGACGGCACCGTGCACGCACGGTCCGAGCAGTGTGGGATTGCCATGAGTTCTCCTTGGGTCGCGGAAATCAGCCACCGCAATCGTTCGACGCTGAGCATCGTTCGGCGGTGAGCCGGTAAGCGACTGGGACTGAACATCGAAGACCCAGGAGTTTCCCGAATCTCAGGTGATTCGGCGCTGTGATGGACGATACCAGGGACTGGATTTGATGCAAGAACGACGTCATCTAGTCGCCCCTCCTGCGACCTCCCGGCGTGGTGAAACGTCTGCGCGACAATGGTTCCAGCATCAGAGGAGGAACTTTTCGTGTGCCGACGCAAACCGGGGCCCCGATGCCCGTCCTGCCAGCGCAGAGCGCTCGCTTCAATTCAGGGCAGGCTTGAGCGGGTGGCGGCCGCGCTGTCCGAGGCACCTGAAGGTGAACGCGCGCAGCTGCAGGCCGACGCCCTCGACCTCGCCCGCGACGTCGCCTGTCGCCGCGCCGACCTCTACGCCACGGCAGCGTTCCAGCGCGAGACACTCGCCGAGATCGAGCACCTGGTCGGGCAGAACCCGAAAGACAAGACGATTGGCAAGCTCGCTGCACAGGTCGTCGAAGGTCGCATCATGGACCGCTACCGCCGTGAGCAGCAGTCGCTGATGCCGCCCCTGCCTGCGAACACTCACGCCCAGACCTACCACCAGCAGCTCGGCGACGCACGGTTCGACATGGCGCACGCACGACTGCGAATGGATATGTCGCAGGGCCGTCGATCCGAATGGCAGGAATGGCAGAAGCGGCACCATCAGGCTGCGCAGCGAGCGGCGATCGCCCAGGCACGCATGGAAGCCGTCGCCGCCGGCGGCGCCAGCGGATGGACCTCACTCAGCCGTGAGGAGCAGCGTGCGCGCCGCGATGGCATCGCTTCCGACCCCTCGCTGGCGACTCCAGTCGTCCCGCGACGCTGGAGCGACGTCGTCGACGAAACGCAAGACCTCCTCGACGGGATCGAACCTGTCCGGGAGCCGGTCGATGACACCGGGTATCAGCCGTACGGTGATCCCGAGCCGCGGCAACGCCCCGGGGGCGGGGCACGCGATGCGATCACCAAACAGTCTCGGCGGCGCGGGAAACGACGCTCCGGAGCTCGTGGCGCGTGGCGGTCTCTGCAGGCGGACGGTCGCCGCTTCCAGAGCACGATGGACAAGGTCGATCAACGGCTCGATGAAGTGACGCCGAGCCCTGAGTACGACAGCACCGTGTTCGACCTGACACTGTTGTCGTTGATCACCGAGAAGATGGGAAGCCGATAGTGACTGTGTTCAATCGACGCATAGCAGCCGCGAGTCTGGGGGCGTGCGCACTGCTAGCCATGACTGCCTGCGGCAGCAGTGACAACCCGCCCTCGGGCGGCCCATCGTCGAGCTCGCCGGCCTCTGAGGTGAAGCTCCCGGCTCCGGTCGGCCCGTTCACGCCGTTCCTCGCCGCGATCGACGACGCAGGTGGCTGCTCTGACGCTCTCGTCGACGGCATCACCAAGACCGTCGGCGCCATGAACGTCTACGGCACCAGCAATGCCGCGGGAACCGCGAAGGTCACTGGGCACGACGACGGCCGCATCGCAGGTGTCCCGACGTGTACGTTCACCATCGACGCCGGCAATACCGAGTTCCCGACGACGGTGATCATCGGTGGTCTCCCGCAGGACCGAAACCCGATCGTGTCCACTCCGCCGGCCCCGACGCCCGCGGGCGATGAGTACGTTTCCAAGGCCGATAAGACCTGTCCGATGCAGGTCACCGACAAGGTGTCGGCCGCGGCAGCACAGGTCCTCAAGGACAATGGCGCCGACGAGCTCACCTGCGCCGAGAACACCTCGGCGACTGGATCGCTGTCGGTAGATACGGACCGGTTGGCCATGACCGGCCGCGCGTCGTTGAACAACAGCACGGCGGACGGATTCTTCGTCGTCGCGGTTGCCCCAAACGCTACCCAGTTCGGCCCGACGTCCAGTTTCACCGGAACCGTTGTGAACTGGTTCGACCGCGAATCAGCGGAGAACAAGCCGAACTTCTACACCGACGGCAGCTAGTCGGCGCAGGCAACCGATTCAGCGAGTTCCGCACCCTGTTCTGTCGTAGCCGTATGCTAGGGGAAACCCGTGTCATACCGTATGGCGCAGAGACCGTCTCACCGAAGGAGGCAACACCATGCACGCCGTCGTTATGATCATTGCCGGCTTCATCACGCTGCTGCTGGCTGGGCCGGCGCTGCTGCGTGGCGGACTGCTCCGCGCATGGCTGAGCGTCGCAGCCAGCATCCTGCCCTGCGGGATCCTGTACCTCGCATTCGCTGATGACAGTCAGGCGAAGTACCTGTGGCCGGCGTTCATCCTGCTGACGATCGCCCTGATCAAGGCTGCGACGATCCTCAAGGAGATGGTCGAGAACGCTCCGCGCTCCCTCAACAACGCGCCGGTGACCGACCAGCCGCATTGGGCAGCGTCCTGACCGCACCTGAGACAAACGAGTGAGGCTCCCACACCGGGCGGTGTGGGAGCCTCACTCGTTTCGCTACTACCTCTGCGTTCCGGTCCCCTGATCGCTCAGTCGGCGGGTTGGAGCTGGAAGTCCACGACCGTCGCCAGGTCTTCGACGAACTGCGCGTCCAAACCCGCGGTCGGCAGCGACATCAGGTAGTCGACAAGGGTTGCCGGGGTCACCCATGTCACGACGTCCGAGACACCGCCGGCAACAACCTGCTGCATAAGCATCGGCCCGTCGATGGTGCCGTCGTGGGCGACCAGGACTGCTCGCGTGACGCGCCGACGATTCGGGGTCAGCAGGTGATGGTCTATCGCTGCTGCGGTCTCGCACAGCACTTCGGAGACGACCAGCCCGGTGTCAGCCTCGTCCATTGTCACCGGAACCCCCACATCGGTGATGTTCGCTTCATCGAGTCGAAGGTGCCCGGGAAACCGTTCCGAGCGGAGTGCGATCACTCCGGGTGGGCCGACAACGACGTGGTCGATGATGTCGCCGGTGTAGGCCTGCCGCGAGTGGAAGGTGAACCACCCTGCGGGCAGTTCAGCCAACGCGCGAGCGGTCGCCTGGTCTGCCTCCACACGCTCGATCAGCGTCTGCTGGTCGACGCCCGTAGGGGGATCGACTCGGAGCGAGGACAAAGTGAACAGTCCGCTGCCGAGCATCGGGATCGATGACCGGCGGGACGCCTCCCGGACGACGGCCCGTCTCGGAAGGTTGATCTGCCAGGCGACGAACGCTGCACCCAGGAGAGCTGCGATCAGGAGTACCCATCCGCCGATGATCTTCGACAGCAGGAATGTCGTCGGCGGGATCACCGCGACGATCGCCCCTGCGAGAAGTCGCGGGAGTCGGCGCGTGCGTCCAGCCACCGCTCCGAGCACCAGCAGGACCGTCAGGACAGCGCCACCGATGGACAAGCCCCAGTTCAGTCCGCCGATCCAGCCGACCCAGGCAGTGATGGCAGCGCTCGCGATTCCGACGACACGCACTGCGGCCGCTCCCCTGGTCGCGTAGACGAAGGAGGCTCCGGTCGCGATCGCTGCGGCGATACCCACGAGGAGTAGTCCGTTGCCGGCGTTCCCCCAGAAGAACAGTGAGAATCCGATGGCCCAGAGCACAGCGAGTGCGCCGAGCAGGATTGTGATGGCCAGCCGGTCGCGATCGTGTTGCCGATCGCTGCGGCTCATGCTGCGAAATGCTGCGCCCGCGGTGCTGATCGAGTCGCTGACGATGCCGCGCTTTTCCATGTCCTATCCCCTTGGTGTGCTGTCGGTTGCTGTTGGTGTTGACGCTATCGGTGACCGCGTTTCGTGTGCGGCACCAGCTCGGCAAGCATCTTTGGCGGTTCGCGGGGCCATGGGGTGGTTCTCGTTCGGTCCGGCTTGTGGCTGCGGGCCGTCGTGTTCACCGACGGTGATGGTCACGCTACGAGGTCGATTTCCACACGGGCAGAAACACTCGAAACGTTTCGAACCGTGTCGTCTATGTGGTCTGGACTCGAAACTGGGACACCTGCCACCCGTCATCACCCTTGCCTGCGGTGGCATACACGACCCAGTCCTGTGTGGTCGTCGTGCTGTCAGCGTCTGATCCGGGATGGGCGGTCTCGGTGACGGCCAGGACCCGCGCCACCGACGTCGGCGTGTCGACAGGGTGCTCGGACGTGGTTACGGTGCAGCGGCCTTGGATCCAAGCCTTCTCGTTCTGCCACCGCACCCACTGCGGGAACGGGCGCTCCACGGTCGCGGGCTTAAGGAGATCCTTCGCCAACGCGGCCGTCATCAGCGGCTTGGCTCGACGATAGGAGTCCGAGTAGCTCTTCTCGGTTCCTGCATCTCGGGTGAACACCGTCTCGCACATCGTCACCAGTAGTGCGAGCGGATCGTTCCCGTCATCTCCCGGCTCCGGCCGCGGGAGCGTCGGCCTCGCCGGCGCCTGCGTCACCGGAGCCTCGGGCGCGGCCGAATCACCGGCGTCAGGGGCCGGAGCCGGGCCTCCACAGGCGACGGCTGTCAGCAGTGTCGCGGCCGCGACAGCGGTCGCCGCCGCGCGCCGTAGATGTCGATGGGTTTGCATGGCGAGCATTGTGTCGGCCTTCCTTGCCGTCACGCGGCATTCTTGTAGTCGCGGTCGAGGGGGAACTGCATGTAGACGCCGTCCTTGGGGACCGGCGACACCTTGACGGGAACGCCAGCCTGTTGCGCTTCAACGACCTTTCCGTCGCCGATGTACATGGCGACGTGGCCGGGGGCGCCACCCTGCTCGCCGATCGCGGAGAACACCAGGTCGCCGGGCTTAGCTTGCTGCTGGCTGATCTTGATGCCGCGCGGATACTGGGCGCCTGTCCAGCCGCCGATGTCGACGCCGGTCGCCTTCTTGTACGCGTACTGCATCAGGCCCGAGCAGTCGAACGCGTCGGGGCCGCGAGCTCCCCACACGTACGGCTTCCCTCGCTGGGCCATCGCGATCTCGACGATCTCTTTGTACTTTCCTGTGCCCGCTCCGGTGCCACCGTTGCCTCCGGTGAGGTTTCCTCCGCCGCCGTCGAACTCTTTCGCGCGAGCCATGATCTTCTCGGCGTAGGGCTGGGTCTGCGTGGTGTAGTCACCGCCGGAAGGCATCCCGCCAGCGGAGATGACGGCGCCGAGACCGGCGTTGTAGGCGGCCAGGGTCAACGCAACCGGGTCTCCCTTGACCTTGCCTTCGGAGATCAGCTTCACGATCGCGTCGTAGTCGTTGCACATCATGTGCCCCTGCGCCATCGTCGCGTCGGCAGCATTGCGCGGGTTGCCCGACCCGCCTGGCCCGATCGGCTTACCGTTGTCGTCGACCTTCTTGCCCCACGTCGGCCAGGTGCCAGGCATGAACTGCGACGAGCCCATCGCGCCGGTATTCGACGTGGCCTGCTCGTTGAATCCGCTCTCCTGCTCGATCTGCGCTGCCAGCAGCGGCGCAGTCATCCCCTCGCAGATTTGTCCGGCGAGCTCGATCCACTTCACGAAACGCTCGGGGACCGCACCCGGCTTCAGCTTGCGGCCGCCGGTCACCCCTTGCGTGCATTCGACGTCGGTGCTCGCTCGTTGCATCGCCGCGTTCGCTGCCGCTGCGGGGTCGCTCCACAGTTTGGTGACCGCACCGATCGACAGCTGCTCCCACGACCCGAACTCAGGTCCCCGCGTCGCCTGCTCGGGATACATCTCCACCAGGACGTCAGCGAGCGGTTTGCGCGCCCACCCGCGGTCCTTGTCGGCGACTTCCTTGAGCCTGTCCATGAACCGGTTGCCGGCATACGGCACGTTCACCAGGTTCGACAGGTCACCGCTGTCGGACCCTTCGAGTTTGACCTCGGCGAAAATACCGGTCCGCTTGTCATCGCTCGTCGGGGTCAGGGACACGAAGTTGGTTTGTGCCCCCGCGTACGCAATCGCGAGGACCGCGGCGCGGCCAGCTGGTTTGATTCCCGATCGGCGAGCCGCCGAGATCAATCCCTTGATGTTCGCTTGCTGTTCGGGTGAAAGGTTCTGACTCTTCTGATCCCCGGTCGGCGGATAGGGCTGGGCGCCGTCGGGGGCCTCGTCGCTGCCCTGTCCTGGCCCGGTGCCGGCGAGCCCGGTGACGGACGAGGTCGGCGGTCCGGACTGCTTGAAGCTGACATGGACGTGGTTGTTGTGCTTGGCGTTGTCGTCGCCGCTGGAACCGTAGTCCGACCAGGATCCGCCCTGCCAGATCTTGTTCCGCCAGATGACGTACTTGACCTTGAGGTCCCCGGCATTGTCGATGTAGAGCTTGGCGATCTTGTCGCCGAGCGTGATTCCCGACGCCGACTGATAGTTCGGCACCATGATGTCGATCGCAGTGCCGGTGCCGTGGTCTTTGGGGTCGTTGTCGCCGCGATAGCCGCCGATCGAGGGGACCTCGGGGAACTGCTGGGCCGCCAGCCGCATGCCGCGCTGCGCCGCGGCTTGCAGGTTCCGCTCGTCACCCTTCGGCGACTTCGGAAGGTCGGTGGGCGTGCCCGACGCCGACGGGTCGCTCGAGTTGGAAGCCGAGCCCTTACCGAAGAACGTGCCCGCAGGTGCTGGCTTCTTCCCGCGGATCCCGGCCCGCTCTGACGGCGGCCACGCACCCCAGCCTTGGGTTCGGAGGACGCTGTTGGCGACCTCCATCTGCTGTTCCTTGGAGGCCTTCCATGCTTCGGGCGCATACTCGGTGCCGCCGTTGGCGGCCCACGTCGACGCCGTGAACTGCACGCCGCCGGAGAACCCGTTGCCGGTGTTGATCTTCCAGTTGCCGCCGGACTCCAGTGCGGCGAGTTTGTCCCAGTCGGCTTCGGTGACCACATCCGACGATGCTGGAGCGCGGGGGCCTTCCCCTCCGTTGGGCGGGTTCTGCGGTCGCGGGTTCGATCCGGGCTGCTGGCCGCCAACCGCCTTAAACTTCGACAGCCACGGCATCGGGTCAACCCCGGCGCCGGACTTCCAGCCGCCGGGGTACACACCGAAGTGCAGGTGCGGCCCCGTCGAGACGCCGGCGTTGCCGACGTCGGCGATCTGCTGTCCGGCCTTGACCTTGTCGCCGGCTTTGACCTTGAGGTGCCCGTCCTCGATGTGCCCGTACAGGGTTGTGACCCGCTTACCGCCGATCGTGTGATTGAGGAGCACCCAGTTGCCGTACCCGCTCGCTGGGCCAGCCTGTTCGACGACGCCGTCGGCGACGGCGTAGATCGGCTTCCCATGGATTCCGGGGCCGCTGAAGTCGATGCCGTCATGCCAGCTGGTGGCTCCGGCAGTGGGCGCGTCGCGGCCACCAAACCCTGATGCGGACTGCATGTAGACCGCATCCAAGGGTGCGCCGAGACTGCCTGCAGCGGCGGTTCGTCCGTTGTTCTGGCCGCCCCCATCGGTGACGCGGGGCGCTGTGATGTCCAGGCACGTTCCGTCTTCGACGCTGCTGGTGCCGGCGGCTCCGGAGCCGCCGCCGAGGATCGCTGAGCCGAGCGCCATCGCCAGGAGCGAACCGACGAGGACCGCCAGAGTCAAGACGATGGCTCCGACGGCGAAGTACAGTTGCCGTCGCCGCTTCTTAGCCTTCTCGTCTGTACCGATGAGGCTGGTCAGGGCTGCGGCGGCAGGCGCGCCGACACCGCCTGTTACTCCGCTGATCGCTGAAGCGGCTCCCTTGCGGACAGCTTCGTTGGCGACCTTCTTCTTAGTGCTGTCGGGCTTCTTCCCGCCAGCGGGCGTACCCGCAGCGCTCACCCGCTGACGTGGCGGGCGGCCGGCATTCGGGGATGTCATGTCAGTCGCCCCTCGGCGGGCCGTCCGGAGTCTGTTGAACGTCGTCGACGAGCGCACGGTTGCCGCTCGCGTTGAGTTTCATGTCGCACAGGAACGTCAGCTTCTGTGTGCGAGCTTTGTCGCCGGTTTCGTTGATCCCGAGAATCAGCCTGTCTGCCTGAACGCGAACGACTCGCTGAAGGGAGTCACGGTCAGCAGTGATGATCTCGCCGGGTTCGAGGATCCGGACGTCGAACGCCTTCCTCGAAGTCTGCCAAGTCCACGCCCACTTCTTGTTCAAGGTGACCTGGGATCGCCCGAGCAGAGACGGCGTCGCGTACTGCTTCCACCGGTTCTGCCAGTCCTGCGCGGGCTCGAAGTCGAACGGGCTGAACTCGGCGTACCCGACGACGAATGCCTCGCAGACCGAGGCGACAGCGGCATCGCTGCGGCCCGGCCTAGCGACCGGCGTGCTTCTGCCAGAGTCCGTTCCGTGCGACGGCATGTCAGGGTCTTCGCTGGGCGTGGCTGAGTCGGACTGTTCTGGACCGGGGATGCTGAGCTCGGGGGTCGGTGATGGTTCCGCGGTCTCAGGGCTGCTGCAACTGCTGCCGAGCAGTGCGATCGCGACGGCAGACAGGATTGCGGTCTTGCCTCTCACCGGCGACTCCGGCGACGTCTGCCCCGCGACTTACGCCAGGCACCGCGGACTGTGAAGAACACCGTCGAGGCGACGATGTCGATGACGGCGACCACGACCAGGACCAGGCCTGCTTGGCTGCTGACCTCGAGGCCGCCGAGAACTGCGCCGAGCAGCAGCAGCGCTGTCCACCGCCGCCATGCCACCGTGATCAAGGTCAAGCCCCAAGGCGCCACCGCGGGTGTCGTTACCGGCATGTGACTGGCCTCTGGCGTCGATGCAGTTGATGCTGCTGGCGCGAGAGTGCTGGTCGGCGATGCCGAGACGCGCTGGCGCGGCGGGTGGGCGACGGTCACAGCACACCGCCGAACATGAGTGCGTTGACCAGCAGTCCCAGCGCCATGAGACCGATCAGCGCGTACAGCAGAATGCTGCCGACATTGCGGCCCTTGTATTCCTTTTTCTGCAGGTCATCGAGCACGGGGCCGGCGTGCAGCGGGTCGCGCCAGTTGCGGGTCTTGCGGTCGACTGCGGCGAGGAGCCCTTCGTCGTCATCGACGACCTCTGCCGCAGGATCGGCAGATTGTGCAGCCTCACCCATCGCCGCCATCGGCGCCACGTTCTCGGCGGGAACGAAGTCGTCGGGCTCTCCCCCGCCGAGCTCCCAGCGCGCACGGGCGAGCGCCTCGGCCTGCGCGTCGAGTTGAGCGCGAAGTCGGGCAAGTTTGATCTCGCTGAGGGGGACCTCGGCGGCGGATCCGTCGGCGAACTCGACGACGAGGAACGCCTCACTGGGATCGTCGAGGAAGTACTGGACGTCGATGCCGGCGGCCACAGCCTCCACCGCAGGTGCCGCCGGAGCAGCCTCGGCCGGGGTTGCCTCGGGTCGATGCGCGCCGCCACGGAGGCCGGTGTCCAGGGGCACCTTCGGAGGGAAGGGCTGATCGGTCATTGATCTCTCCAACGTTGTGTTCGGACACTGTAGGGGCGAGGTTTCCTGTTACTGCCCGCCGCCGCCACGGCGCTCGATGCGGTGGGCCTTGTACAGCCGGTTCTCGAAGTCCCGGCCCTTTTCCCATTCGGAGAAGCTGCGCGGCCGGTACGTGTTGCCCTTGGCCTGAGCTGCATCGCGGCGAGCATCGGCGCGAGCCTTAAACTCCGGCGACAGGTAGTCGGCGTAGGCGCGGGGCGTCAGGTACGACACCGCCGACTCCACCCTTTCCTTACCGGTCGCGACAGCTCGTTTACCGAACGCGGTCGCTGTCTGCGTCGACTCGCCATCGACCTTCGAGGCGGGCAGTTTCGCTCCCAACGCACGGTCCATCCGGCGTCCGGCACCACGGCCGCGCTGAAGTCCCTGGTGCGCCTTGTCGGCGGCCCAATCGGAGGCGAACGCAGCCGGGCGACGCATCGGGGCACCGACAACGAGCGCGCCGCGCCCGACTGCAGCAGCACCGGAAGCGACCTTCTCGTCAGCCTTGTTGATGCCGGACACGACGCCGGTAGCTGCACGCCGGACCGGCGAGTACCGCGGCGGC
Organism: Gordonia aichiensis; assembly: GCF_039946255.1. Lineage (GTDB taxonomy): Bacteria > Actinomycetota > Actinomycetes > Mycobacteriales > Mycobacteriaceae > Gordonia > Gordonia aichiensis_A. Next base: position 119,389 of record NZ_JBCDWL010000007.1, on the reverse strand, counting down.
GCCGCAACGCCAGCTCCCCCGATGGTGGCCCCCGTCTTCGATCCCGCCGAACCGCCGACCGCGGCGGCCGCAGCAGACGCGGCGACGGTCGCTGAGTCGGGCTTCGGCTTCCGAACCGCCCACGCGCCAGCGCGTCCGGTCCCCCGCACAGTCGCGCCGGTCGTCTTCGCGGCCATCTCTGCCCCCTTGTAGAGGGCAAGGCCGCCAAGCAAGCCTGTGGTGCGGTTTGCTGTGCTTGCCGGGCCTTCGATGGTCGACCCCTTGATCTTCATCGCGTCCTGGATCTTCTTGAACGAACGCATCATTCCGAACATCAGCAGGGCGGTGAACAGAATCTTCAGGCCCATGGCCATACCGGCACCGAAGATGAGTGCCACACCGGCGATCATCGCCAGCGACAGCAGCCCGTATCCGATGCGCTGGAGGAAGGTGGAGACGAAGTCGGCACCGTATTCCTTGAGTGCGCTGGCCCGCCCCGGGAACGACGCGTACATGAGTCGGGGGACGCCGGTGATGAATAGCACCAGGAGCATGAACTGCCACCACAGGGACATCACACTGATCACGCCGACGCCGGCGCCGACGATGAGGCTCGCCACCAGCGCGACGATTGACTGCGTCAGGTGCGGGAACAGTCCCTCTCCGTGGTAGGAGCGGCTGATGCCACCGGCAGCGTTCGCGATCGACGGTTTGTTGCTCTTCTCCAGCAGGACCAGCTGGTTGGCGACGGCATGGTAGGGGTCGCATTGGATCAGGTGCGTGTAGTCACCTTCGTCCTGCATGCACACCTTGCGGGCGGCGTCGAAGCTGGGGCCACCTTCTTGGGCGATGAGGTAGGACCGCATGTCGGCGCAGCCGAGGTAGTTGTTGTAGCAGGGAACGCCCTGACCCTTTGCGTCTGGTTTGGACGTCACCAGGTTCGATTTGCCGCCGATCCGTGGGTCTCCGAATCGGGTGGTCTTCTCCGCGGGGCTGATCTGGTCGTTGCCTGCGCTGCCGAACTGGCCCAGCGCCCACGGCCGGTAGGCGAGGCCTTCAGCCAAGATGCATGAGGAGTACCGCTGTCCTGGAGCTGCCGCGACGTAGGCCTCGTCCTGTCCAGTCGCGGCCGGAACTGGTCGCGGCTGCTTGCACAGCGAGGAGCTGCCGTCCAGATTCAGTGCGCGGAATGAGGCTTCGGCGACTGCGGAGTTCACGCTCGAGGTCGCCGAGTCCAGCATCGACCCGAAGTAGAAGAACCCACTCGAATCGGGGTTCGACCAGTTGGCGACGGTCAGGCCGCTGAACAGCATCGCGCCCACCATGACCGCCAGCGTTGTCCCCCACATATCGCCGACGGCCTCGCGGAAGCCATTTCCGCCGCTGACGGCGCGGACGACTACTGAGATGCCGAGCAGGACGAACATCAAGGCGGCGGCGGGGATGAAGAGGCCGTTGAACAGGGTGTCGACGAGGGGGATGGTTTTGTCGTAGAGGAACTCGAATGGCCTACCCGATTGGGATATTTCCTTGAGGGTGATGATTCCCTGCAGAATGTAGGTGTTCAGGCTCATGATCATGTTTCCGCTGGTCACTGACAGCCACGGCATGATCGAGCACTGTTCGTCTCCGGAGTCGTTCTTCTGCCAGTTGACGAACTTGATGCCGCGCAGCCCGGCGATCTCATACAGCGTGTAGTTGTCCATCGACTGGTTGGCGCCGAGGCGGTCGAACTGGCCGATCTGGTCGGAGTACGACGGTGTCTCATTGACGTTCGAGAAGCCTTTGACCTGGCCGAAGTTCCGCGACGGCAGCATCGATTCCGGTCCGGTGCCTACGCCTTGCTGCGTCAGGTCGGGGCGGGTGAACGAACAGAGCATGTCGTTCTTGATCGACTCCACCATGTCGCCGATACCGAAGATCCCCGACGCTGCTCCGGGCGCACCGAGCGAGACCGTGACGGCTGCGAACACCGCCACCGCGCCCATCCCGACTTTCCGGCCGACGCGGCGCCAGCGACCCTGAGTCGGCTCGGCGTGTCGGGACCGGAAGTACACCCCCGTGATCGCGACGATGAACGTCCCGACCGCGACGAGCGCTGTCCAGTCCGATGTCGGGGCCATCACTCCGACGGGCAGCGCGAGAACAATCGGTGTCTGGCCGAGCGCGACACTCCATCCGGTGTGGACGCCGCGGTGTGGTGCGACGAACACCGCCGCCGTCACGATCAGCAGCATCGGGACCGACAGCATCACCGGCCACGACACCACCGGCAGACCGCTGGCGGCGATCGACAGGAACGCTGCAACGACGACGGCGGTCGCCGACAAGGTCGAGGAGGCGATGACTCCAGCGGTCTGGGGGAACCGTCGCCGGCCGAGGACGATGGCGGCTCCGATGAGGACGAGCACTAGCCAGACAACAGCGACACCCACGCCGGCTTTCGCCCACATCACCTTCAGGATCGCCATCGCGAAGAGCACGCTCGCGGCGCTCTTCCAGTTGGTTGCATCGAGCGCTCGGCGAGTGCGACTGCCGAGGTGTCCGACGGCATCCCACACGCGCGGTGCTGTAGCGATGACTGGCATGTACTGGCCCTTCTGAGGCTAGATGGAGGACGACGCGAACTCGGGGAACTCGAACTGGACGACTTCCGCGGTCGCTTCGTTGAGTCGGTCGCGGACGATGGTGCGGCGGGTGGAGTCGCGGATCTCGGTGAGCAGGGTCCAGTCGCGCGGATCTGACGGTGGGTTCACCGACTGGTACTTGGGCCGCTCAACAGCGTTGGTCTGGGAGGCGGCGAACAGTTCCTTGAACATCTGGTCGACGGCGACGGTCCCGACCCGGCCGTCGCAGTCCTTCATGACGCAGTAGCCCGGCGGGAGTCGCAGTTGTTCGGCGAGTGCATCTTCTTCGACCGACGACATTCGGGCGCCAGATCGCAGCAGGCGCAGCGCGTCCTTGGCTTCCTTGTCGCCTTTCTGCTTGAACACGAAGATCGTTGAGAACTGGTTCTGGTCCGGGTCGGCATCGTCGCCGCGGTCCGCGTTCTCGATCTTGCCGATGTCCAGAGCCTGCTGGCTGATGAAGATGACCCCGAAGTTCCGTGAGCGACCCTGGCGGAGGGCCACGTTGAGCATCTCCGCTCCGGCTTCCATCGCGGTGATCATGTAGCCCTCGTCGACGATGAGGAGTCGGGGGCGAAGTCCCTTGGTCTTCTTGTTCGGGCTAATGGTGTCGCCGGCACCGGAGAATAGCCGTTCCACCTGCCACAGGACTGTGAACATGACCGCGCTGGCGTTGCGGGCACCCGAGTCGGTTTTGATCTTTTCCGGGTCGGTCGGGAGTTTGAAGCCGATCATGGTGATGACTGTGCGGCGGTGGTTGAAGCCACGCAGAGCAGCATCGGTGTCGGGGTTGTCTGAGCCGAACAGGAGTCTTGAGTTGTCGGAGGTCCGCGCCGACTCCAGTCGGTTCTGCACGACCTTGATCTGACCGATCTGCTGCTGCGCCTGCATCTGCGCGACGCGGTCCTCGTCTGAGGCCTTGAACACTTCCTGGTAGTACTCGGCTTGCTCTGCGATGCCGGTGATCAGATCGCCGAGCCTGGGCAGCTCGGGGTCGGGGTCGGTCACCCGCGCTGCTTCGTAGTTCTCGCGGATCTTCGCGAACGCCAGGTCGATGAGGACTCGAGCCCCCGACTGCGGGTCGTAGTCGGCGAAGAGGTGCTCGACCTGGCGGCGAGCGAGCTGCATACCGTCTTCGAAGTCGCCGGTCAGCAGCCACGGATCCATCGAACCGTTGTCGCCGTAGGTCAGTGAGACGATCTTGGTGTCGGCCCAAAAATCGCGGTTGATGGGTTGGAACCGCGAATGCGGCGTTCCGAGGACACCCCGGCGTGCGTCTTCCCTGAAGCCGTCAGCGAGCACTTGGGATCCGAACGAGAGGTAGTACACGAACGCCTCGAAGTCGTTCTTGGGGTCGATGACGACGGTCTGCGCGCCGGATTCGCTGGCCCAGAAGAACAGGGTCAATGCCAATGTCGACTTGCCGTGCCCGGAGGCACCGATGATCGCGGTGCCGGCACCGGAGTCTCGCGCCATCTGAACGAACGGATCGAAGTGGACGATGCTGCCGTTCTCCGATGCGTACCCGATGACGTGTCCGAACCAGCCGCGGATGTCGCCGTGTGCGGTGATGGTCTGGTCGTCGCCGACGGTAGGCGAGGAATCCATCCGTGCCATGGACAGGATGTCCAGGTCCGTGTATCTGGTGCCGACGTCGATGCCTCCGGCGTCGGTGTTCATCACCAGTCGTCCGACGTTGGCCGCACTGCAGTCGCCGGGCAGCTGTTCCTCGACGAGTAAGTACTGGATGTTCTTGCGGCGTTCGAGTTTGCAGAAGTTCTTCATCGCTTCGCGCACGTCCTGCTCGGCGATGTCGAGTAGCTCGAGGGTCGGTGCGGTGATGCTGATCCGCAGTTGTCCGATCAGGCCGGCGGTCGACCTTGTCTCCATACTTTGACGCACCATCTCCGAGACGCCGGCGAGCTCCCCGAACTTGGTGTCGATCAGCGCCGCTTCGGAGCCGTCCTTGGTGCGGTCTTTGACCTCGTCGGCGATGTTGTTGGTGGCTTTCAGGATCTGCTTGCGGAACAGGGCCTCAGAGACCATCGCGTATCGCCAGGAGATCTCCGGTGGGTTCGGCAGTCCCGACAGGGTTCGCGCCCACGCGTTCCAGTAGTCGAAGGGGATCGTGATCTCGGAGGTTGAGACGGTCAGGACTGCGGTGTAGCTGGAAGCTGGTTCATCTTCGCTGGTCGGGTTCGGGTCGTTGACCTGGACTGCGGCCTGACTCTTCAGGTTGAACCCATCGAAGTCCGCGATCTGATCGAACCAACTGTTACGAGCAAATCGGGTCCGCGAATAGTCGCGGTCCAGATCAACAGGGAACGTCCCTGACAGTGGCTTGCGGATGAGCCAGGCCAGCTCAGCGCGGGACATCGGCGCCGAGTATTCAGCCATCCGCTGGATCACTTCTTGGGCGAGCTGGCGGTACTTACGGAGCTCGGCGGTGGAGAAGACTTCGTCGGACAGTTCGTCGTCGGCGTCGACGATGGCCGCCAGCGGGTCAATGCGGCGGGGCGCGGTTTGGTCACCGAGCCGGATCAGCAGGTAGTGGGCGCGTTCGGGGGCTGCATCGGCAATGTGCGGCTGGACCTGCTCGTCGATCAGTTCGGTGAACAGGCTGCTCGGATCCCACTGGGACTGGTGGTAGCTGCTCTGCCATTCGGCCGTGTCCGGCGGCCGGTTGCGGACCAGTTCGTGGCACTGGACGCGGACCTCGCGTTTGGGGTCCTTGTTCGTGAAGTAGTTCAGGAGCGCCTGACGAGCCTCGGTGGTGCGCGCGATCGTCGATTCCTGCTCGGCTTCGGTGTCGAACTCGTCGGTCGTCGACGCCATCTTGACGCCTGTCCACACTCCGCCGTCCTTGATGAACCAGAACGGGAACTCCTCGCAGTACCGGTAGCCGAGGCGGCGGTTATCGGAAACTTCCTTGACCTTGAGGTCCTTGGCGCGACTGTTCGGCGAGGACGGGTCTTCGGCGAAGACGCCCTTCTTGGCGATCTTGAGGTACGCGGCTGCACCTCCCGTAGGCAGCAAGATCACGACGAGCAGAATGATCAGGATCCCCATGAGGTGTCTTCCTTTCGGTTCTCGAGCAGTGAGCGGTGAAGTATCAGGTCAGGCCATCGGCTTGGCGAGGTATTCCATCCAGTCCGCGTAGATGTACTGGTCGTCTTCGACGCCGAACTCGACTCCGGCCGGGCGTGGTCGGTAGGCAGTGCGGTTGGGGATTGCGGCGCTGGCGAGCATGTGTGCCGGGTCGCCGCGCTTGACGATGACGAGCCACCGCAGCGTCGTCGGGTAGTTGTCGGCCGCAGCATGTTTGCGTCCGACGAGCTCGGACAGGACGTTGCTCGATCTGACGGTCGGGAGACCTCCGCTGATCCGGACCGGCGCGTTTCGCCGAACAGTGATCGCCATCAGCACACGCCCCCAAGGGGCCTGCGAGTCAGTCGTCTCGCGCGAGAACCACAGGTAGGTGCCGATGGCGGCGAGGAGTGCCGGAATGATGGCGAAGAAGACCGTGATGCCCGTAATGAAGAACACGACAGCGAAACCGACACCCACGATGACTGCCGGTACTGATGCCACCGCTGCCGACTGTAAGTCGATACCGTTGATCTTCGACAGCGACAGGTCGCCGATCGTGAACTGTTTTCCGCGGTGCTTGACGATCGGTGTGTAGTCGAGTGCGTACGGCCGCTGGGCGCCGTTGTCTTCCACCATCAGGTCACCCGAGTTAGTTCACGCCGCTGGTGTTCGACGACGGCGACTTTGTCACCTGCTCGCCGGTGCCGACGGCGACACCACCGAAGAATGTCGCCCCGCCGACGAGGACACCACCCAGGATGATGATGCCGATCTTCGCGAAGTTGCTTCGGAGGTTCTGGCCGGAGCCGAATGCTCCGAACATCACCGAGATGCCGACACCGACGATGACCAAGACGATGATCGCGACACCGACAGTCTTCAGCAGGCTGGTGGTGTTGTTGATCATGTTGACGAGGCTGTCGACGCCTGCCGCGGTGTTGGTGACGGTTTCGGCCACGTAGATTGCGTTCATTTCTTCCTCCAACTGGTGGTGGGTTGGTTCTCCGGGTTTCCAGAGAGTTCTTGGGGGCGCGGTAGCGCGTTAGCCGGGTCGAGCCGCGGTCTGGTCATGGCTCCACCGAGGCTGACGGCGCCAATTGGTTCTCCACCGACGGTGTCGTGGACGTGGTCGACTCCTCGACGGGGCCGCCGGTCGCGTCGGGAGCTATCCCAGCAATCCCTGGCTCCTGTCCGCTGCCGGCGGAGTCGGTGTTGGCGCTGGTAGCTCTGGAGTTGACGGCGCCGCCGCCGATGTCGGCGACTGCCCACTTGCCCGAGGACTTGACGACGTTGATGCGGTAGCCGACGGTCTGCTTCGAGTCGGGAAGGTCCGCCACGGAGGCGGGCACCGTCCAGGTCACGGTGACAACCATGGTTGCGGTGTCGCCGTCACTGTAGGTGCCGGGCTGCCCGTCCCCCGGAGCTGACGGCGAGTACGCGAGGGTCGATTGGATCTCGGGATTCTTCACCGTTCCGCGGAGTCCGCGTTTGGCGTTGGCGGTGGCGTTCGGGGCGACAGCGAGGTCGATCTGGGTTCGGTTCGAGGCAGCCCATGCGCTCAGGAACGGTTCGACTAGGTTGGTTTGCAGGTCTGCTGCCAGTGCTGTGTCGGTTCCCATTTCCGGGTCGTATTCCTGCGGGGTGGTGACCTTCATGCCCGGCGTGTAGCCGATGTCGCCGATCACCGACATGTTGTTGGATGTCGCTGTTGATTGCACCCACACCGGAACGGTGTATGTCGCGAACTGTCCAGGGCGGGTGGAGACCAGAAAGTCCAGGTAGGCGCCGGTGCCGGAGTCGAAGCTTCCCTCGATCGGCTGAAATCGGCCGGTGAAGGCCACTGACTGCGGGGTCTGCTGCTCTCCTCCGTCGGTCCACCCGCAGCTGGGGGATGCGCCGCCGGTTGACATCTGCGCGAGGAGTGCGGCCCGGGCCTTCATCTGATTCCGGTCGCCGTGTGTCAGGCACGTCGTCAGGTACTGTTCGCCGAACGCCGACATCGCGGATACCGGCAGTTGGCTGAGTCGGTAGAGGGCGGCTTCCTCTGCGCTGACGACGCCTTGGGCGGGGACTGCGCCGCGGCCCCATAGGGTTCCGATCAAAGCGCCGCCGACGAAGACCACTACGGCGGCGGACGCCGCGAACACCATCCGACGATTGCCCTTGGTCTTCTCGGTGACGACGCCGACGGGTTTGCCGATCGCCGGGACCGCGAAGTGTTCGACGGGCACACCGTTCTCGTCGTAGAGGGGCGGCAGGTCATCGGCGAGGGGTTCGGTGGTTTCGCCGCCGGACCTGACGAGGTTCTTCAGCTTCCCGACGAACGCCTTGGACTGCCCTGTGCGGAGGTCGGTTCCTTTGCTGTTGACGTAGATGAAATCGCCGACGTCGTCGGTGAAGATGTTGCCGTCCTCGTCGATGGCAACGTGGCCGCTGCCCTCGTTCGCCCAATGGTGGAAGTTCCGGCGGCCCCTCTTATCGAGGTTGTAGTCGTCCTCGGACGGCAGGTAGACGTACTCCGCGACCGCGGCTCCGTCGTCGTAGGTGTCGTCGACGAGATCGGCGGGGTCGGCGAGCACTTCGTCGAAGCCGGGGTCGCTCGCGGCGTCGTCGACGGGATCGGCGGCTTGTTCTGGCGTTGGCGGTGCTGTGGCCGGCGCCGAGGCCGGGGTGGCGGTCGGAGCCGAGTCGGATGCTCGGTGCCGGGCTCCGAGATCGATCGACGGCAGCGGCACGGTGCGGGCCGCCCGGCGGCGGTGCAGCTCGGCGGCAGCCCTGTTGACCGGGTAGTCGCGCAGCAGATCGATCCATTCGATGAGATCGGCGTCGGTGCCGGGTGGGGCTGCGGCGGCTCTGCTCAGCGGCGCGACCTGATCGACGTAGATCCCGCACCGCGAGCTGGAACCGTCGCCGAGCGGCGCCGGCCGCAGAGCGAGCGGGGCAGCTTCGGGAGCTGACAATGCGTCTCCTCTTCCAATGGCTGCGCCTGCGTCACGGCGAGGTACAGCGGGGTCGTACAGGTGTGGCTTCGAATGTGATCCCGAGTCTAGGGCACATGTTTCCCCGACTCCTTGACCTCATTTGCGCAGGTGAGGGCGTTGCGTTTCGCTGTCGTGCGAATCTTGGATTCGCGGTCGGAGACTCCGAATTGTTGGACGGTCGACGGTTGCGTCCCGCGCGTCACCGAGTCGCGATTCCGCTGACGGCGCCGTCGATCAGAACTGAGGGAGTCCGGTGTCGCCGTCGTTGTCGCCGCCGAACGGCGAGCTGGACTGGGCGAACGGGTTGGCGTCCGGCGGCGGCTCACTCAGTGGCGGTTCGTCATCGAACGGCGGGACCGGTTCGCTGCCCCACGGGCTGTCCTCCGCGACCTGGCTCCCCGGCTCTGGTTCGGGTGGCGCCTCGAAGTACTCGGCGTCGGACAGGACATCGCCGACGCTCGCGACGCCTTCCAGCCGGGCGGTGTTGAGCTTCTCCAGGTCTTGGAACAACGGCGAGTCGTAGCGGGCGCGCAGCCGTTTGATCGTCGCCTGTTTGGCGGCCTCGGCCGACCTCGCGGCTGCTGCCGGATCTGCGAATGGTTTGTAGCCGAGCTCGGGGCCGTCGACGGGCACCATCTGGATGACCTCAGACCAGTTGTTCGGACCTTCGGGTCCGCAGGTGTGGACCGCAGTCAGCTTGGGCGACTTGGTGATCCACAGCATCTCGCGGATGTCGTCGTCGTCTTCGGAACGGAGTTCCTTCGTGCTGCCGTACGGGACGCGTGGCAGTGGCTTGGCATCGGTCATCACCGATTTCGCCTTCTTGGCGCCGATGAACAGGTTGAGCCGGTTGTTCTTGACTTCGACCGATTCGCGGGGGACCTGCTTGGTGACCGCCCCTGAGAAGTCGCAGAAGTCCCGGTCATCGGGGTCGGCACCCATCTGCAGTGTGATCAGGTCGTTGAGGAGTCCGACGATCCGCTGCAGGTAGACGTCGCCGATCTTGCGGATGTCGGCGAGGGACTGGGAGCTGATGATGGGGCGGATACCGACGTCGGCGGACTTGTTGAGCAGACCGATGAGCGCTTCTGCGGACGCGGCGTCGGCGGCCGAGCCGAGTTCCTCGAGTTGGAGGATGACCGGTGGCCAGGGTGTCTGATCGGCGGCCGTTCGCGCCATGTGCGAGGTGTACTCGCGCAAGGTCGACACCGTGTTTTGCAGGTCCAGCAGGATCATGGCGTTGAGCATCGTCGCCTCCTGGTGGTAGTCGGCGGCCGACAGGTCGAACAGGATGATCTCGCCGCGGACGATCGCTCGCAGAAGATCGATGCGCATGCCGGGTGCGGCGCCGGGACTGAGGGACTGAGGGAAGAACGCGGACGAATTGATGAACGAGGCGGTGATCGAGCGGGTGTCGGCCACGGCCGAGGACATGATCGACGACTTGTTCTTGGCGTCCTCGGCGATCGTGCGCGCGCGGGACTGGAACTGCTCGACCATGGTCTGCGCATCGCTCGGATGCATGTGCGGGTGGTGGTTGCGGACCATGTCGACGTTCAGCCAGCCGGCGACCCGCCCGAAGGTCTCCATGTCGAGCATTTCGAGAAGGACCTGCATCGATCGCTTCTTAGTGCGCGTGACCTGTCCGTCGGGGCGGTGGGTGGTCGCGTAGTCGAATCCGGTGAGTCGCGCGAGATCCCAAGCCAGGCCAGCCATTTCCATGGCGGTGCGGCGGTAGACGTCGGAGGTGTCGCTGTGGACGACCGAGTCGATGAGCATGCGCGCTCGGACTGCGCCTGATCCGCGTTCGAGGGGGTCGTAGTGGCAGGGCGCTGGCGGCTCGTAGGGGTGCAGCTGCTGGAAGTGCGGCCCTTTGGAGGCCATCGAGAAGTGGAGGAAGTCCTTCCCCATTCGCTCGGCGTCGCGGGCCTTCTCGGCGACGAAGGCGGGATCGGGCTTGTTGTTGATAATGATCTGGCCGCTGCCGAGCTCGATCGACTGTTGACGGGCGAGGGAGTTCGCCAGGCGGGTCTTGCCGGTGCGGGTGGTCCCGAGGATGAGGATCGTTTTCGCCAGATTCCGCATCTCCTGCTGGACGGGGTGGCCGTACTTGCCGGTGCCGAACGTCGCGACCGGAGTGTTGCGTCGACTCACTGCTGCTCCTCCTGCATCGCGGGTGTGGCGCCAGCTTCGATGCCTGCGCCTGGATCGTGTTCGTCCACAGAGTTCGGCGGCCAGTTCGTCAGGTAGTGGCCGGCCGCGATCTTCTTGCGTTCGCGGTCATTTCGAGCGCGGTCGAGCACGCCGACGGGCCGCTGGTTGCTGTGGGTTTCGCCTTCGATCTGTCCTCGCTGCTCTCGAGCCAGTCGTCGGTAGCGGACGATCGCTGCCGTGGTCAGGAAGGCCAGGGGTGCGCTCGCTACCAGCTGCGCGAGGACCGAGGTGAGGGGTTGGCCGGCGAATCCGGCCGCGACGGTGAGCGCGGTGGCCGGCATCTGGTTGGGGTCGGGCAGGAACCGTGAGAAGAGCAGCCCGACTTGCGCGAGATTCCAGCCAGCCCAACCGGTTGTGCCGCCGGCGGCGATCAGGCCCACGAGGAAAGACGCGGCGCCCCAGATCAGGTACCAGCGTCCGCGGACACGGCGCTCTTCGTGGATGAAGACGCCGATGGCGGTGACCAGGAGGTAGCCGGGCAGCAGCACGATCGCCAGCAGCAGCGTAATCGTCAGTGCGAGAACGCTCCTGCCGCCTGCTCGTCTGCCGCTGCGTCTGGTCTTCGGCTCTGACTTTTCGTCGTCTTGCTCTGGTGCGGAGAGCAGTCCCACGGGGCCTCCCATGTGGCTTCGAATGGTGATGCCCGATTATGCAAAGCGAGTTTCCCGGAGACTTTCGGGAGCTACTTGTCACAGAAAGTGGGGTGCGGCGGCGTGTCGTGCCGCGTCCTCGCCGCCGATCGCCGTAGCTTCAAACACAGCAGATTCGTTGACACGCAGTCACTGAATCATTGCGAGATCGCGAGATCGTCAAGTACGCTTCGAGCACCTTCGAAGCCACACCAAAATTAGGACCTGTCATGTCGACTACTGTGTTCGGCCGACCCACCAAGGGTCGTCGCCCCATGTCTCGTCTGTCGATCCACGCTTCGAATCTCCCGGCCATCGCCAAGCTCTGCAGCCGACACAACCGTATCCGCACAGAGATCGTGGCCGCACTGCTTGTGGTCGGTTTGGACCACCCCGACGAACTCGTCACCGCAATGCGCGAATGGTCACGCCGGCCTGTCGATCTGCCCCCGGAGTACGACGCCATCCCGGCAACTCCCGACGAGGACGTCGACGCCTCCAGCATCCGAGTCCGGCTCACCGAGCTGCACCACAACGCTGTCGAGGAGTACCTGGCCGGACCGCAGCTGCGGTCGGCGCTCGTCTGGGTCGGCCTTCACCACGTCGACGAACTGCCGAAGGTGCTCACCGAGATCGACATCCTTCAGCAGCGCATGTCGACCGGCGGATCCCTCGGCGATTTCTACGTCGACACCATCGCCGAGTTCTGCGGCGACAATCCTCCCTCGCCGGGCGAGGCCCTGCGCGCGATCCGCCAGCTGCGTGCCGGCGAGTCAGCTGCCAAGGTCGCCAAGGCGACCGGCCTGCCCCGAAAGCTCCTCGCCGCGATGTCGGTCGAGGCCATTTCCGCGATCGACGGGAGGCTGCCACTGACTGGATAGAGCATCGAGTGCTTCATGTCGTACACCCAAACGGCATGGACCGCACCCCGCGCACGCGTCGACTGTGATTGACCGCAGACGGGCCGCAGCAGCACACAGAGGAAAGCTCTTTCGCTGACCGGGAGTCGGGACCGCCAATCCCGCAAACAGACCCCCAGAAACGCGAAAGAGCGGTTCTCGGAGAAATCCGAGAACCGCCCAAAAAGATCTAGTTTCGCCGCCAGATCCAGCTTCGCCCAGGTGCTGCAAGGCCCACCAGTGGTCAGTCACGTGAGACACGTGCACAGGTGTAGGGACATTCAGTTTGGGGTGATCACCGAATCGGCCGGCCAAGGCTGATACGGCGGTCGTTTGCGTCTCCTCGAAGGGATCCGCAGATGCCAGGGTACCCCCTTGTCTTCTCACGGGTCCAGTTCTTGGCACCCTCCGTGTGTCATCAACTGACCCACCAGCCTCACCCGTCACACCCGTCTCGTTCGACGTGGTGGTCTTCATCGCAGTCGCCGGCCGTTCGCACGGCCACAGGAACGCGATGACAACCGCCACCCCACGCACCGACCACACCGCGGCTGAACGGACGCAGCTGTTCACCATCGGCTGCGCCTGGTCCAGCCACCCCGGCCGCTACCGGATCGATCCGACTTGCGAGCACCGCTACCGCACCGCACGGCGCGCGATCCCCGGCACTCCGGCACCGAACGTCCCGTGGGCAATCCTGACGACCGACGGCCACCTCCGCACCGTCCTCGCGGCCGACTTCGACGGCAGCAAAGGCGGCGACCCTATCGCCGACGCGACCGCCTTCAGCGCCCTCCTCTCGACGCTCGGATGCCCGCACCTGGTCAGCCGATCATCCCGCGACGACAACGGCCACGACAGCCGCAACCGCCATGTCCTCGTTCTCCTGCACACCCCGTGGAACAAGCGCACCAGCGCTGTCATCACGGCCTGGATGAGCCGGACCTTCCCCACCTTCGACGCGACGCCGATGGCACACTCACGGACCGCCGCGATCCGCTTCCCCGGTGCCCCGCACCGCGGTGGCGGCGCCGCCGAGCTCGCCACGATCAGTGCACCCGCCGGCACCGACCCCGCCGGCGTTCTCACCGGCGCAGTGCGCGCACCAGCAGACCTCCACACTCGTCTGCTCGACGTCGCAGCCACCGCCGCCACCACCACTCCCGCGCAGCTCGCCACGCCGACCGACGCCCGCGTGATCGACTCCCCCGCCGTCCTCGACCTTCTCGTCCGGTCCGCGGCCGACGTCCTCGAGGACCGGTCCGGAGTCCTCCAGCCCGCCGAATCCCGCCCCGAACTCGCCGTCGTCACCCCCGCGCCGCACGCTCCCGCACCGGCCCCGAATCCGCCCACGAACGCCGACAGCAGCTCCCCGCAGCCGCCAGTCACGGATCCGTTGACGTTGCCAGTCCGCGACCCCGCCGCGAGAATCGGCGTGTCCCAATGGGCGCCGCGACGTGACGACCCCACGTCCCTGTACCCGGTCTCCTGGTACACCCGCCGCTGGACCATCAACGCCGTCAGACCCTCCTCCCGCGCGGCGACACAACCATCACCGGCTACCCGAACCATGCCGGCGTCGGACATCGAAGCTCGACTGCAGGCGCTTCCCGCTGCCGTCCAAAGCCTTCTCCATCAGCGCGGCGATCTTCCGCCCGGCACCGCGTCCGGCCCTCAGCACGGCACCCTGATGAGCCTGGCCGCACGCGACTGGACAGCCGATCAGGTCGTCGAGTTGGCGCTGCACACCCAGTCAGCGGCGTTCACTCACTCCCGGCGCAGCGTCGTTTACGGTCGTCCCATCCCGCGCAGCGAACGCGACTTCACCGACCACCTACGCCGCCAGTTCGCGCACGCGCAGACCTCCCTGACACGACGCGCCAACACTCACACCGCGCCCGAGCATCGCGCCGCGATCGCCGACCTCGCAGCCCTCGTCGTTCAGGTCCTGGCGGCCGCCGACGCCGACCCGCGCCTGCAGTTCGACCGCTACACGCAGACCCTGCGCCGCGTCCTCGAAGCGCACCTGCTCACCGCTCTCTCGGCAGCCGCCACCCAGTACCGGTGCGGTAGCCGAGACCTCGCGCGCATCGCTGGGCTGCGGTCGCCTCAGACCGCGGCCACGGCCACCCGAGCCCTCACCGCATGGGGCTATCTGACCCTCGTGGAGGAGTCCCGCGGCACCCTCGCCAACCGGTATGAGCTGCGGGTTCCAAAGGATTGGACACAAGGGGAACCCGCCCCCCAGGCAGCGCCCACCCGCAGCAATCTCGGGACTCTCCTGGCTGCCCGCTGCGGGCACTTCCAGCACGACGTGTGGCTCTCCCGGACGCTCGGCGCCGACGCTGCACTCCTGCTGCTGCACCTCGGGCACCTAGAGACCCCGGCTTCAGAACTCCCGGCCGCGACGGGTCTGGCGCCGTCTCGGATCGCGGCGCTGACCGTGCGTCTGCAGTCCGTGGGACTGCTCGATGAGGCGGGAAACGTCGTGCTCACGCAGTCTGCGTACGAGGGCGCAGCGCACGCAACTGCCTCGGCTGGGGCGTGGTCGAAGGTGCTCCGGCACTGGGAGATCGCCCGACTGCGGTGGGAATGGTGGTGCGCGGAAAGTGAGTTCCTGCGCGCACCCCGCGACAGCAAACACCAGCGCTACGTCAGCTCAGTGCTGGACCGCCGTGGCCGCTACCCGCGCACCACAGATGGCAACGGAGACCACCACGCAGCAGCCGTCGCAGTCGCCGCGACCCTGCCCCAACTGATCGAGGAGGCACGATGACCACCCCAACGAGCTACCCGTCAGCGGGAGTGCCGGCCGCGGCGACCAAGCGGACTACCAACAACGTCTTCGGCGGTAAGACAACGGTCGAAGTTCGACAGATCGTCACTGCCCGCAGGGACCATCAGCCACCGCGCGAACGTCAGAATCCCACGCCGGGACGGCTCAACACTGTCGTGCCACACCTCGCGCCACAGTCGCCAACGCTTGTAGGAACAGCGGTACGCGGCCGGCAGAATCCGTTGGTCGAGGGCGTACTGCACACCGAAATCATCAGCGGTGACTTCCTCCACGTGCATCGGCAGATCCGGGTGCTGACGCGCCCAGTTCACACCCTGGTACTCGTCGGGCATGGCCTTAGCGATGTGACCATTCGAGTAGCGTCCGGTCACCGGATTCAGACGCCCACGCAGCAGGCTCATCGACTCGGGAACGCACAGCCAACGAACCTGACGGAACTGTCGACGAGCGAGCACGAGCTGCTTCTTCTTCTGCTGCTGACCGGTCGCCGGATCAGTGCGCGTCACGATCGTCGTTCGGTACCCGCCCTGACCGTCCGGGACCAGACGAGCGACCGCGGCCGCGTAGCCGGACACGATGGCACCGAGCCGGTAACTGGACTTCGCAGCGATCTCGACTTCGAACGCAACGAGCTCACCGTTCGCGAGCACCTGCACGAAGTCCGGGTAGCGGACGCTCGCCGGCTGACGAGTGTCGAGCGGCTGCTTCACGCTCGGGTAAGCGGCAGCCACGAACGTCTCATCGGGAGTCAGCGGACGCTCAGCAACACCAGGAACCTCGGGACCCGAACGCCACACACGGCCGGCGCGAATACCAGGCTCGTAGCCGTCACTACTGAACTTGCCACCGACGGCCGGGGACGCCAGAAACTCACGAACAGCATCGGGGTCCTGCCCATCGAGCAGCCGAATCTGCCGTTCGGTCAGCACCCGGAAACCCTGCGACTGAGCCACGAGAATCCGATCCGCGACCAGAGCAGCATGCAGGAGATTGTCCGGCGGCGACAGGTGACGATTGGCGAGCTTCTCGAACATGCTCGGCAACGCCATCAAGCCAACGCTCTGACCGGCGCGGGTCGGAGTCAAGACCATGCCAGCCCAGTCCGCGACGCCGTCATCCCGGTTCAGCAGACCGGCATCGACCATCTTCGTCACTCGCTGGGAAGCCGTCGACTCCTTGCCGCCGTAGAACCACTTCGCGGCCTGACGGAACAGCACCATGCCATGCAGGGTCACGAACTCCAGCAGCTGCTCATCGCGCGCAGTGCGAACCCAACCGTGCCCCTTGCGCCGCTCCCCCGACCGCGGACCCAACGCCCGAGCCGCAGCACGATTGCCACGCTCGCGATGCCAACGCGTGAACTGAACCTCCACCGCCGCAGCATCAACCAGGTCCTTCGGAACCACCTCCGCCACCGCGCACCCTCCCAACTGTCACGTCATTACCAAAGTCATTTACCACAATGACTACACTCCATACAAGCCAAACGCGACAACCAGCGATAACAATCCAGATACGTCACTGAAACTCATCCAAACTTTTCCCGACTCTCGCACTAGCCCACACAACACACACACCACCTCATTGAAAGCGTCTCCGGAAGGTGTGTGTGCTGCGTGGTCTAGTGCTCGCCGCCGTGATCGACAGGAGTGGACACCCACTCCCGGACGGGGGCACGGAGGAATCGACCTATTCGGCCGATCCCTCCGCACCCCCGTCCGGGAGGTCCACGGACCTGTCGATCACGGCGGTGCCGGGGGCGTCCCTGCGCTACCGGACCCACGTCTCACCAGTCACCACTGGTGGTGGTCCGGTAGGGGACGCCCCCGGCCGCGACTCTCGCTGCGAGCAGTCAGGTGCCGCGCCAACCGACCGCGTCACACGGTGGTGTCGGGTCCGCCCTTCGGGCCTGGACCCTCAGCGGGGTGCCCGGGTGGCCGAC
The DNA here is from genome assembly GCF_039946255.1 of Gordonia aichiensis. Classification (GTDB taxonomy): domain Bacteria; phylum Actinomycetota; class Actinomycetes; order Mycobacteriales; family Mycobacteriaceae; genus Gordonia; species Gordonia aichiensis_A. Next base: position 102,231 of record NZ_JBCDWL010000007.1, on the reverse strand, counting down.
CCGCGGGTGGTCGACGTCGATGCCGCCGTCGTTGTTGCCGTCGTCGCCGTCTGCCGGCCCCAGCAGTGCTGGGTGCCGACGCCGACCGCGCCGCGACCAACAGCTGAGCCTCCAGGCCCGAAGGGCGGAGGCGGACCGCACCCCACGCCAAGGGTCCGAGGCCGGAGGCCGGACCCGGAGGTGACCACACGCCGCGAAGCGTCCGGCGCCCGAAGGGTGGCGGATCCCGGACACCTGCAGACCGGCCAGCAGCTCCAGCCGCAGGAGCGGGGCAGCACCGAACAGCCGGGATGCCTGACAGCACCCCGGAACACCGGCCCCGCCGGAGGTCGACCACGACGCCAACAACGACGCCCACAACCGAAGGCGACAACCAGAAGGCGACCAACAACCAAGCCTCCAGGCCCGAAGGGCGGAGGCGAACCGCCACACACCCGCCAAGGGTCCAGGGCCGAAGGCCGGACCCGCCGTAAGCACAGCGCGGCCGAAGGTGAGGGGTGGGTGAGTAGGGGGGTGAGGTGGTGGGTGAGTAGGGAGGTAGGTGCGGTTCAAAGATGGAGCGCTGAGCGCCGCGCGTAGCGCGGCGCTCACCGCACGAAGAGCATTCACTGCATCGCCCGTGAGGGCGGCCGGCACCGAAGGTGTCGGCGCGGTTTCCGCTGCACAGCGGTGGGTGCCTGGCGCGGGCTTTTGTAGTGGTTATGAATGCGCGGGGCGCGGGTGTGGCGGCGGCGGGCGGCGCGGCGGGGAGCGCAGCGAGCCGCGATCTGATTGGGGACAAGATTTGCACCCGTGGGTTCGGGCTGTCGCTGAGCACAGGCTCTGGCGAGGGCGGGGCGCGACCGCACTCGATTGGGGACAAGGACGTCGGCACAGTGGCGTCGGGTCAGGGGGCGCGGGGCTGACGGAGTTTGGGGTGCCGGCATGCGCCTCGTTGGGTTGTGGGTGTGTTGGGTTCGAACCCATGGGTTCAGGCTGTGGCCGGGGACTGGAGCAGATCAGTCCGCCTGGTCTGGCATCTCGATTCCTGGTCGACGGCCGCCGCCGTCGCGCGGTAGGTGTTGGGGACAGCAATCATTCGTGAGGTTCAGATGCGACCCGCGCCATGGTCGATCGGCCGCCCGGTCGGCAGGGCTCGATCTCGGCGTGTGGGTTGGGGACAAGACGATCCGGTGGGTGGGAGGCCTTGTTGTCGCGGTCAGTGGCGGGAGACGGCCAGCAGTCCTGCGGTGGAAGATGCCGCGAACTCGTCTGTCGACGGTGCCGAGAGGTCGGGTCAACCGACGACAGATGTTCGGGGACTGGAGCAGGTCCATTCCGCTGGCGGGCCTGGTTCCCGGTGGGGTTGGTTCCTCGAGGGCGGAGGCGGCGAATCGACCGTCGGCGGGCACATCGAGTTCCCGCGCGAGTCCCGCTGCGGCGATTGCTGTCCGCATCGAGGAGCCCTGGCCGGCGGAATCATCGACCGCGCCGAACCGGGGACGATCTGGATCGACTCGGGCAGCGGTGGCCTGGCCGTCTGGTGGCCGCACCCACGGACCGGAGAGAACCCATCGAACTGCTCTAACCAATCGCAGACGACGACTCCTAGTAGACCAGTCCGCGACGGAGTGGCAGAAGCGCATTCGATCCCGGTATCGTCACCGCAGCACCTACTCTCCCTCGCAGGGCTGCACGGACGACGGAATGTCTCACCCGCGGCCCGACCGGGGGGAATCAGCCATCGACGGGAAGTCCCAGCACTATGACCCTTCGTCGACTTGGGCGTGTCAATTCCCTCGACGGTCTCCTCGCGCACGACTCCCTCTACCCAGCCGAGGCGACGTGCATGCACCCCGACTGCAGCAATCTGTGCCACCACCGGCCGGACGGTCGCGGTCGAGCCCGACTGTTCTGTTCGAAACCCTGCGCCACGGACTACTCGCAGTGCCGGCAGGCCCTCCTCGCCGAGCTCGCTGCGATCGATGCCGTAGTCGCCGATCTTCCACGATCGAGCAACGACGCCGTCGCGCTGCGACGCCAACGCTCTCGAGTGCTGTGGATCCTGGCCCGGTACGGCGGAGAACCAGCCACGACCCCGTGACGAACGTAGGTGTGGGGACCCCACATCAGTGATGCTGTGAGCACTTAGTGGGTGTGGGTTCGCACCCGTGGGTTCAGGCTGTCGCCGCAGAATCGATGACGAGCTGCACTCCACAGCAGCGGCGTCATCCAGCCCGTGTACGAGCTGAACTGTCCGGTGCGGAGGGGCGACCCTGCTGGTGAAGTCGACCGCCGCCGCCCTCCAGACGCTGAGTGCCGCACGGCGGCGAGTCGATTCGAGTTGGCCGCGGGAAGCGCGAGTGGCGCGAGAAATTGGGGACAAGACTGACGCCTGTTGTTCGGTAGCAGATTCCTCGAGTGACGTGCGTGCCCGAGCGGCGGGTTCGCACCCGTGGGTTCGAGCTGTCGCTCAAGCCGCCGCAAGGGGATCGCCGCCGCCGTGGATGAGGTCAACAAGGGCAGGCCGAGGGACTCGAATGGTTCGCCCAGTACGCTGATCGGCAGGCGGGGCCTCCTTGTGTCGGGACCCGGAGGAGTCGGTGTATCGCCTCGCTGACGCCAGCGCCATTGAGCAGACCAGGGCCGGTTGGGAGGCCAAGCGCCATGATGATTCCCGGACTGGGTCGCGCCAGCTCGGTCGAGGACCTCATCTCCCACGACTCGCTCTACCCAGCGACCGCCACTTGCATGCACCCCGACTGCACCGATCTATGCCATTACCCGACGAACGCTCAGGGGCGTCGCCAGTTGTTCTGCTCGAAGCGGTGCACCACTGACTACTCGCAACGTCGCCAGTTGTTCCTCAACGAGCTCGGGGCGATCGACGCAGCTGTGACTGATCTGCCCCGATGGGGCAACAGCGCCATTCAGCTGCGACGCCAACGCTCTCGAGTGCTCTGGCACCTGGCCCGATACGGCGGAGAACCGGTCACAGCTCCGTGATGAATGTAGGTACGGGGACCACAAATCGGAGATGGTGTGAGCCGTTGGTGGGTGTGGGTTCGCACCCGTGGGTTCAGGCTGTCGCTACCGCCGCGATTACGCCAACCTCACCGGTGGGGGCCGAAGATGATCGAGTATCCCGCGGCCGTCGATCCTCCAGTGATGCGGCCGGCGAGTTCGCGATCGATGATCACGTACCCTTGCATTCGTGCGGGCTGCCGGGGCCTGGACGTGACGCCAACGTAAGACCTCGCTTCGGCTGAGGGCCGCCAGAAGCCTCGCAGTCCGCACCTCGTTCTCGAGCCGGACGTCGTCGCCCTCGCACGCCGCTTTCCGACTCGATGCGGTGCAATGGCAGAGACCTGGCACATCCCAGGTCACCACTATCCTGTCCGCCCCACATGGCAGGCGGATCCCCTCCTACGTAGTAGGCCGGGTGCCGCACGGATTCGAACGCCCGCGATCTCCTGGAGGTGCTCACACCTCGACTGAGGCCGGGGACAACGGTCGCCGGTCGGATAAGGGAAAGATCATGACATTGCGTTTCAAGGCCAAGGATTTGGCGCCGGTCGTCGCGGAGGCGGTCGCCACGAAGTCTCAACTGGTGTTCGCCAAGGACGAAGGCGTGTACTTCTTCGCTCGCGGCGGGGAAATCGTCGACGGTGCCCGCAAGCACATCGCGTACGCGGTCGGCTGCAACCCGAACGTCGACGACTTCGACGACTGGTGGGAACGGGCACGCCGGGAACTTGGCGGCGACGACTTCGGTGAGTACTTCGACGCCGACGGCCCCGTGTTCAATGCGATCCGGCAGGGCACCCATCACTTGGAGATCAAGGCGAGCCCCGATTCCCTCGAGCTGTTCGCGGTGCCCACCCGCTAGACCCCACCGCTGCCCCGCACCGCCGCCAGGAGGTGCGGGGCACGACTGTCGACGCACCCGGCCTGTCGACGATTCAGCGATTGGGGACAAAGAATGCGATGTGTGGTTCGTGCTGGTTGGGTGTTCTCGATGCGTCTCCAGGGCTGGGTTCGAACCCGTGGGTTCAGGCTGTCGGGTGCCGAATGCCGTCAGGGGCGATCGAGAAGGCCGACATCAAGAATAATGTGTGAGGTAGATCACATTAGAGATTTTCTACGGAGTGGCATGTCGTTGACCTGGCGACTTGCGCTCATATGATATGTATAGGCCCCAGTCCACCGGGGGGCTGTGGACGAGTGAACCCTGATCAAGACGCCGCCAAACTGCCGCTTGATTCGGCCTAGAACTGGCATTCGCTCGCGCCTACGTTGTGCTCATGAAATTCAAATTTTTCAAGCACAAGCACACTCCGGCCTCGACTGACAATGAGATCCCCGGTGACCCGACAACCGGCACGAAGCTCTTCTGCGGAGAACACTTCGACGTCGCTTACTGGGAAAAGACCGGCACCGCCACAGACGGCGACGGGAGGCTCGCGGGTGTTTACAAATGCCCGACGTGTTCGCACGTCCTGTGGGATACCGAAAAGGAGTTCCGCGAAAGCCTCTGCTGACATCCCGTGCGGCCCGAGCCCACTGCCAGAGCTCCATCTCGGCCAACCGCTATCGGTTGCGTCGTTCGGCAGCAAACAGGCACCGTCGTCGCCACCACCCCGATGAGTTGAACGCCAGTACCGATGGACAGAACCGTCCATCGGTACTGGCGTGCTCGCTGTCCGCATCCTTCGGTAGGCCGGCCAGCGGTTCGTCGAGGTCAAGGGAGATCGTCGTGCGGTGCGGCAGGTTTCGAGTGCCGCGCCCTCCGCCGGTGGCTCGGCATCGTATGAGGCAACACCCCGACCGCCCCACACGAAGGAGCTCCCGATGACCGCGACCGCAACGCCCACTCCGGTCGTCCGACTCGATCACGTCGACGTTCCCGCGGACGCCGGCTTCGACGCTCGCTACCCCCACGGGTCGGACGAGCGCTACGAGTGGACGTTGCGGTCGGCTCGGAACGCAGCTGAGCGACGCCGTGCGGCGAAGCGGCGTGCCGAGGAGGAAGCGCGGCGTGCGGCGCGGAAAGCCGAGAACGACGCCGCCAACATCGCAGCGCGCGCCCGGATGGGTGCGAGCTTGGACGGCTACGTTTTCGGCAACGAGTTCCGCTAGAGCGTTGCCAGCGATGCTGCCGCAGTCATCAGGGATGAGTCGGCAGCGTCGCCAACAGGCCGCGATACCAGATCGCGGACCACCACCCCACCGACGAAGGAGACATCATCATGGGTGACCGAACGCCTCTGCAGCTGCAGATCGTCGCCTGCCCCACTGCTCAGGCTGCAGCAGTCCTGGAGATCATCGACGCCTACAACCTCGTCCTCGACGCCGACGGCGACGGCGATCACGGTGTTCTGCGGCTCGGAGAGAAGTATGTGGACGCCGAGGCGCGTTGCGGGTCGGCGGAGGAAGTCGCCTCCAGACTGCATGAAGCAGCCCCCGACGCATCGTGGGAATGCTGGGAAGACCCCAAGTACGAGTGGCTCGGCAACCTCTACCAGTTCACCCCCGAACTGGGTCTGTTCACCGCCGAGTGCGACGGCGAAGGACAGCCGCGGTTCACCGCGTCAGAAGTCCGTCAGTTCACAAACATGGCCGCGGCTGGTCAGGACGTCGACCTCGCGCGTGCGCTCGGGGAGCTGCACGCGCAGTTCCTCGCCAAGAAGATCGAGCAGGCCAAGACCGGGGACCGTGACCGCATCGCCGTCCCCGCCGAGGACTGAGGCCCCGTACGGTCGGTCGCCGCGCTGGTTGGCCGACCGCACGGGAGTCGCCGTGTCCGTCGACTGTCCGGCAGTTCCTCCTGGACGTGCGCTGATTCACGATGCCGGCAACCCTCGACCCAGGGGCTAACGTCAATTAGAATGGAAGCACCGCCGTTAGTTAGGAGTCGTGATGAGTAGCCCGACACAAGTCCGCGACCAGTCGCAGAAGCCCGCATCCAGCCGAGGCATGAAAGCACTCGACGAACTGGTCCGGGCACCGCTCCTCACCGGCAAGGACTCCCATGAGGAGCTCATCGCCATCGTGTCGAACCTTCATCAGCTCGAAGCGATGACGAACGTTCCCCTGTCGGAGTTCCTCACGATCCTGACTACGAGCCAGGAGTCGGCGGCGACACCGAAATCAGCGTCGCAAACGCTCACTGCCGAACAGGAAGCTGCACTGCGTGCAGCGGGCTCGTTCGTTGACGAGATGCCGCCGGCCGCGGAGCGTGCATCCACGCTCGCACTGCAAAGGACCAGGGAACTTCTGGCAACAGCACTCACAACAGAGCAGGCTGCCGAACGACTCGATGTGTCGACCGGACGGATCCGGCAGCGGTTGACCAAGCGAAGCCTGCTCGCGATGAAAGTCGGGACTGGACATCGACTCCCCTCCTTCCAATTCACCGGTGACGGTGAGGTCCCCGGCTGGGCTCAGGTAGCTCCCGTGTTCCCGGAGTCGGCACACCTGACCGCGGTCGCCTACTTCATGCAGCACCCGCACTCGGATCTGACCGTCGTTGGAGAGCCGGTCTCGCCGATCACGTGGCTGACCGGCGGCGGTGACCCCGAACCGCTGCTAGGAATGATCACCACCGCGTTTCAAGAGCATGCCTCGTGACCGAACACCTCTCACCCCCGGACACGTCCCGCTTCCCCGACCTCGACGACCAGTACGTGCGAACCCTCGACACCACGGTGACGATCGGCCGCATCTACTTCGCTGGCGGACCGTATCCGGGGATGTGGGACCAATTCCGGTCATTCGGTCCCACCAAGTCACGGTTCGACCATCACCAAGCACCACCTACCGTGCATGCCGATCGCGCCATCATGTACCTCGCTCCCGCACTCGCCGACGCCCGAGGACGTCTGACCTCATCGCTGGAAACCGCACTCGTGGAATGCTTCCGCGACACTGGCACCGTCGACGCCCGCACCGACCTGCCCTACTTTGTGACCTTCACACACACTCGCCCACTACGGCTCCTCGACGTCGCCGACAGCGACTGGATCACCACTGCCGGCGGTAACGCCGCCATCTCCAGCGGCACCCGAGACATTGCCCGCCAGTGGTCCACCGCCATCTACGAGCACTACCCTGCCGACGACATCGACGGCTTGGTCTACACCAGCTCCAACATGCCCGCCAACCGCGCTATCGCCCTCTACGAACGCGGTGCCGACGCACTGCCCGACCGGCCGACCTTCAACGAGCCTCTCGACCACATCGGGCTGCGGCCCGCGATTGAACAGTTCGCCTACCGCGTCGGTCTCAGCCTCATCACCTGACGCCCAGGCCCCGTCCTCCGGTGATCACTTCTCCGCGCAGACCGGACAGGGCTGTCCGCTGCCGGTCTGGCCGGAGGCACTCAGCACACGCACCGAGGTGATAGCTAGACGAGGAACGATGCCGCGCGACCTGCGCCCCTGCTGGAACCGTCTCCATCGACACCGCGAGCGCTGAACGGCAGCGCCCGTACGATCGAGATGGAGCACCCCGATGAACAGCGCCGACTTTGACTTCGTTCCGACCTCCGACGTCGCCCGCCGTGGTGACTTCGTCGCCATCGTCAACTCCTACGGCGTCGGCACCTACAACGGCAACGGCGCCATCGTCACCGCGGTTCGTCTCGGGGTGATCACCAACATCTCCCGTAGCGGTGAGATCCGCGGTTGGCGTGACTTCGATGCCGATCGCGTCTACAAGGGTTCCGCTCTGGCCGACTACCAGTTCCTGTTCGTGCCGGCTGCCGACTACGACATCGACGCCCTCTGCGCTGCCTACATTGCTCGCGATGAGTACGCGTTCAACCGTGGCTGGCGCTCCCAGGCCGAAATGAATCACCTGCCCGCCCGCGTCGCCCGCGCGATGCGCGACCGCAAGCCGCCGACGCCCGCCGCCATCATCGAGTGCCGTGACTTCCTGCTCGCGCACCAGGTGGCCGAGCATGGATCGGTCGCCTGAGCGGGACCCCTCACTGCCGCGTATGCCGGTCGTCCGCTGCCCGAGTACACCGCAGCAGCATCCGCCCACAGGCCGCCGCAGCCGCCATGTACCGATTGGTTCCTGTCACGACATGGGGAACACTTCCCAACTGGAATGGAGACAACGAATGCGCACGCTCACCACCACGCCCCACACCGGTGAGGCCGACCAAGATCGGCACGCCGTGACGCTCACCGCCACCGAAGACTCACGCTGGGGAACGACAACGATGGATGGTGACCTGGAGCCCGATCCGCTGCCGTGGGTTCACGTCAGCGGCGAACGCACAGCGGACCCGCACGCTCCCGGAGCCCCACAGGGCGGCTACACCTACAGTCCGCGAGGCGGCTTCAGCGACTACCCGAATCGGTACATCAGCACCCGCCACCGATAGGCCTGCACCGCAGACGCGCTCGGGCGATACGCGCCGACCGAAACAGGCCCCAGACGCTGCCCATGACGGCAGCAACTGGGGCCTGACTCATCCGAAGCCGCGATCGCCGCTGGACTGTCCGGGACCACCATCAGCCAGACGTCGGCCCACCTGGGCATCCACACCGGAAGAAGCAGGCCCAGTGCCGCGCCCTCACGCACCCCGACGTCACTGTTGATTCATCACCTGATCACCCCAACCACCCGGAGGCACCCCGTGAGCATCACCTTCTTCCCCGAGATGGCGCCGGTTGTCGGATACCAGCTGCGCGACTTCTGCGACGGACGATCCGAGACGTTCAGCACCTACGAAGCAGCGTGCGAAGCGCTCGCCGACCTTCGTGCGACCGGCGGCACCCTGCCAGGCTGCACTGACCCCGACGAGGCCGCCTCGCTCGGTGGCCCCTCCGTCGACGTGCTGACCGCTGACGACGGCACCGAACCCGAAGTGCGGGTCACCAACCAGAACGCCCGCACTCTCCTGCCGACCCTCGGCATCACCGAAGACTGCGGGACGATGGACGCCGAACAGTTCCTCGGCGCCGTACTGCTGGCGCAGGCTCTCACCCCGACCGACGAGGGCATCCCCGTACAGGTCGCCTACGGCCCCGACGGCTGCATTGCCGCCGTCAACTGCGGCCGCCCCGCCGGCTACCTCGACGAGCGGCTCACACAGCTCGAAGAGGTCGCAACCTGGGCCATTGGCCGCGGCCGCCGCGTCTGCTGGTCCTAACCCATTCCCCCGAACGGACGGAGAACCTCATGCCCACCACACCGCGACCTCGGCGTCGACTCCCACCCCGACCGAGTGACCACGTCGACACCTGCCTGCACCGCACATTCCGCGAGCTGACGCCCGGCGTCATGGTCTGCCTGTGCGGCCTCAACCTCGACGAAACCCGGCGGCGCGTACAGGAATCGCAGCCCACCACCGGCGAACTGAACAAGGGCTGACCGACACCGGGCCGGCAGCGATCAGCGAAATACGCGATCGCGGCCAGGACCGGTCTCACCGGGCAGTGAGCTGTCCGCCATCAGCAATCGCGGGCTGGGGTCATGTTCCTGCACAGTGGGGCATCGTCCCTGCATCTCGGCCCGCCATCAGCGTCGGCACTAGGGCACTGCGGTGCCGCACCACGAGATGCCCGGTCGGCAGCCTGAACCTCGCAGACACCATCACCACCGACACCTACGGAGGGAACAGACCATGGCCGAGGACGAAATGAACCCAGCAGACCGGGAAGGTTCGACGAGCATCAGCGTCGACATCGTCGATACCGACAGCCTGTACCGGGCATACAGGGAACTGGACATCACGCGCGGCTACGTCGACGGGTCGACCACACCGATCTCGATCGTCCTCAGCACCCGCCACCCGCGCCGGCGCGCCACGATCGGAGACACCGTCACCCGCCACAACGACGGAACGCTCACCGTCGCAAAAACTCCTCCCCAGGACGGCCTGTGGTAACCCAGGAGACGGCCAGAACGGTGACCGCAACACGAGCTGGCGACAGCGAACACGATCGGAGATCCCGCATGATCACCTACCCACAGCACCTCGCCGAGCATCGGTGGGCAAGCATCTACCAGGGGTGCGAATGCCAACGCCCCTGGGACACTCCGCCCGCCGAGCCGATGGACCAGGACGACCACGACCGCCACGTCGCCGCCACCTGGCGTCAGACCCGCACGGTGCGGACCGCCGACGACCTCGCCGAGCTCCCCGACGGGTCGATCTACATCTCCGACAGCCACAGTCTCGCCGAGCAAAAGATCGTGAGCGTGTGGTTCGCGGCCGGATGCGCCGAACCATTCGAGCCGTCCCTGCCTGGCGTGGTCATCCACCGCCCGGACCTGGACGACCTCACCGACGATGAGTGACCATCTCGACCTGTTCACCATGGACTGGGACGTCGCCGTCGACCGGCGGCGTGCGCCCGCCGCAACACCAGACCCGGAATGAGAAGCGCGGACCCAGCCGCTAGCTGGGTCCGCGCCGTGCGCGTGTCTTCCCCACGCGCACCGAAGAATCTAGCAGCACCCACCGACACCCTGTCCGCCTCGGCGCCACCGGTCGATCCGTGCTCGAGGTGCCGGACACGGTGACCTGTCGTGGGGAATCACGACTGCCACACTCGCAGTGCCCGAACTGCACAAGGAGGCTCGATGCCGTCACCTCTCCCACCCCCGACTGATGATCGACGCACGCCAGCGCGTGAGCTCAGCCGATTCCTCGCCGGCCACCAGTACGAGGGTGTCTCCTGGCGCGAAGGGCAGGCCGGATTCCGACTGAGATGCTCCTGCGGGCACGCCAGCGAACGACTGTCCTCCCTGCTGACCGCAGACCAGCTGCGCACCTACGACGACCCCGACTGGCACCTCGACCACCTCGACGACGCCCTCGCCATCGCAGGCCTTTCCTTCATCTCCAGGCCTGCCGTCGATGCGCCGACACCGGCATTGGTTCAGGCTGCCTATGTCGCCCAGGATGATCTGTCGCGGCCACCGGAACTGTGGGCGATAGCAGCCGCAGCCGAGGTCATCGGTGAATACATCGATGCCCAACACAACGATACTGTCCACGTCCTCGGTCACCCGGCAGGAGCCAGCGGTGAATGACCTGCCGAGCGCAGTGCAAACGAACCCGGAGTGTGGGGCGTGCCGCGCCGACACGCGTCTCGATGGTGACCGCTTCGTCTGCGAGGACTGCCGACTTCAGTTCGATCCAGACACGATGAACGCCGCGTACCTCGACAGCCTCGAATCAGCGTGCGGGCATCCCTGCGACAACTGGTGGCACGGCCCGGGCCGCATCAACCGCGGCGAAAGCTTCCACTGCCGACCGTGCACTCTTCCCGCCGGGCACACGTCGATGCACTGGCACGACTGCATGAAAGTCGACATCGCCGACGGCGTGAGCGCCGACGTCTGATCAAATTGGGGCACGCAGGGGGACAGGATTGAAGGAGACTTCGATGCGGTCATCGACCCACGTCAGGACTGTCGACAGCCGGGCCTGCTCACATGGGCCGGCGGCGGCACGCATGGACCAATCGGCGAGGTGAGCGATGCGTCCGCTGAGTGCTGTCCACCTTCCATCGATCCGCGATGCCCTCGTCGACAATCAGCGTCGGGCACTGCGCTACATGAACGATCTCCGAGCCACGACCGCGGACCCTCGTGTCCGTGCGCTCGTCGAATCGCAGCTTGAGCACGATGTCGACGCTCTTGCCCGGGCCTCCCTGTGGTGGATCACCGCCGACATGACCACCCTGGCCTGGCACACTGCCACCACATCCGAGGACCTCCCGGACTGGAAACCAGAACCGGAGCAACGGACCGGCCTGATCGTGTGGGAGCACGGCATCCCCCTTGAGGTCGAGCTCCCCGTCGACAACCCCCAGGCGCTGGCGGCCGCCGGCCGTGACGCTCCGCCGACCGACACCGTTGCCGTCACCGCGATCTCCTGGCACATTGACGAGGACCGCACCCGGCTGGCGTACTACACCGCAGACACCCGACTCACTGTCGGCACCGACACCGGGCAATGGGTGACACCCTGGCTGTCAACGCCGACACCACTGTTCCCGGTCCCGCACCCCACACCGCGGCCCGAGATCGACGCACTGCTGATGCGGCTCCTGTCCGCCACCATGCTGATCTCCGCTGAACCCACCGTCGCGATCACCCGGCCGGCATCGTGGGCGCACGATGTTCCCGCTAAGTCCAAACGTGACCGGCAGGTGCCCGCAGTCAAGGTTATCGCCCTCCGCGAGATTCCCGCACCTCACACCGGCCACGACGACGGGGACGGTGGCAGTCGCGAGTACACGCACCGCTGGATCGTCAACGACCACACCAGGACGTACTGGACTGGCCCCGGACGAACGGTGAAGGAAGAACGGTGGATCGCCCCGTACGTCGCTGGCCCCGCCGACCTCCCACTCCTGGTGAAGCAGACCGTCAGAATCTGGCGCCGCTGACGCGCACCGGAAGCCGTGAGAACGCAAACCGGCAGCGAGGCTGTCCGGTGGGCCGGTACGCGTCCCGGCCCGCAGCAGCGTCGTGCTGCGGGCCGGGTGTCGTTGGCGAAGATCAGCAGGCCGCCCACCCGAAGAACAACCACCCGGCGCGGGCTTTCCCCCGGGTCGCAGGGGCAGTCTGCTTGCGCGTGTGCACCTTCAGGGTGGCGGTCACCGACTTACCGGACACCGTCGCAGACACCAGCGGGTCGCCGTTGTCGCGGCGCGTGATCGCGATGATTTCCAACGACCGTTCGTAGGTGACACCGCTGCACCACACGCGCACCTGATCAGCGAGAGCCTGACGCGCTTCTGCCTGGCTGTTGTAGCCGCTGGCGAAGTCAGGCAGCTGCGGGTAGTGCGGATCGATGATGAAGTACCGCTTGACGGGCTTGCCGGTCGTTGCGTTCGCTCGAACTCGCGGGGACACCGCCAGCATCTCCTTGCCCTGAGCGTCTCGGACGACCTCATAGCGTTCAATCTGGTCGACCTTCAGTCGGAGTTGCTTGGCGATCGCAGCCGCCATCTCATGCCGATCGCGGAACACGTTGCCGGGGACGGTGATCGTGAGGTCGACCAACTCTCCTCGCTCGTAGACGGCGGGCGTCTCGGCCACCAGTGGGATCGCCTCGCACACATCCCACTTGTTGAGGTCATCGAGCCGCTGGTCGATCACCGTGCGAGCCTCAGCCATCGTCATCGGCTTCACGCCAGGGACGACACGAACCCCGTAGGTGGTGGCGATCGTGCCCGAGTAAGCACCGTGGCCCTCTTCGTGGGCCGCGTCGGCACAGGACTGCCGGTAGGCCGACTCCGCCGAATCAGTCGTCATCAGGATGGTCGTGAAATCGTGGGAACCCATAGCTACTGCCTCTCACCGTCGTTACGTGGACTGACTCAAGAAGACCAACCGGTAACCAGACGGCGCGGCACGACAACGGCGAGCTTCAGCAGCCAACTCAGGAAACCCCTTGAGAGACTTCTGCATCGGCGTTGTTCCGCTGCTACGACGACGACTTCGAGCTGCGTCCTGGGAACGAAGTCGAGCACCGAATGTCGGCCGGCTACACAGCGGTCATCCGCGACCGCCTCCGGGGCTCCTAGGCCAACGTCCGCACCGGAGACTGGATCATCGGCGGTGCCGACGACGCGTTCCAGGTATGTCGAGACGGAGAGTTCGCCGGAAAGTGCCGGTCAGTGACGTGCGACCGTCACGACTGTCCGTAGGCGGCGCGAGCGTCTGCAGCTCGACAGCGCAAGGTGACGCTGACTCGGTCTGCCGCAACAGCGCGTGAGGCGGTGGAAGGCTCGGCACCAACGAGACCAGACGACCAAGGAGGCAGTGCCATGAGCACAGTGACCACAACCACCGCACTGATTCAGACCGTCGAGACCGCGATCACCGAAGATGGCAATCGGCCGAACGAATCGGAGTTCGGCCACCGCGACGACTACCCGGTCCCGGAGTCGAACCGGAAGCGGATCATCGCTCGTGATGGACGCCCAACTGACGACGGCTGGGTGTACTCGGCACGCTTCATCAGCGACGACTGTTGGCGTCACCAGCGCATCCGGTGGGCGCAGTCATGAAGGGCATTCAGACTGACCGGATCGCGTGCGCGATCGAACTTCCCGGCGTCACTTCCCTCGCTCCAGTACTGCTGCTGATCGACGGCACCTACGCGTTCGACCCGAGCCTGAACCACAGTGCCCAGAAACAGGCGCGGGAGTGGGTGCGTCGTTGCGGAGACCGATTCCGCAACTACGTCGCCGCGGAAGGCCTGCTCGATCAGTAGACCTTGTGCTGGTCCGATGCGCGGCCGACGTCGTCGGCTCCTCCGCGGCGGTCCGGAGGAGCCGGCGGCAGGTGCAATAGAGTTCGACCAGCAGACGACACGGGAGGATCGACGGTCATGGTGGTGTGGGAGACGACAGCGGTGTTCGCGGTGATGACCTCGCTGGGCGGCTCGATCATCCTCGCGTGCTCATCGATCCCGGGTCTGACCGCCAGGGATGAGCATCGCGTGCGGAGGCTTGCTCACCTGGTGTGGGGCGTCGCCGGTGTTATCGCGGCGACCGGCATCGTCACCGCGATCATCCACCTTGCGAGCGACACGACGGAAGAGCATGGCGGTGCCGTTGCCGCGTTCGCGGACCTAATGGTCGGCGGGATCGTCATCTTCACCGTGACCATGATGCTGGGCCTGCACGGAGTATGGGCCGACCTCGCCTCGTGGCTGCGTAAGCAGTGCGAACCTCAGCAGCACTGACTGTCCGACTCTCTCGTCATTTCACGGGGGCGGCTGCTCGTCGCCGTGCCGCGACCTGTCGCCGGTGATCGCAAGACTGCAGGCAGCATCTTCGAGCGGGGCATCCGGCCGCGTTCCCTTCAGGAGGAGTCTCCTATGTCTGCTGTACCTGCGATCGTTCCCGCCCACCGCGGTGATCTCGTCTGCGTCGTCTCTGTCAGCGACGTCCCCAGCACTACCGGACCGGTCGTCGTCCAGACCTCGGTGCGACTGACGGTCGTCACCAACATCTCGCGATCGGGCGAGGTCCGCGGCTACCGCGAGATCGATGGCACCCACATCAAGCGTGTCGGGTCCGCTACCCGGGGGGAGCAGTATCTGCTCGTTCCCGCCTCCGCGGTTGACGTCGACGCCGCCGCGGCGAACTACGTGGCGCGTGGCACCTGGTTCGAGCGTTCCTGGACCTCGCAGGCCAGCCGTCGTGACGTTCAGCAGGGAGTGACGCCGGCGGCGATCGACGCTGCCCGCGAGTTCATCCGGCCGTTCCGGTTGGTGCAGGCCGACCAGACGAGCGCCTAGCGGTCTTTATCGAAGGACTCGCCGGCACGGGAGTGTCGGCGAGTCTGCCGAGCAGCCGACAGCTGTCCTGCCGGCGAGGATCGATCCCCGTCCCGGCCTGCGGTGTTCCTGCCTGTTGTGTGCGAGACGAGCCCCGGCTGTGCCGCGCCACCGACCGTGCGTGCGGAAATCTGTGGGCACTTCGGACGACAGACGAACACCAACACAAGGAGCCACGATGACCGCGACGATCGCCGACCGATACGAGCACCTGCAGGCGATGGCGACCTATCGCATGGAGTGGGGCGACCGCACCGTGACCACCGATGAAGGCCTCACCGTGATCAATGGCGTGCGCATCTGGGACCTGGCTACCGGCGACGAAGTCGACTTCGTCGACATCACCGAATGGGCGGACAACACCGAGATCAGCGACGCCCTCAAAGGCGCAGGCTACATCGCGCTCGGGCTGAAGTTCCTCCGGAAGGTCGCCGCAACCCCGAACCGTTGACCGGTAGGTCCTTGTGGCCGTACCGGCAGTAGACAATCGAGAGCACCCTATACACGCACGTAGCAATGGGGACCGGACAGGAATGGACCAATCATGAGCGTACGAGGCCCGGCACCGCGGCCATGTCAATCGTGCCCGTATCGGCGTGACGTTCCCGCAGGAGTGTGGGACGAATCCGAATACGCCAAACTGCGCCGCTACGACGCCGACACCGCAGATCAACCGACCGCAGCGTTCCAGTGTCACCAGTACGACGCCGGGGACACCGAGAGTCGACTGTGCGCTGGTTGGGTCGGCTGCCACGGCGGCGAGCTCCTCGCGTTGCGGCTGGCTGCAACTACCGGCGTACTCGCCGAGGTGGACATCGAAGCGACCTTCGACTACCAGTCGACGGTCCCGCTGTTCGAGTCAGGTGCAGCTGCGGCCGACCACGGGGTCAGCGAGGCCCCCGGCCCACATGCGCGAGCTTTGCAGGAGAAGGTGCTGCGCACTCGCAGCGACATCGTGGTCTGATGTTGCCTCGCAGCTGTAGTTCCGCCAGCGCGCGGCAACGGACACCTGGCAGATCAAGTTGTGATGCGGGACCTGAGCGATACTCCAAGCGCGGCCGACAGTCGGTGACCGTGAGTCCACGCCACTGGTAGACGCCCTTGCCGAAGCCCGGTGAGCACTCATCGAGTCATGGGTCAGCGTCGGCATTGTCAGCGGGGACTGTCCAGAGCGATGCTTCGGGCCCAGCGCAGTTGCAAGGTCGTGTCCCGCCTTGGTGTTCACCGTGCCGCGACCTCTGACCGGGGATTCATATGTTCGATGTGGCGGTCGGAGATACCGGCGGCTGGAAGGGAACTCCCATGGATGGTGTCGGCAACAAGGTCGAGCAGTGGCTCGCGCAGAGTTCGGTCACGTCGTACCTCGACGCTCACCCGCACCTGGTGCTGTTCTGCATCACCGTGATCGTGGCGATGCTCGTTGCAGCGTTGACGGCGATCTTCGTCGTCCAGATGTTGGAGCGGTTGGCTCGGCGGCGCATCACGCGGGCGATCACCGAGGTGGAGCAGCAGGTCGCTGCACGCACCACGGTGCCCGGACCGACGTTCCACGGCTGCGCGACGGCCCCCAAGCCTGACGATCAGGCACCGTACCCGCGGTTCGCTGACGAGGACGACGAGCCCGTCTACCTAGCAATCGTCGACGAGGACGCCAAGTAGACGTTCACGGTCCCGATGTAGGAGGAAGGTCCGGCGCATAGCAGCTGCGCCGGACCTTCCTGCTTCGCACGGTAGACGAAGACCTTCCTCGTGCGGTCTCCGGCGAACGGTTTCGCGGCTGAGCTGTCCGTCCATCACTGCAGATCACTCGCCGGCGGCGGCCCCGTAGAGTGCCGCGACGTCGGAGACCGCATTGCGAAAGTCGTTGGTGTCAGCAGGACACGCCCGCTGACAGACCCGAAGGAGACATCACGGTGGACGGACCGAACCACTACCTGCGCTCCAACCAGGCACTCGCCGACGCCAGGCACGCGCTTGTCGACGATGCGGACCCGGCGACCGCTACGGCGTGGGCGCAGATCGCAGCCGTCGAGGCGCAGCTCGCGCAGACGATGCTGGAGGCCGGGACGCTTTCCGACGGCCCGGACGCCGAGGACTGGAAGCTCGTCCGACTGAGCGCCTGAGCGCTACGCGCTCACGAGGGCGGCGACCTGATCGCGGGGTCGCCGCCCTCGTCTCTGGGGTCAGAGGAATGCCAGGTGACACCATTCGACCCACCACACACCAGGAGGGCAGTTGAATAACGCCAGACGAGTCCGGTTCGCCACGGCGTCCGCTGCGCTGGTCGCCGTCGCTCTGGCCGCGTGCGGGCAGTCACGCGAGGTCATCGACCGCACTGTGAAGGCTCCGGGCTGTACGTCCAGCGTGAGCATGATCGGCAAGGTGACAGTGCCGTCCCGTCGCTGTCACGGCCAGCAGTGGACGCTGACGCTCCGCAACTCCGACGGCAGCACCGAGGTCGCCACCGTCTCGGCTGAGGTCTACGCAGCCTGCCGAATCGGACTCACCTACCCGGACTGCGCGCCACAGTGACCAGCACCATCTCCTGCCGCCAGCTCGCACAGCCCGAGGCTCGGTTACCAGTGCCGGCGCAGCGCGGCTGTCCGCCCTGACCCCAGGGCGTCCTTCCCTGACCCCAGGGCGTCCTTCCCTGACCAGCCGTTCCGTTGCCTCTCGGGGCACTGCACGCTCCTCGAGTGCCGCGACCTGAATGGCCGTCGCGGGATTGTCGTTGCAGACCTTCACCGACGACCGCAGGAGTTCACGATGACCAGCACCACTGCCCCCGCCACGATCAGCATCGACGATGCGCGGCGCGCATTGCTCCGATTGGAGGAGGCCGTCAACGAGTTCCGGGCCGTCTACCTCGCCGAGTCCCTCGCTGCCAGCGGACTGCCGTCGATCGTGCGGCTCGTGTGGCTTCGTGACCTTTACACGACCGACGACGAACCGCGTGCATGGATCGTCCAAGACGACGAGGTCAATGACATCGACGACGCCGAGCATGTCGGTGTTGAGGTCAGCCGCCACACGGTCTTCGGTGCCACACTTCTGATGCTCTTGGCGGACGGTGACGAACCGGTCAGGCACCTCGCCGTCGGCAGCATCGAAGAGGTCGACAACCCTGACGGAGCATCGGGCTACGTCGCGCACATCAGCACCGGGTTCGCCCCGTCGGAGAGCGCGCAGCGTCTCGTCGCCGCCAACCTCCCCCAGAAGTAGCCAGGTCCGTTGGCCGCCGCTCCGTAGTCGGGGCGGCGGCCGACGCGAGCCAGATCGACGAAACGACAACGCCGATCGGGAAACACGCCAGAGAAGATGACCGCCGACAAAGAAGGAAGGACTACCACCGATGCCATCGCGCGCCCCTTCTGTGCCCAAGGCGCTGATCATCTGCTTGGACTGCGGAGAACAACGCATTCACATTGCGCGAGGACTGTGCCAGGCCTGCTACTGGACCAGGTACAGGAACGACACACTCGATGATCGGCCGCCGGTCCGTCGCCGTGGCCGTCGGCCGTGCATCGAGTGCGGTGCCCCGGCGCGAGGTCGGGACCGCTGCAGCCGCCACTACGAGGCCTACCGTGTGCGTCGGAAGGCCTACGGGCAGTGGACGGTTGACCAGACCGTGGACGCCGCCGACGTGAGCGACAAGATCCGCTCCCTGCGGCAGACAGGCATGCCACTGCGGTTGATCGCCGCGACCGCCGAGCTGTCGCCGAGCACCGTCAGCGGACTCCTCGACGGCACGATCGTCGCAGTCAGCGCCGCGACCGCCGACCGCATCGCAGACCTTCCCATCCCCACGTGCTGGCCGCTGGAAGCGCCAGACAGTGTGCTCGTCGACTCCACCGGGACCGTGCGCCGTCTCCAGGGACTGGCCGTTCTTGGGTGGAGCTGCGGAGCACTCGCCGATCGGCTCGGGACCAGCAGTCGAGCACTTCAGCCGGTCGTCGCCGGCCGCATTCACCACGTGAAGGCTCAGCGGGCCCGCGCAGTGCGCGACCTCTACGACGAACTGTCGATGACAGTCGGAGGATCCGCCCGCACGGTGACCGTCGCCCGCAAGAACGGCTGGGTCGCCCCGCTCGCATGGGACGACGACACCATCGACGACCCAGCAGCCCTCCCGGACACCAGCACCGCGACCGTCAGCACAGAAGACCGGATCGCCGAATACGAGTGGCTGTGTGTATCCGGTGTCGACCCGGTCCGCGCGGCCGGGCAAGCTGGGATCTCGACAGTCACGATCAAACGGCACAAGCAGCGCGCTGAGACTGCGGCCTGACCCGGAGCAGAAGAGGGACCGCGAACAAAGGAACTGATGAGCGACGATCCACTGCACAACCTGCACCTCAAGTCGTCCGGGAATACCGCGGACGGCGGATTCCGACTGTCTGTTGCTGCCGATGAGACTCGAAATGACGGGGTGGCGCTCGTCTTCGCTGGTATGGCTGACATTCTCGAAACCGAAGGTGCACCGAACTATGTCGAGTTCGACTTGCACCGCGGTGTCGGGAAGCGCCCGGTGTCGGTGTGCGTGCGGTGGCTGGACCGGCCTACACCTCACGAGCTGCGGCGCACCGCCGAAGAGCACTCGGTGCAGCTTCGGACCGTGAATCAGCATCTGCACGCGGTCATCGAGCGGGTGCGCGCCCTGCACACCTCGATGACCGACAACGAGGGCTACCTGCGATGCCGGACATGCCGGCAGTACACACCGTGCGACACTGTCCGCACCCTTGACCGGATCTGATGATGGGCTCGCCTCGGTGCTGTCCGCCCCACGCCCACGCCCGCGCACTCGCGGCGAGGGGCGTCGGAGGTCGCTGGTACAACGAGACCACCTGACAGGAAGCCCGGATGATGTCTGCTAGCGACGGTTCCCGCCGCGCTGACGCACGGTACCCCGACTTCCATCGGGTTCCAGGTCTCGCCGTCGACCGACGCATTCCCGGCCACGTCACCGGCGCAGCGTGGTTCCCCATCACGGAGTCCGTCCGCGGCCGTATCGGCGACGGCGACGACGTGCAGCGGGCGCAGATCCGTTTCGAAGGCGACACCATCGCCGAGATGCGATGCAGCTGCAGACCTCGACATCACCGCCGCACTCGACGAAGGCAACGCACTCTCCTCTGCACTCACCGCCGACGACCTCAGAGAACTGCTGTCCTAAGCCACGGCGCTGGTGGATGCTGTCCGCAGCGGCGGCCGTTCGGAAGTCGCTGCACCTGGGGCGATGGCCGGTACTGCTGCGCTTGGTCGGGTGTTCGGTGCCGCGTGCGAACTGGCGCGACGGAGACATTGGTGGGGACCGCTTCACCGACGTTAGGAAGTCCAGATGTGCATCACCGCCACCACCTCCGAGTCCAGCAACCGTGTCCTGACCGTTGAGGACTTCGCACCGCTTCTTAACGACACCGTGATCCGCACTGACGACGGTGCGGTGTTCGAGAAGGAGCACCGAGGTTGGTACGGGATCGGCATCAGCCAGCCGGAGCGCAACCTGCGGTGCCTCGTCCCCGCGACGATCCTCCATCGCCCCTGACGGATGGTGCTGTGCTGCCGGTCAGCACAGCACCATTCGCGTCTTGTTTCGAGTCGATCAGCAGTCCGCTCAGACGGCGGCTCCTGTGTGATTGCGGAGCAGGTTGTTCGTTCGGTCGGTCATTCTCGCGATCGGTTTGATGCCGCGGCCGTCGAGGGCTATTGGCGATCCTGATGGCATCCCGTACCGAACTGCGAAGGAGCAGACCATGATCGCACCGACCTTGCATGATCCGAAGACCGATCTGGCGATCCAGTCGTGCGAAGCTGTCGGCGCAGGGTTCATCTCGCTGGCGAAGCGGCCTCGCAGTGCCTTCGCCGCCACTTCAGACGGCTACGTCCTCATCACCTGGACCGTGCGTGGCGACTGGCTCGACGTCGACGCGCACCGGTTGCCCGGCCCGCTCGCCGAGATCGGAACGTTGGGGACACCGGTTCAGAGCGCACGGATCCGTATCCGTACTCCGCGACAGGTCGACGGGTTCGGCACCGACTTCGGTCTACCCGCTGCGGATCAGGTCAGCGACGAACCGACGCTTGACCTCGGGATCGTCGAACCGGCGCCGGTCGTGACGGCGACGGTCCGCGAGTTGCGCGCCGGGCACGACGACGTTGTCTGGAACTTCATCGACCTCGCGGACCTGGACGAGGTCCGCGAGATGCTGCGGCCGCGGTCTCCGGGTCGCCCTGGTCTGTACGCACGTGAGATGTCGGACGGCATGGTCGTGGACGGCGTCACCTCCGACGGTTACTCGATCTACGTCGTCGAGTCCGAGCAGATCCGTGAGCGTGGGCAGCGAGCGATCGCTGGGTCGACGGCGGTCGTCACCGACGGCGCATACATCGCCGAGGTCGTCGATCTGTTCGACGCGGCGAGCATCGCATCGTTCATGGGTTTGCTCCCTCACGATCGGTGGCCCTTCCTGGCGTTCGGCGCGCAGTTGGCCGTCAACGGGATCGCCGCCTACCAGCATCCGCACACCCGCAGGACGACCGTGTTCACCGCGCACACCGCACCAGACGAGGCGTGACCCGCTGTTACCGGCCCTCGCGCTGGTGGCCGAGCGTCTCCAGGACGGTGCGCAGCGTCCGCGCCGTCGCCTCGGCATCCTGCGCCTTCAGCTGCGCGGCATGGGCCTGTTCCTCTGCGGTGCGAGCCCTAGCGTCGGCAGCGTCCGCTCGGGCCTCGGCCGAGTCGAGTCGGCGCTCAGCGTCGGCGGCCGAGGCATCGGCGCGCGCCTGGAGCTCCGCGAGCTGGCCGGCCAGCCTGTCCATCTCGATGCGCCGATGCTCACCCTCGTCGACGAGGCGCTGCACCTGCGCCGTCGCGGCCTCTGCCTCGGCACTCACCGCAGCGAGTTCGTCGGTGAGCTGCTCGATCTGGGTGAGGGCTTCTGACTCACTCGTGGCGGCGGCCTGGAGTTGCCTGTTGTGTGTGTCGGCAACATCAGCGCGGGCTGCGGTGACCGCGGCGGACCAGACCGGAGCGAAGGCTGCCGCGATGAGCTCCAGCGGCGCCTCACTGATCTCGGGGTCGGGACGATTGCTCTCCAGCCATTTCCGCGCGGTCTCCGTGGTACAGCGGGCTCGGTCGCGGAGTGCGCGGACCGTGACGTCTGCACCTTCGGTGACGAGGGCGGCGTACGACTCGGCAAGCCTGGCGGTTGCGGGTGGCTTCGGCACAGGAACTCCCAATCTAGAAACGAACGTAACGTTTCGATTGTATCGAACTGACAGATATTCTCGACATTCGACACACTTGATGTCACCCGGCCGGACGACCCCGGGGACTGGAGCTTCTAAGGTAAAACTCATGATCCGAGCCAGTGACCTCCCTCGTCCACCGATGCGGATGCCCCTCATCGGCGATCTGTGGCGCATCAACCCTGCTCGCCCAGTGCAAAGCGAGTACGAGCTCGCACAGAAGGTCGGACCTCTGTTCCAACTCGACCTCGCCGGCGGCAGCGTCCTCATCGCCACCGACGACCTCGCCATCAACTCGATCGCCGACGAAGAAACGTGGTGCAAGTTCGTCGCCGGACCGTTCCTGGTCCTCCGCGAGCAGTTGATCGGCCGAGGGCTCCTCACCGCCAAGAACTCCGACCCCCTCTGGGCGGGCGCCAACGAAGTCCTCCAACCCGGCTTCACGCAGCAGGCAATGCGCAGCTACCACCAGGCCATGCACGACGCCGTCTCCGAACTCTGCACCCTGTGGGCGGATCGCGCCGGCGAACAGATCGACGTCTCCACCGACATGAACAGACTCACCAGCGAGGTCATCGCCCGCGCAGGATTCGGCACCACCTTCAACGCACTCTCCCCCACCACCAAGCACGGCTTCTCCGAACAGCTGTCCGCAGCACTCCGCGAAGCCTCTGCCGCCGCCAACTCAGTCCCCGGCCTGTCGAACATCCGCAAGCTCCTCCTCGCGCAGAAGGCTAAACCGCTCCAGAAGACCGCCCGCAAGGTCGCGCAGCTCCCAACCGGTGCCGCCGACAGCACCCTTCTCGCCCGCATGTGCCCGGCGAGTGGCGCCACACTGCCCGCCGACAACATCGTCGACCAGTGCCTGACATTCCTCATTGCCGGCAACGAGACCACCGCCGGAACGCTCGGTGTCTGCCTGCACTACCTGGCCAACGACCCTAGTCTGCAGGACGCAGTCCGCGACGAGCTCGATGCGGCCGGCGGCCTCGAGTCGCTCGCAGACTACGACACCATCAGCAAACTGCGACTGACCCGCCGGATCGTCGACGAAGCTCTTCGTCTGTGGCCGGTGGCGCCGGCCTACTTCCGTCGAGCCCGCGCCGACACCACCATCGAGACTCGAGACTTCGGCACTGTGCAGATCCCCAAGAACACCGTGGTCATGGCGCTCACGCTCGGCGCCCACCGCGACAAGGCCACCTGGGGCCCCGACGCCGACGAGTTCCGCCCAGACCGGTTCACCGCAGCGAACCTCCGCAAATACCCGGACCGGGTGTACCGCCCATTCGGAATCGGTCCACGCTCGTGCATCGGCCGGCAGTTCGCCCTCCACGAAGCTGTCCTCGCAATCGCCGCGATCGCCGGCACCTTCAACGTGTCCGCCACCTCGGGCAGCGACCTGGTGATGGCCGAGCAGATCACCCTCAAGCCGAAGAACCTCACCGTCACGGTCGGTGCCCGATGAGCTCACACGACTGGTCCGTGGTCGAAGTCATCAGCCCACTGGGCATGAGCGTGATCAGTCAGGGCGGACGCTGCAAGGAGTGGACCTCCATCGACAGGCTGGCGCCCTCGCACATCCCGACACAGAAGATCATCCAAGGAGTCGTCGACACCGGCGTCACCGCCGACCTGACGTTCACCGGACGCAAGGGCAACGTCGAGCGCGTGATCGTGCACCCCATCACCTCACCGCGGGACGCGATCTACGGCGTCCAGTTCTGGCGCGGCCCGACTGATGTCGAGCCCCCCGAGAAGCGACGCATCACCGGAGTGTTCTGGGACCTGCAGCGACGGATGGTCGTTCAACCGTGGGAGTCGACGTGGATGTCGGGCCGTGAGGATGACTACCACGAGGAGGTTCCGTTGGCGCGCGTCCTCCAACTCGGGACGCGGTACGACCAGTTCGCGGAGACGCTGCAGCTGCTGTTCCATCCGGAGACCGGACAGAAAACGCAGACAAACGTCACTATCGTCCACAACAAGACTGGCGAACGACTCACGTGGCGGATCAACATCGTGGCGACACCGCCAACGGGTGTGAAGGTGCTCTGGGAGGACGTGACCGACGTCGACCCGCCCCGGACACCGACCCTGCATCAGATGGGCATGGAGGCGGCCGCCGCAGCTGGTCTCACCGTCGCCGTGATCGCGCCATCAGTCGGCACCTTCGCCCTGTTCCTAACCCCGCCGCCGTCCTGGCTGCCGTGGTACGAACCGACACCCGGCATTAGGCTCATCCACCCTGACGACCAGGAGAAGATGCTGGTGTTCCTCAGCTCGGCGCGGTTCGGAATCAACGAGTCGGACTCCACGCTGTCCATCAGGCTCCTGACCACCGCAGACCAGTGGGTTCCCGTCGACATGACGCTGAATCCGATCCCGGGGTCGATCGGCTCGGGCACCGTCCTCGCGACCTTTCCCACACCGGCGGAAGTCCTCGACGCATAGAACGACACCGCTGGTCGGCCAGGACTGTCCGCTGCCTCGAGCAGGTCAGCGGCCGGTTCGGCACGCACTGGTGCCGCACCAGTGAAGCACTGCAGCGACGGTAGTGGGGACAGCTCGCAGCGACCGCACGAGCTGACCCGACCACAGGGAGTCAGCGTGACCGCATCGACCGCCACCCGCACCATCTCCGGCCTGAAGATCCTCCCCAACGGCAAGATCGAGACCGTCGAACTCACCGCCGACGACACCGGTATGCTCCGCGCCATGTACCCGCACCTCGGGAACACGGTCGCCGAGGTGCTCGACGTGCGGGCGAGTGCGCCCACGAGCGCCTGGATGGACGAGGAAGGCCGTTTCCGCACGCCCGGGCTGCCGAACCTCATGGCCTCGACGATCATCGCTGAGCTCAACCAGACGGCAACCCACGAGCAGCTCATGTACAGCATGGTGTTCTTCGCGGGCCGCCCCGACATGCTCCACTTCGGCACCATCCTGCTGTTCGGCGAGAGTTACGACGAGGATTCGGAGCCGATGATCGACTCCCTCGCCCCGTCGGTCCTGGACCAGATCAAGGCACTCGGACACACCTTCTAAACAACCGCACCACACCTCCGAGGAGGGCGCCCCAGCCTGGGACGCCCTCCTCACTGTTCATTGCGCCGGCGACAGCACAGCTGTCCGCCGCTCACTCTGCGCCGAGCCGGTCGGCCGCAGCGGTCACCGCACGCACGTGCCGCAACCTCAGACCACCGTGGCGTCGACTGGAGGGCACTAACCACCGCACCGAGGGAGAACAGCATGGCCAGCAACGACGTCGCTCGCGCAATGAACGCCCCCACACCGCCGCAGCCGAATGGCGACGGGCTCACCGGCCCAGTCCTCGCGCTTGAAGGGACCGGCATCTACACCAGCCCCTTCGGGAAGGGGCTCTACGTCCTCGTTGATCGCATCCACCGATGCCACGACGGTCATCCCATCTACTTCAGCACCAACGCTGCGGCCCTCGCCGAACTCGAATACGCCTTCAGCACAGCCGGAAAGGCCGACTACCAGAGCAACGGAAGGGGCGAACCGCTCGCGGTCCCCTTCCAGAGCGAGCCGGTCACCGGAGTCTGCACGTGGGTGACCGTTGACGCTTGGGATCCGGCCGAGCTCGTGGTCCGCTACATCGTCATCGTCCGCGGAAAGTTCCACATCAAGGAGCGTGCCTTCCACACCTACAGCGACTACACCGACGCAGTGGCCGACCTCGCCTACGCCGTCACGAAGATCGGCCGATCCGCCTTCCGGGACTACGTCGAAACTCGATCGAGACGCCTGCCGCAGCCGATGTCCACAGTGCACGCACGACCCGCATAGACCACACCTGAGCCATACCCTATGGCGCTCATAGTTGCCATACCGTATGGCAACCACGTGGGGCCACGAAATTACATAGGGTATGGCACCTTATGCACCCCAATAGTTCCCACATATTCATGATTCCGTGACTAGGAAACCGCACGTCAAAGACGTTCATAGATTCCAACGGACCCCGCAGAGAAACCAGAATGCGAGCCTGACCCCATGCGACCCACCTGTAGCCTCTACATCGACACCGGATACCTCCTCGCCGCCGCAGCCACCCGCACCACCGGAACCTCACTCCGCAGCGGCATCCACATCGACTACGCGCGACTGATCACCAGCCTCATCGACACCGCCGAGGACCTCAGCGGCCTCCCTCTGCTACGCGTCCACTGGTACGACTCCGCCCGCAACGGAGTCCCCAACTGCCAGCAGGAGCGCATCGGAGAACTCTCCAAGGTCAAACTCCGACTAGGACGCTTCGGCGTTGACGGCGAGCAGAAGGGCGTCGACCTGCGGATCGGACTCGACCTCGTCACACACGCCCGCCACAACACCTCCGAGGTGTTCTTCCTGATCTCCGGCGACGACGACCTCACCGAAGCCGTCGAGGAAGCCCAAGCCCACGGCGTCCAGGTCGAAGTCCTCGCCGTCCCCGACACCGACAACCGCGCCCGCGGCGTCGCCCGACACCTCATCCGGGCCGTCGACCAACTGCACGTCCTCGACGCAGACAACATCGACGCCGCCGTCATGAAGGTTGAAACCCCACAGCCAGAGCCAGCGACCGAGGAACCAGCCGACACCTCGCCCACTCTCGCAGCAACACCCCTCGACGTGGCAGCAGCTCGAGCACCACGCGCCACCCTGGCGACATCGTCACCGCAGAAGTCACCGCAGAAGCCGGAAACCCGCGACCGTGGACTCGTCTACACCTCCACTACCGGCAGCGGAGGCAGGCAGATCACCGACTACCCGCGCAACTACCTCGACGCCCACGACGACCTCCCCGTTCTGGACGGTGTCATCGAACGAGTACTGACCTCATACCTCGCAACGGCCGACGGAGACGGACACCGTCGACTGACCCAGGTCCGCCCGCTGATCCCCCAGGACGTCGACCGAGCGCTACTGTTGGATGCCTCGCACGCCTTGCAGCGCTACGACCTGGACGAGTCAGTCCGGTTCAGCCTCCGCCAGAGGTTCTGGCACATGGTCGACCGCGACATGGCCAGCTGACGCCCACGCAGACACTCACTCCCGGTCGATACGGAGCAGAAGCCGCGTGAACCCCAACACGGCCAACGGGACGGCGGCGACATACAACGGCACAATCGAGCCGATCACCAGCGCCGCCAGTAGCAGAACAGCAATCGCCACCACGCATACCCCGACCGTCTGATCCGGACGCCGCGTCAATACTGCAAACGGATCCCGCGTCACACTGACCTCCGCAGCGACGTCACAACCTCGGCGGCCAACTGCAGCAAGGCATTCGACGTCGCCTTGCTGGCCAACATGATGTCGACCTCAGAACCGTCCTTGAGCGTCGGATCGAACGGAACCGACACGACCTCCCGAACCCCGACACGCTCCCGGAACATCTCACCGACCTCGTCATCGCGCAGGATCGACTTCGGCGCGATGTGATTGAGTGCAATCACCGCCGTCGAGATCAGACCGCGATAGTGCGAGGCCCGATGCGGATACTTGTCAGCCAGATACATCAGCCGGTTCATCGTCACCACCGCACCGGAGACACCGTCGCGGCCGGCCGCCGGAACGACGATGACGTCGGCGGAGTCCAGGATTGCGTCCTTCAGCTCTCCCGTCACTCCGGCATCACAGTCGACCAGCAGCAGGTTGTAGGTGTCGTTGGCCGTCAGAACATCGATCACTCGCTCGTAGCCAGCGGCAGTCAGGACTGCGTCGTCCGCGATCGAATCGCCTGACGTCAGCAACTCCAGTCCCGTGCGGCCCTGCGAAGTGTGCTCGCGAGCGTCGCTCCATCGGTGAATCGACGGCAGGTTCGACAGCAGCGTCTGAATCGTTGACTCGTTCTGCACCGGTAGCCGCTGGGACAGGCCGCCAGCAGCGACCGCGGCGTCGATCGCAATGACCCGATCGCGGCGGTGCGTCGCGATCTGCTGTCCGACAGCCGCAGACAGTGTCGACTTGCCATCCCCACCGGCGTGCTGCACGAACGCCACCACCACAGGCCTCGGGAGAGGCTTCTTCAAGTTCTTCGTCAGCTGCTCCGGCGGCAGCTGCTTACTACCGAGCCGACGTCCCATCCGGCGGCGAACCCCAGACAGCCCCTTCTCCGGGTCCTTGGCCAACTCCTGATCGTCGACGATGGTCCGAGCATCGCGGTCAGGGACAGGGACGGCGACAGGTGCGGGCGTTGCACGCGGCGACACCGGCACACGCGCCGACGGACGAACCCCTGCCGAGGATTCCGACTCAATAGGCCCGCCGACAGGCACCGACGCCGGGGCACCCACACTATGTGGCTCGCTCGCCGGCGCCGCCGTGGTCGCCCACGGATTAGGCGACGTCTCCGCCGTAAGGTGCTCTGCCGGCACTGCGACGACGCCTCTGCTCGGCTGCGCCGACTCCGACTGGACCGGCGATGCGTCCCACTCAGGCTCGTGCTCGGTGCGCGGCGGGGCGAACGGAGCGGTCGGCGGCACCACAGCCGGCCCCTGCAGATCGGGATCAGATGCGGGCTGCGGCCGTTCGCCCCCGTCCAGGGGCACCGCCGGCGGCCGCCGACGAACCGTTGCACGTGCGCTCGCCACCGGCGCGGCTGCTGGCGACTCGGGGATGGCCGGAGCGCTCTCCGGTGGCGGGGTGTCGAGGTTGGGGTGGGACGTGCTCAGAGATTCACCGCTGTCCGCCGATGGCTCCGGGACCGCAGGATCCTCCGAGCTGAAGCTCAGCCATTCAGGTTCTGCTGGCGTCTCCGGTGGGGCAGGTGTGGGCTGGGCCGGATAGTCGGCCGTGGCGGGAGCCTGGTCGGCCGGCACGGGTTCGGCAGGGGTGCTGAATGAAGGTAGACCGCCGGCGGAGTCGGCAGCATCGAAGTCGGCATCGAATCCCGGCATCGTCGGCACCCACTCATTCGGGAGCGGAACGTCCTGCGCAGACGACTGTGCATCCTGTCCGCACATCTGCGCGACGTCCATGTCGGTCATCGACCACGGATCTAGGTCGGTCATCATGCTCCTTACCTGTCGAAGTCCAGTGTCGCAAGAGTGTTTCCCTGCGCCATTCGTGCGTTCGATCTCATCGGCGACCGCCGCTGAGCTGGGCTTTCCACTGCTCGTGATCGAGGCCGGTGCGATGGTCAGTCCACCCCGTTGTCCCCATCGTCGCGAACTCGCGAAGGCGCGACACCGACTGAGCGCCCATCCAGTCAGCAAGGCCTCCCGCCTCGGCCCAGGTCTGCCGGTTCGTCGTCACGATCAGCAGCGTCGGATAATCCGCCGATCGCAGGAAGTCCAGCAGATACTTCCACGCCGACATCACCTGATCGGCCGGGCGCGCGACCGAACCGAGATCGTCGACCAGGACACACCGTTTCCCGCCGACCATGCGGCGGATGTGCTGGGGCAGCTCCCACGGAGGGACCTCGGGGGCCAGCAGTTCCGCTTCAGAGGAGACCGCGACACCGAGGGGGTCGAAGTCGCCGACAGACCGGCAGATTCCGATCGCAGCGCGGGTCTTTCCGATGCCGGCTGGACCAATCAGGACCAGTCCCCCACGAGTGATGCGCCCCTGAACAAAGGACGTGTGGAGCTCGTCGACAGCAGCCACCGCTGCCTTCTCCCACTTCGAAGTCGGATGCTCAGACAGGACTGCCGACCGGTAGCCGCCGGCGCCGTCGAAGCGGGCGAGCTGACGTTCGAGGGCTGCAGCAGCCTGCTCCACGACGAGGGCGCGCATGGCGCCGACGCCAGAGTCGGTGCACTCCGTGCAGAGGACGGTCTGGGTGTTGCTACCGGTCAGCCTCCGGACCGGAGTCGAGCAGGAACTGCAGGGGTACAGAGTGAGCACGTGCTACACCTCGCTGACGTCGATGGAAGCCGATACTTGACCGCTCGCACCGCGGTTCGTTGCCGCCACGGAGGTGTCAGAACGCGTCGACATCGAGACGATGCCGCGGCGCACCTGCGCCAGTGCCGGGAAGTCGACCCCGCTGACCAGGAACGCAGTGTGACGATTGTCTGACTGGCACAGCCACCGAACGAAGTTCTTGATCGTTTCAACGGGGACTGGATCTGCGCCGTCGGCGCCGGTCAGGCAGTCATGCAGATGGCTGAAGGTTGTGGGGGTGATTGGCATGTCTGAGAAGTTCTGCCGCTGCGAGTAGTGGTAAACCCAGCCTTGAGCGAGGACGTCGATGGTTTCGCGTTGCTGGTCGCTGATCGTCCGTTCGACCGGACTGCCGGCGCTGATCCAATCGCCGCGGATCCGCGCGAACGTCGCGGCCGTCGGAACGCTGGAGACGTTGGACCGCCAGTGCTGTCTCGAGCGAATGCCCCACCCGATGATCGCGACGATCTCGCCCGCATCCCACCGGTGCTTCCGCAGCACGGTAAGCGCGTTCTTGCGGGCGTTCACCGGCTGCTGAGAGAACTCTTGGACGCGGAGCTCCGAGACCGCCGCGACGACACCGGCGACGACCAGATCGATCTTCGCTGAGGCTTCGGGGTCTTCTCCCGTCGTCGCCCGGTACTCGGCGAGCAGCTGTGCGAAGTAGCCATGGCGGCCGGCTCCACGGCCCGCCCGCGGTGCGGCGATCGGGGCAGAGAGTTCACGCCAGAACGGTGACGGGCACGACTCGGTGAACGCCCACACGAACATCGCGTGGGCGCGGCGCGGTGTCGCGGCAGCCACGATCGCGGCCGCCCACACGGCGGGGTCGCCGGAGACGAGGTCAGGGCGGTTGCACAGGACCCAGGACTGGAGCTCGGTGATGGCCGTGTTGCTCTCGGCGTCCGGGTCCGGTGCTTCCGTTGGCACCTGTTCTGGCGTTGGTGTTGCCGGCTCGGGCAGATTCGCGGATGCCAGTGCTGCGGCGAGACGGTCTGCGAGCTTGTCGATGAACGTCGGATGGTTCAGGAGTTTGTCCACGATGCGGTCCGCGATCAGTTCGCTCTCGTCGACCGGTTCACCGGCGGGTTCAAACGCGTGAACTGTCATTGCATCCTCCGTCCATTCCGTAGACCGCCGCTGTGCGGGCTAGTTTGCTCTCTGCGGGCTTAAATCGCTTTCGGTGACAGGTGGTGCCGGAAACGTGGTTCTCGGCTTCACAGGACGTTTCTGCGGGCGGTCGCGTCTGGGG
The DNA here is from genome assembly GCF_039946255.1 of Gordonia aichiensis. Lineage (GTDB taxonomy): Bacteria > Actinomycetota > Actinomycetes > Mycobacteriales > Mycobacteriaceae > Gordonia > Gordonia aichiensis_A. Next base: position 70,528 of record NZ_JBCDWL010000007.1, on the reverse strand, counting down.
CTTGGGCTTGTCCCAAGCTCGGGCTGTGAGGCGAAGCCTCGCAGTCGCAGCGTTGCGGTCGCGGCATTGGGACGCTGCTCTCCCCCCACACCCCCCTCCCCACGCAAGTTGAGTACGAAACGCACCTACGCGGGTAGTTGTTTGTAATTTCTCAGCGCGCGCTCTCGCGTGCGCGCGCACGCGAGAATGGCAGAGGGTATGCCATAGGGTATGGAAAATGTGTGTTGACCTGCTGTAATCGGAGCGCCATACCCTATGGCATAGGGTATGGCATAGGGTATGGAATCTACACTTTAGAAGATTCCCGAAAGGGCCTAAGCGGACGCCATACCCTATGGCAATAGGTCGATTTTCGGGTAGGCAAAACGGACGCGCGCCATAGGGTATGGCGCTCTGTTTGGGTGCTGTCCGCACTGACTTTCTGGGCGAAATGCCCGAGGGATTGAGGGCTTCGGCCACTCGAGGTCGTTGGTCGGCGATCAGGGGCAGATGGGTGCTTGGCGTCGCACCGAAGATTGGACGACGAGCGAACATCGGTCTATTCGCTGCCGGTTCGGCGTCCGCGGATAGCGGTCACTGCCGAGCCTGTGGTGTCGAACGCACTTTGCAGTGCTTCACGGACAGTCGGGGGAAGGCCGAGCCATCGACGCTGTTCAAGGGCGAGGAACACCTTGTCGGCCTCGGGCATCGTCGCGAGTGCGTCCACCATGAAACGGTCTGGGGCGTCGACGTTGCCGTGCATATGGTGCGGAGGCGGAAGTTCCTGCCCGCCCGTGATCTCCGACCAGAGACTCTGGGCCGCATCCCACAGATTGTGGGCCTTGCTGGTCTCCATCTCGACGAGACGAAGTTGCAGCAGTTGGACCCCGACGAAGAACCGCAGGAGCGGGTGATCCAACAGAATGCGTTGCAGGTCCCACAGCCCCGACCGAAGGTAACGGGGCTGGTTGAAGCCCTGCTCAGCCATGTAGCCCAGCAGAATGATCGCCGGGCCGGACACGACGACCAGCTCCTTTTCCTCGAGGGACCGCAGGGTCACGTCGATGGTTTCTCGACTGCATCCGGCGATCGATTCCCATTCATGCTTGCGGTAGACGTAGCCGCAGGCAGAGGTGTCGACGTCGCAGTACATCTGCATGTAGAGGGCGATTTCTTGGAGGGTGCAGCCGGCGCCGCGGAGGTAGCTGGATAGGGATTTCGGCACCGAAGTGAATAGGCCGGCGCGGCGTGGCTTGCGTGCAGCAGTTCCAGTCATCGACGTACCTGCTCACGGAATTGTGGTGATGCTGTCAGCTCCTTCATGCGGACACCCTCTCCAACGCTGGTCGGACTCCGCCGCAGAAGGCGACGATGTCATCAACCGAGTACAACGCAAGCCATCGGGACCACGCGGCACGGACGATCACCGACGGCGGAAGGTCGGTGCGGAGGTGAAGGGAATCGACCAACTCCTGCATCAGAGCCGACGGCGCGATGGTGGTCCGACTGAACGTGCCGGGGATGGGAGCGGTCGCGTAGTCGAGCAGCGCACGCGAGTCGTTAGCAACCGCGACCGCGGCGTCGGTGATGGCTTCGCCGAGGATCCAGACGATGGTTCGCTCGGTTCTAGCTGCGAGCTCGTCCATGATCTCGCGGTCGACCAGCCTCACGGTAATGCGGCGGCAGGACATAGTTGGGGCCTATTCAGTAGGTGGCTTCGAAACGTTGCCCCAGAGCATAACTTTATGCCTTCCCAGGTCAGTGGCACCGATTCACCGCAGGTCAGGGACGGTATCCGCGAGCAGTGGCCGGAACGTGCTGCCACATCTTGCTGCGCTCCTCTGGCGAGTTCGCGATCGCTTCCATCCCGAGCCTGGCCACCATCTGAAGAAACACGCCTTCGGCGAGCGTGCCGTTCAGCAGCTCGAAGACCTGAGCGATCTCGGCCGTGACGAACGCCTTCCGCGCGTCCTTCAACTCGTCGAGGAACTCCGTCTCGAGCGAAAAGCTCTTCGGCGTCGACCGGCCTTTGGTCGTCATCGGGTCTCCATCAGTTCATGAGGTGCGGTGCTGTCCGGTCACTCTAGGGACGGTGTTTCCCAGAGCTATTGACCTCAATGGAGTCACATACCTCCATGAACTAACGGGTTACATGCATCATCACTAGTCCACGCATACACATGAAGACCATGAATGTATAGATGTCGTAGATAGGAAATCGCAGGTCATAAGGATTACGGGTGTCTGCGATGCCCGCGTGGGCCTAGTTCGGCAGCTGCAAAATGAACAGTCGCTGCGATGCCGCGTAGCGAGACAACGTCGCGTCGACAGGACGCCAATCACCGTTGATGTCGGCCATCCTCAAGGTCATCGTGACTCCCCCGGTCGAACCGAGGTCAGCGGCGACGTCAGCGACAGTCGAATGGTCTTCGGGATGGATGATGGTGCGCTGGGCTCGGTCGACCGGGCCCCAGTCGTTCCAGTACGGCATCCACGGCGGCGCCGACGCTCGGCACCAGTAGGAGATCACCGGTTCTGGGGTACCGCCATCATTCGCGCGCAGCGCTAGGACTGCGCGCGAATGACCGTCCGGTGTCGTCTGGGCCAGTCGTGCCGCGGTATCAGGGTCGATCGACGGCGCCTCAAAGGACGAGATATCCATGGTGATGCCGCGGGCGTCGTTGCGGCCGTCCTCGAGGAGGATCTGCTTGGCGACGAAGAAGTTGTTGACCAGCCGTCCATCGTCATGGAGCAGCGTGCACGCAGTACTCATCGACAGGCCGGACGGCTCCCCGAACACCACCTCCATTACCTTGCCGAGCTCAGGGAAGTGCACGGTTCGCGCGAAGAAGGAGTCGGGGTCGGTGATGTCGGCGTAATGGTCGAGGTTGCTCGCCGACAGAAGGAAGGTGTCCGGCGAGTTGTAAAGATTCCCGTTTGTGGGATCCCAGCGGACGCCGGCGGCCCGAGGACGGCTCTTCGGCAGATCGTCGGACGGGCCGACCCACATCAGGATTCCCCACGGAATGCGCTGTACCGGTCCAGACTCAGGGACATGCCACAGCAGCGCAGACATCCCGTCGGCACCTGGCACGGGTAGCTGAGCGAGAGGGCCTGCTTCGCGTTCGTCGAACGGCTGCAGTGGCATCGCCATGGCCTGCGCGACAGCCTTCGGCAGCCACATCAAGCGCTCTTTTGATGCCAGCCGTTTCAGTGACGTGAAGTCAGCGCGACGTGTGGTGTTCCAGATGACCGTCGGCTCACTTCGCGGATCGAGCTGCTCGATCAGAAACCACTTGCCCGACGCTGCTGCCATGCCCACCAATTCCCGTCGCCTACCTACGCTGTCCTTCCGAAAGCTCGACAAACTCTACCGTGACGGGGAAGCCGCGGCCCCCCTGAACGGTGACGCCAATCTCATTGGCCCTCGTGACAGGGTTCATTGCCTGGCCGACGAAGATCGTCCCTGACCACCGCGACTGGGCGACATGGTCAGGGACGACTCCAACTACTTCTGCGAGGCGGCCTCGATCGCCGCGCGAACGAGCTGCGATCTATTCTCCGCGCCGTACTGGGTGACCAGGCGGTCGATCTCCTTCAGGTTGCTCGTTCGCGTGTGGATCTGCAGCGGCCCGATCACCAACTCGGACTTGGGCGCTGACAGGGTGAAGCCGCCCTCCTTCCGTGAATGGTTGCGAAGCTCGAAGACCCGGTCCGAGAGGCTGTCGAGGTTGTTGACGATCGCCCGCAGCACGACATCGGCGACGGTCTGATCGGTCGTGCGCTGCTCGCGTACCCACTTGATCAGCGGCCCCGGCAAGCTCAGCGTGATGGGCACGGCGATGTCGTCGGCGTAGCTGTGGGCTCGGCGCCGCGACTGAGGAGCATCGGTGGCGTCCTCGTGCGTTGCAGTGACCGCGACTTCTGCGGGGGTGGTCGGATTGGTCGCGATCGGGGCCGACGCGGGTACCTCCGCGGATGGCGCAGGCTCCGGCTGCTGCGGCCTGGGCGGCGGGACGGGCATCTGCCGAGGTGGAGGCGGAGGTACAGTCGCCCGTCCGAGTCCGGCTGGCTTCATCGGCCGCCGTGCCATCAGTTACCTCCTGCAGCGACGGCCCCGAGCTTTGCAGTGAGGGCTCCGAGAACTTCTTGTGCCAGCAGCTCGTAGTCGCCGGCCAGTCGCGGCGCGGCCCCTGGCAGCCGCTCAGGAGTACGCCCGGCCTTCAGTGCGGCGTAGTACGGTTCGGCGTTCTCGACCTTGTCGGCGATCTCGTGGACGAGCTTGCCGTCGTAGCGGGCTTCGGTGGCGGTGGCCTCAGAATGGCGAATGACCGTTTCGAACACCGGAGCCACTCCCCCGAGCGCGTCGCTGATGTCGTCGATTGCGTTCTTGCGCACGGTCGACGCGCCGGAGGTGACGCCGAAGAGCACTGCGCCGAGGACATCGATGTCCTCGCGCTGTTCGCGGACCGGGGCGAGCTGCCCCGCGAGGTTCGACAGGCCCTTGATGCTAGCGCGGTCCGACTTGGTGGGAATCACGATCCAACGGGCGGACATGAGCGCGAGGTCAAGCAGGATCGGGCGGGTCGGGGGCGTGTCGATGAGGATCAAATCGTAGTCGCCTGCCAAGCGCGCCAACGGTTCTGCGAGCAGTCGGCTGGTGTCGCCACGCCGACGAGTCGATCGGCCGAGCAGAACCATGTCGAGGTCGTCGAGGTGCTCTCCGCCGGGGATCACATCGAGGTTGGGGCGGATCTGGCGGAGTACCGGCTGCAGTTCAACTCCGGGGCGGGCGACGGCATCACTCAGGTGGAGCCCGCGGTCGTTGGCGGGGTTGTCGTCGTAGCCGAGGTCTTCTTCCACGTTGCCCTGCGGGTCTAGGTCGATGAGCAGGACCCGCCAACCAGCGCGGGCCGCACTGCCGGCGAGGTTGACGGCGACAGAAGTCTTCCCTGCACCGCCCTTGCCGTTGGCGATCGCGATGACTCGGGTGAGGTACGGACTGAGGTCGTCCATGCGTGGCTCCATTCGGTGTGCCTTGTTGCTGTGTATGTAGACCCCGGCACTCTGTGCGCGGGTGCTCACGGTGCTGCGATGTGTGTGGTGCAGCGCATGTAAGCCGTTGCGACACTGCGCAATCGGTACGGCATGACTGTCAGTGTCGTAGCCAGTATCGCACACATCATTCCGCACCGTGATGAGTAGCGTCAGGTGCACGCTACGGAACCCAGCCACCAGGACCATGTGGAATCCAGCAATGAGCAACGTGTGTAGACAAATAATTAACAAGAGAATGGATCCAGCTATGACTACACCAACGATAGTAACAATGGTGTCGATAATAAGTTGCGTGTGCAACAGGGTGATGCGTAGCGGCGTGCATCAAGCAATGTTATCGGTGGTGTAGTCAGCGTTGTGCACGATAATGCATAACGTACGCAATGCCATGCCTAACACAACGATGCATGCATTGTGAATGAACGTAATGAATGAACAACTAGACAGAGTGCGGCATGAAATAATGAACACCGTAATGAGGGCATTAATGGGCTTGTACCAGGCATGATGTATGGACACGATCGGCATGTGCGGCTGTACTTCATCCACAGATGACGGATTGCACTAGGATTAGAAATCCTAAGGATACATCCCTGTAGAGTGGCGGAACGATACTTCTACCGGTTCTAGAACGTGCATCGAAGGAACGAATCTGGGGTAGCTTGCAGTTCTGGTCTCCACGTGTTTCTAACCTATTGTGGATCCATCTATCGAAAGAGTAGTAGGGGAAGCATATCGAGTGGCTTCTCGACGACCGCCTACCCGTAGTTCTCTAGATTCCTGGCCATTCTCAAAGCGGCCTCCTTCTGCGGTGAGCCGATGATCGGGCCGTGGGTCGACGGACGTGCGTGTTGAGCGCGGCCCGGACAACCCTGTGGGCGGGTTGTGTTTGCGGGCGTGGCCCGAGCGCCAGTGATGGGGGAGCGGTGCCGAGTCTGCGCCAGGTTGGACGCGGATCCGGACTGAGTAGTGCTCGCGACGTCGCCCGCGTCGTGCCCGCACGCAGTAATCGGACGCTGCGATGGGCCGGCCCACGTCGCGCTTGCGGTTGGCGCCAACCGACTGAAGTGCGACTGGCGAACGGGGGCTCTAGATCGGTGATGCGCGGCATAGCGGCGACCAGCTCGGCGGTGTTGCTCTCGACCTATGCCAGTCGCGCGCTGCACGGCGACGGCCGCGTTTGGAGCTGACTCGCCAGGAGAGGACGGGCAGCAATCCGAATAGTCACTGTGACAATTCAATATGGTTCGGGCGTGTATCACTGCAGGTCAGAAGGCACTGTTGCCCACCTGCAGTGTTGGCGGCCGCGATCGCGGATGGTCGTGCCGGTGGCCAAGCACTGCGGCAGACGTCGGACGGACACCGGTCGGCCGACGTAAGTCCGACGTGTGGGAGGGATCTACCCGGGTCAGGACTATCTGATTGCTCGACGAGATCACTTCGGACGGTTGGCGTACTACTCCCACCGATACGAACGTGCTGGTGGGAAGGTGTGCCGAGTGTCGGCCAGGCTGCGGAAACGCGGGTAGAACTGCCCAGTGGAAACGCCGGATACGTGGTACAACAGACGTGCAATGTTGTTACTTCTCGAATCGGAGAGATTAGGGACGAGAGTTCTACTTCTCGCGTCTAGTCCATAACTGACCTGCGGATATATCAACCGAGACCTATGTTTACGCAGGTCAGCGTGTTAAGGTGATTAGGAACGCTGCACGCGAGAGAGTGGATGCCCAGCCATGTCCGACCTAGTCGCCCCCGGAGCTGTCCGAACCAGTACGGAATGGCCCCTGACCAGGCCATTCATGAGCTTCGACGCCGGAATGGCGCCCGTACCCGCCGGCCTGCCCGTCGGCATCCTCCTCGCCGACGACGACGGCTGGGACTGGCTGCAAGGCCACCCCGACGAGGTCATCGCGGCCGCCTGCTACCTGCGCGACGCCTCGGCGGCGCCGGTGGATTCGGAACTCTGGCTCATCGGCAGCTTCCGAACCGCCGACGTCGGCGAGATCCGACTCGTGACGCGCGGACTAGCGGTCGACGGCAAGATCAAGGCAGCAGTACTCGATATCGACCCGAAGGGATAGCGCATGGCCACGAATGAGGCAGCGGCGGCGGAAACGTCACGTGACACCGCCGAGGGGGACGCCTTCCTCGTGGAATGGGACGGGGAGCAGATGTACGCCCTCGCGTTCGTCAAGCGGGGGCGCGTCCACTTCCGTACCGCACAGAGCCACGTCCTACCGGCGGACACGACCGTGATCAGCCGACTCGCTCCAGCGCTGGACTCGACTGAGACAAGGTCGGACGCCGCGGTCATCGAGTGGAAGGGTGCGAGGTACCACGCCCTCGCGTTCATCAAACACGGGAAGCGCTTCTACCGGCTGGCAGACGGTCGGAGCCTCGGCCGGGCGACCTTCGTGTCAGGGCTGGCCGACCCCGACAACGCCGCGCAACTCAGTGACACCGCAGGCGAGACAGGGGACTGGACGGAGTCGGCGACGGATCACTCGGTGCGGGAACTCCCTCTCCCAGGGAACCCCGAGGTCCGGGAAACTGCGGAACTGGGATCGGTCGTCGGCCACTACGACATCGAGCCCGGCAGCCCGTTGGCGCAGGAACGGCCGACCGCGAGCAGTGGCCAGGAAGAACAGAACTCCGGACACGCGCCCGCGCGTCGCCCAGCATCGACCGGGCACTGGTCGGACGCGATCGTCGACGAACCCTCACCGACCGCAGCTGCACCGAAGACCGTCCCCGCGGCAACCGCGCGCCCCAGCGAACCCGCACTGCCGCCGACGGCGTCGCAGCAGCCGCCGCCGCCCACCGAACAGTCACCGCAGGTCCGGTTCGATGGACAGCGATGGCAGGGCGTGGCAGTGGACGGCTCCACGGTCACCGTCTGGGAAGGACAGGCCCGACTGGCAGAGGTCGACACCGAACTCGCCGCTGCAGAACAGCGCGTCCGCCACCTGACCGAACTGCGCCGGATGATCGACGGCGACCGCGAAGCTGCCATCGCCGAGCACATCGCACGGTTCGCCGAGATCGACGGCATCCACGACCTCGCCGACGCCACCGACACGCAACGCGCGACGTGGCGCCGATACGCAGAAGGGATCGTCGGTGACTGACCGCAAACCAGGACTCCCGCTGGTTGCGGTGCCGTCCGCATCCAGTGAACCGGCCACCGTCAGCGATACGAGCCGACTCCGACTGCGCGAGGCGCTGTCCGACGTTCTCGCGCCGGCATCGAAGCGTGCCTACACCCGGCACTGGGCGGCTTTCGAGCAGTACTGCGCCGTCAAGAACTACCGGTCCCTCCCCGCCGACGTTGACGTCGTGTGCGAATACCTGCTGATGCTCGAACACTCGACGCCGACCACCCGAACCAGGGGAGAGGGCACCTACTCGGTGTCCTACATCGACCAGGCGCTCGCCGCGATCCGCTACGTCCACCGCAGCACCGCTGCCATGCCAATTGACAGCAAGGCCCTACCGCTGTGGCTTCAGCCTCAGCTCGCGGAGTTCATGCGCGCCATGCGCAACCGCGCGGCCGCCGCCGGCCGCAGCGACGTCGAGCAGGAAGCGCCGCTCCTTCTTGAACAGCTCGACGCGATGCTCGAGACCGGTCGCGACGACGCCGACACCTGGCGCAAGCACCTGCACCTGCGCCGCGACAGCGCCCTGCTACTGATGGGGTGGAGCGGGGCGATGCGCCGCTCCGAACCGGTCGCACTGCGCGTCAGCGACGTCAAGCACAGGTTCGGGAAGTGGACCATCACCCTGCGCCGGTCGAAGACCGACCAGGGCGGAAAGGGGCAGATCAAGGCCCTCCCGAAATGGAGTTCCGCGATCACCTGCCCACCCTGCGCCTACCTGCGATGGATGGAAGCTGTCCACGTCTACGACTCCGACGGCCGCCCGGGCCTGATCCGGCTGCTGGCGCGCGATAAGCCCCTCACCCAGCACATCTGCGCGCATCCTCCCGAGCTCGCGAAGCCGCTCACGCCGGTGTTCCGCAGCATCACCCGCACAGGCGACATCGCCACCATCGCCATGTCCGACCAGCTCGTGCACACCATCGTCCGCCGCAGACTCCAAGCCGCCTACCCCGACCTGGACATCACCGAGTACGGCGCCCACTCGCTGCGCGCCGGCTTCACCACCCAGAGCCTCATCCAGGGAATCGAACCGCGAGCGATCATGCGCCAAACCGGCCACCGCACCCTCGAAGGCGTCCTCATCTACGCCCGTGAACGCGATGCCCACGACAACAACGCTGCCACCATGCTCGGTCTCTAGAACTCACAGTGAGAGACGCCTCGTGACATGCGTCGGGCGAGGCTGGACAGCCCGTCACGACTCATCGTGACTATGCCGCGTATCGGATGAGGCCTGCTGATACTGAGAAGCTGAGGCCAACGACTTATCTCGCCCCGAGCAGCCGAAGGAGACGTGACTGCAATGGAACCCGACTACGACGCCGTATCGAAGGAGTCACCAGCGGGAGCCCGACATCTGCTCATGCCCGCCGCCCCCGACCGAGTCTTCGATGTCGTGCCGATTGAGGCTCAGGATGAGGCCGTCAAGGGTGTTCGGTCAGCGATGCGGAGAGTTGGCGAGGCGTCGTTGCGTGGTACGAATCTCGCTGAGCTCCCGATCAGCTTGGATCTACGGGTGCGGCTGCAAGCAGCCCGTGCGGCGGGTTACGTCCTACCCAACGGCGTGTTCACTGCGGCGAATGGAACCTACGGCGTGACGTTCCCGGCAGAGATCCGCAACGGCCGCCGAATCGAGTTTGGCGCCGTCACGGGCGTTGCCGTGGAGGAAGCCCGCGGACTATTCCGGAAACGCAAGCGCCGTGGAGCACCTGCTGCCGTGGCACCTCGAGGGGTTCACCAGTTCTCTTACGAGGACCGTGATGAGCTTGCAACGGCCCTCGCTTCTCCTTGGCGGCTGCCAATGTCGGATCCGGGCGCTGGCGAACTCTACTACCGAATCACTGTGGTGGCCTCGAACCTTGTTGCGGAGCTGCAGGCAAGTAGAGCCTGGAACAGTGAGTACTTCGACGTTGCTCATGCGAAGTTCTCGCCGTCGGCGGAGCTCGAAGAAGTCACACGGCACGCGCAGCACCTGGCTCGGCTACAGGATGCGATCGGAACAACGTGCGACGGCGTCAGCGACGAAGCCGCACTCGCACGCAAGCACCAGGACTTTCAACGACAGCAACTGGAAGTCCTAACGGAAAGCCTGATCAGACGGGTAGGAGCTCTGCACCACTACGTGGGTCTGGTCACCGACCTGTCGGAGAAGGTCGTGGCACTGGAGCAGTTGGAACAAGCAACTCGAATCGATCGCGAACTCGAAGAGGCATTCCTCCAGTACGGGCGAGACGAGCTTGCACGTCAACGCTACCGAGAACTCGAGACAGACCTCGCCGGTGTGCGTGCGAGCGTCGGATATCTCCTCGCGACGCTCACCGGTGAACCCGGATTGGCCCCTCCGGGCCGGTGAAATCGCCGATACGCTCGAGGTGAGTGAACATCAACGATTGGGGGAATCCATGGCTGCGGACTACAACAACGATGACCGGATCGACGAGGCGGTCACTCAGCTGCGGCACCTGCGGGGGTCGATTCAAGACCTTCAAGGGGCTGTCGATCACCACGCGTACGGGGTCCAGGTACTGCCGCTCACCAACGACAGTGTCGGCGCTTCAGCGGCGGCGGTGATGAACGGCAACGCCGACGAGTTCGTTTCGGCGCTGCGCACGGGGATGTCGGACATGCTCAAGGTTGTCGACGAGCAGCTCGACGAGATGCCGTCGTAGCGCCAACACCAGTAGGCAGCAGACCAGCCTCACCGTCCTCGCCGGCGGTGAGGCTGTCCGCTGTTTAGCATCCGATCTCGGTCCCGCGGCCAGGTGCTCGGCGCTGACGAGCGCTTGCGCCCGCGAGAGTGAGTGCCGCGCCATCCGGGGACTGCGACGTCTACTTCTCGTGTAGCAACCGACCGAGCAAGGAGAACCCGATGGGGACCGCGACGATCACGATCTGGCACAACGAGGAGACCGACAGCGAGGGCCGTCACCCGGCGTGGGAGCGCGGTTACCGGGCGACCGACCGTCTGGTGCGGGTGATGGAGGACTTCGAGCTCACGGTTCGTGACTCCGCGGGTGTCGTGGAGATCGCCGAAGGCTGTTTCCAGGGCGCGTCCCGCGAGTTCGGTGTGATCCCGGAGTGGACTCATCCGGTCGCCGAGCACTACGTGCGTGAGCAGCTGCGGTCGCTGTCGAAGGGCGACGTCGTGGTGGTCGACGGTGAAGCCGTCTCGTGCGACAGCGTCGGCTGGATCCCGGTCTCGACGCCGACGGCCTGAACGCCGTCTCGTGCAGCAGAACCCGCTGCTGCACGACTCCTGCTTTCGTCCCCGAAAGGACTTCCCCCGATGAACAACCAGAACACCCTGACCATCCGTGACGTCGTCCGCTTGAACGGTATCGTCCAGGCATCCCAGACCGGTGCGCGCGTGCGTTTCCTGTACGAGCGCGACGGGCAGGACGTCGACATCGCCGGTGTGGCGCGCCACATCGAGTGGAACGGCGAGGACATCCGCGACGGCCACCTGATCGTCAACGACGGCGTCAGCGACGTCCCGGTCCTGATCTCCGATGCCATCAACGCCGACGACGGCGCATTCGATGCCGGGCCTCGGGCGGTCAGCCCGGTCGGCTGACCTACGCCGCAGCGACTCATCGGCACCGCCGGAGGCCCACCGCCTCCCGCGGTGCCGATGTCGTTCCGGGAGGAGTTGAGCTGTCCGCAGTCCGCTGTCGCGCCGCGGTGCTCTACCTGGTCGAACGTAGTAGCCGGCGAACAGTGCGCTGGGTTCGCCGTGCCGCGACCTCGATGAGGCGACTGGTGGTCTGAAGGCACGCAAGCACACCCCCCTCCGCCGGAAAGGATCCGCCATGGCAATCACCCTGAACCTCGAGGTCTGGCACAACGAGCAGCTCGACGACCGCGGCCGCCCGGCCGGACCGATGCGCGGCTACCACCACGGGGATCGGCTCACTCCGGTGCTGGCCCTCGATCTCGCCGCCCCGGAGGGCATCACCGCCATCGAGGTCGCGCAGGCCGTGTTCCAGTCCTCCTGCCATGACGCCGAGGACCTCCGCGGGTGGATGGTGCCGATCGCTCTCCGCTACCGGGTGCGGCGACTGCGAGCGCTGGCCGTCGGCGACGTCGTCGCGATCGACGGAGTCGGCTACGCCGTCGACTCCCACGGCTGGTCCAAGATCCCCGCACCGCGCCCGGCCGCGTGACCGACACGGCGCAGCCGGAAGGCCGCGCCACCAACCACCTCCACATCCGATCGACCACCTGACAGGAGAACACCGATGACCACCAGCACAGAGCAGACCCCGACGTTCGTCTGGGACCGCGACTACGACAACCACGAGCAGGTCCGCCCCTACATGAAGCAGTTCCTGACCCTGCACCAGGGAATGAAGGACCGCGGCGCGTACCCGTACAACGACTCGTTCAAGGGCCTCATCGACGGCGTCGCCGGATCCGCAAACGAGGACACCGCTATCTACCTGCTTCAGGGCCTGAAGTCGCTCGACGAGCTCGACGCCCAGATCGCAGCGTTCATCGAGGGCGGCGGCAGCCACCTCGCCGATGCTGGCGCGGTCATCGGTGAGCAGTACCGGGGCAGCGTCGTCCAGTACGGCTTCTCCGTCGGCGGGACGGGCTGGCGGCAGTACGACAATGCCCGGTACATGGTGTGCGAACGCGAGAGCGCCAGGGGCGGCAAGACCACCTACCTGAAGGTGTGGAAGCCGCGCAAACGAAACCCGATCATGATCGACGGCAAGTTCCTGCTGAAGCCGGCGACCAAGTAGGGGACAGGCCGGCATCAGCCAGACCATCGGCGGCACCTGAGAGGAATCTCGGGTGCCGCCGCCGTTGCTGCACCGGGTCTAGGAAAACCGGCCCCGACAATAGACCCGATCGCGGGACCTGCCCCGCCAGAAACGAAAGAGCCACCCGTGAGACTGTCCCCATTGTTCCGCCGGCCACAGCCGGCCATCGACCACGCGGTGATGCGCAGCTTCCTCGACCACCCCGTCGAGCTGACCCTGACCGGCGGCCAGGTGATCACCGGCGGCGTCGTCAAGCACGTAGGGTCGGCGACACCCGAGCCGCACACGCCGACTGGGCAGTCGCGGTCAACCTCCACGCGATCGACGCCGTACGATCCCTGATCCCCGAGACCGCGCGGTCGGAGTTCCCCCTCCCCGACGAAGACCGCACCGGCCGCCCCGCCCTGTAGCGAACCGCTCGCGCCGCCGGTGCGGCGCTGCCGACTGAGGGAGGGCTGTCCGTACTGAACACCGGCGAGGCTGCCGGAACAGGGCGTCCTGTTCCGGCAGCCTCGCGCGTGCTCAGGCGATGGAGTCCGGTTCTCCCAGAGCCTCGGTGAGCCCGAGCAGGAGAGAGTCCGCGAAGGTGTCGGGCGTCTGCACAGTCAGAATCTGGTCGACAACCTCGATCGTCACGCCCGGCCAGTAGTGGGCGACGAGAGTTCGCGCCTGATCGAACTGCGCGAACGTCAGGTCTGCCCAGTAGGCCGCTCCGGCGTCATCGGCGTCAGTCGACCATTCGCAGGACGCAGCGGTCACACCGTCGAGCTGCGTTCCGTCAGGGATCGCACAGAAATCGGCCAGCGTTCCAGCACGATCGCAGTTGCCACATTCGGCGGCGCTGGTGGGCAGGTACTCGTGTGCGCTCAACTGAGCATCGGTGCCGCCCTCGGTAAGACGAACCTGGACCGATGCAGTCACCGTGACGGCATAGTGGTCCCCGCACTGCGGGCAGCGGACACCGAGTTCGTGAAGCCATCCGGTCGGCCACTCGGCAGGACGCTGAAAGTCGGTGGCGGCGTCAGGCATGGGTGGTCCCTCCGGCGAGGTCGAGCTCGTCCCAGTTCTCGTCGAAGGTTGCGGTGTGCCGGCCACCGGTGATCGCGGCGAGGTTGGCGGCGATCTCGGTGACCTTGGCGGGGGAGGCGAGGACCTCGAAACGCAGTTCGATGGTGTACGGGACGGCGGGGCCTAGGTCGACGACGGCGGCCTGACCGAGCAGCGTCGACTCGCGCAGCGCTGCCGCCCAGGGGCGTGACAGTTCCGGCCCGGACAGGACCGGTTCGGTCACCTTCGGCGCAGAGGGTGCGCAATCGGCGTGGTCGGCGAAGGTGATGTCGTCGGCGTAGGCCGCGTACTCACCGCAGCCGGTGCAACGCAGTTCGACAGAGAATGGACCGGAATGGGTCAGGGCGACCTCCGGCAGCCGAGGATCGCGGGTGTCGATCAGCGACTCGGAGAACCATCCCGACTGCATCGCGTCTTCGGCCTCGCGATCGCTGATGTACCAGGTGTTCGGATCGTCGCAGTCGGCGTCGACGATTTGCCCGCCAACCTCCTGTTCGGGGGTGAATGTGGCGCGCCATTGGGGTTCGATCGTGGTGTCGGACATGAGTAGTCTCCTTCGGTTTGGTGCAGTTGGTGGTGGGGACTGGATTCAGATGGTGGGTTCGCGGTGGCGGCGCAATGCGGCGACCGTGCGTGCGGACACAACGAGCAGCAGCGACAGCGCGAGCAGCGCGACCAGGAGTGCGGTCGCCGGATTGAGTGCGGTCGAGATGACGTGCACGGCAGGGGTTCCCTTCGGTCGTTGAAGTTGGCCCTTCAACCTTCAGCCAGTGGGGTCCGGTGGCGCGGCACCGCTCACGATAGGCCCCGATACCGGTGGAGCAGGCAGACGAGCCAGTGCTCCGATTTGGGGATCGACGTTCAGCCGGCAGCGAGGCAGGCTGTCCGCTCGCCTCTGCCGGCGATGGCCGGTCTGCCACCCCGACAGGGAGATGACAGACCGGCCAAGCGGGAAGGTCAGACGACCTTGCTGGTTCCGGCGTCCGCGAACTGCGTCAGATCGCACTCGTTGGGGGGCCTTGTCGGTGCGGCGTTCGATCAGCCGCGGCTGCACCATCCGCGGGTGTGTGGGGTCGTTGACGTACAGGAACAGCACCTTCCACACCTGCCCTACATGCACGCCGCCCGGCCCGGCGACTGCGTCCTTGCCGATCGTCGACGCGGACCCGACCTGAGTCAGCACACCGTCGTCGTAGACGGCGAGGTCGGCGGACTCCTTGCTCGGATTCAGGCCGACCACGACCACGTCAGCGTCCTTGACGAGCTTGTGCTTGACCAACGTGGTTGATCGGCGAGCCTGCTCGTAGCCGCCGTCGCGGTGACGCAGGACGATGCCCTCCCGGTGCTCGGCGACCGCCGTCGCCAGGAAGTCGGCCTTGCTGTCGGTGTCGTCGGCGATCGGAGCCAGGACGACACTGCCGTCGGGACGCTCAGCAGCCGAGGGAATGCTGAGCACTCCGGCGATGGACGCGAGCACCAGGTAGCGGTCGACGAAGCCCGTGTCATCCCGCACCCACGTGCTGGTGCCGTCAGTGGCGGCGGCGAGGTCGAACAGCACCAGCGTTCGGCCTACAACCTCGCAGTCGAACACCCACCGCCCTGAGTGCAGCGCCGTGAACGGAGCCAGGTGTGCGTGGCCGACGTTGCGGACCTTGGCCTGCCCCTGCCGGTTCAGCACCCTGATCTGCCCGTCGACGACCTCGATGACGACGCGGTCGCCGTCGTACTTGAACTGCCCGAACCACTGATCGGAGGTCATGGCCGCGGCGATCGTCTGCTCGTCCTGCACGGACGCGAGCATCGGCCGTACCGGCAACTCCGGGGCGAGATCAGTGGGGACGGCCGCGGCCGACGGTCGCCATGCGAGAACGGCGACCACGTCCGCGACACGGTTCGGGCGAACCTCAGCCCCAGCCAGGTCGACCGTCGGCGCAGCGCCCATGTCGACGGGGGTCGGGTTGTCGCCGACGGGAAGCTGGTGAGCGGCGTCGTCGAGCACCGTCACGTCGGACAGATCAGCGATGCCCTCAACGGTCCCGGAACGCTTCGGGACGTACCCCTTCTTGACCTTGCTCCGAATCTTCGCGGCGGCGGCCTTCACCGCGGCGTCATGGTCGGCGGTCTCGACGATCTTGGTGAACGTGCCGAGGGTGCCCGAGCGTCCGTACTGGATCAGCCACGACTGGCCGATCACGAACGTCCGATAGAACTTGTCGTGCCCGGCGCGGGCGTCGACGTAGCTGACCTCATCGATCTGAACTGCGGTCATGGTGTGCGTGCTCCTTCTCGTAGCGAATGTGGCGACACCAGACTCGCGGGCACCCCACTTCCCGTGCGGCACGCACAACGCGACCACACCAGCCCGCGCACGCCTTCGATGAGGCTGTCCGCCTGGCCTGATCGGAAAGGCGCCGGCGGCCGGCCAATCGCGCAGCAGCGGGGTAGTGGGCGTGCCGCACCACCGGCATCGCGCCGGAAGACTTCAGCTCGTAGTTGAACGGTTATCGGCACACCACGGGAGGTCAGAAAATGTTCGGACTCTATATCGGGCTCGGCGACAGCGAACGACTCATCGCCGCGTACGACACCGCAGCCGAAGCGATCTCCGCGCAGGACGCGATCGTCGACTGCGTCCTCGAGGAGGTCCCCGGCGGATCCGTCGATGTCAGAGCGCAGTCGGACACTGACCGCAGCGTGTACGTGCTCAACCCCGCTGGCCACCGACTCGGCTACGTCAACGTGCGCGCCATGCACGCGAACCCAACCCCAGCCAGGAAGGCGTGACCCAATGCAAGCTCGAACACCGGAGAACAAGGGAATCAACGGACATCGGAACCGTACCGACGGGATATGGTCCTGGGATTTCAAGACAGAGCAGGCTCTCACCGATGAGGAGGCCGCCTCGATCACCTTCCTCGCAGACCTCGACGGTGTGGCCCTCGGCGACAGTGTCATCGTCGAGGACGCCGACGGCTCCCGCATCGGCCACGTCACGACGCTGACACTGCGGCCACAGCGACTCAGCCCAGCGATCGCACTGTGTTCGATCACCTTGATGTAGCCGACGACAACCCGACAGAGCCCGGACCGCGCCGGTCCGGGCTCTTCCATGCGGGCATCACCGGTATGGCTGTCCACTCAGCCACCCCGATTCAGACGGCATCGCTCAGTCCGCGGCCGGATCACGGTGACGTCCGCGTGCCGCGACCTGAGACCACCACGGGGAAGAGTCGCCAGTGCAAGACGCCCCCGACTAGGCGCCGCCAGCACTGAGGTGAAGGAGAGAACGCGATGATCGCATTGGAAGCACAGCTACGGAAGTGGCTCCAGACTCAGGCCGACCAGAAGTCGACGACCTGCTGGCGGGCGTACGTGGCGCTGGCCGTCATCCAAACAGTTGCGGTCGTCGCCGCCGTGCCCGCGGCCGCCATGAGGTGGTCCGGGGACGGAGTCGACTGGTGGACCGTGACACCGTTGGCGGTCGCCGGCGTCTTGGTCGCGACGGCCAGCACCATGATCGCCGCCTACGGTGACGGCCGCGCGGTCGCCGCGAGCCGCGCCTACAGCGGCGGCTACTGGCTGATCCTGCTCGGCGGGGCCGTTGCGATCTCGCTCCCTGAGCCGACCTCCCACAACGCGTCGTCGGTCCGAGACTGGATCGTCACGCTGGCCGCATACGGCATGCTCGCACTGCAAACACCGCACGTCGTGAGGGCTGCGGAAGCGATGGCGGTCCCTGCCGGTGACCAGCGGCGGGGAATCTCGCTCGCACGGCTACGGCGGGCGACGCACCGCAAGATGTGGCTGCGCAGCGGCGGCGACTACGCGATCCGCCCCATCGCACAGGCCGTGATCGGCTTCTGGGTCTTCGCGCTGATCGTGATGATCGCGTTCGAGGGAACCCTGGCCGATTCCCTCTTGCTGTGGACAGGCACGCCGCTGGCCGTGGCCGCAGCCTGCAAACTGCTCCGTGAAGCCATGAACGAGGCATGGTCAGCCGAAACGCTGACGCTGGTCGATGTCGGAGAAAACTGATCGCGCACGCCCGGCAAGGGCAGGAAGCACGCTGGGATACTTGTGAACGAGAGAAAGGGGACGCCCTGATGAAAGTTACCCGGACACACCTTCATGCACTGATGCTTGATCCTCAGCGTTCGATACTCGTTGCAGACGGTGATCAGCTCTCGGTGACGTCGCCGGGACAGTTCCTGGCCGATGGGCGCGGTCGACTGCTCATCACTGCGGCTGACCTCCACGATGCTGGCGTTCGCTTGACCCGCGGCGGCGGCCGATTCGCAGCCGGGGCCGGCCCCATCGTCGACTACCTCGTCGCACACGTGAACGGACTTCTCACCGCAGTGCAGGCGCAGTGATGGCAGTGGACGTTCCCACCACCTATCGCAGCGAATGGTCGCTGTTCGCCGACTGGTGCGCAGCCTTCGAGCGGGAGTCTCTGCCTGCCGACCCACGGACGGTGGCGCGGTTCCTGATGGAGGAGAACCCGTCGGCGTCGCGGTCTGTTCTGCGGCGCCGGGTGGCGGCGATCAACAACGTGCACCGCGGTGCCGGCTACGACGAGCCGGGCACGGTGACTGCTGTCCGGCGGCTCTTGTCGGCGCGGCGTCGTGATGTGGAGCTGGCGCACGATCGGGTGCGTGAGCTCCCGACTTCGGGGTGGCCGGCTGGTCTGTTCGGTCGCCGCGATGCTCTGATCTTGTGGCTGGTGGTCATCGTCGGCGTTCCGGCGTCGAAGGTGGGGGAGCTGCGGTGCGGCGACATCACGATGACCGACGATCAGATGATCCAGATCGGCGGCGGCCACGACATCGAGCTCCCCGCTGATCCGGGCGATCCGTTCGGGTTGCTGCCGGTGTGGCGGCGGTGGGCGCAGCTGCGGAACATTCTCGCTGTACGGCCGTCGTCTGCGTCGGTGGTCAAGCCGCTCACGTCGGCGGCTCCGGTCTCATACGATGCGCGGCCATCGCTGGCCGCGCCTCCATATCCGCCGCGCCCGGATTACGTCCTGCTGCCAGCGTTCGACCAGTGGGGAAATCTCCTGGCACCGCCAACCGATGACGAGACGGGGATGACTGGCCGGGCGGTGTTCGATGTCGTCACCATGCACCTGTACGGCGGAGGCCGCGGGGGACGCTCGCGGGAAGCGTGGGTGCAGCGGATCCTGGACCGCACGAAGCCGCCCGAACCGGCGCCGCCTGTTGAGGAGCTGAAGACGCCGCGGCTGGCCGACAACTACGGGCACGGCATCGACGCCCGCAAAGCCGCCGTCGATGATGCCTTCGACGGCATCGACGACGTGTACGCCGACATCGACCAACGGACCGCAGACCTCCTGGCGCGCACCGAGAAACTGCTCGCCGAGTTTGGTGCGTGAGTGAGGTCAACGCTGGTGGTCCGCGGCCCGCGAGGCCGGCGTACCCGCTGTCCGGGGTCTCCGAGGAGGCCGGAAGGGTAGAGCCTCGCACGATCGAAGGAAGCCAAATCGTGCGGGGCTCATGCGTTCAGTGGCGAACTACCAGCCGATGCCGCCCTGGCGGGGGGTGCACGGGATGCCGATACCGCCCTGCTGGGGCGGGCAGCTGTTGCCGATGCCGCCCTGCTGCGGGGCAGCCTGGCTGCTGCCCGCGGGGCCGGCGGTTGCCAGTACTGCGACTGCGGGGGCGCCGATGACGGCGGCAGCGGCAGCGATGCCAGCAAGAGTGCGGGGGAAGGTCTTACTCATGTGTCTCCTTGACGTGGTTGATCCGGCCCCGAGGGGCCGCAGTGCGACTCGAACCCTGCGGCCAAGCGCCGACGATGAGGGATTGCGAGCTCGCAGAGGGGAGCGTAGGAAGCCGGTTTCCCGGGGAGAGTTCTCCATGGGAACGGCCGCCGCGGAGAGAGCTGCGGCGGCGATGGTCGGCGATCCTCGCCGCACGGCACTGACACTGATCTCGGAATCTGACTGTCCGCCGCGGAATGCCCGAAGTGCGACCTGACACCGAGCACGGAATACGGCCGATCGGCTGGAATCGCGACCGGCTACTGACACCGAACCCGGAAAACAGGGGGTTTGCTGCCAAATCCACTGACACGCAGCCCGGAAACTGACAAACCTCAGCGGAATCCTCCAGGCCCGGCGAGGCCCGCACATCGCGGAACCTCGCCGAGCCAGCGGTGGTCAGCCGGTCACGTCACCGTCGTAGATCTCCTCGCGGTAGTGGTACGGCCGCGCAACGTCGTCCCAGTCGATCGCGAGGGCGTCGCACAGATGACGGAGATCGTTGATCAGATCAGACATGCAGGTGCG
This sequence comes from Gordonia aichiensis, assembly GCF_039946255.1. Taxonomy (GTDB): domain Bacteria; phylum Actinomycetota; class Actinomycetes; order Mycobacteriales; family Mycobacteriaceae; genus Gordonia; species Gordonia aichiensis_A. Next base: position 50,189 of record NZ_JBCDWL010000007.1, on the reverse strand, counting down.
GGCCGACTCCTGATGCGCGATCCCGGTTTCCTTCGCATACGCGAGCACGCCGATACCGGCGTGCCACGCACGGCGGGCGTTCTGCTCGGCGGATGCGCCGTCCTGGACCAGACTCGTGTCGCTGTACCGCTCCAGGAGGGTGACAGCATCACCGATCGGGCGGCCTTCCACACTGCCGTCTTCGGTGCTCCATACCTGTGTCGCCTTGCTCATCAGGAGGCCTCCTGATCGATGTAGTCGTCCCCGGGCGGGGCGGTGAGCACTTCCTGCAGGTGCTCACGAAGCGGCCCGCTGGTCGACTCGAGGCTGCTGTCGACGAAGTTCTGCCACTCGCTCGGCGACCATCCACGTCCGGCGTCGACAACGATCGTCGATGCCGAACACGGTTCGTTGTCGGCGAAGACGGTCACGTCGTCGTTGCCGTCAGGATCGCGAACGACGACGACCGTCAGGTCGGGGATCACGCCGGTCTGGGTTGCGCGGGAGATGTCGGCGGCGTCGACACCGGCCGCGCGAGCAGCCGCGGCGAGGTCAGCCAACTGCGTCAGCAACTGGTCAGGGGTGGGGGTCGTAGCGGTCATGGTGCTCCTTCGCTCGAGAACAGGTACATGCACAGCATCGGTCGACGACGTTCGAGGTTGCGGCACTCGAAGAGCGATCGTGAAGCTGTACGGGAAGACGGCGAAGGCCCGGCGCGCGAGCGCGCAGCTGCTCGTCACCGCCGCCGAACGACGCGGGCAGACCCCGAACCCGTGGTACGTCGAGGTCGCTGCCGGACGCATCCCGGCCTGACCTAGAGCGGAAGGGAGCCCCCGCCGGTCGGCAGGGTCTCCCTTCGTTTGTGCTCGATCTGGATGCTGTCCGGAGTCACACGGGGGTTCAGAAGACGGTGCCTTCGGGGAGGTCTTCGTCGTCGACGAGATCAGTGGGCAGTTCAGCGAACGCTTCCCGGCAGTCGGCGTGCCCGGAGACCGCCGCGATCATGGCCGCCGCCGCATCCGCCACCCGCAGTGACTCGGTGGCCGGGGCAAACTCGTAGGCCACGTTCGGCATGACCACCACCACCGGCTCCCTCAGCACCAAGATCAAGTTCGCGCGGTCGATCCACTCCTGGTCGCCTGTCCACTGGCCGGGATCGGCGTCGTTGTCGCGGTCGCTGCGCGTCCACACCAAGGTGCGCGGACCGTCGTACTCGGTGGCGGTGATGGTGATGGGGGAGGTGGTCATCGGTTCCTCTCGGGACTACCGGACGTGGACGGCAAGGTTGTGTGCGGTCGCATTGGTGTGGGTTTGCTCGGAGCGGTTGGCGGTGGCGAAGAGACCGAGCATGAGGTTGCGGTGCTCGAGGTCGGCAGGGCTGTTGTCGAAATGGTTGGAGCGGGCGCCGGTGAGTCCCCCGAAGTTGCCCGAGAAGATGCTCTCCATGCCGACCGAGAACACTTCGGTGGCCGGCGGCGGATACGACTTGCCGACATAGCCGTGAACGAAGCCACCCTTCCGGACCTTCTCGCCTCGCGCGAAGGCCCTCTCGGGTTCGCGGCTTCCGTCCGCGCGGGTGGTGCGCCGACGGAGGAACTCATTTGTAGCGACCGAGATCTGGGGGATCTGGTACTCGAGGCGATGACCGAACTCGTGATACATGGTGGCGTCCGTGGCGTCGCCTTTGATGAGATTCTCGGTGTCGTTGTAGTGGGCTCGCCCCTTCCTGTCCATCTTGACGTTCAGAGGTGGCGCCTCATCGTTGATGCGGGTGACCCAGTCCGCGGGGAGGTCGTTGCTCACTCGATGGAGTTGTTCGACGAGTGGCCGGTAGGGGCGCTTCCCACCGAGGATGGGCTGCGCGCCACCGAGCGGCCGGACTTCGGCGATGGCATCCCGGTAGGCCTGCGTGCGGATCTGGGCATGCCTCTCAATCTGTTGGCGCTGGTTACGTAACCGCTCACGGCGCGAATCCAGTTCTGCCACCGACTCTGGGTCTGATCGATCGAGTGCGCGGCCGGCCGCGAGTACGTCCGCCATGGTGATGTCGTCGAGGGGGCCGGCGGCGGCGATCCGTTCTTCGATGAGTTCGTCAGCGCGCTCGCCGATGACTGCGCCGGCACTGATGACAGCCTGTTCGTAGGCGGCGCACGCAGCCTTGTAGTTCTCCGGGTTCAGGCGCCGCTCGAAGTCGTCGGGACCGTCGTTCTTGTTCAGGACCGGGCTCGACCTGGCCACGTCCTCCCATGCGGAGTTGACCTGCGCCACAGCTGCCGCCGATCGAGCTTCCCAACTGTCCGGTGCCGGGCCGGCAGGCCCGCGGCCATCGTCGCTGCTGTCTTCGGTGTCGGCGTCGAAGTCGAGCCGGTCGAGTAGCTCACGTTCACGGTCGGCGGTCAGCGTGCCGTTCAGGGCGTCGTGCAGGTCGTTGAGCATCTGGTCGATGTCGGTGATCTCGCTGGACAGGGCGTTCACTTCGCAGGTGCATTCCTGCAGCGCTGCTTGGGCGTTCTGCGCACGGATCGAGGTTTCGCCGTCGCAGCGTTGGGGGCCACCGGGTTCGTTCGGACCTTTGCACACGACTCACACGATAGGCAGACCCTTTCCTCCAGTAGGGACGGTTCGGGGATCGTCGAGTGCCGCGTCGCCGAACACCCGACGACGAGAGTTCAAGGCAATCCACCGACACCGACTGGAAGGCCCAACCATGACTCTCCCGACCCTCTCATGCACCCGCAAGCTCGCCGACTCGGCGAAGTGGCAGAAGCTGGAGCACTACCTGGTGGCCCCGTACGCCTCCATCGAGCACCATTTCCAGAACCTGGTGATCGTGGACCCGTCTCTCGCCGAGCCAACGTGGCTGCTGCGCGCCGGAACCCGCAAGGTCTCCCGACGCAACATCGTCGCGCTGCTGCTGCCGACGCTGGACCACCTGACGCTGGATCTAGCGCAGACCCTGACGCACATGCTCACCGACTACATCGGCATCCGCGAAACCCCCATGGTCGGCACCCTCCGCTCCCGGCTGACCATCTACCCCAGCGAGCTGCCGCTGATCGCCGAGAAGATCACCGCGGACGGTCCGGTCTGGCGGGGGAATCGCCGCCCTGCAGGCTGCCGACCGGCCGCCTGACAACCAGACAACGACCTACGGCCACCGCGACATCAGGGGTGTCGCGGTGGCCGCTGTCGTCGACAAACTAGGTGTGGCGTGTCCTCGGAGAACGGGTCGGTGCAGACCCCAGACTGGATTCATGACGATGAGATACGCGGTGATCGAAGTCCAGGACCTCCCTTACCCGCACGGCCTCGGTAAGGGCGAGCACCCGAACCTGCAGAAGAGGATGGAACGTCTACTCGGGAACGCATGGCGCGACCAGGACGTCAACAAGAAAGCCTTCTGGACCCTTGAGTACCAGACGATCCTGCACGACGAACTGTCCGCTGGGTTCGACCGGCCCGGCCGGATCGAGGACATCGTTCGTGACGCAACCGAACTGGCACAAACGGTTGCTGGGTTCGCGCAAGGGGCCGCCTCGGTCGACGCGTCTGTGTTCGATTCCGCGCTGCCGGCGAAGACCAGCAACGCCTACGAGCTCTGGCTCCGCGACACGCCGATCCTGGGGACCGGAAGCGACAGGACGACGTTCTTCGTTGACGGCCGTCATCGGACGAGCTATCTGCGATCGTTCGTCCAACAGCGCGACCCGTCCTTCCCCGTCCTCGTGCGATTCGCGGACTGAACAGCACTGCAGGCTCCGCTTCCACGTACATGTCGGAAGTCGGAGACCTGCAGAAGTTGGGCGCCGGATGTTCGGGGTCAGGCGACGAGCACGGCAGTCCACGCTTCCTGTGCGCGCTGAAGGTTGTGGTTGAGCCGGTCGGTGTACTCGGCGGCGAGACCGACCAGCTGGTCGAGCAGGGTCGGTGAGATCACGTCCCGGCAGAGGCGGTCGGCGTCGATGACGTCGAGGTGTGCGCCGACGCTGATCCGCTGACGAGCCCCGGCGGACCGGAACGTCACGTCCAGTTCGCAGTGCGTGCCGTCCGGGAACCCGTCGTCGGCGAAGTCGGTGTCGGAACTGATCATGATGTCGGGGTCGGTGGCCGTGTCGGGGAGCCCGGTGACGGCGTGCACGATCAGGTCGTGGATGGACGCCTCGTTCAGAGCCTCAGCGAAGTGCCCACGCAACGCCGACAGATCTTCGGCGTCGATGAGACCCTTCTCGTCGCCGGTCAGGGCGGGGGCGTCGGCGATGTCGATGACGTACTGGGCGGCCGCGCGGAACGCGTCCGCGTCGAAGGACAGTTGGATCATGGGAATCTCCAGGCAGGTCGAAAGGGTTAGGCGGTGAGCAGCGTCGACCACGCCGACTGCTGGTGTGCGAGTTCGGCCGAGACCGCCTCGGTGCACAGGCGAGCGAACGCGATGAGCTGCTCGGTGCCGGACACGTCGTCGGCGTCGGTGCCGTCGGCGATCAGGTCGGAAGGGTCAAGGTTGAACCAGGTGGTGACGGACAGTTCGCCCGGCACACCGACGATCTCCCAGCGGATCGCGCTGGTGGCGGCGAACCCTTCCGATCCGCCGAACCGGTCGTAGTCGATGTGGGCGGTCGTTTCGACCCTGGTCAGCGTCGCACCGTCGGGTAGGCCGCGGACGGCGAACACCGGGTCGGCCTCGCCGGTACCGAACATCGCGGCGTTGTTGAAGTACTCGACCAGACGCGCTTCGTCGTCCGAGTCGATGAACTGCTCATCGAGGCCCGAGAGGAATGAGCACTCGGGATAGAGCGGGCTGGTTCGTGCGCGATCGGCGAACAGACGGGTGTTGAGGACGAGTTGCACGGTGCGGCCCCTTCCAGGTGGTCGGTGATGGACCACCCCAGTACAGGGCACGAGTGGGGGAGGGTGCGGCACGCCGGATCAGTGGTGGTGGGCGCCGACGATGTCGTGCAGGATGCGGTGCACGATCGCATCGGAGTTGAGCCGATAACGGACGATGCGGCCGTCGCGGTCACCGTGCACCCAGCCTTCCTCGCGGAGCCCCCGCAGGGCCTGTGATGCCGCGTTCCGGGTCGTGCCGGAAGCTGCGGCGAGCTCGAGGACCGACTGTCCGGGAACGGCGTGCATCGAGATCAGCAGACTGAGCCTGGTCGGATCTGAGAGAACAGCGAAGCGTCGCGCCCACTGTGCGGCGTCGAGATCGATGGGGTCGTGCACGGGCGGCTCCTCCTGGCGAGAGAGTGGTTGACCTGCGGTTCCGGTAGGCCCGGCTGTGTGGAAACGCGGTGGCTACGGTGTTCCCAACACCAACAGGTGTCTGAGCAGACACATATAGCAATCTGGTTTCCGAAGGGGCACACGTGAACAACCGATGGCGCATCGCCGCCGCCGTGACCGCACTCGCAACGATCGCACCACTGGCAGCCTGCCAATCGACGCCCGCACCATCAGACCAACTGGTCCTCGCCGACTCCCAGCCGCTCGGCGAATACAACCCGCTCCTCGGCTACGGCAGCCTCGGCGTCTCCCCGATCTACGAAGGCCTCCTCAAGCCCGCCGCAGACATCGACCGGACCCTCCCGCACCTGACGCCGGCACTCGCCGCGGACGCCCCGGAACGACTGTCCGACCGCGCGTGGAAGATCCGGCTCCGCCCGAACATCACCTTCTCCGACGGCACCGCACTGGACTCCGCCGACGTCGTCGCCACCTACAAGGCCGTCGCCTCCACCACGGTCGCCGCCGACATCGCGAACCAGTTCGCGCCGATCGAGTCGGTCACCGCCGACGGCCCCCTCGCTGTCACCGTCACCCTGTCGCACAACGTCAGCCCCGACCCGTACCTGCTGCTGGGCATCGTTCCGTCAGAGAAGGTGCAGGACAAGCCCGCTGCCGAATGGGACCTGAACACACACCCGGTCGGCACCGGCCCGTACCGACTCGACTCCCTGCGCCCCGACCAGGCAGTGCTCACCGCCCGCGACGACTACTGGAATCGCACACCGGCGATCCGCCGCGTCGTCTACTCCTACGTCCCTGACGACAACACCCGCTCGCAGATGGTCGCGACCGGCCAGGTCGACGGCGCCAACCTGCCGCCGCGGCTGGCGAAAGCCAACGACGGGAAGAACAACACCACGATGGTGACCGTGTCGACCGCCGACTGGCGCGGCATCTCCCTGCCCGCCAGCAACCCGTTCACCGCCGACCAGACCGCACGCACCGCCATGAACCTCGGCGTCGACCGCACCGCCCTGATCCGCGACGTCCTCGCCGGCAGTGGGGAACCGGCCTTCACTCCGGTCGCCCCGGTTTATGGCGCCGCCTACAACCCTGACGCCACCTTCACCCACGACGCCCAGTCCGCGGCCGCCATGCTCGATCGCGCCGGCTGGATCCGCGGCGCCGACGGAATCCGCAGCCGCGGAGCCGACCGCGCCGCCTTCACAGTCCTCTACGACGCCAAGGACACCGTCCGCCGCGACCTCGGCGTCGCCTTCGCGGACGCGATGAAGAACCTCGGTATCGAGGTGACGGTGACCGGCAGCAGCTGGGACGACATCGAGACCCGGATCAGCACCGATGCCGTCGTCCTCGCCGGCGGCGAGATGCCCTACTCGATCGACCAACAGACCTACACGACGCTCCACACCCGCGAACCCGGCTCCAGCCCGTTCTCCAACCCCGGCAACTTCATCGCGCCCGGCCTGGACGCACTGCTGGAACAGGCCCGTTCGATGCCCGACAGCCCCACCAAGAACAACCTGTATCGGGAGATCCAGAAGCGGTACGTGTCCGCACCCGGATCGGTGTACCTGGCGTTCATGCACCACACGTACACCACCCGCGACACCGGGATGCGCCACCCGAAGCCGATCCTCGAACCCCACATCCACGGAACCTCCTGGGGACCGTGGTGGGATCTCGGAGCCTGGAGCGCCCGCTGATGACCGTCGTGGACGAGACCCGGCACGATTCGACGACAGCAGAGGTAGCACCACAGTCGGAGCGTTGGCCTGCGATCCGACGCATGCTGTTGCGTCGCACCATCACCGGAACGATCACCCTCATCGCGGTCTCCGCAGGGATCTTCGCCGTCGCCGCCGCCTCCCCCTTCGACCCACTCACCGCGCACCTGGGGCAGAACTACCAGTCGGCGACCATCGCACAACGGCACGCCGCCGAAGCCGCCTACGGACTCGATCAGTCCTGGTGGTCGGCGTGCTGGCACTGGTGGGTAAACCTGCTGCACGGTGACCTCGGCTGGTCGAGCACCCTGCACCAGCCGGTCACCACCGTCCTCGCCGAACGACTGCCATTCACGATCGGACTCTCCGCAGCAGCACTCGTCGCCGCCGTCATCATCTCCATCGCCGCCGGCACCCGGGCAGGACTACGCGCAGCCACCCCCACCGACAAAGCCGTGACCGGAACCGCGACCGTCCTGGCTGCCACACCGCCGTTCGTCCTGTCCCTGCTACTCGTCGCGGTCGTCGCCGTCGGCGCCGGTTGGCTGCCCGCGGCCGGCGCCGCCGCCCCCGGGCAGGGATACACCGCCGCCGGGCTCCTCGAGCACGGGATCCTGCCGTGGATTGCGCTGACCGTCTCCCAACTGCCGTGGCTGACCCTGTCGACACGGTCAGCCGTCGCCGCCGCCGCCAGTAGCGACCCCGTGACCGCGGCCCGCGCCCGCGGAATACGCGGATGGCCACTGCTGTCCGAACATATCTGGCCGGCCGCCATCATCCCGACCCTCGCGCTCCTGGGGACTCGGCTCCCTGAACTGGTCGCCGGCGCCGCCATCGTCGAAGCCGTCTTCGGCTGGCCCGGCGTCGCCGACGCCCTCGTCACCTCCGCGACCGCACTCGACTTCCCACTTCTGGCGACCCTGTCGATGACCGCAGCCGCCGCAGTCCTCCTCGGATCGGCGCTCTCCGACGCTGCTGCCATCGCACTCAACCCGCACGCAGAGGTCACCGCATGAGCATCCCGACAGCCCTGCATCGATCCCGGATCGCCTGGTCGTACTGGTGGCCGATCCTCACACTGACGGCGCTGGCCGCGACGGTCCTGATCGCACCACTGTTCATCGACAGCGGTCGTCCCGACTTCGGGATCGCCCTGACCGGACCATCCGCACAGCACTGGGCCGGTACCGACCACTTCGGTCACGACCTAGCAGCGCGCACCCTCGAGGGCGTGCGGACGTCGCTGCTCGTCGCCGCGGCCTGCGCACTGCTCGCCACGGTGATCGGCGCTGTCATCGGCGTGTTCGCCGCCCTCATCGGCGGCTGGGTCGACGCCCTAGTGATGCGGATCGTCGACGGGATCAACGCCCTCCCGCACCTGGTGCTCGGCGTCGTCATCGCCGCGATGTGGCGCGGCGCCATTATCGCGATTATCGCCTCGATCGCGTTGACGCACTGGCCGGCCGTGGCGCGCATCGTCCGCGCCGAACTCCTCGGAGCCAACCGGCACGGCTGGGTCGAGCACGCCCACCTGATGCACGCCTCCCGCTGGTTCATCGCCCGCCACCACCTGTTCCCAGCAATCAGCGGACAACTACTCGTTGCCATGGTCGTACTCCTCCCGCACGCCATCTGGCACGAGGCGACACTGTCCTTCCTCGGCGTCGGACTCTCCCCGGAATCAGCGAGTCTGGGGTCGCTGCTGAACAACGCTCGCGGCGACATCCTCACCGGCGCCTGGTGGACCCTCGCAATACCCGGCACCGCCCTGATCGTCACCGCACTCATCGCCGCCGTCGCCGCCGCCCGACTACGAACCGCATTCACACCTCCCGAAGGGCACCCGCGATGACATCGCCCTCCCTGATCGCTACAAGCCTGACGGCCACAGCCTCCCTGACCCACCGGGGACGATCGGACACGGTGACAGTCCTCAACGACGTCACCCTCACCGCGACCGCCGGAACCGTCACCGCACTGGTGGGGGAGTCCGGCTGCGGGAAGTCCATGATCGCCCGCACCCTCATCGGCCTCCCGCCAGCCGGCGTCACCGTCTCCGGCACAATCCACCTCGGCGGTCACCGACTCAACCCGAGCCGCACCACCGGGTGGAGCGCGGTCCGAGGCCACCACATCGGGTACATCCCGCAGTCGGTGTCAGGTGCGTTCACCGTCTCGCACACCATCGGCCGGCAACTCGATCAGGTGTGCCGAACCCTCACCGCGGACCGCACACCCACCGAACTCGCGGCCGCCGCCGGACTGGCCGCCGACGCCCTGACCTGCTGGCCGCATCAACTGTCCGGCGGCATGCTCCAACGCGCGGCGATCGCCGCCGCCATCGCCGGCCGCCCCACCGTGGTCGTCGCCGACGAACCGACCTCAGCACTCGACCCCGACCTCGCCGACCACACTTGGCGGCTCCTCGGCGACCTCGCGTCCGACGGTGCTGCCGTCGTCGTCATCACCCACGACATGAGATCGCTGCATGCCAGCGACCTCGTCGACGACGTCCTCGTCATGCGCAACGGGACCCTCATCGAACAGACCACGCCCGCCGCGCTCGCCAACCACCCCGACCAGTACATCGCCGCCTTCGGGAAGGCCCCCGCATGGAACTGACCGCCCAGCACCTCACGATCGGCTACACCACGGCCCTACACCTGCCGATCGACCTGACTGTCCGGACCGGCGAGATCGTGGGCCTTACCGGGCCGTCCGGCGCCGGCAAGACCACCCTGCTCCGCACCCTCGCCGGACTCACCCCGCCCCTCGACGGAACCGTCACCGCCACCGGCCAGATCGGGATGCTCGCCCAACATCCCCGGCAGGTCACCAACCCTCGCTGGCGACTGCACCGGGTCATCGCCGAACCCACAGCGATCCACGGGCGGACCGCATCCGCCACAGAACTCGCCGGCCTCGCACGGAAGGCCGGCCTCGACCTTCAGCTCCTGCAGCGGTTCCCCTCTCAAGTCAGCGACGGCCAACTACAACGCGCCTGCCTGGCACGACTACTCGCACACAACCCGCAATGGGTGCTGTGCGACGAACCGACCGCGATGCTCGACCCGATCGCCTCCGGAACCATCACCACGGCACTGACCGACCTCGCCGCCGCCGGCACAGGAATCCTCATCGCCAGCCACAACCACCAGCAGCTCCACGCACTGGCCGACCGAGTCATCGACATCGCCGAACTCAGCGCAGACCTCACCCGCTAGCGGAAGGGGACGGCGCACCCGGGGTCCTCCGTGCGCGGACGTCGGCGGATGCCGCACCCGGAGAGCGTCGTTGGCGACGGTGGACTGGTCACCCCGACCGCGACAGGAGCTCCCGAATGACCACTCCCACCCACACACACCCGATCGCTGCCGACACCCTGACCGTCACCAGCGACAACAACAGCATCTGGACTCTCACCGTCACCGTCCCCGGGCAAGCACCGATCGCAGTGACCGGCACCTACCTGCAGATGCAGCGCGCCCTGGACGCGGCCACCGTATCGGTGCAGCCGGCCGACATGGACCGGCAGGCGATCGCCACACGGCTGTGGGACGAGCTGACCGACCACCTCCGGCAGCACGCCGATCGGCAGCGCCTCGACGACGACGAGCAGACGATCGACGAGTTCCTCGACGGAATCGAAGCATTCTCGATCGGGTCCTACGAATGGGACAACGGCTACTTCCCGTCCGGCGTGATCGCGCTCGGCAAGATCGGCGACGATCGTGGCGTCGACCTCGGGGTTGACCTGTACCTGGAAGACGGCGGTGATGGCCTCGAAGTCATCGTCAGCGATCACACCGAAGACCTGATCCTGCTCGGCGGTGACCAGGTGGGGCGACACTGGTCCTATCTCCTCGATCGGCCCGCAGACCGCCCCGCAGCCCCGGCACAGAACCGACCAGCGGCCACTGAAGGCGACGCCGCATAACGCTTCCGGCTACGACAGCAGCGGCCCGGCACAGTCCGTCAGAAGGTGTGACGGACCGGCCGGCACCGCTGGGGATCCACCGGACGCTGCGCGAGGCTCGCCACCACCACTTCCTGAGCGAACGGCGAATACGGGAGCTGGAAATGCCCGGACCGATCGACAGCACAGCGGTCCTGAAGCACCACGTTGCTGACATGGTCGCCGCCCGGCAACTGAGTCCCCTCCAGATCCTTGTTCAACTCGTCGTCGCGGGAGGAGACATTCGTCAGCACCCCCACCGGCAGGACCCGCTCAGCATTCAACCGGCGCAGCAGTGGGGAACCCGCGAGCCGATCGCGCGAAGCCTGTCCGAGAACTCCGCCGACAGCAGGCATCACATCCACACCGGCCTCTCGCAGGCGCCCAGCAGTCCGATCGAACCCGCCGAGCGTGACACCGCGATACGACGACCCCAGAGCGACGACGTTATGGACAGTGCGCCGCCCGCCGCTGTACGTCAGGTAGTAGAGCGCGACCACGCCACCCTGCGAGTGACCGACGACATCGACCTGGTCGGCACCCGTCGCAGCCAGAACACGATCGACGAACCGCGAGACTTCGTGTGCAGAGCCGGGGATCGGCGCAGTCGCATACACCTGCGGTCCACGCCCCGCGAGGCTCGCCCCGCGATCGTCGCCGTAATTGACGGCGAACACGCACCGGCCCGATCGCGCAATCCGACCAGCCATCTGCGCCCACGTGTTGAAGCTGTTCTCCCAACTGCCGTGCAGAAGCACCACCGGCCGCGTACCCGTAGCCGGGCGACAGGACCAGTCGTTGGCGCCGGTCGGGTTCTCAGCCAGGCCCGGATCAGCGATCGCCGCTCGGGCCGCCGAAACGAAATCAGTCGGTTCAGGTTGAGCGGTCGACTGTCCGCCAGGAGAGGCGATGAGAGCAGCAACCACCGCAGCAAACACGACAGGAATCGTCCGGAGTCTCAGCACGCCGAACATCGTATGTGCCGCACCCCCGAACCGGGACACGGCACCGTCAGGGACACGCCCCTCGACTGAAAGGCCTCACGATGACCGCCACCACAGACTCCCTGATCGCTGCGCTGAACTCCGCGGAAAGGGATCGCGCCGCCGCAGGTGTGCGTGTTGCTGCGGCGGCGACGCGCGCACTGGCAGCAATCATGGAGGACCGCGGCTGGATCGAGGTGCACGTCGACCTCGAGAGCCGCTCCCGCGTCGATGGAGTCACCCTTGCCGACGGCACCGCCGTCGAGATCGACTTCGACGACGAGCAGCAGGCCCACGATGTCGTCGGCAACTGCGCCCGCAGTCTCTTCCTGTACCGGGACGGCGAGTACCGAGTAACCCTCGACGAGGTACGCGCCGCTGCCAAGTCCTGACGTCTGCGTGACCAGTGGTGGCCGACAGCGTCAGTCGGCCACCACTGCTGTGTCTTCGGCTTCTCGCGCCGGGAATGGCCGGGCGTCGGGGTGATCGCCGTGAAGGTACTCGCGGGCATGCCGAATCGATTCGAGCTTCTCCCACGCCTGGGCGAGCTCGGCGACCGCGTGCGCCGCCGCGATCGTCGTCACGATCGCCGGATTCTCCTGACTCGCGCCCCGAACCTCGGCAGGCAGCTGTGCGGCGTCGAACGGTGCGGGCACCTTCAGTGGCTGCAGCGGTGCCCTCGGCTTGCCTGCCGGAGTCAGCGACGCCCTGTTGATGGCGGACATCGCTTCGAACTCGTCGACGACGGCCTGGCGGGTGGCGACCGGGTCGAAGCGCTTCATCCCACGCACGTCTGGGACGTGATCGCGCGCATCAGGCAAGACCAGGATCCACTGGTCGCGGAGAAGGTTGTCGGCGTCGTTGTCGGCGTCGACCCAGGCGCCACAGAGTCGGCCAGGGCCGAAGCCGGGCTGGATGTTCACCTCCCACACGATCAGTTCACCGTCTCGATGGTTGAGGATCTTCACGCTGATGGGATCCATGGCTGTTCCTTCTGTCGAGGGGAGGGGCGTCGACGGGCGCGACGTAGTTCATTCGCCCAGTTCACGCAGGGGACTGGAGCGGCTGGAGGGGTAGCTACGGAAGATCGGGCACCAGCCGCAACTGCGGGGTCGGTGCAGGCTGTTCGTCGATCGGAGTCAGGGTGCCGTCAGCGGAGAAGTTGAACACCGTGCTCACCGCCGCCATGAACTCCCGCTCGTCCCACAATTCGATCGGCTGCCCGGCAGCGCGATTCGCCAGGGCCTTCTTCGCCTTACTCGTCGCAGTCAGACTGTCCAGGTTTGTGCTCGTGAAGCCGTCGCCGACAACGAGGATGCTGGTCTTCTTCGTCGTGGACTTCGTGATCGAGCCGCCGGCGTCGGCTACCGCATCCCAGGCGAGGCTGCGCTGCATCGACGTCAGGCCGCCGGTGAAGCACACGAACTGCCCGAAGAACGGATTCGCAGGATCGGCATCGAGGTTCGCAGTGGGAATTGTCCTGGTCCACTTGCCGCCACCACCGGTGGACCGAACCGAGATCGGCAGTGCCCGAGTCCCCGTCCAACCGCCAGGGCTGACCTCGCCCAGCGCGCAGTGCGCAGCGTCGAGAACCTCCTCGACCGTGGACGCCCCGGTGAGGTTGGCGAGCGCCAACAGGATGCCTGCGGCGGCCCCAGCGTCAGCGGAAGCATCGTGGTGGTTGCGGAGGAGCACTCCAAGATGCTCAGCGACGATCGGCAGAGCATGCGAGGGCAGGTCCAGCAACCGCCGCGACAACGACAGCGTGCACCCGTACTGCAGCGTCGGCCACGCGAGACTGCTCGCCGTGCACGCACCGCGCACCGCACCGACGTCGAACGGCGCATTGTGGGCGATGACTGTCCGGTCGCCGATCATCTCGGCGATGACCGGCCATACCTGCCCGAAGCGGGGCCTGTCGGCGACGTCTGCGGCGCTGATGCCGTGCACGTTCGCCGTCAGGTACGGCTCGAACCAGTCGACCGACTCCGGTGGCCGGCACAGCACAGAGCCAGAGGACGCGACGCGGTCGTCAACGATCTCTGTCCATCCGATTGCGCAGATGCTGGCGCGATTGCTGTTCGCCGTTTCGACGTCGATTGCCACGAACTCCATGCCGACACCGTAGATCCTCAATTTCCGGCATTCGCCACTACTCCCGGCAATGTCGCCTGATTGGACGAACGCAGGTGCCGCACCACCCGGGCCGCAGGTGGATCAATGGTCGAGACCGACAGGTACCAACCACGCAGAGGGAGACAGTCATGGGAGTTCGCTACGAGTGGGTAATGGCCACGGGCGCAGACCCGGAAGTCGTCGACGCCAGCACCGCTGAGGACTATGGGATCGAGGAGCTCATGAGGGAGGAGAACCTCGTCCTGGTGCTCACTTCGGGCGGAGATGCGGTTGGCGTCGAAGGCAGCAAGGCCGAACTCCTCGCATTCCTCGCCTCTGCGAAAGAACTGATCGAAGATCACGAACCCGCACCCGCAGAAGACGCCGACGAGGACGACGAGGACGACTAGCCGACAGCGCCGGAACAAGTGAATGGCCGCCCAACCTATACGGCTGGGCGGCCACTCCGGCACACCAACGACTAGTCCACGATCAACCGCACGTCTTCCCTGGAGCGGATGCCTTGATCCCGGCAACGAGTCCGTCGGCGTAGGTCTGCAGGTCGGAGTCGGCGATCTTGTTCGCACCACCGCCACCGGACGCGGGACCGAACTCGTTGTAGACCCACGGCACCTTGTTCGAGATCAGCGAAATGATCGGAATGTTGCCCGACCACAGCGGCGCGCGACCGTCGAAACTGTTGTCACGCACCTGCACCTGCGTACCCTCCACCGAAGACCTGGCGCGGGCGAACTTCCCCGAGAACAACGCTGACCGCGACGCGACATTCTCGACCGTGAACGTGACCTTCTTGTTCGATCCGTCCTCAGCCGGCCCCTGACGGAACAGTCCGACACGCTGCGGGAACACAGCGTTGTCGCCGGGCGAGGTGTGGATCGAGACACCCATCACCGCACCAGCCTGCTCAGCCTTGCTGACCCGATCCCGATAAGACACGTTCGACATCGGCTCGTCCTTGAGGATGACGATGCTGTAGCCGCCAGCGGTGCCGAGCTTCTGAGCCACGAGCTTGGCGACAGTGAACGCATCGAAGTTCTCCTCGCCGTTCGGGTCGTCGACCATCTTCGCCCCGGTCACCGGATCGAATGGTTCGATGTGGACCCCGTTGTGGCCGGGATCGAGAGCGATCACCGTCTTCGTGCACGTCGAGTCCGGTGCGGCCAACGGCGTCGCCGACTTCACCGGTTCGACGGGAGTAGTCGTCGACGTCGACGGAGACTCGGTCGGGGAGGGCTCAGCTGAAGACGTTGTCGACGGCTCGGCGACTGATGTCGTTGACGTCTCGGCCCCGGCTTCCGCTGGCGTCGTCTCGGCCGGCGACTGCTCCGAGGATGGCTCGCTCGACGGTTCCGCAGACGTCGACGGTTCGCTCGACTGCACCGAAGTCGACGAGGCCGATCCGGTCCCGCTGGACGCGCTGGCCTGGTCGCTCGGCGAACAGAAACCCGCGGGCAGACCGTCGAGGTTCTTCGTCAGCCATTCGGTCGCCGCCGTGACGATCGACACCGCGTCATCGCGGGAAGCACTGTCCGCCAACCCCGAAATCGACACCGACATCAGACCCTTGCTGGTCTGCAGCAGCCCGAACTGGCGGGCACTGTAAGCGGCTGTGCCGATCGGACCCCAGCCGCCGTGCGCGGCCACGAACTGGACTCCCGGCTTGCCGGACGCATCCTGTAGACCCCACCGCCCGTTGTCGCCGGCGGGCGCCTGCATCATCGCCGAGGTCACCAGCGACCTGTCCGGAGCACACAGCAGGCCGGCGCCGAACGCGGCCTGGTCGGCGACCGGCCACACCGTCTTCGCGAGATCCTCATAGCTGGTCCCGGGATCCCCGGCGACCTTCGTCCCCTTCGCGCCGAGTTCGGTCAGCACCTCAGTGACCTTCTTGCCCGGATGAGTGCCGAGCTCCTTCCACAACTCGGTGGCCGCAACCGAGTTGCTGTCGGCGATTGCCGCGGTCACCTTCTCCAGACCGGTCGGCTGCGCGCGGGCCGCGGCGAGCGCGATCGGAACACGAATGCTGCCCCACGCCGGCGTCTGATCAGAACCGGAGCCTGCGGGCGCTTCCGTCGGCGACGGCGCTGGCTGGTCGTCCGCAGCGGAGGTTGCCGACGGAGATGCCGTCGCAGAGGACTTCAGGACCACGGGTTCGTCGTTGGAGCCGGCCGCGGCGACAGCGAGCTGCACTGATCCGGGCAGCGTCTTCGCGAACTCGGCGAATGAGGACTGCAGCTCGGCGGCAGGATTAGCGTGAGCCAGCGGCACCATCACCGCAGCGAGGACAGCAGTGGACGCCGCAACAGCAGCGGCCGCGCGCACCTTGGGACGCACAAACATGAGCAAACCCCAGATCAGAGTTGTGTGGCTTCGAATAGTTGCCACTGACTCTACTGCCTGACCTGCAGACGGGCGCGGAGCTGACAGTGCCAAACGGGGAGGGCTCCCGCAGTAGTGGAGAGCCCTCCCGTGTGCGACTCAGACCGGACTACCCGACAAGGATGTCCGATTCCCGGCCGGGCGGAACATCAATCCAGATGCCAGTGCCGATCACACTGCGGACAGCCTCCGGCGCTTCGGTGGTGCGGAAGTACCGCCGTGAGGTGCCGGCGACGTGCTCCCACCGGACGACCTTGCGAACATGCTCGGGGTGCACGTACCCCTTCGACGTCGCGAGCAGGATTCCACCCTCGTCTACCAGGCGGTTGGCGTTGTGGAGACTGAGCTTCCAGACGCCTTCGACTCCGTCCAGATTGGTTGGTTTCGTGTAGTCGACACCGGCGTTGTCGCGCAGGATGTCGTCGTTCAGGTCGCGGCAGACGCTTGGTCGTTTCTCGATCACACTGACGCGGAACACGAGGTCGGCAATCTCGGCGGGGTCGACGACGTAACGTGTGCGGTTTGCGAGTGCGACGACCTCATCGCGATCGATGCGGTACTGGGCGCCTTGACCGTGGTTGTCGAACAATCCGGCCTTGATGAGCGTCAGGACCTTCGCGCTCGTGATCGTCGGTGCTCCGTCGGCGTTGGCGAGGAGTTGGGTCAGTTCGCTAGCGACCTGACCTGTGGTGAGTTCAATGCCCATGTGGGCCACCCCTTTCGGTGTTGGTGCGGCGACAACCTCGGGTGGCTATCAGCTCGCATCACCGACCGTACACATACCTACATCACAAACGCAACAGGTATTAAAAATGGGTATTGAGGTGAGCGAAGGGGCGATCTGACTGGTGTGGCTATCCGGCCTTCTTCGAGCGTCGCGCGGCCAGCTCGTCGACTCGCGGCGCCTCGTCTCGGACCGCGACCTCGGCGGGCATCTCGCGCAGCTGCCCGGCCAGATCGAGCATGGCCGGCCCGACGGCGATCCCGAACACACCCTGTCCGCCGCGCAGCAGGTCGAGGACCTCGTCGTCGCGAGTGCATTCGTAGACGGTCACGCCATCGGAGAACAGGGTCGTCGATGCAAGGTCGTGCACGCCGCGACTGCGGAGGTGCTCAACCGCGACGCGGATGTTCTGCAGGCTGATCCCGGCCTCGAGGAGATTCTTGACGACCTTCAGCACCAGAATGTCCTTGAATGCGTACAGCCGCTGCGAGCCGCTGCCGGCCGCGGCCCGTGCGGTCGGCACGACCAGGCCGGTACGTGCCCAGTAGTCGAGCTGGCGGTACGTGACACCGGCCAACTGAGCCACAACCGGCGACCTGTAGCCAGCGGCGTCGTTGTCGGCGGCGTTCAGCTCGAAAAGCTCCGGAGCCATCTCATCGAAAGAACCCTGCATACCTCCAGCGTAAGGCCCAACGCCGACTGCGCACGGACCTCCAAGCCGTTGCTGTCCGTCCCCGGCGCGAACCGAGCGTGGGATGTGTTTACCGGCAACGGGTTACGTCGGAGGTCCGTGCGCCACGCCGACTGCCGCGATCTCGCCGAGTTTCGGCCGGAGATCCATGCGTCCCTGCGCTTAGCTGCTCCGCTGGCCAGGTCAACCCAGGAGCTGGCCGCGCAGACGATCCTGGCCGCGCCACGCCCACCAACGGCGTCGTAAGTTTGGACGACGACGCGACGCGGCTTCTGCGGACCGGTCAGTGACGCATCCGCGGAAACGGTGGTCGTACGTTGGCGTACATGAACGTCCACGTCTACGGTTTGCATCTCGCTCGTGCCGGAGCACGCATCGCTGCGCGCTGCCGAGACCACGGCGTCGACCCGACCAACCCGATCCTGCTCGTCATGGCCTGCACAGAAGGCCCGCAGCAGTTGGCGTCCGCCGTCGCGAACTGGGGCGAACGGCCTCTCACTGTCGAGAGCAAGACCGGCCGACTGTCGGGAGTTGTCGAGCTGGCGGCCCACTCCATCACGGAAACGGCGCTCGCTCACCCCGACGAGTTGCTCGCGAAGACCGACGACGGAATGCCAGCCCCGGTAGGAGAGGACGGGCAACGCACCATCGTGTGGGCCGACCTGTCGAACCCGACCGCAGTCCAGGTCGGCGACCCCCGCGCCCGAGCAAGCTGACATGACGGCGCAGACACTCACCCGCGTCCAGTCGGCCTACCTGCAGCATGCCGCCCGCCAACTCCTGCGGGCCGACATCCGAACCCGTGCCATCACGGCCGCTGCCGAACGGCCCCAGGCCGCATGGCCGCCAGCACTCGTTACCGAACTCATCGACGACATCCACCACCATGCAGAGGGCGTCGCAGGCATCGATATGGCTCGCATCCCCTCCCTCCCTGAGCACTCATCGACGCCGGTGCAGGACCGGTCATCACCGCAGCACGCGCACACCCAGCCAGCAGGTCGCCCCGCTGGTGATTCGCCGTGGCCGACCGGGACCGCGGCCGCGCGGCCCGCGCAGCTACGAGTTCCTGACACCGCGCAACTGCGCGCATCCGCCGACATCCTGGCCCCGGCCGCCGGGACAGAACCCATCGTCTTCGACGGCACCATCGACTCGCTGCGCGGTGCACCCATCACCGACCTCGCCGACCAGGTCGGAGCCCCGACCATGGAATCGCTCACCGGCGCCGGCGTCGACAGCATCTTCGACCTGCTCATGCGGATCCCGCGGACCTACATCGACCGCTCGACGCTGACGCCGCTCGCGGAGGTCCAGCCGGGCACCGACGTCGCGTTCACGGGCGTCGTTTCCGGAATCACCCGAAACTATGAGAAACGTTTCGTTCGTTTCCGAATCACCGACGGGCCGGCCACCATCACCTGTTCGTTCTTCAACGCACTCTGGATGGCGCAGCGCATTCCGGACAGGTCGCTGGTGATCGTCCAGGGGCATGTCGGCGAATACAACGGCACACCGCAGATGACCAGCCCAGTCATGGAACGACTCGCAGACGCCTCAGCGATCCTCATACCGATCTACCCGCAGACCACCATCAAAGATGCGACCACCGGGAAGCGCGACAAGGGGCTGAGCACCGGCATGCTGCGCACCGCGACCATCGCCGCCCTGCAACGCATCCCCGCCCTCGACGATCCAATCCCCGCCGAGCTGGTCGCCCGCAGGCAGGTCCTGAGCCGGCTCGACGCACTCCGCGCCGTCCACGTACCCGACTCGGTCGCGCACGCCGACGCCGGCCGCTCCCGCCTGGCCTACGACGAGCTGCTGCGCCTGCAACTCGCGCTCGGCGTCATCCGCAACGCCCAAGCCGCACAACCCGGCATCACACACCACCCGACCGGAACGCTGCTCAACCAGTGGAAGGCGAGCCTGCCGTACAAGCTGACCGGGGCGCAGGATCGCGCCCTCGACCAGATCCGTGACGACCTCGTGCAGCCACGACCGATGAACCGGCTGATTCAGGGCGACGTAGGAGCCGGCAAAAGCGCAGTTCTCATCGGTTCTGCGTTGATGGCGATCGAAGGCGGTTACCAGGTCGCACTCCTCGCGCCGACAGAAATCCTCGCCCGCCAGCTGTTCGACGAGATCGCCGACGTCTTCGCACGACTCGGCCGCACCGTCGACCTCCTGGTCTCCAAACACCTCCCGCGACCGCGGAAGAAGGTCCTCGCCAGCCTCGAAGCCGGGACGGTAAACATGGTCGTCGGAACACACTCGATCCTGTCGGACGAAGTCGTGTTCTCCCGCCTCGGCCTGGCGATGATCGACGAACAGCACCGCTTCGGCGTCGACCAACGAGCACTCCTCGCCGACAAAGGCCCCGCCGGGACCGTCCCGGACATTCTGCAGGCCACCGCCACCCCGATCCCGCGAACCTCGGCGATCACCACCTACGGCGACATGGCCGTCACCGTCCTCGACGAGAAGCCGGTCGGCCGCTCCGAGATCGACACCCACTGGATCCCGACCGCAGCCCTCGACAACCCGGCCGCACCGCCCTGGCAGGCGATCCGCCGCCAAGTTGCGCAGGGACGGCAGGCGTTCGTCGTGTGCTCCCGCGTCGAAACCGGCCCCCAATCAGAAACCAAGGACGCCGCCGCAGCAGTGTCGGCTGCCGCAGACCTCACCGACGGTGCTCTCCACGGCCTCCGCGTCGCCGTCACACACGGCAAACAGAAACCCGACGAACGCGCACAGGTGATGGCAGCGTTCAAGGCCGGCGATGTCGACGTCCTCGTCGCCACCACCGTCATCGAAGTCGGTGTCAGCGTCCCCAACGCCACGGTCATGGTCGTCCTCGACGCCAACAAGTTCGGCCTCGCCCAACTCCACCAGATCCGCGGACGCGTCGGCCGCGGCCAACACCCCGGCCAGTGCTGGCTCGTCACCGACAGTGACAACGACGACGCCGTCTCGCGCATGGAAGCAATGACCGGCACCACCGACGGCTTCAAACTCGCCGAACTCGACCTCGAAATCCGGGGTGCCGGAGCACTGACCGGCACCGAGCAGTCCGGTCACGACGCCGGCCTCATCGTCGCCGACCTCCTCCGCGACGCCCGCATCCACCTCGCCGCCCGCCAAGACGCCCTCCACATCCTCGAACACGACCCGCACCTGAACCGGCATCTCACCCTCAAACGCGAAGTTGAACTCGCCCTCGGCGACGACGCCCGATACCTAACCCGCGGATAGCGCTGATCGCAGCGACAAGGAACTCCATGAACACTCAGCAGCAGCAACATCTCCAGCGAGAGTGGGTAGACCCTCTCAATCTCGGAGACAGCGTCGCCTTCGACGTCGCAGCGATCGCCCGGCTCCCCGAAGGGCGCCCCGAACGGCAACTATGGCGTAACGCGGCAGGAATACCACTGGTGAGAAAGGGAAGCAACGACCAGCTGTATCAGGCACTTGCACCAGCATGGCCGGCAGATAGGTATGCCTTCTCGCCACAGGGCATAGGGTGGAGTTCCCAACAAGGGAACCTCGCCGACTACCTGGACCTGATCCACACCGAGCAGGGTGCTCGCTGGGACGAGGAAGTCAACGGCCCCGCAGAACGCTTCCTGACCTGCGATGCGACCATCACGAGCTGGCAATGCACCAAGACCGGCGACTACTTCTGTGCACCGGTACGCGCCGTGTGCCAACTGAAGTGCTTCGTGTGCCACGCTCGATCGGTCAAGCAGCACGGGCGCCCAGCGAGCGCACACGGACTCAAGCTCTGGTCGCCCGAGCGGAACTGGCCTCTGCGCCCCGAGCATCTCCTGGGGCGCAGCGTCGCCGAGTTCGTCTGCCCCGACTGCAACATCGGCTGGAACACCTATTGGGAATGCGTCGACCGCTGGACCCCACCGACTGGCTGCCCTCGCTGCAAAGTTGGTGCACAGACCTCGATCTCCGAACGGTGGATCGCACGGAGCCTTCAACACCTCTACCGCGACACCGCGCACGTCGACACCAACGTGCCGGTCGCCGGCTTCAAAGGGAACATCGACATCACCATCGACACTGGAACGGTGAAGGTCGCCATCGAATACGACGGCTGGTACTACCACGGCAGCACAGAGCAGTTCGAGCGCGACGAACGAAAAACGAGGTCAGCAATCGACGACGGCTACGCCGCCGTCATCCGTCTCAGGCAAGAGCCCGTCGGGCAGCAGCCGCCACTGCCCAACGTCCCCCACGCCCACAACATCCCCGCCGGCAAGAAGGCCTGGGACATCCGAGTGCTGCGCAGCATCGCCAACATCATCCGCGAGCACGACCCAGCAGCACGCACCGTCACCGTCAAGCAAGCAAAAGCCGCACGCGACGACACTGTGGAGCAACCGGCCGGATAGTTGCCATCGACGCCCTCAACTGATGCTGGAACGCCGAACGTCGATCGCGCCATACTGGGCACCGTGAACGACTCTGAACGCCCCGATGAGGCAGCACTCCGCATCGCACGTGTGACAGAGTTGGAGACTCGGCTCGACAAGGCACGCGAGCGAGCTGCGGCAGCTGATCGACGGCTGGCCGAAGCGGAACTGGAGTATGCAGCAACCGGCGACGGCATCGCGGAGTCGCTGCGCGCCATCGAACTCCGCACGAACCGTCAGCAGCGGCGCCGACTTCTCCGCCAGCACTTGGCCGCTGAGGAAGCTGCGACCGCAGAACATCAGGACCGGGCACACCGGTGGGGACCAGACGTCATCGGAGTCCCGCACCCACTACCGATCGGCGATCCGGCACCCGCGGCCGCACTGATCCTCCGAAACCACATCTTCGGCTACTACCGCATCGACAGCTCGACGGGCACCCAGAAGATCACTCTGTTCGTCATCCCGGGGGATGCGAACTCAGCCCGCCGGCGCCGGCATCTGACGCGACCTGCAGGACAACACTGCTTGACTATCACCGACACGATCACCGTCATGAGCGGCAGCGTCCCAGACCGACTGGAAGCTCTCATCGGACCGGAAGCCGCCGCCGCTCTCGCAGATGTTCTCACCAACCACGACCGAGGAAAGGACCAGCCATGATCACCGCAGCGCCGGCGGCGCCTCGACGACGCCATGGCCCGCGGATTCCTGGCGGCTACTGTCGTGGCATGACGCGCAGCGGATGGGCACAACTTCGGCACCTCGCCGAAGACGACCTCCATCTGTTCTCCACCGGCCAAGCGCGCGACGCCGGCATCTCACGGACAGAACTGACCGCCGCCGTCGAACGTCAGGAACTGTGGCAGGCCGCCCCCGACGTGTGGGCGTTCACCGACCTCGAGATGAACCCCTACGAAGGCTGGGCCGCGGCCTGGATGACGATGAACCTGCAGACTCCGATCGAAGAACGGCACCGCAACCCGGACGTCGTCATCAGCCACGACGCCGCCGCCGTGATCCGCGAGCTCGGCACCCTCGCCCCCCGAGCTCTCACCGTCACCGCACCGATCACACCCGGACAGGTTCCCGCATCGGTCAGCGCGGTCATCGTCGAAATCGGCGACGTCGGCATCGAAGGCGTCGACTGGACCATCTGCGAAGGGCTCCCGGTGTCGACGCCGAAACGACTGATCGCCGACCTCGCCGCAGTCCACACCGAAGGATCCCACCTCGGGACCGTCATCGAGGAAGCGATCGTCGACAACCTCCTCACCCACGACGAGGCCACCGAAATCCTCCGACCGCACATCCACCGGTGGGGCCTGACCAACCCCGACACCGCCGTCGACCTGCTCATCAACGCATCCGTCGAACCGGAGTACCCGAATGTGCCTCGGTGACTGCGACCCAGGAGGCCCCCACCGCTGCAGCTCCGACTGCCGCCACGCCGTCGACAAAGCCCGAGCAGAGGCCGAGGCAGCACACCAGGAAGTCGCCGACCTTGAAGCGGACCTCGCCGACGCCAAACGGACCTACCAATCCGAACGGGCGTTCCGCGAAGCACTCAGCACTCGCATCCGTGCCATCGCCGGCAGTGACGGCCGCCAACACCCCGACATCGCCCGCCGATTCGTCCTCCAACAGTTCGTCGGCCGCCTCGCCGCCGCCAACCCCGACAGCTGGGTCGTCACCGGCGGCACAGCCATGCAGTACCGCAGCACAGAAGCCCGCGAAACGATGGACGCCGACCTCGCTTCCCAACTCGACGCCCAACAGGTCGAGAACGCAGTCCAGGCCGCGGCACGCAGGGTCCCCGGCCAGCACGGTCAGTTCACGACCAAACTGATCCGATCCGACGACGGCGCGATGAAATACCGCATCACCTACCTTCTCGACGGGAAGCGGTTCGCAGTAGCCTCGATCGACATCAACACCGGCCGCGACTTCCCGACCGGCGCCGAAACGATCACCCCAGACCGGATCGTCGACATCGACGACATCGGCGCCCCCACGCCCGTGAAGGTGTACCCGAGCGCCAGGCACGCTGCCGACAAGGTCGCGGCGATGTACGAAAAGCACGGTGCCGACGACTCGCCGTCGTCACGCGCGCACGACCTCGCCGACATCGTCCTGATCTCACGCTGCGCCGACGTCGACGCCGCAGAACTCCGAACCCGCATCGACGCCGAGCGACGACGCCGCAACATCACCATTCCCGCCGACCTGCCCCTGCCGTCCAATGAGTGGCGCACCAGCTACGACCGGATGGTCACCATCAACAGCGGCCGCCCCAAACCGCTTGAGAACGTCGACGCCGCTCTCACCTCAGCCCGCAACTTCCTCTGCCCGATCCTCGACGGCAGCGTCACCGAAGGACGCTGGGACCCGCAGGAAGGGGTCTGGAGAAAGGCCTAGAGTTCACGGTTCGGTGGTCCGAACCTGTCTTCGCTAACGGGATCGGCTGTGGTGCTCCCGGCACTCAGGGCATCGACACTTGGCCTTCCAGGCACGTGCAGATCCGTGAGGCAACGAGGGATCGCGACCCTGCATGAGGGCGGCGTCGACGCGGGCCGCGAACACCGGGTCGACCGACCGCTGTCCGGTGACGGCCTGCGCGGTGACCTCAAGCTGTTCGAGGACATCGGTGTAGGAGCCGCCGTCGGCGAGGAGCTCGCACAGTGCGTCGACTCGTTCGGCCCAGAACTCGGCTCGGTGTTCGCGGCGTAATTCTCGGGATGCGCTGTTGTGCGCCGCCCGGCACGCAGCGCAGCGGCGCCCGTCCTCATCGCGACATGCTGCTAGCCGCCACCCGGCGACCGTCCCACATTCGACGACAGGCCGCCGCACGATCGGCGTCCAGCGTTGATGGGCGGCTTCGACATCCTCTGGGCGCCAGCCGCCCTCGCCCGCCGGCAGCAGACCGACCTTGATCCAGTGACGGATGACGCCGTGGTCGACGCCGACGTGCCGGCCGGCGGCGGACATGGTGGGGAGTAGTGCGGACATGGGAGGCCTCCATCAATCGGGGTGACCCCCGCATGCGCGGGGAAACGATCACGGTCAGGGCACCTCGCAGCACCGACAGATCTACCGTTTCGCGCTACCGAGGTCATTGCGGAGGAGGAGCCTCGGGACCTCGATGTCGGGTGTCGCGTCCTCGTCGTCCCAACGGATCCACTCGGCTGTCCCGTCGGGGAGTGGGATGGCGGTCCGATCAACACCGGTGAGGCCGGAGAACACCGCGTACTCATGGGCGATCCGCCGTCGGTTGGCGCTGTTGGCGATAGAGAACTGCAGCACCCGATGCTGCGGATACAGTTCCTCGTGCACGCGCGGTTCATCGTCGTAGGTCAACACCCAGCGGGTCGGCGAGCCGGTGAGCGCCGCGGCGAGACGCCGATGCTCGGCCAGGTCGAACGAACGCGCGTACAGCCGCGGCCCCTCCCGCAGATACGGTGGGTCGGCCAGGATCATCACCTCATCTTCGAAGCCGACGCTGCCGTCGAGGCCCGCTACGTAGTCGATGCCGTCGAACTCGTGGAAGGTGATCCGTGACGACATCGCCGCGACGTGGCGGATGCGGTCGGCGAGTGCGGCCAGGTTGTAGCGCGACCCGATCGTCCATCGCCCGGACTGGTGGCGACCACCCATCGGGCCAGCGGTCGGGGAGCATATCCCGGACCGCGAGCACCGGTTGATGAAGAATCCGGCGAAAGCCAGGTCCCAGTCGTCGACGACCTCACCGGCTTCTGCGGCGGCGACCAGCTCCCGCGACGTATCCCACCGCACCATCGACGCTTCACTGGTCTCGACGCGATCGGCGAACGCGTCGCCGTCGCGGAGAACTGTCCGCCAGAACGCCGCCAGCGACGGATTCAGATCCATCAGCCACAGCTCGTCGACCACACCGGAGTCGACTAGTGCCAACCCCACACCCGCGCCGCCGGCGAACGGTTCGATGAACACCTCGACGTCCATCACCGACGGCTGGTTGATGAACATCTCCGCGAGATAGCCGGCCATGCGCGCCTTCCCGCCCGGATAACGCAACGGGCTGAGGTAACGCGCCGAGGTGTTCAGCCGCGGTGGCAGACGATCGCAGGTGTGCAAGCTCATGGACGCGGACGCTACCCAGGTGGTTTCCGGCGGGTGCCGGTCCTGTGGTGTGGGCGGACGCAGGCGATGGGCGCTGCCTTGGCTCAACGTTGTCCTACTCGGCGGGATGGTTAGGACGCAATCGTGACCGACTCGTACTCTGACTGCTCATCTGAAGTGTATTTCGATGTGTATTTCAAGTACACTTTGAGAGAGGGAAAGGGGTGACATGACTACTGCAGTGAAGGAATCCGACCTCGCCGCCTACAACCGAGCACTCCGCATGGACGATGCGGAACTCGTCAGGCAGGTCCGCAACCTCCTCGGCGGCAAACTCACCGCGTACATCGGCGGCGTCAAGAGCACCCGATCGGTCAGCCAGTGGGCTGACGGGACAGCCACCATCCGCAGTGATGAGGCCCGAGCGCGTCTCGGGCTCGCCTACCGCGCGGCATCGTTGATCAACGAGCGCGACTCCATCAGGGTGGTCCAGGCCTGGTTCCAGGGCATGAACCCGATGCTCAATGACCGTGCACCGGCCCGCGTGTTGGTCGAGTCGGCTCCCGACAGTCCCGATGCCTCCCTGTTCCTCGCCGCGGCCCGCAAGATGGCGGCCCTCGGCTGAACGGGAACACCAGCGTGCGCGTCGAAACTTCGACCGACGGCCACACCATCGCCGTCTCCGATGTCGACACGACCGTGTGGCGCGTCGGATTCGAACCGTCCCCATGGTCGTGGAGCGACTGGAACTACGCCCGCGACGGCCGCTTCGATGGCCGCTGGGATGATCCGCACGGACGCTGGCGAACCCTCTACGTCGCCGACAGCAAACGCGCCTGCTACCTCGAAGTTCTTGCTCACTTTCGCGTCGAAACGACCCTCTCAGCACGCCTCGAAGAGATCGACGACGAAGACGACGATCATCCCACCCTTTCCCCCGGCACCGTGCCAGCGGATTGGTGCACCAAACGGATCGTCGGATCCGCGAGACTCCGCGGAACGTACGCCCTGCCCTCGGCTGCCGAGACGCTGTCTCAACTCCGCAGCCGTTTCCTCGACCGTGCCAAGGCACTCGGCTTCGTCGACGTCGACGCCGCCGCGATGCGCCAGTCGGAGCCGCGGACCCTCACGCAGGAAGTGTCTGCGTGGATCTACACCCTGGCCGTCGGAACCACAGGACTCGACGGCGTCGAGTTCAATTCTCGCCACGACGACCAGGCGACCCTCTGGGCAATCTACGAGCGACCCCCAGCGGCATCGAGCACCCCGCACCTGACTGAACACACCGGCCGGCCGGTCGACTGGGAAGACGCCGACCTCGAAGCGGCCATGCGGCTGCACCATCTCAGCTGGGCGGCCAACTAACCGCCGGAAGCCCAGCAACCGGGATCACGCCGTCACGCTGTCCGACCGCCACAGAGGAGAACCCATCCTGGACTGCCGCGCCCCGAACCGCACCCGAAGAACCTGGAACAGAGCCCGCCACCTCCGCGGGAAGTATCTGTTCCAGGAGACCCCGATGAAGACCGACACCACCACGAGCATCTTCGCGCTGACCACACCCGCCGTCACGCCCGACGTTGGGGAGATCGCCACCGACGAGGTCACCGAACGATTCGCCGCGATGCTCACCACCGAAGCCCCCGCCGACGTCGACGACACTGAGGTCGCCGCCCTGGCCTATGCGTTCATGGTCCGCCCACTGGCCCGCACCATCGTCCTGTCGGCAAGCATGAACGCCGCCGACACCGCCCGCGCCGGCGAAACCCTCGCCCGACTGGCCGGCCGCACCCGCGGGCTCGAACGCGCTCTGATCCTGGCGATGGCCGCGATCCACTTCTACTGCACACGCGATGACCCCGATCTGTTCGAGCAGGCCGTCGACGAGATGAACACGGACCTGCTCGACCAACCCGACTCCGCTGCACTGATCGACATCGTCCGGCAGCTCGCCGCCCGCCCGCTGAACCCGGACCACGTGCGCGAAGCCTTCACCATCCGGGGCTAAGCAACCACTGACCCGCAGCTCACCAGCCCTCGATCTCCGGGGGGTGAGCCGACGTGTCGGCGGCCCCACAGTGAAGCTGTCCGCTCACACCCCCGACGTCGGCGGCACATCTGGCCGCCGACCTCGCAGAACAGCAGCTCAGAGTCCTCCCGGCCAGTCAGATCGACCCCGTCGTGTGCCGCGCACCATCGGCGCCTACCGGCACCGTGGAACCCACACCGCCCGGACACGACTTTGAGGAGATCACGATGACCGCACCGACCATCACCCGCCAGGCCACCGACCGTCAGCGCAACTACTTGCGTTCGCTCCTCGAGCGCACCGGGGATGACACGACTGTCGCCGACACCGGCACTCTGACCTGCGCGGCTGCCAGCGCCCTCATCGACGCCCTCATCCCGCGCGCTAAGGCCGCGAAGGTCACGCCGCCGCCGGTCGACGTCGATCCCGATCTCACCCCCGCTGGCCGGTACCGCATCACCTATGCCGGAACCGATCTGACCGTCAAGGTGGACCGCCCGACCACGGGCCGGTGGGCCGGATGGGTGTTCGTCAAGGAAATTGACGCTGACGGCGACGAGCACCGACTCAGCCGGGCCGACAGCAAGGGCGTCCTCGCGGTGATCGCAGCGACCGGCGCGAAGGCCGCGTCGTCGGCGTACGGCCGCTTCACCGGCGTCTGCGGTGTCTGCAGCCGCAGCCTCACCAACCCCGCTTCCATCGAGGCTGGCATCGGCCCCGTCTGCGCCAGCCGACTCTGACCCCGCGAAAGAAGCCACCGCCATGACGAGCGAACTCACCCAGGACGACTACGTGCTCCACACCACCGCCGACGCCGACCAGAAGACGGTGGTGTCGGTGCTGGTCATCGAGCACCGCCGCGGTTCGGACATCTCCGTCTTCGGATTCGATGCGGACGCCGACACCTACCTCGCCGGCTGGGTCCGCGACTGGTGGTCCGAGGTGGCCGAGCGGCATCGCCCCGCCGAGCCGCCGACCGACGACACCGAAGCGATCAAGTTCTACTTCGAGGCGCACGACGACGAGACCTACTACCGCGATATCGTCACCGTCAGATGACGGCCCGCTACCGTTCACACATCTGGCGGCACCCGCCCGGCCCTGACCGAGGATGAGCCTGTGAAGATCAGACTCCTGTACGGAGACCACGCATCAGCAGCACCGGGGACGGCGATCGAGGTTCTCGCATGCAAGCATCGACGACACCCCGAGTTCTGGGCCGAGCGCGTCGCTGAGGCGACGAGTGAGGTCGATGGCAACTACCACCGGATCGTCGAGGCGACGATCGACGTCGCCGCAGAGAACCTCCGAACGATCCTGTACCCGGAGTCCACCACGATCACCGCCGCCGTCGACACGCACTAACAGGCCAGACAGGGGCTCGGTCAGGCCAGATAGGCTCACCGCATGGCACGCGTCCCCAAGACCGTCATCACTGACGACATCACCGGCGAGATCATCGACGACCACGAAACGATCCGGTGGGGCGTCGACGGCACCACCTACGAGTTGGACACCACACCCGACCGCGCCGCAGAGTTCCGCGCGCACCTCGCCGGATACCTGCAGGTGTCGCGGACTGTCAGTGCCACAGGCCGTCCCTATTCGCGGACCGTCATTGCTCCGACCGGCCGCGCCGCCAGCCGCATCCGCGACTGGGCCGCCGCCGAAGGGATCGCGGTCCCGGCTCGCGGCCGGATCCCCACTGCTGTCCGCGAAGCCTTCGACGCCGCTCACCCGTAGGCCGAGGCCGGCGGATGTGCCCGCACGGCGAGCCAGTCCGGACGTCGAGAAGGGGCTGTGGGTGAGGCGATCACTAACGCCGCTGCTGTGCGGCGAAGACCTCGCCGGCCCGCTCCCGGAGTGCGTCGCCACCGACCATGACGGCCACGAAACCGAACAGCGCCCGCAGGCCGTCGTGGTCGATCGAGGCGAAGGCGGCGACCGCATCCGCTTGACTGTCGTGGACCATGCTGAGGCCGTAGTCGGCGAGTGCGTCGAACGTCAGCGCTTGACACGCCATCGTGACGAGTGCGCCGGACATCGGTAGCCAGAGGGGTGACGTCAGAACAGCGAGTAGGACGGCGGAACCGATGTCGG
The DNA here is from genome assembly GCF_039946255.1 of Gordonia aichiensis. Classification (GTDB taxonomy): domain Bacteria; phylum Actinomycetota; class Actinomycetes; order Mycobacteriales; family Mycobacteriaceae; genus Gordonia; species Gordonia aichiensis_A. The sequence continues at coordinate 19,720 of NZ_JBCDWL010000007.1, read as the reverse complement.
CGAGTGCTCGGATGTCGGAGCGTGTGGAAGATTTCGTGTGCCTGACGCTACGCGCGGTAGGCGCGGTCTCCAAGGAGCAGGAACACGCTCTGACCTGGTGCTATGTAGGTACTCACACACTACTTTTGCGGTGAAACTCTTGACTCGCAGCAGGGGGGTGTGGTCGGGTTGGTTCACCTTCGAAGCCACACCGGAAAGACCCACACATGTCTGAACCTCCAGATGCTGCCGATCCATGGACTGCCGTCCTCTCGCCGCATCGTCCCCCCGCCGCCATCCCGAAACTGTCCACACACCTCGAAGCCGCCGGCGTGACCGCTGAGCTCCTCGCTGTCATCCTCAACGACCCGCCCCAGGCTGAATCCTGGCTCGGCGGCACGGCCTCACCCGATGCTCCCGGCTGGGTGCGCAACCCGATCGCCCGAGCACTCGTCTGCGCCGAACTCGGAGAACAGGACGTTATTCGGAGTCGGCGGTTCGCCGATCATCGAGCCGCGGCAGTGTCCGAAGCCGTCGACGGATCGACCGTGGCTTCGGTGGCTCGAGAAATCGGCGTCCGTCCTCAAGTCGTCAGCCGACTTCACCACCGCACCAGTCGGGATCTTCTGGAAACCGTGGAGGCCTGGCTGCACCGCAACACAATCTCGCTCGGAGAGAGGTAACCGTGATCGTTCTCATCGCTGCCGCCGCTGCGGCCGGAATCGGCGCCCTCGCCGGGATCGTACTGTTGTCCAAGTTCGTCGCACCAACGCTCAACCCGGGGCCGGAGGTCAGAGCGGAATCGCGTGCGATCATGCGTCGTCGAGGTCGGTTCTGCTTCATTCTCGAAGCAGTCGCGACTATCGCACTCATCGTCCTCACTGTTGCTTTCTCCTGGATGTTCCCAACCGCTGTCGGCGAACCCCAGAGTTCACCTGCCCTGTGGATCCAGATCGCACTCGTCGTCAGCGGCGTGGTGGCACTCGCGGCAACCGCAGCGACCGTCACTGTCAGCGTCGGAGCTCGCCGGCGTGCTGGGTGGCTGCTTCCGCCGACCGAATCTATTCCCACGGAACGCACTCCGCTCACGCTCAGGCTGTTGCTGGTCGTCGCCATTTTCGGCGTCCTCGCTGCCTTCGCGTTCGAGGGGAGCAGCAAGACTCTGTTCGCGGTAGTCCTTCTGGCTGTCCTGTTCCCGGCTGCTCAGGTCACAGTCGTCACAGCCGATTGGGCGGTCTTCGCAGTCAAGGCGGCTGCGCACGCATTCCTCCGTAGCGCGGCGGCAGGAAACGAACGTGCGGTGAAGGCGGCGACCACTCTAAGCAACTGCGGTCGCGGATTTGAGCCCCGCAAGGGCCGCGCAAGGAAGGGACCGGTGTCAGGGATCGCAGTGCATCGACTCACCAGACTGACGTTGTCGGCCGCGCCAACGCGACCGGACCTCGGCTCCGTGGCGACGCTGGCGTTGTCCATGAGCCTGGCATCGGCGCTGGTCGCCTGGCAGGTGCGGCGGCCTGCGCTGGCAGAGGTCGCCATTGCCTACAACAAAGCGCCAGGCGGTGCTGTCTCAGCGGCAGATGGCTGGCCGCAACTGGTCCAGATGTTCTTGATGACCGCTATCGCTCTGGGTGTCCTCCTGTATGGATTCCGGCTGATGCTCGGCTCATTCGCGAACCACGATCGCCCGTCGCTGCGTCGAATTAAATCTGTGGCCTAACCCATCTGGGGAGTCGGGGAGTTCCCACCGTTCTGGCGGTGGGAACTCCTGTGTATTCAGCCGACCTCGACACCTGACTCTCGGTAGAGAACGCCGAGCACGAACGCGGCTTCTGGCCCGACGATCAGTTCGAGGAGTCGGAGGACGGTCGCAGTGAATGCGGGTCCGTGCCTACTCTCGGGTGCGAAGTGATGCCCGAGTTCGTGGAGGACCACGTACTCGCGGAGGAATGTCGTTGTCTCAGGGACCGCGATCGTCTGCGTGGCGTACTCGTAGTGGGCCTTCTTCGTCCCCTTCCTCACCCGCACGGTGACCGTCCCCTGATCGCCGAACTCGGCAACCACGGCCGGGTGAGCGAGCGCAGCGTTGACATAGCGTTGGACGGCTGCGACATCACCGAACCGTGCTTCGGGTGGCACCGTCACTGAGGTGCCCGCGATCTGCACAGCGCCACCGCGACCGAGCATCCCCATGAACAGGGTTTCGGCGCTATAGACGAGGGACTGCTGGTAGTCGCGGCTCATGCCGTCAGCTTCCGTGCGCTGCCACCCAGTGTGGCCTGCTCGCCGATCTGAGCTTTGGCGGCAGCGGCGGCACCGGCGTCGCGGGCAGCCTGGCTGTAGGTCGTAGCGCGGCTGTTCGCGCGGTAGGAACCGCGAGCGACAGACGACTTTTTGTAGTGGTCGGCGACGGCAACGTCCTTGCCCTTGAGGACCAGCTCGGCACTCGGTGCGCTCCCTGGGCGTGAGTCGTCGACGCCGTTGGTTGCGTCGATGTCGCGGGTGGCCTGCTCTCGGGCTGCTGACAGGCGTTCGTCGATGTGGGCGGAGTACCCGGCCTGAAATTCGATCCGCGCTTGCAGGCGGTTCGGGGTCCGTGTCTCCCACCGCTGGTAGCGGTGCCCGCATTCGTCGCGATAGGGGACCAACCGCTGGATCTTGGTGTTCTTCCAGTCGCCAGACTGCAGGTACACCTCGGAGGCCTTCACCATCTGAACGATCAGGCTCGCGTACAGGGCGTCGACAACGTCGATGTCAGACTCGAAACCGTAGCGGATCACGAACGTCGAGTTATGGGCGATGTCGCACCTCACGTTGTTGTTGGTCGCGATCGCCAACATGAGGGACACGTAGGTCCGCAGTCCCTTCTTGCCTCGCTCACCGATCACGCAATGCCGAGTGATCGGGACGGCTGTCTTGTCGCGAGCTCCGGCGGCGGCGCGCGCCAACTCGAGGCTGACCGAGTGCGTGGTCGCCAGGCGCTGCGCGGTCTCGGTGAAGGCGTCAGCCTCCGACTGATTGTCTGTGCCTTCGGCCTGCCGAAGGAGGTTGCCGATCCGGGTGAGCATCTTGTCGTTGTTCATGCTCAGCAGTCTTCGCGGTGGTGCTGAAACGGTGCGGCACGGCGACAACTGGCCCGAATGACCGTGCCGGATCACCAGCGTGAACAGCCTGTACCGAGGCATGACTGGCATCGTCAGCCGTCCGATGGCTGCCCGGCACCGTCGATCGGGCATGGCTGCCGACCTGGCTCTAGGCGTGCCCCGCAGGAGCTGCCGACCAGCGGTGACCCGGCTGTCCGGGGCGCCGACCTCGCTTGCGTTGTAGCCCGTCCCGCGGGGACCACGACGCGATCCCCGCCGGCCAGCCGGGCTGGTAGGGGAGCCGGGGCAGGCTGTCCGCCGCTGGCGTCGTCCCGGACGCCGAACGCCCGCGCAGGTTCTGCCTGGTCACGCCGACTTCTCCGTGGTGCTTCCTGCCGGTGTCGGACAGGGCAGGTCCGCTCGCGTGCCGCGCCGACAATTGGGCTACCGGTGAACTTCAGGGGACCGGCCCGATCGGGCCCGGCACCTACTACCTGGAGATCCCGTGACTACTACCGCCACTGTTTCTGAACGCCCCGACACCGCGACTGCGGCGTGGGCTTACCTGGCCGCCGTGTCGGACGGCCCCAACCCGACCCTGCGGTCGTTCATCGCCGAACACGGGGTGCGCATGGCCGCCGACTGCATCGAATCGGGGCTGATCCCCGACGAGTACGCCGAGGCCCTGGACCCGGTCCTCCGTCGCGCACAGCAGCTCGACTGGGCGAAGCTGACCGCCGACACGTCCGCGGTCGACGCCGTCATCCTTACCCCCGAGCACGACCTGTGGCCGCACCGCCTCGCCGACCTCGGCGACCAGGCACCGTTCGCGGTGTGGGTTCGCGGCCCGGCCGTCGCAGACCTGGCCGCCGGTGGAGTCGCCGTCGACGGGACGCGAGCATCGAGCAGCTACGGAGCGTTCGTCAGCGAGCAATTCGGCGCCGACCTGGCCAAGGCCGGGCACACCGTGTTCAGTACCGGCGGCTACGGCTGCAGTGGCGAAGCTGCGCGCGGAGCACTGGACGCCGACGGCACGGTTGTCGCAGTCCTCGCCGCCGGAATCGACCGGCAGTACTCGCGCCCGGCAAGTGAGCTGCTCGCCGACATCGAGGCCCGCGGTGTGCTCGTGTCGGAGTACGCGCCTGGAGTGGTGGCCAGCAAGCGACGCCGCCTAGAGAGGAACCGGATCCTGGCTGCGCTGGCCTCGGTTGTCGTTGTCGTGGAGGCTGGACGCCGCAGTGGTGCCATTCACTCCGCACGGCAGGCCGCACGTCTCGGTCGGATGGTCGGAGGTGTGCCCTCGTCCGTCACGAGCGCCTATGGGATCGGAGTTCACGCGCTCCTGCAGGACGGGACGGCGCAGCTGGTGACCAGCGCGCAGGACGCCCTGGACTTGGTCGCCGCCTAGCAGCCTCCTCGGCTGCGCGAGGTCGCCGACGCTCATGGGGAGCGTCGGCGACCTCTGCGTTCGACCAACCCAACTATCGAACAACTGTGCGAGAATGGTCGAGTGAATGAGGGGACTGGATCAGCTGATGGCGACGCTGGCATCGCCGACCTCATCGACGCCGGCACCTGGCTTCCCCTCGACCCGCCACGACCAGTCACCTTCATCCCCGCCGAAGCCCTCGGCTGGGCCGCCCGACTGGCCGGACGCCGACCACCACCCCTACGAGTCCGCTCCTGGGGCCTCACCTACCCGCCAGAACTACCCGCCACACAAACCGGGTGGGTGCGGTTCTGCACCGGAATCTGGGCGGCCACCATCACCGTCGACATCCCCACGTTCAACCGGCGAGCACACCTGACCGCGGACCTGTGGGTGCCCGCCGACGCGATCCGACTGTCCGCCGACCCCGCTACACCGCGGCCGGCGGCCGCCGGCACCATCGCCGACGACCACCCGCCCGCGCGTTAAGCCGCCGGATCAGCGACCGCGAGACCCCAGAAGTCCAGGTCTGCACGGAGCTGCCGGTTCAGATGATCGGTGACGTGGGCGACGAACGCCACGAGCTGGCCCTCGAGCGTGACCTCCTCGGGGCGGCCCCCGACCGAGTCGCCCGCGGGCATCAGTTCAGCTGTCGCGACACGGGAGGTCTCGTAGCTGACGTCGTAGAGGGCCGCACGGTCCCGGTCAGGGGTGCCGCCGCCCATCAACTGCACCAGGACCTTGACGCCGGTGGTGACGCCGTAGTCGTTGAGGAGCGGCGAGAACTTCAGCGACTGCACGCGGAAACGGCCGTCGGCACACGCCACCGCCCGGTAGGAGATGACGAGAGTGTCGAGCATGCTGACCAGCCGACTGACGTTGCCAGCAGACAACGAACTGCCGGCGGTGGGGAACGGCGCGGCCTCCGCCAACGACTCGCCGGTCGCTGGATTGTTATGGCTGTGGATCTGGGTGAGGAGAACCTCCGGACGGAAGATGAGCTGCACGATTGACTCCTTCTAGTCGGGTGGAAGTGCACATCAAGTCCACCTCGGGCGGTTGTCGGGGCGCGGCACGCAGATGACGGGAGGCGACGTGCGACTGTGCCAGGGGCTGGCTGGCCGTCGACGCCCCTGGGATGCGGCCGCCGACGCGCAGTCAGCGGCCCAACAGTCACACTGTCACCTGGAACGTGATCGCCCGCTTCCCGCACTCGGCGCAGGTTCCGGGCTGAAAAGTCAGCCAGTCACCGTCGCCCATGTCGGGTTCCTCGCCGTACCGTTCCTCGAAATGCGCAGCGCACAGGGGCACATGACCGCTTCCCTCACCGGACACGGTCACCGGCTCCCGGTCGGTCTCCGACGGCTGGTTGGGGTCGTCGGCGATCCGGACGATCCGGATCTCAGCGGTGCGGGATTCGAGGTTCATGACGGCTCCTTCTGGTTGGGGAAGATGCCTCTAGTTCACGGCAGGCCCGTTCGAGGTCGCGGCACACAAGCCGCAGCCGACGATGGGCTGGACCAGCGAGCAGGGAGTTCGCCGATTCGCTGGACCGCGATCCCGATGATTCTGTGGACTCACACGCGGCCGGACGCGGGTTTGAGCCGCGCGAAGCGACCGATCGGGTCCATGAGTCCAGACTTTGTGGCGGATGAGAAACAACGAGGCGTGAGAGTCCAGCTGTCCAGACTTTGCGGCCGCCAGTCCGGACTTCACCCGCCTGCGCAAGCGGCCCGCGCTGCCGTCGGCGCCGCTGCGTGCCGCGTCCGGCGATCGGCCACCCGGACACTGATCCCAGATCACCTGGAGCCCACCGAGGAGAACGCCATGACCGCCACGATCACCAACCCGACCGCCTACGACGCCGACGTCGCCGCCCTCACCGCCGCGGGCATCCCGGCGACCTTCGAATACTTCGGTCACGGCTGGCAGATCATCGTCGTCGAACTCGGCAACGACCGCCGACTGCTCATCGGCAGCGTCGGCGACAACCAGTGCCTGCCGATCCGCCGCGGCGACCTCGCCGGCTGGCAGATCGACCACCTCGACGGCGTCGGCGACCTCATCGACCGGTGGGACACCGACACCGCCGACACCGCATCCCTCGTCACCCTCTGCCAGCGCGTGTACACCGACCTCGCCAACTGACTCGGAGAGCACGCAAGCGCCGCTCAGTCAGTGCGGGGACCACTGTCGTCGCAGGCCACGTCGCTGATCTCGTCGCGCGGGAAACCAGGGTGGGACACTTCACTCACTATTCGAAGCCACACCCTGGAGGACCTGACCATGGTCGCCATTCGCCGTACCCTCATGCCCGCCCTCGCCGCCCTCACACTCCCACTCCTCGCGCCACTCGCCCCAGCCTCAGCCGCACCCACCGTCACCCCGGGATCGATGCTGCGAATCACCGTCGGCGAGTACGGCTGCACCGTCGGAATCACCGGCACCGACCGCACCGGACAACCGTTCGCGGTCACTGCCGGCCACTGCGCCTCCAAAGTCGGCGACCTCGCCTATCCAGGCCTGAGCCTCGACCCCATCGGCACTGTCCGCGCCGTCTCGAAGATGTTCGACCTCGACTACGCCCTCATCCGCGTCAACGGCACCGTCCCCGAAACCGCCGTCGCGGCGCCACCGCAGGTCGGTCAGAGAGTCTGCAAGACCGGCCGCATGACCGGCGTGACCTGTGGGCCGATCACCGCCGTCACCGCCAAGGACATCGTCGTGCGTGTCAAGGCGTTCCCTGGCGACTCCGGCGGCCCCCTCCACGATCAGGCCGGCCGCGTCATCGGCATCACAAGCCGCGCGAACCTGCCGCTCAGCACTCCACCGATCGCCGCCATCGGGCACTGGGGGCTACAGCTGGCGTCACCGAAGGAAGTGCGATTCGTTCGCGCCGACCGCATCACCAGTCGCATCGGCTACGCCCCGGCTGCACGATGACCGGCAACGAGCAGCTGGCCCCGTCGCCCGCAGTCCACCACATCGTCATCAGCCACCTGACCGACGCGAACATTCCGACGACCCTCGCGAGTGCGATCAGCCAACTCAGCGACCCGGACACCACGGTGATCGTCACCGTCGTCATCGACCGCGGAACCACGCCCACCGATCCGGGAAGCGACCGCGTGCACTTCCTCGAAGCCAACCCCGAAACCTCGATCGCTGTCCGCGACAACCTCGCCGCGTACTCCCAGCCAGCCGCCACGACGATCAGGTTCCTCGACGACGGCGACATCCTGGCGCCATCAGCGACCGTCGACGACACCCGAGCTCTTCGCGGCGCCCACTGGTGCGCCTCCGGCGTCGCCGACACCGACGGAACCGCCATCCACCGCCGCGCTCCGGGCACAGTCCCAACACGTACTGTGCTCGACGAATGGGCCGCACCGACCGTTGGCCTGTCGATCCACCCCTCCGGCGTCGCCTACACGATGACCGCGTTCACAGCGCTCGGCGGCTTCAGCGCTGTCGAGTACGCACATCGCACCGAACTGATGGCCCGCGCCAACGAACACTGGCCCGGCCACTACCGGACCGGGGCATCGAGCCTGACCCTGCGCCCGCACACAGCACTTCTGCGAGACCGCCCGATGTCGTTCGGGCGAGATCGACTCGCCATCACCGAAGCGCTGCTGTCCGGACGCACCCTCACAGCGACAGTCCCCGACCGCAGGTCGATCGAACAGTGGTGGGACGAGATCTCCGACCAGGCGTGGATCACCCACACCGAAGGCCTCGCCACCACCATCAGCGACGGCGACTCCCTCGAGGACGTGATGATCCAGGCGCGGAAACTGCACTACCGGTTCGCGTGGCCCCGGCTCGTCGACTATCTCAACTCCGCCGGCACCCGATTCCGTAGCGTCGACGACTACCTCGAGGCGATGTATCTGACCGCTCACGCCGCGACCACCCAGCACTGGGATGACGCGATCGCCTTCACTGCCGAACACGGCAAGCACCGCATAATCCACCTGCTGCTGACGGCGGTCTTCGAATCCGGTGCCACCTCGCAGGACGCGATCACCGCCGGCATCGGGTTCGCCGACCTCCTCCTCGAACTCGACCCAGCCGACCCGGTCGCTCACTACCGGCAGATGTCGCTGCACCGGATGCGCGGCGACTACCCAGCCGCCGACCAGTGGCGGCGCCGCGCCCTCGACGCCATCGCTGTCCTCCCCGACGCCAACCTCTCCGACCACCTCCGAGAACGGGTCCTCGCCGAAGTGCCGATCATCACCGCACACCTGCTCCCCGAATCCGCAGAAATGACGTCGACCAGCAGCTGACCGCGGCGTCGCCAGTGAAGCTCTGTGCCGCTTCACCCGAACCCCCACGGACATGCTCAGTTCCACCTCGACAACAACCCAGGCAGGGAGGCCACCATGGCAACGAAGAAGACTCGCACGCTCACCGATGAGCCCGGAGTGATCGCGTTCGCCGAACTCTGGAAGCAGAAGTTCTCGGATAAGTGGCTGAACCTGGAATGGGTCGAGAGCATCGGCTACCTGCCGGTGCTCCGGTCGAATGTCGCCGACTACATCGCCCGCTACGGTTTGGACTGCACCGTCGACGAACTCCTCGACGCGGTCCGCACCCTCACCTCAGAAACCACGACCTCCGCCGCCTGACTCCGGCACTCTGAAAGGAGAGGCCGATGCCGATCATCGGACCCCTCGTGTTCCTCGACACCGAAACCACCGGGCTGCGCCCGTTCACCGACCACATCTGGGAAGTCGCCGCGATCATCCGCGACCAGGACGGATCCATCACCGAACATCAGATGTTCGTCGAACACGACCTGACACTCGTCGACGAACTCCCACCGGAGTATCGCGAGGACCACGACAACCGCTACGACCCCATCCGAGCGGTTCCTGCAGCGGACGCCGCCCACATCATCAACGGCTGGTTCGCCGGCCGAAAGCATCTGGTCGGCGCCAACCCCGCCTTCGACGCCGCCATGATCACCAACCTTCTCAACAAGACCGGCGGCGGGACACCGGCCTGGGCCTACCATCTGATCGACATCGAAGCCCTCACCGTCGGCCACCTCCAGGCCACCGGACACACCATCGAACTGCCGTGGAAGTCCGATCAGCTTGCCGAAGCCGCCGGCCTCGGCATGACCAACGATGACGGGACTCCCCGCTACCAGCGACACACCGCCCTCGACGACGCCCGCTGGGTCTACGACTGGTACAACCACCTCGACACCACCGCGAAAGGCACCAAATGAGCGAACACCACCACCTGTACGGCGCACACCGCAACAACCAGTGGGTCCATCGCATCGTCTCGGGCGGACCGACGCCGCCCGACACCCAGACCACGGTTACCCCCTCTGGAGAGTCGCTCCGCCTGCCGTACCTGGCGACCTTCGACCACGAACCCACCGAAGACGACCTCGACACCTACCGTCCCGCCGAGTTCGCCCACCACGACTAGCAGATCCAGCAGTTCCACACCAGGCGAGGGCGAAATGACTGGCACATCACCGGATCAGATGTTCTGTAGATCTCCGACGTCCTCGGCCTGCCGCTCCATGTCGGCCAGCAGCAATACGGTGAGGCCGACTCAGAACACGCCCGCTCGGAAGGGAGGAACACCATGACCCGTAAGAGGGGCCGCAAGGCGGCGGCGACCGCGTTCCGCCGACAGATGCACGCTCTGTCATTTTCCGGCGTTGAGGTGCCCGCACCGCGAATGTCGCCGGAAGAACTGGCAACTCATCTGGCGAACCGAACCCGCGGTGGTCGCCGGACGAACAAGCGCGCCGCGGCCAAAGCCGGCAGCGGACGCGGTGGCCGTGCAGGAGCACGTCGCGCCGCGTGCGCGTGGTAGCCGCCACAGCGTCAGTCGGGGTCAGTCAGGATCGTGACCGGACGGTACATCCATGTTCTCGTAGCTGAGGAGATCATCGAGATCAGTGATGTGCCGGTGAAGCTGTCCGAGCCCATCCATGAGTTCGAAGCCGAACGCGGCGAGCGATCCGACTGCGAGCGGACTTTCGTCCGCGTCGACGACCTCGCGGCGATCGCCGGCGTTGAGTCTTTCGATGAGAACCGAGCCCAGGTACCCAGCCACGTTGGCGACCGCGTCGCAGACGTCTTCGAAAGCGGACGTCGGCATCGGGGCTTCGAGTACGTCGAAGGACGTCAGGGGGAGAGGGAAAATACTCACCTGTATCAAGGCCGCCTGCCCGAAGATCTCCTCGCGGGTGCTGTCGAGCGGTGAAGTCGGATCCTGGAGCGCCTGCAACACAGCCTGAGACCAGGAGACCAGGTGCAGGGCGAGGCCGCCGGGGATCGCCACGATCCCGTCCTCCGGCGGATCCTCGTCGTCCTCGATGCTCGTTGCCCACGACCGGACCGCATCCTCGGTGATGTACAGACGGGCCTGACGTTCATCGACGCCGGTCGAATCGGCGATCGAAGAGACCATCGCTCGCACGTAAGCGTCGGCTGCTTCCGGCGGCATTGTGATGCCTCGCCGATGCAGCTCGGCTTGCAGGAGGCCACGGTACTTCTCGACCCACGCGTCGAGACTCTGTTCATCGTCCACCCGGTCAGCATGAAGCATCGGCGCCGCCCAGTCATAAGGTTGCGGCGACTCGCCGACAGATCGGACACTAGCGTCCTATCGCAGGTCACAGCAGGGACTGGACGCGCAGTGACCGCACTCGGTTCCCGATCTGTGCGGGCATGACTGCCCGTGCTGGTTAGGTCGACGAGTGCACGGTCGCCGTGCCGACGGAGGCGCCCTGGTTGGTTACCGTCGATGGCGCCGTCGGACCGACCTCGACGCTGTCCGGGCGGCCACTGAACGCCAGCCACACCGCGATGACAACGAACACCGTCGCCACGATCATGGCGACAACCGCGGTGGTCCTCCAGACGGACCGGGACGATTCTGTTGCCGCGGCCTGCGCTTCGAGCGCGTCGCAGCGATCCATGAGCGCGTCCAGCTGCAGTCGCCGCCTCTCGTTCTGATCGAGGTAGGGGCTGATCGGGTCGGCAGTGAGAGCACCGAGCGAGTATCCGCCGATGCCAATGCGGTCCGAGCTCACGCGGTGGATGTCGGCCATGTAGCCGCCAGCAGCGCGTGCCGGCCGGTCATCGTCGTTGTCGGAGGAATCAAACGGGGGAGTGCAGGGATACGACACGGGAGCTACCTTCTGCGGGTCTGGGACGTTGCGTGCACCGTAACGCCGCACTTTCCGGCTTCTGCTCCAGCTCGACAGGAAACGCCGGTGCCATGCTGAGCAGACGATTCGAAGCCACACTGGGAGGTCCGAATGACTCTCGCCCCCGCCCACGACGATCTGCGCACCACAGACCAGCCGGACTCCGGCCCACGCCTGAGATTCAGCAGCCACGGACTCAGCAACTCGGGAATGGTCCTGTTCGCCTCGAAAGTGCAGGAGCAGACCGGTCTGCGCGCCCGCCAGGTGACCGTGCACCCGCTCGGATGCGACGGCGCCGACCTCGAACAGATCACCGACGGTCTACTCCGCAGGCTCCGGTCAGAACCGGTGGCTGCTGTCTTCGCCTACGTCGACCAGCTTCGGCGGCGGTACCAGCTCGAGGCGATCACGTTCTCCGGCCCGGTCGGCGTTGTCACCGTCAGCCGCGGCGGCGCCGTCGACGTCACCCCACCCAATCGGCAACCCACGGTGTTCGCGAGGCTGTCCGCGGTCCTCGACGGCCTCGGCTGAGCCGGCATCCCCACGTTCCCTCGGGGATGGGAGTGGGGCCGGTGCGCGACGAGGGGGAGAGCCTGCGCACCGGCCCCACGATCAGGGGCCGTCAGGCGACGGCAGTCAGGGCCAGCGCGGTCGGCGCGATGCCCATAGCTTGGGTGATCTTCGCGATCACGTCATCGTCGCGGCGGTGCTCAGGGCATGCGGTCAGCAGGGCGTTGGCGGCGAACTCATCGCCCAGACCGGCGTTGATCATGTTCTGTACGTCGAGCAGCGTCGCCACTGACGGAGTCCACACCGGAATGTCGCCGTCTGCGATCTGCTGGCGGCGCATGGTGTCGAGCGTGCGCCCGATCTTCACCAACCGTGCTTCGACGCCTCGCCGCTCGGCGGCGGTGTAGTCGTTCTCCACCAGCAGACGAATCGGGAACCGGCGCAGGAGCGCCTCATCCAACTCGTGCAGGCCCTCGCCCTGGTCGTTCCACGTTGCGCACACCCAGAACCCGTCAGCGGCCTTCACGACCTTCCCGCCGAGCGCTTCGACGGTCAGCGTCCGCTGGAAGTCCATCACCGAAAACAGCTTCGCGAGCGTCGTTCCCGGGATACGCGTGAGTTCGTTGATCAGAACGGGGCGACCTTCCTCGACCGCGGTCAGCAGCGGCCCGGACACAAACACGAAACCGGACGCCGACGTGACACCGTCAGGGGCAGGCACGAACTGGCCAACCAGATCAGCGACCGTCAGTTCTTCGTGGCCCTCGATGACGACCAGATCGTCACCGAACGCCGCCACCGGCAACGTCGTCTTACCGGACCCCGTACCGCCATACAGGCCACAGCTCTGCCGGAGCACGGTGCGAGCCTTACGCAGCAGATCAACGTCAGTTACGCCTCCGACTATGCGCGGGAAGTACTCGCCACCATCAGGCAACGGAATCGGCGCGAGCGCGCTCGGAGAGAGTTTCGGCTTCTTCACCGACCGACGGCGCGGGGTAGGGCGGCGCACCGGTGCCGGAGCGGCGGCACCGCCGACAACTTCGGTGGCGGCGTCGAGCGCGCTAGGACGGTCGTCACCGAAACCCTGGCTGACCGCGCGGAGCACCTGCCGGGTGATGTTCTCAACCGGTTCGGTGGCCAGACCGCTGTAGTCGAACACGCACGGCGCGGCGAGGACCGTGTCGTAGCCGGAGGACTGCTTATCGCGGAGCTTCCGTTCAAACTCGCTCGTGATGTTGGACGACACCATCTTGTGAGGGCCTGACTCGACATGAACCTTCATGGAAGCGGACCGAACGGCCGATTCCCCGCCGTGAGCCGTGCAGTAAACAGGATTACCGGCGTCATCGACCCACGCCGCAGCGCCGTAGACCTTCGCCCGCGCACTTCCCTGATCCTGGACGAGCCAAGCTGCAACCTTCATTCGAAACTCTCCCTTGTTCGAGGTGCTGAACTGTTGCCACAACACTCCCAACTCGGTGCCTGAGCACGCGGCACACGAACCATCTACGCAGGTCACAGGACGATTCCGAACCTGTGGCCGCCAATCGTTCCAGTGACCGCAGGCCTGCCGTGTGCTGCAGCCGGCAACCCAAAACCCCAGGTCACAGCTGCGCAGCGCCGCACCGGTAGAACGCTGGTCCTGATCGGCGGGCATGAGCGACCTCGCCGGCGCATCGCGAGCAGTGAGGCTGTCCGCGGTAGCTGCCGGTGCTGCGCCGCTGATCGGACTGTCCGCCGCCCCCCGGTCGGAACCAGCAGCTCAGCCGGGGAGCCTCGGCATCGTATGCCGCGCCATGAGTGGTGCCCCTGATGGTCTGAACGCATCCCAACCGCACCGACCGAGCCTGGAGGCAACCATCATGTCGAACCCCACCAGCAGCATCTGGACCGCCGAGATTCTGCCCGATGAAAACCCGGCGTCACAGCCGCTGTGGGAGAACAGCGGCTACCCCAGCGAGGCGGCGGCACGCTCGGCCGCCGCCGCCGTCATCGGGCGTGCCGGTGACGTGCTCGGTTCCGACGACCTCGCCCGCGACCACGACGGCAACGTCGTCGCCGTCGTCCGCACTGCGGAGGCGGCCGCGTGAACGGCGCGCTCGTCCAGCAGGTCTGGAACCTGCAGAACGCGCAGCTGGGTGCCGCGCTCCCGCAACTGCGGCCACTGAACCTCGATGACGTCCGCGAAGTCCGGTCAGCGTTCGCCGGATGGTTGAACCGGCAGCGCGCCAGCTACAGCAGCTGGCAGCAGGCCTGGAATGCGTGGACTCGTGCCACCGAACGGCATCCCGGCCGCGTCGAGTTCACCCGTACGCACTGCCCCAACTGCCACGGACGCCGATACGACGCCGCCGCGGACACCTGTGCCACACCTGCCTGACCGGCAGCCGCTGGAGGCACGTGTCGACCATCGCCACACACCAGCAGGAGCCGGCCGCGCAAACGGGCGGAGGAAAGGCCGCGAGGACACTTCCGACTGTTGGGCAGCGAGTGAAGATCACCGGCGTCATGGACGACCCCGACCCACTGCCGGTCGGCCTCACCGGCACGGTCACCGCCGTCACCGAGTTCGGCCACAGCATCATCGTCGGAGCCGGAGCGCAGATCAGCGTCGACTGGGACAACGGGCGAACGCTGATGCTCGTGGACACCGACCCCTACACCGCCCTCTGAACGCACCTGGGGAGGCCGCCGCCACTCGGCGGCCTCCGACAGGCGCGTCCGCGCCGATCGGGGAGCTGTCCACAGCCTCGTGCGCGCCGCGAGCGTGAACAGCTCACCAGGGCAGAAGTATCTGCAGCCACCTCCCGCCGGCCACACCGGAATCGACCCCGACCGGCCTACTGCGTGCCGCGCCAGCGAACACCGGTCAGTGACATTGGTCAGGACCTCAACGAATGGAGAACACCGTGACTGCAGCGACGCTCAACGACACCGACCGCGAATGGATTGCCCGGTCGGCCGAACTGACCGCCCTGGTCGACAGCATCGCGGTCCGCCGCGACCTCACCGTCACGATCACCGACCAGCCGGTCGTCGCTCCCGGCCTGTTCCGGCCGTCGACGTGCACGATCACTCTGGACGCCAACAAGCTGCTGCCACCGAACACCGAACCGGACGACGTCAGCTTCGCTGACCCCCGCGACCTCGCGGACAACCCGATCGTTTCCGGCGTGCTCGCCCATGAGGTCTCCCATGCCGACCACACCATCTGGAACGGTGACCTCGGACCGCACCGCCAGTGGGTCACCATGCTCGAAGAACCCCGCATCGAATCGGTCATGGCGCGCACCCGCCCGCACACCCGCCAGTGGATGCAGGCATCCGTGGCCCACATCCTCGGGAAGGTCGACCCCACGAACGCAGTTGAGGCGGCGAACACGCTCATCCTGCTCGGCGGTCGCCTGCTCGGCGGTGTCATCGACCCGCACGACGGCCTAGACCTCGATGCCGTCTGCGCGCCGTGGCTGACACCTGAGCAGATCGCCGTCATCACTAGCGCAGTCGACACCGCTGTTGGCCTGGACGACGGCGACAACGCCGGAATGGCCGAGTGTGCAGAGACAATCGCCGCCGCACTCCGCACCGACGACCAGACTCCCGACGACGATGCGAACAGCAACGACAACGGCGACGACAGCGGTCAGCATATCCCCGGCGCAGTCGGCACCCCAGTCCAGGGCAGCGGTCCCGCCGCCCCGCAGCACGGCAACACGCAGGGCAGCGACCAGCAGGACGGCGACAGCAACTCCACCACCGAAGACGCAAACGGCCAGGCCAACGCGGGGACTGGAAGCGCGCCCGGAAACGGTGCCGACACGACCACCGGCCAGCGTGACGTCGGGGCCGTGACAAACCTCAACGCCGCGCTCAACGAGACCGCCCAGGACGCCCAGGACGCCATGAACGCCGCCGCAGGCAACATCACCGCCAGCCCTGCCGCCCAGCGCCGCCACCAGGCCGACAACCAGCGCGCCGCCACCATCAGCAGCTCATCGGCCGACGCGAAGAACACCCGCCACCGCGTGACCTTCCGCAAGCCGACCGCCGCCGAACTTGCCGGCCGCGAGAACCTGCGGCGAGCGCTGCGCCGCGCCGCCGACCGCGGCTACGACACCACCCGCACCGCCCACCAGACCCCACCCGGCAAGCTCAACATGCGTGAACTCGTCCGCCGCTCCGGCCAGCGCGCCACCGGCCAAACCGTCACCGCCACCCCCTGGACCACCACCAACCGCCGTCGCCGCCGCCAACCCACCCTCACCGTGGGTGTCGCCGCCGACATCTCGCCGTCGCAGGACCACGTCACCGACCCCGTCGGTGTCGCAACCTGGCTACTCAACGTCCTACCGCGCGACCGCGGCGGCCGCGTCGAAACCGTCACCTGGCACTCCACCGCCGCGAAACTCCCCATCGGTCGCGGTGACCTCATCCCGATCGCCGAAACAGACGGACTTTCTGGCGGTCTACCGAAGGCCCTGCAGGCGCTCGACGGCATGCTGCACCTGAGCGCCAAACGAGACGGCGCACGACTGGTCGTCGTCATCACCGATGCGATGCTGCCGAACGCCGATGCCGTCAACGCCGAACTGCAGCGACTCCTGGACAACGGTGTGCGCGTCCTATGGCTGCTGAGCCAGCGCGCCCCCAGCTACCAGATGACCCCGGTACGCGGGGTGACCGTCGCCCACATCGACAACCCGGCCACCCTCGCAGACACCATCGCTACCGCGGCCGTCGACACGTTGACCACGTACTGATCTGATCAGACGAACCGCGACACCGCCTCGCCAGCGAACACGCCCTATCGGGCATATTGGATGCGCGTAGACGAAGACATGTCTACGCGCATCCGCGTGCGTCCAGCGCGCCGAAACGAAGAGGAACCCGACGATGAAACTCGATTACACGCCGGAGTTCACAGCGATACTCGAACACCTCCACCAGGGGCGCGGAGCTTTCGTCACCGGACTCGCTGGGTCCGGAAAGTCGACCCTGATTCGCGAGTTCTGCCGAACCACCGACCGCAACGTTGTCCGAGCGGCTACCACCGGCATTGCGGCGCTGCTGATCGATGGGAGCACCGTGCACAGCCTGTTCGGGATCTCCTCGTCGACAACTGTCCACGACGTCGTAACGGGCAAGTTCAAACCCCGCCGCCGCAAAGTGCTCAAGTCGATGCAAACCCTCATCATCGACGAAGCATCCATGTTGAGAGCCGACCTGTTCGACACCATCGTCGAGATCCTCAACCGATTCGGCCCCACCCCCGGGCAGTGGGCCGGCGGCGTGCAGCTGGTCCTCGTCGGCGACCTGTACCAACTCCCACCCGTCGTTATCAGCTACGAAGAGGAGTACTTCCGTACCCACTATGGGTCGCCGTTCTTCTTCTCCGCGCACCACTTCAGCACCACCCGCATCCCGACCGCCAGACTCACAAAGGTCTTTCGCCAGATCGGTGACCCTAGCCTGGTCGACCTGCTCAACGCTGTCCGTGAAGGGCTCGCGACCGAGCACGTCCGTCAGCTTCTCGCTACCCGCACGATCGAGAACTTCGAACCACCCACCGACGAGTTCTGGCTTACCCTCGCCACGTCCAACGAACGGGCCCGCATCATCAACGAACGGCGTCTCAACAGGCTCTCCGACGCACCCCGGACCAGCACCGCGACCATCACTGGAGAAGTAGGCAGGCGCGAGTACCCCAACGACGAAACCATCGAATACGCCGTCGGCGCGCAGATCATGCTCCAGACCAACGACTCACACCGTCGGTGGGTCAACGGTTCCGTGGGCGTGGTCACTGCGATTAACACAGACGGCAGCATCGAAGTCACCCTCCGTGACAGCACCGAAAGCGTCACCATCGGCCCACACACCTGGGAGATCGTGCGCCCCAAAGTCAAGGACGGACGCATGACGAACAAGCTGGTCGGGACGTTCACCCAGCTGCCGTTCAAGCTGGCCTGGGCGATCACCATTCACAAAAGCCAAGGCCAAACCCTCGACCGGATCGCCATCGATCTCACCGGTGGAGCCTTCGCCGCCGGTCAAACCTACGTGGCCCTCAGCCGCGCAACGTCCCTGAACGGAATCGTCCTCACCAGGCCAGTTCGAGCCAAAGACCTGAAGGTCGATCCCCGCATCATTCGGTTCCTCGCCGAACCTGACCCTTTCGCCGCCACTGCGCCACGCTGCGCCATCGCTGTCACAACCATCGGCGAAACGTTCTACGCCGATATCCCCCGCATCATCGAGATCGGTATCGCGTTCAGTGACGGCACCGCACTGTCCACTATCGTCAACCCAGAACGTGACCCGGGCACAGCGCTCCAGGACTACGGCATCAGCAACGACGACCTGCTCCTAGCACCGACGCTGCCCGCAGCATGGGCGGTCATGAGCCAGTTCCTCGTCGGCCGCGCCCTCATCGCAGCCGACGTTGACGCACTGACCCAAGTCCTGACCGCGGACCTCAAGCGACACGGTCACGCGATCAGCCTCCCGATTGGAACCGACGCCGCCGTCCCCGACAGCTATGACCTGTGACTTTGTCCGCTAAATGGCGTGACATCTTGATCGCTGTGTGGCGCCCTCAGAGTGTCCACTCGTGAGACGCGTCGCCGGTAGGGTGAACAGGTATGAAACCCGCCTGTCTCACAAACGCATCAACGACAGACGGTGACACCGCTCTGGCAGGCCTTCTACTCAACTCCTTGCCGCTCAACCGCCCCGTCTATGCCGCCTGTCTCGCCACAGTCGGCCCGGCAGGCACTCGCATCGCCACGATCGGGTGCGACCTGCAGAAAACGTTCCACATCGGTTCAATCAGCAAAGCCCTCAACGGCTTGATCTACACCGACATGGTGCAGACCAGGCTGATCTCACCGCACGACCGGCTCGAAGACTACCTCCCCCTGGCCGGAACAGCTGCCGGTGAAGCGACTTTGGAGTCCTGTCTGACCCACACCTCAGGACTGCCTGCCACCGGCGGGGGAATCCGCTCAGCAGCCCGAGCGCTCAGTGCTGTACTGACAGGTGGTGATCCACAACCCGAGAACCTCGCCGATCTGATGAACCAACTTCGCCGATCGCGTGTCCGTCATGCCGGGCGCTTCAGCTACTCCAACCTCGCTGCCTCAGCATTGGGCCACGCGTTAGCGGCCGCCGACGGGGCGGACTACCCGACGCTGGTGCGAAACAGGCTGACGATACCGCTGGGGTGTTCACGCCTGCGCGCTCAGCAACCTGCACAGCGAAACCTCCCGCATGACCTCAACGCTGTCACCGTGTGGGGCACTGACCAACTGCCCTGGACCGGGCAAGGCTATGGACCGGCCGGAGTGATCAGGGGAAGCGCCCATGATTTCGCCACGGTCATGTCAACCCTTCTCGCCGATGACGGGGCTTCCCCCCGGATAGTGGACACAGGGGTGAATTAAGCTGCGTCTCCGATTCTATCGGAGACGCTCCGCTCGTAATCGTTCGGGGACATGTTGTTGCAGAACGAGTGCCGCCGCCGCGTGTTGT
>NZ_JBCDWL010000006.1:0-239704 GCF_039946255.1 Gordonia aichiensis | reverse complement strand
CACCGAAACTGCCCACGCCGGCTGCTGAAGTAGGCATCAACCTGCATCACAGACCCAGCCGACCGGCGCTTCAGAAAACAGCATAAGAAAGTCGACAGACCGACTCAAAACAGCTTGACACCCAGCGGAAACGGCGAATCGGGGATTCGTTTACGAGACGTCAGTTGTGCGCGTGCAGGGCCTCGTTGAGTGCGATGCCGTCGCCCTCCTTGGCGGTGACTTCCACTGCGCCGGTGGTGCTGTTGCGGCGGAACAGCAGGTTCGACCGCCCGGCCAGGTCGCGGGCCTTGACCACCGAACCGTCCGGGCCGGTGACCTTGGTTCCCGCGGTCAGGTAGAGCCCGGCCTCGACGACGCAGTCGTCGCCGAGGGGGATTCCACACCCGGCGTTGGCGCCGAGTAGGCAGCGGCGTCCGATGGTGATGATCTCCTTGCCGCCGCCCGACAGGGTGCCCATGGTGGAGGCGCCGCCGCCGATGTCGGAGCCGTCGCCGATCACCACGCCCGCCGAGATGCGACCCTCCACCATGGAGGTGCCCAGCGTGCCCGCGTTGAAGTTGACGAAGCCCTCGTGCATCACGGTGGTGCCCGGCGCCAGGTGCGCGCCGAGGCGGACGCGGTCTGCGTCGCCGATCCGCACGCCCTTCGGCGTCACGTAGTCGACCATGCGCGGGAACTTGTCGATCGAGTACACCGTCACGTGGCCGCGCGCCCGCAGCCGGGCGCGGACGGTCTCGAAGCCGTCGACGGCGCACGGACCGAAATTGGTCCACACGACGTTGCTGAGCAGGCCGAACTGTCCGTCCAGGTTGGCCCGGTGCGGCGCGATCAGACAGTGGGAGAGCAGATGCAGACGCAGGTACACGTCGTGGGCGTCGACGGGTGCGACCGACAGATCGGCGATGACCGTGCGGACGGCCACCGT
The DNA here is from genome assembly GCF_039946255.1 of Gordonia aichiensis. Lineage (GTDB taxonomy): Bacteria > Actinomycetota > Actinomycetes > Mycobacteriales > Mycobacteriaceae > Gordonia > Gordonia aichiensis_A. The sequence continues at coordinate 238,779 of NZ_JBCDWL010000006.1, read as the reverse complement.
GCGGACGCCGCGCGCCTCGTCGACGCCGACGAGGGCCTGCAGGTCGGCGGGGACGTCGTCACCGGTCAGTTCGGTGGATCCGGTCGGGCCGGGATCGCGCACCAGCTCCGGAGCCGGGTACCAGGTGTCGAGGACGACGTCCGCGGCGAGGGTGGCGATTCCGATGGCAACAGCACCTTGAGTGGTCATTCACATGAGTTTATCGACCGAGACCGGCCGCTGCCGAGTGGCGGGCACGTCTTCTACGATGGGATTTCGTGAGCATCCCCACCCTGGACCTGACCGCCGATCCCATCGAACTGACCGCGGCCCTGGTCGACATCGCCAGTGTGAGCCGCGACGAGACGGTGATCGCCGATGCGGTGGAGCAGGCGCTGCGGACGCAGACGCGCGGCTTCGAAGTCGTCCGGCACGGCAACTGCGTACTGGCTCGCACCGACCGCGGCCGACCGACGCGAGTGATCCTGGCCGGGCACCTCGACACGGTGCCGATCGTCGACAACGTTCCGTCGCGGCGCACCGTGACCGACGAGGAGGGCGACGTGCTGCACGGCTGCGGCACCGTCGACATGAAGTCCGGCGACGCGGTCTTCCTCCATCTGGCCGCCACCCTCGCCGACCCCGTCCACGACCTCACGCTGATCTTCTACGATTGCGAGGAGATCGCCGCCGAGTTCAACGGGCTCGGCGCCGTCGAGCGCGACCTGCCCGACTGGCTGGTCGGCGACGTCGCGATCCTGGGCGAGCCGACCGCCGGCCAGATCGAGGCGGGCTGCCAGGGCACCCTCCGAGTCCGTTTCACCGCATCGGGCACGCGCGCGCATTCGGCACGAGCTTGGATGGGCGACAACGCGATTCACAAGTTGGGCCGGCTGCTCACGACTCTGCAGGCGTATCGGCCGCGGCGCGTCGACATCGACGGCTGCGAGTATCGGGAGGGGTTGTCGGCGGTCGGTGTCTCCGGCGGCGTCGCAGGCAACGTGATTCCGGACGCGGCGCACGTCGACGTCAACTTCCGCTTCGCCCCCGACCGGACGCCCGAGCAGGCGCTCGCCCACGTCCGGGAGGTCTTCGCCGCCGACCTCGCCGACGGCTCGGTGACCGCCGAGGTCACCGACTCGGCGGCCGGCGCGCTGCCGGGGCTGGCCGACCCCGCGGCGGCGAAGCTCGTCGCGGCGGCCGACGGGAGGTTCCGAGCCAAGTACGGGTGGACCGACGTCGCGCGGTTCTCGGCACTGGGCATTCCCGCGGTCAACCTCGGTCCCGGCGATCCGAGCCTGGCTCACCGTGCCGATGAACGGGTGCCGGTCGCGCAGATCACCGAGGTCGCCGAGATCCTGCGCGCCTACCTGTCGGGCGAGTAGCGACCGACCGGTCGGGTCACCCGAACAGCAGAGCGGCCGCGAGGTCGGCGGTCGCTGCATACACCGTGGCCGGCTGCTCGGTGATGGGCCCGAGCTGCTCGAACAACTCGCTCGAGACCGCTCCCAGCAGGAGGTTCCAGACGACGAGCGTGCGCGCCAGCACCGCGGGGGCGGTGCCGGGCGGCAGCGCGGCGTCGTCGGCGAGCGCTGTCAGCGCATCGGCGGCCGCCGACTGACCGCGTGCGTGCGTGCCGGGGACCTCGGGCACCGATTCGGTCCCGGCGACGATCGCCGCCAGGGCCAGAAGCGGTCGCTCGCCGGCCGGATTGGTGGATTCGGCAGGAGCTCGATACCCGGGGACCGGGGAACCGTAGATCAGCGCGTACTCGCTCGGATGGGCCAGCGCCCACTGCCGCAGGGCGTCGGCCAGCGCCAGGAATCGGGTGCGGGCGGTGCGTCGAGTGCTCACCGCCGCGTCGATCGTGTCGGCCAGGTCGGTGTACGCGTCGACGATCAACACGGTCAGCAAGTCGTCGCGACCGGCGACGTATCGGTACAGCGCGGACGGGGCGATGTCCATGTCGCGGGCGACGGCGCGCAGCGACAGGGCCGCCGCGCCGTACTCGGCGAGGTGGCGCCGACCCACTTCGCGAAGGCGGCGCTCGATCCGCGCCCGGTTGCGTGCGCGGGGTCCGTCGGTGCCCGCAGCGTCGGTGCCCGCCGGGCGGTCGGTCGGCGCCTGAGCGGCCGCAGACTCCACGGTGGTCTCCTCTCCTCGCCGATGCCTGCCGTCATGGTCGCACGGATCTCGGACATCGCCAATAAGCGAGAACATTGTTCTTGATAACCGACGAGGTGGCGCGTAGTGTTCAATGTGAAACGAGAACACTGTTCACAAATATTCGGAGGTTTCGATGTCGCGCGATGATCACGACCACTCGGCGGGCGGGCGCCTGCTCCCGGTTTCCAACGCCGCGGTCGGCGCCCTGATCCGACTCGGCGCCGCGCCGCGGGCCTGCCGTGAACTGCTGGTCCGGGGCCGGCGGTCCGAGCGACTGACCGCTCGGCCGGTCAACGTGCTGGTCGTCGACGGTCGTCGCTACCTCGTCTCGCCGCGCGGGAGCACGCAGTGGGTCCGCAACGTCCGGGCCGGCGGGGAGGTGTTTCTACGGCGCGGTCGCCGCGTCGATCCGGTCGATCTGATCGAACTCGACGACGAGCAGAAGCCCGACCTGTTGCGCGCGTATCTGGACCGCTGGGGATGGCAGGTGTCGGCATTCGTCGACGGGCTCACCGCGTCGTCGACCGACGCGGAGTTCGCGGCCGCCGCCCCGCGCTTCCCGGTCTTCGAATGCGCACCTCGCCACCGGCCCTGACCGCTCGTGTGCTTGCCGGGCGACGACCGCGGGGCGGTTGCTAGTCTCGCGGCATGAACGACGGACCAGCGCCGGATTCGACCGGCCCAACGACAACCACTCCGACCTGGCGGTCGGACATGCCGGATCCGAACGACGGATGCGTCCGCAACGTGGGCGCCGCGCAGGTCCGTGTCGAGGAGGGCGTGGAGGTCGTCCCGTCCGATCGGCTCCTGCTCGAGTGGATCGACCCGCGCGATCCGCGCCGCGCCGAGCAGCGGATGATCCGGGACTCGTGGCGGGTGCAGCGCATCCAGTCGGAGTTCGTCGCCGGCTTCGACGCGCTCGAGAACGTGGCCGAGGCGGTCACGGTCTTCGGCTCGGCGCGGGTGGCGCCGCGCTCGCCCGAGTACGAGACGGCACGTGAACTCGGGCGGTTGCTGGCGCACGAGGGCTTCGCGGTGATCACCGGCGGCGGCCCCGGCGCGATGGAGGCCACCAACCGCGGCGCCTACGAGGCCGGGGCGCAGTCGATCGGACTCAACATCGAGTTGCCCTTCGAGCAGCACACCAACCCGTGGGTGACGCTGACGATGAACTTCCGCTACTTCTTCGTCCGCAAGACGATGTTCGTCAAGTACGCGCAGGCCTTCGTCTGCCTGCCCGGCGGTTTCGGCACCCTCGACGAACTGTTCGAGGCGCTCACGCTGGTGCAGACCAAGAAGGTGCTGCGCTTCCCGATCGTCCTGATCGGCAGCGCCTTCTGGGGCCCACTGGTGGAGTGGCTGCGCGGCACCCTGGAGGCCGAAGGCAAGATCTCGCCCGGCGACGTCGACCTGCTCCACGTGGTCGAGACGCCGGCCGAGGCGGTCGAGATCATCGTGAAGGCGGCCCGCGGATGAGCGCGATCTGCGTGTACTGCGCTTCCGGCCCCGTCGACGCCGAGTACTTGACGCTCGCGGCGCAGACCGGTCGGGCGATCGCCGCGGCCGGTCAGACGCTCGTCTCCGGCGGCGGCAACGTCTCGATGATGGGCAGCGTGGCCCGCGCCGCGCGGGAGGCCGGCGGGCGCACGATCGGGATCATCCCCGAGCACCTGATGGTCAAGGAGGTCGCCGACCTCGACGCCGACGAGCTGATCGTCACCGACACCATGCGCGAGCGCAAACGCCTGATGGACGAGCTCGCCGACGGCTTCATCGCCCTGCCCGGCGGCATCGGCACGTTCGAGGAGCTCTTCGAGACGTGGACCGGCGCCTACCTCGGTGTCCACGACAAGCCCATCGTCCTCCTCAATCACGGCGGCTTCTACGACCCGCTGCTGGTCTGGCTCGACGACCTGCGCGACCGCGGGTTCGTCGCGGACCGGGCGCTGGCGAAGATCAAGGTATGTGTAACCGTGGGTGACGCGATCGACTATCTGACCACCCGGTAAGGTAGCGGCGTTCACACGTAGGGCGAGGAGTGAGGCAGTCATGACCACCAATGTTCCGAGCAAGGTCGGGATCGCCGACCTCGTGCGGGGAGCCGTCAAGATGGTCCCCGACCTCCCGGCCATGGCCCGCCACGTCCCGGGCATGATCGTGCGCCCGCCGACGGCCAAGCGGACCATCGGACAGATCTTCGCCAAACTCGCCGCCGACCATCCCGACCGGCCGTTCATCCGCTGGCAGGGGGAGTCGACCACCTACGGTGAAGCCAATCGTCGGGTGAACCGGTACGCCGCCGTGCTCGCCGACCGCGGGGTGGGGACCGGCGACGTCGTCGGCATCCTCGCCAAGAACAGCCCGACCGACCTGCTGATCATCCTCGCCGCGCTCAAGCTCGGCGCCGTCGCAGGCATGCTCAACTACAATCAGCGCGGCGAGGTGATCGACCACAGCATGAAGCTGCTCGGCGGCACCGTCCTGGTCTACGATCCCGAGTGCAGTGAAGCGGTCGCCTCGATCAGTGCCGACCGGCTCCCGCCGCACGTCCTCGACTTCGCCGCACTCGACGAGGCGGCGGACGGCAAGCCCGAGATCGATCCGGCGGTCACCAGGCATCTGCCCGCGTCGACCACCGCCTTCTACATCTTCACCTCCGGCACCACCGGGCTGCCGAAGGCGAGCGTGATGAGCCACAACCGGTGGCTGGCCAACTACGACGGCATCGGGGGCATGGCGGTGCGTCTGCGCGCGTCGGACACCATGTACGTCTCGCTGCCGCTCTACCACAACAACGCGCTGTCGGTCTCGCTCGGTGCGGTGCTCTCGGCTGGCGCCTGCATCGCGATCGGCAAGCAGTTCTCGGCCTCCCGGTTCTGGGACGAGGTCATCCTCAACCGCGCCACGGCCTTCTGCTACATCGGCGAACTGTGCCGATACCTGCTGGCGCAGCCCGCCAAACCCACCGACCGCAGCCACTCGGTGCGCGTCATCGTCGGCAACGGCATGCGGCCGGAGATCTGGGACGAGTTCACCACTCGCTTCGGCATCGATCGCGTGGTGGAGTTCTACGGCGCCAGCGAGCTCAATCTCGCCTTCGTCAACGCCTTCGACGTCAAGCGCACCGCGGGCTTCTGCCCGCTGCCCTTCCGCGTCGTCGAGTACAACGACGACGGCACCGCCAAGCGCGACGCCCGCGGGCGCCTGCGCAAGGTCCGCAAGGGCGAGCCCGGGCTGCTCATCGCCGCGATCAGTGACCGCGTCCCGGTCGACGGCTACACCGAATCGAGCGACACCGAGAAGAAGATCATCCGCGACGCCTTCAAGTCCGGCGACGCCTACTTCAACTCCGGCGACCTCGTGCGCGAACTCGGCTTCTCCCACATCGCCTTCGTCGACCGGCTCGGCGACACCTTCCGATGGAAGGGCGAGAACGTCGCGACCACCGAGGTCGAGAGCGCCGTCGACGCCTCGGACGCCGTGGAGCAGTCGGTCGCCTACGGCGTCGAGGTGCCCGGATGCGACGGTCGGGCCGGCATGGTCTCGGTCCAGTTGCGCGAGGGCGCCGACCTCGATCCGAAGGCGTTCGCCGACGCGCTGTACGCGACCCTGCCGGCCTATGCGGTGCCGCTGTTCATCCGGTTCGTCCCGGCGATCGAGACGACGTCGACGTTCAAGAACTTCAAGGTCGAACTCCGGAACGAGGCCTACACCGAGGTCGGGTCCGACCACATGTGGGTGCTCGCCGGCCGCGGCGAGGGGTACGTGCCCTTCTACGACGAGTACGCGGGCGACGTGGCGGCCGCCAGGGTGCCGCGCTGAACCGGAACCGAGCCGAACCGCGACCTGCGCGGGCGGTACCGGACCAGGGTCTGTTTCGGGCGGCACGTAGGGTATGGATGTGAGCACTGCCCGTCCGGCCGCGACCCTGTGCGGGCGGCCCGTCGCCACTGACCGCGCGCTGGTCATGGCGATCGTCAACCGAACCCCCGACTCGTTCTACGACCGGGGCGCCACGTTCTCCGACGACGCCGCCAAGGCGCGGATCGACGAGGTCGTCGCGCAGGGCGCGGACATGATCGACGTCGGCGGCGTGAAGGCGGGCCCCGGCGCGGAGGTGGACGCCGACACCGAGGCGCAGCGGGTGGTGCCGATGATCGCCTGGATCCGCCGGGCGCACCCCGACATCCTCATCAGCGTCGACACCTGGCGCGCGCAGGTCGCCGCGCAGGCGTGCGAGGCGGGCGCCGACATGATCAACGACACGTGGGCCGGTGTCGATCCGGAACTGGTGGCCGTCGCCGCGCAGGCCGGGGCCGGGCTGGTCTGCTCGCACACCGGCGGTGCCCGCGTCCGGACCAGGCCGCACCGGGTGCGCTACGACGACGTCGTCGCCGACGTCGTCGCCGAGGTCACCGCGGCGGCGGAACGGGCGCGAGAGGCCGGGGTCCGCGAGGACGGAATCCTCATCGATCCGACGCACGACTTCGGCAAGAACACCCATCACGGCCTCGCGCTTCTGCGGCATCTGGACCGACTCGTCGACACCGGTTGGCCGGTGCTGATGGCGTTGAGCAACAAGGACTTCATCGGCGAGACGCTCGACGCCGACCTCGAGGATCGCGTCGCGGGCACGCTGGCGGCCACCGCGCTGGCCGCGGCCGCGGGCGCACGGATGTTCCGCGTCCACGAGGTCGCCGACACCCGCCGGGTGGTCGACATGGTCGCGTCCATCGCGGGCACCAGACCGCCGGCTCGCACGGTGCGGGGGCTGGCATGAACGCCGACGGCAGCATCGGGGGAGGGCCGGAGGCCTCGGTGTCGTGGGCCGGCGGCGGACAGGATCTGGCGAGATGGTCGCAGTCGCACCATCCGTCCCTGCGTTCACCCCGCACGTGGGATCACCCGACCTGGACCGTCGACGATCTCGTCGCGGCCAAGAACGGTCGCACCGTGTCGGTGGTGCTGCCCGCACTCAACGAAGAGGACACCGTCGCCGGGGTCATCGCGACCATCGCGCCGCTGGTCGGCACCCTCGTCGACGAGCTGATCGTCGTCGACTCGGGCAGCACCGACCGCACCGCCGAGCGCGCCCGTGCCGCCGGTGCCCGCGTCGTCACCCGCGAAGAGGCGATCCCGGGGGTGCCCGCGGTCCCCGGCAAGGGCGAGGTGCTGTGGCGGTCGATCGCCGTCACCACCGGCGACCTCATCGCGTTCGTCGACTCCGACCTCATCGACCCGGACCCCATGTTCGTGCCCAAGATGATCGGTCCGCTGCTCGCCGAACCCGCGATCCACCTGGTCAAGGGCTACTACCGGCGACCGCTCCGCACCGGTGACCGGCAGGAGCCCGGCGGCGGGGGCCGAGTCACCGAGTTGCTCGCCCGGCCGCTGCTGACCGCCTTGAAGCCCGAACTCGGCGAGGTCTGCCAGCCCCTCGGCGGCGAGTACGCGGGCACCCGCGAACTGTTCGCGTCGGTCCGGTTCGCACCGGGATACGGGGTCGAGATCGGTCTGCTGATCGACGCCTACGACCGCTACGGGCTGGCCGGGATCGGCCAGGTCAATCTCGGCGTCCGCACTCATCGGAACCGTCCGCTTCCCGAACTGGCGGTGATGAGCCGGCAGATCGTCGCCACGCTCTTGGAGCGCTGCGGGATCGCCGACTCCGGTGTCGGGCTGACACAGTTCGTCGTCGGCGCCGACGGCGGGTTCACCCCGCACACCACCGAACTGCAGCACGGCGATCGGGTGCCGGTGAACAGTCTGCGACCCGACCAACTGCGGGAGACCTCGGCGGCACCGCCCCAACTGCGCTGACCGCCGGTCCAGCGCCGTCGCCTCGCCCCCGGTTACGCTGAAACACGTGGTGACTATCGGTCTGTACGTGGTGGGTGTGGCGCTGCTGGTCGCGCTGATCTTCGCGGTGGTGTGGTTCATGTTCGGGCGCGGCGAGGAGCTCCCTCCGGTGGAGAAGGGCACCACCCTGACGCGCCTGCCGCGCGCCGGGATCACCGGCGACGACGTGCGGTCGGTGATCTTCCAGCAGACCTTCCGCGGCTATCGGGCCGCCGAGGTCGATTGGACCCTGGAGAAGCTCGCCCGCGAGATCGACGAACTCCGCGCCGTGGTGCACGACCTCGCCGCCCGCGACGAGACGACCGTCGATCCGGGTCGAGACACGCCGTAGCAAACGGGTCTCGATGCGCTTGCTCGACCAGCCTGGAGCAGAGTTTTCAGGGTGGTCGAGCAGGCCGAGGCGCTAGCCGAGGGCGTATCGAGACCTGTGGGTGTGGCGGTTCGGCGGGGCCTTTTCAGGGTTGTCGAGGGGGCGGTGGATCGGGGTGGCGGTGCTTATGGAGGCGGGGCGCGGGGGTCTCGATGCGCTTGCTCGCTGCGCTCGCAGGCTTACTCGACCAGCCTGGGGGGAGCCTCCCAGGGGGCCGAGGGCGTATCGAGGCGCGGTGCGGGGTCTCGATGCGCTTGCTCGACCAGCCTGAGGGGGAGCCTGCCAGGGAGGCCAGGGCGTATCGAGACCTGTGGGTGTGGCGGTTCGGCGGTGCCTTTTCAGGGTTGTCGAGTAAGCGGAGGAACGGAGTGGGGGAGCGCATCGAGACGATGCGGGGCGGCCGACCTGCGGGCGCCGCTTTTGCGCCGACCGATTGTCCTGCGCGGAGTGCACGGGTGTGCGCCGAGTACCATGAGAGGGAATTTCGTGAGATCCACATGAAGGGAGCACGACACATGGCGGCGATGAAGCCACGTATGGGGGACGGTCCGCTCGAAGCGGTCAAGGAGGGGCGTGGGATCGTCGTTCGGATTCCGATCGACGGAGGCGGTCGGCTGGTCGTGGAACTGAACGACGACGAAGCCGCCGCGCTCGGCGAAGCGCTGCGCGAGGTCACCGCCTGACCGATCCGACCGGCGCACGGTGGAATGCCGCCGCCGGTCTGCTCTCGTGTCCGGTGTGTGCCGACACGCTCGTCTCCGGCGGTGCATCCCTGCGATGCACCGCCGGACACGCTTTCGACGTCGCCCGGCAAGGATACGTCTCCCTGCTGACGGGCAAGGGGACCGTCCACCGCTCCGACACCGCCGACATGGTCGCCGCGCGCAACCGGGTCTTCGACGCAGGCGTCTACCAACCGCTGGTCGCCGCCGTCGCCGCGCACTGCGCCGGAGCGAGCGCCGTCCTCGATTCGGGCTGCGGGCCCGGGCAGTACCTGGCGGCGGCTCTGGAGGCAGCCGCGCCGGCCGCCGTCGGCATCGGCGTCGACCTGTCGAAGTTCTGTGCCCGCAGCGCCGCCCGCAGGCATCCGCGCGCCGTCGCGATCGTCGCCGACCTCTGGTCCGGGCTGCCCGTGCGCGACGGCGCCGTCGACACCGTGCTGTCGGTCTTCGCCCCGCGCAACGCCGCCGAGACCGCCCGCGTGCTCCGACCCGGCGGGACCTGGCTCATCGTCACGCCCCGACCCGGGCACTTGGCCGAGATCGTCGAGCCGATGCACATGCTGTCGGTCGGCGACGGGAAGACCGAACGCCTCGCCGTCGAACTGGCCGCCGACTTCGACGTGGTGAGCGCCGATCGACTCCGGGTGGATCGAGACCTCGACGAGCCGACACTGGTCGATGTGGCCGCAATGGGTCCGGCGGCCTTCCACCGCACCCGCGACGAACTGGTCGCCGCCGCGGCCGCGACGGCCGCGGGAACCACGGTGCGTGCGCACCTCGACGTGACGATCACGGCGGCGCGGCGCCGCTGAGACGAAAGGGGGCCGCGTTGGCGCAGTTCTCGGTGCCGGGTGGTCGCTGTCGCAGCGGCCGGATATGTTTGAACCGTGAGATCACAACCGCATGTTCTCGGAATCGTCCTCGCCGGCGGTGAAGGCAAGCGGCTCTATCCGCTGACCGTGGACCGCGCCAAGCCCGCGGTCCCGTTCGGCGGCTCCTACCGGCTCATCGATTTCGTGCTGTCGAATCTGGTGAACGGCGGCTACGAGCGGATCTGCGTGCTGACCCAGTACAAGTCCCATTCGCTCGACCGCCACATCTCGCAGACCTGGTGGTCGTCGGGATTCCACGGTGAGTTCATCACGCCGGTCCCCGCACAGCAGCGGTTGGGGCCGCGCTGGTACACCGGCAGCGCCGACGCCATCTACCAGTCGATGAACCTCATCTACGACGAGGAGCCCGACTACATCGTGGTCTTCGGCGCCGACCACGTCTATCGGATGGATCCGTCGCAGATGGTGGCCGCCCACATCGCCTCCGGTGCCGCGGTGACGGTCGCCGGGATCCGGGTGCCGCGCAGCGAGGCGTTCGCGTTCGGCTGCATCGACGCCGACGACGAGGGCAAGATCACCGAGTTCCTCGAGAAGCCGGCAGACCCGCCCGGCACGCTCGACGACCCCGACGTCACCTTCGCCTCGATGGGCAACTACGTCTTCACCGCCGATGCGCTGGTCGACATGCTCAAGGCCGACGCCGCCGACGGCGACTCCGACCACGACATGGGTGGGGACATCATTCCGGCCTTCGTCGCACGCGGCGAGGCGTACGTGTACGACTTCGACCACAACGTGGTGCCCGGCGAGACGCCGCGCGACAAGGGCTACTGGCGCGATGTCGGCACCGTGGACTCCTTCTACGACGCCCACATGGATCTGGTGTCGGAGAACCCGGTCTTCAATCTGTACAACAAGCGCTGGCCGATCCGCGGTGAGACCAGCCATCTGCCGCCGGCGAAGTTCGTCCGCGGCGGCACCGCCAACGACTCGGTGGTCGGGGCGGGCACCGTCGTCGCGGGCGCCACCGTCCACGGCTCGGTGCTGTCGAACAACGTCTTCGTCGACGAGGGCGCCGTGGTGCAGGGCAGCGTCCTGATGCCGGGCGTCCGCGTGGGCCGCGGCGCCGTCGTGCGCAACGCCATCCTCGACAAGAACGTCCGCATCGGCGACGACGGGCAACTCGGAGTCGACCTGGAACACGATCGCGCGCACTACGTGGTCTCGCCCGGCGGCGTCGTCACCGTCGGCAAGAACGTGGTGGTGGAGTAGCCGCCGACCTCGGCTAACGCAGCGCGGCGGCTCCGAGCCCGACGAGCTCGGGAATGGACTCGGCGTCCACGTCGGCAGGCAGGTCGTCGATCGGCCACCACGCCAGATCCACCGACTCGTCGCTGCGCACGATCGCGGGCAGCGACCCGTCGGCCGTGGCGTCGGCGACGGCCGCGAACCGCACGTCGAGGTGACGGGTCGGCACGCCCAGCGAGCAGGTGATCGGATGCGTGTGCAGCTGCACGGGCGCCGCCGACAGGCGCAGCGACGCCAGCCCCGACTCCTCCAGTCCCTCGCGGCGGGCCGCGTCGGCCAGCGACCGGTCGGCCGGTTCGCAGTGACCGCCCAACTGCACCCACTTGCCCACGCGCGGATGCAGCGTCAGCAGCACGTGCGACAGCGTCGGGTCGAAGACGATGACCGAGGCCGTGAGATGGCCTGCGGCCGATTCGCGGCGGCATCCGTCTGGTGCGGCGGCCAGGAACGCGAGGTAGGCGTGGCGCAGGGAGTCCTGGTGCGGGTCGGGCGCGGTCCAGTCGGTCAGTGCGGCGACCGCCGAGGCGTGCAGGGTGCTCACAGCTCGATCACCAGCCCGGTGGTGTCGGCGGCCTCCCGCAAGCCCGCGGATTCGGCCGGATAGCCGACGGCGACGGCGCCCAGCGGCTGCCACTGCGCGGGCAACTCCAGTTCCCGGCACACCGTGTCGGCGGCGAAGATCGTCGACCCGACCCAGCAGCTGCCGACGCCGCGGACCGACAGCGCCACCAGCAGGCCGGCGACGGCCGCTCCGCCCGCGACCGTGAACATGGTGTTCTCGCAGGTGTTGCGACGCGCGTCGGGATACTCGTGCATGCCCTCCCCGGTCATCACCGGGACGACGAGCTCGGGTGCGTCGTACAGGATCTGTCCGCGTCCGATGCGCTTGGCGATCGACTCGGGGGTCTTGCCGTCGGCGGCCAGGTCGTCGTGCCAGGAACGGCCCATCGCCTCGAGCAGCCGTCGTCGTCGCGCCGGATCCCGCAGCCACAGGAAGCGGACGGGGTGGGTGTGATGCGGCGCGGGGGCGGTGAGCGCCTCGGCGAACGCCGCGTGCATCACGTCGCCGGGCACCGCGCCGGGTGCGAACCGCCGCACCGACCGGCGAGTGAGCAGGGCCTGCCGCCTGCCGAGGTCCAGGGCCTCCTCGACGCCCAGCCGGAACATGTCGTCGTCCAGGTCGCGCACCAGGTCGCGGGCGGTGCTGCCGTCGTCGCGCGGTTCCATGCCGCGCACCACAGCCACCGGGACGCCGTCGAGCTTGCCCTTCACCAGATCGGCAGCGGCGGCGAGTTCGTCGGCGATCGCGATGTCGGTGACCATCAGGGTGTTGCCGTAGCCGTCGTCGACGCCGTCGTAGCCGTGGCTCACGGCGATGCCCGACGCGCCGATCGCGACGTCGGTCTGACCGGTCCGCCACGCCCGACCCATCGTGTCGGTGACGATCACCGCCACCCGCCTGTCGAAGTCGGCGGCCAGCCGGGCGCGCAGGCCCGCGGCGCTCGCATCGGGGTCGAGGGGCAGCAGCGCGATCTGGTCGGTACGGACGTTCGACCCGTCGACGCCGGCCGCCGCCTGCACCAGCCCGTTGCGGTTGGCGGTGATCAGCGTCCGGTTGCGCTTGGCGACGATCCGGACGGTCTCCTCGTCGATCAGCTTGCGGCGGAAGGCATCCCGCTGGTCGGGATCGGTGGGTGCGGCGACCATCCGGCCCTCGGTCTTGGAGAAGACCTTGCTGGTGACCACCAGCACGTCACCGTCGACGATCCACGGTGCGGCCGCCACGATCTCGGCCGCCAGATCGCTGTCGGGGCCGAACTCGCCGAGCCCGGTCACCGGCAGGATCGCCAGGCCGCGCGGGGCGCGGTGATCGGCCGGTCGTGTCGACTCGGTTGCTCCGGGGCCGGTCACGGTGTGCTCACCCGGACCAGGTCGCAGGCCGCGCGGATCATGTCGGCGGTCGCCGCGGGGTCGGTCATCAGCAGGGGAGCAGTACCGATCGCGATCCCGTCGACCTCGGCGCGGTCGCCTTCGGCGATAAGCCAGCCGTCGAGGATGCCGTTGCCGCTGCGCGCGCCGTAGTGCGCGGCGATCCCCTGGGCGGAGCTCTCGACGCCGATCACCGACAGGCATTCGTCGGCCATTCCGCGCAGCGGCTTGTCGGCGATCACCGGGCTGATGCCGACGACCGGGGCCGACGTGGTGCGCAGCGCTCCGCGAATGCCGGCCACCGAGGTGATGGCGCCGATGCTGACCACCGGATTGCTCGGCGCCAGCAGGACGACGTCGGCGTCCGCGATCGCCTCCAGCACGCCCGGTGCCGGCTTCACCTCGTCGAGGCCGACCTGAGCGAAGCCGTGCGTGGGGACGTGTGCCCGGTACCGCACCCACCACTCCTGGAAGTGGATGGCGACGCGCTCACCGTCCTGCCCGTCGGGCTTGTCGATGACCACGTGCGTCTCGTGGCGCTGATCGCTGGCCGGGAGCAGGCGGACGCCGGGCTGCCAGCGGCGGCACAGGGCGGCGGTGACATCCGACAGCGGGTAGCCGGCCTCCAACATCTGGGTGCGGATCAGGTGGGTGGCCAGATCGCGGTCGCCGAGCCCGAACCAGTCCGGGTCGGCCCCGTAGGCGGCCAGTTCCTCCTTGGCGTTCCACGTCTCGTTGCGGTGGCCCCAGCCGCGTTCGGGATCGATCCCGCCGCCGAGGGTGTACATGCAGGTGTCCAGGTCGGGGCAGATCCGAACCCCGTGCATCCAGGCGTCATCGCCGACGTTGACCACGGCGGTCACCGCGTGCGGTGTCTCGGGATCCTCGGCGAGTTGCGGAAATGCCGTGCGCCCGAACAGTTCACGTGCTCCGAGTAGAAAACGGGCGCCGCCGACGCCGCCTACGAGTACCGTCACCTTCACGGGACCCACTGTAGTGATCTCGCTCGGTGGCTTCACGCGGCGGTCGGACGTTGGGACGACACGCCGATTATGGGCGTTCTTCGGCGCGTCGCCGTCGAATCTGCTCCCGGCGATGGTAGGAATGAATCTTCGCTTTCCGCTTGACCGCACCGGGGCGGGCCGTGTCTAATCACAAGCGTGTCATTTGAATTCTGATCGGGCCGTACGGGCGCGTCGATTCAGTTCAGACGCGCGCAGCCAAGGGGGAAATGACTCTGGCTGTGGGGGAATCAGTGAGAAGTCTGCGAGCTGGGAGGTGCCGGATGACTTTTGATGCGGGCGATGGTGCTGACCTGAACGGTCAACCCTTCGGGGGTCGCCATCTGTCGGTGGTTCACGATGAGTTCGAGGGATTGTTCGACCCGGTCGAGGAAGAAGAGTGGCAGGATCGTGCACTCTGCGCTCAGACCGACCCGGAGGCATTCTTTCCGGAGAAGGGTGGCTCCACACGCGAGGCCAAGCGCATCTGCCAGGGCTGCGAGGTCAAGGCCGAATGCCTGGAGTACGCACTCCACAACGACGAGCGGTTCGGGATCTGGGGAGGATTGTCCGAGCGAGAACGTCGTCGACTGAAGCGCGGCATCGTCTGAGTTCGATCGGCTGACCGCGTTCACCGCCTCATTTCGACCCCTCACGCATCCGGAGTGCTCTCCGGCAGTGTTGAGGGGTCGAGGCCGTTGAGGGGGCGAAGTCGTGGGATCGAAGAACTTGGGGGCAGAAGTCTTGGGGCAGGGGCCGCTGCGGAGACTGCCCGATGATCGCCCGCTGCGGTGGACCGATCCCTCAGTCGGACTCGGGCCCGTCCTCGATCGTCTTCTCGTCGACGCCGAGGTAGGTCGCCACCTGTTCGATCAGCACCTCGCGGAGGATCTCGGGGAGTTCTTCGTCGTCGTGCGCGCGCAGTTCCAGCGGACGACGGAACAGGATGATCTGCGCCCGCGTGGGCCGGCCCGTGATGTCGACGCCCGCCGGGATGAGCCGCGCCAGCGGCACCAGACCGTCGGCGGTCACCTCCTCGGGCCACTGAATCGGTTCGTCGGTGCGCGGCAGCATCCGCGGAATGTCGTCGACGGCGACGTCGAGGTCGGACAGATGGTCGTGCCACTGAGCGTCGATCTCGCTGAACGCCTCGACGGCTGCCGCATCGAAGCGGTCGGAGCGGGTGCGATGCGCGGGCAGGGCCGCGGGGATCGTCGGCCCGCGCAGACCGCGTCCGCGTCGATCCCGCAGGCGACGGACCGGAGGTTTGAGCAGTTCATGCCCGGACTGCACGGGCGCCAGTCGGTAGGCCATGACGCCACTTTATGGCAGGGGGCTGACATGCGGCAGTGCGGGTGCGGCCGACCTGCGCGTGTCGATTGTCCGGTGTGCGCGCGGAGGCGATAGGCTGAGCGGCGTGAGTGTCCCTCGTCAGTGCTGCAGGCCCGGTTGTTCGCGCATCGCCGTGGCGACTCTGACGTTCGTCTACGCAGAGTCGACCGCCGTGATCGGTCCGCTGTCGACCGCAGACGAACCCCATTCGTGGGATCTGTGTTCGCAACATGCGGACCGGATCACCGTCCCCGTCGGATGGGAGATGCTGCGCAGCGAACGAGGTTTCGCACAGCAGGCCGAGGACCAGGAACTGACGGCGCTGGCCGAGGCGGTCCGCGAGGCCGGCGGCGCCGGCGGGGCTCCCCGGGTCGGCTTCCGGCCGCGGCCGGACTTCGACGATCGGTCGCGCGGCCGTCATCGTGCCACGCCGCGGACCGCGGCGACGCCTGCGGTGACGCCGCGCCCGGGCCGTCGCGGCCACCTGCGGGTGCTGCCGGATCCGGTCGACTGACGGTCTGCGACGGCAATTGCGCTCGGAGCCCTTTCGTGCGGCTCGGCCACTAGGCTGTGGTTCATGTCCGCGATGACTACTGACCTCGACGACGTCGAAGGTCTGCTCGACGCCGACCGCGACGGCCTGCTGCGTGCTGCCGCGATGGCCGGGGCCGGGGTCCGCGCCGTCTCGCAGGCGCAGTCGGAGGGCGTGCTCGACGCACTGGCCGATCTGCGTCCGCGCGCGCTCGTCATCGTCACCGGATCCTCGACCGTCGCCCGGCGCGCCGCCGATCTGGTGATCGCGACGGTCGCCGCCCGCATCGACGTCCCCGTGGTGGCCGGGCCCGCGCTGCCCGGCTGGATCGGCCCCCTCGACGTGGTCGTGGTCGTCGGCGACGACGCGGGCGACCCGGCGCTGGCCGACGCCGCGATGCGGTCGCTGCGCAGGCGCGCCGAGGTGGTGATCGCGGCCCCCATCGAAGGTCCCCTGCGGGAGGCCATCGCCGAACAGCCGATCATCGATCTGGCGCCGCGCCTGTCGGTGGACGCCCGGTTCGGGTTCTGTCGTCTCACCGCGGCGCTCATCGCGGTGTGCGTCGGTCTGACCGCGGTGCGGATGACGCCGGCGCCGCCCGACCTGGCCGGGCTGGCCGACCTACTCGACGAGGAGGCCGCAGCCGATCATCCCGCGCAGGAGAGCTTTCACAACCAGGCCAAGCTGTTGGCTTTGCGCGCGGTCGACCGGTCGGTCTCCTGGGCCGGTGACACCCCCGGCGCGGCGGTCGTCGCCGCCCATGCCGGCGCGGCGCTGTTCGGCGTCGGCGGTGCGGTCTCGCACGCGGGATCGGAGACGACGCTGGTCCGTCGGCTCAGCGAGAGCGGAGCGTCGCGGCAGGCCGGCGAGGACCTCTTCTACGATCCCGAGTTCGACAGTCCGCGGGGCGCGGGCGTGCGCGGAATCGTTCTCACGACGGCGGCGCGCCGCTGGTACGTCGAGCGCCGCGTGAGCGCTTTCGGCGACATCGACGTCGTCTCCGAACAACCCGCGGAAAGTGATTCGGGCCCGGATCTCGGGGGGCGGGCGCCGGTCGTCGATCTCGGTGACGCACACTCGGACGGGCCCGCGGACCTCGCGGCGTACTTGGTTCTGGCACTCCGCGCGGAGCTGGCGGCGGTGTTTGTTCGATTGATGGGAGAAGCGGACTGATGAAGCTGCTGGCTGGAGTGGTGCGGCCGTACGCGTGGGGGTCGCGTACCGCACTCGCCGAGTTGCGCGGCACACCGAGTCCCTCTGCCCACCCCGAGGCGGAACTGTGGTTCGGCGCCCATCCGGCGTCCCCGGCCCGCATCTGCGGCGAGATCGACGGTCCCGCAGACCTGTTGGAAGCCATCGAGGGCGATCCCGTCGGCGAGTTGGGGGCGGCGACCATCGACCGGTTCGGTCCCCGGCTGCCGTACCTGCTGAAGATCCTCGCCGCGCAGGAACCGCTGTCGCTGCAGGCGCATCCGAGCCTGGAGCAGGCGATCGCCGGTTTCGAGCGGGAGAACGCCGCGGGTCTGCCGTGGGACGCGGCCGATCGAAACTATCGGGACCCGTCGCACAAGCCCGAACTGGTGGTGGCGCTGACCGAGTTCGACGCCCTGACCGGATTCCGCGATCCGCTCGTGACCGTCGAACTGCTCGACCAGCTCGCGGTCCCGAGCTTGGACCCCTACCTGGAAATGCTGATCGAGCAGCCCGACGAGACCGGGTTGCGGGCCGTCTTCACCACGTGGCTGACTCTGCCGGAGTCGGTGATCGGAACGCTGGTGCCCGAGGTCCTCGAGGGCGCGGTCCGGGTGCTCGCCGGCGGCGACAGTCGGTTCACCCTCGAGTTGCGGTCGCTGCTCGAGCTGGGGGAGGCCTACCCGGGCGATCCCGGGGTGCTGGCGTCGCTGCTGCTGAACCGGATCCGACTGCAGCCGGGAGAGGGCGTCTACCTGTCGGCGGGCAACCTGCACGCCTATCTGCACGGCATGGCGGTGGAGCTGATGGCCAACTCCGACAACGTGCTTCGCGGCGGGCTGACGCCCAAGCACATCGACGTGCCGGAACTGCTGCGGGTCCTGGACTTCCGGCCGGTCTCCATGGCGCAGCTGATGCCCGAGGTACGCGGCCTCGGCGCCGAGCGCATCTACGTGACCCCGGCCGCCGAGTTCCGGCTCTCGCGCGTCGAACTCGACGGCACCGGGTTGCACGCGGCGCAGTCGATCAGCTTCGACATGCCCGGACCCCAGGTCCTCGCGGTCATGTCCGGGCGGATCGCCGTCGAGCGGGCCGGGGCCGCCGGCGCCGCCGCCGACCTGCTCAAGGCGGGGCCGGGCGATGCGGTCTGGCTGTCGGACGCCGACCCGGACGTGGTGGTGCGGGCGATCTCGTCGAATGCGGTCTTCTTCCGCGCCCTGGTCCCGGGCATCCAGCAGGCACCGTAGCGGCCGACGGGTCTGGCGAGGCGGGCATCAGGACACTACGTCTCGACGGCGTCGACGAGGCTGCGTTCGGCGGCCGTCGACACCACCCGCACCGGCACCCGGATGCCACCGCCGGCTGCCTCGACCAGGCCGGGGACCTGCTGGGCCCGGATCGTCGGTGCCCCGTCGTCGGGGTCGGCGTCGGCGGTCGAGTGTCTGCGGATCAGCGTCGATCCCGGCGGTGCCTGGCGGACGCCGCCGCGGGTCTCATCGAAGACGGCGCGCGCGGTCGGGTCGGTTCCGGCGATCCGGATCAGACCGCCGCCGATCGTGGCACCCAACTGCTCCCAGTACCGCGGGCGGTCCGACGCCACCGCGACCGTGACACCGAGCGCCGCCAACCGGACGACGGTCTGCCGCGCGAGCAGGTCGTCGCCCACCACATGGCTGTGGGTCACGCCGGGACCGGCCATCCGCAGGGTCACCGGCGCCCCGGAGTCTGCGGCGCCGATCAACTGGCCGTCGCCCGCCAGGGGCACGGTCGTCGCGGCGACGATCGCGGCGGTCTGCGTCGGCGTGAGTCGCTGCGGCGCGGTGATCGACGCGCCGCGCCCGGCGGGCTCCGGCGGCGCCGGGACGGGCAGACCGAGCGCCGCCGCCGACCGGGGACGGTCGGTGATCAGTGCGATTCCGTGGTCGGCGGCGCGGTCGCGCACCGGACCGCCGTTGTCGCGGACCGTCACCGACAACCGCGGGCCGTCGGCGGTGGCGGCCAGCCGGACGGTGAGCGTCGTCGACACCGAGTCGACGGCCGTCGGCATCGCCAGTAGCGCCGACAGAGCCTGCGCAGTCGTGCCGGTCCACCGATAGACGGTGAGGGGAAAGCCGTTGTGCCGCAGCCCGGTCGGCCCGAGGTCGGCAGCGCTCACGGGGACGCCCTCGGTGAGCGAGGCCGCCAGGTCGATGATCTCGGCGGCCGCCAGGGGACGGCTGCGCACGCCCGCCTCGGTGAGGTGCGCTTGGAGTCGGCGCAGACACCACAGCGTCGTCCGGACGCTGCCGGCGCCCGGGCCGCCGCGCAGACGCACCGCGTCGGGGAAGTCGCTCGGGCGTACCCGGACGACGAGGTGCACGCTGCGATGGGCGGCGATCGACAGCCCGCCGAGCAGCCCCCGATAGGCGTGTCCGGCCGGTCCGTCGGGCCAGCGGCTCATCGTGTGGCTGACCACGTCGATCGACTGCGGGGCGGCATCGCGCGCCGACAACGCGGCCGACACCGCGGGCAGGAGCGCGGCGTCGGGCACCGCGGCGACGCCTGCGACCACCGGTGCGGCCGGTGGCGCCGCGACCGCGAGCACCCCGATCAAGACCTCGCCGTCGCGGGTGAGCCCGGTGAGGCCGCCGTCGCACGGCACCTCGAAGGGCGCCGACGGCGGCGCGATCGCGCGCCGTGACCTCGTGCTCGACCTCATCGTGCTCCCCCCGGATGCGAACTCGTCGAGAAACATACTTGTGCAAAGGACTCCGGAACGGGGGCGGTTCGCGGCTAATCTGCTACCGGGGAATCGATCGGGGGGATTGATGTCACGCCATCTCACTACGCGCGCCCATGTCAGCGGCTACCGGTTCGGTGTGGCGCGAGCCGAGCACGCGCTCGTTCGCCGCGATGTCGGCATGGTCCATGATCCGATGCGAACGCAGTTCCGATCGCTGATCGCCGGGGTGGTGGTCGCGGTGCTGGCAGTCGCCGGCGCGGGCGTCTACGGGTTCATCCGGCCGCAGCCGAGCGTGCGCGACGCGCAGATCGTGGCGGCCGACGACGGCGGGCTGTACGTGCTGCTCGACGAGGTGATGCATCCGGTTCCGAATGTGGCGTCCGCGCGGTTGATCCTGGGCACGGCGGCCCCGGTGCGGCGGGCGGCGGATCGGTCGCTGGCCGCCTACCCGCGGGGTGCGGCGGTCGGCATCCCGGGAGCGCCGGACTCGCTCGCCGGACCCGGCGCTCCGGGACGGTCGGTGTGGTCGGTGTGCGACGGCCCGGACGGGACCGCCGTGGTCGCCGGCGACCTGGGGACCGGTGGCGACGGGACGGGGGAGCGGGCGACCATGCTCGTCGAGCACTCGGGCGTGCAGTGGCTGATCTATCCGGCGCCCGGCCCGGGTGGCGGCACCCCGGTCCGCGCGCGGGTGGACCGGTCGCGGATCGAGCTCCTGCGGGCCCTGGCCATCGACGACGCCGTCGCGCGGTCGGTGTCGGCGGGGTTGCTGAACTCACTCCCGGCACGACCGGACCTCCGGGTGCCCGAGGTCGCCGGGCGAGGCGCGCCGGGGGCGCTCGGGCTCCCGATCGGCGCGGTGATCGCCTCGGCGGGCGTCGACGGCGTCGACCGTTTCCATCTGGTGCTCGCCGACGGTGTGCAGCCGCTGTCGGGCCCGGCCGCGGAGACGATGCACCTGGTGGACTCGACGGCGCCGCCCCGGGTGCGCCGGGTCTCTGCCGCCGCGCTGGCCGCCGTCCCGGCGCGGACGCAGGTGCCCCTCGGCGACTTCCCGCAGGCGGTGCCTCGCCTGTCGGACCGGCCGGCGCCCGTCGTCTGCCATCGCTGGTCGCACCGGGCCGAGGGCCGGCCCGCGACCTCGACCCTGGTGACGGCGCCGCAACTGCCGCTGCCCGACGGGGCTCGGGCGGTGACCCTGGCGTCGGCCGACGGCCTGGGCCCCGGCCTCGATCAGGTGTACCTGCGACCGCGGACCGGGGAGCACGTGGTCCTCACCGGGATCGAGCCGGATTCGAGCCGCGCGGGTGCGGCCTTCTACATCAGCGACGCGGGGGTGCGCTACCAACTGGCCGGCGCCGACACGGGCGCGGTCCTCGGGCTGGGGCGGCCGGTGCGTGCACCCTGGCCGATGATCGCGCTGCTGCCCGCCGGAACCGAACTCAGCCGAGAGGCCGCGGCGTCGACCCGCGATGCGCTCGTCGCCGGACCCGAACCGGGGAATCGGTGACCGGGCCCGGGACACCGACGCCGGCTCAGCCGCCCGCGGCCACGCGGCGGATCAAGGACTCCCAGTCGTCGGCGATCTGTGCCGGCGTCAGCCCGACGACGTCGAGGAGGTGCCGCACCGTCGGAGCCATCAGCGGGGCGTGGATGGCGTGCGTGACGACCTCCAGGCGGCCGGTGTAGCCCATCTCGGCCAGCAGCATCCGCACGTGCATCAGCGACATCGCCCACACCGGGTGCGACAGTTGATCGTGCTGGTCGGCGGCGGCTTCGAGCAGGATGTCGAGGTGGTCGACGGTCATCTTGAGTCGCGCGCGCCCGTAGGCGATGAGCCGATCGAGCGGCGGGGCGCCCGGGCCGAGCGGTTCGGGGCCGGACAGGAAGGCCTGCTGCAGATCGGACTCCGAGTGATCGAGCAGGGCGAGCATCAGGCCGGTCCGGTTGCCGAAGCGCCGGAACACGGTGCCCTTTCCGACACCGGCGGCGCGTGCGACGGCTTCCATCGTGACCGCCGCCGCGCCTTGGCTGTCGATGAGCGATTTCGCGGCCGCCAGCAGCAGGCGACGATTGCGGGCGGCGTCGGCGCGCTCCGGCGTCGCCGCAGGCGCATTCGCGACATGCAGTTCGAGGGGGCCGGGACCGTCGGTGGGCATGTCCTGACTCTAAAGCATGCCGGTGATGCCCGGTTCTGCGTGAAGGCGGTGCCGGTGGTCGGGCCCGGCACCGTGGCTGACGTCACGGCGACCGCGGGAATCGTTTCGGACCCTGGTCCGTTTGTGCTTCGGTACCCGCAAGAGAACTTCAGAGAGCATCGTCATGACTGAGAACACCGTCACCGTCGCCGTCCTGGTCGGCAGCCTGCGCGCCGGATCCCACAACCGCGCCCTGGCCGAATTGGCCGTCGCGAACGCACCCGCGGGCGTGTCGGTCCGGATCGTCGACGGTCTCGGCGACCTCCCGTTCTACAACGAGGACCTCGACACCCCCGAGTCGGTCCCCGCGGGGGTCGCCGAGGTGCGCGCGCAGGTCGCGTCGGCCGACGCGGTGCTCGTGGTCACGCCCGAGTACAACGGGACGATTCCGGGCGTCCTCAAGAACGCCGTCGACTGGCTGTCGCGGCCGTACGGTGCGGGCGCACTGGCGGGCAAGCCTGCCGGTGTCATCGGCGCGGCACTCGGTCGCTACGTCGGAGTGTGGTCGCGGGAGGACACTCGCAAGTCGGTCGGCATCGCCGGTGCGACGGTGGTCGAGGACGTGGAGATCGGGATCGGCACCGCCGATCTCGGCGACGCCGGTGTGAACACCCCGGAGGTCGTCGATCAGGTGGTCGACGCCGTGCGCGTGCTCGCCGCCCAGGTGGCCGTCGCGGTCTGACCGACACGGCCTCCGGACCGCACCGACGGGGTCGGCCGCGCATCGTCGCGGCCGACCCCGTCGGCGTCCGCGGAACGATGTCAGACCCCGGGTGTTCACTGTGAGTGTCGGGGCTCACCGCGGCTTCGACGCCGGGTCGATTCCGGTGGGTCCCAGACGGCGGTGGCAGGCGCTTCCGCGACACGCCGAGGGCTGTGGGGGACACGCCGGTTGGCCTGTGGACAACTCGCTCGCGACCTGGGAGTTTCATGAATGTTATTCACAAGTTCTTGTGGTCTGGAAAATCGCCAACCACTAGGTGTAGTGTTTGGAATGTCCGGGGGGCGGACGGCAGCCACGCGAAAAGCGAGGCGATCGCCCTCCGTGCGAAACAGTAATTCCGGTCATAGCAGCGTCCTTTTTCACCCGCCGCAGATCGCCTGTCTCAAGGGAGTTCATCGATGGCCATCACCGTTTACACCAAGCCCGCCTGCGTCCAGTGCAATGCGACCTACAAGGCCCTCGACAAGATGGGTCTGGAGTACGACGTCATCGACATCAGCCAGGACGATGAGGCACGTGACTACGTGATGGCCCTGGGCTACCTGCAGGCCCCGGTCGTCGTGGTCGGCGACGAGCACTGGTCGGGCTTCCGTCCCGACCGCATCAAGGCGCTCGTCGCGCACGCAGCCTGACCGGGCGCGCCCGATGGCCGCCCTCTCGGAGTCCGGCGGAGCGCCGCTCATCGTCTACTTCTCGTCGGTGTCGGAGTACACGCACCGCTTCGTCGAGAAGCTCGGTCTCCGCGCGGTCCGCATCCCGCTCATCGATCGCACCTCGTCGTTCCGGGTCGATGAGCCCTATGTACTGATCAGCCCCACCTACGGCGGCGGCAAGATCAGCGACGCCGGAAGCGCCACCGCCCACGCGGGCGGCGGCTACGTTCCCAAGCAAGTGATCAAGTTCCTCAATGTCGAGCACAACCGGTCGTTGATCCGGGGTGTCATCGCCGCGGGCAACACCAACTTCGGTGCGGAGTTCGCCATGGCCGGTGACATCGTCTCGCACAAGTGTCAGGTGCCGTTCCTCTATCGCTTCGAGCTGATGGGAACCACCGACGACGTCGAACGCGTGCGAGCCGGGCTCGCGCAGTTCGCGCAGAGCACCGCCTTCACCGGCCGGGCCGCCTGAGGCGCCCGCGCCGTGGCCGCAACAGTCGGCAGCGCAGCAGTAGTCGGCAGCGCAGTAGCAGCAGTAGTACGTATCATCACCTCGTTTCACCAGGGAGAAGCAGTGTCGCCCACCGCAGTGTCCGTCAGTCAATCGAACGTCTCCGCCAGCCAGTCGGGGGTGCACGCCGGACCGGCCGGGCATGAGCCTGGCGACCTCGACTTCCATGCGCTCAACGCGATGCTGAACCTGTACGACGCCGACGGCAAGATCCAGTTCGACAAGGATCGGCAGGCCGCACGCCAGTACTTTCTGCAGCACGTCAACCAGAACACCGTCTTCTTCCACGATCTGGACGAGAAGCTCGACTACCTGATCAAGGAGAACTACTACGAGCCCGAGGTCCTGGAGCAGTACGACCGCGAGTTCGTCAAGCTGCTGTTCAGCCACGCGTACAGCAAGAAGTTCCGGTTCCCGACCTTTTTGGGCGCGTTCAAGTACTACACCAGCTACACGCTCAAGACCTTCGACGGCAAGCGCTACCTGGAGCGCTTCGAAGACCGGGTCTGCATGGTCGCGCTCACTCTGGCCGCCGGCGACACCGCGTTGGCGCGGAACCTGGTCGACGAGATCATGGACGGCCGCTTCCAGCCGGCCACCCCGACCTTCCTGAACTCGGGCAAGAAGCAGCGCGGCGAGCCCGTCTCCTGCTTCCTGCTGCGCATCGAAGACAACATGGAGTCGATCGGTCGCTCGATCAACTCGGCGCTGCAGCTGTCCAAGCGCGGCGGCGGCGTCGCGCTCCTGCTGAGCAACGTCCGCGAGCACGGCGCGCCGATCAAGAAGATCGAGAACCAGAGCTCGGGCGTCATCCCGATCATGAAGCTCCTCGAGGACTCGTTCAGCTACGCCAACCAGCTCGGCGCCCGCCAGGGTGCCGGCGCGGTGTACCTGCACGCCCACCACCCGGACATCTACCGCTTCCTGGACACCAAGCGTGAGAACGCGGACGAGAAGATCCGCATCAAGACCCTCTCGCTGGGCGTGGTGATCCCCGACATCACCTTCGAGCTCGCCAAGAACAACGACGACATGTACCTGTTCAGCCCGTACGACGTGGAGCGCGTCTACGGCAAGCCTTTCGCCGACGTCAGCGTCTCGGAGAAGTACCACGAGATGGTCGAGGACAAGCGGATCCGCAAGTCCAAGATCAAGGCGCGCGAGTTCTTCCAGACCCTCGCCGAGCTGCAGTTCGAGTCGGGCTACCCGTACATCATGTTCGAGGACACGGTGAATCGGGCGAATCCGATCGAAGGCAAGATCACCCACTCCAACCTGTGCTCGGAGATCCTGCAGGTCTCGACGCCGTCGGAGTTCAACGAGGATCTCACCTATTCGCACGTCGGTCGCGACATCTCGTGCAACCTCGGGTCGATGAACATCGCCAAGACGATGGACTCGCCCGACTTCGGGCAGAGCATCGAGACCGCGATCCGCGGCCTCACCGCGGTCGCCGACCAGACGTCGATCGAGTCGGTGCCGTCGATCAAGCGCGCCAACGACGAAGGTCACGCCATCGGCCTCGGCCAGATGAATCTGCACGGCTACCTGGCCCGCGAGCGGATCTTCTACGGCAGCGAAGAGGGCGTCGACTTCACGAACATCTACTTCTACACGGTCCTGTTCCATGCGATCCGCGCGTCGAACAAGATCGCCAAGGAGCGCGGCGCCGCGTTCGCCGGCTTCGAGAAGAGCACGTATGCCAGCGGCGAGTTCTTCGACAAGTACACCGACCAGGTGTGGGAGCCCGCGACCGCCAAGGTCCGCGAGATCTTCGCCCGGGCCGGTGCGCAGACCGACGGCCAGCTTTTCACCGAGGGCGGGATCCACATCCCGACCCAGGACGACTGGCGCGAGCTGAAGGCCTCGGTGCAGCAGTACGGCATCTACAACCAGAATCTGCAGGCCGTCCCGCCGACCGGCTCGATCAGCTACATCAACCACTCGACGAGCTCGATCCACCCGGTCGCGTCGAAGATCGAGATCCGCAAGGAAGGCAAGATCGGCCGCGTCTACTACCCGGCGCCGTACCTCACCAACGACAACCTGGAGTACTACCAGGACGCGTACGAGATCGGCTACGAGAAGATCATCGACACCTACGCGGCGGCCACCCAGCACGTCGACCAGGGCCTGAGCCTGACGCTGTTCTTCAAGGACACCGCGTCGACCCGCGACGTCAACAAGGCGCAGATCTACGCCTGGCGCAAGGGCATCAAGACGCTCTACTACATCCGACTGCGCCAGATGGCCCTCGAGGGCACCGAGGTGGATGGCTGCGTCAGCTGCATGTTGTGAGATCGCCTCTCGCACAGCCTGATTCATTTTCAACAAGATCGAATGAGGAAAGACGATGACTCCGAACAGTCCTGCCGAAGGCGCCCCGGTCAAGCTGATCGATCGGGTTTCGGCCATCAACTGGAACCGCGTCCAGGACGATAAGGACGCCGAGGTCTGGGACCGTCTCACCGGCAACTTCTGGCTGCCGGAGAAGGTTCCGGTGTCCAACGACATCCCGTCGTGGGGGACGCTGACCGACTACGAGAAGACCCTCACCATGCGGGTCTTCACCGGGCTGACGCTGCTCGACACCATCCAGGGCACCGTCGGCGCCATCTCGCTGATCCCCGACGCGCTGACCCCGCACGAGGAGGCGGTGCTGACCAACATCGCGTTCATGGAGTCGGTGCACGCCAAGAGCTACAGCCAGATCTTCTCCACGCTCTGCTCCACCAAGGAGATCGACGAGGCCTTCCGCTGGTCGGAGGAGAACGAGTACCTGCAGCGCAAGGCTCGGATCATCATGGACTACTACCGTGGTGACGACCCGCTCAAGCGCAAGGTGGCCTCGACGCTGCTGGAGTCGTTCCTGTTCTACTCGGGCTTCTACCTGCCGATGTACTGGTCTTCGCGAGCCAAGCTGACCAACACCGCAGACATGATCCGCCTCATCATTCGCGACGAGGCCGTCCACGGCTACTACATCGGCTACAAGTACCAGCGCGGGCTGGAGGTGCAGACCCCGGAGCGCCGCCAGGAGCTCAAGGACTACACCTTCGAGCTGCTCTTCGAGCTGTACGACAACGAGACCGACTACACCGAGGGTCTGTACGACGAGGTCGGCCTCACCGAGGACGTCAAGAAGTTCCTGCGCTACAACGCCAACAAGGCCCTGATGAACCTGGGCTACGAGGCGATGTTCCCCAAGGACGAGACCGACGTGAACCCGGCCATCCTGTCGGCACTCTCGCCCAACGCGGACGAGAACCACGACTTCTTCTCCGGTTCGGGCAGCTCGTATGTCATCGGCAAGGCCGTCAACACCGAAGACGACGATTGGGACTTCTAAGCCGACTGGACTTCTAAGCCGACTGGATTTCAAGGCCGGCTCAGTCGTCGATCACGATGCCGCGGGCGAAGGCCGACAGCCCCGGTGCGAGAGTGGTCGATTCTTGCCACCGCTGTCGACCGGCATTCATGATTCGAAGCGCATCGAGAGTCGGATTGTCCGCCGGCGGCATGGGATGGCGAGGGTCGCTGGACCGCCAGCCAGCATCGGCGAGGAGCTCGACGACGGTACCGTCCCAGGAACTCGGTTCGCGGCCCGCGCCGACCACGACCAACGACAGCCAGCCCGACTCGCGGTCGAATCGGTCGGTCCCGAGCGGTAGCCGCGAAGCGATGTGGCGCAGCAGGGCGACGGGATCGTCCGCCGCTTTGCGGGCGGCCACCGTCGGCGCCAGCACGCCCTTGCGGACCGACACCAGTCCGAGTCTGCGGACGGTGTCCCGCATCCGAGCGACGGGGAAGGTCTGATCTTCGCGATTGGCGGCCCCGATCCACCATTCGGTGATCCCGAGCCGTTCGGCGAGTTCGCGTACGACCGCAGGTTTGAGCCGTCCCGCAGCGGTCAGCGGCACACCGGTGCCGATGACGTCCAGGAAGGTCCGGTGCTGCTCGGTGAGACGCGCGGCTTCCGCCTCGCTGACGGTCGTCGGTTCACCGAACGCCGGGTCGCGCAGGAGCTGTCCCAGTTCGCTGAGCGGGTGGCGTCCGAGCCTGGCGGCGAGATCGGCGAACTCGCCGGTGACGGCGGCCGGCTCGACCGTCCACCGGGTGAGGTCGCGGTTGATCGCATCGAGGTCGACGGCGTCGGGGTGCCACCCGTCCGGCAACCAGTCCCGGGCTTCGGCGGGGGTCGAGAAGAAGGCCGGCGCGGCGTCGTCGGCGAATCCGGCGCGGGCCCACGCGGCAAACTCTGCGTAGCCGGGTATCCCGCCGCAGTCCTCCGGGGGGCAGGCGCGTTCGGCCGCAGTGCAGCGGGCCGTTGCGGGAGCTTCGTCGAGGACGGCTTCGATGGTGAGGGTGTGATCCCAGCCGTCACCGAAGTCGTATTCATACCACAGTGTTTCGCCTTCGGCATGGATGACCTGGTCGAGTCGGACCCCGGCCTCGGGAACCCCTGGTTCGCCTTCACCGACAGCGAAGTCGTTGAGGAACGTCGGCGACCGGCGGTCGCTTCCGGTGCGGAACTGATGCAGGTGGCTGTGCTCCCACCCCATCGACGCCTGGATCGCGTCATGCAGTTCGGGGAGAGTGAGGCTGCCGGGGACCTCCAGCCGACGCCACACCGACGGGTCGGTGTCCGCCAGTTCCACGCGGAGCACGAACCCGCGCGTGGATTCCGGAATCGGCCGAACCGCCGGTGGGGCGATCTCGCTCGGGTCGTCGAAACTCCAGTTCGTCACGCGGTTACCTAATCACGTCGGAGGGGGCGATGCCGATCCGTCGCGCCCTGAGGCGGGTCGCGGCACTCACCAGGGCGCCGCGCCGACTCCCGTCATCCGGACGGTGCCCCACTGGTTGACCTCGGCGAGTTTGGCCGGCACCGGATCGCCCTGCTCGACGCGGACGGTCGCCGACGACGTGCCGTGGCCCTTCAGCTCGGCGGCGCGCTCGCTGTACAGCATCCCGGCCCAGTGAAAGCGTCCGTCGTTGCCGTCGACGGCTCCCCGGGCGCGCAGCCGGGCGGCGAACTCGGCGTCACTCACCGTCACGACGACGTCGTCGTCGAAGATCTGGGATTCGATGGATTCGTCGGTGATCCAGTCGTAGTCGACGGGATCGAACCGGCGTGTGCGGCGATCGAGTCGAGCGGCCACCCGGTGCCATCGCGAGTGCAGCCCGAGCACCGGTGGATCGGGCTGGTCCTGCACCGGCCGGCGGACCCGCACGCCATGAGCGCCCGCCAGGTGCGCTTCGGTCAAGGCGGCGAACACGTAGTCGACGGTGTCAGCGCTGCAGAAGAACCGGTCCGGCACCTGTGCGGCGGCGACACCGAGATGGTTCGGGACGGGCGCGGGCTCATCGGTCACCACCAGATCGGCCGACGCCGTGTCGTCGACGAGATGGAAGGGCAGCGGCGAGTCGTCGATCAGACGTCGGATCCGGGCGATCGTGGGCGAGGCCCCGACCAGGGCGATGGTTGTCACGGCAGGAACCCCGAGCGACGCCACATCCACGCGGCGAACGGACCCATCAGGCCGTTCTTCTTCAAGAAGGTCGCCAGCGGCTCGAACGACATCACCTGTGACTCATGGAAGTTCGGATTGCTCCGCGCGATCATCGCCGTCTTCGCCGGATCATCGAAGCCTGCGCGCCGGTACATCTCGGGCGTGGTGAACAGGCGGCGGAAGATCGGCGCGCCCAACCCGTGCAGGTTCGCCGAGACCACCGTCTCGAACCGAGACCGCACCGGTCCTCGACGGACGATCGCGTCCCGGGCGAAGCCGATGTGCCGCGCCTCCTCGGTCACGTGGATCTGCATCACCCGCGCGACCATCGGCTGCAGCTCGGGGTCGCTGCGGATCTCGCGCTGCAGGGCGTCGAACAGCTCCTCGCCGACGAGGGTGATCACCCACATCAAGGTTCCGCGCATCACCAGCGGCAACATGTGCATCACGGCGCGCTGCCAGCGTCGCATCGTGTAGGCGCGGGCGCCGGACCGTTCGATGGTCTTGCCGAACATGGTCATGTGTCGACACTCGTCGCCCATCTCGGTGAGCGAATAGTGGGTCGTCGCCGCGGCCGGGTCGGTCCGCATCAGCCGATTCAGCAGCGCCCGGTTGAGGAGATTCTCGAACCAGATGCCGACCGACAGGATGTTGGCCATCTCCTGCCGGGACAGCTCGATCCGCTGATCCTCGGTCATCGATTCCCACACCGGCGTTCCATACAGGGTGACCACGCGAGGTGGCAGGAAGTACTTGCCCTCCACCAGCGGAGCCTCGAAGTCGATGTCGATGACGGGATCGTAGGAGCGGTTGGTCGAGCTCTTGAGCAGTCGTCGCGCGACCCTGCGGCGCGCCTCGTCCGGCTCGGGCCGCACGGTGGGTTCGCGCGCGACGCGGGTGTCGTCTGTCGTGGTCATGGCATTTCCTCCGGTCGATGCCGACTCCGGCACTCGGGTTCGGTCGTGGTGACGCGGTGACGGGCACCCGGGCGCGACGACGGTCTGTCGGCGATGTCCAGTGACACCCATCACTATACCAATGAACAATGTAACAGTCGAGGATGGCGGATGGCTCAGGCGCCCGCTCGGGGCGCGCCGGTCTCAGCGCATCTCGCGGACCAGGACGCGGCGCACCACCGGATGATGTGCCGCGGCGACGGCGAAGACCGTCAGCAGCACCCACGACATCATCGAGCTCACCAGAACCAGGAGGAAGGCGGCCCAGGCGCCGCCGACGACCTCGTGGGCGGCGGCGTGGCGCGCCCACAGACGCCAATAGATCATCAGGTTGACCGTGAGGCCGACCCCGTAGGAGATGCCGAACGACAGCAGGTACGGCAGCCACGTCCCGTCGGTGAGGCGGGCCGCGAGGGACTCTCGCCGCAGGGGTGAGAGCACCGAGAGCACGTTCGCGACCCCGAGCCAGATGAACAGCATCGCCACCAGCTGGTCGACGATCACGAGCGGGTTCGGATGGTCGGTCCCGACGGCGAGAAGTGCGACGACGGGGACGGCGGCGACGGCGATGAGTGCGGCCATGGCGATGTTCTTCACGATGAGGATGCGCCACAACGGTTGCTGGGCAGCCAGTTTCGCGCGCACGCGGCGAGCGTCGAAGCACAGGGCATTGGTGCAGACCACGCTTCCGGCGATCGCCGAGAACAGGTAGATCGTCAGCGACTTCGCGTCGTAGGTGGCCCAGCCGAACAGATGATATGTCAGGACGAGGCTCACGCTGATCGCCAGGGTGAGAGCGAGCCGCACCAGGATCGAGCGCGGCCGATCGTCGAAGATGTGCGCGATCTCGTCGGCCACCAGACGTGGCAGACGTGCCGCCGAGCCGGTGGCGGCGAGCATGAGCGCGACCACGTCGCCGTGGCCGGAGCCGTTGTCGCGGACGGGTTCGGGCGGCAGTGATCGCGCCTGGGCCAGAATCGCCTCGGCGACCGCGAGCTCAGCCGACGACGCCGTCGCGGCGAGGTCGTCCTCGGCCGTCTCCGGGCCGGCCACAACGCGCTCGCGGGCCTGCGCGACGACCGTCGCCCACGCCTGCGACTGCGCGCCGCCCACCCACAACGCGTGGGCGTAGGCATCGTCCGCACGGTCGAGGAATTCGCGTACTCGGTGCAATGCAGACTCGTCGGGCATCCCGACATCCTGTCACGCGCCCGGGCCGGTCACCCGTTCGTGCGAACGCCCTCGGCGGCCTTGGGAGGGGCGCTTCAGGGTTGTCGAGCAGCCCGGGAACGGAGTGAGCGAAAGCGGGTCTCGATACGTCCTCGGCTAGCGCCTCGGCCTACTCGACCAGCCTGAAAAGGTGTCCTGTCGCGGGTTGTCGAGCGCACTGAGGGTGAGCATCTCAGGGTTGTCGAGCAGCCCGGGAACGGAGTGAGCGAAAGGGGTCTCGATATGTCCTCGGCTAGCGCCTCGGTCTACTCGACCAGCCTGGAAGGCGTGTCGAGCGGCGTGAGGGATGGGTGCTTCAGGGCGGCCTGAGGGGCCATTTCAGGGTTGTCGAGTAGCCCGGGAACGAAGTGAGCGAGCGTATCGAGACGACGGGGGGTCTCGATACGTCCTCGGCTAGCGCCTCGGCCTACTCGACCAGCCTGACAAGATGTCCTGTCGCGGGTTGTCGAGCGGCCTGAGGGGGCGTTTCAGGGTTGTCGAGTAGCCCGGGAACGAAGTGAGCGAGCGTATCGAGACGACGGGGCGTCACCGACGACGCTTGAGCACGTCGTAGTACGTGGTGAGGTCGTCGAGGGCCTCGCCGATCTCGGTCATCGACACTCCCGTGGCCCGCAGCGCCTGCCTGAGCATCGTCGGGTCGAGCTCAGAGAGCACTTCCGTCGCGCGGAAGGTCGGGACCGGCGGCGGCAACCGGCGGTCGCCGAACGGGTCGTCGGGGATCGGGGGAGCGGACTCGACCGGGGCGGGCGCCTCGCCGTCCCGGGTCACCGCCAGCAACTCGGGAAGATCGGTGCCCATCACCGTCAGCAGGGTGGTCGGTCTGCGGTCGATCTCGGCGGCCACCTCGAAGGCGACGGCGAGCACATGTGTGCAGCGCGGCGCATCGTCCGGGCAGGTGCAGGCCGAGACCACGTCGGCGGCCTCGGTCGGCGCGATGAGCTCTCCCAGCCCGGGCGGCTGCTCCCCGCGGGCGAGGTCGAGGAGTTCGGCGGCGCGACCGGTGCGGCGCAGCAGGTCGATCACCGTCGCCGCGTCCACCGTGCGCATCGACAGTCGCACATCGAACGGGTCGAGCTGTGTTCCCCGCACCGACGCCGTCACGACACCGTGCGCGATCTGCAGGCCGTCCACGTGGCGCTCGCGGAAGTACCGCCGCGCGCCGGTGATGTGCCGGTGGTCGGCCTCTGCCTCCACCACGCCGACGAAGGCGCGCGACCACCCGGTGATCCCGTAACCGCGAACGGCGGCCTTCCCGCGACGGCGTCCCGGACTCACTCCGACACCGCTTCCTCGCGGAGGGCGAGCAGATCCATCAGCGTGTCGTCGTCGAGGTCGCCCAGCCACGACTCGCCGGTGCTGACGGTCAGCCGTGACAGCTCACGTTTGGCGGTCACCATCTCGTCGATGCGTTCCTCCAGGGTGCCGACGCACACGAACTTGCGCACCTGAACGTTGCGCTGCTGGCCGATCCGGTAGGCACGGTCGGTCGCTTGATCCTCCACCGCCGGATTCCACCATCGGTCAGCATGGATGACGTGATTGGCGGCGACGAGGTTGAGCCCCGTGCCGCCCGCCTTCAGCGTGGCGAGCAGGATAGGCGGACCGTCGGGCGCTGCGAACCGGGCCACCAGGTCGTCGCGTCGATCGCGCGAGCTGCCGCCGTGGAGCACGGGCACCGGCGCGCCGAGTACGGGCGTGAGCCAGTCGGCGAGCAGTTCGGCGAAGGCCGCGAACTGGGTGAAGACGAGCGCGCGGTCGCCCTCGGCGATCAGCGTGGTCAGGATGTCGACGAGCAGTTCGACCTTGCCTGAGCGATGCCGGCCGCGACGCAGCATCCCCGAGCCGTCGTCGAGGTAGTGCGCCGGGTGATTGCAGATCTGCTTCAGGCGGGTCAGCGCCGCCAGCACGGTTCGGCGGCGCGGACCGCCCTGCCCGGTGTCGGCCAGCGCCTCGGTCAGCTCGTTGAGCACCGCTTGGTACAGCCCGGCCTGCTCGCTCGACAGGTTGGTGCGGACGATCAGCTCGGTCTTGTCCGGAAGGTCGGGAACGATGGCCGGGTCGGTCTTCTCCCGCCGCAGGATGAAAGGCCTGGTGGCCGCCGACAGGCGTGCGAGAGCGCGCTGGTCGCGATCGCGCTCGATGGGTTCGGCGAAGCGTGCGCGGAACTGGGAGGCGCTGCCCAGCATGCCGGGATTCACCAAGTCGATCACGGCCCGCAGATCCTCCAATCGGTTCTCCACGGGGGTGCCGGTCAGGGCGATGCGTGCGCGGGCGGGCACTGCTCGCAGGGCTCGCGCGGCGGCGGTGTGCACGTTCTTGACGTGCTGGGCTTCGTCGACGACGAGCTCGCCCCACGACAGCGCGGTCAGCGCGGCACGGTCGCGGGCGAGCGTGGCGAAGGTGGTCAGCACCACGTCGGGGCGGTCGGCGGTGATCGCCTCGGCCGAGCGACCGGAGCCGTGATGGACGAGCACGGTCAGATGCGGGGCGAATGTCTCGAGCTCGCGGCGCCAGTTGCCGATGACCGACATCGGGCACACGACCAGCGCGGGAGGTGCGGTGCGCCCTTCGTCGCGGTTGGCGGTCAACAGGGCGATGACCTGCACGGTCTTGCCCAGTCCCATGTCGTCGGCCAAGACCGCGCCTGCACCGATCCGCCCGAGCGCCGCCAGCCACTCCAGCCCCCGCTGTTGATACGGGCGCAGCTCGGCGCGCAGCGCGACGGGCGCCGCGATCGGTGTCGGTGAGATTGTTCCGTGCTCCGCGATGTCGTCGAGCCAACCGAGGCCGCTCACCGCACCGACCGGGACCGGCAGCGATTCGTCGGTAGTGGTGACCAGCGCCAACAGCCTGCTCATCGTGGGCGGGTCGTCGCTCGCCCCGACGGCACGCTGCGCGGCGATGTACGCGGCCGCCCGATGAAGCGCGGCCCCCTCGGCTCGCAGCCAGCGGCCACGCAGGCGGACCAGGTCTCCGCTCTGCTGGGCCAACTCGTCGATGTCGGTCGGCGACAGCTCCCGCGAGTCGGCGCCGTCGCCCAGGGCCAGGCGCCATTCGAAATCGGAGATCTCGTCGAGGCCGACGAAGCCCGGGCGGGAACCGCCGGCGGGGGTCTGCGGCGCACGGATCGACAGGGTCGGGGTTACCGCCGCGATCGACGAGGGCAGCAGGACGTTGATCCCGGCGGCCTGCAGATCGGCCGCGCCTTGCGCGAGCAACTCGCTCACCACCGCCGTGCTCAGAAGGTAGTCGAGGGTGTGCGGATCGGTGTCGGCACGGCTCAGCTCGCCGAACGCGGTGGACGCCGCCGCGAGTTCGGTGGTCACCGCGTCCAGATCGTGCGGATCGAGCCGATGCGGGACCACCGGGGACAGCTCTCCGGTCGGCGTCCGCCGACACACCTCCAATCGCCAGCGGACCTGTTCGGGCGGGACGGTGGCGGCCGCCGGATCGTCGGGCGGCATGTGCAGTCGCAGCACGACCGCCGGCCGGCCCGGGCTCGCGGTGCCCACCCAGCCCTGCCATGCCTGCAGGCTGCGCGGGCCGGTCGTCGGCTCGAGCAGCGTCGGCGATGCGGAGGCGAGCCCGGCGACGAGGGGCACCGGCGACGACACGCCGGCGGCGCCCAGTATTCGCCGACACTCGTGGTCGAGCGTCTCGGCGACGAAGTCGGTGACCGCGCCAGAGGTCGACAGCGACGGCGGGGCGGCGGCCTGAGCGATGGTCAGCCAGCTGTGCCACGCATCCGACGGGGTGGGTACCCACCGCATCTCGTACTCGCCGCCGACCAGGCACGTGCTCGGTGCGACGGCACCGGAGGCGATGTACGCCCGGACGCCGGCCAGGAGATGGCGGTAGTGCCCCACGTCGCCGCCGACGCGCAGATGTGCGCAGCGATCGAGGAGCTCGACGGCGGTCCGCACGCCCAGTCCGGCGGCCGGAAGGTACCGGCGCGACCCGTCCGGTGCGGGGAGTTCGACGGTGTGCCGCAACCTGCGGTGCGCGAGCAGGTCGGCGAGTGCCTCGGGCACGTCGGCGCAGTCGGCGACGACAGCGCCCGCATCACCACCCGCCTCGGGCCAGACCGCCAGACCGAGTCCCGGCACCCAGCGGATCCGCAGCGGGATCTGCCGGCTCGGTCCGGTCGATTCGGTGACGGTCACGCCCACAGTTCTAGCGCGGACCTACGACACCGACGGGCGACCGATCCGCGCGAGGACGGCCGGGAGGGAGAAAGAGATGAGAGAAAGGGGAGGGGAGGCAGGCACCGGACTCAGCCCGCCGAACTGCTGTTCAACGACACCTTCACGTCGTTGAGCACCAGCCACGCGGCGGCCAGCCCGGACGACTCGTACCAAACGGTGTCGTCGACGGACAGCACCCGCTTCCACGTCGGGGCGCCCAGATCGAGCCACTTGTCGCTCATCAGGACCTCCTTGCCGCGCGCCAGTCCCTTCTCTCCCTGATAGCTCACGTAGATGAGGTCGGCGTCGGCGTCGGCGAAGTCGGCAGACGTGGCGGGCACGGCCTCGGGGGTCCGCTGGGCGGCCGGGCGGGCCACACCGATGATCGACATGATCTGCGCACCGAACGAGCCGGTGCCCTCGATCAGCTCCGCCGTCGGGGTGAAGCGGACCAGCGACACCTCGCTGTGCGCGGCGTCCATCACTCGGCCCACGCGGTGCGCCTCGTCGGTGAACTCGGCCAACCGGGTGTCGGCGGCCGCCGTCCGGTTGACCGCGGCGGCGACGTCTCGGAACGACCGCTGCCAGTCGGCGGGGTCGACGGTCACGGTGCGCGCCGAACCGAGGGCGTCGGTCGCCCGGAGCGCCGCCAGACGCAGTTCGGTCGCGGGGGAGGACAGGACCACCTGCGGTGCGGCTCGACGGACCGCGGCGGCGTCCGGGGCGTCGCCCAGGGCCGGGATCGCCGCGAACTGCGGTCCGAGGTAGGCGGGCACCGAACCCGGCGCGGCGGTCACTCCGGTGACCTGGGCTCCCATGCCGAGCGCACACAGGGCGTCGAGCAGCGCGGGGTCGGTGACGACGACGCGCGCGACATCGGCCTTGCCGCGATCCGGCGCCGTCGGCGCCAGGCAGGTCTTCGCGTAGTCCCGCCCCGGATTGACGATGTTGACCTCGGCGATCCGCGTCACGGTGGTCGAGATGACCGATCCGTCGGGAGTGCGGAGGAGTCCATCGTCACTGGCACAGGCGCTGAGTCCGACGGTCAGGGCGACGGCGGCGGCCGCGGCGGCCACGGTGCGCATCAACGGGCGCGGAGGCTTGGAGAACACCCGCCTACGCTAGCATCGGCGGCGCGCCGCGAACTGGGGCTACCTGCGGCGATCAACCGGGGCTATCTTGGTATTACGACAGATCGTAGGACCCGCTCGGAACAGTGCACCGCTCTGGTTTACGATCAGTACGTAGCGCTAGCGCCTTCAGTTGGCTAGGCAGCAAGAGTTCGGGCCGAGAGGCCTGGTGCCCGCCAGCGGCGCCGAGGAGGAGGAATCAGTGACCGCGGTAGACCAACCGACGACCCGGGTAGAAGCGGAGCGGCCATATCCGGCCCGCGTCAAGCCCAAGGGCTCGTTCTTCTACAAGCTCATCACGACGACCGATCACAAGATGATCGGCATGATGTACATCACCACCTGTATCGCCTTCTTCCTGGTCGGCGGTCTGATGGCCTTGCTGATGCGCGTCGAGCTGGCGCATCCGGGACTGCAGTTCTTCTCGAATGAGCAGTTCAACCAGCTGTTCACCATGCACGGCACGGTGATGCTGCTGATGTATGCGACGCCGATCGTGATCGGTTTCGCCAACTTCGTCCTGCCCCTGCAGATCGGTGCGCCGGACGTCGCCTTCCCGCGGCTCAACGCCATGGGCTACTGGCTGTTCCTGTTCGGCAACCTCGTCGCGCTCGGTGGCTTCCTCACCCCGACCGGTGCCGCCGACTTCGGCTGGACCGCCTACACCCCGCTGACGGACGCCGTTCACGCGCCGGGTCTGGGCGCCGACCTGTGGATCATGGGTCTGGGCGTCGCCGGCCTGGGCACCATCCTGGGCGCGGTCAACATGATCACCACCGTGGTGTGCCTGCGCGCCCCCGGCATGACCATGTTCCGCATGCCGATCTTCACCTGGAACATCCTGGTCACCAGCGTGCTGATCCTGCTGATCTTCCCGCTGCTCACCGCTGCCCTGATGGGTCTGGAAGTCGACCGTCAGTTCGGTGCACACCTCTACGACCCGGCCAACGGCGGCGTCATCCTGTGGCAGCACCTGTTCTGGTTCTTCGGTCACCCCGAGGTCTACGTCATCGCGATTCCGTTCTTCGGCATCGTCTCGGAGGTCTTCCCGGTCTTCTCCCGTAAGCCCACATTCGGCTACTCGGGTCTGGTCTACGCCACCCTGGCGATCGCCGCACTGTCGGTGGCCGTCTGGGCGCACCACATGTACGTCACCGGTTCGGTCCTGCTGCCGTTCTTCTCGTTCATGACGTTCCTGATCGCGGTGCCGAC
Organism: Gordonia aichiensis; assembly: GCF_039946255.1. GTDB lineage: Bacteria > Actinomycetota > Actinomycetes > Mycobacteriales > Mycobacteriaceae > Gordonia > Gordonia aichiensis_A. Next base: position 200,521 of record NZ_JBCDWL010000006.1, on the reverse strand, counting down.
CGGCGTGAAGTTCTTCAACTGGATCGGCACGATGTGGAAGGGCCGAATCACGTTCGAGACCCCGATGCTGTTCGCCATCGGCTTCATCGTGACCTTCCTCTTCGGTGGTCTCACCGGCGTTCTGCTGGCCAGCCCGCCGCTGGACTTCCACGTCTCGGACACCTACTTCGTGGTCGCGCACTTCCACTACGTGCTCTTCGGCACCATCGTGTTCGCCACCTTCTCGGGCATCTACTTCTGGTTCCCGAAGATGACCGGCCGCATGCTCGACGAGACCCTCGGCAAGTGGCACTTCTGGCTGACCTTCATCGGCTTCCACGTCACCTTCCTGGTGCAGCACTGGCTGGGCAACGAGGGCATGCCGCGTCGTTACGCCGACTACCTCCCGTCGGACGGGTTCACCGAACTCAACGTGGTATCCACGGTCGGTGCCTTCATCCTGGGTCTGTCGACGCTGCCCTTCGTCTGGAACGTCTTCAAGAGCTACCGCTACGGCGAGGTCGTCACGGTCGACGACCCGTGGGGCTTCGGCAACGCACTCGAGTGGGCCACCAGCTGCCCGCCGCCGCGTCACAACTTCACCGAACTGCCCCGCATCCGTTCGGAGCGCCCGGCATTCGAGTTGCACTACCCGCACATGGTCGAGCGCATGCGCTCGGAAGCCCATGTGGGTTGGGGCAGCGCCAAGCACGAGACTGCCGACGTGTAGTTCTCACCTCCGACGAACCCCGCGTACCTGTGTCGACAGGGCGCGGGGTTCGTCGTCTCCGCGGCCGTCCCGCCCGCTTCACCGGGCGGGGACCTCCCTGAGCCGTCCGAACCGGCACCGGCCATAATTACCGTGTGGAATCGATCGTTAAGCGCACGGTGCTCATCACGGTGAGCGGTCCCGACAAGCCCGGTGTCACCTCGTCCCTGATGGGGGCGCTGTCGGCGGTCGGCGTCGACCTCCTCGACGTGGAGCAGGTGGTGATCCACAACCATCTGACGCTCGGCGTGCTGGTCGCGACCGCGGGCGACCTCGAGGACCTGCAGGAGGCGGTGTCCATCCAGATGGATGAGCGCGGCATGCAGGTCGAGATCAGCCTCGACCCCGACGGCACCGAGCAGCCCGAGTCGAGCCACGCCGTCGTCGTGCTCGGCCGGCCCATCTCCGCGGAGGCGTTCAAGGCCGTCTCGGCCGAACTGCACCGGCAGGGCGCCAACATCGACTCGATCCGCGGGGTCGCCGACTATCCCCTCACCGGCCTCGAGCTGTTGATCTCGGCCGTCGGCGGAGACGACGCCGACACCGACATCCGCGAGGGGCTCGGCCGCGTCTCGGCCAAGTACCCGGTCGACATCGCCGTCGAGCGCAGCGGCCTCGCGCGCCGCGCGAAGCGGGTCATCGTCTTCGACGTGGACTCGACCCTCATCCAGGGCGAGGTGATCGAGATGTTGGCCGCGAAGGCCGGCCGCGAAGCCGAGGTCGCCGCGGTGACCGAGGCCGCGATGCGCGGCGAACTGGACTTCGCCGACTCCCTCCACGAACGCGTCAAGGCCCTGGCCGGACTGGACGCCGAGGTGATCGACAGTGTCGCCGCGTCGCTGGAGCTGACGCCCGGCGCGCGCACGACGATCCGCACCCTGAACCGGCTCGGATACCACTGCGGAGTCGTCTCCGGCGGGTTCCGCCAGGTGATCGAACCGCTGGCGGGGGAGCTGGAGCTGGACTTCGTCCGCGCCAACACCCTCGAGATCGTCGACGGGAAGCTGACCGGCCGGGTGGTCGGAGAGGTCGTCGACCGGGCGGGCAAGGCCCGTGCGCTGGCCGCGTTCGCCGAGGAGGTCGGCGTGCCGATGGAACAGACCGTGGCGGTGGGCGACGGAGCCAACGACATCGACATGCTCAGCGCGGCCGGCCTCGGTATCGCGTTCAACGCCAAACCCGCCCTGCGCGAGGTGGCGGACACCACCCTGGACTACCCGTACCTGGATGCGGTCCTGTTCATGCTCGGCGTCACCCGCGACGAGGTGGAGGCGGCCGACCGGGTCGACGGCATGGTCCGCCGCGTCCCGATCGACTGACCCGGGCTCAACGGCGGGCGTCGACGGCGACGGCGGGCAGCCGCTGCAGTCCGGCCAGCACGTCCGGACTCTGCAGCTCCATCCACGCGACGACGTCCCGGTGGGTCGCGCAGACGGTGTCGGGCCGGACGCACGCCTTGCGCATGAACCGGGCGGTCGCGGGATTGAAGGCGTTTCCACTCCAACTGTTGAAATGGTTCGCGATCACCAGCGGCGCCCGGTTGCCGTTGAACGCCCGCCGGTACATGTACTCGTAGGTCTGCTCCACCGCGCGGCCCATGCGCCGTGCCGCCTTCGGATCGTCGGCGGCACCGTTCAAGGTCACCCAGAAGTTGTAGTCCAGTGCGGTCTGTCGAGTCTTCAGCGCCGGCGAGTACACGTACGGGATGGCGAACTCCCAGATCCCGCGCACCCGTCGCGGCCAGACGATCCCGGGTTGCGTCGCCGGCATCGACGAGTCCCACGTCATGCCGTGGGCGCGGAGCGCCGGGAAGACGGTGGCGGGCCGCCCCTCCAGACACTGGGTCCGACCGCCGGTGACGACGTCGGTTCCGAAGGCCAGATCGGGCCCTTCGGTGATGCCCGTGTTGGCCCGCCAGTTCGTCATCAGCGAGAAGAACTGGTTCAGTTCGTGCTTCCAGTCCGCGGCGGTCCATACCGCCCCGGGATAACGGGTTCCCTGGCAGAAGTGACCGACGTAATGCGTGCCCATCTCGTGGCCCGCACGCCAGGTCCGGTTGAGATGGGCGATCTGCTCGCGGACCTCGGCGCGGTCGCCGCCGAAACCGATGGCGGCCTCGCCCGGGCGATGACCGGGTGCCCGGTAGCGGGCTCGGGCGGCGTCGGTGAGGAAGTACAGTCCCGTCATCAGGGCGGTGAAGCGGGCGTTGCTCGCCGCCGCGGTGTCGAGGAACAGATCCCAGTTGGGGCTCACGCCGACGCCGTCGAAGGAGAACAGGATGAACTGGGGTGGCCGCTCCCCGGGCCGCAACGCGACCATCGGCACGTTCGAGGCGAGGGGCTCGGGCTGCCGCGGTGCGACGACGGTCGTCGGCGTCGGAGACGCGGAGGCGCCGAGGATCGGATCGGCTGCGGACACCGAGCACGCGGTGGCCGACAGGACGGCGGTGACGGCGGCGACGATGCGCGTCGCGATCGATCGGCGCGGGCGCCCGGATGCCGTCCGCGGGGAGAACGTCGTCGACATCGCGTGAATACTACGGTTCGGGCGATTCGAAGCCGACCTGCGCCGGAGCGAGTCCGCGGAAATGGTCCGTTCGGACGAGCCTGCCACTCGTGCGCAGCCGGCGGCCGGACGACGGGTTGCTACGCTCGATCTTCGTGCAGGTGATCGATCAATATCGTCGTCTCGTGTCGTATCTCGGCAGGTACGACGACCCCGAGGACCCGGCGAACGTGCAGGCCATGCAGATGGTTCTGCGCATCGAGAAGAACGATCCGCCCGGCCGCCACCGTCTCCTGGTGGCTGCGGCGAGGTCCGTCGCCCTGCTCTGCCTCGATCCCCGGGTGGCCGATGACGGCGAGTGGGCGGCGCCGATGGACGCCTGGTGTGATGCCCGGATCCGCAAGATCGCGCGACGAGCGCGCGGTGCTCAGTGGCTGGCCGCGCAGGACGTCGCCGGGGTCACCGCCGAGGTCGACGGCGCGATGGCACGCGCCTACGTGCCCGGCCGCGTCGGCGAGGTCGACAAGCGGATCGCCAAGCTGCAGATCGGCGGCACCGACGTCGACGGCGACCTGCCGGGCGACGAGCCTGCGCCGACCGCGCCCGGTGGATTGACGCTCTGGGTGAATCCGGACCTGGCGATGACCGTCGGCAAGACCGCCGCGCAGGTGGGGCACGCGGCCATGCTGGGGGTGCGCCTGATGACCGAGGCGGAGGCCGCCGACTGGTACGCCGCGGGCTGTCCGCTGGACGTGCGGCGGCCCGGACCCGGCCACTGGGCGCAGTTGACGGCGGCGGTCGCCGCCGGGCGCGTCGTGGGGGTCCAGGACGCCGGCTTCACCGAGATCGAACCCGGCTCGCTGACGGTCGTCGCCGAACGGCGCTGACCGTCAGCGACCGACGGCCGGCGGCGCGAGCTTCTCGACGGTGCCGAACCAGACCTCGCGGTCACCGGCCAGGGGCGCGAGGATCAACTCGTCGGCACCGGTGCGGGCGGCGAAGGCGTCCAGCTGCGCCAGGACGTCGGCCGTGGTGCCGACGGCGGCGTAGCGCAGCATCTCGTCGACCTGCGCACCCTGCGGTCCGTCCAGAAGGCTCTCGGCCTCGGCGGAGGTCAGATTGCGGCCCCGGTTGAACAGGAACTTGATGCGCGCGATCTTGGCTTGGCGCAGCTGTTCTGCGGCGCGGTCGGCGTCGTCGTCGGCGATGACGGTCGCGGCGACCATCACCGACGGTCGGCTGAGCGTCCCGTCGGGCAGCTCGGCGGGACGGAAGTCGCGGCGGTACAGCGACAGCGCCTGCTCCAGGGCCTGGGGAGCGAAATGCGAGGCGAACGCGTACGGCAGCCCGAGGGCGGCGGCCAGCTGCGCCCCGAACAGCGAGGAACCCAGGATGTAGAGGGGCACGCCGGTCCCCGCGCCGGGCGTGGCCCGCACCCCGTGGACCGACGTCCCGGCGAAGTACCGCTGCAGCTCGACGACGTCGCCGGGGAAGTTCTCGGCGGCCGCCGGGGTGCGACGCAGCGCGGTGAAGGTCGCGGCGTCGCCGCCGGGGGCGCGGCCCAGACCCAGATCGATTCGGCCCGGGTACAGCTCGGCGAGGGTGCCGAACTGCTCGGCGATCGCCAGCGGCGAATGATTGGGCAGCATCACCCCGCCCGCGCCGAGACGGATCCGCGAGGTGTGCGCGGCCATGTGCGAGATGAGGACGGCGGGCGCGGCCGAGGCGATCGTGGGCATGTTGTGGTGCTCGGCGTACCAGAGTCTGCGGTAGCCGACGCTGTCGGCGAATTCGGCCAGCCGCCGCGAGTGTGCGAGGGATTCGCCCACGCTCTCGCCGCCGCCCACCTGGGCCAGATCGAGGAGTGAGAACGGGACGCGGCGGTCGCGGACGAGCGGGTCCGGGGAGGAAGGAGAGTCGGTCACCACAGGTTCAGCGGTTCGCGGAGCTCAGGTATTCCGCCGCCGGTGTTCTCCACGCCCTTCCACTCGGCCCGAACGGGTGGGCCATCCGGCACCATAGAGGGGTGACCGAACTGATTGCTGACCTTGACCTGCTCATCGACTTCCGCGACGTCTCGCTCATCCGTGACGGGAAAACCCTTGTGGGGCCGGTGAACTGGCAGGTAGAGCTGGACGAGCGCTGGGTGATCATCGGACCCAACGGGGCGGGCAAGACCTCGCTGCTGCGGATGGCGGCCGCGATGGACTTCCCGACCCGGGGCGACGCCTTCGTCGTCGGTGAGCAGCTGGGCAGGGTCGACGTGCGGGAGCTGTCGACGCGGATCGGTCTCGTCAGCTCGGCGATGGCGGCCCGCGTGCCGGGCGACGAACTGGTCTCGGACCTGGTGATCTCGGCGGGCTACTCGGTGCTGGGACGCTGGCGCGAGGAGTACGACGAGATGGATCGGACCCAGGCGGCGAACATCCTCGAGTCGATGGGTGCAGAGCATCTGGCCGACCGTCGATTCGGCACCCTGTCGGAGGGGGAGCGCAAGCGGGTGCTGATCGCGCGCGGGCTGATGACCGATCCGGAACTGCTGCTGCTCGACGAGCCCGCCGCCGGATTGGATCTGGGCGGGCGCGAAGAGCTGGTCGATCGGCTGAGCACCCTGGCCGCCGATCCCGATGCTCCCGCGCTGGTCCTGATCACCCACCACGTGGAGGAGATCCCGCCGGGCTTCACGAACGTCATGATGCTCTCCGAAGGCGCGGTCACCGCGCAGGGTTCGCTCGAGGAGACCCTGACGGCGGAGAACCTGTCGGCGACCTTCCGGCAGAACATCACCGTCAGCGTCGACGACGACCGGTACTTCGCGCGGCGTGCGCGGCGCGCGGGAGGGCATCGCCGGTCCGAGATGTGACCGGGCCGACACCGCGCCAGGCTCCCCGGCTACAGTCGAAGAGGGCCCGAACGTTCGCTCGGTTCGGGGGCGGTGACGAAGGAGTTCTGAAGATGTTCGTAGAAGGTGCGGCGGCGGTGCCGCTGCGTGACGCCTCCACGGTGGTGCTGGTCCGGGATTCCGCAGACGGGATCGAGATCTTCCTGCAGCGCCGGGTCAAGCAGATGGCCTTCGCCGGCGGCATGACCGTCTTCCCCGGCGGCGGGGTCGACGACCGCGACCGGGACGCGGAGATCAACTGGGCCGGCCCCGACGTCGAATGGTGGGCCGAGCAGTTCGCGACCGACGTCGAGAGCGCCCGCGCCCTGGTGTGCGCGGCGGTCCGGGAGACCTTCGAGGAATGCGGCGTGCTGCTCGCCGGCTCGGCCACCGCGGTGCACCCCGATCCTGCGGCCCTCACCGGCGAGCGTGCCCGCCTGGTCGACAAGGAGTTGTCGTTCGCGCAGTTCCTCGCCGACCACGAGCTGGTGCTGCGCACCGATCTGCTGGCGCCGCTGTCGCACTGGATCACCCCGAAGAACGAGGTCCGACGCTACGACACCCGGTTCTTCCTGGCCGAACTGCCGGCCGGGCAGATCGCCGACGGCGAGACCTCCGAGGCGGCCGCGACCATGTGGCAGACCGCCGAGGAGGCGCTGACGGACTGGGATGCGGGCAACCATTTCCTGCTGCCGCCGACGTGGTCGCAGCTGCGGACGATCGCCGGATACGCGACGGTCGCCGACCTGATGGCGACCGACCACGTCATCGAACCGATCGAACCGTCGATCGCCGACCCGTCGGGGCTGTCCGGTCTGCGCTTCGCCGACTCGTCCTCGTACCTCGCCTCCCTCGGCGACGGACGGTTGGACCGGTTGAAGGACGCGAACTCCTGACCGTCGCGGCGCCGGTGCCGGGCGGGCGGCGGCCGCCGTTCGGAGCCTAGGGTTCGTGCGCCTGGGAATCGGGTGCGGCCAGACCGTCGCGGTCGGCCCATTCGAGCAGGGTGTCGAGGCGATGTGCGCGGTCATCGAGGCCGGCGTGGAGGTCGCCCAGCGCGTCGTACCTGCCGGGCATCGTGGTGACCGTGAAGTCGTCCGGTTCGGCGTCGTCGATCTCCGACCACGACAGCGGCGCCGACACCGTGGCGCGCGCATTGGCGCGGATCGAGTAGGCGGCGGCCATCGTGTGGTCGCGCGCGTTCTGGTTGAAGTCGATGAAGACCGCGTTCGGATCGCGGTCCTTGCGCCACCAGGTGACGGTCGCGTCGCCGGGCAGGCGACGCGCCACCTCGGTCCCGAAGGCGAGCGCGGCGCGGCGCACGTCGTGGAAATCCCAGTCCGGCGCGATGCGGACGTAGATGTGCAGGCCGCGTCCGCCGGAGGTCTTCGGGTAGCCGACGATGCCCAGTTCGTCGAGGACTTCGTGCGCCACGTGTGCCACGCGGCGCACGCGCGCCAGATCGGCGCCCGGCATCGGGTCCAGGTCGATGCGCCATTCGTCGGGTCGCTCCACCTGCTCGCGCCGGGAGTTCCACGGATGGAACTCGACGGTCGACATCTGGACCGCCCACACGACGGCGGCCGGTTCGGTGACGCACAGTTCGGCCACCGTGCGCGAGTAGCGGGGGAAGAAGATGTCGACCGTCTGCACCCAGTCGGGTGCACCGGCAGGCAGCTTCTTCTGGTGGACCTTCTTCTCGGTCGTGCCGCGCGGAAAACGGTGCAACATGCACGGACGGTGATGGAGGGCGCGCGTGATTCCGTCGGCGACGGCCAGGTAGTACCGCGCGATGTCGAGTTTGGTGAGCCCGAGGTCGGGGAAGTAGAGGCGATCGGGGCTGCTGAGCCGGACCTCGCGCACGGCGGCGTCCGCGGCGGACCCGTCCGGAACCGGGACCTGCAGGACCACTGGCTCGCCACCCATGCGTCTACGGTAGCCTGCCGGTGACGGTCGTCACTGTCTCACGGTTGTGGTCCGGTTGGGAACTGGACCTGACCTACCGGTAGCCTGCCCTCATGGCTGAGTTTGTAACCCTGGAGACCTCGGAGGAACATCCGGGCGTCGGCACCATCTTGTTGAACCGCCCGCCGATGAACGCGTTGAACCGTCAGGTCCAGACCGAGCTCGCCGCGGCGGCCGAAGAGGCGAGCATGCGCGACGACATCAAGGCCGTCGTCCTCTACGGCGGACCCAAGGTGCTGGCGGCGGGCGCCGACATCAAGGAGATGCTCGACATGTCGCGTGCGGACATGGCGAAGGTCGCCGGCCGCCTGCAGCGGGCGCTGGGCGCGATCTCGGAGATTCCGAAGCCGACCGTCGCGGCCATCACCGGCTACGCACTCGGCGGTGGCCTGGAGGTGGCGCTCGGCGCCGACCGTCGCATCGCCGGCGACAACGCCAAGCTCGGCGTGCCCGAGGTCCTGCTCGGGGTGATCCCCGGTGGCGGCGGCACGCAGCGGCTGGCGCGCCTGATCGGCCCGTCGCGCGCCAAGGACATGGTCTTCACCGGCCGCTTCGTCGGCGCCGAGGAGGCGCTGCGCATCGGTCTGGTCGACCAGGTCGTCGCGCCGGACGAGGTGTACAACGAGGCGCTCAAGTGGGCGGGGCAGTTCGCCGGTGCCGCATCGGTGGCGCTCGCCGCCGCCAAGACCGCGATCGATTCGGGTCTCGAGGTCGATCTGGCGACCGGCCTCAAGATCGAGGAACAGGTCTTCGCGGCCCTGTTCGGCACCGACGATCGCACGATCGGCATGGAGTCGTTCGTGGCGAACGGCCCCGGCAAAGCCGAATTCACCGGAAAGTAACGAGGGGATCCCCGCATGACTGCGGTCGAAGACAAGAACGAGAACGTGCCCGCGGCGCAGAGCGACGCCGCAGACGACGCGGTAGCGGCCGACCGGGTGGACCCGGCGCCGAACCCGCATGCGACCGCCGAGCAGGTCGCGGCCGCGATGACCGACACCAAGCTGGCCCAGGTGCTGTACCACGACTGGGAGGCCGAGACCTACGACGAGAAGTGGTCGATCTCGTTCGACCAGCGTCTGATCGACTTCGCACGCGGACGCTTCGACAAGATCGTGCCGGATGCGCCGGTGCCCTACGAGCGGGCGATGGAGCTGGGCTGCGGCACCGGATTCTTCCTGCTGAACCTCATGCAGTCCGGCGTGGCCGAGAAGGGATCGGTCACCGATCTCTCGCCGGGCATGGTGAAGGTCGCCCTGCGCAACGCCGAGAACCTCGGATTGGACGTCGACGGCCGGGTCGCCGACGCCGAGTCCATCCCGTACGAGGACGACACCTTCGATCTCGTCGTCGGACACGCGGTGCTGCACCACATTCCGGACGTGGAGAAGTCGCTGCGCGAGGTGCTGCGCGTGCTGAAGCCGGGCGGTCGCTTCGTTTTCGCGGGCGAGCCGTCGACGTACGGCGACTTCTACGCGCGGTGGATGAGCCGCGCCACCTGGTGGGCCACCACCACCATCACCAAGCTGGGTCCGCTGCAGGGCTGGCGTCGTCCGCAGGCCGAGCTCGACGAGAGCTCGCGGGCCGCGGCGCTCGAGGCGGTCGTCGACATCCACACCTTCTCCCCGGAGGATCTGGAGCGCCTCGCGACCGCCGCCGGTGCCGTCCAGGTCGAGACGACCGCCGAGGAGCTGGCGGCGGCGATGCTCGGCTGGCCGGTCCGCACCTTCGAGGCGGCGGTGCCGCCGGAGAAGCTGGGCTGGGGTTGGGCCGGTTTCGCCTTCGGCGGCTGGAAGAAGATGACCTGGCTCGATGAGAACATCCTGCGCAAGGTGGTCCCGCCGAAGTTCTTCTACAACGTCCTCATCACCGGCGTGAAGCCGGAGAAGTAGGCACACCGATCCGGATCAGATTCCCCGCTCAGCACCGACACTGGCCTCCCGGTCGTCGTCGGCGCTGAGCGGGGAATTCTGTTCGGCGTCAGCCGAAGACAGCCGCACCGGCGCCGAGGCGGTCTGGTGCGGGCGCGGCCACGCGCGACGACTACAGTGACGCTGTGGGGTACGAGTTCAGCATCGACGACGTCGCGTTCCTTCGTTCCCGATACGGCGAGAAGGCGCTGCAGGTGGCCGCCGAGTTCACGCTGAGTCCCGAGACGCTGCTGCGGGAGATGCCCGAACTGCGAGCGCGTTACGGCGACCGCACGGCCGCAGTGATCGAGGCGGTCCGCGTGCGCCGCAAGGCAGTCGGGAAGCTCGACGCCGCCGCGACGCTGCTCGCGAGCGACGTGGCGCTGCAGCAGGCGACGGCATCGGCCGTCGCCCGACACCGGGCCGCCGACATCGCGGCCCGGACCCCCGGCGCCGTGGTCCACGATGTCACCTGCTCGATCGGCTCCGAGCTGATGGCGCTGACCGAGACCGAGGGGATCGCCGGGACGATCGGCAGCGACCTCGATCCGGTGCGCCTGGCGATGGCCGACCACAACCTGACGACCGCGCCGGAACCCGGCGCGAGGCGGGCACCGTGGCTGCTCGCGCGCGCCGACGCGCTGGCGCCCGTGTCGACGGCCGACGTGGTGATCGCCGACCCCGCCCGCCGCAATGCGCGGGGCCGCACGTTCAAACTCGACGAACTCGATCCGCCGCTGCTGGAACTGCTGTCGGTGTACGCGGGCCGCCAGTTGGTGGTCAAGTGCGCGCCGGGCCTGGACTACCGGCTGCTGCGCGACCGCTTCGGGTTCGAGGGGCAGGTGCAACTGGTCTCCCTCGACGGCGGTGTCCGGGAGGCCTGCCTGTGGGCCGAAGTCGACCGACCGGCGCGGCGGGCGACCGTGCTGCGCACCGGGGGCGCCGACTACGAGGTCACCAGCGACGAGGACGACGAGCTCGACGAGCCCGGCGTGGGGGAGTGGATCGTCGATCCGGACGGGGCCGTGGTGCGGGCCGGGCTGGTCAGGCACTACGCCCGCAGGCACGGGCTGCGTCAGCTCGACCCGCAGATCGCCTACCTGACCGGAGACTCGGTTCCGGCGGGTGAGCGCGGCTTCCGCGTCCTCGATCGGCTCGGCGTCACGGAGAAGGTGCTGCGCGGTGCGCTCGCCGCCCACGACTGCGGGAGCTTGGAGATCCTGGTCCGCGGCCTCGACATCGATCCCGATCGGCTGCGGAAGCGGTTGAAGCTCAAGGGATCTCGACCCCTGACCCTGATCATGACCAGGATCGGACGCGCGGGGACGGCATTCCTGTGCGAATCGGGCGTGCGAGCGCCCTGACCGTGGGTCGGCGCCGGCGGGTCAGCGCCTGCGTCGGGTCAGCGTCGGCGTCGGGTCAGGACTCGGGGCTGAAGTAGTACACCGCGCCGATGTTGGTGGCGACGGCGATCTGTCCCGCGGCGGAGACGGCCACACCGGTGGCGAATCCCTTCGCCTCGGGCATCGGCAGGGTCCGCTTGGTCGCGCCGGTCTTCGCGTCGACCTCCATCAGCTCCAACTGCAGTTCGGGACCGCTGCGCACCACCGTCCAGACGGTGCCCGCCGCGGTTTGCGCCGACAGGCCCGCGGTCTGCACGTCGTCGCGCCGGGCCACCTCGACGGCCTTGTCGCCGTCGTCGTGCAGGATCACCAGCGGTGCGCCGATCGTGCCCGCGGGCACAATGGTGCCGTCGGGGGAGACGCTCATGGTTCCGAAGCCGTAGCCGCTGTTGTCGTGGCTCCAGCGGACGGCGCCGTCGGCGGCGTCGAGGGCGTAGAGGCGCCCGTCGCGGCCGAAGGCGTAGACGGTCTTGCCGTCGGCCGACACCGTCGGCGCGCCGACCACGCCGCCGGGCAGGTCCGCGGACCACAGGTCGGTGAGCGTGCGCTCGTGGTCCTCGCGCGCATAGCCGAGGGCCTTGACCTGGGAGGTGCGTGCGCCCTCCGGGAAGAAGTTGAGGAAGACCCGTTCGTGGCCCCAGTCGACGGCGGGCGGTGCCGACACCGCGCATTCGGGACCGCCGGTCACGCAGTCGCCGAACCCGGTCAGCGGGTCGGTGGCGGGCCGCGTCCACAGCGCCTTCTCCGGGCCCACCGGGTCGCCGGTCTGCGCGTTGACGATCATCAGCCGGCCGAGGGAGGTGGTGATCAGAACGTGACCGGGCCCGACGAACTTGGCCGACGTCGGCACGCCGATCACGTCCTTGCGCCAGCGGATGGCGCCGCCACCGGTCAGGGCGAGGAATCGGCCGGGTTCACCGAGATAGGGCTGGGCGAACTGGTCGACGAGGGCCGCGTTGCCCCAGAAGCCGTTGGCCATGCGTTTGCAGAAGTTCTTGCGGCCGTTCCGGTTGTCCAGCACCAGCAGGTTGCAGCCGGTCGGCGTGTTGGCGCCGACGACGACGTCGCCGCCGCCGTTCATCGTCACCGGGCTCGTGACCGGTCCGCCGGTCGGGCGCGTCCACGACAGCGCCAGATCGCTCGGCGGCCGGGCGTAGCTGAAGTTGCTGTTGGCGCTGTTGCCGCCGTACGACGACCAGCCCGCGGCCGGAACCGATCGGACGTCGAGGTGACCGTCGGAGCAGGAGGTGAGGACCAGTGCGGTCAGCGTTCCGAGTACTGCTGCGCGGACGATCGCGCGCATGCGTCGGCGTGCGGCCTGGGTCATCGTGCTCCGATCTGGTGAAGGTGCGGCTGCCGCCGCGTCCGCGCACGACTCTATCGCGTCTGTTCGTCGGGTCCGTCGCCCGCCGCGGCCCGACGATGCGGCGGACGTGCATCGGCGGCGGTGGATTATGTTTGTCTGCATGACCACGATGTGGAACGCGTCGTACCGCTCGCGGTGGCGCGCCGGACGCCGCCGCGACCCGCAGCAGGTGCGCTTTCTGACCCTCGACTCGCTGCGCTGGATCAAACGCAACCGCGCCTGGACGCCCTGGTACCTGGTGCGTTACTACCGGCTGGCCCGCTTCCGGATGGCGAATCCGCACATCGTGCTGCGCGGCATGGTGTTCCTGGGGAAGGACGTCGAGATCCACGCGACCCCGGAATTGGCGCGCATGGAGATCGGCCGCTGGGTGCACATCGGCGACGGCAACTCGATCCGCTGCCACGAGGGCAGCATGCGGATCGGCGACAAGACGGTCTTCGGCTGCAACAACGTCGTCAACTCCTACCTGGACATGGAGATCGGCGGTTCGACGCTGATCGCCGACTGGTGCTACATCTGCGACTTCGACCACGTCACCGACAACCTGGAGATGCCGATCAAGGATCAGGGCATCGTCAAGGGACCGGTTCGGATCGGGCCCGACACCTGGATCGCCACCAAGGTGACCGTGCTGCGCAACACCGTCGTCGGCCGCGGCTGCGTCCTGGGGGCGCACGCGGTGGTCAAGGGCGTGATCGACGACTACGCGATCGCCGTCGGCGCGCCCGCCCGGATGGTCAAGAACCGCAAGGAGGCGTGGGAGGCCGGGGCCGAGCAGCGTGCCGAACTCGAACGCGCCCTGGCCGACATCGAACGCAAGAAGGCGGCGGCCCAGCGAGACGGCGCGGGCGACTGATCGAGCCGCTCGCCTACTTCGCGACCGGGACCTCGGACGCGGTGGCCGGCGGCGGTGTGCGGTGCTCGACCCATTCGGTGCCGGTCCGGCTCACGACGACGACCGTGCCGTCGGGTTCGGTGATCTCCAACTCCTCGGTCCCGGGGAGCCACCGCACCGTGCTCGACGACGGGAAGCTCCCGCGGTAGACCACTTCGGCCGACGTCGCGTCCCGGACGGTGAGGGAGTCGCCGTCTCGATAGAAGGCGAAGGCACCGGAGGCGGTAGCGGTGCCGCCCGGCGGCAGCGTCGGGGCGGGCGGGGTCGAGGACGCGGTCGTCGCTGCGGAGGTCGTGGTTGACGGCGCCGTCGTAGAGGCGGTTGCCGACGGGGAACCGCTCACAGACGGTGCAGGCGACGACGTGGACGAAGAATCGATCGGAGGCGCCGAGGCGGTGGCCGGTGTGGACGACGAGGGCGCCGACGCCGACTCGGACGTCGACTCGGGGCCGGTGAGACGGCGGGCGAGGGGAGCCGAACCCGGGTAGGTCCCCTCCGGATTGCATTGGACGCTCAGCAGGGGAAGAAGCGCCACCTTGATCGGTACCAGGACCGCGGTCGCCGAATAGAAGTTGCCGACCTTGCTGTAGACCTCCACGGTCCACGGTCCGCTGTTGCCGGTCAAGGTGCCGACCAGAGCGGCGAGCAGGCCGTTGGCGATCCGAACGGTCACCGGATTCGCGGTCGTCGGACCGACCGTCGTCAAGACGCCCGACCGACCGGCGATCCGCAGCTCGTAGCTGTAGACGCCGTTCGCGGGTGCCGGATTCGCGATCTTCAGATCGGCGGCGCCCGCCAAGAGGTTGAGCACCCCCGGGTAGTCGACGCATTGCACGCTGGGCGCTCGATTCGGCCGCGCGGTGGTCACTGTTCCGGTGACCGTCGCCGCATCGCCCAGTGCCGCCTGGGCGGGACCGGTGCCGTGGGCGCCGGACGCGGCGACCACCGCGACGGTCGCCGCGGCGGTCCCGGCGAGCAGGCGGCCCGCGAGCGGAGTGTTCCGCCAGCCGCGCCGGGGTGCGAAGGCGATCGCGAACAGCGCGAGCAGGGCCACGACCTGCATGGCGAGCGTGTACGGGTTCTTCAGCCAGACGGCCGCGTATCCGAGCCACGGCGCCGTGACATAGACCCGGGTCACCCGGTCCACGGTGTACGGCTGCGCATCGGCGACCGGGTTCGCATCGCCCTGCAGGACCAGCCGCCTGCCGCCGTCGTCGAGACCGGTCACCGACACCACGCGGTGCGTCACGCGGACGCCGTCGTCGCGAGTGACGCCGACGACGTCGCCCGGGTGCACGTCGGCGGCGGCCACGGTGCGCGAGACACCGAGGGAGCCCGCCGGGATCGCCGGCGACATGGAGCCGGTCTCGAAGATCACCGGCCGGATCCCGAAGGCGAGCGCGGCGACGGTGAGGATCAGGCAGAGGGCGCCGACGATCGCAGCGACGGTCAGCAGCCGATCGGCCACGCGGCGCCGCGGCCGGGCGCCGGAGACGGCGGGGCCGGGGAGAGGCAGCACGGGGAAGGCCACGGTGGGGGCGTCGTCGTCGATCATCACGTGCTCGTCGCGGTGTAGGTGAGGGTGGCGGTCGCGGTCTTCCCCGCGGCGGTGTCCGGTGCGTCGGTCCGCAGCCGCATCTCCAGACACATCGGCTGCCAGCCGCCGGCGCCGACGGGGACGGCGGTGGTGCCCGACACCACCTGCTGGTCGTTGGTGTTGAGCTGCTTGACGGGCCAGGCGGTCGGTGAGCCGGTCACCGCCGTGCAGGAGCCGTTCGTGATCTGCAGGCCGCCGGTGCCGTTCGGCGAGAACGCAGCGAGGTCGAAGGCGCCGGCGAACACCGCGTCGACCTTCGCCGACATCGTCACCGTGAACGGGACCGTGCCCCGGTTGTTGATCGACACCATCACCGCCGACTTGTTCCCCGGCAGCAGGCTGCCGGGGAAGGCGACCGCGAGGTTCTTCGTGGCGTTCGGGTCGGTGTTGTTCGACGACTGGCTCATCCGGATGTCGATGAATCCGGTGCTGAACTGTCCCGAAGTGGTCTGCGGCGACGTCGACCACAGCGCGGTGGTGCCGATCGCTCCGGTGCCCAGCAGGATTCCGCTCGCGAGCAGGGCCCGCACGCGGCGCGAGTCGATCACGGGCGCGCGGTCGGTCGGGCGGGAGCGGGTGCGTCTCACTGCGGATCCTCCTGCGGTGCGGGTCGACGGTGGCCGATGCTCGCTCGGGGTATGGGCGCGGTGTCCACCGGGATCTCGGTGAGCGGCGTCGTCGGGGTGTCGTCGGCCGGTCCGGCCGCGGCCTCCTCGGCGCGGCGACGGCGTCGTTCGGCTCGCCAGTCCGCATAGAACTGCCAGGCGCCGTATGCGAACAGCAGGCCGGCCAGGACGAAGACGGTGACGGTGCGCTTGGCGCCGGTGAACCACGTGTTCACAAAGCCGAGGTACGGGACCGAGTACCACAGGACCCCGCGCACCTGGACCGGGCGGACCGGCACCGGGTCGGCCATGCCGTTGTTGTCGCCCCTGGTCACGAACCGCGGGGCGCCGTCCGCGGCGCGCTGGATCTCGGTCACGCGGTGGGTGATCACGTCCGGCCGACCGGAGGCGATCTGGTAGGTGATGACGTCGCCGACCGCGATCGAGTCGATCGGGCGCGGTTTGACGACGATGAGCGTCCCCGGCGGATAGTCGGGCTTCATCGACGGGGTCAGCACCGTGTACGGTCGGGCGCCGGCGACTTTGGGGACGACGATCGTGCCGACCAGGACCGCGAACGCCGCGGCCAGCAGGAGCCAGCTGGCGCCCTGCCACAGGAGGTGGAGTGCGCGTTGCCGCGGCGTCCGGGGGACGGGCGGGTCGGCTTCGGCGACGGAGTCCGGGGTCGCGGGCGCGGTCATCGGGTCTGCTCCGCGGCGAAGCCGAAGATCATCCGGAAGGTCGCGGGCGCGGTCTGCGGGGACACCGACACGAGCTTGGCGGTGATGCACCACGTGGTGCTCGCGCCCTTGGCCAGCGGCCACCAGCCGGTCGGCGCGGACGAGGTGGTGAACGCCGTGGTCGGCGACGAGGTGTCCTTCGCGTCGAACGCGGCGCCGGTGCCGGGGCATCCCGGTCCCTGCGTGCCCGCGAGGTTCATCGTCACCGCGGTGCCGGCCGGCGCGAGCTGGCCCGGTCCGGCGGTGGCCAGGCGGAATCGCAGCGGGGTGCTGCCGCCGTTGGTGATCGTCAGGGCGGCCGACGTCGACGAGCCGGGGAGCATGTTCGCGGCGGCGAGCGCGTCGAACGTGAACGTGTCGGCAGTGCCTGCCCCGGGGGCCAGCAGGATCGACCCGGTCTCGACGTCGCCGCCGTTCTCGGTCTGCTGGTCGGCCCACAGGGCCCCGGTGGTGTACACCGATCCGAAGATCAGCGACACCACCAGGACGCCCAGGGCCGCGAAGAGGATGTTGCGTCGGGTGACCACGCGGTTCGGAGTCGGTCGGACCGTTACGGCCGAACCTGGTTCAGCACGACTTTCATGCCGTCGACGTTGAGCGTGGTGTTGACACCGACGCGGTTGGGGGTGTCGCGGTTGAACTTCACCACGACGCCGACGGCGACCGAGTCGCCGTCGTTGACCGTGACCGGGGTGCTGACGGGCGTTCCGGCGCCGATGGCGGCGGTGTTGTCGAACGTGACGCAGTCGCCGCCGCAGGCGGGGTCGGTGATGGTCGATCCGGGGACGGACGCGGTGTCGACACTGATCTGGGCGTGCATGTTCTTGCCGGTCGCGACCACCGTGCAGGTGTTCGCGTACTTCCACCAGTCGCCGGGGACCATCAGGTCGGTCGCCGGGTCGACCGCGGATCCGCCGACGACTCCGTCGGGGGAGACGTCGGTCCAGGTGCCGCCGGTGCCGCAGGTCAGCTGGAGGTCGCCGGTGGTGATCGCGTCGCCGCCCACCGGGGACTCGTCACTCCACAGTGCGTACGATCCCGCTCCGCCGAGCAGCAGGATCGCGCCTGCGCCGACGGCCAGTGCGCCCTTGGTCTTCCGGTTCATCTGTCTACCTCCGAGTCGCGGCGGGCCTGCGGTCACCGCCGTGCTGCGATCACGTGGCGAATGCCACTGATCAGATATTCGGTGATCTCCGACATTTCATTACTCGGTTCGGCGGAATCGAGGGTCGGTCGTTCAGATGAATTCAGTTTGGATCTGTGCCAGGGTGCGTGTCGCCGCCGCCGCCGGCGAGCGACGGCGCCGCAGCGGTCAGACGTTCGGGTCCCGTTCCGGCATGGGGCGCAAGGGGATCGTCGGGCGGCCCAGCGGTCGGTCGGGTCGGCGCCGGGCGCTGCGATACACCTGCGCGGTGCGGTCGGCGATCGCGTGCCAGGTGAACTCCTCGTTGAGTCGGGCGCGGCCGCGGCGGGCGCGTCGCTGCGCCGCGTCCGGGTCGTCGAGGGCGGCGCAGACCGCGGCGGCGAGCCCGGCCGGATCGAAGGGCTCGAAGGTCCATCCGGTCTCGCCGTCCGCGACCGCCTCGCCGAGGCCACCCGCGGTGGAGGTGACCAGCGGGATGCCGGTGGCGGCCGCCTCCAGGGCGACGATCCCGAAGGGCTCGTAGCGACTGGGCAGGACGATCGCGTCGCAGCGGTGCATCAGCTCCATCAGACCGTCGCGGTCCTTCTTCCCCACGAAGTCGACGGCGTCGGCCACTCGATGCTCGCGGGCCCGTTCGTGCAGCCAGTCCGACTGCGTTCCGTCGCCGGCGACGGTGAGCCGGGTGCCCGGATGCGCGCGGCGGATCGCGGGCAGCGCCTCCAGCAGATCCTGGACGCCCTTCTCGTACTCCAGGCGACCGGCGAACAGGAGCTCGGGCGCCCCGGTCCGCGGCGTGCGCTCGATGAAGCACCAGGTGCCGACGTCGATGCCGTTGTGGATCACGGTGATCGGCGGGAGGTCGGGGCCGAACAGTGCGCCGACCTCGTCGCGCATGGACGCCGAGCAGGTGATGAGCGAGTCGGCGGCGCCCGCCAGCCACCACTCCACCGAATGGACCTGCCGGTTGATGTGCCCGGCCACCCAGCCGCTGTGCCGTCCGGCCTCGGTGGCGTGCAGCGTCGCGACGAGCGGGGCGTCGAAGTACTCGGCGAGGGCGATCGCCGGGTGAGCGACGAGCCAGTCGTGGGCGTGGATGACGTCGGGGGCGGGCTCGTCGCGCAGAATCCGCAGCCCGGCACGGACGAAGCCGTGTCCCATGGCCAGGGTCCACGCCATCATGTCGGCGCCGAAGTCGAAGACCGGCGGGTCCTCGGCGACCGCGATCACCCGGACGCCGTTGACCACGGTGTCGGTGGTGGGGTGGGTGGTGGCGTCGGTGCCCGACGGCTGCCGGGTCAGCACGATCACCTCGTGGCCCAGATCGGCGACGGCCTCGGCCAGGTGGTGCACGTGTCGGCCCAGGCCGCCGACGACGACCGGCGGGTACTCCCAGGAGATCACCAGCACTCGCATCACAGACCGCCTTCCCGGTTCGGCAGACGGCGGGCGTCGAGCGCCCCGAACAGGTTGTCGGGCCGACGCCAACCGGCCGCCAACTGCGCGGCGCGCTGGTCGCGGCCGGCGTCGGAGGCCGCGCAGATCTCGCGGGTGGCGTGCGCGTGCTTGTAGGCGCGGTCCTGCGCATAGCCCGCCGCGGTGTCCTTGGAGACCATGAACGGCCAGTCGGACTGCACGGTCATCAGCGTCTCGCGCAGGATCTGGTCGGCGACCGGATCGCGACCGGTACGACCGTCGCGGCGCTTGTCGAGCGAGTCGAGGGCGGTCGCGGTGACCTCGCTGTTGAGCTGGACCAGGTGCTGCACCTGCGGTCCCTCCCAGACGCGCCAGTCCTTGCCCGAACCCCACGACGAGTCGCCGAGCGCCACCGGCTCGCCGACGAAGCCCTCGCGTCGCGCGGTGGCCAGCGAGCCGACGGTGACGCCCGCCTCGGGCAGTCGACGCATCAGACGCTCGAGCCACACCGGACCCTCGTGCCACCAGTGTCCGTACAACTCGGTGTCGAAGGCCGCCACCACGTGCGCCGGCCGCCCGATGCGTTCGGATTCGGTGATGAGCCGCCGACGCACGCAGTCGATGAAGTCGTCGACGTGCCGGTCGACGACCGGGCTCACCAGCTCCGGGTCGTACGGCTTCTTCGCCTCACTCGGCACATTCTTGCCGGTCACGCGCACGGGTTTGAACCCCGTCAGGTGATCGTAGGTGTGGAAGTCGCGGTAGTCGGCGTGGCCGGGATACCCGGACTTGGGGGACCAGACGCGGTAGCTGACGGTCAGATCGCGGCCGAAGGCGACGACGCCGGAGTCGCCGACGGGGCGCCCGAGGGCGGTGTCGCCGTGGAGGGTGGGGCCGTCGACCATGAAGTGGCTCACGCCGGCGGCGCGATAGCCGTCCTCCATCCCGGGCGTGTAGGCGCACTCCGGTGCCCAGATCCCGGTCGGTCGGGTGCCCCAGCGCAGTTCCGCATCGGCCAGGCCCTCGGCCAGCGAGAGGGTGCGCAGGCGGTCGTCCAGCAGCGGTTGGAAGGGGTGCGCGAGGGGGCCGCCGAGGAGTTCGATGACCCCGTCGGCCACCAGCGGCCGGATCTGCGGGCTGCCGCCGTGCCGCCACTGGGTCTCGAAGTCGGTCAATGCGGCTGCGGCGGAACGGAACTCGCGGTGGCCCATGGCTCGGTGCAGCGGATCGGCGGAGGTCGCCGCCTCCATCGCGCGCAACTGCCAGTCGGCGAGCCACTCGTACATGGAGGTGCCGCAGTGCGGATCGTCGAGCTGGGCGGCGAGCACCGGGGTGATGCCGAGGGAGAGCACATCGGTGAAGCCGTCGTCGGCCAGGCGCCGCAGGGCGGCGAACACCGGCTGGTAGCAGTGGGCCCACGATTGATACAGCCACTCCTCGCCGACCGGCCAGCGGCCGTGATTGGCCAGCCAGGGCAGATGGGAGTGGAGCACCAGCGTGAACTGGCCGGGAACCGCGGCGGTGCTCGCTGCGGCGGGGGTCGTGCTCATGACAGTTTCAGATCCCTCACGGTGTCAGACCGCCTTGCGGCGGGAACGCCCGGCGGCCGGACGAGTCGGGCGGCCGCCATGACGTCGTCGGCCGCGGTCAGCGGCGTACGGCCACGGCCAGCAGATCGAGGCTGGCATCGATGTCGGCCGCGGCGGCCGATCGGATGTCGAAGTCGGCGGTCGCCACGGCGGCGACGTCGGCGGTCAGCTCGGCGGGCCAGTCGTCGCCGGCCAGGGCGCGCTCGATCTGCGCGTCGATGATCGAACCGCCCCACTTGTCGTCGAGGGCCTGCAGCGCCGCGCCGTGGTAGACCCCGAGCATCTGTTCCACGGTGAACCCGGCCGACCCGGGGACCTGCTCGAGCAGCTCGGTCAGCTCGGCGGCGTGGAGTTCACGGGTGTGGAACGGGTTCAGCGGGGTGTCGCGCCCGGGGGAGAAGGTGATCCGGTTCGGCGTGCTCATCAGCAGGACGCCGCCGGGGCGCAGGACGCGGTGGCATTCGGCGACGAAGGCGCTCTGATCCCACAGGTGCTCGATGACCTGGAAGTTGACCACCACGTCGACCGACGCGTCGGCCAGCGGCAGGTCGATGAGGTTGCCGCGATGCACGATGAGCTCGGGGTAGCGGCGACGGGTGTGCTCGACGGCCTGCTCGTCGTAGTCGACGCAGGTCACCGACCGGGCGCGAGTGGCGAGCATGGACGCGCCGTAGCCCTCGCCGGACCCGGCTTCGAGGACGTCGAGGTCGGCGCACCGATCGAGAACGAACTCGTAGGCCACCTCGTGTCGGCGGAACCAGTAGTTCTCCGCGGCGATCCCGGGCACGGTGCGCTCACCGGTGAGCGCCAGCTGGTCGGACTGCGGAGCCGCCGGATCGGCGGCCCCGGCGGGGGACGATCCGGTGAGCGGCGCAGTCGGTGAAATCTCGGTCATCGCCTCGACCTTAGTACCCGGCTCGGCGGCGCCCGGTAGTCGGGAAGTGATCGGTGCCATGTTCTCCCCTCCGTGGCCAGCCGCTAAAGTGAGGAGAGACCCATGGCCTTACCGGCCGGTAAGTTGCCGAACCCGAAGCAGGAGGTCGACGAAGACCCATGACGAATATTGTCGTTCTGATCAAGCAGGTTCCCGACACGTGGTCCGAGCGCAAGCTCGCCGATGGCGACTACACGCTCGACCGGGAAGCCGCCGACGCGGTGCTCGATGAGATCAACGAGCGCGCCGTCGAAGAGGCACTGCAGATCAAGGAAGCCAATGGCGGTGAGGTGACTCTCCTCTGCGTGGGTCCCGAGCGCGCCACCGATGCGATCCGCAAGGCGCTGTCGATGGGCGCCGACAAGGCGATCCACATCAAGGACGACCTGATGCACGGCAGCGACGCGGTCCAGACCGCCTACGTGATCGCTTCGGCGCTGGGCACCGTCGAGGGCGTCGAGATGGTCATCGCAGGCAATGAGGCCACCGACGGCCGCAGCGGCGCGGTGCCGGCCATGGTCGCCGAGTACCTGGAGCTCCCGCACCTGACCCACCTGCGCAAGCTGGAGGTCGACGGCGAGACCCTGCGCGGCGAGCGCGAGACCGACGAGGGCATCTTCAACGTCGAGGCCTCGCTGCCGGCCATCGTCTCGGTCAACGAGAAGATCAACGAGCCGCGCTTCCCGTCCTTCAAGGGCATCATGGCCGCCAAGAAGAAGGAAGTCGCCGTGCTGACGCTGGCGGAGATCGGCGTCGAGGCCGACACCGTCGGTCTGGCGAACGCCGGCAGCACCGTCACCGGGGTGACCCCCAAGGCGGAGAAGTCCGCCGGCGAGCGCGTCACCGACGAGGGCGACGGCGGCATCAAGGTCGCCGAGTACCTGGTCGCGTCGAAGATCATCTGATCACCGCGACCACCACTTCCACTGGCGAACCCAAAGACATTCAGGAGAACAAACATGGCTGAAGTACTCGTGCTCGTTGAGCAGGATGCCGAAGGTGGGCTGAAGAAGGTCACCAGCGAGCTCATCACCGCCGCTCGCGCCCTGGGCACCCCGTCCGCCGTCGTCGTCGGCAAGCCGGGCTCGGCCGCCGGCGTCACCGGCGCCCTCGCCGAGGCCGGCGCCGAGAAGATCTACGTCGCCGAGTCCGACGACGTCGCGAACTACCTGATCACCCCGGCCGTCGACGTGCTCTCGCAGCTCGCCGAGGCCAACGGCGCCGCGGGCGTCCTCGTCGCGGCGACCGCCGACGGCAAGGAGATCGCCGGCCGGCTGGCCGTGCGTCTGGGCTCGGGCCTGCTGACCGACGTCATCGAGGTCAAGGAGGGCGGCGCAGGCGTCCACTCGATCTTCGGTGGCGCGTTCACCGTCGACGCCCAGGCCGGCGGCGACACCCCGGTCATCTCGGTCCGCCCCGGCGGCGTCGAGGCCGCTCCGGCCGCTGCGGCCGGCGAGGTCGTCAACGTCGAGGTCCCGGCCCAGGAGGGCGGGGTCAAGATCACCGGTTTCGCACCCAACGTCGGTGGCGACCGTCCGGAGCTGACCGAGGCCTCGGTCGTCGTCTCCGGTGGCCGCGGTGTCGGCTCGGCCGAGAGCTTCTCGGTCGTCGAGGCCCTCGCCGACGCCCTGGGCGGCGCGGTCGGCGCTTCGCGCGCGGCCGTCGACTCCGGTTACTACCCGGGTCAGTTCCAGGTCGGTCAGACGGGCAAGACCGTCTCGCCGCAGCTGTACATCGCGCTCGGCATCTCCGGTGCGATCCAGCACCGCGCGGGCATGCAGACCTCGAAGACCATCGTGGCCGTCAACAAGGACGAAGAGGCCCCGATCTTCGAGATCAGCGACTACGGCGTCGTCGGCGACCTGTTCAACGTCGCACCGCAGCTCACCGAGGAGATCAACAAGCGCAAGTGATGCGCTGATCGCCCGCGTAGGCACCAGGCCGGCCCCGCCGCAGGATCTCCTGCGGCGGGGCCGCCGCCGTCGGTGGGTGCGCGAGAAGTTCACCTGCCGTGTCCGGGGGCGCCACGTCGCATTGTCGGCGCTGTCGGACGAACCGCCTTGACTCTCAGGCATGACAGTTATGGATTTCGGCAACTCCGTGACCGCAGCGCGCCGGGTACTTCTGTCCGGGGGCGACTACGCGGTGTCGATCACCGAGGACGGCGGCCAGGTCGACGCCGCCCAACGATTGCGCTACGAGGTCTTCAACAACGAGCCGGGCTACTCGGACTCGATCGGCGACGCCGCCTCGGGCCGGGACGCCGACGAGTTCGACGCCTACTGCGAGCATCTGCTCGTCCATCACCTGCCGACGGGAGCGCTGGTGGGCTGCGCCCGCGTCCTGCCGCCGCCGCGCGCCATCGCCGCCGGCGGGTGGTACTCGGCCGGGGAGTTCGATCTCGACGAGCTGACCGAGATCCGCGGCGAGACCGTCGAGATGGGGCGCGCGGTGGTCGACCCCGGCCACCGCAGCGGCTCGGTGACCGCGATGCTGTGGGCGGCGTTGCTCGGCTACCTGGAGGAGGGCGGCTACCGGTATCTGATGGGCTGCGTGTCGGTGCCCCTCGAATCGTCGATCGGTCGGGGCCGGGAACTGCGCGGCATTCGCGATCTGGCGCGCGACAAGCACCGCGCGCAGTGGCAGGTCTTCCCGTACCGGCAGGTGCTCGTCGACGGCCGCCCGCTCGACGATCTCGAGCCGCCCGAGACGAATCGGCTGCCCGCCCTCCTGCGCGGCTACGTCCGGCTGGGCGCCCGCGTGTGCGGCGAACCCGCCTTCGACGAGGTCTTCGACGTCGGCGACTTCCTGACCGTCCTCGACCGGCATCGCGGCGATCAGCGCTACACCGAGCGGCTGCGCGGCGCCATGAACCGGCTCGGCCACCGCGAGCAGTAGGGCGGTCCCGGATGAGCGAACCGATAGCGAGCGGTGACAGCGCCTGGATGCCGGTCAGCCCGTGCGGCGCGCACTGCGTCCACACCAGTGTGCCGCCGGCCCCCGGGTGGCGTGCGGCCGCGCGGCTGACCGCGCTCGGGGCGGTCGGGCTGACGGTGGTCACGGTCGGTGCCGCGACGATCGTCCTGCCGCGACCGGTCCGGCACGGGTACTGGCGCGGCAGCGCCCGCATCGCACTGCGGACGATGGGGGTGAGCCTCACCGTCGACGACCGTCGACCGGCCGACGGCCGCCGGCTCCGCGGCGCGCTCATGGTGGCAAACCACATCTCGTTCCTCGACATCGTGGCCCTCGCGGGAGTGAGTCCGGCCCGGTTCGTCGCCAAACGCGAGGTCCTGCAAATGGGCGGCTTCGGTCCGGTGGCGCGGCTCTTCGGCGTCCTGCCGCATGTGCGCGGAGACCTGCGCCGGCTGCGACCGATGGTCGACCGGGTCGCCGGGATCCTCGATCGGGGACGGGCCGTCGCCGTGTTCCCGGAGGGCACCACCTGGTGCGGAACCGCCTCGGGCCGGTTCCATCCCGCCTTCTTCCAGGCCGCGATCGACGCGGGCGTCCCCGTCCTGCCGGTGCGCCTGTCGTACACCGACCGCGGGCACGACACCACCATGCCGGGGTTCCTGGGACAGGACACGATCGGCAGCACGCTGATGCGGATCGTGCGCTCGCGCGACCTGCAGATCACCGTCACCGTGTTCGAACTGCAGATGCCTGCGGGCGATCGGCGCAGGCTCGCCGCGCAGGCGCGGGCGCTGATCGCTCCCGCCGACGCGGTCGGCACCGGCCGCGAGGTCGCCGTCGACGTGACGGCACCGGCTCGCCGCGAGGTGGCTGCGCAGGCGGTCGCCTGAGCATCGAAAGCCGTGCTCAGCGCACTCGGGTGGGCGATGTCCGCTGCGGTGTCTATCCTGGTTGAGTCATGTCTTCTCTGCGCTCTCCCGTCTACCTCGACAATGCCGCGTCCACCGCGCTGGTCCCCGAAGCCGCCGCGGCGATGGCCGCCGTGTGGGCTCGCCCCGGAAACGCCTCGTCGCTGCACGGCTCGGGCCGGGTGGCGCGCCGGACCCTGGAGGAGGCGCGCGAGTCCCTCGCCCGCGACCTGGGGGCACGGCCGTCGGAGGTGATCTTGACCTCGGGCGGAACCGAATCCGACAATCTCGCGCTCAAAGGCGTCTACGGCGCCCGGCGCCGCGACGACGAGCGGCGCCGCAAGGTGCTGATCTCCGCCGTCGAACATCACGCGGTCCTCGATCCCGCGCAGTGGCTCGCCGACGAGGCAGGCGCGGAGCTGGTGGTGCTGGGTGTCGACGCCGCGGGCCGGGTCCACCCCGACACGGTGCGCGCGGCGCTCGACGAGCACGGCGACGAGGTGGCGCTCATCTCGGTGATGTGGGCCAACAACGAGGTCGGGACCGTGCAGCCGATCGCCGAGATCGCGCGGCTGGGCGCCGAGGCCGGGGTGCCGGTGCACTCCGACGCCGTCGCCGCCGCGGGCCACCTGCCGATCGACTTCGCCGACAGCGGACTGTCGTCGATGAGCGTCGCCGCCCACAAGTTCGGCGGACCGCAGGGGACCGGCGCCCTGCTGCTGCGCCGCGACGTCTCGTGCATCCCGCTGCTGCACGGCGGCGGCCACGAACGCGACCTGCGGTCGGGCACCCAGGACGTCGCCGCGGCCGCGGGCATGGCGGCGGCGTTGCGCGTGGCGGTCGATCGCCGCGACAGCGAAGCCGCCCGCGTCGGCGCACTGCGCGACCGGCTCGCGGCACTGCTGTCGGGCATCGACGGCGTGCGGATCAACGGTGCCCTCGGCCGGGATCGCGCGCTCGCGCTGCCCGGGGTCCTGCACGTGTCGATCGCCGGATGCGAAGGCGATTCGCTGCTCATGCTGCTCGACGCGAAGGGGGTCGAATGCTCGACCGGCTCGGCGTGCACCGCGGGGGTCGCGGCCGCCAGCCACGTCCTGCTCGCGATGGGCCTGGACACCGCGACGGCGCGCGGCTCGCTCCGGTTCTCGCTGGGAGCGGACAATACAGACGACGATGTGGACGTCGTCGCCGACGTGATCGGCGAGGTCGTCGCACGAGCCCGGGCCGCAGGACTGCTCTCTGCGGCCGGCGGGCGGACCGGAGGGATTTCC
The DNA here is from genome assembly GCF_039946255.1 of Gordonia aichiensis. Lineage (GTDB taxonomy): Bacteria > Actinomycetota > Actinomycetes > Mycobacteriales > Mycobacteriaceae > Gordonia > Gordonia aichiensis_A. Next base: position 173,728 of record NZ_JBCDWL010000006.1, on the reverse strand, counting down.
TGATGCGAGTGTTGGCGGCGATGAGCGGCGGCGTCGATTCGGCGGTCGCGGCGGCCCGAGCGGTCGAGGCCGGTCACGAGGTCGTCGGCGTGCACCTGGCGTTGTCGACCGCCCCCGGCGCGTTGCGGACCGGGTCGCGCGGATGCTGCTCGCGCGAAGACGCCGACGACGCCCGGCGGGCGGCCGACCTGCTCGGCATCCCGTTCTACGTCTGGGACTTCGCCGACCGCTTCAAAGAAGACGTGATCGACGAGTTCGTCGCCGCCTACGCCGCGGGCGAGACCCCCAATCCGTGTCTGTCGTGCAACGAGAAGATCAAGTTCTCCGCGCTCGCCGAACGTGCGCTCGCCCTCGGCTTCGACGCTCTGGCGACCGGTCACTACGCGCGACTGGCCGACGGCGAACTGCGCCGCGCCGTCGACATCGACAAGGACCAGTCCTACGTCCTGGCCGTCCTCGACCACGAGCAGCTCTCGCGCGCGATGTTCCCAATCGGCGACACGCCGAAACCGCAGATCCGGCAGGAGGCGCAGCGGCGCGGCCTGGCCGTGGCGAACAAGCCTGACTCGCACGACATCTGCTTCATCCCGTCCGGCGACACCCGCGCCTTCCTCGGCGCGCGGATCGGCGTCCGCCCCGGCGCCGTCGTCGACGCCTCCTCCGGCGACACCCTCGCCGAGCACGACGGCGTCCACGGCTTCACCATCGGGCAGCGCAAGGGCCTGGGGATCGAGGCGCCCGCCGCCGACGGGCACCCGCGGTACGTGACCGGGATCGACCCCGACACCGGCACGGTGACGGTCGGGACGGCCGCCGACCTCGAAGTGCACTCGATCACCACGCACAAGGCGGTGTGGACCTCGGGCCGCACGCCGACCGGCCCGGTCGAGTGCACAGTTCAGGTTCGCGCACACGGCGGGTTGGCATCCGCGGTGGTCACGCCGGTCGACGGCCCCGACGGACCGGGCATGCAGATCGCGCTGCGCGAGCCCCTGCGGGGAGTGGCCCGCGGCCAGGCCGCGGTGCTCTACCTGCCCGATGCGGTCGACGGCGATCAGGTGATCGGCTGCGGACGGATCACCGGAACCGACGGATGACCGATCCGGCCGCCGCGATGCCGACCGGGGTCGGCACCGGAATCGGCTCCATGCCGGGCACCGACCCGCGCGAGGCGGTCCGCATCGCCTCGGGCGAGCTCGATCTGCCCTTCCTGCCCGAACTCCCGGCCCGCGGTGTCGGCGCCGACCTGATCGGCCGCACCGGCGCGCTGCTCGTCGAACTCCCGGTCGACATGGTGCATCGGGCCTACCGCCTGGCCTCGCACCCCAACACCACCACCCGCCGCGCCCGCGACTGGTTGCGGTGGGATCTGGATGCGATCGAGGAGCACTGGGAGCGCGCCGGTCTCACCGGCACCGGTGCGCCGCTGAAGGTGCAGGCCTGCGGGCCCTTCACCTTCGGCGCACATGTGGAACTGCGCGGCGGGCACAAGATCGTCAAGGATCGCGGCGCGGTGCGCGACATCGCCGGCTCGCTGACCGAGGGCCTGCGCAACCACGTCGCCGAACTCACCCGCAGACTCGGTGCCCGCGTCGTCGTCCAACTCGACGAACCGGATGTCGGGCGCGTCATCGACGGCACGGTCACTCCGCTGACGCGGCTGGACCCCATCGCGCCGATCCCGGCCGCGGAGGCCGCCCAGCTGCTGCAGGAGATGGTCGACGCGCTCGCCGTCCCGGTCCTGCTCCATTCGTGCGGGCGGCCGCGGTGGGATCTGACCGATCAGCTCTCGGGAGTCGCCTTGTCGTTGGACGTGACCGGGCTGCGGCCCGCAGCCGACTACGACCGGCTCGGCGCCTTCGTCGACGGCGGCGGGATCCTGGCCGCCGGTCTGATCCCGTCGACCGAGCCCGCCGCGCCGGCCGCCGCCGAGAGCTCGGCGCGTGCACTCACCGATCTCGTCGATCGCATCGGGCTCCCGCGTCGAGTCCTCCGCGACAACGTCCTGGTCACCCCGACGTGTGGGCTGGCGGACGCTTCCGCTTCCTGGTCGACTCGAGCTCTGGCGCTGGCCTCCCAGGTGGCCGCCGGGCTGTCCGCCGACCCCGACTTCTCGTGAGCGTCGGTCGGCGAGCGAGTCAGTCCTCGAGCGCGGCGATCGCGCGCTCGGGCGCGAACTCATCGGTTGGCTTCGCCTGTTCAGCGATGAAAGCCCGAGGTCAGGCGGCGTCGATGCTGACGGTCAGGCGTGCACCGCAGGCTCGGGCGAGGCGTTCGAGGAAATCGACGGTGGGCGTGCGGGCGCCGTTCTCGACGGCGGCGACGGAGCTTTGCGTGGTACCCATGCGTTCGGCGAGCTGAGTCTGGGTGAGTCCGGCGTCGATGCGGGCTTGGTAGGCGATTCCTGCCAGCTCCATCACGACTCCGGCGGTTTCGTATGCCTGGTCGTAGATCCCCCGTTCGTCGGCGGTGAGGTTGGCGAGTGTGGCCTTCTTGTACTCGGTGTAGCTGGTCATGATTTCCCTTCCTTCTCCTGACCGTGGCGGCGCAGCACGTTGCGGGCTCGCTGGACTTCTTTGCGTTCGTTGTTGCGCTGCTTGCGGAACGTAGTCAGTGTGATCACGCGCCGCTCGAGTTCGATGGTGTAAGTGATTCGCTGGTTGACCTGGTCGCAGCGAAATCGCAGTTCCCAGAGCCTGTCGTCGAGTTTGCGACTGTGTGGCATTCGGAGCATGACGCCTTCGGCAGCGAGGAGGTCGAGCGCCCGGAACGCCTGCGCTCGCCCCTTCACTGTGAGCCCGTCGAGCCAGCTGCGCACTTCTTCGCTCAGCTCGATCCGCCACGTCGATCCGCGTTCGCTACCCACACGCCTAGTATATTGAAGACGCGATATAGCGTCAACGAGATTATGCTGCGCGGCGAGCGAGTCAGTCCTCGAGCGCGGCGATCGCGCGCTTGGGCGCGATCTGACGGAAGCTGGCGTCGAGGAGTTCGGCGACCTCGTCCCAATCGGAGTCCCCGGTGAGGTCCAGGCCGAGCCAGCCGTAGGCGCCCACGTAGGCGGGCACGAAGAACCGGTCGTCCTGCCGCAGGGCCTCTCGTTCGGCCGGATCGGGAATGAACAGCAGCGCCGTGTCGCGCCGCACCTTCGTTCCCTTCTCGCCGCCGCCGTACATCGCGAACATCTTGCCGCAGCGGAAGGTCGGACGACCGTGCGCGACCTTCTCGGTGCTCTCCGGCAGTGCCAGGGCGATCGTGCGCAACCGATGCAGGATCGGGTCGTCGTCGCTGAACATGATCGGATGCGGCATGCGGCCAGATTAGCGTCCGGTCGGGCGTTCTGCTCGCGGTCGCGCGCACCGGCGCCGTCGACGAGAGCATTCGAATGACTTCCGTATCGCTTCGCATTCGACCGAAACGGGGAACCTCCCCCTGAACAGCAGGCAGGCCCGATTGTTCAAGCGTTACCTGTGATTCGTGGTCGTCGTTCAATTCAGGTGATCGATCGGCCGCGTCAGATGGAAACTGTCATTCGAACAAGAGCGAGGTGGGATCCATGCGATTGAATCGTAAACTGACCGTGGGTTTGGTGAGTTCAGCAGCGGTCGTCTCATTGGCAGGAGGCGTCTTGTCGGCGCCAGCCGCAGCGCAGGTGATCACAGTCCCAGGAATCGGGCCGATCAATGTTCCGGACATCGATTTCGGGAGCCTCGACGGTCTGCTGGGCCCGGGAGGAAACGGCGGAGGCAATGGGAACGGCGGTGCCGTCAATTCGCCCAACGGCGTCAGGTCGATGGCGATTTCGGTATCGAACTGGTCCGGTAAGAAGTACGGCCCGGACCTGTATTCGACCGGATTCGCTCCCAGTGTGAAATGGTCGGCACGCGACGCCTCGGGTGCAGAGGTGAAAGGGTCCAACTGCCAGATCGAGATCTCGTTCCCGGGCACCGGATTCGCGACATATAAGAACGCGAACTGTCAGGGCAGCGTGGGCCTGAACTCCCGTGTCTACAAGACCGCCGGGAAGTATCAGATCCGGACGGTGGATCGCGTGTCCGGAGCCAGCGCCACGAAATCGTTCACGATCGAGTAGTTGCGGGCGCGTTCGCGCACCGGCGACTGTCAGTGGCCTTCGCTAGTCTGTATCGGTGAGTGAGGACAAGAGCACCGAACCGGCCCGCGAGTGGGCAGAGCTCGCCGACGAGGTCCGCGGCCACCAGTTCCGCTACTACGTGCAGGACGCGCCGATCGTCAGCGACGGCGAGTTCGACGCGCTGTTTCAGCGCCTGCAGGCGCTCGAGGACGCGCACCCCGAACTCGCCGTGCCCGACTCGCCGACCAAACTCGTGGGCGGTGGGTTCTCCACCGACTTCGGTTCGGTCGACCATCTGGAACGGATGATGTCCCTGGACAACGTCTTCGACCACGAGGAGATGCGGACCTGGGTCTCGCGGACCGAAGCCGAGGTCGGCGCGGGCACCGAGTTCCTGTGCGAACTCAAGATCGACGGCGTCGCACTGGCGTTGGTGTACGAGAACGGCCGGCTGGTCCGCGGCGTCACCCGCGGCGACGGCCGCACCGGCGAAGACGTCACGCTCAACGCGCGCACCATCACCGACGTGCCCGACGTGCTCGATGATTCGACGCGGCCGGTGCCCGCCGTCCTCGAGGTCCGCGGCGAGGTCTTCTTCCGCGTCGAGGACTTCGAAGCCCTCAACGCCTCCCTGGTCGAGGAGGGGAAGGCGCCGTTCGCCAATCCGCGGAACTCTGCCGCGGGCTCCCTGCGGCAGAAGAACCCGCAGATCACCGCCAAACGGCATCTGCGGATGATCTGCCACGGCATCGGTGAGATCGACGGATGGCGCCCCGAGTCGCTGCACGAGGCCTACCTGGCCCTCGGCGACTGGGGGCTGCCGGTGTCCTCGCACACCCGCAAGGCCACCGGCGCCGACGACATCCTGGCCGCCGTCGGCTACTGGGGTGAGAACCGGCATTCGGTGGAACACGAAATCGACGGCCTGGTCGTCAAGGTCGACGACGTGACGCTGCAGCGCCGACTCGGCGCCACTTCGCGGGCGCCGCGATGGGCGATCGCGTACAAGTATCCGCCGGAGGAGGTCACCACCAAGCTGCTCGACATCATGGTCGGCGTCGGGCGGACCGGCCGGGTGACGCCCTGGGCGCTGATGGAGCCGGTCCTGGTCGCGGGATCGACGGTGGCGCGCGCCACCCTGCACAACGCCTACGAGGTGAAGCGCAAGGGCGTGCTCATCGGCGACACGATCACCATCCGCAAGGCGGGCGACGTGATCCCCGAGGTCCTCGGGCCGGTGGTCGAACTGCGCGACGGCACCGAGCGCGAATTCGTGATGCCCACCCACTGTCCCGAATGCGGCACCGAACTGGCGCCCGCGAAGGAGGGCGACAAGGACATCCGCTGCCCCAACCAGCGGAGCTGCCCCGGGCAGCTGCGCGAGCGGCTGTTCTATCTGGCCGGCCGCGGGGCCTTCGACATCGAGGCGCTCGGCTACGAGGGCGCACAGGCGCTGCTGTCCAGCGGCGTGCTGACCGACGAGGGCGACCTGTTCTCGCTGACCGCCGACGACTTGATCAAGACCGACCTGTACACCACCAAGAGCGGGCAGCTGTCGGCCAACGGCAGACGGTTCCTGGAGAACCTCGACAAGGCGAAGCAGGTGCCGCTGTGGCGGGTCATCGTCGCCCTGTCGATCCGTCACGTCGGTCCGACGCCCGCCCGGGCCCTGGCCACCGCGTTCGGCAGCCTGGAGGCGATCGAGGCCGCGTCGGTCGACGAACTGGCGCAGGTCGACGGGCTCGGTCCCACCCGGGCGGCGAGCGTGCACGACTGGTTCGCCGTCGACTGGCACCGCGAGATCGTCGCGAAATGGCGGGCCGCCGGGGTCGCGATGGCCGACGAGCGCGACGAGTCGGTGGAGCGGACGCTCGAAGGTCGGACCGTCGTCGTCACCGGTTCGCTCGTGGACTTCTCCCGCGACGGCGCCAAGGAGGCGATCATCGCCCGCGGCGGGAAGGCCTCCGGCTCGGTGTCGAAGAAGACCGACTACGTCGTCGTCGGGGATTCGCCGGGCAGCAAGGCCGACAAGGCCGAGCAGCTCGGGATCCCGATCCTGGACGAGGACGGGTTCAAGGAGCTGTTGGCGACCGGCTCGGTGGGCGGCGAGCAGACCGCCGACGCCGACGACTGAACCGCTACACCGGCGACCGCTGCTCGCGCCCGCCCGACCCCTGATCGCCGGACTTCTTGTCGCCGGTCTTCTTGTCGCGCTTGAGCAGGGTGCCGATGATGCCGGCGAGGTACCCGAGTCGCGCCACCTCGGCGGGCCGGAATCCGGGGCCGCCGATCCGGCCGAGCAGCAGCACCTTGCCGCCCTCACCCAGGGGGGCGGCGGCCAGTCGGGTGTCCAGGTCGCGCCACGACTGCGGGATCCACGTCGAGTCCGGGTCGAAGGTGCGGGCGTCCTCGAGGGGCAGCCAGTCGGCCCGTTCCAGCGGGGTCTCCGGCGCGCCCGAACTCCCGTACAGGCGGAGCACCTCGGCGGTGCCGGGCTTGGAGATGATCGTCGCCCACGACACCCGCAGGACCCGCGGCGCATAGTCGGCGAGGATCTGCAGGCGGTCCTTGCCGCCGGTGGCCACCATGTCGATCAGCTCGAGTTCCTGATGGGTGTCGAGCACCCCCGCGTGCGGCCGCAACGAGTCGACGCGGACCCCCGACACCTTCTCAGCGGCCGTGATCAGGGTGTCGGGCAGGGAGCCCTTCGCCAGGTCGACGACCAGATCGTCGACCACATAGCCGTCACCGCGTTCCACCACCTCGAGGGAACGGATGTCGGCGCCGACCGCGCCGAGCTGGACCGCGAGCATCCCGAGGCTGCCCGGGCGGTCGTTGAGCAGGACGCGCAGCAGATACGACACCGGAGTCAGCGCGGCTCGGACGCGGCGCCGACGGCACCTGCGTTCCGGCCGCCCGTCCGGTCGTTCGTGGTCACGATGATCATGAGATCCAAGTTACGTGCCGCACGGCGGCCCGGCCACCGTTCGGCCCGCCGCGAGCGGCCCGCGCCTCCCTGCCTCGGCCGCACCCGGGCCGGGCGCATATCCTGATAGCCGAGTCCCACAGTCCTTTGAACTCGCGCGGCAGACCGCGACGAGAGCGTGCAGAGAGGTCGACGATGTCCACCGATTCCCAGCCGGCGATCAGCCGGGACGAGGTCGCGCACTTGGCGCGCCTGTCCCGACTGGCGCTCGACGACGCCGAACTCGACCGCTATGCGGCCCAGCTCGACTCGATCCTGAGCCACGTCGCGCAGATCTCCGAGGTGGCCGCCGACGACGTGCCGCCGACCGCGCACCCCGCCGACCTGCGCGATGTGCTGCGCGCCGACGTCGTCGTGCCCGGACTGAGCGCCGAGCAGGCGCTGTCGGGCGCACCCGCCGTCGAACAGGACCGGTTCGCCGTTCCGCAGATCCTGGGGGAGGAGTGAGCATGACCGACACCCGCACCGCCGGTGAGATCACCGGACTGTCCGCCGCCGACCTGGCCGGCAAGATCGCCGCCCGCGAGCTGTCATCCGTCGAGGTCACCCGCGCGCACCTGGACCGCATCGCGGAGATCGACGGTGAATTGGGCGCATTCCTGCACGTGGGCGCCGAGCAGGCCCTGCAGGCCGCCGAGTCGGCCGACGCGGCGATCGCCGCCGGGCAGGCCCCGTCGGCGCTGGCCGGCGTGCCGCTGGCGCTCAAGGACGTCTTCACCACCGTCGACGCCCCCACCACCTGCGGATCCAAGATGCTCGAAGGCTGGGTCTCGCCGTACGACGCGACCGTCACCGCCAAGCTCCGCGCGGCGGGCATCCCGATCCTGGGCAAGACCAACATGGACGAGTTCGCGATGGGCTCGTCGACGGAGAACTCCGCCTACCAGGTCACCCGCAACCCGTGGGACACCACGCGCATCCCGGGCGGCTCGGGCGGCGGCAGCGCCGCGGCGCTGGCCTCCTTCCAGGCGCCGCTGGCGATCGGCACCGACACCGGCGGCTCCATCCGGCAGCCGGCCTCGGTCACCGCGACCGTCGGCGTGAAGCCGACCTACGGCACCGTCTCCCGGTACGGCCTCGTCGCCTGCGCTTCCTCGCTCGACCAGGGCGGTCCCTGCGGTCGCACGGTCCTGGACACCGCGCTGCTGCACGAGGTGATCGCCGGACACGACCCCCGCGACTCCACCTCCATCGACGTCGCTGTGCCCGACGTGGTCGGCGCCGCCCGCGCCGGAGCGACCGGCGACCTGTCCGGGGTGCGCATCGGCGTCGTCAAGCAGCTGCAGGGCGAGGGATACCAGGCCGGTGTCCTCGAGTCCTTCCAGGCGGCGTGCCGTCAGCTCACCGACCTCGGCGCGACCATCGTCGAAGTGGACTGCCCGCACTTCTCGTACGCGCTGGGCGCCTACTACCTGATCCTGCCGTCGGAGGTGTCGAGCAATCTGGCCCGTTTCGACGCCATGCGGTACGGGCTGCGCGTCGGCGACGACGGCACCCACAGCGCCGACGAGGTCATGGCGCTGACCCGCGAGGCCGGATTCGGCCCGGAGGTCAAGCGCCGCATCATGATCGGCACCTACGCGTTGAGCTCGGGCGCCTACGACGCCTTCTACGGGCAGGCGCAGAAGGTCCGCACGCTGATCGCGCGCGACTTCGCCGAGGCCTACCGGAACGTGGACGTGCTGATCTCGCCGACCACCCCGACCACCCCGTTCAAGCTGGGGGAGAAGGTCGACGACCCGTTGTCGATGTACCTGTTCGACCTGTGCACGCTCCCGGTGAACCTCGCAGGCACCGCGGCGATGTCGGTGCCGTCGGGCCTCTCGGGCGACGACGGTCTGCCGGTGGGACTGCAGATCATGGCTCCCGCCCTCGCCGACGACCGGCTGTACCGGATCGGTGCGGCCTACGAGGCCGCGCGCGGCCCGATCGGCTGACACCCGGCGGGCAGGCGGGCCGCCGCCGACCCCTGCTCGAGGCCGTACCGGTGGCCGTGTCCGACCGGTACGGCCAGCGAGCCGATCAGGTCGAGTGCGGTGGCGACCATCGAGGCGACGGGCAGCCACGGGTGAAACCGGGCGGCCTCGTCGGAGGCCGGCGGCCGCCACAGCAGGGCGGGGGAGAAGACGGTCACCGGGTCGTCGTGGTTCGCCAGCACCACCCGGCGTTCGCACGATCGCACCTCGGGCACCGTGCCCGCGGGCACTCCCGCCAGGATCGTTCCCGTCAGGATCGTTCCCGTCGGTATCGTTCCCGTCTGCGCTGAACCGGTGCGCTGCGCCCACCGGCGGGCCGCGTCGGCGCCGACCGCCCCGAGACTCTGCCCGGCCAGGTAGACGCGGGGCCGCCGGCTGCTCGGGAGCGGCGCGAGGCGACGCTCGAGGGCGGCCAGCAGCGCGATCGCACTGTCGCTGGCACGGTCGGGCGCCGAGACGAGGGCCCGCCACGACGGCACGTCGTCGTACTGCAGGGCCAGCACCCGGACCGACCCCGCGAACTGTCGGACGAAACCGTCGACCGTGGCCGTGTCGACCCAGCCCGAGCCGGTCGGGACGGCCACCACCACCGCCCTGGCCGACAGGCCGCCGTCGTCGGCCCAGCGGTCGACGAGTCGTTCGGCCCGACGGGTGAAGTCGCCGCCGTCGCGGAGGCTGCTGTAGAGCATCTCGGCCCGGGCGGGGACATCGGGGCCGTCGGCCCGCGCCGACGCCGACCACACGAGAGAGCCCGCCGCGAGGGTGCCCGCCAGCGTCGCAGCGGCCCAGACGCGCGGCGGAACGGCGACGACCGCGACGGCGGCCGCGACCGGAACGATCGTGACTGCCAGGGCCCACCACCACCCGATCGGCGCGGCGCCGACTGCCGCCCGCACCACCGATTCGTGCCGGATCGAGAACCCGACCGCGACCGCGACGACCGCCGCGATCACCCCCGCATGCAGGCCGGAGACCGGCGCGGGCTGTCGCCCAGCGGGCGCCGAGAACCGGTCGTGGACCGCTCCGACCGCGGCGCCGAGACCCATCCCGATCAGGGTCGCGACGACGGCGGCGCCGGTTGCGAGCAGCGCCGACCGCGGCAACATCCCCGGCGCCGCGACGAGCAGTCGGCCCAGCGCGGCGCCGACCGCGACCGCGGGCCGCACCCGAAGCGGGGTCATCGCAGGCCCGCCGTCTCAAGCGTGCGCGTCAGGTAGCTGACCGCGATCTGAGCCCCCGACTCGCGCACCGGCGGGCCGGAGCGCTGGCGCCAGGTGTTCAGGGCCAGTCCCGCGCGGGCGGTCTCGGCCAGCGCGTGGCAGGCCGGGTCGGTGCACCGGTCGTGCAGATCGGCGACGAGCCGGCGATCGAGTGCGGCACGCGCCCACGCCGACGCCGGCCGACCCGTCGCCTCGGCGTACCGCAGCAGGTCGTATCCCAGGTCGTGCGCGCGGCAGGGGTCGGTGAACGCCTCGGGCATCGGGACGGGTGAGGAGCAGTCGCCGGACGGATTCAGCGGACGGCCGTCGACGACGACCGGCGTGTACCCGAGCCGCCGGGCGAAGTCGGCGGGCAGGAACGCGAGTGCGTCGGCGGGCGGATCGCCCGCGAGGGCGGCGATGGTCTGCTCGGCGGCGGTCGCGGGACGGTCGGGTACCGCGGCCGCGTCGGTCGTCGCCAGCGCCGAGGCGATCGGCGTGAGGGCCAGGACGGCGAAGGACAGCGTCGCGCCGATCAGGATGCGACCCATCCACTGCTGGAAATGCTTGGGACGGTGGGTTTTCGAGGCGGTTCGGGGGTCTGCGGTGGTCATGCTCGTCACGCTATGAAGCGCGGGCACGGCGGCGGATCGCCCGCAGCGACGGTTTCGACACCGACCCCCGGTGGGTATGCGCGGGCGCAGTCCCACCCCTGCGGGCGAGGCGGGATCTCACCCGCGAGAGGGAGGCGTGCGCCGGCGGCCGCGGCCTATCGTCGAGGGGTGAAGTCGCCCCGCGTATCCGGTCTGACCGACCGTCTGTCGATCGACGGTGTCAGTGATCCCGCGCTGCACCGCTACCTGTCGCTGCGGCGCAACTGGCTGGCCGCCCTGATCGCCGTCACGATGGTGGCCGTCTGCTGGCCGGTGCTCGGCGACACCTCGCGCCTGCCGGCCTTCCTCCTGCCGGTGGTGGCGATCCTCGGCTGCGGCGGACTGGCGCTGATCTTCGCCGGTCCCGACGCGGTCCGGGCGGGTTGGGCGGTCACCGTCATCGTCGCGGCGGGCGCCTCCCTGGTCCCGAACGAGGGACCGTGGCCGATGCCGATCCCGCTGTTCCTGTCCCTGCTGGCGATGACCGTGGCCGCCCTGATGACCCAGCCGCTCGACCGACTGCCGATCGTCGCCGTCGCGACGGCCGGTGCCTTCGTGGTGGGAATGCCCGCCGGGGTGGTCGTCGGCTGGACCTTCGCGCTCGTCGTCGTGGCCCTGGGCATCGCCTTCTTCCGGTACCGGGTCCGCTCGCAGCGCGAGATCGCCGAACAGGTCGAGGAGACCGAGGTGCTGCGGGCGCGCGAAGCGGTGCTCGCCGAACGCGCGCGGATCGCCCGCGACCTGCACGACATCGTCGCCCACCGCATGTCGATGGTGGTGGTGATGGCGCAGACGGCGCCCTACCGCTTGGCCGCGGGGGAGCCGCCCGAGACGCTGGGGCCGGGGGCGACCGCCGAGCTGACCGGCATCGCCGACGCCGCGCGCGAATCGCTCGACGAGGTGCGCGCGCTGCTCGGCGTCCTGCGCCCGCACAGCGACGACGCGGTGGAACTGGCGCCGGTTCCGGGAATCGGCGAGGTCGCGGGCCTGCTCGACGAGGTCCGCGCGATCGGGGTGAGCATCGACTTCGACGACGAGTCCGACCACGCGAGCATCGGCCCGACCGTGGGCGCTGCGGTGTACCGGATCGTTCAGGAGTCGGTCACCAACGCCACCCGGCACGCGCCCGGAGCCCCCGTCGACGTGCGACTGACCCCCGAAGCCGATCCCGACGGCCCGAATCCCGACGGTCCGGCCCCCGACGGCGGTGCTGCCGCCGGCCGACCCCCACGCCTGCGGGTGACGATCGTCAACGGGCCGTCGACGGGCGCCGCGGAGGCCTCGCGCAGCGGCGGCCACGGCATCCTCGGGATGACCGAGCGCGCCCTGGCGGTCGGCGGATCACTCACCGCGGCACCGACTCCCGCGGGCGGTTTCGCGGTGCAGGCGCGGTTGCCGTTGAGTGCCGGTCAAGCGTGACCGATCGTCGCATCGATGCGAGGGTCGCAGGCCCGCGCCGCCGGTCGCCGCGCCGCCGCGCGGGTCGACGAAGTCTCCCGCGGCACCACCCCGACGACGGATCGACGCTAGTCTCGAACCCGTGCCCATTACCGTGCTGATCGCCGACGATCAGGCGATGGTCCGCGCAGGCTTCGCCGCGCTTCTCGGTGCCGCCGAAGGGATCTCGGTCCTCGGCGACGCCGCCGACGGCGTCGCCGCCGTCGAACAGACGACGCGACTGCGCCCCGACGTGGTGTTGATGGACGTCCGGATGCCGCGCCGCGACGGACTGTGGGCGGCGCAGCAGATCATCGCGAGCGGACTGCCGACGAAGGTCCTCATGCTGACCACCTTCGACATCGACGACTACGTCTACTCGGCGCTGCAACTCGGCGCGTCCGGATTCCTGCTCAAGGATGCGCCCGCCGACGAACTGGTGCGGGCCGTGCGCGTCGTCGCCGGCGGCGACGCCCTCCTGGCGCCGTCGGTCACCAAGCGACTCATCGAGCAGGTGACCTCGCGCGCAGTGCGCCGAAGCACCGGCGCAGCGGCGACGCTGACCCCGCGCGAGACGGAGGTGCTCCTGACCGTCGCCGACGGCAAGTCGAACGCCGAGATCGCCCAGGAGCTGTTCGTCTCCGAACAGACCGTGAAGACCCATGTCAGCAACATGCTCACCAAACTCGGTCTGCGCGATCGTGCGCAGGCCGTCGTCTTCGCCTATGAGAACGGGCTGAAGTAGAACGCGGGCCGGCCCCGACGTGCTGTCATGAAGACAGGGGAGATGAGCAGAGGAGAGGATCGACGCCGATGGCCCGCTTCGGGATTCTGACGTCCGGAGGCGACTGCCCCGGACTCAATGCGGTGATCCGCGGTGCGGTGCTGCAGGGCACGACCGTCCACGGCCAGGACTTCGTCGGCTTCAAGGACGGCTTCCGGGGACTGGTGCACGCCGACGCGATCGAACTGGATCGGTCGGTGGTGCGCGGCATCTCGCAGCAGGGCGGCACCATCCTCGGCACCAGTCGGTACGGCCCGTACACCGAGCCCGACGGTGGACCGGAGAACATCACGAGGTCGCTGGAGCGCCTCGAGGTGGAGGCGGTCATCGCGATCGGCGGCGACGGCACGATGGCGGCCGCGAACCGCTTGTACGGCGACGGGATCCCGGTGGTGGGGGTGCCCAAGACCATCGACAACGATCTGCAGGCCACCGACTACACGTTCGGATTCAACACCGCGGTCGAGATCGCGACCGAGGCCGCCGACCGGCTCCGCACCACCGGCAACTCGCACAAGCGCTGCATGGTGCTGGAGGTGATGGGCAGGCACGCGGGTTGGATCGCCATGTACGCCGGCGTCGCCGCAGGCGCCCACGCGATCCTGATTCCCGAGCAGACCGAGTCGCTCGATCAGATCTGCGAGTGGGTGACGAGCGTGCGCGACCGCGGTCGCGCACCGATGGTCGTCGTCGCCGAGGGCTTCACCCTGCCGGACATGGCGCAGGCCCACTCGCACAAGGGGATGGACGGCTTCAACAGACCCCGGCTCGGCGGGATCGGCGAGATCCTGGCACCGCTGATCGAGGAGCACACCGGCATCGAGACCCGGTCGACGATGCTCGGCTACATCCAGCGCGGCGGCGTCCCCAGCGCCTGGGACCGGGTCCTCGGCACGCGATTCGGGCAGGCGGTCAGCGACGTCGTCGCCGACCGCGCCTGGGGTCAGATGGTGGCTCTGCGCGGCACCGACATCGTGCGCGTCCCGTTCGAGCAGGCCGTCGGCCACACGAAGACCGTTCCGCTCGACTACTACCGCGGCGCGCGAGCGGTCTTCGGCTGACGGCGCCGACGGCATCCGCGGGGTCGCCCGACAACCGCGGGTGCCCACGCGGATGCGGCGGTCCGGACCGGGTCGATCAGCCCTTCGGGATGATCGCCCACAGCAGCAGGTACAGCAGCACCTGCGGGCCGGGCAGGACGATCGACGCGACGAAGGCCACGCGGATCCAGGTGGAGTCGACGCCGAAGTACTCGGCGATTCCGCCCGCGACGCCGCCGATCATCTTGTCGGTGGTCGAGCGGGTCAGCCGCTTCGGCGCGGCGGCGGGGGCCGGTGCGGCGAAGTCGTCGCCTGCTGCTCCGGGAAAGCTCGGATCGGTCATCGTCTCGTCCTCCAGATCGTGGTCGGCGGGGGTGCGCCCGGGCGGCCCGTCCGTCGAGTTCCGCCCGTTGAGTCCACCGTAGGAGCCGACGGCGTCACGGGGTATCGGGAAGCACCCTGAGGAATGCCCCCAGATACGATGGAGCGCATGAGCGCGGCTACCGACGACCTGATGGAATACGACGACGTCCTGGCGACGTACGACCCGGTGATGGGGATGGAGGTGCACGTCGAGCTCGGCACCGCGACCAAGATGTTCTGCGGATGCCCCACCACGTTCGGCGCCGAGCCGAACACCCAGGTGTGCCCGGCGTGCCTGGGCCTGCCCGGCGCGCTTCCCGTCGCGAACGCTAAGGCCGTCGAATCGGCCGTGCGGATCGGGCTGGCCCTCAACTGCTCGATCCGCGAGTCGAGCGTCTTCGCCCGGAAGAACTACTTCTACCCGGATCAGCCGAAGAACTACCAGATCAGCCAGTACGACGAGCCGACCTCCTATGACGGCTACCTCGACGTGGTCCTCGCCGACGGCACTCCGTGGCGCATCGAGATCGAACGCGCGCACATGGAGGAGGACACCGGCAAGTCGCTGCACATCGGCGGTGCCACCGGCCGCATCCACGGTGCCAGCCACTCGCTGCTCGACTACAACCGCGCCGGCGTACCGCTGGTGGAGATCGTCACCCGGCCGATCGAGGGGGCGGGCGAGCGCGCACCCGAGGTCGCCCGCGCCTACGTGACCGCGCTGCGCGATCTGCTCAAGTCCCTCGACGTCTCCGACGTCCGCATGGACCAGGGGTCGATGCGCTGCGACGTGAACCTGTCGCTGATGCCCAAGGGCGCCGCGGAGTTCGGCACCCGCACGGAGACCAAGAACGTCAACTCCCTCAAGTCGGTGGAGGCCGCGGTCCGCTTCGAGATGCAGCGGCAGGGCGCTTTGCTGAGCGCGGGCGGCGAGGTGATCCAGGAGACCCGGCACTTCCATGAGGCGGACGGCACCACCTCGGCCGGGCGCCGCAAGGAGACCGCCGAGGACTACCGCTACTTCCCCGAGCCCGATCTGCCGCCGGTGATCGCCGACCCCGCGTGGGTCGAGAGCCTGCGCGACACGCTGCCCGAACTTCCGTGGATCCGCCGGGCCCGCATCCAGGAGGAGTGGGGCGTGTCCGACGAGGTGATGCGCGATCTGGTGAACGTGGGCGCCGTCGACCTCATCATCGCCACCGCCGAAGCCGGCGCCTCCGCCGACGCCGCGCGCAGCTGGTGGGTCTCGTTCCTGGCACAGCAGGCCAACACCCGCGAGACCGAACTCGCGGACCTGCCGATCTCCCCGAAGCAGGTCGCCGACGTCATCGGCATGGTCGAAGAGGGCAAGCTCACCAACAAGCTCGCTCAGCAGGTGGTCGTCGCCGTGCTCGACGGGGAGGGCGAACCGGCGCAGGTGGTCGCCGACCGCGGCCTCGAAGTGGTGCGCGACGACTCCGCGCTGCAGAAGGCCGTCGACGACGCGCTCGCCGCCAACCCGGACATCGCCGAGAAGATCCGCGGCGGCAAGGTGGCCGCCGCGGGCAAGATCGTCGGCGACGTGATGAAGGCGACCCGCGGCCAGGCCGATCCGGCACGAGTCAAGGAACTCGTGCTCGCCGCCTGCGAGTAGCGCGTGCGTCGTCACCTGGCCACGCTGACCGCGGTGCTCGTCATTCTGGTCGGCGCCGGTCTGCTCGTCGGAGGTGCGGTGGGGCTCAGCTCACCGGAGGTCACCTGCGGTGGACGGGTCCTCGCCCCCGGCCAGCCGTGCGAGTTCAATCGCGCCGGACGCCCGAAGTCGCGCACTTACGACGAACAGCGGTCGACCGATCGGATCGCGCGCGTGGTGATGGTGGTGAGCGGTGTCGCCGCGCTCGGCGGCGGCATCGCGTTCATCGTGGTTCGTCGAGCCCGCCGTCGCACCGACTGAACCCCGCTGCCCTGGGACCCGCCGCCCTGGGACCCGCCTAGGTCAGGTCCTCGCCCGCCTTCGGCATGAAGATCGCGACGCGGTCGTCGAAGCTCTTCACCGAGGCGCCGGGGGTGGCCTTGTTGACGGTGGCGATCTGTGTCGCCGCACCGGCCAGCGAGGTCATCCGGCCCACGGCGCCGTAGGTCTTCGAAGTGTCCTGCGGGCTCGGCTGCCCGATCGACGGGCTGCCCGCCGCCGGCCGCATGAACGTGTCGATGCGGCGAGCCTTGGCCACCGACACGGCGATCCAGCCCTTGCCGACCGCACAGCCGCTGACGCCGGGACGGTCGGCCCACGTCCACATCGTCTGCAAGCCCTTGGGACCGACCAGCGACAGTCGGTCGCCGGCTCCGCCGCTGTCGGCGACGTACAGCTGCCCGTCGGCGTCGGTCGACGGGCACAGGGCGACGTCGGAGCCCAGACCCGAGGCGCGCACGTCGGGCTTCGGGTCGGGCAGGTTGGGGTCGATCGAGAAGATCTTGCCCGCCAGCGACGACGGGTTCTGCGCCGCGCCCGGATCCCCGGCGTCGCCGGTGGCGACGAGCAGTTCGGTCGGCGAGACGAACGAGATCGACCCCATGTTGCCGGTCGCGCCCTTCGGGATGCCGGTCAGGATGGGCTTCACCGACCCGGTCGGCGCGATCCGCACGATGCGGTTGTCCGAGCCGGTGGTGATCAGCGCGAATATCATCTGATCCTCGGAGTAGCTGGGCGACATCTCGAAGTCGACCAGTCCGCCGTCGCCGGAACCGTCGACGTCGACCGTCGCGACCGTCCGCTGCGGACCGTAGCGCTTCGACAGGACGATCTTGCCGGTGGTGCGTTCGGCGACGTAGGTGCTGCGGCCCTGCGAGTCCGCCGGCCGGACCCCGCCGGTCGATGCCAGGCAGGTCGCGATCACCGACGGATCGGGATCCACGCACGGGCCCGTGGGCGGCGGACCGCCACCGTCGTCGGCCGTCGGGGGCGGCGGCAGCGCGGGGGCCCGCTGGATCGTCGGTGCGGGCGTGAACGAACCCTGGTCGGCGGCCTGATCGGCTTCGTGGAAGTCGGCGCACGAGGTGATCATCGTCATGGCGGCGATCACGGAGGTCGCGGCGACCACGGTGCGTCGGGCGGCCCGGAGATGCGGCGGCATCCCTCCACTCTAACGATCGTTATCAAATCGTCGGGTGCCGCTCAGCCTGCGCTGCGGACACCCGACCTAGAGTCGGTGATGTGAGTAGTGCCGATGACAGGTTTGCCGGCGACGCCGAGACGTCGACCGCCGCCAGCCCGTACGACGAGCCGACCCGGGCCATTGACCGGCCCCGGGTTCGACGCCCCCAGCCCGACAACGACGCCTTCTTCGACAGGCATGCCCGCGGCAGACGTGCGGCCCCGGCGGCCGATGCGGTCTCGGAGCCTGCGGTCTCGGAACCGGCAGCCTCGGAGCCCCCAGTCTCGGAGCCCCCAGTCTCGGAGCCCGCAGCCTCGGAATCCCCAGCCTCGGAGCCCGCAGCCTCGGAATCCCCAGCCCCGGAACCCGCAGTCGCGGAGCCCGGAGGCGAGGACACCGCTGCCGACGCCCGCACCGCGGTGATCGTCAACTCCGTCGCCGACGCCCCGGCGCCCGCGGCCCAGCAGGGGCCGGTCCGGAAGAGCTCGTCGGACGAGCCGGTGCACACCGAACCCTTCGCCGACGTCGACGAAGCGCCGATCGACGACGACGCCGACGGACGCAGGCGGTACGCCGAGCAGCTGACCGAGCCGCCGCTGCCGTACATCGAGCCGCAGCCGACCGTGCCGCTGGTCGTCGACGAGTACGAGGCCGAGCCGCTGCCCGAGCCGGTCGCCGCCGACGAGCCGGTCGCCACGCAGGCGCCGAAGGTGCGTCGCGGCACCCTCGATCTCGGGCTGCTGATCCTGCGGCTGGTGGTCGGCGCGACCTTCACCGTGCACGGTCTGCAGAAGCTGACCGGCTGGTTCAACGGTCCCGGCCCCGACGGTTTCGCCGACTACCTCGCCAATCATCCGAACCCGAGCATCGGGTTCCGCGGCGACGTCACCACGATCCTGTCGCTGGTCGCCGGGGTGAGTGAGACCGCGGGCGGAATCCTGCTGATCCTGGGGCTGCTGACGCCGATCGCCGGCGCCGCGGTGCTCGGCACCATCGCCATCGCCACCACCTACAAGGTCACCCTGGCCGGGGGACTGTGGTTCTTCGCCGCCGACGGCGGCGGAAACGGGATCGAGCTCGAGGTGCTTCTCGCAGCGGCCGCCGCCGCCCTGATCCTGACCGGTCCCGGAACCTATTCGGTCGACCGTCGTTGGGGATGGTCGCGCCGACCGGCGTGGGGTTCGGCCGCGTGCGTCGTCGTCGCGATCGGTGCCGCCGTCGCGATCTGGATCCTGTTCAACGGCACCGATCCGCTCACCTCGCCCGGGAACCCGGCCGGCTGAGTCGCTGGAACACATACGACAGGCGCCGAGTCCCGCGGGGGGACTCGGCGCCTGTCGCATGTCGCAGCCGGTGCGGCGGCACGTGGCGTCAGTCGATGATGCGGACCGCACCCAGGTCGGCCGAGGAGGCCAGCTTGGCGTAGGCGCGCAGAGCCTTCGACACCACGCGGTCGCGGTTGCGCGGCGCCCACGGGTGCTCGGAGGCCTCCATCTTGGCGCGGCGCTCGGCGAGCGTCTCGTCGTCGACCAGCAGCTTCAGCGCCCGCTCCTTGACGTCGATGTAGATCTCGTCGCCGTTCTCGATCAGACCGATGGCGCCGCCGGCGGCCGCCTCGGGCGCGATGTGGCCGATCGACAGTCCGGACGAGCCGCCGGAGAACCGGCCGTCGGTGATGAGCGCGCACTTCTTGCCCATCCCGGTGCCCTTCATGAACGCCGTCGGATGCAGCATCTCCTGCATGCCCGGGCCGCCTGCGGGGCCCTCGTAGCGCACGACGAGGACCTCGCCTGCCTGCAGTTCCTTGGACAGGATCGCGTGGACGGCGTCTTCCTGGCTCTCCACCACGCGGGCCGGACCCTGGAAGTGCCACAGCTCTTCGTCGATGCCCGCGGTCTTGAGCACCGAGCCGTTGGGCGCGATGTTGCCCTTGAGGACGCACAGGCCGCCCTCGTCGGTGTAACGGTGCTCGAAGTCGCGGATGCAGCCGCCCGCGGCGTCGGTGTCGAGGGAGCTCCACCGGTTGCTCGTCGAGAAGGGCTCGGTGGTCCGGACGCCGCCGGGGGCGGCGTGGAACAGTTCGACGGCCTCGTCGGAGGCGGTGCCCGACCGGATGTCCCATTCGTCCAGGAAGGCCGCGAGGGTCGGGGAGTGGACGGTGGCGGCGGTGTCGTCGATCAGTCCGGCGCGACGCAGTTCGCCGAGGATGGCGGGGATGCCGCCGGCGCGGTGCACGTCCTCCATGTGGTAGTCGGAGTTGGGGGAGACCTTCGACAGGCACGGGACGTTGCGGCTGATCTCGTCGATCACCGCGAGGTCGAAGTCGGCGACCTCGCCCTCCTGTGCGGCGGCCAGGATGTGCAGCACCGTGTTCGTGGAGCCGCCCATCGCCACGTCGAGGGCCATCGCGTTGCGGAAGGCGGTGGCGGTGGCGATGCTGCGGGGCAGGACCGAGGCGTCGTCGTCGCGGTACCAGCGGGTCGCGGCCTCCACGACGGTGGCGCCGGCCTTCGTGAACAGGGCGCGGCGCGCCTCGTGCGTGGCGAGGGTGGAGCCGTTGCCGGGCAGCGCCAGCCCCAGGGCCTCGGTGAGGCAGTTCATCGAGTTCGCGGTGAACATGCCCGAGCAGGAACCGCAGGTCGGGCAGGCGCTCAGCTCCACCTCGTTCAGGCCGGCGTCGTCGACGGCGTCGTTGGCCGACGCCGAGATCGCGGTGATGAGGTCGGTCGGCGCCTGCGCCACCCCGTCGACGACCACGGCCTTGCCCGCTTCCATCGGGCCGCCGGAGACGAAGACGGTCGGGATGTTCAGCCGCATGGCGGCGTTGAGCATGCCGGGGGTGATCTTGTCGCAGTTCGAGATGCACACCAGCGCGTCGGCGGTGTGCGCGTTCACCATGTACTCGACGGAGTCGGCGATGATCTCGCGGCTGGGCAGCGAGTACAGCATGCCGCCGTGTCCCATCGCGATGCCGTCGTCGACGGCGATCGTGTTGAACTCCTTGGCCACACCGCCTGCGGCGCGCACGGCGTCGGCGACGATCTCGCCGACGTCCTTGAGGTGCACGTGACCGGGCACGAACTGGGTGTACGAGTTCGCGATGGCGACGATCGGCTTGCCGAAGTCGTCATCTGTCATACCGGTCGCACGCCACAGGGCGCGTGCTCCGGATGCTTCTCGACCGACGGTGGTGGTGGCAGACCGCAGGACAGGCATGGAGCTCCTCGCTGGAAAATCGCTGGATGGATCCCGGTCGGGCTGATGACCGGGGCTGTCCACCCACTTTACGCTCCGGGTTCGACGACGCTCGGGGCGCTGCGGCGAGTCCCGGGGCCCGCCGCCGGGCCGCTCAGATCCCCAGCACCGTCTTCGCGATCATGAAGTAGATGATCAGCCCGGTGGCGTCGCAGAACGTGGAGATGAACGGGGTGGAGAACACCGCCGGGTCGACGCGGACGGTCTTGGCCAGCAGCGGCATGAGGCCGCCGACGGTGGCGGCCATGGTGCAGATGGAGATGATCGTCAGGCCGATGACGGTGCCGATGTCCATGCCGTACACCGCGGAGGCGACCCCGAAGCCGACCAGGCCCAGCGCCGCACCCATGGTCAGTCCGACCCGGATCTCCTTGCCCGCCACGCGGGCGACGTCGGCCGTGGAGACCTCCTCGGTCGCCAGCGCGCGGGTGACGGTGGTCGCGGCCTGCGAGCCGGTGTTGCCGCCGATGCCGGTGAGCAGTGGAATGAACAGGGCCAGCGCCACCCGCTGCTCCAGGGTGCCCTCGAAGATCTCCAGCACGTTGACCGTCAGGATCGCCGAGATAGCCAGCACGAACAGCCACACGATGCGGGCCCGGGTGATCGCGAAGATCGACGCCTGCAGATACGGCGTCTTGAGGACCTCGCGGGCGCCGGCGCGCGCCTCGTCCTCGTCGCGAGCGGCTTCGACGACCTCGGCGGCGTCGTCGAGGGTGAGCACGCCGAGCAGGCGGTCCTCGGTGTCGACCACCGGCATCGCCATGATCGAGCGGTCGATGCATCGCTGCGCAGCCGACTCCGCCTGCTCGTCGGCATAGGCGAAGATCGGGGAGCGGGTGTAGGTCTCGACGAGGACGTCGTCGTCGGACAGGAGCAGATCGCGCAGGCTGACGACGCCGACGAGACGACGCTCGTGGTCGACGACCGGAATGGTGTAGATGGTCTCGGAGTCGCGCCCGCCCGCCTTGATCCGTTCGATCGCCGCCGCACAGGTGTCGTCGGGGAAGACGTGCACGTACTCCGGGCTCATCCGGCGGCCGACCGAGCCGCGGGCGAAGCCGAGCACCACCGCGGTGGTCTCGCGCTCGGCGGGCGACAGGCTCCGGATCAGCGCCTTGGCGACGTTGGCGGGGAGTTCGTCGAGCAGTTCGGCGCGGTCGTCCGGATCGAGGTGGTCGAAGGCGTCGGCGACCTGCGCGGTGCCCAGGGACCTGATGAGCGCGGCCTGCGCACCCGGACTGAGATCGTCGAAGACCTGGACCGCGTCGTCCTTGGCGAGCAGCCGGAACGCGATGGTCCGATCGTCGGAGTCCATCGAGTCCAGCAGGGCGGCCGCATCCTGCGGGGCCAGTTGCGACAGCTCGTGCCCGGCATGGGCGAGTCGGCCGTCGTCGATGGCGTTCTGCAGGTCCTTGGCGGTGAGTGTCTGCATGGCTCCCTGGCGTGATGTCGGGGGGTCGGCGGGTCGATCCTCAGTGTCTGGCGGGTCGGGGGTCGGGTTCGACGGGGGGTCAGCGCACCGCCAGGCGCGCGTCCCGCTCAGCGGCGAAAGGGTCGGGCACGCGCCCTCCGCTCGCCTTCGAGATGGCGGGCAGGTCGGCGAAACCGACGGCCGGCAGGCGCACCGACGAGCCGTCGGTCAGCACCACGCGCACGGCGCTCCACTTTGGGAACTGGAGCCCGTCGACGTCGTGCCACGGGATCCGTGTGGTCGCGAAGGTGCCGACCGCGGTGATCCCCTGTCCGTCGACGATGGTCTTGAGGCGGCGGATCCACCAGGCGAGTGCCAGCGGCACCACCAGGGTCCAGGCGAAGCCCGGAACCGAGATGCCCATGAGCATCACCACGAGAAGGAGCGCGACCGGGATCGAGAAGTACGCGAGCCGCGAGACGCTGAAGACCTGTGCCGATTCAGTCATATTGCTGATTGTCTCACGCATTCGCGGTGGTTGCCGTCGCGCTCGATCCCGGCATCGTCGATTTGACGCGGGGTGCCGGTCTGTCTTACTTTGTCCACGTGATGAATCAGAAGCTTCTCGTAGTAATCGGTCGGCGCGTCCACGCCTGATCGGTCACTTCGTAGACCTTCAGAACCATTTACGACGCGCCCCTCGCACAGCCTCGCTGGCGAGGGTTTTTTCTTGCCAGGACCGGGGAGGGATCCCGGCGGGGCCGGGGCGGGGAGCGCGTGAAGAGCAGATCACAAGAGGATGAGGATCGTGCAGTGAGTACTCCAACAGCACGCGGGTCATCGACCCGACCGCAGTCGCCGTCGACCGAGGGCATGCGCTCCCCGAGTGCCGTGGTGGCACCCGAGCGCGTCACCGGTGCCCAGTCGGTAGTCCGGTCGCTCGAAGAGCTCGGCGTCGAGGTCGTGTTCGGCATTCCGGGCGGCGCGGTGCTTCCGGTCTACGATCCGCTTCTCGACTCGCAGAAGGTCCGCCACGTGCTGGTCCGCCACGAGCAGGGCGCAGGTCACGCCGCCACCGGCTACGCGCAGGTCGCCGGCCGTGCGGGCGTCATGATGGCGACCTCGGGTCCGGGTGCGACCAACCTGGTCACCCCGCTCGCGGACGCGCAGATGGACTCGGTGCCGGTCGTCGCCATCACCGGGCAGGTCGGTCGCGCCCTGATCGGCACCGACGGCTTCCAGGAAGCCGACATCTCCGGCATCACGATGCCGATCACCAAGCACAACTTCCTCGTCGGCAGCGCGGCGGACATCCCCCGCATCATCGCCGAGGCCTTCTACATCGCCGAGTCCGGTCGCCCCGGCGCCGTCCTCGTCGACATCCCGAAGGACATCCTGCAGGCCCAGACCACCTTCTCGTGGCCGCCGCAGTTCGAGCTGCCGGGCTACCGTCCGGTCACCAAGCCGCACGGCAAGCAGATCCGGGAGGCCGCGCGGATGATCGCGCAGGCCGAGCGTCCGGTCCTGTACGTCGGCGGCGGCATCATCAAGGCCGAGGCCTCGCCGGAACTGCTGGAGCTGGCCGAGCTCACGGGCATCCCGGTCGTCACCACGCTGATGGCCCGCGGCGCCTTCCCCGACAGCCACGAGCTGCACATGGGTATGCCCGGCATGCACGGCACCGTCGGCGCCGTCGCGGCCCTGCAGCGCAGCGACCTGCTGATCACCCTCGGCGCCCGGTTCGACGACCGCGTCACCGGTCAGCTCGATTCGTTCGCTCCCGAGGCGAAGGTGATCCACGCCGACATCGACCCGGCCGAGATCGGCAAGAACCGCGACGTCGACGTGCCGATCGTCGGTGACGCCAAGGCCGTGCTGATCGACCTGCTCGAAGCCATCCGCACCGACCTCGCCGCGGGCGGCTCCAAGCCGGAGATGACGCAGTGGTGGGAGTACCTGTCCGGGATCCGCGACACCTACCCGCTCAGCTACGACCAGCAGTCCGACGGCTCGCTGTCGCCGGAGTTCGTCATCGAGCAGCTCGGCAAGGCCGCCGGCCCCGACGCCGTGTACGTCGCAGGCGTCGGCCAGCACCAGATGTGGGCCGCGCAGTTCGTCAAGTACGAGAAGCCGCGCACCTGGCTGAACTCGGGCGGCCTGGGCACCATGGGCTACTCGGTGCCCGCGGCGATGGGCGCCAAGGCCGCCGCGCCGGAGAAGGAGGTCTGGGCCATCGACGGCGACGGCTGCTTCCAGATGACCAACCAGGAGCTGGCCACCTGCGCCATCGAAGGACTGCCGATCAAGGTCGCCCTGATCAACAACGGCAACCTGGGCATGGTCCGCCAGTGGCAGACGCTGTTCTACGACCAGCGCTACTCCAACACCGATCTGGCCACCCACTCGCGGATGATCCCGGACTTCGTCAAGCTCGGCGAGGCCCTGGGCTGCGTCGCCTTCCGGGTCGAGCGCGAAGAGGACGTCGCGCCGACCATCGCGAAGGCCCGCGAGATCAATGACCGCCCGGTCGTCATCGACTTCATCGTCGGCAAGGACGCCCAGGTGTGGCCGATGGTCGCCGCGGGCACCGGCAACGACCAGATCATGGCCGCCCGCGACATCCGGCCGCTGTTCGACGACGACGAGTCGGCCGCCGACCCCGCCGAGATCCACTCCGCCGAGCAGGCTGCAAGCGAAGGGAACCAGCAGTGAGCACGCATACTCTCAGCGTTCTGGTCGAGGACCGCCCCGGCGTCCTGGCCCGCGTCTCGGGACTGTTCTCGCGCCGCGGCTTCAACATCGAGTCGCTCGCGGTGGGTCCGACCGAACTCAAGGGGATCTCGCGGATGACCATCATGGTCTCGGTCGAGGACTTCCCGCTCGAACAGGTCACCAAGCAGCTCAACAAGCTCATCAACGTCATCAAGATCGTGGAGCAGGAGCCGACGAACTCGGTCTCCCGCGAACTGATGCTGGTGAAGATCCGTACGGATTCGACCAACCGCAGCGAGGTCATCGATGTGGTGAACCTGTTCCGCGCCAAGGTCGTCGACGTCTCGCCCGAATCGGTGACGGTCGAGGCGACCGGTACCTCGGACAAGCTGGAAGCACTCCTGCGGATGCTCGACCCGTACGGTATCCGTGAGATCGCGCAGTCCGGCGGCGTCACCCTCGGCCGCGGACCCAAGAGCATGTCGGCCAACCGCTGACCGAACGCGACCACCACCCGGCCGGGACTCGTGTCACACCGGCACGGTTCAATAGACACAACACACGCAATACTTGAAGGGATTTAACTGTGGCAGTCGAGATGTTCTACGACGACGATGCCGACCTGTCGATCATCCAGGGCCGCAAGGTCGCAGTGATCGGCTACGGCAGCCAGGGCCATGCACACTCGCTGTCGCTCCGCGACTCGGGCGTCGATGTGGTCATCGGTCTGCGCGAGGGCTCCAAGTCGCGTGAGAAGGCGCAGGAGCAGGGCCTGAAGGTCATGACCGCAGCCGAGGCGGCGGCCTGGGCCGACGTCATCATGCTGCTGGCTCCCGACACCAGCCAGGCCTCCATCTTCACCAACGACATCGAGCCGAACCTCAAGGACGGCGACGCGCTGTTCTTCGGACACGGCCTCAACATCCACTTCGACCTGATCAAGCCGGCGGAGAACATCACCGTCGCGATGGTCGCGCCGAAGGGCCCGGGCCACCTGGTCCGTCGTCAGTTCGTCGACGGCAAGGGCGTCCCGGCGCTCATCGCCGTCGACCAGGACCCCAAGGGCGAGGGTCAGGCGCTGGCGCTGTCCTACGCCAAGGCCATCGGCGGCACCCGCGCCGGCGTCATCAAGACGACCTTCAAGGAAGAGACCGAGACCGACCTCTTCGGCGAGCAGGCCGTGCTGTGCGGCGGCACCGAGGAACTGGTCAAGACCGGTTTCGAGGTCATGGTCGAGGCCGGCTACGCGCCGGAGATGGCCTACTTCGAGGTACTGCACGAGCTGAAGCTGATCGTCGACCTCATGTACGAGGGCGGCATCGCGCGCATGAACTACTCGGTGTCCGACACCGCTGAGTTCGGCGGCTACCTGTCGGGCCCGCGCGTCATCGACGCCGACACCAAGGAGCGCATGAAGGCGATCCTGGCCGACATCCAGTCCGGCGAGTTCACCCGCCGCCTGGTCGCCAACGTCGAGAACGGCAACACCGAGCTCGAGGGCCTGCGCAAGCAGAACGCCGAGCACCCGATCGAGGTCACCGGCCAGAAGCTGCGCGACCTGATGAGCTGGGTCGATCGTCCGATCACCGAGACCGCCTGAGACACGCGCTCGCGTCTCCAGCACGTAGGAGGGACCCGCACCGACCCGGTGCGGGTCCCTCCTCGTCTGCGCCGCGCGGGCCGATAGCATCGCCGTACTTGGGTCGACCGCAGGTCGGTCCGCAACGACACGGTGCCCGCACCGGGGGAGAACAGGAGAGCCCGCATGGGTGAAGTCACACACGAGGCGGTCGTCAACGGACCTCGCGACCAGGTCTTCGCGTACGTCAACGACTATGCGAACGTCCCCGAGTACTTCTTCGGGGTCAGTCGATTCACGCCGACCACCGATCGGACCGAGGGACTGGGCGCCGTCTTCGAGACCGCGCTCAAGGTGGGGCCGAAGGAGCTCAAGTCCACGGTCGAGTGCACCGGCTGGGTCGAGAACGAGCTGATCCAGCTCGAATCGATCTCCGGTTTCGGCGCCGACAGTACCTGGAACTTCGCCGACGGCGAGCAGGCGGGCACCACGGTCCTGACCGTGCGATTCGGCTACACGCTGCCGGGTGGACTCGCCGGCAAGGTGCTGGGCGGTCTGATCGGGCCGTTCGCCGAGCAGGCGGTCCGGCACACCGAGAGTCGGGTCCGGGAGGCCGTCGAACACCGCTGATCGGTCGTCGGGGCGACGTCGACCGGGGGTCGTCGACGACCTTGCCATCGGCGCATGGCAATGTGGTCTGGACAACATCGGACGCGAGGGCGTGTCCGATCCCCACGAGAGTCCAGGAGTGACCATGCCGGGAGTGCGCCAGACGGTGTCGACGGTGACATCGCGCGAGCGTGTCTTCGCCTATGTCGACGACTATCGGAATGTGCCGGGCTGGATGTTCGGCGTCACCGAGTTCATGCCGACCACCGAGCAGACGTCCGGGCTGGGCGCCACGTACGCCGCCTGCATGAAGATCGGGCCGAAGGCGCTCAAGTCGACCCTGCAGGTGACCGAATGGGTCGAGAACGAGGTCGTCGTCCTCAGTTCGATCGCCGGCTTCGACGTCGAGACCGGATGGCGGTTCGCCGACGGCCCCGACGGCGCGACCGTCGTCGACGTGAACTTCGACTACCGACTGCCGGGCGGACTCGCCGGCCGGGCGCTGGGGGCGATCATCGAGCCCGTCGTCGGGCAGGCGGTGCGGCAGACCGAGAGTGCGCTCCGGGCGGCCGTGGAGCGCTGAGCGGGCCGTTCAGGAGCCGGAAGCACCCAAGAACCGAAGCAAGCATGAAGAGAGCGGGCGACCTCGTGGAGGTCGCCCGCTCTCGTCGGCTGTGACGTGTGGTGTCTTACACCGGCTTGAAGCCGTTCAGGCCGATCGAATCGAGGCGGCTGAGAATGGTCTTGGCGTTGGTTCCGGTCTCCGGGCCCAGGCAGGAGACGAAGTAGTAGGCGTTGACCATGCCGACGAGCTGGTCGCCGACCACGACCGGGCTGCCCGAGTCGCCCTCGACGACGCACATCTGGCTGAAGTGCGAGTACCCGTCGGAGAACCAGGCGATGCCGCAGGTGTTGCCGGTGGTGCGTCCCTCCTTGCACAGGATGGTCGGGAACTGGACCGGGGCGGTGTTGATCTTGCGGATCGTCACGCCGTTCACGGTGCGAGTGGGTGCGACGTTGCCGTTCAGCTGGATCACGGCCAGATCGATGTCCGAAGCGCTGTACACGATGCGCCCGATGTCGCCGCGGTTCTGGTACCGCTCGGAGATCACCCGCTGACCCTTCTTCCCGCAGTGGCCTGCGGTGACTGCGATCAGCTTGCCCTTGTTCGGGCCGGAGGTCGGTCGTCCGACGGTGGTGATGGTGCAGGCCGCCGCCGTGTTGCCGCCGTTGAGCACCAGGATTCCGGATCCGCCGCCCAGCGGAACCTTCGGTGCCGCGTCCGCGGTGCCGATGCCGACCAGCGACAACAGGCCGGCCGCGATCACCGCGAGCAGTACCGTCAACTTCTTCATTCGCATCTCCGCTCAGTACCTTCTCCAGGTCGGCCCCGCCGTGCGAGGACGTGCCAACCATAATTGCCTTCTCGGCCGATCCCCGACGTTCTGGCTCGCAAGCGGGCCAGTTGTAACGGAATCGAGACGACCCTGTGCAATCTACCGGCTCGGCGTGTCGGCTACCACATTCAACGCAGGCCGGGTGTGCTCGGCACGCGGTGGCGAATTACCATGACTGTGCAAGTCTCGGGTGCCGGACCTGGCACTCTTCACCGGAAGAAACCTGGAGAAAGTAGTGACCGAAACCGGCCGTCCAGTCGTCCTCATCGCTGACAAGCTCGCCCCCTCGACCGTCGAAGCCCTCGGCTCGGATGTCGAGGTGCGCTGGGTCGACGGCCCCGATCGTCCGAAGCTTCTCGAAGCCGTCGTGGGCGCGGACGCGCTCCTGGTGCGTTCGGCGACGACGGTCGACGCCGACGTCCTCGACGCGGGCAAGAATCTGAAGATCATCGCGCGCGCCGGCGTCGGCCTCGACAACGTCGACGTGCCCGCTGCCACCGAGCGCGGCGTCATGGTCGTCAATGCGCCCACCTCCAACATCCACTCGGCCGCCGAGCACGCGATCGCGCTGCTGATGTCGACCGCCCGCCAGGTGCCCGCCGCCGATGCCACGCTCAAGGAGCACACCTGGAAGCGCTCCTCCTTCTCCGGTGTGGAGCTGTTCGACAAGACGGTCGGCGTCGTCGGCCTGGGCCGCATCGGTCAGCTGGTCGCGCAGCGACTGGCCGCCTTCGAGGCCAAGATCATCGCCTACGATCCCTACGCCTCGGCGGCTCGCGCCGCGCAGCTGGGCATCGAGCTGGTGGGTCTGGACGAGCTCCTCGAGCGCGCCGACTTCATCACCGTGCACCTGCCCAAGACCAAGGAGACCGCGGGCCTGATCGGCGCCGAGCAGCTCGCCAAGGTCAAGGACGGCGTCATCATCGTCAACGCCGCGCGCGGCGGTCTGATCGACGAGCAGGCGCTGGCCGACGCGATCAAGGCGGGCAAGGTCCGCGGCGCGGGTCTGGACGTCTTCGACACCGAGCCCTGCACCGATTCGCCGCTGTTCGAGCTCGACCAGGTCGTCGTCACCCCGCACCTGGGCGCCTCGACCGCTGAAGCACAGGATCGGGCCGGCACCGACGTCGCCGCCAGCGTCAAGCTGGCCCTGGCCGGACACTTCGTGCCCGACGCCGTCAACATCACCGGCGGCCCCGTCGACGACGAGGTCTCGCCCTGGCTCGAGCTCTCGCGCAAGCTGGGCGTGCTGGCCGGCGTCGTCGCCGGAGCCATGCCCACCCACCTCACCGTCGAGGTGCGCGGCGAACTGTCGGCCAACCCGGTCGACGTCCTCGGCCTGTCGGCGCTGCGCGGCCTGTTCTCCGCCGTCGTCGACGAGCCGGTCACCTTCGTCAACGCCCCGGCCGTCGCCGGCGAGCGCGGGGTGACCCACGAGGTCGTCACCGAGACCGAGAGCCCCAACCACCGCAGCCAGGTCGACGTGCGCGCGGTCTTCGCCGATGGCAGCATCGTCAACGTCGCGGGCACCCTCACCGAGCCGCAGCAGGTTCAGAAGATCGTCAACATCAACGGCCGCAACTTCGACCTGCGTGCGCAGGGCCGGAACCTGCTGGTCAGCTACGTCGACCAGCCGGGCTCGCTCGGCAAGATCGGCACCGTGCTCGGCAACGCCGGCGTCGACATCATCGCCGCGGCGCTGGCCCAGGACGTCGACGGCGGTGGCGCGACGATGATCCTGCGCCTGGATCGCGAACTCGACGATGCGCTGCTGGCGGCGGTCGGCGACGCGGTCTCGGCCACCCTCATCAAGCAGGTGGATCTGGGATGAGCACGGCGAACGGATCTCCCATGAAGCTCGCTGTCATTCCCGGCGACGGCATCGGCCCCGAGGTCGTCGACCAGGCGCTTCGGGTGCTGCGCAAGCTGCACCCCGACCTGTCGACGACCGAGTTCGACTTCGGCGCCCGCCGCTACCACGCGACCGGTGAGCTGCTCACCGACGAGGACATGGCGTCGCTGCGCGAGCACGACGCGATTCTGCTCGGCGCGATCGGCGACCCGTCGGTCCCGTCCGGCGTCCTGGAGCGCGGCTTCCTGCTGAAGCTGCGCTTCCTGATGGACCACCACGTCAACCTCCGTCCGTCGATCCTGTTCGACGGCGTGGCCTCCCCGCTGGCCGGCGACCCGAAGATCGACTTCGTCGTCGTCCGCGAAGGCACCGAGGGCCCCTACACCGGCAACGGCGGCGCCATCCGCGTCGGCACCCCGAACGAGGTGGCCACCGAGGTCAGCGTCAACACCCGTTTCGGCATCGAACGCGTGGTGCGCGACGCCTTCGCCCGCGCCCAGGCGCGCGGCAAGAAGCTGACCCTGGTGCACAAGACGAACGTGCTGACCTTCGCGGGCAGCATGTGGGCCCGCACCGTCGACGAGGTCGGCAAGGAGTTCCCCGAGGTCGTCACCGACTACTGCCACATCGATGCGGCCACCATCTACCTGGTGACCGATCCGGGCCGGTTCGACGTCATCGTCACCGACAACCTGTTCGGCGACATCATCACCGACCTGGCCGCGGCCGTCTCCGGCGGCATCGGGCTGGCGGCGTCGGGCAACATCGACGCCACCCGCGCCAACCCGTCGATGTTCGAGCCGGTCCACGGCAGCGCGCCTGACATCGCCGGCCAGAACCTGGCCGATCCGACGGCAGCCATCCTGTCGGTGGCGCTGCTGCTGCGTCACCTCGGCGACGACGAGGGCGCCGCGCGCGTCGAGAAGGCCGTCGCGGCCGACGTCGCCGCCCGCGGCGAGTCCCGCGGTTCGACCACCGAGGTCGGCGACCGCATCCTCGCCGCAGTCTGAGTCGCAGACCCGCGAGAGCACGAGTTCCGGAGCCGCCGAGACCGATTGGTCTCGGCGGCTCCGGCGTCTGCGCCCCGACCGTCGCCGACTACGGTGGACGGCATGGGTGAGACTGTGCGGCGGGTGTCGGGCCCGCTTGTGGCGTTGCTGGCCGGGGTCGTCGGGGGAGTGCTGCTCGCTCTGTGGTCGGGCGATCTCCCCGATCCGGTGGCCTCGCACTTCCGCGCAGACGGCACCGCCGACGGCTTCTCCTCGGTGACCAGCCTGCTGGTGATGACCGCGGTCACCGCCGTGATCGGCGCGGTGATCGCCGGGATCGGCGCCTTCCGGGTGTCGGATCCGACCACCGCGCGGATCGTCACCGGGCTGGGTGCGGGCACCGCGGTGTTCGTGATCGCCGTGGAGGTCGCGATCACCTCCCGTCAGCGCGGCCTGTCCGACGCCGCGGCCGCGACCGCGCCCGTGTGGATCATCGTCGGGGCCGGGGTGCTCGCGGTGATCATCGGCGGCGGGGTGGGTCTGCTGACCCCGGTCCGGGCCGTCGACTACGCCGATCTGCCCCGCGCTGGCCGCACACCGGTCGACGCGGCCGGTCGCCGCGAGTGGCACGGTCGTGCGTCGATGGGCGTCGGCGGCCTGCTGACGGTCGGGGCCTCGGTGGCGGTCCTGGTCGGACTCGGCGTGGTGATGTCGAACTGGGTCATGATCGGGGTCGCGGTGGTGGTCGCGCTGGTCGGCGTGGGACTGACCGGCTCGGTGCAGGTGAGCGTCTCGGAGCAGGGCTTCCGTGCGGGCAGCCGGCTGGGCTGGCCCAAGATCGAGGTGCCGCTCGCCGAGATCCGCCGCGCCGAAGTGGTCGACGTCCACGCGCTGCGCGACTTCGGCGGCTGGGGCTATCGAGTGTCGGGTCGCCGGAACCTGCGCGGCGCGAAGGGATTCGTCCTGCGGTCCGGCCCGGCGCTGCTGGTGGTCGCCGCCGACCGACGCGAGGTCGTGGTCGTCGACGGCGCCGAGGACGCCGCCGCGATCCTCAACGCACTCGTGTCTCGGTGAGTTCCGGGCCCGCGTCGTGCGGGACCAGGCAGATCGCGACCAGCGGCGCCAGCGCGGCCGCGGCGAACGCCGCCGGATAGCCGGCGGCCTGGATCAGGCCGCCGAGCACCGGGGTGCCCGCCGCCGTCGTCACATACTGAGCGGTGTTCTGCACGCCGAGTGCGCGTCCGCTCCATGACGGCCCGGCGAACTCGGCGATGGCCGTGAACGCCAACCCGTTGTCGGCCACCGAACTGACGGTCGCGAACACCATCACGGCGGCGGCGACCGGCGAGTCGAGCCAGTCGGCGAGGGCGAGTGCCGCCGTTCCCGCGGCCGCCGCCACCGCGATCACGCGGATCGGCCGCATCCGTGACCCCCACAGATCCGAGACGCGGCCGGCGACGATGCGGCCGGCGGCGCCCAGCACCTGGGTGGCGGTGACCAGGATCCCGGTGCTCAGCGGGGTCCACCCGTGCCCGACGATCAGCCACGCCGGCACGAAGGTCCACAGCATCGACTGCGGGATCACCAGCAGCACGCTCACCGCGTGGACGCGCTGGAGGAACGTGGCGCCCCGGTAGGGGTTCGGTGCGGGCGCGCCGCTCTCGGCCCGCGTCAGCGGCGGATCGATGACTCCGAAGACGACGGCCGCCAGTCCCAGCGCGGTGACCGTGACGGGGACGGCGAACGCGGCGACCAGTCCGGGGCCGGCCGCCAGCACGGGCATCGTCAGCGCGCACACGGCGATGCCGAGCGGTTGAGCCATTTGCCGGATGCCCATCGCGGTACCCCGCTGCCGTGCGGGGAACCAGCCGACGACGATCCGGCCGCTGGCGCCGTTGGCGGCCCCCGCGCCCAGACCGCCGAGCAGCAGTCCGGCGGCCAACGGTCCGAAACCCGCTCCGGCGGCCGCGGCGACCAGGGTGACGACGGTGCCCGCCAGGGTCACCAGCAGCGAGACGATCAGCACCCGGCGTTCGCCGAACCGATCGAGGGCCACACCCCAGGCGATGATCGTCAGCGTCAGCCCGATGGTCGGAATGGCGGCCAGCGCGGCCGCCGCCGTCAGCGACATCCCTTGTGCGCGGTGCAGTTCGGGGATCACGTACGCCACGCCCGCGGTCGCGCAGGTGGTGGTCATCGCGGCCAGGAGCGAGCAGGCGAGCATGGTCCAGGCGCGTCCGTTCGAGATGTCCCCGGTCCGGTCGGGCATGTCGGCCTCCTGTTGCTGCGACGACGGCAGTCGCGTCTCACATATTGATATTTGCGTTTCACAGTATAAAACTGTGCTTTTGGTGCGTTAGCCTGGAGGGCATGAAATTGGGTCGTATAGCCAGTCCGGACGGGGTCGCTTTCGTGGCCATCGAGGGCGATCCGGGCAACGAGACCGCCCGTGAGATCGCCGAGCACCCCTTCGGAGATCCGAAGTTCACCGGGCGCACGTGGCCGCTGTCGCAGACGCGCCTGTTGGCGCCGATCCTGGCGACCAAGATCATCGCCATCGGCAAGAACTACGCGGCACACGCCGCCGAGATGGGGGGCGAGGCGCCCGCCGACCCGGTGATCTTCCTCAAGCCCAACACCTCGATCGTCGGTCCCGAGGCGCCGATCGTGCGTCCCGCGTCGGCCACCCGCGTCGACTTCGAAGGCGAGCTGGCCGTCGTCATCGGCCGCCCGTGCAAGGACGTGCCCGCGGCCAAGGCCAAGGACGTGATCCTGGGCTACACCGTCGCAAACGACGTCACCGAGCGAGACCAGCAGAAGTACGACGGGCAGTGGACGCGCGGCAAGGGCTACGACACCTTCTGCCCGCTGGGGCCGTGGATCGTCACCGACCTCGATCCGTCCGACGTCGCGATCAAGACCGAACTCGACGGGCAGGTCAAGCAGTCGAGCCGCACCTCGCTGATGCTCCACGACATCGGCGAGATCATCGAATGGGTCTCGAGCGTCATGACCCTGCTGCCGGGCGACGTCATCCTGACCGGAACCCCCGAGGGCATCGGACCGATGGTCGCCGGTCAGCGTGTCTCGGTGACCGTCGACGGCATCGGCACCCTGAGCAACCCGGTGGTCGACAAGTGACCCGCCCGGCGGTCGCACGGCCGCAGACCGTCCGGCTCAACGGCATCACCCTGTCGTACACCGTCGCGGGCACCGGTCCGCTGGTGGTGATGGTGATGGGCACCGGCAGCCCGGGCCGGGTGTGGCACGCGCACCAGCAGCCCGCCCTGATCAAGGCGGGCTACCGGGTGGCGACCTTCGACAATCGCGGGATCGCGCCGTCGAGCGAGTGCGCCGAGGGCTTCACCCTGGCCGACATGGTCGCCGACACCGCCGCGCTCATCGAGCACCTCGGTGGTCCGGCCCTGGTGATCGGCACGTCGCTGGGCGCGCGGATCACCCAGGAGCTGGCCCTGGCCCGCCCCGATCTGGTGAAGGCGGCCGTGATGCTCGCGACCTACGGCCGTCCGACGCCGATGCTGGAGGCGGTGTCGGCCGGCGAACGCGAACTCATCGACAACGACATCACCCTGCCCGACTCCTACCACGCCGCGGTCACCGCACACCTGAACCTCTCGCCCCACACGCTCGCCGACGACCGCGATGCGCGGGACTGGCTCGACATCATCGGGTTCAGCGGGCAGACGAAGTCCGCGGGCGTGCGGGCGCAGTTGGGGCTGCACGATCGCGAGCAGAACCGGCTGGCGGCCTACCGGAACATCACCGCCCCGTGCCTGGTGGTCGGCTTCGCCGACGACCGGACATTGCCGTCCTACCTCGCGGAGGAGGTCTCCCAGGCGATTCCGGCCGCCGAATACCGAGTAGTCGAACGAGCCGGCCATTACGGTTATATCGAGCGGCCGGACGAGGTGAATTCCCTTATCCTCGATTTCCTGAGCCGCCACCGCTGAGGGGGACGGCGCTACGACCAGGGAGTGGCCCATGTCCGACAATCCTTCGAATCGGACCGGGACGCTCCTGCAGCGCACCTTCTTCGCGAGTGTCGCCCCGCGCGTGGACCGCGGTCTGTACGTCGACCGTGCGGATTCGACGGTCCGCGTCGAGCGGGATCGGGCGGTTCTGTCCGACGGCGCCGAGCTGAGCACCAACACCTACTTCGGGCGACTGGCCGCCAGCTACTGGCAGCGATACAGCGACCTGGGCGCGGTCGCCGTCGAATTCGACTACCGGTGCGCCGACGGGGCGACCTTGCACGTGCAGCTGCGGGCCTCGGACATCAGCGGGCGGGAGCGTCCGCTGACCGTGCACCGGTTCACCGGCGCCGGCCGCGCCTGCCTGCCGGTGCCGATCGACCGATTCCTCGACGGCGGCGCGGTGTGGTTCGATCTCGCGGCGGTCGGCGGCGAAGCGAGCGTCGAGGCGGCGCGCTGGTACGCCGAGGGGCGCCGGGTCCGCGATCGGCCGGTGTCGGTGGTGGTGTGCACCTTCAATCGGCCGCTCGACGCGGTGACGACCGTCGGGGCCGTGGCCGCCGACCCCGACCTGGCCGAGCGGATCGGCGCGGTGTACCTGGTCGATCAAGGCACCGAGCTGGTCTGCCGGGCGCCGGGCTTCGACGCCCTGCAGGCCTCGCTCGGCGATCGGCTGCAGTATCTGCGACAGCCCAATCTCGGTGGCAGCGGCGGCTTCTCCCGCGGCATCTTCGAGGCGACGGCGGCCGGCCGGCCGGTCTCCGACATCCTGGTCATGGACGACGACATCCTGTGCGAGCCGGAGTCGATCCTGCGGATGACGGCCTTCGCCGGACTGGCCCGCAAACCGGTGCTGGTGGGCGCCCAGATGCTGCTGCTGTCGGAGACCACCCGCGTCCACATGACGGCCGAGACCGTCGACCTGGCGAATCTGGACTGCACCGTGCCGCCCGCGCACGCGCGACGCGGC
The DNA here is from genome assembly GCF_039946255.1 of Gordonia aichiensis. Taxonomy (GTDB): domain Bacteria; phylum Actinomycetota; class Actinomycetes; order Mycobacteriales; family Mycobacteriaceae; genus Gordonia; species Gordonia aichiensis_A. The sequence goes on along the minus strand of NZ_JBCDWL010000006.1, from coordinate 137,297 downwards.
ATCAACGCACTCAAGGTCCACCAGGAGCAGCGGGTGGTGGCCGGGTACAACGCGTGGTGGTCGTGCCTGATCCCGCGTGAGGCGATCGACGCCGTGGGCCTGCCGATGCCGTACTTCATCAAGTGGGACGACATCGAGTACGGCGTGCGGTGCGGTGCGGCGGGATTCCCGACGGTGACGCTGCCGAACGCGGGCGTCTGGCACGCGGACTTCCACCTCAAGGACATCGACGACTGGTCGTCGTACTTCGGTCACCGCAATGCGCTGGTCACGGCGGCCCTGCATTCGGCGTTCGAGCCGTCGCGCATCGCCGCGGCGGTGGCCGAGCGCATCGGTGAGCTGATCGTCGGCCTCAAGTACGGGCAGGCGGCGACCGAACTGCAAGCCACCCGCGACTTCCTCGACGGCCCGCTGGTGCTGGTCGACGGCGGTCGGCGCAAGCTCGCCGAGGTGAATGCCGCCCGCGCCGGCTACCCGGACACCGGCTTGCGGCCGGCTGCCGACATCGCCGACCCGCCGATCGCGAAGGCCCCGCCCGAGCCGGACCCGCGGTTCTCGCGTGCGGTGCTCGTCAAACGCGGCTTGCAGCAGACACTGGGACGGTCGCTGCCCGGGCAGGTCGCGATCGGCGCGCGTGACGCGCACTGGTGGCACGTCGGGCGGTTCGCCTCGGCGGTGGTCACCGACGCCTCGCAGACCGGGGTGCGGGTGCGGACCTTCGATCGCGCGCTCGCCCTGAAGCTGGGTCGGGAGCTGGCGCGCCTGTGCTGGGAACTGCGTCGGCACGGGCCGCAGGCGCAGCGCGCGTGGCGCGAGGCAGTGCCGCAGCTCACGAGTCGGGAGAACTGGGAACGGCTCTTCACCTCAGACTGACTAACATCGTGGCCATGACCAGTGCCGAGAACGTTCGCGTCCGCTTCTGCCCGTCACCCACCGGAACTCCGCACGTCGGCCTCGCCCGCACCGCGTTGTTCAACTTCGCCCAGGCCCGCCATGTCGGCGGCACCTTCGTCTTCCGCATCGAGGACACCGATGCCGCGCGCGACAGTCAGGAATCGTACGAGGCGATCCTCGACGCCCTGCGCTGGCTGGGCCTGGAATGGGACGAGGGGCCGGAGGTCGGCGGCCCGTACGGCCCGTACCGGCAGTCCGAGCGCAAGCAGATCCACCTGGATGTCGTCGCGAAGCTCGTGGCGGCGGGGGAGGCCTATGAGGCGTACTCCACCAACGAGGAGGTGGAGGCCCGGCACAAGGCGGCGGGGCGCGATCCGAAGCTCGGCTACGACAACTTCGATCGCGACCTCACCGACGAGCAGCGTGCCGAGTACCGCGCGCAGGGGCGGGCCCCGGTGGTCCGGCTGCGGATGCCCGCCGAGGATCTGGTGTGGGACGACCTGGTGCGTGGGACCACCACCATCAAGGCCGGCACGGTGCCCGACTTCGCGCTGACGCGCGGTAACGGCGACCCGCTGTACACGCTGGTCAACCCGGTGGACGACGCGATGATGAAGATCACGCACGTGCTGCGCGGTGAGGACCTGCTGCCCTCGACGCCGCGTCAGATCGCGCTCTATCAGGCGTTGATGCGCATCGGTGTGGCCGACGCGGTCCCGGAGTTCGGGCATCTGCCGTTCGTGATGGGAGACGGCAACAAGAAGCTCTCCAAGCGCGATCCGGAGTCGAGCCTGTTCCATCACCGCGACCGCGGCTTCATCCCGGAGGGGCTGCTCAACTACCTGGCGCTGCTGGGGTGGGGCATCTCGGCCGACCACGACATCTTCACGCTGGAGGAGATGATCGAGGCGTTCGACGTCCGCAACGTCAACTCGAATCCCGCGCGGTTCGATCAGCGCAAGGCCGACTCGATCAACGCCGAGCACATCCGTCGGCTGGAGCCCGCCGATTTCGCGGCCCGTCTGCAGGCCTTCCTCCTCCGCGGCGGCCAGCTGTCCGAGCCGGTCGACGCGGTGCGTTGGGCCGTCATCGCGGACCTGGTGCAGACGCGCATCCAGGTGCTCGGCGACGCCTGGGATCTGATCAAGTTCCTGTTCGTCTCCGACGAGGAGCTGGTCTACGACGAGAAGTCGGTGAACAAGAACCTGGGCGGGGACGCGACGGCCGTTCTGGACGCCGCGATCGCCGCATGCGAGGCGGTCGGATCGTGGGACACCCCGACCCTGGAGGAGGCGCTCAAGAGCGCTCTGGTGGACGGTCTGGAGCTGAAGCCGCGTAAGGCGTTCGGTCCGGTGCGCGTCGGTGTCACCGGTGCCGCGGTGAGCCCGCCGCTGTACGAGTCGATGGAGCTGCTCGGACGCGAGTCGTCGTTGGCGCGGCTGCGTCGGGCGCGGGAGCTGTCCGCGGCGCGGTAGCCGGCCCGGATCGACATGTCGACAAGGCCGTCGTTTGGTGTCACCTGGTGGCACCGAACGACGGCCTTGCGTCGTTCTGGGCCTCGGGATGGCGTTTGACCAGCCGATTTGCGTTCCGGGTGGGTGTTGTTGGTATTGTTCTTCCCGGCCCGGAAAGCAGCAGGGGAAACCAGCGCGAAGCTGGAAACACGAACCTGGTTAATTTCGGATCAAACCCTTGGGGTATGGTGTAATTGGCAACACAGCTGATTCTGGTTCAGCCATTCTAGGTTCGAGTCCTGGTACCCCAGCGATGTACAGAGATGCTAATCTTTGTGCCTCATAACTGAACAGTTGTTCTAGGGCCCCGTCGTCTAGCGGCCTAGGACGCCGCCCTCTCAAGGCGGTAGCGCGGGTTCGAATCCCGTCGGGGCTACAGAAAGTGAAAGACCCCGGCTCCACGCCGAAAGTGTGGAGCCGGGGTCCTTCGCCATGCAGTGGGTTCCCGGGTCTCGATACGCTCGCTCACTTCGTTCGCGGGCCTGGGGCGGGGCGATCGGCCTCCCAGGGTTGTCGAGTAGCGACCGGAGCGCAGCGGAGGACGCGTATCGAGACGACGGCGTGGATCGTTTGTGGGTCTCGATACGCTCGCTCTCTTCGTTCGCGGGCTACTCGACCAGCCTGGGGGTGGGGGTGGCTTCTCAACGGCCCGAGGGGGCTTCTCAACTGCCTGCGCGGGCGGCCCCTCCCAGGGTTGTCGAGTAGCGACCGGAGCGCAGCGGAGGACGCGTATCGAGACGACGGCGTGGATCGTTTGTGGGTCTCGATACGCTCGCTCTCTTCGTTCGCGGGCTACTCGACCAGCCTGGGGGCCGGGCTACTCGACGAGCCTGGGGGTGGGGGTGGCTTCTCAACGGCCCGAGGGGGCTTCTCAACTGCCTGCGCGGGCGGCCCCTCCCAGGGTTGTCGAGTAGCGACCGGAGCGCAGCGGAGGACGCGTATCGAGACGACGGCCCGGACCGCTCAGTCGTCGAGCCACTGGGCGGTCGAGCCGGCGACGGGCATGGCGGGCAGGCCGAGCTTGCGGTGGTCCCACGATCGGGTACGGGTCGGCACCAGTCGCGCGGCGACGCGCTTGTTCATCATCGCTTCGACGGCGGGCCGCAGGTCGTCGGTGTACGGGCCGTTGTAGCGCTCCCAGACGCTGCGTCCGACGGCGAAGCAGGCGTCGGGGTCGTCGTGGATCTCGACGGTGCCCTCGATGCTGACGCCGCGGAGGGTGTCGTACGTGTCGCCGGCTTCGATGAGGACGGTGGCGCGGGGGTCGCGGCGCAGGTTCACGACCTTCTGCGACTTGGCCTTGGTCTCGAACCAGATCTCACCGTCGATCACCGCGTACCACATGGCGGTCAGGTGGGATGCGGTCTTGCCCTGGGTGGCGAGGTTGGCGATGCGGCGACGCGCGATGAACGTCTCGATCTCGTCGTCGGTCATCACGATGGAGGCGCGCTGATTGATTCCCATGAGCCGACCGTAACCGCCGCGGCGGACGAGGCGGCGACGGAGGTCACATCTGTGCCGGTGCGGCGTGTCCCAGCCGTGCGCTGATGTCGTCCGCGGCGGCGACGAGGTCCGGCGCCCAGCGGTCGCCGGGGCGTCGGCCCATGCGGTCGACGGGGCCCGAGATGGAGACCGCGGCGACGACGGCGCCGGTCGCGTCGCGGACCGGCGCGGAGACGCTGGCGACGCCCGCGGCGCGTTCGGCGACGCTCTGGGCCCAGCCGCGGCGGCGGATCTCCGCGAGGCTCCGATCGGTGTAGGCGGCGTCGGCCAGGATGGTGCGCAGGGTGTCGGGGTCGGCCCAGGCGGCGAGCACCTTCGCGGCCGAACCGGCCGACATCGGCAGGCGGGTGCCTTCCGGGACGGTGTCGCGCAGACCGGTGGGCGGCTCGGCCGCGGCGATGCAGACGCGTTCGGCGCCTTCGCGGCGGTACAGCTGGACGGACTCGCCGGTGATCTCCTGGAGTCGGGGGAGCACCATGAGGCCGGCGTCGCGGACGGCGTCGCGCGCGGTGGCGGCGAGTCGGCCGAGCGTGGGGCCGGGGATCCAGCGGCCGCCTTCGTCGCGCGCGACGAGCTGATGGACCTCGAGTCCGACCGCCAGGCGATGCGCCGTGGCGCGCGGCAGTCCGGTGGCGTCGCACAGCTCGCCGAGATTGCGCGGGGCTTCGGCGACGACGTGGAGAATCATCACAGATTTGTCCAAGACGCCGATTCCGCTATCCTTTCCCATAGGACGATATTAGCCGTCCAAATACTGAGATTGAAAGTCGAGGGTCGCAGACCCCGCCGACGTCGGCCCCAGCCCGGACCGCGTCGACGGCGCCTCCTCGCCCGACACAAGCGGAAACTACTAGAAGATGCGAGTGAGCTCATGACGCAGAGCGCCGGAAGTCCGCGCACGCTGGCCGAGAAGGTCTGGGACGACCACGTCGTCGTTCCGGGCGAGGCCGATGCGAGCGGCAACACCAACCCCGACCTGATCTACATCGACCTGCACCTGGTGCACGAGGTCACCAGCCCGCAGGCCTTCGACGGCCTCCGTATGGCCGGACGGAAGCTGCGCCGCCCCGACCTCACGATCGCGACCGAGGACCACAACGTCCCGACCGTCGACATCTTCAGCCCGATCGCCGACCAGGTGTCCGCGCTGCAGGTGGAGACCCTGCGCCGCAACTGCGAGGAGTTCGGGGTCCGGCTCTACCCGATGGGCGACACCGAGCAGGGCATCGTGCACGTGGTCGGCCCTCAGCTGGGCCTGACGCAGCCCGGCATGACCGTGGTGTGCGGCGACAGCCACACCTCGACCCACGGCGCCTTCGGGGCGCTGGCGATGGGCATCGGCACCTCCGAGGTGGAGCACGTGATGGCCACCCAGACGTTGTCGTTGCGGCCCTTCAAGACGATGGCGATCACCGTCGACGGCGAGCTGCCCGAGGGCGTCACGAGCAAGGATCTGATCCTCGCCGTCATCGCCGAGATCGGCACCGGCGGCGGCCAGGGACACGTCCTGGAGTACCGCGGACCGGCCATCGAGAAGCTGTCGATGGAGGCCCGCATGACGATCTGCAACATGTCGATCGAGGCGGGCGCGCGCGCGGGCATGATCGCCCCCGACGCCGTCACCTACGAATACCTCAAGGGGCGCCCGCACGCCCCGCAGGGCGCCGACTGGGACGCCGCCGTCGCGTACTGGGATTCGCTGCGGACCGACGACGACGCCGTCTTTGACCGCGAGGTGCACATCGACGCCTCCGCGCTGACCCCGTTCGTCACCTGGGGCACCAACCCCGGGCAGGGACTTCCGCTGGGCGCCGACGTGCCCGATCCCGCCGACATCGCCGACGAGACCGAGTCGTTGGCGGCCGCCCGCGCCCTGGAGTACATGGACCTCACGCCGGGCACGCCGCTGCGCGAGGTCAAGGTCGACACCGTCTTCGTCGGCTCGTGCACCAACGGCCGCATCGAGGACCTGCGCGCCGTGGCGGCGATCCTCAAGGGCCGCAAGGTCGCCGAGGGCATGCGCATGCTCGTGGTGCCCGGCTCGATGAAGGTTCGCGCACAGGCCGACGAGGAGGGCCTCGGCGAGATCTTCACCGCGGCGGGCGCGGAGTGGCGGATGGCCGGCTGCTCGATGTGCCTGGGCATGAACCCCGACCAGTTGGCGCCGGGCGAGCGTTGTGCCTCGACCTCGAACCGCAACTTCGAGGGACGCCAGGGCAAGGGCGGGCGCACCCACCTGGTCTCGCCGGCGGTCGCCGCGGCCACCGCGGTCCGCGGCACCCTGTCGGCCCCCGCGGACCTCGACTAGCCGACTCGCGAACTCCTCTGACCCGAAGGACCTGACATGGAACCGTTCATCACCCACACCGGTGTCGGAGTTCCGTTGCAGCGCAGCAACGTCGACACCGACCAGATCATCCCGGCCGTCTACCTCAAGCGCGTGACCCGCACCGGCTTCGAAGACGGGCTGTTCGCCGGCTGGCGCAACGACCCCGACTTCATCCTCAACAACGAGCCGTGGAGCCGCGGCTCGGTCTTGGTGGCCGGCCCCGACTTCGGCACCGGCTCCTCGCGCGAGCACGCCGTCTGGGCGCTCATGGACTTCGGCTTCCGCGTGGTCATCTCCTCGCGCTTCGCCGACATCTTCCGCGGCAACTCCGGCAAGGCGGGTCTCGTTGCGGCGCAAGTGGATCAGCCCGACGTCGAACTCCTGTGGAAGCGGCTGGAAGCCGAGCCCGGCCTCGAGCTGACCGTCAGTCTGGAGGACATGACCGTCACCGCCGGCGACCTGGTGGTCCCGCTGCAGTTGGACGACTACACGCGCTGGCGGCTGATGGAGGGGCTCGACGACATCGGCCTCACCCTGCGCCAGACCGAGGCGATCACCGAGTTCGAGTCGCGTCGGCCCTCGTTCAAACCGACCACGCTGCCGTGACTTAATCGATCGGACATTCCGTACACTCACGGCGACAGGCGATTTCGCCCGTCGCCGTGAGTGTTCCGTTCTGCGACCGAACTTCTCGAGGGAATTTGCGCTGGTTGGCCTCAATCGAGCGGCAACCCGTTTACCGTGTGGATAAGCTGGCACGCCCGGCCAGTGGAAGTCCCGCGGAGGTACGGATGAACAAGGCAGATCTCATCGAGGAACTCACCAAGAGACTCGATTCGGACCGGAAGACAGCAACCAACTTCGTCGAACAGGTCATCGACACCATCGTGCGCGCCGTCAACAAGGGCGAGAGCGTCACGATCACCGGCTTCGGTGTCTTCGAGAAGCGTCGTCGGGCCGCGCGCGTCGCCCGCAATCCGCGGACCGGAGAGACGGTGAAGGTCAAGGCGACCTCGATCCCGGCCTTCCGTCCGGGGGCTCAGTTCAAAGCGATCGTCTCGGGCAAGCAGAAGCTCAAGGCCGGTCAGCCCGCGGTGAAGCGCGCGTCGGCCGACCCCACGACCGGTACCGGGACCGCGACCAAGAAGGCCGCGACGAAGTCGACTGCCGCCAAGAAGACGGCCGCGAAGACGGCTGCGAAGAAGACGGCGGCCAAGAAGACGGCCGCACCCGCGCAGAAGGCGCCCGCGGCCCAGACCCCGGCCAAGCAGACCCCGGCCAAGCAGACCCCGGCCAAGCCGACCCCGGCCAAGAAGACCGCGGCGAAGAAGACGCCGGCCAAGACGACCGCCGCGAAGAAGACTGCGGCGAAGAAGAGCCCGGCCAAGGAGGCGCCCGCAGCGAAGAAGACCACCGCCGCGAAGAAGACCCCAGCAAAGACCACCGCAGCGAAGAAGGCGGCCCCGAAGACCGAGTCGGGGAGTGAGGCAACCGACTGACCGAACGTTCCTGCCGCCGAGGGGTATTGACGCGAATCGGCCCCCGCTCACCAGCCGAGCGGGGGCCGATTCGCGTCAATACCCTCACGTGCCGCGGTCGGCGGTTCAGACCGCCAGCGGGCTCGGAATGTGGTCGGCGGCCACCAGATCGCCGTCGCGCAGCGTCAGGATCCACACGCTGCCCTTGAGGTTCTCCGAGTGCGGGAGGCCGGCGCCATCGACGGCCGCCCAGCGGCGAAGCAGCGGCGGGATCACCCCGCCCTGGCTGCAGACGACGTGGATGGCGCCGGTCTTGCGGCCGATCTTGCGCAGTCGCTCGTAGGCCGCGTCCGGATCGGCGGCGAAGGCCTCCTCGGACAGCGTGGGCTCGGGTTTGATGTCGGTCCGCAACGACTGCGCCAGCGGCGCCAGCGTCTGCACGCACCGGGTGCGGTCCGCGGCGTGCAACCGATGTGCGCCGTACAGCGGCAGCAGGGCGTCCAAGGCGCGGGCCTGTCGGCGTCCGCAGTCGTCCAGCGGGCGCAGTCGGTCGTCGCCGGCGAACCCCTCCGGGGTGCCCGCCCAGGCGTGCCGGACCACGATCAGCGTGTGCAGCAACCGGATCGGGCGTGCGGCGAAGGTGTGCAGCACCTGCCGGTCGGCGTCGTAGCTGACCTTGTCGATGGCGTCGCCGACCGACAGCCAGGTCAGATCGTCGCACTCGTGGCTCGCCCGGAAACCGCCGCCGACGGCCTCCACCGCCCAGTAGCTCACGCGCTTGGGAACACCCGAGCCGAGACGATAACCGACCGTCTGCAGGTGATGGCCCAGCCGCACCTTGTACCCGGTCTCCTCGACGAGTTCGCGGGCTGCGGTGACCGGCAGGATCTCCCCGGGTTCGGCCTTGCCCTTCGGCAGCGACCAGTCGTCGTAGCGGCGGCGGTGCACCAGGGCCACCTTGACGCCGGCCGACCGGCTCGGCTTCCACAGCACGCCGCCGCCGGCCCACACCGTCCGCACCGGGTCGGGCATCAGGGCTTGGCCGGTTCGGCGTGATGACGGTGCCGGACCATCATCTGACGCTGGTGATCGCGGACCTGCTCGCCCGCGGCCGGGCGGGCCAGCCACGAGCCGTCGGACTGCAGCTCCCAGCAGCGGGTGCGCGGATCCAGCGCCGAGTCGAAGATGTCCTCCAGGTCGGCCGACAAGCGGCGGTCGCGCACCTGGACCATCACCTCCACGCGTCGGTCCAGGTTGCGGTGCATCATGTCGGCGCTGCCGATCCAGTACTCGTTCTGCGACCCGAACTGCAGGATCCGCGAATGCTCGAGGAACTGCCCGAGGATCGAGCGCACCACGATGTTCTCGCTGAGCCCGGGCACCCCCGGCCGCAGCGCGCAGATCCCGCGCACGACGACCTCGACCGGGACCCCGGCCTGGGACGCCCGGTAGAGCGCGTCGATGACCTGCTCGTCGACCAGGGCGTTGGCCTTGAGCCGGACGCGGGCCCGGCCGTCGCCCGCCCGGTGCGCCGCGATCTCGGCGTCGATGCGGTCGATGATGCCGGTCCGGATGCCGTGCGGGGCCACCAGGAGGTTGCGGTACTCCCGCTTCCGCGAATAGCCGGTGAGCGTGTTGAACAGGTCGGTCAGGTCGGCGCCGATCTCCGGCGCGGCGGTGAACAGGCCCACGTCCTCGTACAGGCGCGCGGTCTTCGGGTTGTAGTTCCCGGTGCCGATGTGGCAGTAGCGGCGCAGGGTCGACCCCTCGCGCCGGATCACCAGGCACGTCTTGCAGTGCGTCTTGAGTCCGACCAGTCCGTACACCACGTGCACGCCGGCCTGCTCGAGGGCGCGCGCCCACTTGATGTTGGCCTGCTCGTCGAAGCGGGCCTTCAACTCGACCAGCGCGACGACCTGCTTGCCCGCGGCCGCGGCGTCGATCAGCGCGTCGACGATCGGCGAGTCGCCGGAGGTGCGGTACAGGGTCTGCTTGATGGCCAGCACGTGCGGGTCGGCGGCGGCCTGTTCGATGAACCGCTGCACGCTGGTCGAGAACGAATCGTACGGGTGCTGGACCAGCACGTCGCCCTCGCGGAGCGTGGAGAAGACGCTCTTGGGCGTCTCGCGCTCACCGAACGCCGGGTGCGTGGCGGGGACGAAGGGCCGTTCCTTCAACTGCGGTCGGTCGATGCCGTAGATCTGCCACAGGCAGGTCAGATCGAGCAGGCCCGGGATCGTGATCACATCGGCCGGGTCGACGTCGAGTTCGCGCAGCAGCAGTTCGAGCATGTGCTCGGTCATGTCGTCGCCGACCTCCAGCCGCACCGGGGAACCGAAGCGGCGGCGGGCGAGTTCGCGTTCGAGCGCCTGCAGCAGATCCTCGTCGCGGTCCTCGTCGACCTCGAAGTCGGCGTTGCGGGTCACCCGGAAGACGTGGTGCTCGACGATCTCCATGCCCGGGAACAGTTCGGACAGGTTGGCCGCGATCAGGTTCTCCACCGGCAGGAAGAGGGCCGGCCGCGGGGCGTCGTCGTCGGCGTCGTCGACGGGGGTCGGCACCAGCTGGTCGACGCGGACGAAGCGGCTCACGTTGTCGGGCACCTTGACGCGCGCGAAGTGCTCGCCGCCGTACTGCCCGGCGCCGTCGGGGGCGTCGGCACGGTCGCGGACGGTGACGGCCAGGTTCAGGCTCAGCCCGGAGATGTACGGGAACGGGTGGGCCGGATCGACGGCGAGCGGGGTCAGGATCGGGAACAGCTCGTTGTGGAAGTGATCCTGCATCCGGACCCGCTGAACGGGCGTCAGCTCGTCCCAGCCGATGATCTTGATGTTCTCCTCGGCCAGGGCCGGGGCCACCGCATCGCGGAAGACGCGCGACTGTCGGTCGGCGATCTTCTGGGTGCGCAGCGCGATCATCTGCAACTGCTCGCGGGGGGAGCGGCCGTCGGCCGACCGGACCGACAGTCCGGTCTCGTCACGACGTTTGAGGCCCGCGACCCGGACCATGAAGAACTCGTCCAGGTTCGAGGCGAAGATCGCCAGGAACTTCGCTCGTTCGAGCAGTGGCAGCGAGGCGTCCTCCGCCAACGCCAGCACGCGGGAGTTGAAGTCGAGCCAACTCAACTCGCGATTGAAGTAGCGGTCGGCGGGCAGGTCCGCGGCCTCGTCTGGATCCACCGTCTCGGCCGGCAGCGCTGCAGGCAGGGCCGTGAGGGAGTCGTTGTCGATTTCGTCCGTGGCGCTCACGGGTCAATTGTGAACTATCGGGGCCGGACTGTCCTGCCGGCGGCCACCTTCGGCGGCACCCGTGTCGCGCGCGCCGGCCAGGGCGGCACGGGTGCGCGGCCCGACGCCGAGGGCCAGCGCCGCCGCCAGATCGTCCGGGGTGTCGACATCGGTGCGCAGCCGCGGCCATCGGCGGTGCTCCGGGTCGAGTTCCACCGCACCCGCCGCGCGATGGGCGGCCGCCGAGGCGGGACCGAACCGCGGCGTCATCGGGTCCGGTCCGACGACCGCCAGCAGAGCGGTGCCGGTGCCGGTGCGGTCGGCGACGAAGGCGGCCCGCGCGCCCGCCTCGATCACCTCGACCGCGGCGTCGACGGCCTCGCGCACGGTCGCAGCGTCGAGGGCCGCCAGATCGGCCTGAACGGCGACGACGATGCGCGCCCGCGCCGCGCCGTCGGCGATGCCGTGGGCCAGGGCCGCGTTCAGCGGGGTGAGCTCGGCGCTCGGCGTCGGCTCGTCGAGCACCGCGGCCCCCGCCTCGCCCGCCACCCGCTGGACGTACGGGTCGGGACTGACGACGGTGACGTGCATGGAACCGGCGTCCGCGATCGCGGCGAGGGTGTCGGCGAGCATCGCGGCCACTGTGGCCCGCCGATGCGGGCCGGTGCCGACGACCGGGGTCAGCCGCGACTTGGCGGCGTCCAGGCGTTTGACGGCGAGGACGACGGCGACCGGGGCTGCGACGGGCATGTGTCCATGGTGCAGCACCGGCGATCCGGGCCCGCAGCGGACCGCCGGTACCCGGCCCGAACCGGAGGGTCGGTTCGATAGGCTGGGCGGCAGTCTCGTTCACCGGCGGAGGAGTGCAATTGCGTGCAGTAGTGATGGGTGCGGGGTCGTGGGGGACGGCGGTCGCGAAGGTCCTCGCGGATGCGGGCAACGACGTTGTGATCTGGGCGCGGCGCGCCGAACTGGTCGATCAGATCAACACCCGCCACGAGAACGGCGACTATCTGCCCGGCATCGAACTGCCCGCCGGAATCCGCGCGGTGACGTCGGTGCCGGACGCCCTCGCCGACGCCGACCTCGTGGTGTGCGCGGTGCCCTCGCAGTCGCTGCGGGCCAACCTGGAGCAGTGGCGCGACCATCTGCCCGCCGACGCCATCCTGCTGTCGTTGGCCAAGGGCGTCGAGATCAGCTCGGGCAAGCGGATGAGCGAGGTGATCGCCGAGGTCACCGGCTTCCCGGCCCGACAGATCACGGTCCTGACCGGCCCGAACCTCGCCAAGGAGGTCGCGCAGGGGCAGCCGGCGGCGACCGTCGTCGCATGCGTCGACGAAGAGCAGGCCAAACGCGTCCAGGCAGCCTTCGCCACCGGCTACTTCCGCCCGTACACCAACACCGACGTGGTCGGCTGCGAGATCGGCGGCGCCGCCAAGAACGTCATCGCCCTGGCCTGCGGGATGGCCTCGGGCATGGGGTTCGGCGAGAACACTCTCGCCACGATCATCACCCGGGGCTTGGCCGAGACGATCCGACTCGGGATCGCGCTGGGCGCGGACATCACCACCCTGGCCGGCCTGGCCGGTATCGGCGACCTGGTCGCGACCTGCTCGTCGCCGCTGTCGCGCAACCGCACCTTCGGTGCGCGGATGGGTGAGGGCGCCAGCCTGGAGGAGGCGCAGGCGGCCACCAACGGGCAGGTCGCCGAGGGCGTCAAATCGTGCTCGTCGGTGCTCGCGCTCGCCCGCGAACACGGTGTCGACATGCCGCTGACCGAAGCCGTCAACCAGGTGTGCCACGAGGGCATGTCGGTCCCCGACATGGTCAGCGCTCTGCTGGGCCGCAGCACCAAGCCCGAGGTGTACGGCCCGGCCTGACTCTGCTTGCTGTAGCGGGGTCTCGATACGCTCGCTCACTTTGTTCGCGGGCTACTCGACCAGCCTGGGGCGTGGGGTGCGTTTCGGGGGCCGGGTGGCGCGGGGTGCGCTTTCAGGGTGGTCGAGTAGCGACAGGAGCGCAGCGGAGGACGCGTATCGAGGCCTTCGGGGTCTCGATACGCTCGCTCTCTTCGTTCGCGGGCTACTCGACGAGCCTGGGGCGGGGCGCGTTTCGGGGTGGTCGGGTGGCGTGGGGTGCGTTTCAGGGTGGTCGAGTAGCGACCGGAGCGCAGCGGAGGACGCGTATCGAGGCCTTCGGGGTCTCGATACGCTCGCTCTCTTCGTTCGCGGGCTACTCGACGAGCCTGGGGTGAGGTGCGTTTCGGGGTGGTCGGGTGGCGTGGGGTGCGTTTCAGGGTGGTCGAGTAGCGGCCGGAGCGTAGCGGAGGACGCGTATCGAGGCCTGTTGGGGTTTCGATACGCTCGCTCTCTTCGTTCGCGGGCTACTCGACGAGCCTGGGGTGAGGTGCGTTTCGGGGGGTCGGGTGGCGTGGGGTGCGTTTTCAGGGTGGTCGAGTAGCGGCCGGAGCGTAGCGGAGGACGCGTATCGAGGCCTGTTGGGGTCTCGATACGCTCGCTCTCTTCGTTCGCGGGCTACTCGACGAGCCTGGGGGTGAGGTGCGTTTCAGGGTGGTCGAGTAGCGACCGGAGCGCAGCGCAGGACGCGTATCGAGACCCGGAGAGCGGTCGCTGGGGCAGCCCGCAGATCACTTTCCGAAATCGAGGGGGGCGCGCTCCAAGTGCTGCTCGATGAGCGCGGAGATGTCGGTGATCGGGGCGTTGCCCGCACCGGCGGGCACCCAGACGGCCACGTAGGGGCGATGGTCGACGCTGATGTACGCCTGGCCGCTGCCCTCGATGGTGTCGGTCATGAACCACTGCACCGGGTTGATCACCTGCAGTGCGCTCGTCGGAGCCAGTTCGGCGGGCCGCTCGACGCCGCAGCGCAGGACCACCGGATCAGAATCGGGACGCGTCCACCGGACCGTGGTGCCGTCGACGGACCTGTCGCCGAAATCGCCCAGGGTGTCGGGCAGCGCGTCGAGGAAGGGCTTGCACGCGGAGGTGTCGGCGGCGACGGCGTACGAGTCGACCGGCACCCGCGCCCGGTCGCTCGCCGAGTAGTTCATCGCCGCGTAGGTCACGAAACCGGCGATCACCATGACCGGGATCGCGATCAACGTGGCGATGAGAGCGGGACTGAGCCGACGCGACCGGTCGGTCACGGTGTCGGTGCTGTCGTCGGCGGGAGTCTGCTCGGCGGGGTCGCTCATGCTGCCCAGTGTGGTCGATGAGCGGCCCCGTCGAGAAATCGCCCGCGGGGCCCGTGCGCGACAGCGGTAGCATCGTCGCCGTGAAGACGGTGGGTGAGGTCGGCGAGCGCGCATTGATCGCGCTGTTCACACAGGCGGCCGGTGCGGGCGGCGGCGCGACCGACGTGGTGATCGGCTCGGGCGACGATGCCGCAGTGTTCGTGCCGGCCGGACCCGTCGTGGTCAGCACCGACACCGCGGTGTCGGGCAGGCACTTCCGGTTCGACTGGTCCAGCCCGCGACAGATCGGGGCGCGCGCGGTCGTGCAGAGCGCCGCCGACATCGGCGCCATGGGCGGGCAGCTGACCGGTGTGGTGGTGTCGATCGGCTGCCCGCCCAGCACCCCGGTCGACCGCGTGCTGGAGATCAACGCCGGAATCGTCGCGCAGACGCACCGGTTCGGGGCCCGGGTCTTCGGCGGCGACCTGGTGTCGTCGAGCGACGTCGTTCTCACCGTCACCTCGCTGGGCGTGCTCGCCGACACCGAGGCGATCGCCCTGTCGGGCGCGCGGCCGGGCGACGTGCTGGCGGTCAGCGGGCCGCTCGGCGGACCCGCGGGCGGGCTGGCGGCGCTGGCCGCCGTCGAACACGGCGCGGACCCCGCACTGCTGACCCGGCACGCCTCCCTGGTCGAGGCGTACCGGCTGCCGCAGCCCGACATCGGGCAGGGACGCGTGGCGGCGGTGGCCGGCGCGCACGCGATGACCGACGTCTCCGACGGTCTGGTCGAGGAGATGATCACCTTGGCGGCGGCCTCCGAGGTCCGGATCGAGGTGGCGGCCGCGGCCGTCCCGCAGGCGCCGGGCCTGGCGGAGCTGGGCGCCGCGCTCGGCGTCGACTCGGTGCGGTGGGCGGTCGCCGGCGGAGAGGAGCACGAACTGCTGGCCGCGTTCGCGCCCGGGGCGGTGCCCGCCGGGTGGACCGTCGTCGGCGGGGTCGTCGACGGGCCCGTCGACGCCTTCCTCGACGGGGAGCCGGTCGGCGACATCCGCGGGTGGCAGTCGTTCACCGCGACCTGACCTGATTGAATCGACGCATGGCTGTCTATGCACTCGGCGATCGTGAGCCGACTCTCGGCGAGGACGTGTTCATCCACCCGGATGCGACGGTGATCGGTTCGGTCACCCTCGGCGACGGCGTGTCGATCTGGCCCGGCGCCGTCCTGCGCGGCGACTACGGCACCATTACCGTCGGCGCCCGCTCCAACATCCAGGACGGCACCGTCATCCACTGCACCTTCACCGAACCGACCGTCATCGGCGCGGGCTGCGTGGTGGGCCACAATGCGCACATCGAGGGCGCGACGATCGGCGACGACTGCCTGATCGCCTCCGGCTCGATCGTGCTGAACAAGTCGGTGATCGGCGCGGGCTCGGTGATCGGGGCCGGCGCGGTGGTGCCCTACGGATTCCAGGTGCCCGAGCGGTCGATGGCGCTCGGCGTGCCCGCCAAGGTGCGGGAGGGCTATCAGGTGCCGGAGGGCCATCTGGTGCAGAACACCGAGCTGTACTACCAGAACGGGCTGCACTACCGGCAGCAGTTGCGCAGGCTCGACGCGTGAGCGGAAAGCCGCTCACCGACCTCGTCGATCCCGGCTGGGCCGACGCCCTGGCCCCGGTGCAGGCGCAGGTCACGCAGATGGGTGAGTTCCTCCGCGCGGAGAACGCCGCCGGTCGGCACTACCTGCCCGCCGGGCAGCACGTGCTGCGGGCGTTCACCCAGCCCTTCGACCGGGTGCGCGTGCTCATCGTCGGACAGGACCCGTATCCCACCCCGGGGCATGCCGTCGGCTTGAGCTTCTCGGTGGCCCCCGACGTGCGCCCGGTGCCGCGGTCGTTGCAGAACATCTACCGTGAGTACTGCGACGACCTCGGGTATCCGATGCCGACCAACGGCGACCTGACGCCGTGGGCCGAGCAGGGCGTGCTGTTGCTGAACCGCGTCCTCACGGTGGCGCCGGGCCAACCCGCCTCCCACCGACGCAAGGGCTGGGAGGCGGTCACCGAACGCGCCATCCGTGCGCTCGTGGCCCGCGACGAGCCGCTGGTGGCGATCCTGTGGGGCAACGACGCCCGCCAGTTGGCGTCGTGGCTGCCCGGTGTGCCGGTCATCGAGTCGGCGCACCCGTCGCCGCTGTCGGCCTCCCGCGGCTTCTTCGGTTCGCGCCCGTTCTCACGCGCGAACCGGGAGCTTGAAGAACTGGGCGCCGATCCGGTCGACTGGCGTCTGTCCTAGGTGTACTTCCCGGATATCCAGTGCTCTCAGCACCAGCCGACCGGGCCCGCGGGAACCGCCGCGTGCGTCGCAGCGGGAACGCTCAGCGCACGCCGCGGTAGTCGGGCGCGCGCTTGGCGAGGAAGGCATCGACCCCCTCGCGGCCCTCGGGGGTGATGCTGAGGGCGGCGATCGACGCGGATTCGGCGGCGAGCTGATCGGTCAGCGTGGCGGTCGTCCCGGCGTGCAGCAGACGGCGGATCGCACGGTACGAGCCGCGCGGGCCCGCGGCCAGCTTGGCGGCGATCTCGTAGGCGGTCGATTCGACGGCGTCGTCGTCGACCAGGTCGGAGAGGATTCCGAGGTCCAGGGCGCGGTCGGCGCCCAGGATCTGGTCGGTCATGATCAGGTGGCGGGCGCGGGCGGCGCCGACCACGCGGGGCAGCAGCCACGACATGCCGCCGTCCGGCGACAGGCCGATGCCCGGGTAGGCGGGGCGCATCTTGGTCGACGGTCCGCCGATCGCGATGTCGGCGTGCAGCACCAGGCTCATGCCGGCGCCGGCGGCCCATCCCTTGACGGCCGCGACGACGGGCAGCTCGGACTCCCAGAGGAAGCCCAGCATGGAGTGCAGGTCGTCTGCCAGACCGCGCAGGTAGTCGTTGCGGTCGTCGGCGGCGGCGAACGCGGCGACGTTGCCGCCCGCGCAGAAGTTCTTTCCGGCGCCGCGCAGGACCACCGCGTCGGCGGCGAGGCTGCCGCGGACCACCGCGCGCAGGGCCTCGCGGGATTCGAGGACCAGCTCGTGATCGAGGGCGGTGCCTGCGGCACTCGTGGACACGGTGAGGGTCAGGACGCCGGTGTCGTCGACGCTGATGAGATCGGAAGCCATGCCGGGTACTTTACTGAACGTTCGGTCGCCGACGGGAGTTGCATCCGGATCTGCTGGTCTGTGCCCGCAGGGCATCTGTTCGGAGAGACGACGAGATCGCCGCTCGGCGTGAGCCGAGCGGCGATCTCGTGGATAGAGCGTGTGGCGATCAGGCCTTGACGGTCTTGCCCGCCTTCAGGCACGAGGTGCACACGTTCTGGCGCTTCTTGTTGCCCGGGGCGACCTCGACGCGAACCGACTGAATGTTCGGGTTCCAGCGACGGTTGGTTCGCCGATGCGAGTGCGAGACCGACTTGCCGAAGCCGGGACCCTTGCCGCAAACGTCACAAACGGCAGCCATGTCGAACTCCCTTGGTAGTAAATCTATGGTCATTGGTCAGCCGAACTCGAGCGCAGCACTGTGCGCCGCAACGATCGGCAACCCGACAAGAGTAACCGCGGTGGCGCTCTGAGACCAAATCGGACCGTGGCGGACGGGGCCGGACGGGGTCGTTCGCGTCGAGTGGATCGGTCGATGTCGGAGGGAGACGGTAATCTCGGACGCATTCGACGGACCCGGTCGGCGCACCGACCGGGAGCAGGGCCGACAGGGGAGCAGGAAGGTGGGGTGATGGTGCCGCTGATGACCGGTGACAGCAGCACCGCGATCAATCCGCAGCTCATCCGGGACTGGGCGCAGGCGTGCGCCGCCGGCCTGGCGACGCTGCGGTCCGAGATCAACGACCTCAACGTCTTCCCGATCCCGGATTCCGACACCGGAAGCAACATGGCGTTCACCATGGCGGGTGCCGTCGCCGAGCTCGGTGAGCCCGCCGCCGACGAGGACCTGCCGACTGTGATGCGCGCTCTCGCCGACGCCGCGGTCGCCAACGCGCGCGGCAACTCCGGCATCATCATGTCGCAGGTCCTGGTCGGGCTCGCCGACGCCGCCGACCTCGCCGTCGCCGAGAACGACCTCAGCTTCAACCGTCTCTGCAAGAACGGGCTGCGACTGGCTGCGCTGGCCGCGCGCCGGGCGGTCAGCGAGCCGCGCGAGGGCACGGTCCTGACGGTGCTTCGCGTGGCGGCCGAGAGCGCGTCGGCCAATGTCACGGGCTCGCCCGCCGATCTGGTGCGGGCTGTCGCCGACGACTGCGCCGAGGCCTTGGAACTGACCCCCGAGCAGATGCCCGAACTCGCGAGCGCGGGCGTCGTCGACGCCGGCGGGCGCGGCTTTCTCGTGATGGCCGACGCCCTGGTGCTGGTGGTCACGGGAGTGGCGAACAAGCGGCGGGCCTACCGCGGGATCCTCACCGCCGGCGGCGGTCATCACGACGAGCAGTGCCACGGGGCCGGCGACACCGACTTCGAGGTGATGTATCTGCTCGACGGCGCCGACGGCACACAGATCAGCGGGTTGCGCGACCGGCTGGGCGGGCTCGGCGACTCGATCGTGATCGTCGGCGACAGTTCCACCGGCTCCGAACGCTTCTCGGTCCACGTGCACACCGACGAGCCGGGTGCCGCCGTGCAGGCCGGGCTCGACGTCGGCTCGCTGAGCGACATCCGGATCAGCTGCTTCGCGCTCGACGCGATGCGTGCGGCGCCGGGGGCGACCGAACCCGCGCCGCGGTTCAAACGCGCGGTCGTCGCACTGGTGACCGGCGACGGCGCCGAGACCCTGTTCGCCGAGGCCGGCGCCTCGGTGGTCCGCGCCGATCACGGCGTGCACCCGGCGACCCTCACGGAGGCGATCCGGGCCACCGACAGCGCGCACGTCATCGTGATGGGCAACGGGATGATGTCGTCGCAGGACCTGGTGCAGGTCGGCGCGCAGGCTCGATCGACGCAGCGGTCGGTGGTCTTCCTGCCCACCCTGTCGATGGTCCAGTGCCTGTCGGCGCTGGCCGTGCACGATCCCGACGAGGAGCCGGACGTGGACGCCTTCGCGATGGCCGAGGCGGCGGCCGGCACGCGCTGGGGCTCGCTGATGCGCTCCAACGGCAAGATGATGACGCTGGCGGGCACGTGCGACATCGGCGACACGCTCGGGCTGATCGGCTCCGATGTCCTGGTGATCGCGCCCGAGCAACGACAGGCGGCCACCGCGCTGCTCGACCTGATGCTCGCCACCGGAGGCGAGATGGTCACCGTGTTGGCCGGTCGTGACCTCGACGATCGAGCACGCGAAACGATCGCCGACCACGTGCACGTCAACTATCCGGGCATCGAACTCGCCCTGTACGAGACGGGACAGTCGAGCCATCTGCTGCAGGTGGGAGTCGAGTGATGCTGACGACGGCGTCGCCGCTGTCGGACGCGTCGATCGATCCGGCGCTGCTGCGCAAGCTCGAGAGTCTGGAGTTGACCACCGTCGGTGAACTGCTGCGATACGTGCCGCGCCGCTATCTGCGCCGCGGGCACCTGTCGGAGTCCGAGCGCCCGGAGCCCGGCGAGTGGATCACCGTCGTCGGCCGGATCCGGTCGGCCCAGATGATCGCGATGAAGCGCCGCTACGGGCAGTTCCTGAAGGTGGTCGTCAACGACGGCCGCGCCGACTACGAGGTCAGCTTCTTCAACGCGAAGTGGATCAAGCGGGTCCTCACGCCGGGCACGCGTGTCGCGATGGCCGGGACCGTGAAGCTGTTCCAGAACAAGGTCCAGCTCTCGCATCCGGACTGGATGGTGATGCCGGAGGACGACGGCATCGACGTCGTCGGCAGCGCGGCGTTGATGGGGGAGCCGCACCCCGCCGACGAGTCCGGGGAGGACGACGGCAGGCACGGGTCCACCGCGTCGGCCGATGACGTCGCCAGCTTCAACCGCGATCTCATTCCGATGTATCCGGCGACCAAAGACGTGCAGACCTGGGAGATCTGGCGGGCCGTGCGCGCGGTGCTCGCCGACACCGTCCCCGCCGCCGACCCGCTGTCGGAGGCGCAGCGGGCCGTGCGCGCGGTGCTCGCCGACACCGTCCCCGCCGCCGACCCGCTGTCGGAGGCGCAGCGGGCCGAGCGAGACCTGATCACCGCCGACGAGGCCGTCCGGCGGATCCACCTGCCCGAGACGCTCGACGACATCGAGGCGGCGCGGGCCCGGCTCAAGTTCGACGAGGCACTCGCGGTGCAGACCGAACTGGCACGCCGCAGGCTCAGCGTCGTCGTCGAGAGCGCCCGGCCGTGCCCGCACGTGCCCGGCGGTCTGGAGGATCGGCTGCTGGCACGACTGCCCTTCGAGCTCACCTCCGGCCAGCGCGACGTGCTCGGCGAGATCGGCGACGACC
The DNA here is from genome assembly GCF_039946255.1 of Gordonia aichiensis. GTDB lineage: Bacteria > Actinomycetota > Actinomycetes > Mycobacteriales > Mycobacteriaceae > Gordonia > Gordonia aichiensis_A. Next base: position 116,731 of record NZ_JBCDWL010000006.1, on the reverse strand, counting down.
TCGCCGGCGAGCACCCGATGAACCGACTCCTGCAGGGTGAGGTGGGCTCGGGCAAGACGCTGGTGTCCTTGCTGGCGATGCTCCGCGTGGTCGACAACGGGCACCAGTGCGCGATTCTGGCGCCCACCGAGGTCCTCGCCGCCCAGCATCACCGGACGGTGATGACGATGCTCGGCGACTTGGCGCGGGCCGGTGAGCTCGGTGCCGCCGACGGCGCCACCCGCGTGGGGCTGCTGACCGGCTCGCTGGGCACCGCGGCGAAACGGCAGACCCTGCTCGACGCGGTGACCGGGGAGGCCGGCATCGTCATCGGCACCCACGCCCTGCTGGAGGAGCACGTCGAGTTCTTCGATCTGGGGATGGTCGTCGTCGACGAGCAGCACCGTTTCGGGGTCGAACAGCGCGACGTGCTGCGGTCGAAGGGGCGCGACGACACCCGGCCGCACTTCCTGGTGATGACGGCGACGCCGATCCCGCGCACGGTCGCGATGATCACCTTCGGCGACCTGGAGACGTCGGTACTGACCGAACTGCCGCGCGGCCGCCGGCCCATCACCACGAGCGTGGTGCCGATGAACAAGCCGAAGTGGGTCGATCGCGTCTGGGCGCGCGCCGACGAGGAGATCGCCGCCGGCCGCCAGGTGTACGTGGTGTGCACCCGGATCGGCGACGAGCAGACCCCCAAGAAGAAGCCGGCGCAGAAGAAGCCGGCGCGCGGGGCACCGCAGGACGGCGACGGGACCGAGGACGACACCGCGTCGGTCCTCGACCTCGCCGAGCGACTGCAGTCGGGGCCGCTGGCGCAGCGGCGCATCGCCATCCTGCACGGGCGCCTGCCCGCCGACGAGAAGAACGACGTGATGGACGCCTTCACGCGCGGCGAGATCGACGTGCTCGTCGCGACGACGGTGATCGAGGTCGGCGTCGACGTGCCGAACGCGACGGTCATGGTGATCGTCAACGCCGAGCGGTTCGGCGTCAGTCAGCTGCATCAGCTGCGCGGTCGTGTCGGCCGTGGACAGCACGCCGGACTGTGCCTGCTGATGACCACCGCGAGCGACCTGGGGCAGTCCATGCAGCGGCTCCGGGCGGTGGAGGCCAGCACCGACGGCTTCGAACTGGCTCGCGTCGACCTCGCCCAGCGGCGGGAAGGCGACATCCTCGGCTCCCTGCAGTCGGGCGGCAAGAGCTCGCTCAGCTTCCTGTCGCTCCTCGACGACGCCGACGTCATCGCCGATGCCCGCGACCTGGCCGAGACGATCGTGTCCGCCGATCCCGACCTGACCGCGCACCAGCCGCTGGCCGATCTGGTGCGCGCGATCCTGCTCCCGTCGCGCGTCGACTATCTCGACAAGTCCTGACTCGCTCCGGCGTGTCGCGGAACCGGGCGGGCGCGCGGTGCGTCTAAAGGAGCATGGGGCGCGGTGGCATCCGGGGGTTCGGTCTGCGGTGGCCGACGCGCTGGGCCGCCGGTCATCGCAGGCCGGGGCAGATCCGCCTCACCGGCAGGCAGTGGCTCATCCTCGGCGTCTTCGCGACGACCGCGACCGTCGTGGCCTTCGGGGCGGGACTGCCGGAACCGCCGTCGCCGGTGCCGGGCGCGCTGGTGAGCGCGGCCCGCGCGGCGCTGTCCGGCCTGCCGGTTCTGTCCGACAGGCCGCCGCACGACGCCGCCTACCGGCGCGAGGCATTCGGTCCGGCGTGGACGGACGCGGCCGGTGTGGCGGGTGCCGGCAACGGCTGCGACACACGCAACGACATCCTCGATCGCGATCTGACGGTCACCGCGCGGGCGTCGACGGCCGGTTGCCCGGAGGCGGTCGCGGCGGGCACCTTCACCAGCCCGTACACCGGGCGGACCGTCGGCTTTCGCCGCGGCCGCGGCTCGGCCGCGGTCCAGATCGACCACGTGGTGCCACTCTCGTACGCGTGGGACATGGGAGCCGCTGCGTGGCCCGCATCGACGCGGTGGGCCTTCGCCAACGATCCGGCGAACCTCGTCGCCTCCGACGCGGCGAGCAACCAGGCCAAGTCCGATGCCGAGCCGGCGCGGTGGATGCCGCCGCTGCGCGCCTTCCACTGCCAGTACGCGATCCAGTTCGTCACCGTCCTGCACGCGTACGGCCTGCCCGTCGACGCGCCCTCGCGCACCACCCTCGACAAGGCCCTGGGATCATGCTGAACAAGCGATCATGCTGAACAAGCGATCACGTTGAACGGCGAAGGGAGACACCGATGGGACGCGGACCCGCCGACGAGCGGCGCATCGTGGTGAGCGCGGTGGTGATGCGGGACGACGCCGGCCGCGTGCTGACGGTCCGCAAGACCGGTTCGCACCTGTTCATGTTTCCCGGCGGCAAACTCGACCCCGGCGAGACCTTCGCCGAGGCCGCCGTCCGGGAGGCGCGCGAGGAGCTCGGTGTGGACCTCGATTCGCGTTCCCTTCGAACCCTGGGCACCTTCGCGGCCCCCGCCGCCAACGAGGCGGGGTACACGGTGGTCGCCGAGGTCTTCACCCACCCGCCGGTCGGCGACCCGATCGCGTGCGCCGAGATCGCCGAGCTGGCGTGGGTGCATCCGAGGTCCGAGGCTCACGCCGACCTCGCCCCGCTGCTGCGCGACGCGGTCTTCCCGGTCCTCGCCGGGACGGCTCGACACACCGACTAGGCGCCCGGACCAGGCACCCGGTCAGAGACCGGTCAGCATCTGCTTCATCTGGTCGATCTCCTTGCGCTGCGAGTCGACGATGCTGCGCGCCATCTCGATCGCGTCGGCGTTCTTGCCGTCGGCGATCTCCTCTTCGGCCATGTCGACGGCACCCTCGTGGTGCTCGATCATCTGCTTCAGGAACAGCTTGGCGGCGTCGGTTCCCGACGCGGCGCGCAGCTCGTCGAGCTCGGTCTCGGACAGCATGCCGTCCATCTCGTGGTCCATGTGTGCCGAGGTCGGGGCGTTCCACTGCTTGAGCCACGCCTGCAGCTGGGCGATCTCCGGCCCCTGCGCCTTCTTGATCTGCTCGGCCAGATCCCTCACCTGTGCGGGGATGTCGCTCTTGCCGAGGACGATGTCGCTCATCACCAGCGCCTGCTCGTGGTGCGGCAGCATCATCTGCGCGAACATCACGTCGGCCCCGTTGTGCGCGGCGGTGCCGACGACCGTCGACGACGGGCCGGCGCTCGCCATCGCGGACATGTCGTGTGCGGTGGAGCTGCCGGTACTCGCGTTGGACGCCTGCTCGTTCGGGCTGCAGGCGGCGACGCCGACGACGACGGCTGCGGCGGCGATCGCGGAGGCGACGAGACGGGTTTTCACGATGGATTCCTTCCGTGGACGGTTCCGGGCCAGTCTGCCCGACGCGCCCGCCGGGTCGGCTCATCGTTTCATGAAGGTTTGCTCAAGAAGGGCGGCGCGACGCCCCGCGCGCCGGCCGACGGCCAAGATGGATGCCATGTCTGCTCGCGCGATGGTGGTGGAGGACGAGGCGGCGCTGGCCGACCTCGTGGCGTCGTATCTGGAACGGGACGGCTTCGAGGTCACCGTGACCGGGGACGGTGCCGACGCGGTCGGCCTGGCCCGCAGCGTCGACCCCGATGTGGTGGTGCTCGACCTCGGGCTGCCCGGGCTCGACGGGGTGGAGGTGTGTCGCCGACTGCGCACCTTCTCCGACGCCTACATCGTCATGCTCACCGCCCGCGCGGACGAGGTCGACACCCTGGTCGGCCTGTCGGTCGGCGCCGACGACTACATCACCAAACCGTTCAGCCCGCGTGAGCTGTCGGCGCGGATCCAGGCGCGGATGCGGCGCCCGCGCACCGGCTTCACCGGCGATCATCCGGTCGGTGAGCCCGCGCGCGTCTTCGGCGATCTCGCGATCGACCTGCCCGGTCGCGAGGTCACCGTCGCCGGCCGACCGGTGCAGCTGACCCGCACCGAGTTCGACGTGCTCGCCGCGCTGTCGTCGGCGCCGGGCACGGTCTTCACGCGGGCTCGCCTCATCGACACCGTCTGGGGGCCGGAGTGGATCGGCGACGACCACCTGGTCGACGTCCATATCGCGCATGTGCGCCGCAAGCTCGGCGACGACGCCGCGCACGGCAGGTACGTCCGGACCGTGCGCGGCGTCGGCTACCGCATGGGGACGGGCCGGTGACCGCCCGGCCGGTCGGGGCGGGCGGGCGGCGGTTGACCGTCGGCGCCGGCCTGATGCTGGCGATGTCGTTGGTCGTCATCGGTGCTGCGGCCAGCGCCCTGCTGATCGCCTGGGTGACGGCGCCGGGCATCTTCCACGACCACCTCCACCAGGCGGGCATCGACCAGGACTCCAGCGAGGCCATGCACGTCGAACGGGCCTTCGCCGATGCCGTCGGACTGTCGTGGGGGCTGGCCGCCGCCGTCTCGGCGGTGCTGGCCCTCGGCGTCAGCTGGTACCTGGCGCGGCGCGTGCAGCAGACGGTCAGCGAGGTGGTCGCCTCCACCACCCAGATCGCCGACGGTCATTACGACGCCCGCGTGCACGGCGGCGCGATGGGCCGCGAGTTCGACGACCTGGCCGACGCCGTGAACCGGCTCGCCCGGCAGCTCGCCGCCACCGAGGCCACCCGGCGCCGCATGCTGTCGGACCTGGCGCACGAGATGCGCACGCCGCTGGCGACCATCGACTCCTATCTCGAAGCCGTCGACGACGGGGTCCGCTCGCTCGACGAGTCGACGATGGTGATCCTGCGCGGTGCCACCGACCGGCTGCGGCGGATGGCCGAGGACGTCAGCGCCGTGTCGCAGGCGCAGGAGCGCGCGATGTCGGTGATGCCGGTGCCGACGACCGACCGGGAGCTGATCGACGCCGCGGTCGGCGCGGCCGCCGAATCGTACGCCGCCAAACAGGTGGCGCTGCGTGTGCGGCCCGGACCGGCGATCGCGCTGATCGTCGATCCGGCGCGGATCGGCCAGGTGCTCGGCAACCTGCTCACCAATGCGCTGCGCCACACGCCGACCGGCGGGACGGTGACCGTCGCCGCCGCGCGCGAGGGCCGCGACGTCCTGATCACCGTGTCCGACACGGGGGAGGGCATCGAGACCGCACACCTCGCGCACGTCTTCGACCGCTTCTACCGCGCCGACACCGCCCGCGACCGCGACCACGGCGGCAGCGGCATCGGCCTGACCATCGCGCGGGCGCTCGTCGAAGCGCACGACGGCCGGCTCTCGGCCGCCAGTGCGGGCCCCGGTCGGGGAGCGGTCTTCACCGTCCGCCTGCCGTCGGCCTGATCGACGCCTCGTGAGCCGGTTCGGGCCGCGATCCCGGTCACCGGCCGCACGGCTACGCTGGAGCCATGAGTGCACCCACCGCAGACCCGGTCGAGACGACCGCGCCCGATGTCACGGCCGCGGTCACCGAACTGGCGACCGCAGCCAAGGCGGCGTCCCGCACGCTCGGGCAGCTGACCACCGCGCAGAAGAACGCGGTCCTGCTGGCGGCCGCCGACGCGATCGACGCCGCCGCCGAGACGATCCTGACCGCCAACGCCGAGGACGTCGCGCGCGCCGAGACGGCGGGCACCGAGGCCGCGCTGATCGACCGGCTGCGGCTGACCGCTGAGCGCATCGCCGGGATCACCGACGGACTGCGGCAGGTCGCCGGGCTGCCCGATCCCGTCGGCGAGGTGCTGGCCGGCAAGACCCTGCCCAACGGGCTGGGCCTGCGGCAGGTGCGGGTGCCGCTGGGTGTGGTCGGCTTCGTCTACGAGGCGCGACCGAACGTGACCGTCGACGGTTTCGGCATCTCCTTCAAGTCCGGCAACGCCGTCCTGCTGCGCGGTTCCTCGTCGGCCGCGAGCTCCAACGCGGCCCTGGTGACGTTGCTGCGCGAGGTCCTCGCCGAGCATCACGTCGACCCGAACGCCGTCTCCCTGCTGCCCAGCGACACCCGCGAGAGCGTCACCGCGCTGATCCAGGCGCGGGGGCTGGTCGACGTGGTGATCCCGCGCGGCGGCGCCGGGCTGATCGCCACCGTCGTCGAGAACGCCAAGGTGCCGACCATCGAGACCGGCACCGGCAACTGCCACATCTTCGTCGACCGCGCCGCCGACGTCGACGTCGCCACCCGCATCATCCTCAACGCGAAGACCCGCAGGCCCAGCGTCTGCAACACCGTCGAGACGGTGTTGATCGACGCGGGGATCGCCGACCGCGCGCTCGCGCCGATCGTCTCGGCGCTGCAGGCGCAGGGCGTCGTCGTCCACGGCGAGGAGCCGGGCATGGAACCGGCCACCGAGGACGACTGGCACCGCGAGTACCTCTCGCTGGACATCGCGCTGAAGGTGGTCGACGACATCGACGCCGCGATCGACCACATCGCCGCCTACGGTACCGGTCACACCGAGGCGATCGTCACCACCGACCTGGCGGCCGCCAATGCGTTCACCGGTCGGGTCGACGCCGCCGCGGTGATGGTCAACGCCTCCACCGCGTTCACCGACGGCGAGCAGTTCGGCTTCGGCGCCGAGATCGGCATCTCGACGCAGAAGCTGCACGCCCGCGGGCCGATGGGACTGCCGGAGCTGACCTCCACCAAATGGCTGGTGTGGGGCGACGGACAGATCCGCACCGCATGAGCATCACCGATGTCGCGCAACAGATCGTCCCGGCCTTCGCCGACGTCGACGATGTGCGGGCGCGGCTGAAGCAGACCGGGTACCTGGCCGACGACGCGACCGCGACCACCGCGTTCCTCGCCGATCGTCTCGGCAAGCCGCTGCTGGTGGAGGGGCCCGCCGGTGTCGGCAAGACCGAGCTGGCGCGCGCCCTGGCGCAGGCCACCGGCTCCGAGCTGGTCCGACTGCAGTGCTACGAGGGCATCGATGAGGCGCGCGCGCTCTACGAGTGGAATCACGCCAAGCAGATCCTGGCGATCCAGGCCGCAGGCACCCGCGACTGGGCCTCGACCAAGGGCGACATCTTCTCCGAGGAGTTCCTGCTGGCCCGGCCGCTGCTGACGGCGATCTCGCGCACCGAGCCGACCGTGCTGCTGATCGACGAGATCGACAAGGCCGACGTCGACATCGAGGGGCTGCTGCTGGAGGTGCTCAGCGATTTCGCCATCACCATCCCGGAGATGGGCACCGTCACCGCGGCCCGGCGGCCCATCGTGCTGCTGACCTCGAACGCCAACCGGGAGCTGTCGGAGGCGCTCAAACGGCGCTGCCTGTACCTCTACATCGATTTCCCGGACGCCAAGTTGGAACGCGAGATCCTCGCCTCCCGCGTCCCCGATCTGCCCGAGCGGCTGGCCCAGGAGATCGTTCGGATCGTCGGCGTGCTCCGGACCCTCGACATCCGCAAGAAGCCGTCGGTGGCCGAGACCATCGACTGGGGCAACACGCTGCTGGCGATGACGGCGGGCGACGCCGCGGCCGCGAGCGAGGCGGCCGACGGGAGGATCGCCGACTCCCTGGTGGCGCGCACCCTGGGCGTGGTCCTCAAGCACCGTCCCGACGTGAAGACGGCGTTGCGCGAACTGAAGCTGGAGGGCTGACCGAGATGGCCGGCGCGCCCGTCGCCGCGGGGCCGCTGGTCGACACGCTCACCGGGTTCGTCGACGATCTGCGCAGTCGCGGCATCACCGTCGGACCGTCGAGTCTGATCGACGCCGGTCAGGCGATGAGCGTGCTCGACCTGCTCGACCGCCGGTCCCTGCGGGAGGGGCTGGCGGCGACCCTGCTGCAGGACCACACCCACCGCGACACCTTCGACCTGTGCTTCGAACTGTGGTTTCCGCTGGGATCGGCGGCCCGCCGCGGGGCCGTCGAGGTGCCGCGCGACGAGGACGGCGCCGTCGACGTCGCCGCACTGCGCGAGCTGACCGTCGACATCCTGGCCGACCCGGAGGCGATGGACGACGGGCGCTTCGACCAGCTGGTGGCGATGATCGTCGGCGAGGTGGGCCGGTACGAGTCGGCGCGCGGCGAGTCGTACTCCACGTATCAGGCGATGAGTGCGGTCTCGCCGGAGACGCTGATCGCACGGATCGCGGCGGCGATGGCCGGCGGTCAGGACACCGAGTCGGGGGAGCGGCCGGGCACCGACCCGATGAGCAGGCGGGCCGCCCGCCGCGCCACCGAGCAGTTGCGCGAGGCGGTCACCGTCGAGACGCAGCGGCGGATGGCCGAGGTCCGCGGGCGCGAGGCGGTGGGGCAGTACGCGGTCCCGAAGCTGCCGGAGATGATCGACTTCTTCTCCGCCAATCCCCAGGACATGGCCAAGATGCGCCGCACCATCGACCCGATCGCGCGACTGCTCGCCGCCAAGCTCGAGTTCCGCCGGCGCCGCAGCTCCCGCGGAGCCGTCGACGTGCGCGCCACCCTGCGGGCGTCGATGTCGACCGGCGGCGTGCCCGTCGACCTGCGTCGGCGCAAGCCGCGGCCCGGCAAACCCGAGCTGGTCGTGATCTGCGACGTGTCCGGCTCGGTGTCCGGGTTCAGTCAGTTCACCCTGCAGCTGGTGTACGCGCTGCGCCAGCAGTTCTCGCACGTGCGGGTCTTCGCCTTCGTCGACACCGTCGATGAGGTGACCGACTTCTTCGACCGCGGCAACAGCGACGAACAGTTCGGCGAGCGCATGCACCGGATGCTCTCCGAGGCCTCGATCAGCACGCGCGACGGGCACTCCGACTACGGGCACATGCTCAAGGGGTTCGACGAACGGTACGGCGACACCCTCACCCACCGCAGTGCGCTGCTGATCCTGGGCGACGCCCGCAACAACTTCCGACCCACCCACGCCGACGCGCTCGCACAGATGCGCGACCGCGTCCGCAACGCCTACTGGCTCAACCCGGAACGGCGCTCGTCGTGGGACTCCGGTGACTCGGATGCGAGCGAGTACGGTGCGGTGATCGAGATGTTCGAATGTCGCAACGCCGACCAGCTCGCCAAGGTGATCGCCGACCTGCTGCCGGTGTGAGGGCGGGTCGGCGCGCCCGCGTAGACTCAGTCGGCATGTCACCGGCCGCACGCACACCCCGCCGCATCGGCGTCATGGGCGGAACGTTCGACCCGATCCACAACGGGCACCTGGTCGCCGCCAGCGAGGTCGCCGACCGCTTCGGTCTCGACGAGGTGGTCTTCGTGCCCACCGGACGCCCCTGGCAGAAGGAGGGCGAGCACGCGCACGACCCGCTGCGGGCGGTCAGCCCCGCCGAGCACCGCTACCTGATGACCGTGATCGCGACCGCGTCGAACCCGCAGTTCACCGTCAGCCGGGTGGACGTGGACCGGGCGGGCGTCACCTACGCCGTCGACACCCTCCGCGATCTGCGCCGCGAGTACCCCGACGATCTGCTGTACTTCATCACCGGTGCGGACGCGCTCGAATCGATCCTGTCCTGGCATGATTGGAAGGACCTCTTCGAGCTCGCGAACTTCATCGGAGTCTCGCGGCCCGGATACGAACTGAATGCCACCCATCTGCTCGAGCACCTGGCGACCAAACCCGCCGACGCGCTGCAGATGCTGGAGATCCCCGCCTTGGCGATCTCCTCCACCGACTGCCGTGCGCGCGCCGCAGCCGGCCGCCCGGTCTGGTACCTGGTGCCGGACGGGGTGGTGCAATACATCGCCAAGCACGGTCTGTACCGAAAGGACCCCGCGTGACCGCTTCTGACGAAGCCCGCCAGATGGTGACCATCGCTGCCCGAGCGGCGGCCGACAAGGTCGCCACCGACATCGTCGCCCTCGACGTCTCCGACACCCTCGTCATCACCGACGCCTTCTTCATCGCCTCCGCCGACAACGAGCGGCAGGTCAACTCGATCGTCGAGGAGATCGAGGACCGGCTCCGCGATGCGGGACACAAGGCGCTGCGCCGCGAGGGGACCCGCGAGGGCCGCTGGGCGCTGCTCGACTACGGCGACCTCGTCGTCCACGTCCAGCACGACGACGAGCGGGACTTCTACGGCCTGGAACGCCTGTGGAAGGACTGCCCCGTCATCGAGATCGACGGCATCGATCCGCCGGTGCGCGACGACGCGGCCGCCGCCGAATGAGCGCCGACCGCGACGGACGCCGCACCCGATGAACACCGAACCCGATGCCGGCGACACCAGCGTCGAACGGCTGACGCCCGTGGTCCGACGACTGATCCTGCTGCGGCACGGTGAGACCGAGTACAACGCCGGCCGGCGGATGCAGGGGCAGCTCGACACCGACCTGTCCGCGGTCGGCGAGGAGCAGGCCGCGGTCGCGGGCCGCGCCCTGGCCACCCGCGGACCGCTGCTCGTGCGGTCGTCGGATCTGCGCCGCGCCCACCGCACCGCGCTGGCGCTCGCCGAGATCACCGGGCACCACGTCGAGACCGACGTCCGGCTCCGGGAGACGCACCTGGGCCAGTGGCAGGGCAAGACGCACACCGAAGTCGACGAACTGGCGCCCGGTGCGCGCAGGCAGTGGCGCGACGACGCGCACTGGGCCCCGCCCGGCGGCGAGTCGCGCGTCGAGGTCGCCGCGCGAGCGGTGCCCGTCGTGACCGAGCTCGTCGACCGCCTCGACGACTGGGGACAGGGCGCCGACGCCGAGGCGCCGGTGGTGCTGGTCGCTCACGGCGGCGTCATCGCGGCCCTGACCGCCGGACTGCTCGGCCTGCCGGTCGCGAACTGGCCGATCTTCGGCGGCCTGGCCAACACGAGCTGGGTGCAGTTGTCCGGGCACGGTCTGCCCGGCGAGGAGCCCGTGTGGCGCCTGGACGTCTGGAACGCCGCCGCGGAGTCGGCAGAGAGCACGGTGCAGTAGCCGCCATGGGATCGATCTTGGTGCTGGGGGACTCGCTGTCCTTCTACGGGGCCACCGGCGGCCTGCCCGCCGACGACGGGCGGATCTGGCCCAATCTGGTCGGAGCCGAAGCCGGCCGCGAGGTGGAGCTGTTCGCCCGGATCGGCTGGACGAGCCGCGACATCTGGTGGGCCATCACACAGGATCCGCGCGTCTGGGCGGCGGTCCCGCACGCGGACGTGCTGGTGCTCGCCTTCGGCGGGATGGACTCGCTGCCCTCCCCGCTGCCGACCGCGCTGCGCGAACAGATCCGGTATGTGCGGCCCGCGCGTCTGCGTCAGGCGGTCCGCGGAGTCTACGGTTGGCTGCAGCCGCGCCTGTCGCCGGTCGGGTGGCCGATGGCGATTCCGCCCGCCGAGACCGCCCGCTACTTCGAGAAGGTGCGCGGCGCGTTGGCGCACCTGCGCCCGGACCTGCCGATCGTCGTGTGCCTGCCGCCGACCCACGACAGCCCGTACTACGGAAACGTGCACCCCGGCCGCATCCCGACCACCGTCGCGATCAGCGAATGGGCGCGCGCACACGACCTGCCGACCGTCGACTTCTATCCGATCACCGCCGCCGACTTCGCCGACGAGGCCGTCGAGATGAACCCGGACGGCATCCACTGGGGTCTGGACACGCATCGGCGGATCGCCGAAGCGGTGGCCCCGGTGGTCAAGGAGGCGCTGGGGTAGCGGCCGGACGCTGGGACTTTCGACCCCACCCGCTACCTTGTAGGGGTGCCTGTCGTCATCGTCACCGACTCCTCTTCGCGGCTTCCCGCGTCACTGCTCGACGCGCACGGGATCGTTCAGGTCCCGTTGCATCTGACGGCCGAGGACGGCACCGAGTACGCCGAGGGCGTCGACGAGATCCCGGCCGAGATCGTGCGTTCGGCCAAGGTCACCACCTCGGGCGCCAACCTGGGCGACCTCAAGGCGGCCTACGCGCGGGCATGGGAGGCCAGTGACGGCGCCGGCGTCGTCGCCGTGCACATGTCCCGGCGACTGTCCGGGACGTGGAGCGCCGCGCGCCTGGCCGCCGACGAGATGGACGGCAGGGTCCGCGTCGTCGACTCGCGGTCGGTCGGCATCTCCGTCGGCCTCACCGCCATGGCCGCCGTCCAGGCTGCCGAATCCGGTGCCGACCGCGACGGCGCCTACGAGGCCGCCGTCCGCGCCGCGGCGACCGCGGAGTCGATGCTGTGCGTGCAGACGCTGGAGAATCTGCGGGCCAGCGGTCGGATCAGCGCCGCCGGGCACATGCTCGGTTCGGCGCTGGCGATCAAGCCGATCCTGCACGTCGCCGACGGCATCCTCGCCCTGCGCGAGCGGCACCGGACCTCCACCAAGGCGATCGCCAAGATGATCGACGCCGCAGTCGAGCTCGCGGGCGACGAGCCGGTCACGGTGGCCGTCCAGCACTGTCAGAACCCGGAGCTGGGCACCGATGTGCTGACCCGGGTCAGCGAACGGCTCGAGCAGGTCACCTCCACGATCATGGTCGATCTGGGTGCGGTGCTGGGCACGCATGTCGGGCCGGGCGCGGTCGGCATCACTCTCGGACACGGCCTGGCGCCGCTGCGCTGACCGGGCCCGCCGGGTAGGCGGGCAGGTCGATGCCGTCGGCCTTCGCGAACTGCGCGGTTAGCAGCGGCCGCATCGGCCACCGGTTCATCGACCAGTACGAGAACCGGCTCAACGCGACCGCCGCCCGACTCCGGGGCGCGTAACCGGCCACGCCGCCCGGCGGCAGCTGCCCGGCCTTCGCGACGAAGGGCCGCATCACCTCCTGGTAGCCGGCCAGCGCGCCCGCGACGTTCCCGTCTGATCGGCCGAGCTCGCCTGCGAGCACGTAGGCGCCGACCAGGGCGAGCGTGGTCCCGAGTCCGGTGAGCGGGGTGGGGCAGTAGCCGGCGTCGCCGACCAGGGCGATCCGGCCGGTGACGAACCGCTCCATCCGCACCTGCGCGAGGTCGGCGTACGCCCAGTCGGGCGCGGTCCGCATCCGGTCGAGCAGCTGCGGGGCGACCCACCCGACGTCGGCGAACTCCCGCTCGAGCATCCGCCACTGACTCTCCCGGTCGACGAGGGGGACCGGGTCGACGCCGCGGACGGCCAGGGAGGCCTTCACCTCGGTGCCGGTCCGCGACGGTCGCGCAGACACGACCCGACCGCCGCGCGCGGCGTGCAGCAGGTACCAGCCGTCGAGCTCGGCGTCGATCTGCGCGGTGAACCAGGCGTATCGCAGTCCGATCGGCCGCAGGTGCGCCGCGTCGTCGCCGAAGGCCGCGCGGCGCACGGCGGAACCGAGGCCGTCGGCGCCGATCACCAGGTCGAAGCTGCGCGGGGGCGCGTTCTCGAAGGTCACGTCGACGCGGTCGCGGTGCTCGTCGAGGGAGACGACGGTGTCGATCCAGAGGAACTCCACCGTGGTGGGGAGCGGCTCGACGAGAACCGCCGCGAGGTCGCCGCGCAGGATCTCGTGCGTGGAGACGATGCCGTTGCCTCCGAACGCCTCGACGGGGAGCGCGCTGCGCCTCCTGCCGTCGGCGTCGACGGTGGCGATGCCCCGCTGCTGCAGCAGTCGGGCGCCCGCGGCGTCGGCGAGGCCCAGGCGCGTCATGACGGTGCGGCCGGCGCCGCGCAGGTCGACGGTCTGACCGCCGTCGCGCAGGGCGGACGCCCGTTCGACGACGGTGACCCGATGGCCCTGCCGGGCCAGGAGCAGCGCGGCGGCCGGTCCGGCGATCGATGCGCCGCTGATGAGGATGTCGAGTGGTTTCATAGGGCGAAAGTACGCCGTACGGGGTGCATCGCGATACGGTGTTCACACGTGTATTCGGGGAAAGTGCACTAGTGCACCGGGAGGTTCGGATGTCCAGAGCGGAACAACTCGCCGACGAGATCCGGATGCGCATCATCACCGGACGGCTCCGACCGGGCGACCCGGTGCCGTCGACCCGCGCCATCATGCGCGATCACAATGTCGCGATGGCGACGGCGAGCCGGGTGTTGTCGCTGCTGCAGGCCGAGGGACTGATCGAGTCGGTGCCCGGCCGCGGCAGTGTGGTCCTCGCGCCGGACGGCGACAATCCGGCCGTGCTCACCACCGAGGGGGTGGTGGGCGTGGCGATCGGGATCGCCGACGCCGAGTCGCTCTCGGCGGTCTCCATGCGTCGTCTCGCGGCGGCCCTGGACATTCCGACCATGGCGGTCTATCGCTACGTGCCGAGCCGGGACCGGCTCGAGTTCGCGATGCTCGACCGGGTCCTGGGGGAGCTGGCGGTGCCCGCCCCGACCGGCGACTGGCGCACCGACCTCGAGGGGGCGGCGCGCGCCCTGTGGCAGGCGATGACGGCGCATCCCTGGTTCGCCGGCGCCCTCTCGCTGACCCGGCCGGCGGCGATCCCGAACGCCATGCCGTTGACCGAGCGGATGCTCGCCTGCCTGCACGCGGCCGGACTGGATCCGGTGCAGGCGTTCACCGACTACCTGTGCCTGCTGAATCTGATCCGGGGGCTCGGCTCCACGATCGAGCCGGAGCTCCGCGACCGCGCCGACACCGGACTGACCAACGACCAGTGGATGGACACCCAGATCGGGGCTGTGCGCAGGTTGGCGCCGACCGAGCAGTTCCCGCACCTCAACCGCATCATGGACGTCGGTTATCCCTACGATCCGCAGGCCCTGTTCGACTCGGGACTGGAGCGCTTCCTGGTCGGGATCGACGGCGCCTCGCAGCGCTCGCGGGGCTGACCGGGCCGATCCGCGGTCCGCATTCGCCGTTCACCTTCCACCCGGGTGTGTGTACTATCACTTTCACAGTGATGACACTGACGTCAGTGTCATCGGAGTCGGAAGGTGCCTAGATGAACCGAGTGCTGATCGCCAACCGCGGGGAGATCGCCGTTCGCATCGCCCACGCCGCACGCGAACTCGGGTGGTTGTCGGTCGCGGTGCACCCCGCCGACGACGCCGGACTCCACGCGCGGACCGCGGACGCCGCGGTGCTGCTGCCCGGGGTCGGGCCGTCCGCGTACCTCGACGCCGCCGCGATCGTCGACGCGGCGGTCGCGGAGGGAGCGTCGTACGTCCACCCCGGCTACGGCTTCCTCAGCGAGGTCCCCGCACTCGCCGTCGCCTGCGAGGACGCGGGACTGACCCTGGTCGGCCCCGGCGCCGACGCGCTGAGCCTGCTGGGCGACAAGGCGCGGGCGCGTGAGTTCGCCGCCTCGTGCGGCGTGCCGGTGACCCCGGGAATCGACCGGCCGACGACGCTCGCGCAGGCTCGAGCGTTCCTGCGCGAGCACGGTCCGACCATGCTCAAGGCCCTGGCCGGCGGCGGCGGCCGCGGCATGGCCGCCTGCCGCACCGAGGACGAACTCGACCGCGCATACCAGTCGTGCGCCCGCGAGGCGCTCGCCTCGTTCGGAAACGGCGACCTCTACGTCGAGAAGCTGGTGCACCCGGCACGGCACATCGAGGTGCAGATCGTCGGCGACGGCACCGGCGCGGTGACCCACCTGTGGGAACGCGACTGCAGCGTTCAGCGCCGCCACCAGAAGGTCGTCGAGGTGGCGCCCAGCCCGCAACTGGATGCCGCGGTACGGACCCGGATCCTCGAGGCGGCGCTCACCCTGGCCGCTCGGCTGCGCTACCGCGGCGTCGGCACCTTCGAGTTCCTCGTCGCAGGCTCGGCCGCCTTCTTCATGGAGGCCAATCCGCGGCTGCAGGTGGAACACACGATCACCGAGGAGATCACCGGCGTCGACCTGGTCCGCACGCAACTGGAGATCGCCGCCGGCGCACGCCTGGCCGACCTCGGACTCGAGCAGCCGCCCGCGGTCCGCGGCTCGGCGATTCAGGTCCGCATCAACGCGGAGACCCTCGACGCGCAGGGGCGGCCGATCCCCGCCGCGGGCACCCTCACCGCGTTCACCACCCCCTCCGGCCCCGGCGTCCGGGTCGACACCGGCGCCTACGCCGGCCTCACGGTGAGTCCCCGATACGACTCGCTGCTGGCCAAGATCATCACCCGCGGCGCCGACTTCCCAGCCGCCGCCCGCCGCTCGGCGACCGCGCTGGCCGAGCTCGGAGTCGCCGGCGTCGACACCAATCGGGCGCTCGGTCACGCCGTCGTCACCGACCCGGACTTCCTCACCGGCCGCTGGGACACGGACTTCATCGGCGCCCGCCTCGGCCGGCTGACCGCGCACCGCCTGCCGCAGCGGGCACCCCGGTCGGGCGAGCCGGAGGCACCGCAGGCCGCCGTCGTCACGGTTCCCGACGGCGCATCGGCGGTGCGCGCGGCGATGGCCGGCGTCGTCGCCGAGATCGCCGTCGAGGTCGGCGACACGATCGCCGTCCGCGCCCCGCTGCTGGTCCTGGACGCGATGAAGATGGAGCACGCGGTCCTCGCCGACACCGCGGGCACCGTGTCGGCGGTGACCGTCGCCGTCGGCGACCTGGTCGAGCAGGGGGCCGTCCTCGCGATCGTCGAACCGCTGACCGGGGCCGCCGCGCCCACCGCGTCGACCGACGCCGACGCGGCCTCGCAGGCGCAGGACGACTGGTCGCCGGAAGTGGCCGAGATCGAGCGCCGCCGCCGGTTCGCGGAGGCGATGGGCGGCCCCGCGAAGATCGCCCGGCAGCACGACACCGGTCGGTCGACGGTGCGTGAGCGTCTGGACCTGCTCGCCGATCCGGGAACGTTCGCCGAGATCGGCGCCCTGGCCGGATTCGCCCGACGGGACGCCGACCTGAACACCGTCGAGGTGATGCCCACCAACTTCATCGGCGGAACCCTTCGCCTCGACGGTCGACGCGCCGTGGTCGGCGCCGACGACTTCACCGTGCGCGGCGGTGCGGGCGATGCGGCGATCCACGAGAAGCAGATCTGGCTGGAGCGGTACGCGAACGAGATGCGACTGCCGATGATCCGGCTCCTCGACGGGCAGAGCGGCGGCGGCAGCGTGAAAATGGCCGTCGACGCCGGCTACACCTACGTGCCGATCAATCCGGGTTGGGACGCGGTCGTCGACAGTCTGTCGGTGATACCCGTGGTGGCCGCCGCCCTCGGTCCCACCGTCGGACTGGGGGCCGCCCGCCTGGTGATGTCGCATCTGTCGGTCCTGGTCGACGGCGTCGGGCAGCTGTTCACCGCCGGACCGCCGCTGGTCGGCAGCGCCACCGGCGAGAAGCTGTCCAAGGAGGAGCTCGGCGGGGCCCGCGTCCACGCCGGAAACGGCACCGTCGAACGGATCGTCGCCAGCGAGGCGGAGGCGACGGCGGTGATCCGCCGGTTCCTCTCGTACCTGCCGACCAGCGTGTACGAACTGCCGCCGGTCGTGCCGACCACCGACGATCCGGCGCGAGCGGAGCCGTCGCTGCTGTCGGCGATCCCGCGCAACAAGCGTCGGCCCTACGCCGTCGAACCGATCTTGGACGCGGTCTTCGACGCCGACTCGGTCTTCCGGTACGCCGAGTACGGGGCGGGCACGGTCACCGCGCTCGCCCGGCTCGACGGCCATCCCGTCGGGGTCATCGCCGCCGACCCGTTCCAGGGCGCCACCATGACGGTGGCGGGCGCGCTGGCGGTCACCCGGCTGGTCGATCTGTGCGAGACCTTCCATCTGCCGATCATCAGTCTCACCGACCAGGCCGGGATGTCGATCGGATCGGCCGCCGAACGGCAGGGGACGATCCGGCACGGGGTGCGTGCGTTGAGCGCGATCTACCAGGCGCGCGTCCCGCAGGCCGAGCTGATCCTGCGCCGCGTGTACGGCGTCGGCGGCGCCGGAATCGTCAACCGGCACCGGCCCGGACGCAGCTGGGCCTGGCCGTCCGGCGACTGGGGATCGCTGCCCGTCCAGGGCGGGGTGGAGGCGGCCTTCGGCGCCCGGATCGCCGCCGCCGCGGATCCGGCCGCCGAGGCCGAGGCGCTGCGCCGGGAGATCGAATCGCTCGGCTCGCCTTTCCGAACCGCCGAACGGTTCGGCGTCCAAGACATCATCGACCCGCGGACCAGCCGCGCCCTGCTCTGCGACTGGGTGCACGACGCGTACCGCCTGCTGCCCGAGTACCTCGGCCGACCGTCCTTCGGCACCCGACCCTGACCCCGCCTCGCCACCGATCCGTCTGAGGAGACAACCGATGAACTTCACCGACACGACACCCGACGACCTGGAGAACCTGCTGACCAGGGACGGGCAGTCGCCGCTGGAGCGGCTCGGGCACTGGGCCGAGCAGACGCCCGACCGCGTCGCCGTCTACTACGGCGAGGACGACACCGAGCTCACGTTCGCCCAGCTCGCCGAGCTCACCGACTCGATCGCCGGCAACCTGGCGGCGCGCGGCGTCGCGAAGGGCGACCGCGTCAGCGTTCTGACCACCGACTCGCTTCTGGCCACGCTGGCGATGTTCGGCATCTGGAAGGTCGGCGGCGTCTACAGTCCGATCAACTTCAGCTTCACCGGCCGGCTGCTCGCCTATCAGCTCGCCGACACCGGTCCGAGCCTGATCATCACCGACGATCCGCTGGTGTCGCGGATCGACGAGATCGCCGCAGACCTCACCGAGGTGCCGCCGGTCCTCGTGCGCGGCCCGGCCCCCGAGTCGCGGGTGCGAACCGGCTCGTGGACGGAGCTGACCGCCCCGGCGCCGGCCCCGCGGGTCGACGTCGACTTCGACGACCCGGCGAACCTCGTCTACACCTCCGGCACCACCGGACCGGCCAAGGGCGTCGTCCAACCGGTCCGGTGGATGGCCCAGTACACCTTCGGCCTGCGGTGCACCCTGACCACCGACGACGTGGTGTACAACGACCTGCCGATGTACCACGTCGGCGGGGCCATCGCGAACGTCGTCCGTGCGGTGTGGCGAGGCTGCGAGGTGGCGCTGTGGGACCGGTTCAGTCCCACCGAGTTCTGGTCGCGGGTCGACCGGCGCGGGGTGAGTGCGGCGATCCTCCTCGACGTGATGATCCCGTGGCTGATGAACGCCGACGAGACCGACCGGGACGCGCACCACACGCTCAACAAGGTGTACATGCAGCCGCTCCCGATCCATCACGCCGCAGTCGCCCGCCGGTTCGGATTCGAGTTCGTCAACGCGGGATTCGGGCAGACCGAATCCGGTGCGCCGCTCGCACTCCTGCTCGACGAGACGACGGCCGGCGCGACCACGCCGCCGCAGCTGCGTCGCGGTCTGGGTCGCGAGGAGATGCTCGCCGTGGCCGCCGACCACGCGATGACGGTCCTGGCCGGCGACGAGGTGACGCGGAAGGGCGCGATGGGCGCCCCGACCCCGTTCCTGACCGTCGCGGTTCTCGACGAACACGACCGCCCGTGCGCAGACGAGGAGCCGGGACAGTTGGCGCTGCGACCGCGGCTGCCGAGCCTGATCATGAGCGAATACCTGGGCAAGCCCGAGAAGACGGTCGAGGCGTGGCGCAACCTGTGGATGCACACCGGCGACTCGGTCGTCCGCGGTGCCGACGGCGTCTACTACTTCGTGGACCGGCTCGGTGATCGGATCCGGGTGCGCGGGGAGAACCTGTCGTCGTTCCAGGTCGAGGACATGCTCACCCAGCATCCGGACATCGCGCTGTGCGCGGCGTTCGCGGTCCGCAGCACCGAGGGCGACGAGGACGACGTCGTGGCCTGCGTGGTCGCCACCGAGGGAGCGACGCTGACCGAGGAGCAGGTTCACGCCTTCGCCGCTGAGACCATGCCGAAGTACATGCGGCCCCGCCATGTCCGCATCCTCGATGACCTGCCTCGCACCCCGACCAATAAGGTCGAGAAGTACAAACTGCGGCGCCAGGTCACGGCCGAGATCGCAGCGAGCTGACAGGAGAGCCGATGGCGGAGGGGACGTGGGCCCGGGCGCGCCACTCGCGTGAGCGTCGCGAGCACGAGACCCGGACCGCGGTGATCGACGCCGCCGCCGTCGTCTTCGCCGAATCGGGTTATGCGAAGGCCTCCATGGGGGCGATCGCCGAGGCGGCCGCCGTCGCACGGCCCACCGTGTACCTGTACTTCGCCGACAAGGCGGACATCTTCGGTGCGGTCGCCGAGCGGGTGCGCGACCAGTTCCTGCGCGCACACGAGGTCGAAGTGCCGGGCGCCGATCCGCGGGAGCTGTGGCGGGCGTCTACCGCGGCCTTCCTGGAGGCCTACCGCGAGAACGGCGCCCTGCTGACGGTGATCGAGCATCAGGCGCTGGTGGACGAGCGGATACGGCGACTGTGGACCGAGATCCAGGATCGGCCGAAGCGGCGAATGGTGAAGTTCGTGGTCGCACTCAGCGACGCGGGCACCGCGCGCCCGGCGGTCCCGGCGGAGGTGCTCGGCGACGCGGTGATCGGGATGCTGGCGCATTTCGCCACCCTGCTCGGGCCCGATGAGGACGTCGCCGAACGCGTCGACCAGCTCACCGCGATGCACATGCGGCTGCTCGGGCTCGACTGACGAGGACCCGCCGGCCCATCCCCGACGGATTCTGTGCAATTCGCCGGATCGATCCACAGAATCGGCGTTCGGCCTCGCCAGCGGTGGTCTGCGGCCCGGCGGCCTCCTACGCTGCGGGTCATGGGGAGGAACAAGCGGGTGGGCCACGACCGCGAAACCGGGTCCGATCCACTGGCCAGACTCGACCGGCCGGTGAACGACGACGAGCCGTCCGGCGCGGGGTGGGGAGTCACCGGCATGCCGAGCTGGCTCGACACCCCGCCGGGCCGGCGGGCGTGGGAGCAGCGGGAGTTCGACTGCCTCGACCCCGATACAGACCACGACCTCGACCCCGATCTCGCCGCCGACCCCGGCCGGCCGGGGTCGGCGTCGCTCGGCGACGACTCGGACGACGAGTGGGAGGACGACTGGGAACCGCCGCGGCGGCGCCTGACGATGCTCCCGCCCGCGGCGATCGGACTGATCGTGGTCGGGTTGGTGGCCTGCGGTGTCGCAGGCTACTCGCTGCTGCGGCAGAACGAACCCGTCGCGCCGCTGGTCGCCTTCGAATCGACGGCGGGTCCGCGGCCGTCGGCCGTACTGAGCTCCACCGCCTCGGCGGCTCCGCACACCGCCGGGCAGGTCGTGGTGAGCGTCGTCGGCATGGTTCACCGGCCGGGGCTGGTGAAGCTGCCCGACACCGCACGCGTCGCCGATGCGCTCGAACGCGCCGGCGGCGCCCGGCCCGGCGCCGATGTGCTGAGCCTGAACCTGGCGCAGCTCCTGCGCGACGGCGACCAGATCCTGGTCGGTAAGGACGGCGCCGCGGGCACGGTCAAGAGCGCCGTCGTCCCGGCCGGCGGCGGACCCGGCTCCGGCGGCGGCACGCCCCCGGCCGCTCCCGGCCGCGTGCCCGGCGCCGGGCTGATCGATCTCAACTCCGCGACCGCCGAACAACTCGACACCCTGCCCGGGGTGGGACCGGTGACCGCGGCGGCGATCCTCGCCTGGCGCAGCAGTCACGGCCGGTTCTCGTCGGTCGATCAACTCGCCGAAGTCGACGGGATCGGCCCGGCCCGACTGGCCCGGCTCAAGGGACTGGTCACCGTGGGGTGAGGACCGTCGATCTGCGGCTGGCGCCGTCGGCCGCCGGATGCTGGGCCGCCGCGGCACTCGCGCTGGTCGCGCCGACGTCCCTCGGGTGGTCCGCAGCGGGCGGCTTCGGCGCCGCGGCGCTCGTCCTGGGCGGGATCGGACGGCGAAGCGGCGGCCCGTCGCGCCTCAGGCTCATCAGCGCGGCCGCGGCGTGCGCGATCACCGCTGCCGCAGCGCTCTCGGTCGTCCTTCGGATCATCGCGGTGGAGCAGGCGCCGATCGCCGCGGTCGACGGCAAACCCGTCGTCGACGTCGAGGTCGCCGGCGATCCGACGTTCCTCCCGCACGGGCGGATGCGGCTGCCGGTCACCGCCCTGGCCGTCAACGGTCACCGTCAGCGTCCGGTGGCCGCCACACTGGCCGCGACGGCCGGCCCCGTCGATCCGCTGCCGGGGGAACGCTATCGGGTGCGGGCGCGGGTGCGGCCGCCGCGCGCCGGGGCCGACGGGCGACTGCAGGCCGCGCAGCTGACCGCGGTCGGCGACCCGATCCGGACTCGCGGCGCGCCCTGGTGGCAGCGCGCCGCCGGACTCGTGCGCGAGCGGCTGCGGGAGATCGCGATGAAAGCGCTGCCCGAGCGCCCGGCGGGCCTGTTGCCCGGCCTGATCCTCGGAGACGTGAGCGGACTCGATCAACGCACCTCCGACACCTTCCGGGCGGCCGGACTCACGCATCTAGTCGCCGTCTCCGGCAGCAACTTCTCGTTGATCTGCGGGACGGTCGTGCTCGGCATCCGGATGACCGGCGCATCACCGCGGACCATCGCCGTGGGCGGGGCCCTCGCGATCGTCGGCTTCGTCATTCTCGTCCGACCCACCGACAGCGTGCTGCGGGCGGCGGTGATGGGTTCGGTCGGACTGGCCGCGGGACTCGGCTCGCGGCGGGCCCAGGCGCTGCCGGCCCTGGGGACCGCGGTGATCGTCGTGGTCCTGCTGTGGCCGCAGATGGCGCTCGCCCCCGGCTTCGCGCTGTCGGTGGCCGCGACGCTCGGGCTGGTTCTGTGGTCGGTCCCCATCCGCCGGGCCCTGATCCGCCGGCGGGTACCCGAACCGCTGGCGATCCTGCTGTCGATGACCCTGGCCGCGCAGATCCTCACCACCCCGCTGCTGATCCTGATCACCGACGTCGTCAACGTGACGTCGGTGCCCGCGAACCTCCTGGCGGTGCCCGTCGTCGGGATGGTCGGGCTCCTCGGTACGGCGGCGGCGATCATCGGTGCCGCCGGGCCCCGCCACGGACCGGGTGGGGTGGCCGCGGAGTTCCTGGTGCGCGCCTGCAGTCCTCCCACGCGGTGGCTCATCGCCGTCGCGGACCGACTGGGCGGGGCCGGGTGGGTGACCCCCGCGGTCCCGGGATGGACGGGCCCGGTCGTGACCGTCGCGGCCGGCGCCGCGCTGTTCGCGTGGCACCGACGGCGAGACCGTCGGGGAAGCGATGTCGGGGGGATCTGGCACCATGTTCGATGTGAACGATCGGCTGTATCTACTCCTCGGAGACGACGACTTTCTGACCGGACGCGTCATCTCCCGGGTCGCGGCCGAACGCAGCGCAGACGCCGGGACCGACGTACCGGTCACCCGGATCCGCGCCGGTGAGGTCACCGGCCCCGAACTGATCGAACTGCTCAGCCCGTCGCTGTTCGCCGAGGAGCGGATCGTCGTCGTGCAGGCGGCCGCCGAGGCCGGGAAAGAACCCGCCGCGTTGGTGACGGCCGCCGCCAAGTCGCTGCCCGAGGGCATCACCCTGATGGTGATCCACACCGGCGGCGGCAGGCAGAAGGCGATGGTCGGCGAGCTCAAGAAGGCGGGCGCGCAGGAGTTCGCGTGTGCGGCCCCGAAATGGCCGTCGGACCGGATGGACTTCGTGCGCGCCGAGTTCCGGACGCTCGGTGCCCGAGTGAACGCGGAGGTCGTCGAAGCGGTCAGCGAGATGGTCGGCTCGGATCTGCGCGAACTGTCGGCGGCGTGCCATCAGCTCGTCGCCGACACCGGCAACAAGGTGACCGCGGATGCGGTCCGCACCTACTACACGGGCCGCGCCGAGGTCACCGGATTCGAGGTGGCCGACAAAGCGGTGACCGGCGACCTCGCCGGCGCGCTCGAATCCCTCGCATGGGCGCAGCATCACGGTACGGCGCGAGTGCTGCTCGCCGACGCCCTGGCCGAGGCCGTCCACGCCATCGCCCGGGTGCGGTCGATGGGCGGCGGTGACAAGTACTCCCTGGCGTCCGAGCTCGGCATGTCGCCGGGTCGCGTCGGCAAGGTGCAGACGCAGGCTCGGGCCTGGGACGGGCCGTCGATCGGCGAAGCGCTCCTGGTGGTCGCGCAGCTCAACGGCGACGTCAAGGGTCAGGCGGCCGATCCGGACTACGCGCTCGAGCACGCCGTGTCACGGGTGGCGCAGTTGCGCCCGCGGCGTCGCTGAGCCGGGTACGAGACAGGGCAGGACACAGGACAGGCAGGACACAGCGAACACCTCGATGGCTGCGTGGCCCGCCATCGAGGTGTTCGGTGAAAAACTATGCGATTGTCGCGCAGCGCAGGGCGCGCGGAGTGCGGTCCGAAGACCGTGGTGAGTCAGAGCTTGTTGACCGCGAGAGCCATCGCCGACTTCTTGTTGGCGGCCTGGTTCTTGTGGATGACGCCCTTCGACGCAGCCTTGTCGAGGTGACGGCTGGTGACGGCGAGGAGCTCGGTGGCCTTCTCCTTGTCGCCTGCGGCGACCGTCTCACGGAACTGACGGATGGCGGTGCGCAGTGCCGACTTGATCGACTGGTTGCGCAGACGAGCCTTCTCGTTGGTCTTGTTCCGCTTGATCTGAGACTTGATGTTAGCCACGCGATGTCCTCTTCTGACGTCCGGTGCGGCCGGGAGGCCGAATGTTCTGTGTACCTTACGGCGACGAAGCGGTCGGGTCATCGGCCAGCGTCCATCGCAACAGCGTTCAACGATACCAGCGCGGCCGGATGCACCCAAAATCACGTGTCAGCACCTCCGGCGCCGGAGGTCGAGCGAGAGATCTCGGCGATAGGTCTGTTTACAGTGGTTCACACTATGTCTGTCGTCTACGTGCATGTCGGCCTGCCGAAAACCGGAACCACCCATCTGCAAGACCGCCTGTGGCGCAACCGCGATCACGCGCTCACCCGGGCCGGACTGCTGTATCCCGGCAACCGCATCGACGACCACTTCCATGCGGCCGCGCATCTGCAGCCGGAACGGTATCTGGACTGGGCCGATCCCGCGCACGCCGACGTCTGGCCGGCGATGGTGGCGCAGATGCGGGAATGGCCGCAGACCTCGCTGGTCTCGCACGAGTTGTTCGCGAACGCCGGTCCCCGGCACATCCGCCGACTCGTCGACGACCTCGCCTTCGCCGACCAGGTGCACGCGGTGCTCACCGTTCGCGATCTGGCGCGGCAGATCCCCTCGGTGTGGCAGGAGAACGTCAAGAATCAACGACGGGCGACGCTGGCGGAGTTCGTCGAGGCGATCGCCGCCGAGTCGGAGGGGGCCGGCGAGACAGAACCCTTCTGGGAGTTCCAGGACTACCGGCGGATCGTCGCCGACTGGTCGTCGGTGGTCGGGGCCGACCGCGTCCACCTCGTCACGGTCCCGGCGCCTGGGACGGCCGGGCCGGGCGACGGCCTGTGGGAGCGGTTCGTCCGGACCCTCGGCGTCGACCCCGCCGACCTTCCCGAGCGTGTCCCCAGTAGCAACAGCTCGCTCTCGGCGGCGCAGACCGAGCTGCTGCGGCGACTGAACCACAGACTGCAGCCGGCGGACGTCGAATGGCACCGTTACGAGGGCCTCGTCAAGGGGGTGCTGATCGGGGAGTACCTGTTCGAGACCCGGGAGGGGCGACCCGCGGCGCTGACGGGCCCGCAACTCGAGTGGGCGGCCGACATGTCCGAACAGATGGTGGGAGCGGTGGTCGACGGCGGTCACCCGGTGTCGGGAACCCTCGACGACCTGCGGGTGACGGCGACGGCCGCCGAGCCGGAGCCGGACGCGTCCGGTGAGGACGCGCTGGAGGCGGCGCTCGACGCGATGGCCGAGTGGGTCAAGACCGCGCCCGTCCCGGATCGTCGGCCTGCGCTCAAGACCCGCGCCGCGGGCGTGGTGCGGCGGGCCCGCCGCAGGCTGATGCGCTGACCCCGGTCGCGAGGCGTCGGTCGCGCTACGACCAGCCGAACCCGCTCATCGCGCGTCCGCCCGCGCCTGCGCGGCCGGGAGCAGCCATTCGACGACGGCGTCCGCGGTCAGTTCGCCGACGCCGCTGCGGTCGGGCCGCAGACTGTGATCGGCCTTCGCGACCTCCAGCAGCCGGACCGGTCCGCGCCAGCGCGTCAGGACCTCGGCGAACTCCGCCGAGGTGCCGAAGGCGTCGCTGCGGCCGTGCACGATCAGCGTCGGTGCGGTGATGTCCGGCAGGTGCTCGGTCCGCGAACGCTCCGGCTTGCCGGGCGGATGCAGGGGATAGGAGGTCAGGAGCAGTGCATCGAACAGGTCCGGCTGCTCGGCGGCGACCATCGAGGCCTGCCGCCCGCCGTAGGAGTGCCCGCCGACGATCAGCGGGCCGTCGGCCACCGACCGCAGCGCCGTGACCGCCGCGACGAGTCCGTCGCGGTCGCGGGCCGCCTTCGACGGCGACGGCGGTCCCTTCGGGCGGTCGCGGCGGTAGGGCAGGTCGATGCGGGCGACGGCGAGACCGCGCGCCACCAGCGATTCGGCCAGGGCTCGCAGGACGGCCGACTGCCGATCGCTGCCCGCCCCGTGCGTCAAGACCACCAGGGCCCGCGGGTGCGGCGGGCACGCCACGTCGGCCGCCAGCGCCTCGGTCTCCACCGTGTACTCGTCCACCGTCATGATGGCCTCGAGGGTAGCGCCCGACCGGCGAGGTGAACGTAGGCCCGCCCTCGTGCGAAACTGGTGGGTGATCTGTACCGGGACCCGACCCGGGCCCCGCCGCGCAAGGAGTGAGTGAGATTCCCAGCTTCGCCGACAAGACGTTCACCGATCCCTCTCGGATCCGCAACTTCTGCATCATCGCGCACATCGACCACGGCAAATCGACGCTGGCCGACCGCATGCTGCAGTTGACCGGCGTCGTCGAAGAGCGGCAGATGCGCGCCCAGTACCTGGACCGGATGGACATCGAGCGCGAGCGCGGCATCACCATCAAGGCGCAGAACGTGCGGCTGCCGTGGACGATGGACGGGCAGGACTACGTCCTGCACCTGATCGACACGCCCGGCCACGTCGACTTCACCTACGAGGTCTCCCGCGCACTGGAGGCCTGCGAGGGGGCGATCCTGCTGGTCGACGCCGCGCAGGGCATCGAGGCGCAGACCCTGGCCAACCTGTACCTGGCGATGGAGAACGACCTCACCATCATCCCGGTTCTGAACAAGATCGACCTGCCGGCCGCCGATCCCGACCGGTACGCCGCCGAGATCGCGCACATCGTCGGTTGCGAACCCGGCGACGTGCTGCGGGTGTCGGGCAAGACCGGCGTCGGCGTCCCCGAACTGATCAACGAGGCCGTCCGTCAGATCCCGGCACCGGTCGGCGACCCCGACGCGCCCGCGCGGGCGATGATCTTCGACTCGGTCTACGACACCTATCGCGGCGTCGTCACCTACGTGCGCGTGGTCGACGGGAAGATCGTCCCGCGCGAGAAGATCACCATGATGTCGACCGGCACCACCCACGAACTGCTCGAGGTCGGCATCGTCTCGCCGGAGCCGAAGGCCTCCGAGGGGCTCGGCGTCGGTGAGGTCGGCTACCTGATCACCGGCGTCAAGGACGTGCGTCTGTCGAAGGTCGGCGACACCGTCACCACCGCCCGCAACGGTGCCTCCGAGCCGCTCACCGGTTACCGCGAGCCGCGGCCGATGGTCTACTCGGGCCTGTACCCGGTCGACGGATCGGACTATCCGGTGCTGCGCGAGGCGCTGGAGAAGCTGCAGCTCAACGACGCCGCGCTGACCTACGAGCCGGAGACGTCGGTGGCGCTCGGCTTCGGTTTCCGCTGCGGCTTCCTGGGGCTGCTGCACATGGAGATCACCCGCGAACGGCTCGAGCGCGAGTTCGACCTCAACCTGATCTCCACCGCGCCCAACGTCGTCTACCGGGTCGTCATGGACGACGGCAGCGAGCACATCGTCACCAACCCGTCGGACTGGCCGACCGGCAAGACCAGCGCCATCTACGAGCCGATGGTCAAGACCACCATCATCGCGCCCAGCGAGTTCATCGGCGCCATCATGGAACTGTGCCAGACCCGGCGCGGCGAACTCGGCGGCATGGACTACCTGTCGGAGACGCGCGTCGAGCTGCGCTACACGATGCCGATGGCCGAGATCATCTTCGACTTCTTCGACTCCCTGAAGTCGCGTACCCGCGGCTACGCGAGCCTGGACTACGAGGAGGCGGGCGAGGCGCAGGCCGAGCTGGTCAAGGTCGACATCCTGCTGCAGGGCGAGGCCGTCGACGCGTTCAGCGCGATCGTCCACAAGGACGCCGCCTACGCCTACGGCAACCGGATGGCGCTCAAGCTGCGCGAGCTGATCCCGCGGCAGCAGTTCGAGGTGCCGATCCAGGCGGCGATCGGGTCCCGGATCATCGCCCGCGAGAACATCCGCGCCATCCGCAAGGACGTGCTCGCCAAGTGCTACGGCGGTGACATCAGCCGTAAGCGCAAGCTGATCGAGAAGCAGAAGGAGGGCAAGAAGCGCATGAAGACCATCGGTCGCGTGGAGGTGCCCCAGGAGGCCTTCGTCGCCGCGCTCTCGACCGACGAGCTGGGCGACAAGCCGAAGGGGAAGTGAGCATGAACCCGGTGCTCGCCGCGTCCGAGCTGCCCTACGGTCTGCCCGACTTCGCCGCGATCAGCGACGACGACTTCCTGCCCGCCTACGACGTCGCGTTGGCCGCGCACCTCGACGAGGTCGAGTCGATCGCCTCGTCCGCCGAGGCGCCGACCTTCGACAACACGATCGGTGCGCTGGAGGCCGCGGGCCGCCCGCTCGCCCGTGCCAACGGCATCTTCTTCAACATCGAAGGGCCCGACAGCAATCCGCAGCGGGCGAAGATCGCGCAGGTGCTGGCGGTGCGGCTCACCGAGCACGCCAATGCGATCGCGATGCACCCGGCGCTGTTCGCGCGCGTCGACGAGCTGTACCGGCGCCGCGCCGAGCTGGGCCTGAACCAGGCGCAGACGCGGCTGCTGGAGCAGCGTTACCGCGACGCCGTCCGCGCCGGCGCCGCCCTCGACGACGCCGGTCAGGCGCAGATGCGGGAGATCTCGGCGCGGCTGGCGACGCTGACCACCGATTTCGGGCAGCATCTGCTCGACGACACCAACGCCTCG
This sequence comes from Gordonia aichiensis, assembly GCF_039946255.1. Taxonomy (GTDB): domain Bacteria; phylum Actinomycetota; class Actinomycetes; order Mycobacteriales; family Mycobacteriaceae; genus Gordonia; species Gordonia aichiensis_A. Next base: position 87,949 of record NZ_JBCDWL010000006.1, on the reverse strand, counting down.
GCGGTGCACTTCACCGATGCCGCCGACCTCGACGGACTGTCTGCCGCGGAGATCGCGGCGGCCGCGCGCACCGCGGCCGATGCCGGTCGCGACGGCTACCTGGTCGCGCTCGAGCTGCCCACCAGCCAGGCGACGGTCGCGAAGTTGACCGATCCGGCGGCCCGGCAGCGGGTCTTCGACGCCTCGATGAGCCGGTGCGCCCGCGGCAACGAGCACGACACCCGCGCCCTCATCACCGAGATCGTCACCCTCCGTGCCCGCCGCGCCGCACTGCTCGGCTACCCGACGCACGCCGATTACGTCATCGCCGAGGAGACCGCACCGAACCCGCAGGCCGTCGCCGATCTGCTCGCCGAACTCGGCGCCGCGGCGACGACGGCGGGGGAGGCCGAGCTGGCCCGTCTCATCGAGCGCGCCGGACATCCGCTCACCGCCGCCGACGTCACCTTCTATCTGGCCGCCGACCAGCGCGCCCGCGCGGCCGACTCGGCCACGACCGGCGTCGACATCGACGACTTCGCCGACTACTGCGAGTTGAACACCGTACTGGTCGACGGCGTCTTCGCGGCCGCGGGTCGGCTGTACGGACTGACCTTCGTCGAACGCAACGACCTGGCCGGCTACCACCCCGACGTCCGCGTCTGGGAGGTCAGCCGCGGCGGGCAGGGCATCGGACTGTTCCTCGGCGACTTCTACGCGCGGCCGTCCAAGCGGGGCGGGGCGTGGATGAACAACATCGTCGACCAGTCCCGCCAGCTGGGGACGGCGCCGATCATCGTCAACGTCCTCAACCTCACCGAACCCGAGCCGGGGCAGCCGTGCCTGCTGTCGCTCGACCAGCTCACCACGCTGTTTCACGAGTTCGGGCACGCGATCCACGGGCTGCTGTCCGACGTCGACTACGTGTCGCAGTCGGGGACGTCGGTGCCGCGCGACTTCGTCGAGTTCCCGTCGCAGGTCAACGAGATGTGGGCGCTGCACCCGGACGTGGTCGGCGGCTACGCGCGCAATCACCGCACCGGTGAAGCGGCGCCGCAGGCCTTGCTCGACGCGGTGCGCGCCGCCGGCGGCACCGAGCCCGCGCACGCCACCGTCGAGTATCTCGCCGCGGCGGCGCTGGACCTGGCCTGGCACCGCCTCACCGAGGCGCAGATCCCGTCCGACGTGCAGGAGTTCGAGGCCGCGGCCCTCGCCGAGGCGGGTCTGGGTTCGGCGCTGATCCCGCCGCGCTACCGGTCGACCTACTTCAACCACGTCTTCGGCGGCGGCTACTCGTCGGCCTACTACTCGTACATCTGGTCGGAGATCCTCGACGCCGAGACCGAGCAGTGGTTCCTGTCGCACGGTGGACTGAGTGCGGAGTCGGGAGCGGCCTTCGCCGACGCGGTCCTCTTGCGCGGCGACAGCGTCGACCCGGTCGCCGCCCACGCCGCCCTGCTCGGTCATCCCGCCCGGATCGGCCCCCTCCTGACCCGCCGCGGCCTGCAGTAGGTCTGGGCCCCGGGCCCAGGCTCCAGGCTCATCGAGCGGCCCCAGGCTTATCGAGCGGCCCCAGGCCCAGGCCCAGGGGCACCGATCGGCCCAGGCCCAGGCCCAGGGGCACCGAGCGGCCCCAGGCACAGGCTTATCGAGTAGCCCGCGAACGAAGTGAGCGAGCGTATCGAGATATCGCCCCGTCGTCTCGATACGCCGCCTCGCTGCGCTCGGTGGCTACTCGACAACCCTGTTGTGCGCGCGCGTCTCGACAACCCTGTTTCGCGCCGCGTCGTCTCGATACGCCGCCTCGCTGCGCTCGGTGGCTACTCGACAACCCTGTTGTGCGCGTGACGACCACATCGAGATCGGCCCGCCCCCCGTGACCCCGGTCGCAGCGCCCCGACGAGTAGGGTTTCAAATCAGCGTGGGCGAAACCGCGCACGTCCGCGGTAGAAGAGGTGATCGGAAAGTGAACGGGATTCTCTCCTGGTGGGACGGTGTGGAGGAGTGGCTCACCGGCCTGCCCTTCGTCCCCCAACTGATCGTCACCGCGATCGTCCTGGTTCCGCTGGCGACGGTCGCCGCATCCGGGGTGAACTACCTGGTCGGACGGTTGTTCTCGAAGCTCGGTCGCGCAGAGGCCGACGACGATCACGGATGGGGAATCTGACACATGTTTCGGTCCAAAGTCACGCTCGCTCTGGTCGCCCTGCTGGTCCTGGTTCTCATCGCCTGGCTGATCCTGCGCTAGCACAGTTCACGGGTGTCACCGAGCCCGATCGGCCGACCCCGCGAGAGCCGTTGAACCGGCCGGTCCGCGCCGGTTAGGTTCTTCGGGTGAGCACCCGAACCCCTCAGCGCGCAACCGCGGCGGCGATCCTCGTGACGATCGTCGCGCTCGTCACGGCGCTGACCGGCTGCGGCGGCGGCTCCACCGACACCCCCGGCGGTATCGACATCTCCTCGGGCAGCCGCCACCTCAACCTCGTCGCCTATGCGACGCCGAAGATCGGTTTCGACGCCGTCATCCCGGCCTTCCGGAACACGGCCGACGGCGCCGACATCGGCTTCTCACAGTCGTACGGCGCCTCCGGCGACCAGTCACGCAAGGTGGCGCGCGGACTGCCCGCCGACGTCGTCAACCTGTCGGTGGAACCGGATGTGACGAGGCTGGTCAAGGCCGGCGTCGTCGACGCCGATTGGCGCAGTCAGGCGCCGAATCATTCGGTGCCCTTCGGTTCGGTGGTCGCATTCGTGGTGCGACAGGGCAACCCGAAGAACATCCACACCTGGGCCGATCTGCTGCGCCCGGGAATCGAGGTGATCACCCCCAACCCGGGCAGTTCCGGGTCGGCCAAGTGGAATCTGCTGGCGCCCTATGCGGCCGAGAGCGACGGCGGTCGAGACCCGCAGGCCGGTCTCGACTATCTCAGCGCCCTGGTCCGCGACCACGTCAAGGTGCTGCCCAAGTCCGGGCGCGAGGCGACGTCGGCGTTCCAGCAGGGGCAGGGCGATGTCCTGATCAGCTACGAGAACGAGGCGATCATGCTCGCGCGGAAGAACGCCGAGGCGCCGCCGGCCGATCGAGTCGACTACCTCCTGCCTGCGACGACGTTCCAGATCGAGAATCCGGTCGCCGTCGTGAACACGAGCGCCGATCAGGCGGCGGCCCGCACGTTCGTGAACTATCTGTTCTCCCCGGCCGGCCAGGAGCTGTGGGCCCGTGCCGGCTTCCGCCCCGTCGACCCGGCCGTCAGGGCCCGGACCGCCGACCTGTTCCCCGGCCGCATCGACAAGCTCTGGACGATCGCGGACCTTGGCGGATGGAAGAAGGTCGACGCCGAACTCTTCGGCGCCGACGGCTCGGTCAGCAAGATCTACGCAAAGGAGGCCGGGCGATGACCCGCGCAGCGCAGGCGCCCGAGCACGACGCCGGGAAGGCGACGTTCGCTCCGCGACGCGGCTGGCGCCCCGACGGGCCGCTGTCGCTCGGCGTGGCCGGACTGTGGTTGAGCATCATCGTGCTGCTGCCGCTGGCCGCGATCGTCGCGCAGTCGTTCGACGACGGACCGGGCGGCTTCTGGGCGGGCGTCACCGCGCCGGCGGCGTTGCAGACCCTCGGTCTCACAGTATTGATGTCGCTGCTCGTCGCAGCGATCAACGTCCTGTTCGGGACGGTGATCGCCTGGGTGCTGGTCCGCGACGAGTTCCCGGGCAAGGGCGTCGTGAACGCCATCATCGACCTGCCCTTCGCGCTGCCGACGATCGTCGCCAGCCTGGTGCTGCTGTCGCTGTACGGACCCAACAGCCCGTTCGACATCCACCTCGCCGCCACCCAGCCGGGCGTCGTGCTGGCGCTGACCTTCGTCACGCTGCCCTTCGTCGTCCGGCAGGTGCAGCCGGTGCTGATGGAATTGGACCACTCGGTGGAGGAGGCGGCCGCGGTCCTGGGCGCGGGGAACCGCGTCATCTGGTCCAAGATCGTGCTGCCGGCGCTGCTGCCGGCGATTCTGAGCGGTGGGGGTCTGGCGTTCACGCGGGCGATCGGTGAGTTCGGTGCGGTGGTCCTGGTCGGCGGCAACATCCCGGGCAAGACGCAGGTCGCCTCGCAGTACATCCAGCAGCAGATCGAGGTCGACGAGCCGGTCAATGCGGCCGCGGTGTCGGTGGCGCTCCTGGTCATCGCGTTCGTCGTGTTGATCGTGCTGCGCGTGATCGCCAAGATTCAGAGCCGACGGGAGGGCTGAGCGCATGATCGTCTCACGATGGACCCGGTTGACGCTGCGCAGCATCGCCTTGATCTACCTCGCGGTCCTGCTGGTGGTTCCGGTGGCGTTGATCTTCTGGCGTTCCTTCGAGCACGGGCTGACCCAGTTCTGGGAGTCGATCACGACGCCGGCCGCGATCTCGGCGCTGCAGCTCACCCTGCTGATCGTGGTGATCGTCCTGCCGCTGAACGTGATCTTCGGGATCATCACGGCGCTGGCTCTGGCGCGCGGACGTTTCCGCGGAAAGGCCGCGCTGCAGGCCGTCGTCGACCTGCCGTTCGCGGTGTCCCCGGTGGTCGTCGGCGTCGCGCTCATCGCGCTGTGGGGAGTCAATGGGTGGTTCGGCGGCATCGAGTCGCTCGGCTTCCGCATCATCTTCGGCCTCCCCGGCATGGTCCTGGCGACCATCTTCGTCACGTTGCCCTTCGTGGTGCGCGAAGTGGAACCGGTCCTGCGGGAGATCGGGACCGAGCAGGAAGAGGCGGCGGCCACGCTCGGCGCCACCGGCTGGCAGACGTTCACCCGGGTCACGCTGCCTGCGATCCGGTGGGGCCTGACCTACGGCATCATCTTGACCATCGCCCGCGCGCTCGGCGAGTTCGGCGCCGTCACCATGGTGTCGTCGAACTTTCCCGGCGTCTCGCAGACGCTGACGCTGCTGGTCAACTCCCGCTACACCGACGACTACAACGAGTACGGCGCCTACGCCGCCGCGACGCTGCTGATGATCGTCGCGATCGCCGTGCTGGTGGTGATGACGCTCATCGAGCGTCGGGCCAAGAACCGGCTGACCGAGGCGAGCGAGGAGACCATGAAGGCCGTCTCGGCGCAACGAGCCGCCGCCGACAACGAACGGAACTGACGACGATGTCCATCTCTGTCCACGGCGCCAACAAGCGCTACGGCGATTTCGCCGCCCTCGACGACGTCTCCATCGAGATTCCGCAGGGTTCACTGACCTCGCTGCTCGGTCCGTCCGGGTCGGGGAAGTCGACGCTGCTGCGCGCCATCGCCGGCCTCGACACGCTGGATTCGGGCACCGTCCGAATCAACGGCACCGACGTCTCCGGCGCCTCGCCGCAACAGCGCGACATCGGTTTCGTGTTCCAGCACTACGCGGCGTTCAAACACCTGACCGTCCGCGACAACATCGCCTTCGGACTCAAGATCCGCAAGCGGCCGAAGTCGGAGATTAAGGCCAAGGTCGACGAGCTGCTGGAGATCGTCGGGCTCGAGGTGTTTCAGAAGCGCTACCCGGCGCAGTTGTCGGGCGGGCAGCGGCAGCGGATGGCGCTGGCGCGCGCCCTGGCCGTCGACCCCAAGGTGCTCCTGCTCGACGAACCGTTCGGCGCCCTCGACGCCAAGGTTCGCGAGGACCTGCGCAAATGGCTGCGGCAGTTGCACGACGAGGTCCACGTCACCACCGTCTTGGTGACCCACGATCAGCAGGAGGCGCTCGACGTCTCCGACCGGATCGCCGTGCTCAACAAGGGGCGGATCGAGCAGGTCGGCGCACCCGACGACTTGTACGACCGGCCCGACAACGTCTTCGTCGCGTCGTTCCTCGGCTCCATCTCGCGCCTCAACGGCGAGTTCGTGAGGCCGCACGACATCCGCCTGGCCCGGTCTCCGGAGATGGTGTACCCGCCGGTCGACGCGGCGCTCGACACGGGCGTCATCAAGGCGGACGTCAAGCGGGTGGTCAATCTGGGCTTCGAGACCCGAGTCGAACTCGTCGCGGCGACGACCGGTGAGGAGTTCATCGCGCAGATCACCCGCGGCGACCAGAACGCCCTCGGCCTGGCCGCGGGGGAGACCGTCTTCGCACGCGCCACCGCCGTGCCGGAGCTGACCGCCGACTAGCTCCGGTGGTGCTGGGATGGCGCTCTTTTGCAGGGTTGTCGGGTAGGGTCGAGGAGCATGCTTTCAGGGTTGTCGAGTAGGCCGAGGGCGTATCGAGACGGGGTCTCGATACGCTCGCTCTCTTCGTTCGCGGGCTACTCGACCAGCCTGGATTGCGATGGGGCGGCGCTATTTTTCAGGGTTGTCGAGTAGGCCGAGGCGCTGGCCGAGGACGTATCGAGACCGGGTCTCGATACGCTCGCTCTCTTCGTTCGCGGGCTACTCGACCAGCCTGGGTGGTGGTCGGGCGATTTCCAGGGTTGTCGAGTAGGCCGAGGCGCTAGCCGAGGACGTATCGAGACCGGCGAGCGGCGACGGATCGGCTCGACCACCCGCGCGTCGAGCAGCCGCACAACGCAGACCGCCGACCGTTCATCGCAGCGTCCACAGAAAGTATGTGGCACTCAGTGCCACCACGGTAAGCTGGACTGGTCACACTGCACCATCGCACCCGAAGGGGTCACAGCCATGACTCTGCCCGCACGCTCCGGACTCGACACCCCGTTGACACCGTTGCGCTTCCTCGAACGCGCCGCTGAGGTCGATCCGGATAAGGAGGCCGCCGTCGACGGCGACCGCCGGGTGACCTACCGGGAGCTGGCCGCGGCCGCGACTCGGTTGGCCCACGCCCTGCGCGCCTCCGGTATCGAGGAAGGCGACCGGGTGGCGTACCTGGCGGCCAACTCGCTCGAGATGCTCATCGCGCACTTCGCGACGCCGCTGGCCGGCGGCGTGCTCGTCGCGATCAACACGCGTCTCGCGCCCGCCGAGATCCAGTACATCTGCGACCACTCCGGGGCCAAGCTGCTGGTCGGGGACGCGGCCCTGCTGGAACCGCTGACCGACGTGCCGTTCGAGACGGTGACCGAGATCGTCGAGACGCCGAGTCAGGACGGCGAGTACACCGGCGTCGTACAGCTGCGCTACAGCGAACTGGTCGCGCGCGGCAACGACGAACCCCTGCGGTGGGAGGTGGCCGACGAGAACACCGTCATCACCATCAACTACACCTCGGGCACCACGGGAAAGCCGAAGGGTGTCATGTACACCCATCGCGGCGCCTACCTCGCCTCGCTCGGCAACGCCGTCACACAGGGCTTCACGACCGACACGCGCTATCTGTGGACGCTGCCGATGTTCCACTGCAACGGCTGGTGCGGTCCGTGGTCGCTCACCGCGCTCGCGGCCACGCACGTCTGCCTGCGTGCGGTGCGCGGCGACGACATGTGGCGCCTGATCGACACCGAGAAGGTCAACCAGATGAGCGGTGCACCGACCGTCCTGACCACCCTCGCGACCGCAGGCGAGGCCCACAAGATGGACCGCCGGCTCGCCATCGCGACGGCCGGCGCACCGCCCAGCCCGACCATCATCCGCGCGATCGGCAACCTCGGAATCGAGATCATCCACGTCTACGGACTCACCGAGACCTATGGTCCGTACTCGGTCTGCGAGCCCAAGCCGGGATGGCTGGAGCTCTCCCCGGACGACCGCGCCGTCCTCATGGCGCGCCAGGGCGTCGGCATGCTCACCGCCGACCGCCTGCGCGTCGTGCTTCCGGAGCTCGCCGACGACGGGACGCTGGTCGACGTCGCCGCCGACGGCGTCCAGATGGGCGAGATCGTGATGCGCGGCAACGTCGTCATGAAGGGGTACTTCGAGGATCCCGAGCGGACCGCCGAGGCCTTCGCCGGCGGCTGGTTCCACTCCGGCGACCTGGGCGTCATGCACCCGGACGGCTACGTCCAGCTGCTCGACCGCGCCAAGGACGTCGTCATCTCCGGCGGTGAGAACATCTCGACCATCGAGGTCGAGCAGGCCGTTCTGAGCCACCCGGCGATCCTCGACGTCGCCGTCATCGGCGTGCCCGATGACAAGTGGGGCGAGCGGCCCAAGGCCTACGCGGTCCTGCGTCCGGGCCAGGAGACCACCGAGGCCGACGTGATCGCGCACGTCAAGAGCCGGATCGCGTCGTACAAGGCGCCGCGCGAGGTCGAGTTCATCGCCGATCTGCCCAAGACCTCCACCGGCAAGATCCGCAAGAACGAGCTGCGCGACGAGGCCTGGGGCGACGCGAAGATCCGCATCCAGGGCTGAGATGTCTGAGACTGCAGTTCGGTGCCACACAGTGACACCGAACTGCCAGTCTTATGGTTTCGGCGCGCAGGTCGGGCAGTGTCGGACGACGCCGTACTCCGGGTAGTCGAGGTCACGATAGCCCGCACGCCCGACACGCGTCGGCGCCCGCCGGACGGGTGTCGGGCAGGCCGTGCGGTCGTTCGACGTCGGTCAGGTACTCCTGTTCCAGGACCGAACAGGTGCCGTTCGAGATGTCGACGAGAACGCCGCGCAGGAAAGTGCGCCGACGCATTCGCGGTCGGCGGTCCATGGCGTCCAGCAGGTGCGATGCGGCGGTGGTTCGGGAACTCATCGCGTCGGTCAGCGCAGCGACGGCGTCGGTCTCGGTTCGGGCGTCGTCGGCGATGTCGGGCACTGCCTCATGCACTCGGACCCGGGGCGGCTGCAGATGCCAGGCCACCTCGTCGTCGAGCCGGGGCCGCCGATGAACGTGGACGCCGGGGCGAGCGGTGACCCGACGGTCGGAGGCCACCGCGATGTGGATGTCCCACGCGCGCTGTTCCCAGGTCAGCGGGCCGGTGTGATCGACGTAGATCCCGGGAAAGATCACCGCCCACTCGCGCCGACGCCTGATGTCGGCGGGGGAGCACCCGCACGCGCGTGCCTGTGGATGACTTCAGCCCACAAGACTGTCGTTCGGTGTCACCAGGTGGCACCGAACTGCAGTCTTACTGTGGGCGTACAGGCGCGTGACGGCGCCGACCAGTGACGGATGCTCCGCCACCGGACCGGCGACGACGATCGGCACGTCGAGTGCGTCCAGATGCCGTTCCACCCGGTCGGTCAGCAGTCCCGCGGACAGGAACAGCGGGCTGACGGCGATGCGTCGGGCGCCTGCGGCGAGCAGTTCGTCGACGGCCTCCCGCACGGCGGCGCCGTCGCGCCCCAGTCGGGTCGCGAACAACGTGCGGACCGGTCGGTCCAGCACCCCGGACAACTCGTGGCCGCGTTCGATGATCGACGCGTCGCTGCCGGCGTCCGATGATCCCACGGCGGGCATCAGCACGCCGTCGTCTGCCGCCAGTCCCACCTCCGACAACCGCTCGACGAGCGCCGGGACCGGCGAGTACCGTCCGACCACCGGTGTCTGCCGGACTCGCAGACGCGGATTCGCGGCGACGGCGCCGTCGATCAGCGCAGGCAGATCCACCTTGCTGTGGAAGCCGTCGCCGAACAACAGTGGGACCACCACGACCTCGCCCGACAGCGTGCCGAGGACATCGGTGAGCAGGGGAGCGGTGAGGTCGAGGTAGGCGAGTTCGACCCGCACGCCAGGCAGCGCGACGCGGACGGCGTCGGCCACGCGGCGGGCGGTCACGTCGAACCGCGGGTCCCGGCTCCCGTGGGCGGCGAGGACGAGCGTGCTCATCGGGGCGTCCCGATGCGGGGTTCTCGATACGCCGCGGCGCTGCGCGTGGCCAGGCTGATCGAGTAGCCCGCGAACGTAGTGAGCGAGCGTATCGAGATCTCGTGGCGGGGGTCTCGATACGCCGCGGCGCTGCGCGCCGGGGCTACTCGACCAGCCTGAGGTGCGGCGTTGCGTATGGCGGCTGCTCGACCAGCTTGGGGCACGACGCTGCGTACCCGACCACCACCGCGGGCCCGATCGCTCATCAGGCCGGCACGGGGTCGGGCAGTCGGAGCGCCGACAGCGCGTCGCCGATGAGGCCGGCGCCGAGGGTGTTCCCGCCCTGCGGGTCGATCAGCAGGAAGCTGCCCGACTCGCGGTTGAGCGCGTAGTCGTCGGCGGCGATCGGCTCGGCGGTCATCAACGACACTCGGCCGATCTGGTTGAGCGCCAACGTCTCCGGCGCGTCGATCAGCGCCAGGTTCTGCTCGTCGAAGAGCACCTCGAGCGCGCCGACGATGACCTGGGTGGTCTTGGTGCCGTGCTTGAGCAGCAGCCGCGCACCGGCGCGCAGCGCCTTCTCCGACAACCAGCACACCGTGGTGGTGAACTGCTGCGCGGGTTCGGGGGCGTCGGCCGCCGCGGCGATCAGGTCCCCGCGTGAGACGTCGATGTCGTCGGTCAGCAGCAGGGTGACGCTGCGTCCGGCGTGCGCGGTCGCCAACTCGCCGTCGGCGGTGTCGATCTTCGCGACGCTCGACCGCTGACCCGACGGCTGCACGACGATCTCATCGCCCACCGACACGGTGCCCGCGGCGACCAGCCCGGCGTACCCGCGATAGTCGGGGTACTCGGGCGTGCGGGGACGGATCACGTACTGGACCGGGAAGCGCAGGCCGACGCGGTCCCGGGCGCTCTGGGCAGCCACATTGGGCACCGTCTCCAGGTGCTCGATCAGGGTGGGGCCGTCGTAGTACGGCGTGTTCTCCGACCGCACCGCCACATTGTCGCCGTGCAGCGCCGACACCGGGATCTCCTGCACCTGGTCGGCCGCGTAGCCGAGCGACGAGGTGATCTCGCGGAACTCCGCCGAGATCTGCGCGAACACGGCGGCCGGATCGTCCACCAGGTCGATCTTGTTGACCGCGAGCACCAGCCGCGGCACGCCCAGCAGCGCCATTACCGCGGCGTGCCTGCGGGTCTGCGCGACGACGCCGTTGCGCGCGTCGACGAGCAGGATCACCAGCTGCGCGGTGGACGCGCCCGAGACGGTGTTGCGGGTGTACTGCACGTGGCCGGGAGTGTCGGCGAGCACGAACGACCGCTTCGGCGTGGCGAAGTAGCGATAGGCGACGTCGATGGTGATGCCCTGTTCGCGCTCGGCGCGCAGGCCGTCCACCAGCAACGACAGGTCCGGGGTGTCCATGCCGCGATCCACCGACGCCTTGGTGACGGCGTCGATCTGGTCGGCCAGAACCGACTTGGTGTCGAACAGCAGTCGGCCGACGAGGGTCGACTTGCCGTCGTCCACCGAGCCCGCGGTGGCGATGCGCAGCAGGTCGGCGCCGGCTTGCACAGAGGTGGACGAATCCTGGGTGGGGGTGCTCATCAGAAATATCCTTCGCGCTTGCGGTCTTCCATGGCGGCCTCGGAGACGCGGTCGTCGCCGCGGGTGGCGCCGCGCTCGGTGAGGCGCGAGGCCGCGACCTCGGCCAGCACGGCCTCGTTGTCGGTGGCCTCGGACAGGACGGCACCGGTGGTCGAGCCGTCGCCGACGGTCCGATAGCGGACCATCCGGGTCTGCACGGTCTCGTCCTCGCGCGGACCGCCCCACGGTCCGGCGGTCATCCACATGCCGTCACGGTTGTAGACCTCCCGCTCGTGCGCGTAGTACAGCGGCGCCAGCAGCACCTGCTCGCGGGCGATGTAGCGCCACACGTCCAGCTCGGTCCAGTTGCTCAGCGGGAACACGCGCACGTGCTCGCCGGGCGCGTGCCTGCCGTTGTACAGGTTCCACAGTTCGGGGCGCTGCCGCTTCGGATCCCACTGCCCGAAGGCGTTGCGCAGCGAGAAGATCCGCTCCTTGGCGCGGGCACGCTCCTCGTCGCGGCGGGCGCCGCCGAAGACGGCGTCGAACCGGTTCTCGCTGATGCCGTCGAGCAGGGGGATGGTCTGCAGCGGGTTCCGGATGCCGTCGGGGCGTTCGGTCAGACGACCGTCGGCGAGGTACTCCTCGACGCTCGCCACGTGCAGGCGCAGCCCGTGCCGCTCGACGATCTCGTCGCGGAAAGCGATGATCTCCGGCAGGTTGTGCCCGGTGTCCACGTGCAGCAGCGAGAAGGGCAGCGGCGCCGGCCAGAAGGCCTTGAGCGCCAGGTGCAGCAGCAGGGTCGAGTCCTTGCCGCCGGAGAACAGGATCACCGGCCGCTCGAACTCGCCCGCGACCTCGCGGAAGATGTGGATGGCCTCCGACTCGAGGGCGTCGAGGGTGGTGAAGGAGTCCCGGTCGACGGCGGCAGCGGCGACGTCGGTGGATTCGATGATGCTCATGAGGCGTGCAACCCGCATTCTGTCTTGGCGCGCCCGGCCCAACGGCCGCTGCGCGGATCGGCTCCGGCGGCTGGTTTGACGGTGCACGGCGCACACCCGATCGAGGGATATCCCTCGTCGACCAGCGGATTCACCAGGACGCCGTGAGTGTCGATGTACTCCTGGAACTGCTCGTCGCTCCACGCGGCGAGCGGGTTGATCTTGACCAGACCGAAGGCCTCGTCGAACGAGATCAGCGGCGCGTTGGCGCGCGTGGGCGCCTCGACGCGGCGGATGCCGGTGATCCATGCGCGGAACGGTGCGAGGGCGCCGGTCAGCGGCACGACCTTGCGCAGGCGGCAGCATTCGCCGGGGTCGCGGGCGAACAGATCCTTGCCGAGCAGCCGGTCCTGCGCGTCGACGCCGTGCTCGGGGGTCACGTTGATCAGGTCCAGGTCGTACACCTGAGCCACCGCGTCGCGGGTGCCGATGGTCTCGGCGAAGTGGTAGCCGGTGTCCAGGAACAGGGCTTTGAGCTTGCCGCCGATGGCGTCCTTGTCGGCGATCGCCTTGTCGGCGACGTCGATGAGCACCGCGTCCTGCATGTTGGCGGCGATCACGAAGTCCGGGCCGAAGGTCTGCGCCGTCCAGGCGATCAGATCGGTGGCCGAGGCGTCGGGACCGAGTTCGGCGGCGCCGGCCTCGGCGATCGCGCGCAGCGCGTCGGTGTCGGTGTCGGTGACGGTCATCTCACTTCCTCCCTCTCACTGCAGGCCCGCCCTCTCACTGCAGGTCCGCATCGTCGGCGCGGGCCACCCACTGGGCGAAACGTTCGTTCTCGCTGCGCTGCGCGATGTAGTTGCGCACCACGCGTTCGATGTAGTCGCCGAGCTCGGAGGAGAGCACCTTGTGCTGGCGGACCTTGCGGCCCAACCCGAGGTCGGCGCCGAGGCTGCCGCCCAGGTGGACCTGGAAACCCTCGGCCTTGCTGCCGTCGGGCTGCTCGATGAGCTGCCCCTTGAAGCCGATGTCGGCGGTCTGGATGCGGGCGCACGAGTTGGGGCAGCCGTTCAGGTGCACGGTCACCGGCACGTCGAGCTGCGAGTTCAGGTCGGCCAGGCGCTCCTCGAGCTCCGGCAGCAGCGCGATGGCGCGGCGTCGGGTCTCGACGAAGGCGAGCTTGCAGTACTCCAGGCCGGTGCAGGTCATGATGCCGCGACGCCACGGAGTCGGGTTGGTCGGCAGGCCCATCTCGTCGAGCTCGGCGACCAGCTGGTCCACCTTGTCCTCGGCGACGTTGAGCACGATCAGCTTCTGGTACGGCGTGGTGCGGACTTCGGTGGCACCGGCCCGTTCGACGGCATCGGCGAAGCGCTCGAGCAGGGTGCCCGACACGCGGCCCGAGACCGGTGCGGCGCCGACGGCGTACAGGCCGTTTTTGAGCTTCTGGACGCCGACGTGGTCGCGGACCTTGGTGACCGGCTCGGGCGCGGGACCGTCGATCAGCTCGCGACCCAGGTACTCGGTCTCGAGGATCTCGCGGATCTTCTCCGGACCCAGGTCCTTGACCAGGAACTTGAAGCGGTTCTTGCTGCGCAGACGGCGGTAGCCGTAGTCGCGGAAGAGCTTGGTGACGGCCTCCCACACGTCGGGGACCTCGTCGAGCGGGACCCAGGCGCCCAGGCGCTGCGAGAAGTGCGGCACCGTCGACAGTCCGCCGCCGACCCACAGGTCCAGGCCCGGACCGTGCTCGGGATGGTTGACGCCGACGAAGGCGATGTCGTTGATCTCGTGCGGCAGATCCTGCAGACCCGACACCGACGTCTTGTACTTGCGCGGCAGATTCGCGTACTCGGGGTCGCCGATGTAACGGCGGACGATCTCGTCGAGCGCGGGGCTGGCGTCGAGGACCTCGTCGACGGCCAGGCCGGCCAGCGGGGAGCCGAGCATGCCGCGCGGGCAGTCGCCGCAGGCCGAGGTGGTCTGCATGCCGACCTGCTCGAGGCGCCGCCAGATCTCGGGGACGTTCTCGATCTCGATCCAGTGGTACTGGAAGTTCTGGCGGTTGGTGATGTCAAGGGTGTCGCGAGCGAAGTCCTTGGAGATGCCCGCGATGGTCCGCAGCCGATCCAGATCGAGGATCTGGCCGTCGGCGCGCACCCGCATCATGAAGTACGGCGATTCCAGCAGGTCGGCGTTCTCGTCGCCGGTGAACGTGCCGTCGTACCCCTCGCTGCGCTGCGTGTACAGACCCATCCACCGGAACCGGCCGCGCAGGTCGTTGGCCTCGATCGAGTCGTGGCCGAGCTCGGAGTACAGGTCGATGATCCGCTGGCGCACGTTGAGCGGGTGGTCGTCCTTCTTGAATTGTTCCACCGGATTCTGTGGTTCGCGGTAGCCGAGCGCCCACTGGGCTTCGGTCTTGCGCTTGGCCGGGCGGGCCCGCTTGCGCGGTGCCGGAGCAGCCTCGACGGGCGCGTCGCTGGACTGGGGCGGGGTGAGCGTCATCAATACTCCTGAGCATGCTGCGCACACGTCACAGCACGATGATTTGGGCTGAAATCAGGTGTGACGAGATCTCCCGTCCGGGGAGCACCCGCCTGAGGAAGGCGGGCCCGCGGCCGTTACGGCCGGGTCGTCGGCAGACGCCGACAGGAAGCGCTGCAGATGCGCTTGAGGTCAATGTGTCGCCGCTGCGCGAGCCACACTCCGGAGGAAGTCACGAGGCTCATCGTGCCATGGAACGGTGCGGGCCGTCTACTTGCGCTTATTTTTCCTCACCGTGAGATTAATACCCTTGACAGTTCGTGAGTCATCATGGATGTGTGATAGATCGACGCTCGCCCGAACCCTTCTCCGACGACGCCGTCGCGGCTCTGGCGACCGCCGATCAGGCGCGGCCGCTGAGCCTGTACATCCATGTCCCGTTCTGTGCGACACGCTGCGGGTACTGCGATTTCAACACCTACACCGCGGGCGAGCTGGGCAGCTCGTCGTCGCCGCAGAGCTGGCTGGAGGGGGTCCGCGCCGAACTCGATCTGGCGGCCGCCATGCTGCCCGGGCGGCGTCCGGTCTCGACGATCTTCGTCGGCGGCGGCACCCCGTCGTTGCTGGGCGGCGACGGGCTGTCCGACGTGCTCGGCGCCGTCCGCAACTCGTTCACCCTCGCGCCGGGCGCGGAGGTGACCACCGAGTCGAACCCCGAGTCCACCTCGCCGGAGTTCTTCGCCGCGCTGCGCGAGGCCGGCTTCACTCGGATCTCTCTCGGCATGCAGTCGGCGGCCCGGCACGTCCTGGCGGTCCTGGAGCGCACGCATACGCCGGGTCGGGCGCTCGAGGCCGCCCGTGAGGCGGCCGCCGCCGGCTTCGAGCATCTGAACCTGGATCTGATCTATGGGACGCCGGGGGAGCGGGACGAGGATCTGCACGCCTCGCTCGACGCCGTGTTGTCGGTGCCGGTCGACCATGTCTCCGCGTACGCGCTCATCGTCGAGGACGGCACCGCCTTCGCCCGCAAGGTTCGTCGGGGCGAGGTGCCGATGCCCGACGACGACGTCCTCGCCGCCCGCTACGAGATGATCGACACCCGCCTGACCGGCGCAGGGATGACCTGGTATGAGGTGTCGAACTGGGCGCGCGCGGACGCTGCCGGACTGCCCGCGTCGGAGTCGGTGTGTCGGCACAACGAGGCCTACTGGCGCAGTGACGACTGGTGGGGGATCGGCCCCGGCGCGCACTCGCACGTGGGCGGCGTCCGCTGGTGGAACCAGAAGCATCCGGCCACCTACTCGGCGTCGCTCGGCGGCGGATCGCTGCCGATCGGCGGGCAGGAGCTGCTGACCGCGCAGGATCGGCACACCGAGACGGTGATGCTGCGCCTGCGCCTGCGCGACGGTCTGCCCGCCGCGGAGCTGACCGGGACCGAACGTCGGCGCGCCGACGCGGTGGTGGAGCGGGGCCTGCTGCGCGTCGTCGCCGACACCGAGTCGGGCCCGGCCTACGTCCTGACCGACGCGGGTCGTCTCCTCGCCGACGGCATCACCCGCGATCTCCTCGTCGACTGACGCACCACTTCTGTTGCGATCGCACCCCTTTCGTTCTGCGCACCCGGTCGCGACCAGGTGCGCAGAACGAAAGGGGTGCGATACCTGTGACGGCCGACCTCGCGCCGACCCGCGCGATGATCCACGGGCTCCTCGGCGACGATCCTGGCCGCGTCTGCCGATGCTGCTCAACCCGCTGCGTCGCGTCGCGGCCTGACGCAGGGCTCCGCCGAACCTACTCCGGCAGCCGGTGCGCGCCGCCGCGTCGCCGGCTCGGATGCACGGGGCGGGCGATCGGCAGGGTCGTCTCGACCGCCGACTCGGCGCGCGGTGCGGGCCCGGCCGCCTCGGGAACCGGCCGTTCGTCGAGGTCGAGCAGGCGGGCGTGGATGATGATCCGATTCCGCAGCGCCGAGCGGACGGCGCGGTGCAGGCCGTCCTCCAGGTACAGGCTGCCCTCGAACTTCACGACGTGCGCGAACAGATCGCCGTAGAAGGTCGAGTCCTCCGACAGGAGCTTGTCGAGGGCGAGCACCGTGGTGACGGTCGTGAGCTGGTCGAGGCGGAACTGACGCGGCGGAATCCGGGCCCATTCGCGGGGTGTGAGACCGTGATCGGCATAGGGCCGACCCTCCCGCACGCCCTTGAAGATCATCGCCGTCCCATACCTCTGCCTCGATTTCGTAGAATGGTGCTATCCACTCTAGGCAGAATCATGGGATCAGGAGGTGTCGAGTTGTCGTCGTCGACAGATGACAGGCGTTTCGAGATCCTCCGGGCCATCGTCACCGACTACGTCGACACGCAGGAGCCCATCGGCTCGAAGGCACTCGTCGAACGCCACCAGCTGGGCGTTTCCAGTGCGACGGTCCGCAACGACATGGCCGTCCTGGAAGCCGAAGGGTACATCGCGCAGCCGCACACCAGTTCCGGCCGAATCCCGACCGACAAGGGCTACCGCCTGTTCGTCGACCGGATCAGCGAGATCAAGCCGCTCTCGGCCGCCGAACGTCGTGCCATCCTGTCGGTCCTCGACAACGGCGTCGACCTCGACGACGTGCTGCGGCGGTCGGTCAAGCTCCTCGCTCAACTCACCCGGCAGGTCGCCGTCATCCAGTACCCGGTCCTGTCGACGGCCCGCGTGCGGCACCTGGAAGTCGTCGCGCTGACCCCCAGCCGACTGCTGCTGGTGGTCATCACCGACACCGGGCGGGTGGAGCAGCGGATGGTCGCACTCTCCCAGGAGATCGGCGAGCAGGACCTGGCGGCGGTGCGCGACATGTTCTCGATCGCGCTCGACGGGCAGCGGCTCGAGGAGGCGTCGGCGGCGGTCGCGGAGTTGGCGACCGAGGCCCCGGCCGACCTGCGCGACACGGTCGTCACCATCGCCACGGTGCTGGTCGAGACCCTCGTCGAACGCGGCGACGACCGACTCGTACTGGGCGGGACCAGCAACTTGGCGCGGTCGGCCGCCGACTTCTCGCCCAACCTCGGTGGCATGGACATCGTCCTGGACGCGCTCGAGGAGCAGGTCGTCGTCCTCAAGCTGCTGGCACACACCCAGCGCACCGGGACGGTCACGGTGCAGATCGGTGAGGAGACCAACACCGAGAACCTGCGGAGCACCTCCGTGGTCTCGACCGGGTACGGTGCATCGGGCACCGTTTTCGGCAGTGTCGGCGTGGTCGGTCCCACCAGGATGGACTACCCGGGAACAATCGCCTCGGTGGCGGCTGTTGCGAAGTACGTCGGCGAAGTGCTCGCCGACCGTTAGTTGATGTCTTAATCGTGAAGGATCGTTTTCACTGTGGCTCGTGATTATTACGGCATTCTCGGCGTGGCCGCGGGTGCGTCGGACCAGGAGATCAAGCGCGCGTACCGCAAGTTGGCGCGCGAACTGCATCCCGACGTCAACCCGGACGCCGAGGAGCAGTTCAAAGAGGTCACGACCGCTTACGAGGTGCTGTCCGATCCGGAGAAGCGTCGCATCGTCGACGCTGGCGGCGACCCGCTGGCCGGCCCGGGCGGCGGCTTCGGCGGCGACCCGTTCGGAAACGGCGGTCTCGGCGACATCTTCCAGACCTTCTTCGGCGGCGCGGGCGGCGGCTTCGGCGGCGGGCGCGGCCCCCGGGGGCGCGTGCGACCGGGCGAACCCGCGCTGGTCGGCGTCCGGCTGACCCTCGAGGAGATCGCGGCCGGGGCGCGCAAGGAGATCACCGTCGACACCGCGGTCCTGTGCGACACCTGCAAGGGCGGTGGCACGCGCGACAACTCCAAGCCGGTCACCTGCGGCACCTGTAAGGGTGCGGGCGAGATCCAGGCCGTGCAGCGCTCCTTCCTCGGCCAGGTGATGACCGTCCGCGAATGCCCGGAGTGCCGCGGCGTCGGCGAGACCATCCCCGATCCGTGCCTCAAGTGCGGCGGCGACGGCCGTGTCCGCTCGCGCCGCACCATGACCGTCAAGATCCCCGCGGGCGTCCAGAACGGCATGCGGGTGCGGCTGGCCGGTCAGGGCGAGGTCGGCCCCGGCGGCGGCCCGGCCGGCGACCTCTACGTCGAGATCTCCGAAGCCGCCGACGACGTCTTCGTCCGCGACGGCGACGACCTGCACTGCACGGTCCGGGTCCCGATGATCGACGCCGCGCTCGGAACCGAGATCACCGTCGACACCGTGCTCGGCGGCAGCGCCACCGTCACCGTCGAGCCGGGCACGCAGCCCGGCACCGTCGTCCGCGTCCGCGGGCAGGGGCTGCCGCACCTGAACTCCGGGGTGCGCGGCGACCTGCACGCCCACCTGGAAGTGGTGGTGCCGCGCAAGATCGACGGTCGCCAGGCCGATCTGCTCCGCGACCTGCGCGAGGTCTCCGGCGATCAGGTGGAGCTGGTGACCGCGGCCTCCAAGGCTGCCGGTGCCGGCGGACTGTTCTCCAAGCTGCGCAACGCCTTCGCCGGTCGATGACGCCGCCGCTGTTCTGGGTCGACGAGGTGCCGCGAGCCGGTGAGCACGCGGTCGTCTCCGGACCCGAGGGCAGGCATGCGGTCACCGTCACCCGGATCGGCGTCGGCGAGACCGTCTTGCTCGGCGACGGGCGCGGCACCACCGCCGCGTGCGAGGTGACCGACGTCGCGGGCAAGGACCGACTCACCGTCCGGGCCGGGCGCGTCGAGTTCGCCGCGCGCCGGCGGCCGGTCGTGACGATCGTGCAGGCGCTGCCGAAAACCGAGCGCGCCGAACTCGCCGTCGACCTGATGACCGAGGCCGGGGTCGACGTGATCGTGCCGTGGCAGTCGGCCCGCAGCATCGCCCGCTGGAGCGGAGCCAAGGCCGCCAAGGGCGTCGACAAGTGGCGCACCGCCGCGGCGACCGCCGCCAAGCAGGCTCGGCGAGCGTGGATCCCCGAGGTCGCCGACCTGACCGGCACGACGGGGGTGCGCGACCTCGTCGCTCGCGTGCGCGCAGACGGCGGCATCGTCGCACTGCTGCACGAGGACGGCGCGGTGCCCTTCCGCTCGCTCGACTTCTCCGACGCCCCCGAGGTGGTCTTCGTGATCGGACCCGAAGGCGGCCTCGACCCGGCCGAGATCGCCGACCTGACCGCCCTCGGCGGCCGGCCGGTGGTCCTGGGGCCCGAGGTCCTGCGCACCGTCGCCGCCGGTGCGGTGGCGCTCGGCGCGCTCGGCGCCGTCACCGACCGCTGGTCGCGATAGGAAGATCGTTGCGGCGCAAGAAGATCCAATACGGCGATCACCCCAGCAACTACGGCCACCTGTACCTGCCCGACGTGGCGCCGACCGACTGCGTCCCGCTCGTCGTGCTGGTGCACGGCGGGTACTGGTCCACCGAGTACACCCTCGTCGTCTACACCTCCGTCGCTCTCGACCTCGCGCGGCGCGGCGTGGCCGTCTGGAACATCGAGTACCGCCGCGTCGAAGAGGACGGCGGCGGCTGGCCGGGGACCGGCCGCGACGTGGTCGCCGCGATCGGCGCGCTCGACGGTCCCGTCGCCGAGCAACTCGCGATCGCCGGAATCGAGGTCGACCGTCACCATACGGCCGTGGTCGGACATTCGGCGGGCGGCCAACTCGCCGTCTGGGCGACCGCCCGCCTCGGCGCCGCGGCAGGCGGTTTCACCATCGCGACCGTCGTCGCGCAGTCCGCCGTCCTCGACTTCACCGTCGGCGCCGCCGACCGCCCGTCGGTCCGGGCACTCATGGGCGCCGCCTACGACGAGGCGCCCGACCGGTACGCCGCGGCGTCGCCGGCCTGCCAGGAGCCCTTCGACGCACTGGTCGCGGCCGTTCACACCGTCGACGACCAGTCGGTGCCGATCGAGATGAGCCGCCACTACGTCGAGGTCGCCGGCGCCCGCGGCCAGCGCGTGGCCCTCTACGAGGTGCCGACCGGCGGGCACGACGCCTTCGTCGACCCGCGCAGCGCCGCACACCGACAGACCCTTCGTGTCCTCGGGATCTGAGCCGCTCACGCGGGATTACCCGGTCGCACCCCGTCGCGCCCGGCTATAGACTCGAGAGAACTCCGCAAACGACCACCGACCCCGGGAGAACTGCTTAAGTGACTGACGACGACCGCGACGCGACTACAGCCGCCGCGGTGACGAGTTCGACCATCGAGGTGCCGCAAGATCTGGCGGTGGGTCTGCTGGGTGCGGCCGACGTCAATCTCCGCACCCTCGAAACCCAGCTCCCGGCCGACATCCATGTGCGCGGAAACCGGATCACCCTGCGCGGTTCGTCGCCCGATGTGGCGGCCTCCGAGCGGGTGATCGTCGAACTGGTCCGCGTGGTCCGCGGCGGCACCGCCCTGACGCCCGATCTGGTGCGGCAGAGCCTGTCGATCCTGGCCTCGGACAAGTCCGAGACGCCCGCCGACGTGCTCAGCCTCGACATCCTGTCCCGCCGCGGGAAGGTGATCCGGCCCAAGACACTCAACCAGAAGCGCTACGTCGACGCGATCGACGCCAACACCATCGTCTTCGGCCTCGGTCCCGCCGGCACCGGAAAGACCTATCTGGCGATGGCCAAGGCCGTGCAGGCGCTGCAGGCCAAGGAGGTCAGCCGCATCATTCTGACCCGCCCGGCGGTCGAAGCGGGCGAACGGCTCGGCTTCCTGCCCGGCACGCTGCACCAGAAGATCGACCCGTACCTGCGGCCGCTGTACGACGCCCTGCACGACATGATGGACCCGGAGGCGATCCCGAAGCTGATGGAGGCCGGGGTGATCGAGGTGGCTCCGCTGGCCTACATGCGCGGCCGCACGCTGAACGACGCGTTCATCATCCTCGACGAGGCGCAGAACACCACCGGCGAGCAGATGAAGATGTTCCTGACCCGGTTGGGCTTCGGCGCCAAGATCGTCGTCACCGGCGACACCACGCAGGTCGACCTGCCCGGGGGCGCGCAGTCGGGACTGCGGGCGGCGGCCCGCATCCTCGACGGCATCGACGACATCCACTTCGCGCACCTGACCAGCACCGACGTCGTCCGACACCGGCTGGTCGCCGACATCGTCGACGCGTACGGCAAGGCCGAGGAGCAGCGGGTGCGGCGCAGCGACCACGGGCGCAGCGACGATTACGGCGGCAACCGCGCGCAGCGCCGCGAAGGCATGCGCACCTCGGGCGGAGGTCGGGGACGATGAGCATCGAACTGTTCAACGAGTCGGGCGTCGACGTGCCCGAGCAACTGATCATCGAGGCCGCCCGGTTCGCGATGCGGCGCATGGAGGTCCATCCCGGCGCCGAACTGTCGATCCAGCTGATCGACTCGGAGTCGATGGCCGAACTGCACATGCAGTGGATGGATCTGCCAGGCCCGACCGACGTGATGAGCTTCCCCATGGACGAGCTGACCCCCGGCGGTCGGCCCGATGCCGACGATCCGGGTCCGGCGATGCTCGGCGACATCGTGCTGTGCCCCGAGTTCGCCGCCGAGCAGGCCCGCTCGCAGCGGCACAGCTTCGAGCACGAGCTGGCGGTCCTGACCGTGCATGGCGTGCTGCACCTGCTCGGTTTCGATCACGCCGAACCCGAGGAGGAGCGTGAGATGTTCGGGCTGCAGGGCCAGATCATCACCGACTGGTACTCCGCGCGCGACGACCGGACGCGTCTGCTTGCGCAGGCTCAGCGCGACACCCGCCTGCTGAACGACATCGGCTTCTCCGGCCGCGAAGGACACTGACCAGGTGAGCAGCGACATCGTCCTGCTCGCCGTCGCGGTGCTGCTGACCGCCCTCGCCGGTGCCTTCGCCGCCACCGACACCGCATTGGCGACCGTGTCGGTGGCCCGCGTGGAAGACCTCCGCAAGGAGGGGCGCGTCGGGGCTCGACGCCTGCTGGCCGTGCTGGAGCACCGGGCCACCTACGTCGGGCTGGCCGTGCTGCTGCGCGTGCTGTGCGAGATCGCGGCGACCGCGCTGGTGTCGGTGGTAGCGGTCGACGCTCTCGGCTCCGGTTGGGGACTCGCGGTCGCGATCGTCGCGATGACCGTTGTGTCGTACGTCGCGGTCGGCGTCGGCCCCCGCACCCTCGGCAGGCAGAACGCGTACTCGATCTCGCTCGTGGCCGGGCCGCTGCTGTCGGCCGTCGGCGTCCTGCTGCGGCCGGTGACCCGTCTGCTGATCCTCACCGGTAACGCGTTGACTCCCGGCAAGGGCTACCGCAACGGGCCCTTCGCCACCGAGGTCGAGGTGCGCGAGGTGGTCGACATGGCGCAGGAGCGCGGGGTCGTCGATGACGACGAGCGCCGAATGATCCAGTCGGTCTTCGAATTCGGCGACACCGACGCCCGCGCGGTGATGGTCCCGCGCCCGGAGATGGTGTGGATCGAGCACGACAAGTCGGCGGCGCAGGCGATGAGTCTGGCCGTCCGGTCGGGCCATTCGCGGATCCCGGTGATCGGCGAGAACCCCGACGACGTGCTCGGCGTCGTCTATCTCAAAGACGTCGTCGAACGTCTGCTGCCGCAGTTGTCGGGAGCCGCGCGCGGGGTCGGCGTCGACGAGGTGATGCGGGCGCCCGAGTTCGTGCCCGACTCCAAACCGCTCGACGACGTGCTCTCGGACATGCAGGCCAACCGCAATCACATGGCACTGCTGGTAGACGAGTACGGCGGCATCGCCGGACTGGTCACCATCGAGGACGTGCTGGAGGAGATCGTCGGCGAGATCTCCGACGAGTACGACGTCGACGAGGTGGCGCCCATCGAGCAATTGGGCGACGACGTGTACCGGGTCTCGTCGCGGCTGCCGGTGGAGGATCTGGCGGAGCTGTTCGACGTCGAGATCGACCTGGATCTCGACGACGTCGACACCGTCGGCGGACTGTTGGCCCTGCGGCTGGGCCGAGTGCCGCTGCCTGGCGCCAAGGTGAAGGTCGACGGGCTGCGGATGACGGCCGAGGGCGGGCCGAACCGGCTCGGCCGCCAGCGCATCACCTCCGTCGTGGTGCGCCGGTCGAAGAAGGCCGCGGCCGCCGCGGGTGCCGCCGAGGAGTCCGCCGATGAACGGTGACGGGCGACGCGCCCCGCACCATGAAGTTTCCCCGGCTGCCGCGGTGTTCGTCACCGATCTCGCCGGCCCTCTGAAGGAGAATTGATCAGTGTCCGAGTTCCGTTCCGGTTTCGTGTGTTTCGTCGGCCGACCCAACACCGGCAAGTCGACGCTCACCAACGCGCTCGTCGGCGACAAGGTCGCCATCACCTCCAACCGACCGCAGACCACGCGTCACACCATCCGCGGAATCGTCAATCGACCCGACGCCCAGCTGATCCTCGTCGACACCCCCGGTCTGCACCGCCCGCGGACGCTGCTGGGGCAGCGGCTCAACGACCTGGTCCGGGAGACGTACGCCGACGTCGACGTCATCTGCGTCTGCATCCCCGCCGACGAGGCCATCGGCCCCGGCGACCGCCGCATCATCGAGGAGATCAACGCGACCACCCCGCGGACCCGCAAGGTCGGCATCGTCACCAAGATCGACCGCGTCGGTCCGGAGAAGGTCGCGACCCAGCTGCTGGCGTTGTCGAAGTTGATGGGGCCCGACGCCGAAGTGGTGCCCTGCTCGGCGAAGTCGGGCAAGCAGCTCGACGTGCTCGGCGACGTCCTGGTCTCGCTGTGCGAGGAGGGTCCGGCGTTCTATCCGGACGGTGAACTGACCGACGAGCCCGAGCAGGTGCTCATGGCCGAGTTCATCCGGGAGGCCGCCCTCGAAGGCATCCGCGACGAACTCCCGCACTCGCTGGCCGTCGTCATCGAAGAGGTGATCCCGCGCGAGGACTCCGAGATCGTCGACGTCCACGCCATCCTCTACGTGGAGCGTGACTCGCAGAAGGGCATCATCATCGGGCACAAGGGCTCGCGCCTCAAGCACGTCGGCACCGTCGCCCGCGCCCAGATCGAGCGCCTCCTCGGAACCAAGATCTACCTCGACCTGCACGTGAAGGTCGCCAAGGACTGGCAGCGCGACCCGAAGCAGCTCGGCCGCCTGGGCTTCTGAGTTCACCGGGTCCGGGGGTCTCGATACGCCGCCTCGCTGCGCTCGGTGGCTACTCGACCAGCCTGGGGAGGGTGCCGGTTCCCAGGGTTGTCGAGTAAGCGGGGGAGCGGAGCGGAGGAGCGCATCGAGACGATGGTGCGGGGGTCTCGATACGCCGCCTCGCTGCGCTCGGTGGCTACTCGACCAGCCTGAGGAGGTGCCGGTTCCCGGGGTTGTCGAGTAAGCGGGGGAGCGAAGCGGAGGAGCGCATCGAGACGATGGCGAGACCTCCGCTCACCGCACCAGCGCGATCCCCGTCACCATCTGTCCGAGATCGGCGACGACCCGGTCACCGGTGCCGTCCAGGGCCACGGCGACGATCGTCCCGCCCAGGTCGGACACGTAGGTCAGCCCGGTGGACCGGTCGACGGCCAGCCCGATGGCCTCCCGCAGTCCGCGGGCCAGGATCTCCGGCGGACTCCCGCGTTCGCCGCGGGCGGGGATCGGTGCCCGGTTGAGCGTGTTGCCGTCCGGTTCGGCACCGCGGTCGGTCCAGTACAGCATCCCGTCGACCACCTCCAGGTCGATCGGCTCGGGCAGACCGCTCCACAGCTCTTCGACATCGGTACGCGCGTCGGGCGTCTGCCCGGCCGGCATCGTGCGCCGCGCGCGGAAGATCCGGCCCAGCCCGCCTTTCGGCGGCCCCTTCTGCGTCCAGTACACGTGCTCGGCGTCGACGGCGACGCCCACGCATTCGGCTGTGCCGTCGGCGGCCGGCGGATTGACCACGATGTCGGCGTAGCCGGAACCGTCGAGCCGGCACGACGAGACCCGTCGGCCCTCGCGGTCGCCCCAGAACAGACGGCCGCGATGGTCGGTGGCGAGCTGTTTGCCACTGGTGATGGTGCCCGCGGGCAGCAGATCGCGTCGGCCGGTGCCGTCGATGCCGATCGCGTGCAGCCCGCCGGTGGGCGCCGAATAGTCGAAGGCCGCTTCGCCGTCGACTCCGGCGAGGCGTTCGGGCCGACCCATCGTCGTCCAGTAGACGGTGCCGTCGATCAGGACCACGCCGTCGGGGGAGTACGCGGTGTCTTTGACGAGCACCTTGGCGTGGCCGCGGGCGACGTCGACCCGAAAGATCGTGCGCGTCGCGAGCCCGAGAGCGAGCAGTTCGGTCATCGACTTCCTCCTTCACCGCCGGTGACATCGAGCGTAGGCGCGATCACGGCGTCCGCGCCTATCGGCTGGGGTGTGTCGGAGGCGGGTGCGACAATGGGTCGGTGAGGTTCTACCGGGATGAGGCAGTGGTGCTGCGCCAGCACAAGCTGGGCGAGGCCGACCGCATCATCACCTTCCTGACCGCAGAGCACGGGCTCGTGCGCGCGGTGGCCAAGGGCGTGCGGCGCACCAGGTCGAAGTTCGGCGCTCGTCTGGAGCCCTTCGCCCACGTCGACGTGCACTTCTATCCGGGGCGCAACCTCGACGTCATCACGCAGGTCGACAGCCTGCACGCCTTCAGCGACGCCATCGTCGCAGACTACGGTCGGTACACCACCGCGTGCGCGGTTCTCGAGACCGCCGAACGCCTGGCCGGCGAGGAGCGCGCCCCGGCGCCGCACCTGCACCGCCTCACCGTCGGCGCGCTGCAGGCCCTGGCCGACGACGGTCGGGAACGACAGCTGATCCTCGACGCCTTCCTCCTGCGAGCGATGTCGTCGGCCGGCTGGATGCCCGCGTTGTCGGTGTGCGCGCGGTGCGCGCGGCCGGGGCCGCATCGGGCCTTCCACGTGGCGGCCGGCGGCGCGGTGTGCGTCTACTGTCGTCCCGCGGGCGCGGCGACGCCGTCGGTCGGGGTCCTCGACCTGATGGACGCGCTCGCGCGCGGGGAATGGGAGCACGTGGCCCGGGCCTCCGACTCGCAACGACGACAGGCCACCGGCCTCACCGCCGCCCACCTGCAATGGCATCTGGAACGACAGCTGCGGACCTTGCCGCTGATCGAACGACAGACGCCGCATAGGCTGGTCGAGCAACCTGCTGACGACATCGTCGCCGACCCGCGCGGACCTGCCGACGGACCGCACCAGAAGGTCGCTGAAACCGCATGAAAGGCCGGAGCTGATGGCTCGTCTCACCCGCCGCGCGAAGCCGGCACCCGCACCGACGACGGTACGACCGCCGGATCCCCATCCCTCCGGCGCCACCCCGCCGGAGATCCCCGCTGAACTGGTGCCCAAGCACATCGCCCTGGTGATGGACGGCAACGGCCGGTGGGCGCAGGAGCGCGGACTGCCCCGCACCGAGGGGCACAAGCGCGGCGAGGCCGTCCTGATGGACAGTGTCTGCGGCTGCATCGAGATGGGCGTGACGCACCTGTCCGCGTATGCCTTCTCCACCGAGAACTGGTCGCGCAGCCCCGAGGAGGTCAAGTTCCTCATGGGCTTCAACCGCGACGTGATCCGCCGTCGTCGCGATGAGATGAACGAGATGGGGGTCCGGGTCCGCTGGGCCGGGCGCCGACCGAAGCTGTGGCGCAGCGTCATCACTGAACTCGAGACGGCCGAGGAACTCACCAAGAACAACACGGTGATGACGCTGACCATGTGCGTCAACTACGGCGGTCGCGCAGAGATCGCCGACGCCGCACGGGAGATCGCCCGGCGCGCCGCGCGCGGTGAGATCGACCCCGAGCGCATCACCGAGGCGAGCTTCGCCAAGTACCTCGACGAACCCGACATGCCCGACGTCGACCTGTTCCTGCGGCCGTCGGGCGAACAGCGGTTGTCGAACTTCCTGCTCTGGCAGAGCGCCTACGCCGAGATGGTGTACCAGGAGAAGCTGTTCCCCGACTTCGACCGCCGCGACCTCTGGGCAGCCTGCCTCGAGTACGCCAAGCGCGACCGCCGGTTCGGCAGCGCCTGACTCAGTCGCCCGACACCGTCGAGAACTGCGCGAGCGTCGCGGCCAGTGCGGACTCGAAGGCGTCGCTCTCGACGTGCGCGTCGGCGAGCGGGCCGGTGCCGCCCTCGTCCTCGAGGAGGGCGAGCAGGACGTGTTCGGTGCCGATGTAACTGTGGCCGAGGCGCAGCGCCTGTCGGAAGGTCAACTCGAGGACCTTTCGTGCGGCGGCGTCGTAGGGGACGAGGTCGGGAGCCTGGGCCGACGGCGCGGGCAGGGACGCGGTGACGTCTCGGGTCAGCGCGTCGAGGTCGGTCCCCAACTGTGCCAGCAGGGTGATCGCCAGGGACGAGCGGTCCTCCAGCATGCCGAGGATGAGGTGGGCCGGAGTCACTTCGGCGGCGCCGTGTTCGCGAGCGATCGTGTGCGCCGCAGCCGCGACCTTCCGGGCCCGCGGAGTGAACTGGTTGAAGCCCTGGCTCGGGTCCAGGCTGTCGGCCGTTCCGGGGTCCTTCGGCGTGAAGCGCTTCTGTACGGCCTGTTTGCTGACGCCCATGCTGGTGCCGATCTGCGTCCATGACGCACCGGTGCGGCGGGCTTGGTCGACGAAGTGCCCGATCAGATGATCGGCGACGTCGCCGAGGTGGTCGGCGGCGAGCACCGCGTCGGAGAGTTGTTCGAGCGGATCGTCGTGCACCTTCTTGATCGCGTCGATGAGGTCGTCGAGCCGGATGGAGGGGGTGTGATCAGCCATGCGTCAACGATAGGTTGACGCATGGCTGATCGTCAACCCTTGGTTGACGATGGAACCGATAATCGTCGGTGCGCGTCTAAACGGGTATGGGGGAACACGGGGTGCTCACGCGACGGGAACTGATGGCGCTCGGCTACGACGACGCGTCCCTGCGCCGGGCCGTCGCCGCCGGCGACCTGGTCCTGCTGCGTCGGGGGTGGTATGCCCTTCGCATGCACGATCCCGACGTCGCGGCCGCGGTGCGCAGCGGCGGGGTCCTGGGATGCGTGTCGGCGCTCCGGCTGCACGGGCTGTGGATTCCGCCCGGATATCCCGATCTGCACATCAGGCGCAGCAAGACGATGCGGGGACCGGGTCGGCTCGCCGGCTGCACTCCGGTCCGAGGGCGCCCCGGACCGACCTCCAGCGCGGTCGACCCGGTCGTCTTCGCCCTGGCGTGCGCCGCCCGGTGCATGTCGGCCGAGGACTGGGTCGCCGCCGCTGATTCGTACTTGAATCTGAGCGGGGTGGACCGCGAGGAGTTGCGCGCTCTGATCGCGCCGTACGGCGGCGTGACGGTCGACGCGCTGCTCGACAAGACCGACGGCCGCGCGCAGTCGGGAACCGAGAGCATCGTCCGGGTCCGGCTGCGCGCGCTCGGCTTCCACGTCGTGGTCCAACCCGCGGTCGATTATCGGATCTACCGCGGGCACGCCGACCTCCGTATCGGCAAGCTACTGATCGAGTGCGACGGCGCGCGCTTTCATTCCGGCGAGAAGGACCGCAGCAACGACTATGTCCGTGACCGGAAGTCGCTGATCGGTGGCTGGGAGTCCATGCGGTTGGCATACCGCCACGTGATCGGGCCCGAATGGGACGAGGTGGTCCAAGACGTGCGAGCTTTCACCGGCGAAGGCAGGCACCGGATCCGCAGCCGCCGGGCCCGAGCAGCGGTCGGCCGCGAGACTGGTGACTGAAACGTCCCCCTCAAGCCGACTGTCGGACAAATAGTCCGGCAGTCGCCGTCACGGGGACGTTTCAGTTCGCACGGCGCAGTCCGCGCACAAACCGAAGATCTCCACCGTGTGGGAGATGTCGGAGAAGCCGTTCTCAGACGCGACGCTGCTCGCCCAGCGCTCCACCTTGTCGGCGGTGATCTCGACGGTGGTGCCGCATTCGCGGCAGACCAGGTGATGGTGGTGTCCGGTGGAACAGTGCCGATAGCGGGTCTCGCCGGACCCGTCCCAGATGGCGTCGATCTGGTCGGCCTCGGTCAGGGCCTGCAGATTCCGGTAGACGGTGGTCAGACCGATCGACTCGCCGCGTTCGCGCAGCCGGTCGTGCAACTGCTGCG
This sequence comes from Gordonia aichiensis, assembly GCF_039946255.1. Taxonomy (GTDB): domain Bacteria; phylum Actinomycetota; class Actinomycetes; order Mycobacteriales; family Mycobacteriaceae; genus Gordonia; species Gordonia aichiensis_A. The sequence continues at coordinate 58,267 of NZ_JBCDWL010000006.1, read as the reverse complement.
CCGACAGGAAGTCGTCGGTGTCGGCGAGCAGGTCGGCGATCGCGGCGCGCTGCTTCGTCGCGCGCTGGCCGGTGACCGGCTTCTTCAGCGGTCCGGTCATCGGTGATCTCCTCCGTGACGGTCGGGGGCGTGCCGGGCGCCGGACGGTGAGGCCGGGGGAGCAGCGTCCGGCCGATGCTCGGTCGCGTGGATGACCGCGTCCACGACGATGTGCGCCACGTGATCGTCGGCCAGCGAGTACTCCACTTCGCGGCCCCGCCTGCTGCCGATCACCACTCCCGATCGCTTCAGCACGCGCAGGTGCTGGCTCACCTGCGGTTGATGCAGGTCGAGCGCGTCGACCAGCTCGTGGACGCACATGGGACGATCGCGCAGCGCCATCACGATCGACACCCGCGCGGGGGAGGCGAGTGCCCGCAGCAGTTCGCTGGCCGCCTCGTGTGACGGTCGATCGGCGATCAACGACGACGGGGTCACCGACTGGGTCATCACGGCTCCTTCTGCTCGACTGCGACACCCATCCTATGGGAAGTGATTTTCATTTATCTCGGGCCGGTCGTCGGCGGCGCTACTGCGCGTACCGTCGAAGGCATGAGCGGTGTCGGCGCCCGGATTCTGCGGACGCGCTGGTTGGTGCGACTTCCGATTCCGATGATGCGTGCCGGGCTGGGGCCCCTGTTCGGCGGCCGATTGATGCTGCTGCAGCACACCGGACGTAAGTCGGGGCGCCCGCGCTTCGTCGCACTCGAGACCGTCGAGCGCCCGACCGCCGACCGGGTCGTCATCGCGTCGGGATTCGGCGAGAAGGCGCAGTGGTACCGGAATCTGCTGGCCGAGCCGCACTGCCGAGTGTGGATCGGCCGGATCCGGAACCGGCCGGCCGTCGCCCGGGTTCTCGACGCCGCGGAGGCCTCCGAGGTCCTGGAACGCTACCGGCGTGAGCATGCGAAGGCGTACGCGAGTCTCGCGCAGGTGATCGAGGAGGCCACCGGCCGCTCGATCCAGGACATCCCGTATCTGGAGGTGCAGCTCGCGTGAGCGAGGTCCGCGTCGCTGCTGATCCGCGGGCGGCAGGCGCGCCCCGGCGCGCACCGACTACCCTGTACCAAGAGGTGTGCGACGACCGTGGCGCACCTCGACACGCTTGACCCACCTACGCCCGAACCCCCTACGTCGTGGAGATCAGAACACCGTGGCTGTGCAGTCCAAAGTCGATGCCGTCGTCAACCTCGCCAAGCGGCGAGGTCTGGTTTATCCCTGCGGTGAGATCTACGGCGGAACGCGTTCCGCATGGGACTACGGACCGCTCGGCGTCGAGCTGAAGGACAACATCAAGCGTCAGTGGTGGCGCACCATGGTGACCTCGCGCGACGACGTCGTCGGCCTCGACTCGTCGGTGATCCTGCCCCGCCGCGTGTGGGAGGCGTCCGGTCACGTCGACGTCTTCACCGACCCGCTGATCGAGTGCACCAACTGCCACAAGCGTCAGCGGCAGGATCACCTGCAGGAGGCGTACGCGCTGAAGAAGGGGATCGACGACCCGGACTCGGTGCCGATGTCGGAGATCGCCTGCCCCGAGTGCGGCGTCAAGGGCCAGTGGACCGAGCCCAAGGCCTTCTCCGGGCTGCTCAAGACCTTCCTCGGCCCGGTCGACGACCAGGAGGGCCTGCACTACCTCCGTCCGGAGACCGCGCAGGGCATCTTCATCAACTTCAAGAACGTGATGACCACCGCGCGGCGCAAGCCGCCCTTCGGCATCGCGCAGATCGGCAAGAGCTTCCGCAACGAGATCACGCCGGGCAACTTCATCTTCCGCACCCGCGAGTTCGAGCAGATGGAGATGGAGTTCTTCGTCAAGCCCGGTGAGGACGAGGAATGGCACAAGTACTGGTTGGACGCCCGGTTCAACTGGTACGTCGACCTCGGCATCGACCCGGAGAACCTGCGCCTGTACGAGCACCCGCAGGAGAAGCTCTCGCACTACTCGAAGAGCACCGTCGACGTGGAGTACAAGTTCGGCTTCAGCGGCAGCCCGTGGGGTGAGCTGGAGGGTGTCGCCAACCGCACCGACTACGACCTGTCGACCCACAGCAAGGCCTCCGGCGAGGACCTGTCGTACTTCGATCAGGCCTCCGGTGAGCGTTACACGCCGTACGTGATCGAGCCGGCCGCCGGTCTGGGCCGCTCGATGATGGCCTTCCTGTGCGACGCATACACCGAGGAGGAGGTGCCGAACGCCAAGGGCGGCACCGACACCCGCACCATGCTCAAGCTCGATCGCCGCCTCGCGCCGGTCAAGGCCGCCGTGCTGCCGCTCTCACGCAACGAGAAGCTCTCGCCCAAGGCCAAGGATCTCGCGGACGAGCTCCGCAAGCACTGGAACGTCGAGTTCGACGACGCGCAGGGCATCGGCAAGCGCTACCGCCGTCAGGACGAGATCGGCACCCCGTTCTGCGTGACCGTCGACTTCGACACCCTCGATGACCAGGCGGTCACCATTCGCGAGCGCGACACGATGAGCCAGGAGCGAGTGGCGCTGGACAAGGTCGTCGAGTACCTCGGCGGCAAGCTGATCGGCGTCTGACCCGACTGCGTAGAGATCTCGGTGCCTTCACGGTTCATTGCGAACCGCGAAGGCACCGAGATCTCTGTCTGCGCTACCGGAGTGCGGCGACGACGCCGCTTCCGCCCTCCCACACCGCGATCAAGCGTGCGTTGCCGGAGGCCGGCGCGGCGAGGTCGTCGCTGAAGGTCAGCGCGCTCGCGTCACCGGCTTCGCCCTCCAACTGCAGGCGCACGGGCGAGTCGACCGGCGCCACGGTGCCGTCGGCGTTGCGCACCTCGAGCGCGGCCTGGGCGACCTGCCCGCGCAGGGCGCGGACGAAGCAGTCGACGGCGACCGGGTCGGCGGCTGCCTCGTACACCCAGCGGTCGCCGAGCGCCGAATGAGACATCGTGGTGATCAGGTATTCGTCGGCGCCGGGCAGCGGTGCGCCGCGGTAGGTGACCGGGACCTGCAGGACGCGGTCGTCGCGGGAGACCAGCAGCGATTCGACGCCGACCTCGCCCGCGGGGTCGTCGAAGCGGTAGCCGCCGATCATCTCCACGTCGCCGGTCCCGCCCCACGGCTGCCCGTCGAGGTAGGCGGTCACGAGTTCGAGTTTGGTCGGCGACAGCGTCGCCTGATGCAGAAGTGCCATGCGATGACCATAGTGTCCCGCACCGCGGACTCGCTCGCGGTTGCGGCGGCCCGGAGGCGCGGCCGCTACCGGTTCAGCTCTCGTTTCAGTGCGGCGACCTCGTCCTGCAGGCGGTGGATCTGTTCCACGTACGGCGCGACGCGCTCGCGCACCTGATCCTCGGTGTACTGGGGGACGATGCTGCGGGAGCAGTTCCAGTCGAAGGCCTCGACGTCGATGACGATGCTGCGCTCGCAACGAGCCGCGATCCTGCCCGTGTCCACCGTCGTCAACTGCGCCAGCAGAGCGGGGTCGTCGTCGGCGTCGACGACGGTCGCGCGGCCGAACACCTTGAGCCGGAGCTTGCGCGGATAGTCGGCGACGAACAGCGCGACGCGGTCGTCGGCCTCGAGATTGCCGACCGAGACGAACTGCTGGTTGCCCCGGAAGTCGGCGAACCCGAACCGGCTGCCGCCGAGGTGGTGCACGAATCCGCGGGGACCGCTGCGGTACTGCACGTACGGCCAGCCGCTCGGGGTGACGGTCGCCAGATGGAAGGCGAAGGCGTCGGTGAGCATCCGCCGCTCGCGCGAGGTGATCTCCTGGGGTCCCTCGTCCGGGGTCTCGAGTCCGGCGCCGTAGGCGACGATGCTGCCCGCGGTCCGCTGCCGTGCCAGGGCGGCCTCTCCGAATGCGATGTGCTGATAGCGATGTCCCACAGATCCAGGGTAACGATGAGACGACCCTGTCTCGAACGTCTCGAATTGCGCGAAATCCCATGCCGTATCGAGGCTTTCATGGACGGTCGACAACGGCCGCCACAGCGTGATTCACGTCGCTTCGCAAAAGTAGAACAAGTTCTAATTCCTCCGCTATCCTTGGTGCTCATGGAGCGATTGAGCGGCCTGGATGCCAGCTTTCTGTATTTGGAGACACCCGCGCAGCTGATGCACGTGTGTTCGGTGATGGTCCTCGATCAGTCGACGATGCCGGGGGGATACTCGTTTGCGGAGTTTCGTGCCACGCTCGACGCGCGGGTGCGGAAGGTGCCGCAGTTCACGCGTAAGATCCGGCGGGTTCCGCTCGATCTCGGACACCCGGTGTGGGTCTCCGACGACCACTTCGCAGTCGATCACCACCTCCACCGGATGGCGCTTCCGCAGCCGGCGGGCTACGCGGAGCTGATGGAGATCTGCGGGCATCTCGCCGGTCAGCCGATGAACCGCGCGCGGCCGCTGTGGGAGATGTACGTCATCGAGGGATACAAGGATGCGGCCGGCGTCGAGAAGCTCGTCGTGTTCACCAAGATGCACCACGCCACCGTCGACGGCGCGTCGGGCGCCAACCTCATCTCCTACCTGTGCAGTCTGGAGCCGGATGCGCCGCCGCTGGCGACCGACGAGATCCCGATGGACGGCAGCTCGCCGAGTTCGCTCGAGCTGTTCGGGCGCGGGGTGTTCAGCACGCTGACCCGCCCGTTGTCGATCCCGCGCATGCTCGGTCCGTCGGTCGGACTCATCACCGAGACGATCAGCCGCGCACGCAAGGGCATCGCGATGGCGCCGCCGCTGACCGCGCCGCGCACGTCGTTCAACGGCACCATCACCGGCGATCGCACGATCGCGGTGGCCGACATGGATCTGGAGGACATCAAGGCGGTGCGTCGAGCGACCGGCGCGACCGTCAACGACATCGTCCTGAGCATCGCGGGCGGCGCGCTGCGCGACTACCTCATCGACCGCGACGAGCTGCCCGAGGGCTCTCTGCTCGCGAGCGTGCCGGTCTCGGTGCGCGGCGAGTCGAAGCGCGACGGCGGGGCCAACAAGGTCTCGGCGCTGTTCGCCTACCTGGGCACCGACGTCGAGGATCCGCTCGAACGCCTGCGGCAGATCACCGAGGCCAACGCGAAGGCCAAGGAGCATCACAAGGCGATCCCGGCCGACACGTTGCAGGACTGGGCCGAATTCGCCGCACCGCGGACCTTCGGGCTGGCGGTGCGCGCCTACGCCGACCTGCGGCTGGCCGAGAAGCATCCGGTGGTTCACAACCTGGTGATCTCGAACGTTCCCGGCCCGCCCATCCCGCTGTACTTCATGGGTGCCCGCATCGACGGCATGTACCCGCTGGGGCCGGTCTTCCACGGCGCCGGCGTCAACATCACGGTGCTGTCGAACAACGGCGTCGTGCACGTGGGCATCATCGCCAGCGAGGCCAGCGTGCGGAACCCCGAGACGATGGTCGGGCACTTCCCGGCCGAGCTCGCCAGGCTCAAGGCCGAGGTCGAGGTGTTGAACGCGGAGGCGTCCGCGGCCGACGAATCTGCGGCCGACGAATCTGCGGCCGACGATGCCAGGACCGAGGACTCGTCCTCAGAGGTGCCGTAATGCCCGGGTGAGTACGACAAGACGAGGGCCGACCGCGGAGCAGCGGTCGGCCCTCGTCTGGCTGTTGAGTTCGGCAGTCTGTTGAGCGCGGCAGTCTGTTGAGTTCGGCAGTCGCGTCCTACTCGGTGACCGTGCGTTCCTTCCACCGCGCCAGGACGACGTTGCTCGCCTGCATGAGGACCGGGACGAACTTGTCGGCGTCCATCACGCAGCACGAGTGGCCGGCGTTGACCTCGTGCAGGGTGGCGCCGGGGATGCGGCGGGCCATCGCGATCTGACGGGCCGGCGGGATCGCCTTGTCCTTGAGCGGGACGACGACGGCCGTAGGGACGTCGATCTCGCGGATCCACGGCCTGCTGTGATGCTTTCCGATCTCGCCGATCACCTTGCTGACGGCGAGCGGGGAAGTGGACCGGAACTCGTTGATCGCCCAGCGGTTGATGTCGACGGCGGGATCGACGCGGGCGTGGAGCCTCCCGGCGCGCTGGGCCGAGCCCTGTCCGGGCAGACGCGACATCATCGTGTCCATGCTGTTGTGGAAGACGCGCTCGGTCGGCGTCATCTGGAATCGGTCGGTGGTCGCGCACAGCAGGAGGCCGCCGGTCCGGTCGGCGTGCTGGCGCCACACCCGCTGGGCCACCAGCGAACCCATCGAGAAGCCGGCGAACATGGCCTTGTCGATGTTCAGGACGTCGAGCAGGGCCACGGCGTCGTCGGCGCAGTCGCGGAGGCTGAACTCCTCGGAGCGGATGCCCTGCCCGTGCCACCGCTGGTCCAGGGTGATGACCCGGTACTTCTTCGACAGCGCCGGAATGCTCGGGAACCAGGTGAGCAGTCCGGTGGTCGTGAGTGCGTGCAGCAGGATGATCGCGGGCGCGTCGTCGGTCGGGCCCGGGGTGTCGGTGACATAGGTGGTGCCGCGGCCGGGGAGCGTGACGAGGCGACCTTCGGGGACCTCGACCTCGGGAAGGCGGACGCGTGACGGCAGCCGGGTGCCGAGTCCGCGTTGGACAGCATTCATCGGTGATCCCTTCGCTCCCGCCGGGCGGGAACTAGAACATGTTTCATTCACCGGTCACTATGCCACGTCGGCCGTGCGGAGCCGAGCGTAAGTCGACATTTTGCGACATGTGGAATTGTCCGATCGCCGCGGAGGGATGTTCGGTGACGACTCGATAACGGTTCACGTCGGCTGTTCAGTCGATTCCGGTCGGCTCGTAGTCTGAAAATCACCAGCACACGAGAAGGGGAGTTGAGTCAATGGATCTGGTTGTTGCAAGCGAAGTCCTGGCCCGTTCGACGACCACGACGAACGTCGGCTGGATCGGTTATCTGGTCATCGGGGCGATCGCGGGTTGGATCGCCGGAAAGATCGTCAAGGGCGGCGGCTCGGGGCTGCTGATGAACATCGTCGTCGGCGTCGTCGGCGCGCTGATCGGCGGTTTTCTCCTCAGCTTCTTCCTCGACACCGCCTCCGGCGGCTGGTGGTTCACCCTGCTGACCGCAGTGCTCGGGTCGGTGATCCTCCTGTGGATCCTCGGAAAGGTGCAAGGCGGCTCGGCGGGCGCCTGACAGCCCGAATCGGGCGGCGTACCAGAGCGGCGGATTCCGGACATCGGTCCGGAATCCGCCGCTCTTCCCTTGTCGGTCTCAACTAGGCCTCAGGAAGGTCTCAGCATTCGCTTCCGGTGATGGGGTGGCCGATACTCGGACCGAACACATCCGTCACTTCAGTCCCGGAGGTCACACATGACCAGCAAACTTCGTCTGACTCTCGCCGCCGTCGTCGCGTCGGCGGCACTCCTCGGCGGGGCGGCGACGGCGCCGGTCGCACACGCCGCGCCCACCACCGAAGCGCTCGCCGCCAAGCAGGCGCTCGACGGTCTCGCCCCGCAGCCGACCCAGGCGGCGTCGGTGATCGACGGCATCGAATCGGCGAATGCGCTCATGAAGAAGCTCGGGATCACCCCGTTCACGCCGACCCTGGGCGCCTGCACCGACTTCACCTTCCCGTCGGCGCTGGGTGGAGCCATTCCGGGGCCGATGACTCCGGGCGTCGGCGACCTGACGTTCAAGGCGTTCGGTAAGGCCTACGATCTGAACGCGGTCCGCAAGGGCGAGGTCCTGTACGGCTTCGTCCCGGTGGGGACCTTCGACGACGCCGGCACCAAGGACAAGTCGGGGATGCGCGTGGCGTGGTTCAACGTCAACACCTTCGACGGCGGCTTCGGCGAACCGATGGGCGGAATCACCGACATCATCCTGGACGCGGTCGCCAAGCGTCTGACGGCGTCGGGGGTGCCCAGCATCGTCGCCGGGGCGGCGGTGGCCCCGCTGAAGAAGTCGCTCGCCGCGCTGCCCACCAACGGTGCCCGCGGCGGCATCGTCGAGACCGGCTCCGGCACCGTCCTGTCGGCCATCTACGGCACCATCAAGAAGGGTGACGCCACCTGCTACTTCTTCCCGTCGCTCGGGATCGCCACCGCGAAGTAGCGGATCCGCCCGCGCCCGAGCCGCCGCATTTGCGCGATTGCCGCTACTCGCGAGTACAGTGACGCTCGGGGCAAACCCTCTCATGTGCGTTCGGCCCTCGCCCGTGATCCGGGCGGGGGCCGATGCCGGTACCTGACAGCGGCCGCGGTGGCTGACGCCTCGGTCGCCGAGTACGTCGCACCTCGGAGCGGAGCGGGGTGATCGTGGATATCACGGGGGAGAACATGAACCGGGCGAGAACGCCGTCGGAGTGCCGAGGCCGCGCCGAACGCCTCGGCGCGATGGCACTGGGGTCGGCCTGCTTGGCAGGCTTCCTCTATCTGGCTTTCGGCGGTGACGGACGCCATCTGGTCTTCGCCGACGCGGGTTCGCCCGCAGGCGGTGTCGCGTTGACCTTCGTCGCCGTCGTCGCGGGCCTGCTCGCGACCGCCGCGTCGGCGGCCCTCGGCTGCCTGCTCGGGCGCGCCGTGATCGCCGTGCTGAATCGTCGCACCGACACCTCGACCGACCGCTAGTGCAGGACACTAGCCTCCGACCGATTCCGACAGGTCCTCCGTTCGGCTGCGTTCGCCATCGGCGCGCGGGACGATGGAGAGGTCAGTCGATCGAGGAGGAAGGCCATGACTGAATTCACCGGGAAGGTCGTCTGGGTGACCGGCGCGGCGCGGGGACAGGGACGAGCGCATGCGCTGGCCTTCGCCGAGGCCGGTGCCCACGTCGTCGCCACCGACATCGCCGACCGGATCGACTCGATCCCGTATCCGCTGGGCAGCGCCGACGAGTTGGCGGAGACGGCTCGCGAGATCAAGGCGAACGGCGGTTCGGTGACCACCGCCCACGTCGACGTCCGCGACCGCACCGCGGTCACCGCGCTGGTGTCGCGCGTGGGTGCCGAGCGAGGCGGCATCGACGTGCTGGTCACCAATGCGGGCGTCTGCGCCTTCGAATCCGTCGAATCGATGACCCACCAGCAGTGGTCCGACATGATCGACGTCAACCTCACCGGCACGTTCAACTGCGTGCAGGCGGTCCTGACATCTATGAAGGAGCGGCGGTACGGACGCATCGTCGCCATCTCGTCGGGCGCGGGGCGCGGCGGCATGATGAACCTGAGCCATTACGCGGCCGCCAAGTGGGGCGTCATCGGCTTCATCAAGTCGGTCGCGCTGGAGGTCGGTGCGTACGGGATCACCGCCAACGCGGTGTGTCCGGCGTCGGTCGGCACGCCGATGATCCTCAACCAGGTGACGATGAAGAGGTACTGTCCGACCGTCGAGCATCCGACGGCCGACGATCTCGCGGCGGTCTTCGCCGGCTGGAGCCCGCTCGGCGTCCCGTGGCTCGACGCCGAGGACGTCACCCGCGCGGTGCTGTACCTGGCGGCCGATCGCGGGGTCACGACCGGCACCGTCGTCGAGGTGAACCTCGGTACCACCGCCGGGCGCGCGTAGTCGCCGCGGCTGGTGCGCGCCGTCGAGTGAAATCTCGATCACTACCAGGGCATTTCCGCCCTGTTCGGCGGGTTCGATAGGGCATAGTTGTGGGGGAGTACGTCGCGCGGGCAAGGGGTCCGCGACGTGGACGTTCTTTCAAGAGAGTGAGTTTGTGGTGGCTGTCAATGGCAAGGTTGTGCATTTCGATACCAACCGTGGTTTCGGATTCCTCGCACCCGCGGAGGGTGGCGACGACGTCTTCCTGCACATCAACGATGTGGGCATCGATGAGAACCTGCTGCGCCCGGGCGCCGAGGTCGAGTTCGACGTGGAGAGCACCGACCGCGGTGCCAAGGCTCTGAACGTCAAGGTCACCAAGGAGGCGCCCGAGGGCGAGTCGCCTGCGCACGAGCGCGCGCAGCGACGCGACGACAATCGCGGCGGCCGCTTCGGTGACCGCCACGACCGCGGCGACCGCCGCGACGACCGCCGGGGCGGACGCGACGACCGTCGCGACGATCGCGGCCCGCGTCGCTTCGGCAACCGCGGCGGCGGCCGACTGTTCAACGAGATCACCGAACTGCTGCTCGACGCCTCGCCCGACCTGACCGCCCGTCAGATCGTCGCGATCCGCTCGGGAGTGCTCGACCTCGCCTCGCAGCGCGGCTGGTCGAACGATTAATTCCGCTGACGCCGATCGGTCCGCGGGCGGTCCGCCGGTCGCGGCCTACGACGCGCACGACCTGCAGCGCATGGTCGTCGAAGCGCCGAAGACCGCCGCCGGGGCCTCGCCCGCGACCGATCATCGCAGCGACTTCGCGCGCGACCGCGCGCGGGTCCTGCACAGTGCGGCGTTGCGCCGTCTGGCCGACAAGACGCAGGTAGTCGGCCCTCGCGACGGCGACAACCCGCGAACCCGGCTGACGCACTCGCTCGAGGTCGGGCAGATCGGCCGCGGGATCGCCGTCGGCTTGGGATGCGACCCCGACCTCGTCGAACTCGCCGGCCTGGCCCACGACATCGGGCATCCGCCCTACGGCCACAACGGCGAACGCGCCCTCGAGGAAGTCGCCGCCGACCGCGGCGGGTTCGAGGGCAACGCGCAGAACCTGCGCATCCTGACCTCGCTGGAACCCAAGATCGTCGGACCCGACGGGGTCAGCGCCGGCCTCAACCTGACGCGCGCGGCGCTCGACGCCACCCTCAAGTACCCGTGGTCGCGGGCGGCGCCCGGATCCAAGTACGGCGCCTACGTCGAAGACGAACCCGCCCTGACCTGGATCCGCGACGGCGCGCCCGCGGGCCGGCGATGCCTGGAAGCGCAGGTGATGGACTGGTCCGACGACGTCGCCTACTCCGTCCACGATCTCGAAGACGGAGTGATCGGCGGCCGGATCGACCTGCGCCAGCTCAGTTCCCGGACCGATCAGCAGACGCTGGCCGAACTCGGCATCCAATACTTCGATGGACTGACCCAGGAGCCGCTGGTCGACGCGGCGCAGCGGCTGTCGGAGATGGACATCTTCGCCACCCTCGGGGAGTTCGACGGCTCGCTGGACTCCTTCGTCCGACTCAAGCGGCTGACTAGCGAATTGATCGGGCGGTTCGCCTCGGCGGCGATCACCCGCACGCGCGAGGTGCAGGGCACGCGGCCTCTGCGCCGCTACGACGCCGACCTGTCGGTGCCCGCCGACGTCGCCGCCGAAGTCGCCGTGCTCAAGACCGTCGCCCTGCGTTTCATCTTCTCCGACCCCAGCCACCGCGCCAAGCAGGACCGGCAGCGTGAGCGCATCCACCGCGTCGCCGAGATGCTGCTGGTCACCGCGCCCGGCGGTCTCGACCCGCTGTTCGCGGCGCGCTGGGCCGCCGCCGCCGACGACGATCAGCGGATGCGCGTGGTGATCGACCAGATCGCGTCCATGACCGAGGGGCGTCTGGAACGCCTCGACAAGTCGGGTGCGGCGGTGCAGGCGACGCTCGGCTAGCGACCGTCAGAACAGCCGCTTGAGCAGGTTCGTCTCCGCGAGATCGACGAGCTCGTCGCCGCGGCCCGACATGACCGTCCGCAGGGCGTAGAGGGCGAAGCCCTTGGCCTGCGCCGCGGAGATGGTCGGCGGGATGGACAGTTCCTGCCGCGCCGTCGTCACGTCCAGCAGTGCCGGACCGTCGTGGGCCAGGAAGTCGGCGACCGCGGCGGGCAGCGCGGACGACTCGGTGACGCGCCGTCCCCAGATCCCCACCGACTGCGCGAGCGCGGCGAAATCGGGATTGTCCAGGTCTGTTCCGAAGGTGACGAAGCCGGCCGCCTTCATCTCCAACTCGACGAAGTTGAGCGAGGAGTTGTTGTACACGACGACTTTCACCGGCAGTCGGTTCTGCACCAGCGTCAGCAGCTCGCCGAGCAGCATCGCCAGGCCGCCGTCGCCCGCGAGCGCGATCACCTGTCGGTGCGGGGCGGTCGCCGACACGCCCACGCTCTGCGAGAGCGCGTTGGCCATCGACCCGTGGTTGAACGAGCCGATCAGTCGGCGCCGACCGTTCATCTCGAGATAGCGCGCGGCCCACACCACCGGCGAACCCACGTCGGGCACGAAGACGGCGTCGTCGTCGGCGCCCTCGGAGAGCAGCCGGGTCAGGTACTGCGGGTGGATGGGGTCGCCGTCGGCCGACGGTCCCGCCAGCTCGTCGAGGCCCGCGCGAGTACGCGCATAGTGGGCGCGCGAGGTCCGCAGATGCTCGCCGTCACGGTTCTTGTCGATCATCGCGGTCAGCAGGGGCAGGGTGTCCGACACCCGCCCCACCAGCGGGAGGTCGACCCGACCGCGCCGCCCGATCTGCCTGCCGCGGACGTCGAGCTGGATGGTGTACGCCTTCGACGGATAGAACTGCGGGTACGGGAAGTCGGTGCCGAGCAGCAGCAGCGTGTCGCAGCGTTCGATCGCCATGTATCCCGATGAGAAGCCGAGCAGCCCGGTCATGCCGACGTCGTAGGGATTGTCGTACTCGACGAACTCCTTGCCGCGCAGCGCATGCACGATCGGCGCCTGCAGGGCCTCGGCGAGCGCGAGGAGCTCTGTGTGCGCACCGGCGACTCCGGCGCCGGCCAGGATGGTGACCCTGTTCGATTCGTTGAGTCGCAGCGCGGCCAGGTGCAGTCCCTCGTCCGACGGCCGGATGACCGGTGCGGCCGGGCGGATCCGCGCCACGCGATCGGGCTTGTCGATCTTGGTCAGAAACAACTCGCCCGGGATCACCAGCACCGACACCCCGCTGTCTTCGACGGCGGTGCGGATCGCGATGTTGAGCAGCCGCGGCAACTGGGCGACGGTCGTGACGGTCTCGCAGAAACTGCTGCACTCGGCGAAGATCTGTTCGGGACGGGTCTCCTGGAAGTACGTGGTGCCGACCTCGGAGGCGGGGATCTGGGCGGCGATCGCCAGCACCGGGACCCGGGACCGGTGCGCGTCGTACAGGCCGTTGATCAAGTGCAGGTTGCCCGGTCCGCAGCTGCCCGCGCATACCGCGAGGTGCCCGGTGATCGCCGCCTCGCCCGATGCCGCGAACGCCGCGCCCTCCTCGTGGCGCACGTGCGTCCACCGCAGCGACGGCGCGGTCCGGAGCGCGTCGGTGAAGCCGTTCAGCGAGTCGCCGGGGATCCCGTAGATCCGTTCGACGCCCGCGGCGGCGATGGTGTCGACGATCAGATCTGCGACGGTGTAGCTCATGAGAGGCGCTCCTGTGACTGTCAGATGTCGGACGGTTCCCAGCCTAGGGCGGTGCGGCGAACTTGCGAGAGAGGTCGGGCCAACCGGTAAACTCGGCGACGGTGTGCCGGGAAGTCTGGTCGGCGAAATTGCTCTGACAGTTCTGCCGACGTAAGGAACCACTGTGCCGAAACGCCCGCCGCCCAATGCTTTTCGCGTCTTGGGTCGCGCACCCGTCGCGGAGACCCGCCGGATCGTGGAGATCTTGCGCACCGAGACCGTCGGCGGTTTCCTGCTGGTGGCGGCCGCCGTCGTCGCGGTGATCGTCGCCAACAGTCCGCTGCGCGAGGGCTACGAGACGCTGCGCGACACCGCCGTCGGCTACGCGCCGTGGCATCTGAACCTGACGCTCGGGCAGTGGGCGGCCGACGGTCTGCTCGCGGTCTTCTTCTTCCTCGTCGGCCTGGAGCTGAAGCGTGAGATCGTGGCCGGGCAGCTGCGCTCGCCGCGCACCGCGCTGGTCCCGGTGCTCGCCGCCGTCGGCGGCGTGGTGGTGCCCGCGCTGATCTATCTCGCCGTCAATCGGGGCGGGCCGGGTGCCGGCGGCTGGGCCACCCCGACCGCCACCGACATCGCCTTCGCGGTCGCGGTGCTCGCGGTCGTCGGCTCCCGGCTGCCCGCGGCTCTGCGCCTGTTCCTGCTGACCCTGGCGGTGGTCGACGACCTCATCGCGATCGTCATCATCGCCGCGGTCTACACCGAGCAGGTGCAGTGGGTGCCGCTCGGGCTGGCGGCGATCCCGCTGGCGGTGTTCGCGTTCGTCGCCCACCGGTACTCGGACTGGCTGGCCGGCCAGGGCTGGACCGCTTGGGCGGTGCTGCTGCCGCTGGGCATCGCGTGCTGGGCGCTGGTGCACGCCTCGGGCATCCACGCGACCATCGCCGGTGTCGTGCTCGGCTTCGCCGTTCCGGTCCATCGCGGCGACCTCGCCCACCGCTTCGAGCATCGCTTCCGGCCGCTGTCGGCGGGCTTCGCGGTCCCGGTCTTCGCCTTCTTCGCCGCGGGCGTCACCCTGGGCGGCGCCGCCGAGATCGCCGCGACCTTCACCGACCCCATCGCCTTGGGCGTGATCGCCGGACTGCTGTTGGGCAAACCGATCGGCATCCTCGGCGCCACCTGGCTCACCGTCCGACTGACCCGCTCGAGCCTCGACCCGAGCGTGCGCTGGTCCGACCTCGCCGGCGTCGCACTGCTCGCCGGCATCGGCTTCACCGTGTCCCTCCTGGTGGCCGAGCTCAGCTTCGCCGACGCCGCGTCGTTGATGCACGCCAAGGCGGCGATCCTGCTGGCCTCCACGGTCGCGGCGGTCGGCGCGGGCGCGTTCCTGGCGCGGCAGAACCGGCAGTACGCGGTCAGCGGTTCGGCGCGGCCTGCAGACATTCCGTAGCGGTGCGGATCAGTTCGCTCAGCTCGCGATCGGTGCCGTCGATCCAGAGTCGGTAGGCGTACGCTACGGCGCCCAGGACCGCGTGTACGGCGACGCCGGGGGCCAATGATTCGGGGTCGACGCCCATCCGTTCGCGGGCGAGTCGGATCAGCTCGCCGACGTCGTCGTCGGGGATCAACACGATTCGGCCGTGCAGTTCGGGTGCGCTGGCCAGCGCCGCGCGCCACAATCCGAGTTCTCCGCTCGCCGCACCGTCGGTCTGTTCGACGATGGCGTCAGTGAGTGCGGCCGTCACATCGGCGTCGGCGGGTCGGGCGGCGAATCGGGCCACGATCGCGGCACTGCTCGCTTCCAGCGGCCTCAGCAGCAGGTCGTCTTTGCTGCTCACGTGCCGGAAGTAGGTGCTCTCCGAGACGCCGGCCGCAGCCGCGATCTGCTTGGTGGTGACGACGGCGAATCCCGAGTCGACGAACAAGCGCCACGCGGCGACCTGGATCTCGCGGCGTACCCGCGAACGCTGCCGGGATCGCAGGGGACGCGAGGGCACAGGATCTGGGCGGGTGGGGTCGGGAGGTGCTGTCGAGGGCATGGGATCCACGGTGCCCTGTTGTGGAAAAACCCGCAAAGTGATAGAAACTGTCAATATGAGAGAAACTGTCAAACCAGTGGTGAGGGTTGGACTCGACGGGCTGCCCGACGCGGTCGACGTCGTCGTGGTCGGGTCGGGAGCGGCCGGATTGTCGGCGGCAATCACCGCAGCCGCGGTCGGATTGCGCGTCATCGTCGTCGAGAAGGCCCATCGCTGGGGAGGTACCACCGCGCGGTCCGGCGGCGGCGTGTGGATTCCCGGCAACCACGTGCTGGCGGCCCAGGCGCCGACCGACACGAGGGAAGAGGCCGGACGATACCTGCGGGCCCTCGTCGGTGCGCAGGTGCCGAACCCGGTGATCGACGCTTACCTCGATCGCGGGCCCGAGGCGTTGGCGTTCCTCACCCGACACAGCGGTCTCGACCTGGAATGGGTGCGCGGCTACTGCGACTACTTCCCGGAGTCACCCGGCGGCCGGGCCACCGGCCGGTCGTGCGAACCCCGCCCCTTCGATGTTCGCGCTCTCGGCGCCGATTTCGCGTCCATGGAGCCCTTCTACACGGCCACCCCGCTCAACGTCGTGGTGAAGCAGTCCGACTACCGATGGCTCAGCACCGGGCTGCGGCACTGGCGCGGTCCGGTGCGGGCGGCGCGGGTCGCGGCACGCACCGTCGTTGCGAAGGCTCGCGGTCGTCGGCTGGTGGGTTTGGGCAATGCGCTCGTCGGCTCGCTGATGGTCGGCCTGCAAGGGCGGGGCGTCCCGGTGCACGTCGGGACGGCGATGACCGGACTGATCGACGACGGCGCAGGCGGCGTGTGCGGGATCCGCGTGCGTGACGACGCCGGAAGCGATCGGCAGATCCACGCCCGCTGCGCGGTGATCCTGGGATCGGGCGGATTCGACCACGATGCCGATCTGCGGGCCGCGCACCATCGTCGCCCCGCCGGACCCGATCTGTCGCTCGGTGTGCCCACCAACACCGGCGACGGGCTGCGCGCGGCGACCGCGCTCGGCGCCGATGCCGACATGCTCGACGATGCGTGGTGGGCGCCGTCGATTCCGCTGCCGCGCGGACCGTGGTTCGCGCTCGCCGAGCGGTCGCTGCCGGGCGGCATCATCGTCAACGATCGTGGCCGACGCTTCATGAACGAGTCGCTGCCCTATGTGGAGGCCACCCATGCGATGTTCGGCGGACCGTACGGGACCGGCGACGGTCCGGCCGCGAACCTGCCCGCCTGGCTGATCTTCGACCAGCGATACCGCAATCGGTACCTGTTCGCAGGCAGGCCCGCGCGGTCGCCCCTGCCGCAGCGCTGGTTCGATTCGGGCGCCCTGGTCAAGGCGGACACGCTCGTCGAACTCGCGGATTGCATCGGCGTGCCGACGCAGGCGTTGGCGGCCACCGTCGAACGGTTCAACGGCTTCGCTCGCGACGGTCGCGACGCCGACTTCGGGCGAGGTGAATCGGCGTACGACCACTACTACGGCGACATCACCAACAAACCGAATCCGAGCCTGGGCGAACTCTCGACCGGCCCGTTCTACGCCGCACGCATGGTGCCCGCCGACCTCGGAACCAAGGGCGGCGTCCGCATCGACGATCGCGCCCGCGTCTGTCGCGCCGACGGCACAGTGATCGCCGGCTTGTATGCGGCGGGCAACGTCTCGGCTCCCGTCATGGGACACACGTATGCCGGTCCCGGCGCCACGATCGGACCGGCGATGGTCTTCGGGTATCTGGCGGCGCGCGATGCCGCCCAGTCACGGCGCGGGACGATCGGCTGACGGTCTCGGTCGGCTACCGGCCGGCCAGCATTCCGCCTCGGATCTGTGCGGCGCGGACCGCCGCCGAACCGGCGGCCATCACGGCGAGCACGACGATCGGCGCGGTGATGCCGAACGACGGTGCCAGTGCCCGCAGCAGCACCGGCAGGCCGAAACCGAGGTAGGTGCCGACGTAGAAGATGCCGGTCGCCAACCCCAGTCGTTCGGCGGGGGCGTACGTCTCGACGTCGAGCAAGCCTTCGCGCAGGCACAGGCCGTAACCCGAACCGAGCAGGATCGACGCCACGATGAACTCAGCCGGGCTGGGGCCCGAACCGCCGACGGCGACCACGGTGAGACCGGCTGTCACGAGCAGGGCGCCGAGGACGCCTGCGCGCGGTCCCCACACTCCACGTCGGGCCAGATCCTGGCTGATCACACCCGAGCCGAGCGCCAGGACCGCGGCGACACCGGGCACCCACGGACCTTCGAAACTCGAGACGCGGGCGGCCATCGTGACCACCGAGAGGGTCACCGCGGAGAAGACCCACAGCGACATCGGCAGGCTGGTGGCGAGCGCCCGACGCAGGGTGCGCGACGTCGCTCGGGCGGGGTCGGCGTGGGCGACGGCGCTCGGCTCGCGCCGCGAGTTGGGGACGGCGAAGCCGGCTGCGACGGCGGCCAGCGAACCGGCGACGGTCAGCACGAACGGTGCGACGAGCGCCGCGCCCGCGGTGAACTGGGCGATCAGGCCCGAGACCAACGGTCCGACGGCGAAGCCCGCGGTCAGGGTCGCACCGGCGAACACCGTGCCCTTCTTGCCCGCGAGGTCCGCGGTCCACGCGGTGCCGGCGCTGACCGCGAGCCCGACGCCCAGACCCACGACGAACCGTCCGACGATCACGCCGGGTTCGGTGTGCCACAGCAGCATCAGCAGGTTGCCCAGCGCCGCGCCGGTCGCGCCGGTGAGGACCACCGGCTTGCGGCCGATCCGGTCGGAGATGCCGCCGCCGGTGAGCAGGCCGGGCAGCAGACCGATCGCGTAGATGCCGAACGCGACCTCGAGCGCGGCGTCGCCGATCCCGTTGCGCTCGTGCAGCACCGGCATCATCGCCACGAAGTGGTTCGTCGCCCAACCGGTGGTGAACAGCAGCGCGAGGACGGTCCAGAGACGGCGGTCGGTGCTGGTCGTCGTCATCGGTGGTGCAGTCCTTCTCCGTCGGTGTCTGAGCGCTTGCTCACCATTGTGTCATCGGCGGTGTCGGGGTCTCGACACGTCCTCGACTGGCCTGAACGGCCGCGGGTGATTGCCTTTCCAGGGTTGTCGAGTAGCCACTGAGCGCAGCGAGGCGGCGTATCGAGGCGAGGGGTCTCGATACGTCCTCGGCTAGCGCCTCGGTCTACTCGACCAGCCTGAAAGGCCGCGGGTGATTGCCTTTCCAGGGTTGTCGAGTTGCCACTGAGCGGAGCGAGGCGGTGTATCGAGGCGAGGGTCTCGATACGTCCTCGGCTAGCGCCTCGGCCTACTCGACCAGCCTGAGGGTTGTCGAGTTGCCACTGAGCGGAGCGAGGCGGTGTATCGAGACGGGGGTCTCGATACGTCCTCGGCTAGCGCCTCGGCCTACTCGACCAGCCTGAGGGTTGTCGAGTAGCCACCGAGCGGAGCGAGGCGGCGTATCGAGACCGCACTACGACAGCAGGCCGCGGACGTCGTCGGCGGTGAGCGCGCCGGCGAAGGCGTCGCCGTCGTCGAGGAGGGCGTCGAACAGGGCGCGTTTGCGTTCCTGCAGGTCGATGACCTTCTCTTCAACGGTCCCGGTCGACACCATGCGGTACACGGTGACGGCGCGGTGCTGGCCGATGCGGTGCGCGCGGTCGACGGCCTGGTTCTCGGCGGCCGGATTCCACCACGGATCGGTCATGAAGCAGTAGTCGGCGGCGGTCAGGTTCAACCCGAAACCGCCGGCCTTCAGACTGATCAGGAACACCCTGGTCCGACCGGCCGCGAACTGTTCGATCTGCTCGCCGCGCTTGGCGGCCGCGGTGGACCCGTCCAGGTAGCTGTACGGGATGTCCTGCGCGTCGAGTCGGGCGGCCACCAGCTTCAGGAAACCGGTGAAGCTGCTGAACACCAGCGCACTGTGGCCCTCGTCGATCAGGACCGGCAACTGCTCGGACAGGTACTCGATCTTGGCCGACCGGACCCCGGCGTGCGTGCTGTCGACCAGTGCCGGATGAAGACTGAGCTGCCGCAACCGCGTCAGTGCCGCCAGCACCTGGATCCGGTTGCCGCCGAAATCGTCCAGCAGACCGAGCAGTTGCTGACGATCGCGGGCCAGATAGGTGTCGTAGACCTTGCGGTGCGCAGGCTCCAACTCGATCGGCAGCAACTGCTCCTGCTTCTCGGGCAGATCGGTCAACACCTGGTCCTTGGTACGCCGCAACATGATCGGGCGCAGCCGGCGGCGCAGGACGGCGAGTCGCTCGGGCGCCTGCCCGCTCTCGATGGGCTCGGCGAAATGCTCCTTGAACAGTTTCGGCGAGCTGTACAGGCCGGGTGCGACCACCGACACCAGCGACCACATCTCCATCACCCGGTTCTCCATCGGGGTGCCGGTGATCGCCAGCTTCACGGTCGCGTCGAGCCGGCGCGCCGCCTGGTAGGTCTTGGAGTGGTGGTTCTTGAGGAACTGCGCCTCGTCGAACACCGCGCCGGTCCACTCGAGGGCGGCGAAGGCGTCGAAGTCGATCCGCAACAGCGCATACGAGGTGATGACGATCCGCGCCCCGGCCGCCCGCGCCGACAGCGGCGACCCGACCCGCCGCTGGGTCGCGGTGACCGTGAGCGCCTCCAGACCGGGGACGAAGCGCGCGCACTCGGCGGCCCAGTTCGCGATGACGCTCGTCGGTGCGACCACCAGAAAGCGTGCGTCGGGCCGCTCATCGACGATCCGCTGCATCAGCGCCAGCGTCTGCACCGTCTTGCCCAGGCCCATGTCGTCGGCCAGCACCCCGCCGAGGCGGTTGTCCCACAGGAAGGTCAGCCACGACAGCCCCTCCCGCTGGTAGGGGCGCAACTGCGCGTGCAGCCCGGCCGGGGGTTCGACGGGATGGGGCGGGGTGGCGGCAGCCAGCCGCGCGGTCCGTTCGCGCCACTGGGCGAGCTGCTCATCGACCACGCCCAGCTCCAGCAGCTCGTCCCACAGGGATGCGTTGAGCGTGTGCGCGTTGACGCGGCCGTCGTCGAGCTCACCCATCTCGCGGGCCTCGGCGAGGCGGTCGCGCAGCGCCTGCAGCTGCGGGAGATCGAGCGAGAAGTAGGTGCCGTCGTCGAGCAGCATGTGGCTCTCGCCCGCGGCCAACGCCGAGATCACGGTGGTGATCGGGATCCTGTGGCCGTCGACGTCGAGGGCGACCTCGAGGTCGAACCAGTCGCGGGCGGCGTCGCCGGAGAAGCTGAGCACCGGGGGAGTCTCGGCGGGCCGGTAGTCGGGCGGTGTTCCCTCCACCGACACCCGCACCCGGCCGAGTTCGGTGATCGCGGGGACGGTCTCGGCACACAGGATCGCGACGTCGAGCGGCCCCAGGAAGACGGGCATGGTCCGATAGTCGGGGATCGATTCGAACGCCGCGGCCACCGTGCATCCGCCGCGCAGCTGCCGCAGGACCGCGTACATCCGGTTGAACCGCCGGAAGTCGGCACGGAAGGTCGGCAGCTGCTTCTCCAGCCGATCGGCGGCCGCGCGCACCCAGCGGGGATCGGCGCGCGCGACCATCTCCAGTTCCGGCCGCACGCTCGCCCACATCGCGCGTTCGGCGCCCGCATTGCGGAACCGGCCCTCCACCGGCCCCTGCGCCGAGAACTCCTGCAGTTCGCCGTCGCTCTCGTAGCCGACCGACCAGGTCGCCGTCGCGGGATCGGCCGTCCGGATCCGCAGGAGCGGGAACGGTCCCGACCGGGTGGCCGACGGGAAGGCGTCGGGTTCGACGACGACGGTCCGCCCCGCCTGCAGGGTCGGCAGCGCGTCGCGGAAGTCGCCGAGCTCGTCGTCGCCCACCTCCAGCGGCACCCCGCTGACCAGCAGCATCGACTCGATGCTCGTCAGGTGCGCGATGGGGCCCAGGTACAGGCAGCCCTCGTGCACCTGGACCAGGCCGTGCACCCGCGGCCGCCCGATCGCCAGCCGGAACGCGTCCCGGCCGGTCGCCGGGACCGGTGCGCCGTCGACCAAGACGTCCAACCACACGTGCACGCCGGCGGACTGCGCTCGCACGTGCAGGCGGGTGCTCAGATGCTCGCCGCCGAAGACCACCGCGGTGTCTGTCGACGGATCGCCGACGAACTCCACGCCGGCCTCGCGTGCCGCGTCGAGCAGCGGCCACAGGTCGGGCGGGGCCAGCATCAACGACAGCTCTTCGGGGACCGATCCCGCGGCGGTCAACGACGACGCCAGCCGCCTCAGCGCGTCGAGGGCCTTGGGGGAGTGCCGATCGGCCGGTCGCCCGGACAGCAGCGTCTTCCAGGTGAGTCGGTGGCCGACCCAGCGTCCGGATTCGTCGGCCACCAGCGGTGCGACGAAGACCGTGTCGGCGTCGCGGTGTCCGCGATGGATCGAGAACCGCAGGGCCACCGGCAGTTCGGGGCCGTCGGCGGCGGGTTCGAGGTCGTGGGCCACCTCCTCGACGAGGGTGCGCCACCGCGACAGGCTCTGCGGCGCCGTGCTCGCTTTGACGTCGGTGACCTCGCCCTCGCTGGTGGCCACCAGGACGGTCGCGGCGCAGTGCTTGCACCGGATCGCGACCGGGCAGCTGCAGCCGGCGGACACGTGTGCGACGCTCGCACCCTCCATCGTGGGCTTGACGCGGCAGCGGTACCGCTCGGCGCCGGGACCGCGCGCGACGCCGGTGAGCACGCCGTCGGACCAGTCGTACTCGAGGATCATTCCGGCGGCGGCGTCCTCCCGCGCACGCGCGAGCGTGCGGGCGTCGAAGACGCGCAGGACCGCTTCGGTCTGCGCGTCTGTCCAGTCGGGAGCGATCATCGGGTCCAGCGTAGTCGCGCCGGGGAGGCGCCGACATTCGGCAAAACAGTCACACAAGATTGTTTTTGGGTTAGGTTCGCTTCACTCCCTCTGTCAACCCTCGAGCGCGCACCCAGGAGACCCCGATGACCCGCATGCGTCCCGACCTGTCCGGCGTCGACCCGCTGACCGTCAACCTCACCCACCGCGTCTGCGTCGGTGACGTCCTCACCCGCAGCGCCGCGCACTACGGCGACCGAATCGCCGTGGTCGACGGCGACACCGAGCTGTCCTACGCCGAACTGGAGGCGCGGGCCAATGCGCTGGCCCGCGGACTGCTGGCCCGCGGTTACGGCCGGGGCGACGCCGTGGCGCTCCAGATGCAGAACGGCTGGCGGTTCGTCACCTCGTTCTTCGCGATGGCCAAGATCGGCATCGTCGCGATGCCGCTGAACCTGCTGCTCTCGCCGTCCGACATCGCCTACCAGCTCGCCGACAGCGGCGTCCGCGCCGTGATCACCGAAGACGTCTTCCTCGGCGTGCTGGGGCCTGCGCTCACCGAGGCGCAGGCCGACGGGGGAGCGGTCACCGAGGTGATCGTCGCCGGCACCGCCCCGGCCGACGTCGCCGGGATCGCCGCGGTCGCCTACGACGACCTGTTCGACGCCGACCGCACCGCGGTCGAGGTGATCGTCGACGATCGCGACATCCTGCACTGCCTGTACACCTCGGGCACCACCTCGCGACCCAAGGGTGTGCTGACCTCGCACCTCGCGGTGCAGATCGCGCTGCTGAGCTCGGCGCTCGGACTGGGTCTGCGCCCCGACGTGACGCCGCCGGTGCATCCGATCATGCTGCCGCTGTTTCACGTGACCGCCCTCGACACGCTGCTGCTGCCGTCGCTGGCGACCGGCGCCACGGTGGTGCTGCTGCGCGGCTTCGATCCGGCCGCGGTGACCCGGGTGTTCCTCGAACGCTCCGTCACCCACCTGACCATGCTGCCGATGATGTGGGCGGCGCTGATCGCTCAGCCCGCGCTGGCCGACGCCGACACCGACAGCCTCCAGGTGGGCCTGTACGCGATGGCGCCCATGCCGTCCGAGCTGGTCGGGACGCTGCGCGCCCGCTTCCCGAACGCGGCCATCGTCCTCGGGTCCGGTCAGACCGAGACCACGCCGGCCTCGCAGGTGCAGTGGATCGGTGATCAGGGACGCAAGGACGACTCGTGGGGGCCGGCCACCGTCAGCACCGACGTGGCGATCATGGGCGGTGACGGCACCCTGCTGCCTGCCGGCTCCGAAGGCGAGATCGTCTACCGCACACCGCAGTTGATGGAGGGGTACTGGAACAACCGCGACGCCAATACCGAGGCCTTCGCGCACGGCTGGTTCCACGGCGGCGACATCGGCTACCTCGACTCCGACGCCGTCGTCTGGTTCACCGACCGCGCCAAGGACATCATCAAGACCGGCGGCGAGAACGTCTCGTCGGTGGAGGTCGAGCGGACGTTGCTCGGGCACGAGGCCGTCGCCGAGGTCGCGGTGGTCGGGACGCCCGACGAGCACTGGGGCGAGGCCGTGACCGCCTACGTGGTGGCCGCCGAATCCGGTGCCGACGCCGAGGCGATCCGCGACTGGGCGCGCGAACGCCTGGCCGGGTTCAAGGCGCCGAAGAAGGTGATCGTCGTCGACGCACTGCCCAAGACGGCCACCGGCAAGATCCAGAAGCACCGCATGCGCCAGGGCTGAGACGCGAACGCCCGCGGCATCGGTGCCGCGGGCGTTTCGACTTCTCTGGCTGCTCAGACGCCGGCTTCGGCGGGCTTCTTGTCGATGACGACGTGCTCGAAGCGGCTGCCGTCGAAGCTGACCTCGAAGGCCTTCCCGAAGCCCACCACGTAGCGACCGTCGCGCGGAGTCAGGCGGAACAGGTGAAAGTCCAAGCCGCGCAGCAGTTCCACCATCTTGGCGTTGGTGAGGGCCGCGAAGGCGTCGAAGACGGCGTCGTGCCCTTCTTCGGGGACCTGCTGCACATCGCAGACGAAGCTCGCGCGCTCGACGCCGAAGATGTTCTTGGCCGACGACTCGTCGCCGTGCATCATCACCCGCGCGGTCTCCGACCGGCTCAGGTGCACGTAGTGCTCGGCGACCTCGCTGACGTACACGTACAGGGCGCCGTCGTGCGCGACGAACGGCGCGATCGACTGGAAGGGCTCGCCCGCGGCGTCCTTGGTGGCGATCACGACCGTCCTGCGGTCGGCGAGGAAGTCGCGGTAGCCGTCGAGCGACTTGGCGAGTTCGGTGTCGGTGATCATGGCATCTCCTATGGTGTCGGGACGGTGGGGGCTGTGAGGTCGCCGTACTGCCTGCGCAGCAGGTGGATTCGGGGACGGTCGGTGTCCGGGTCGGGCGAGACGTCGGCGTCCATGCCGTACACGTCGCGGATCATCTCGGGCGTCAGCACCTCCGACGGCGTACCGTCGGACACGGTTCGTCCGCCCGAGAGAGTGACCACGCGGTCGCTGAAGGTCGCCGCCTGATTGAGGTCGTGCAGCACCATCAGCACCGCGATCCCCAGCGACCGGTTCAGCGAGGTCACCACCTCCAGCACCTCGTGCTGGTGGGCGATGTCGAGATAGGTGGTCGGCTCGTCGAGCAGCAGTACCCGCGGTCGCTGGGCCAGGACCATCGCCAGCCAGGCGCGCTGCGCCTCACCGCCCGACAGTTCGCTGACCAGCCGATGCGCCAGGGGTCGTAGCCGGGTGTGGGCGATGGCCCAGTCGACGGCGTCGGCGTCGTCCCTGCCGGAGCGCTGGTACCAGCGGCGATGCGGATGCCTGCCGTACCCGACCAGTTCGCGCACCGTCATGTCGGGCGGGGCCGTGTTGATCTGGTTGAGCATGCCGATGGTCTGGGCGCGGCGGCGCGCCGAGCAGGCGGCGGCGTCGGTGCCGTCGATCAGGACTCGGCCCGACCGCGGTTTGAGCCGGCCGGACAGGGCGCGCAGGATCGTCGACTTGCCCGACCCGTTGGGGCCGATCAGGGTGAGGACCTCGCCGTCGGCCACGCCGATGTCGACCGTGTCGACCACCTGCTTGTCGCCGTACCAGACCGATAGCGATTCGGCTTTCAGAAGCACCGGTCAGACCCCCTGCCTGCGCATCAGGAACAGGAAGTACGGGGCGCCGATCGCGGCCATGATGATTCCGGCCGGGATCTCGGTGGGGCTGAACGCGGTGCGGCCCACCGTGTCCGACACCAGGACCAGCAGCGCGCCGACGGCGATGCTCATCGGGATCAGCACCGCGTGGTTGGAGCCGACGATCATCCGGGCGATGTGCGGGACCACCAGGCCGACGAAGCCGATGATCCCGACCGCGGCGACGGCGATGGCGGCCAGGAACACCGCGACCACCGACAAGATGATGCGGGTGGTGTTCACGCCCTCGCCGAGGTTGCGGGCCACGTCGTCGCCGAGGCGCATCACGTTGGCCGACCGCACGCACAGCAGCGCCGCGATCAGTCCGATCACCGTGTACGGCAACACCATCCACACCGCATCCATGCCCTTGGCGGCCAGGCTGCCGTTCATCCACTGGATCGCGGCGGGCAGCCGGTCGCTGTAGCGCAGCGACAGGAAGGCGATGAACGCACCGGCCAGCGCGTTGACGGCGACGCCGGCCAGGATGATGCTGAGCGGCTTGATACCGTCGCGCCGCCACGCCAGCGTGTAGACGACCGCGGCGGCGATGATGCCGCCGCCGAACGCGGCGATTGGGATCATCGAGTGATACGACGGCGCCGCCAGCAGGATCACCAGCACCAGCGACGCGGCGCCGCTGGTGACGCCGGTCAGGCCGGGGTCGGCGAGCGGATTGCCCATCACCGTCTGCAGCAGTGCGCCGGAGACGGCGATCGCCGACCCCACCAGCAGCGCCAGCAGCACCCGGGGCAGTCGGACGTCCCACAGGATGACGCCGAGCGGGTCGTCGCCGGCGTC
This sequence comes from Gordonia aichiensis, assembly GCF_039946255.1. Lineage (GTDB taxonomy): Bacteria > Actinomycetota > Actinomycetes > Mycobacteriales > Mycobacteriaceae > Gordonia > Gordonia aichiensis_A. The sequence continues at coordinate 32,253 of NZ_JBCDWL010000006.1, read as the reverse complement.
GGAGGTCAGCAGCGAGAAGATCTGCGGCACCGAGATGTGCACGCTGCCCAGGCCGAGGCTGACCACCGCGGCCACGACGACCAGGACCCACGCCGTCGGCAGCGCCCAGGTGGCGCGCCGGCGGGCCGGGGCGGCAGGCTCCGGTTCGGATCGCGGCGGGGCCGGGACGGCGGGCGCGCTCACGGGTGCAGCAGACCCGTCAGCTCGGGGACAGCGGTGTCCAGGCCGGTCACCGACGTATAACCGAAGGTGTTGTAGTCCACCACGTGGATCCGCTGATTCTGATAGGCGGGCAACGACTTCCACGCCGGGTTCTGCGCGACCTCGGCGTCGAAGGCGGCCTGTCCGGCCGCCTGGTCGCCGGACTGCAGGACCAGCACCACGTCGGGGGCGGCGGCGATGATGTTCTCCAGGTTCACCGCGCTGAAGGTCTCTTTGGCGTGCAGTGACGGCTCGGCGATGTTGTCGGCGCCGGCCTTGTTCAACAGGCTGCCGAGGAACGAGTTGCCGTTCATCACCATGAACGAGTCGGCCGCACCGATGAGCGCCAGGACCTTCGGCGTGTCCTTGCCGTCGCCTGCGGAGGTCAGGGTGTCGAGGTGACCGTCCATCGTCGCGAGGATCTCGCGGCCGCGGTCCTCGCGGTCGAAGGCGGTGGACAGGACGTCGACGGCGAAGCGCAGGTCGTCGACGTTCTCGGTCTTCAGGAATGCGGTCGGCGTCTTGGTCGACGCGAGGGCCGCCGCCACTGAACTGCGGGCGCCCTCCGAGGCGATCACCAGGTCGGGCGAGAGACTCACGATCTTCTCCACGTCCAGCGACTTGACGGTGCCGATCCGCTGCGCGCCGTCGAGCGAAGCGGGCAGCTGCTGGGTGGTGGTCGACGGGACGCCGGCCACCGGCACCGCCAGCAAGTCCAGGACCTCGGCGATCGGGACCGACGCGGCGACCACCTTGGTGGCCGGCGGCGTCGGGAACTGGGCGAGCGCGGTGGCGCGTGCGGCCTGGTACTCGGGGGTTCCGGCGACGTCGGCGGCCTTGGAGGCCGACGATCCCGCCGACGCGGCGGTGTCGGAGTCGCCGCACGCGGTCAGTCCGCCCACCAGCACGGTGCCGACCGCTACCGCGGCGGCCAGAGATCGGATACGCGCAGCGATGCACTCCTCAGGAACATTAGGGGAGACTACCCATCCCGAGGGAAGCCTGGACTAATGATGAAGAAGTATGGGTATTCGTGCCAAGTTGCCCAGGTCACGAAGATGGGGTGCGATAGGAGCTTTGTCGCGTCTCGCGTCGTGCGGTCCGTGTCTCGATACGCCGCCTCGCTGCGCTCGGTGGCTACTCGACAGCCCTGGGTGGGGCGCTTTTTAGGCTGATCGAGCCTGTGCGTGCCGGGCCGTTTCTCAGGCTGGCTGAGTCTGTGTGTGCCGGCTGCTTCTAGGCTGATCGAGTAGCCCGCGAACGGAGTGAGCGAGGGTATCGAGATCGGGGTGCGGTCGTCTCGATACGCCGCCTCGCTGCGCTCGGTGGCTACTCGACAAGCCTGGGGGTCTCTGTGTTCCGGGCCGCTTCTAGGCTGATCGACCGACTACGCCGTCGGCTGCGGCTCGTCATACTTCTCCCAGAAGCGGGAGCGCAGTCGGAAGCGGATCGCTTCGTCGAGGTCGTCGCGGTCGAGCGCCTCCGACGCGTCCAGCAGCAGGGCGCGGTCGATGTCGCGCGGGATGCTCGGACGCGCCCTCTCCAATTGCTGGGTCAGTGAGGTGTCGGCGCTGACGCGGAACGAGGCGAGCACCTGATCGACCACCGAGTCGATGGTGTCTTGGTCGGCGGAGGTGTCGTAGCCGGGCATCACGTGCGACGTGGAGCCGGTGGACGACGTGTAGGCCAGCGTGCCGGTCGGGCGAGGCGGCGGGCCGGTGCGGGTGCCCGTGGCGAGGTCGAGGGGCGTACGAGCGGCCGGCTTCGGCGGCGACGGCACCGGCGGACGCTGAGCCGCCTGGGTGAGCGCCGACGGTTTGGGGACCGGTGTCGGCGCAGGCTCCTGGAGAGCCGGGATCGCGCCGCGTTCGACCTTGACCACCGAACCGTCGATCGCCGAACCATCGATGTGCATCAGGTCGTCGGAGGCGCGGATCAGGTGACGGTTGACCCCGTGCGACTTGCCGTCGACGGTCGGGACCGCCAGGACCACCACTTGCACGCCGTGGACCTGCGCTTCTTCGACGGCCTCGGTCAGATCGTCGTCGCCGGAGACGAGGAAGAAGACGTCGGAGGCGTTGTTGCGGGCGTGCGCGACGAGGTCGAGGCCGATCCGCAGATCGACGCCCTTCTGCTCGCCGTTGACGCCGAAGCGACCCAGCCGCAGCTTCACCTTCGCCAGCTCGCCGATGCGTTCCTGCTGATAGTCGGGGACGCCGTTACGCGCCGAGTCGTACCAGTAGACGCGCAGCACCGGCAGGCCGGACTGCGTCTGCGCGGTGTCGACGAGGGTGTTGATCAGCTTGGCGTAATCGACGTTGATGCCGCTCCGCAACGAGGTGCCCGTGACGCGCGTCGCTGCCGATGCGAGCAGATAGCCGGTATCGACGTACAGGCAGCAAGTTGAGCGCATGGATCAACTATGACATGCGAGTTTTGCCGAGTGTGGGAGGTAAACCGCGAGGCCGTTCGGCCCGGCGGCATGTCAATTCCGGGAGCTCCACTGCTCCTGCAGGCGCGGATCGGAGGTCAGCAGCCGCGACTGCGCGACGATGCCGGCGATCACCAGCACCAGATACAGCGCGTACCACCACCAGTCGGTGTCGATCGTGAAGCGAACGGTGCCGTTGTCGAAGTCGCCGGTGTGTAGGGTCGAGGTCGCCAACATGATGCCGCCGACGATCGCCGTCGCTCCGCCGAGGGCGCTGACCACCACCAACAGAATGGCGGGCAGGTCGACGGCCAGTGCGGCGAAGGCGAGCAGGACGCCGAGCACGGCGCCGATCAGGACGATGACCCAGTTCCACGTGACGCCGGCGGCGGCTGCCACGGTGGAGCCGACGGCGAAACCCACCGAGGCCATCGCGATGACGATCGCCGCGGCGTAGAAGAAGTAGGCCACCAGGGCGACCAGAATCGCCACTGCGATGCCGACGATCCAGCCCAGCGTGGTCGACAGGTACTGCTCGCCGGTGGTGGCGGCGATGAGCCAGCCGCCCAGGTTCAATCCGACGAGGGCGCCCCAGGCGGCGATGACGAGACGCATCGCCACCACGCCCCAGAAGCAGAAGGCGGCGCCGATCACGATGGCGAGGATGCCGATCACAATGTTGGTCACACCCTGAGAATATTCGCGCCGACAGTACGGCGTCCGGCAATCGACGCGGGCGCCGCACGGATGCGCCGCCGCGTGGCTCACTCCAGCGCGGCCAGCGCCTCTCGCGCCTGCGCCAGTTGAGCGCTGAGCTCGTCAACTCGCCGCTGCGCCGCCTCGCGCGCCGCGTGCATCAGCGTCGTGACGGCGTCGACGGTCGCCTCGTCGCCGAGTTCGCGGACGGCGGACTCCACCGACTCGACCGGCACCGGACGCGACCGGTTCGGCTTGCGTGCGCCGCGCGTGACGGCGACGGCCCACTCGTTGTCGGCCGAGCCGTACAGCGTCACCGTCACCGAAGCCGCCTTGGTACCGGTCGCCTTCGCGCGTGCAGCCTTCTTCACCGGGGGCTGGGTCGCAGGGGGTTTCGTTGCCGGAGGCGTCGTCGCGGGCGTGGGAGCCGGAGCCGCCACCTTGCGTGCCGGGGCCGGAGCCGGAGCCTTGGCTTTCGGCGCGGCCGTGACTTTCGGCTCCGGCGGCGGGGGCGGGTTCTTGGTCATGCGCAATTCGTCTGCCTCGTAAGGCAGTTCGTCGTCGACGCCGCGCGGCCGGATCACCACGGTGCTGCCCGACACCGATATCACCCGCGCAGAACTGCCGGGCGTCAGGTTCAGGCTCGGCGTGCCCTCGCGCAGGTACACCGTCGCGCGCCGCCCCTCGGCGACCGCGGCGGCCAGGGCGGTCAGATCGTCGGGGGTCAGGGACTCGGTAACCGGACGTCGGCGGGGAGGCATGGCGGGCTTTCTTCTCGAAGGCGGATAAGAGGTGGGCGGGGGCGGTCAAGGACTACTGTCCCACACGCTGCCGACATTTCCTCGCACAGGTGTGCGAGCAACGGATTCGGCGGCGTCTCACCGGCCGCGCGGCGGCGGGCGTCGGCGGGGCGGCTGAAGGCTGTCCCGCAGGGCCGGGGCGAACAGTGAGACTAATTCATCAGCGGTCATCGACGCCACCGGCTCCAGTCGCAGCAGGTAGCGGGTGACGACGATCCCCGCGATCTGCGTGCAGAACGCGGCGGCCCGTCGTCGGGCGTCGGCGCCGGACAGCCGGTCGGTCAGGCGGCCGATCAACTCGCGCTCGAGCATCTCGCGGATCAGGTCCGCGAACGCCGCATCCTGGGAGAGATTGGCCAGCATGGTCTTCAGGGGTGCCCCGGTGACCGGGTCGTCCCACAGAACCAGCAGGTCACGCAGGACGCGCTGGGGGAGTTCGGCGGGGTCGCCGTCCAGCGCGCGGGCGATCACCTCCGCGGGATTGGCCGAGGCGCTGACCGCCGCGCTGAACAGGCCGCGCTTGGACCCGAAGTAGTACGACAGCAGCGCCAGATCGACGTCGGCGTCGGCCGCGATCTGCCGCATCGTCACGCCGCCGTAGCCGTCGGCGAGGAAGCGTCGACGGGCGCTGTCGAGGATCTGGCCGCGGGTGTCCGGGCCGCCGGGGCGTCGTCCACGACCGCTTCCGGAATTCATCACGGTTGAAACGATAGTCCGCCGCGAGCGAGCGTGAACGGGTCCGACGATCCGACCGGAAGGCCCCACACCATGACGCACTCCCCGCCGCCGCCCACCGAGACTGCCGCCGCCTCCACGCCTCGGTCCGACGTCCGACCGGCGCGTCCCGGCCCGATCCTGGCCGTCACCTGCCTCGCGCTCGGCGTGGTGGTCTCGGCGATGGCCTCGCTCAACGTCGCCCTGCCCGACATCGCGATCGCCACCGGCGCCGACCAGACCCAGCAGTCGTGGATCATCGACGCCTACAGTCTGGTGTTCGCCGCCCTGCTGCTGCCGGCCGGCGCCCTCGGCGACCGGTTCGGACGTCGTCGCGCCCTCATCGTGGGCCTGGCGGTGTACGGGGTGGCCGCCGCCGGCGCCGCCCTCGCGACCGGCCCCGACCTGCTGATCGCACTGCGCGCGGTGATGGGGCTCGGTGCGGCGCTGGTGATGCCTGCGACGCTGTCGACCATCACCAGCACCTTCTCGCCGGACCGACGGTCGCGGGCGGTGAGCATCTGGGCGGCGGTCGCCGGGGCCAGCGGGGTCGTCGGCATGCTGGCCTCGGGGCTGCTCCTGGAACGGTGGTCGTGGCCGTCGGTGTTCTGGTTCAACGCCGCCGTGGTCGCCGTTGCGCTCGTCGGCGCCCTCGCGCTGGTGCCCGAATCCGCCGAGCCGGGCGCCCCGCGCATCGACGTGGTCGGCGCCGTGCTGGCCGCCGCCGGCGTCGCCGCACTGGTGTACGCGGTCATCGAGGCGCCGGTCAACGGCTGGACCGGCGTCGTCACCCTCGTCGGCCTCGGCGCGGGCGTGGCCCTGATCGCGGGATTCGTGGCGTGGGAGTTCACGCGGGAGCATCCGCTGCTCGACCCGCGGTTGTTCGGCAACCGCCACTTCGCGGCCGGCGCCCTGTCGTTGACCATGCAGTTCTTCGCGCTGTTCGGCTTCCTGTTCGTGCTGATGCAGTACCTGCAGCTGGTGCGCGGCGACTCGGCGCTGCAGGCGGCGGTGAGCCTGCTGGTGATGCCTTTCGGCATGGTGCCCGCTTCGCGGCTGAGCCCCTGGCTGTCGGAGCGGTTCGGGGTTCGCGGGCCGTGGACGCTCGGGCTGCTGATGCTCGCGGTCGGACTCGCGGTCCTGGCGCAGTTGGACGCCGCCAGTTCGTACCCGGCGATCGCCGCCGGCCTGATCCCGCTCGGCGCCGGCCTCGGGCTGGCGATGCCGCCCGCCACCACCGCGATCACCGACGCGGTCCCACCGCGCCTGCAGAACGTCGCCTCGGCGGTCAACGACCTCGCACGCGAACTCGGCGGCGCCCTCGGCATCGCCGTCCTCGCCAGCGTCCTCAACGGCGTCTACCGTGCGCAGTTGCATCTGCCCGCGGTGCCCGAGGCGGTCGCCGACGCCGCGCGGTCGTCGTTCACGGCAGCGGCGAGGATCGGCGAGCCGGTGGTCGAACCGGCGCGCGTCGCCTTCACCGACGGCTTGCACGCCGCCCTGCTCGGCGCCTCCGGGGTGGCGCTGGTCGCGGCCGTCGCCGTCGCGGTGCTGCTCGGCCGAAAACGCGGCGCCGAACTCGATCAGAAATGAAGAAGCACCGCACCGGCTGCGCTCGTAGGGTTTTCGACAAGGGGTGAACGACTCGCCCACGCACAGCACAGTGAGGAGAAGGCGATGAGCAACGGAGTGGGATTCTCGGAGCAGGAGCGAGCGGCGATGGCCCAGCGCGCCGCGGAACTGAAGGCGGCCAAGGGCGTGAAGGGGGCCGCCAAGCGCGCCCGGGAGTATGAGGCCTGCCTGGCCGCGATCGCCGACCTGACCGGCACCGACCGCGCGATCGCCGAACGACTGCACGTCATCGTTTCCGAGGAGGCCCCGGAACTGGCCGCCAAGACGTGGTACGGCTTCCCGTCGTACGCCAAGGACGACGCCGTGATCGTCTTCTACCAGCCCGCCGCCAAGTTCGACACCCGCTACGGGACCATCGGCTTCAACGACGGCGCCGCACTCGACGACGGCGAGGTGTGGCCGACGGTCTTCGCCGTCCGCGAGATGACGCCGCAGGCCGAGAAGCAGTTCCGCGAGCTGGTGCGCCGCGCAGCCGGCTGAGTCGGTGCCGTGCGCGGTCGGCGCGGGCGCGGTACGGTCGAATCGACCGTCTGAACAGGTGACGGCCGAGCGATTGAAGACCAGACACATCTGTATTCCACCAGGAGGACCGATGGGCTTTTCCGACGACGCGAAGAACAAGGCCGAGGAGCTGAAGGGCCGCGCCAAGGAGGCGGCGGGCGCAGCGACCGGCGACGACGAACTCAAGGCCGAGGGGCAGGTCGATCAGGGCAAGGCCGATGTCAAGGCGAAGCTGACTGAGGCTGCCGACAAGGTCAAGCACGGTGTCGACGCCGTGAAGGACAAACTGACCGGGCACTGACATCTCCGCGCGGACCCGCTGCCGCCGTCAGGTGCGGCAGCGGGTCCGCGCGCGTCGGGCGTCGATGTCGCGCCGATACGCTGGGGTCATGCATGGTGAGTACAAGGTTCCCGGCGGCAAGCTCGTCGCCGTCGATGTCGAGGTCGAGGATGGCGAACTGTCGCAGGTGGCGCTGTCGGGCGATTTCTTCCTCGAGCCGGACGAGGCGCTGGACCAGATCACCGGCGCGCTGATCCGTGCACCGATCGCCGCCGGCGCCGTTGCGCTGGGCGAGAAGATCGCCGCGGCACTGCCCGCCGACGTGTCGATGGTCGGCTTCACCCCGGAGTCGGTCGGCATCGCCATCCGCCGGGCGCTCGGTCACGCGACCAGCTGGCACGATCACACCTTCGACGTCATCGAACCGGTGGTGCTGGCGCCGGCCATGCACGTCGCCCTCGACGAGGTCATCACCCGCGAGGTGGCCGCCGGGACGCGTCCGCCCACGCTGCGCTTCTGGGACTGGGACTCGCCGTTGGTGGTGCTCGGCTCCTTCCAGTCGGTGCGCAACGAGGTCGACGAGGAGGCCGCCGCCCGCCACGGCATCGGGATCGTCCGCCGCATCTCCGGCGGCGGTGCCATGTTCATGGAGCCCGGCAACTGCATCACCTACTCGCTGGCCGTCCCGACCTCGCTCGTCGACGGGCTCAGCTTCGAGCAGTCGTACCAATTCCTCGATCAGTGGGTGATGGGCGCGCTGGCCGACGTCGGCATCACCGCCCGGTACGTGCCGATCAACGACATCGTCTCCGATCAGGGCAAGATCGCCGGCGCCGCGCAGAAGCGGATCGTCGCCGGCGCGGTTCTGCATCACGTGACGATGGCCTACGACATCGATGCCGACAAGATGACGCAGGTGCTGCGGATCGGGCGCGAGAAGATCTCCGACAAGGGCATCACCAGCTCCGGCAAGCGCGTCGATCCGATGCGCTCGCAGACCGGCATGGCGCGGGCGGACATCATCGCCGCCTTCCTCGCGCACTTCCGCGCCCGCTACGACACCCGCACCGCCGGCTACACCGACGCCGAACTGGCCGCGGCCCGCGAGCTGGTGGACGCCAAGTTCACCACCGACGAGTGGACCTATCGGGTGCCCTGACCGCGCGGTCGGCCGCATTACCAACACGTAGAAGCCCGAAATCGGCCTTCTCCGCTCGTCGCAGTCACCGCCACATACGCGTTGGTAATGCGGCTTCAGGCGCGCACCCGGATCTGCTGCATCATGTCGTGATCCTCGTGGTCGAGGTTGTGGCAGTGCCACACGTAGCCGCGGACGGTGTGGTGACCGGCGTGTTCGGCGTCGTGGGGGACCGGCACCGGCTGGTCGGGGTCGAAGCCGAGTTCGGCGACCGACGGCCACCGCACCAGCAGGGTCAGGACCGAATCGGCCTCCACCAGTGTCGTGTCCTTCCAGCCGGCCTCCCAGGCGGCCGGGCCGCGCCGCGGACCGACGACGAACGGCGACGGATCCGGTGTCCACCGGATCCCGTTGTGCACCGGCGGCGGATGGGCCGCCAGGTAGGCGGCCGAGGCGAGTTTCTGTCTGCCCAGGATGCGGAAGGTCGCCAGATGCAGATGCACCGGATGCTCCATCGGCAGCACATTGGCCACCCGCCAGATCTCGGTGGTGCCCGCGCGGGCGACGTCGACGTCGTCGGTCATGAACGGCAGATTGTTCATCGACATCATCAGCGGCAGGATCGCACCGGTCCGATCCAGGTCGACGCGGCCGAGGAAGGTCATCGTGCGGGTCCGGGCCACGTCGCGGGTGCTGACCGCAGGCAGCGGTGCCGGGAGCCCGGGGCCGCCGCGCAGCCGCGTCGGCGCCGGAATCGTCTGCGGCGCAGCGGTGTCCGCGTCGAACCGGAGGATCTCGCGCAGCGTCGGAATCATGAACGCCGTGTTGCCGACACTGTTCAGGGCGGTGTTGAGCAGCCGCACCGTCTCGCCGGGCCGCAGTGCGGAGAAGTCGACGAGCAGGTCGACGCGTTCGCCGGAGGTCATCGTCACCGCGTCGGTCCACACGGGGGCGTCGAGCAGCCCCTGATCGCCGCCGATCACCCGGAACCGCATCCGGTTGGAGAACGCGAACCGGTAGGTGCGCGAGTTGGAGCCCTGCAGCAGCCGGATCCGGTACAGCCGTCGCCGCACCCGCATCCGCGGCCAGGCGACGCCGTTCACCACGGCCACGTCGCCGAACTGGCCGAGCTGGTTGTAGCCGGCCGGCTGATAGCGCGCCAGCCGCGGCTGCAGGGTGCCGTCGGTGTTGAAGGTGCGGTCCTGCACCACGATCGGGACCTCGAACTCGCCGGCCGGCAGCCCGAGGGGATTGTCGTCGCGGCCGGTGTCGAAGCGGTCGCGGAGCAGATAGAACCCGGCCAGCCCGGCCTGCACGTTCAGCCGGGTCAGTGCCATCGCATGGTCGTGATACCAGAGGGTCGCCGCCTCCTGGGTGTTGGCGTACCGGTTGATCTGCCGCCCGCCGCGCCGCCACGAGATCATCGGATGCCCGTCCGAGGCCGGATGGGTGGGCGCACCGTGCAGGTGCACCGTGGTCCGCGGATCGCGGCGGTCGCGGTCGGTGGCGCCGTGCATCGTCAGGTCGACGGCGCCGGAGAGCGGATGCTCGCCGATCTCGTTGCCGAACACCACCGTCGACGGCCGTCCCTGCCGGGCCTGCAGCGTCGGGCCCAGAATGCCGTCGTGATAGCCCAGCACCGGCGTCTCGGGCAGATCCGGGTGATAGCGGTGGATGCTGGTCTGCGCGGTCAGCGTGCCGCCGGCCTCCCGCATCGGGATGCGCGGCAGATCGGTGACGAACCGGCGCAGCGGCGGCGAGGCGAAGTTGGCCGGGCTCGCATCCAGCACCGGCGGCACATCGGGGAGCGGGACCGGGGCGGGCGGCACCGGGATGCCCGGGCCGGCCGCCGCCGACCCGGACTCGGCGGCCCCGAGTGCGGCGGCGCCCAGACTGGCGGCGACGGCGAAGAACTGTCGCCGGGAGACGGCGGGACTGTGCGACACGTTGATCGGCTCCTCACCCGGTCATACCATCCGGAACGGAGATGTTCCCGATGTCGGATTCGCACACTGTACCCAGCGTCGACGGTCGACCTGTCGCATCGGTCGTTCGGGGTACGCCCCGAGAGTCAGACGCGCGTGAGCCGCAGCCGCCAGGCCTCCGGGCCGCGCTCGGTGTACTCCACCTGGATGCGGCCGCCGTTGCGATCGGCCAGCTGGTGCAGCAGTGGGATCGGATCGTGGTGGGCCACCAGGATCATCGATCCGCCGTCCGGGACGGCGTCGAAGGCACCGAAGACGGTGGCGTGCCGGATAGCGTGGGGGATCTGTCGGACGTCGAGCTCGGGCTCGTCGTGATCGTGCTCGCCGCACGCGCAGCCGCCGTGCCCGGCGGCTGCCGCCGGTGCCGGTGCCGCGGTGGGCAATTCGGCCACCAACGCGGCGAGGGAGACCGAGCCGTCCTCGGCGAGCGCCGGGAGCAGGATGTCGGCGAGCTTGCCGTAGAACACCTCCACCAGGGCGCGCAGAGCGCTGACGTCGGCGACGAGATTGACCGTGTCGGTGCCGGCCGTTGCGATCCGCTGACCGAGTTGGCCGATCATGCGGGCCTCACCGAGGAGTCCCTCCACCAGCAGACGGACGCGATCGACGCCGGCGGCCTCGGGCAGCAGGCGGCGCTGAGCGGCTTCCAGCCAGGGGTTCAGGGTTGCGGAGGAGAATGCGGCGACCGCGCCGCGCGCCTCGTCGACCCCGGCGCCCGCGCTGCCGGCGCGCAGCAGCGCGGACTCCAGCGCGGAGGCGCGGCCGGTGATCTCGGCGATCGCCTGCCGTTGCTGCTCCAGGGTGTCGGCGTCGGCGGCGCTTGAGGCCATGACCACGTCGTTGGTTGTCATCGCGAGGTGTCCTTCCGGTTGCTGTGTCGGCCGTCTCCGGGTCGGTGGTGGCCGATCGCTACCCAATTTAATACGGTAGTAGTCGTGAATAATAGTCCCCGGTCGTTGGGGCCGGCGCCCACGCCCGTCGCCGCGCCGGAGCTGACCGCCGCGCAGCGCGCGACGCTGGAACAACTGCGCACCGCCGACGGTCCCGTCCGCGTCGGCGAGGTCGCCGACGGCCTCGGCCTGCACGCCAACACCGTCCGCGAGCACCTCGACGCCCTCGTCGACGCCGGACTGGCGACCCGCACCCGAGCCGCGTCGTCGGGCCGCGGCCGCCCCGCCTGGCTGTACCGGGCCGCGCCGGCCGAGGACGCCACCATGCGCGCCTACGCCGGCATGGCCATCGCGCTGGCCGGACACCTGCGCCGCACCGCCGACGACCCGCGCGCCCAGGCCCGCGAGCTCGGCCGCGCCTGGGCCCACGATCTGACCGACCATCCGGCCGACGTCCTGACGCATCTGCGGGAGTTCGGCTTCGCACCCGTCTCCGACGAGAGCGGCATCGCGCTGACCCGCTGCCCGCTGCTCGACGCCGCCCGCCGCTACCCGGACATCACCTGCCAACTGCACGTCGGCCTCATCCAGGGTGCTCTCGACGCACTCGGCGACACCGACACCCGGCCGGTCCTGATCCCGTTCGCCGCGCCGGGCGTGTGCACGCTGAAGCTCGAGCCCACCGGCGACTCCGATCGGCCGGACCAATGACGGCCCGGCCGGCCCACCCCAAACCCGAACCCAGCCCCACCGTCCTGCGGCTGGTGCTGCTGATCCCCGGCGGCGTGGCCCTGCTCGTCGGCCTCGACGCCGCCCTGCTGCTGCTCGGCGTCGGCGCCCCCGTCACCGTCGGCCGCCTCGCCGAGGTCCACGGGCCGCTCATGGTCTATGGCTTCGTCGGCACCCTGGTGGCCCTCGAGCGCGCCGTCGCCCTCGGCAAGGCGTGGGGCTTTCTGGCCCCGGCCGGTCTCGGCCTCGGTGGTCTGGCATTGATCGCCGTCGAGCCGTCCGCGATCGGCGGCGGCCTCCTGACGTTCGGTTCCGCGGCCCTCGTCGCGGTGTATGTGCCACTGTGGCAACGCAATACGGCCACCGCTGTGCTGGTGCAGGCAGCAGGCGCGGTCCTGGCGGTGGGCGGCGCCCTGCTCTTCGCCGCCGGAATCCCGATGCCCTGGCTGATCCCGTGGCTCGCCGGCTATCTGGTCCTGACCATCGGCGGCGAACGTCTGGAGCTGGCGCGGGTGGCGTTCGCGGTCGGCAACGCCGAGACCGGCGCGCTGCTGGCGTGCGTCGCCGTGTTCCTGGCGGTGCCCGCCACCCTGCTGTGGCCGCAGGCCGGATACCGGGTCTTCGGCGCCGCGGTGCTGGTGTTCACCGGGTGGCTGCTGGTCTACGACATCGCCCGCCGCACCATCCACACCACCGGCCTGACCCGCTTCAGCGCCTTCTGTCTGCTCGCCGGCTACGGGTGGCTGCTGGTGGCCGGCGGCGTCTGGCTGCTGGCCGGCCCGGTCCGGGAGGGACCGGGGTACGACGCCGCCGCGCACGCGGTGTTCCTCGGCTTCGTGATGTCGATGATCCTGGCGCACGCGCCGATCATCCTGCCCGCCGTACTGCGCCGCCCGCTGCCGTATCACCCGATCATGTGGGTCCCCGCCGCACTGCTGCACCTGACGCTCGCATTGCGGATCGTCGTCGGCGACGGCGCCGATGCGCTGTGGGCGGTGCAGGCGGGCGGCGTCGGCAACGTGATCGCGGTACTGGCGTTCGTCGTCATCGCGATCGGGTCGGTGCTGTGGGCACCGCACCGGAGCGTGCGATCTGCCCGCCCCGCAACAGCATCCGCACAGCCGAGCCGGCCGGAACGAGAGGCGACCGCATGAGCCTGCGCACCTGGAACCTGCGGGTCGGCCTCGTCGTGCTGGCCTGGCTGGTGGCGCTGCTCGGCGTCACCGTCTCCGGCGGCGTCACCGGCGGCACCGCGCCGGCCGGTGCGCACTGGTTGATGATCCACCTGCTCGGTCTCGGCGCCGCCAGCAACGCCATCCTCATCTGGAGCTGGTACTTCACCGAGGCCGTCCTGCGGCACTCGCACACCGAGCAGCGCGTCCGGCACGCCGCGCGGTTGATCTTGTTCAACGCCGGGGCGCTCACCGTCGTCGTCGCCTACGGGTTCATCGGCGCGCACGCCGGGGCGGTCTCGGCCGGCCTGTGGGCCGCGGTCATCGCCGGCGCGACAGTCGCATTCGGCGCCATCGCCTGGCACAGCGCGGCGCTGGCGCAACGGGTGCGGACCGCGCTGCCGTCGCGGTTCGGTCCGATGGTCCACTTCTATGTCGCCTCCGGCGTCGCGCTGCTGATCGGCATCGGCTTCGGCGCCACCATCGCCGGCGGCCGCCTGCCCGGCGACTGGCCCGACCGTCTCGCCGTCGCCCACGCCACCCTCAACGTGTTCGGCTGGATCGGTCTGACGGTCATCGGCACCCTGGTCACGCTGTGGCCCACCATCCTGCGCACCCGGATGGCCGACGGCGTCGAGCAGGCCGCCAAGCGTGGACTGCCACTGCTGTGCGCCGCGGTCGCCGTGATCGTGGTCGGCGCGCTGATCGGGCTGGCGGCGGTGGCGGCGGTCGGGATGGCCGGATATGCGGCGGTGCTGGCGTATGTGGCGTGGTCGCACGCCGACGAGGTGCGCCGCAAACCGCCCACCAGCTTCGCCGGACTGTCGGTGCTCGCCGGCGTCACCTGGCTGTTCGTCGCATTGTTCGTCGGGGCCGTCGCGTATCTGACCGCACTCGACTGGACGGCCGTCTACGACCGTCTCAACGTGCTGACCACCGCGCTGCTCGGCGGCTTCCTGGCGCAGGTGCTGCTCGGTGCGCTCAGCTACTTGATCCCGGTGGTGCTCGGCAAGAAGCCGTCGGCCACGCAGGCGTCGATGCGGGTGCTCGACCTCGCCGGCCCGGCCCGCGTGGGCGCCGCCAACGCCGGCCTGCTGGTGTGGGCGCTGCCCGGATCGGGGTGGCCGCACACGCTGTCGGCGGCCGTCGCCGTCGTCGCGCTCGGCTCGTTCATCCCGCTGGCGGTGTGGTCGGCGGTTAAGGCCACCCGACTGCCCGACGACGCCGCGCCCCGTCCACGACCGACCGCCCGGCCGGGCGGCGTGGTGCTGGGGTCGATGGCGGCCGGACTGGCCGCGGTGGTCGTCGCCGCGGCGGTCGGGGTCGCGGTCGATCCCGCCGCCGTCGGACTGCCCGGCCGCGATGGTGCCGGCAGGGTGAGCGCCACCGGCAAGACGACCACCGTGGCACTGGGCATCACCGGCATGCGGTTCACCCCCGGCCGCATCGAGGTGCCGCGCGGTGACCGCCTGATCATCGAGTTGACCAACACCGGCACCCAGACGCACGACCTGGTGTTGCCCGACGGCCGCGGCACCCCGCGGCTGGCGCCGGGGGAGCGGGCCGCCCTCGACGCGGGCGTGATCGGTGCCGGCGAGCAGGGCTGGTGCTCGCTGCCCGGGCACCGGCAGATGGGCATGGTCCTCGACATCGTCGCCACCGGCGGTCCGGCCACCGCGCCGTCGACGCCCACACCCAGCAGCACGACGCCCGGGCATCAGATGCCGTCGGGGCCGATCGATCTCGCCGCCGACCCCGGGCCGGGGTTCGTCGCCCGCGATCCGAACCTGCCGCCCGCGCCGCCCGAGCGGACGCAGCGCTATCGGTTCGAGGTCCGCGACGTGCAGCGACAGGTGGCGCCCGGCGTCACACAGACGCAGTGGCCGTACGGGATCGTCGCCGCCGACGGCTCGTACGACGGCGGGGCACCCGGACCGACGTTGCGCGGCAAGGTCGGCGACGTCTTCGAGATCACGCTGGTCAACAACGCGAGCATGGGGCATTCCATCGACTTCCATGCCGGAGCGCTCGCGCCCGATGGACCGATGCGCACCATCGAGCCCGGGCAGTCGCTGGTGTACCGGTTCACCGCCACCCGCAGCGGCGCCTGGCTGTATCACTGCTCCACGATGCCGATGTCGTTGCACATCGCCAACGGCATGTTCGGCGCCGTCGTCATCGACCCGCCCGACCTGCCGCCCGTCGCCCACGAGTACCTGCTCGTGCAGTCGGAGATGTATTTGGGCGGGGCCGACGGCGCCGACCCGGCCAAGGTGGCCGACGACCGCCGCGATCTGGTGGTCTTCAACGGCTACGCCAACCAGTACGACCACCGACCGCTGACCGCGAAAGCCGGTGAACGCGTCCGCATCTGGGTCGTCGACGCCGGGCCCAACCAGCTCAGCGCCTTCCACGTGGTGGGCGGCCAGTTCGACACCGTCTTCAAAGAGGGCGCCTACCTGCTGCGGCCCGGGAACCCCGAATCCGGTGGCAGCCAGGTCCTCGACCTGCTGCCCGCCCAGGGCGGCTTCGTCGAGCTGACCTTCCCCGAGGCCGGGCACTATCCGTTCGTCACGCATGTGATGTCCGATGCGGAGAAGGGCGCGCACGGGATCGTGGCGGTGACGCGGTAGGGCAGATTTCAGGCGACAACTCACCAGCGGTACAGGGCGCCCACGTTCCCGGACAGAATCGCCTCGACCTGGTCGGCCGGCAGTTGCGCCTGACGGATGTAGTCGAAGGCACGGACGTACTTGTCGTGCTGAAAGTATGGATGGTCCGAGCCGGCGACGATGCGCTCGATGCCGTAGGTCTCGGCAGCCAGTCGTAGCGACGGCTCGTGAAAGTTGGCCGCGTCGAACCACATCCGGCGCAGCGCCGCATTGGGCGAGGACGGGAAGGCATCCCAGTCGGCGTAGTTGTCCTCGATCCGCTGCGACAAGAAGGCCAGGTCGCCGCCCAGATGGGCGATGTGGAAACGGATGTGCGGAAAGCGGCCGGGCACATCGGCTTTGAGCAGGTGCAGGACCGCCGTGGCGTCCTCGACCGGGGCGCCGTTGACCCAGGCGAGTCCACTGTCGGCGATGAGCGGGGAACAGGCGCCCTGCCCGGTCGGATGAACGTTCACCACGGCGTGATGCCGATCGAGCTCGGCCCAGATCGGATCCAGCGCCGCAGCGCCCAGCCCGGAGCCGTCCGGGAACACCGTCGGCACCGAGACGCCGAGGAATCCGGGCAGCGCCAGGGTCCGGCGGAGCTCGGCGATCGAGGCGTCCACATGCGGCAACGGCAGATTCGCGTACGCGTAGAAGCGGTCCGGATACTTCGCCAGGAGCTCGGCGTACTCGTCGTTGACCAATCGCGCGGTCTCGGCGACGGCGTCGGCGTCGGAGCCGAAGGCCCCCTGGGGCATCACCGACAATACCTGGGCATCGACGCCGGCGCGGTCCATCCACTCCAGCCGCAGGGCCATGTCGTCGGGGCTGGAGTCGGCGGCCAAGCCGCGCGCGATGCGCGTGCTGTCGGGGTCGACGCCGAGCCGTTCGATCGCGTCGAGGTGACGGCTCGGATAGACGTGAGCGTGCGTGTCGATGATGCGGGGCATGGCGGGTTCCTCTCCGTCGAAGGGATGCAAGGGTCGAAGGGACGCGGTGGTCGATCGGAGGTGGTGGTGTCACTGTAGGTGCACTTGGCCGCGGGCGAGTGCCGCGCAGACCACGGTCGCCAGTCCGCCGATGCCGGCGATGACGCTGATGGTGGTGAAGGCGGCGGCCGAGTACATCGGGACTCCGCCGACGGTGACCGCCAGGATGGAGCCGATCGCGGCGACGCCGGCGCTGGCGATCGCGGTGCCGATGGCGCGGACCAGTGCGTTGACGCCGTTGGCCTCACCGATCTGCGGGCCCGGCGCGTAGCGGACGATCAGCATCGGCAGGGCGGCATAGCCGATGCCCACACCGACGCCGACGATCGTCGCCCACACGATCACCATCGTCCCGCTGGTGGAGGCGACGATCCGCAGGAAGTAGCCGTCGGCGATGACGACGCCGCCGACGGCCAGCACGGTGCGCGGTCCCCACCGCGTGGCCAGCCAGGCGGTCAGCGGTGCGACGGCGAGCATCACGCCCGCGTTGGGCAACATGGCCAGACCGGCCGCCGACGACGACCATCCGAAGCCGCCCTCGGAGGTCGCGCCCTGCAGCACCTGGGTGGTCAGCAGCAGGTTGGCGAACATCAGCACGCCCAGCACCAGGGACGCCAGGTTGGTGAACAGCAGCGGAGCCGAGGCGGTGGCGCGCAGGTCGACGATCGGATCGGTGGTCGACAGCTGTTGACGTCCCCACGCCAGGAGCACCACGATGCCGACTGCGGCGGCGATCAGCGTCGCCGGACTGGCCCAGCCCCACAGGTTGCCCTGCGAGAGGGCCACCAGCACGGCGGACAGTCCGATCGCGAGCAGGACGGCGCCGGTCAGGTCGAAGCGCCCCGACTGGGCGGGGGAGTGACGCGGCACCACCAGGGCGATGAGCACGATGGACGCGATCGACAGCAGCGCGGAGAGCCAGAACAGCCACTGCCAGTCCAGGCTCTCCAGGATCACACCGCCCAGCGGGATGCCGATGCCGCCGCCCCGCCCACTCCCAGGGTGGCCGACAGGATCGCGAGGGAGGAGGAGACCTTGTGGGCCGGGAGGCTGTCGCGCATCTGGGCCATGGCGACCGGGACGAGGGCGGTGCCCAGTCCTTGGAAGGCGCGGCCGATGATCAGGGTGGTGATGCCGCCCAGCGGGGCCAGCAGCGAACCGATCAGCACGAAGACCATCGAGGCGATGAGCATCCGCTTGCGGCCGAACATGTCCGAGAGCCGAGCGATGATCGGGGTGGCGACCGCCCCGGTGAGCAGGGTGGCGGTCACCAGCCAGGCCACGGCCACCGCGGAGGTGTTCAGGATGTCGGGCAGGACCGGGACCGCGGGCACCACGAGGGTCTGCTGCAGGGCCACCACCAGGCAGGAGAATCCGGCGACCGCGATGAGCGCGGTGCCGTTCACTCCTCTGGCGTCTGTGTCTGTGCTTGTATCGGGGCCCGTGTTGACGGGCGGGGTGGACAGGGTGCTCACGGCTCACTCCTCTGCGTGATGCAATGTCTGTGGGATGTCGCGTCGATGACAGCAGTCGGAAGGGTGCGAATGTCAGGACCGTGCACGTATTTTTGAATCAGTGAGCTCAGATCGATCATTCGATGGTTGAACTGGGATTCTCATGCAACGAGGAGGGTGAATGGTGTCACTGCCGAGGGTGGTCGACGACGTGGATCGTCGGTTGCTGCTCCACCTGCTCGCCGACCCGCTCGCGCCGTTCGCGCGGATCGGCGAACACCTCGGCGTCAGCACGGCGACGGCGGCGTCGCGCTTTCGTCGCCTGCAACGCCACGGACTGGTGCGGGTCTGTGGGCGCACCCTGCCGGGGTTCGGCGGCCGCCACGCCTACCTGGTGCGGGCGGCGGCGGCACCCGATCGCATCGCGCGGCTCGCGGCCACGGTCGCCGAGTTCGATCACAGCCGCTGGGTGCGGATCTCCACCGACGGCTCCGAGCTAATGTGCGGGCTCGTCACCGATGCCCCGAGCATCGATCCGGTCCTGACTCGGCTCCCGGTGGAGCCGGCACTGCGGATGTTCGCCGTGCACGAGCTGCTGCACGTCTGGGGCGGGCACGGCGATCTCACCACGATCGCCCCGATCACCCTCGACCGGTTCGACGAGGCCCTGCTCGCGTTGCTCGCCGTCGACGGTCGGGCCCAGTTGCGCGCGCTGGCCGAGCATCTGGGCGTCAACGCCAGCACCGTCTCCCGGCGGCGGCAGCGGCTGGTGGACGCCGGGGTGCTCTACTTCGAGGCCGACGTCGACCCTCAGGCGCTCGGCGGCACCGGCGACGCGATGCTGTGGATGCGGGTGCCGCCCGGGGCGATCCGCGCCGCCGGCGCGGCATTGCGTTCAGATGTGCGCGTCCGGTTCGCCGCAGCGACCAGCGGTGCCTACGACCTGGTGGCCCACGTGCACGTCCTCGACCACCAGGCGATCCTGGGTTTCGTCGACGAGACGCTCGCCGAGCTGCAGGTCAGTGCGACCGACGTCGTTCCGATGGGGCGAGTGCTCAAGCGGAACGCGGTGTGAGTGTTCGGCACGAGTGCACGGCACTCGGGCTTCCGGCACCGTTCACCCCGATGGGGGCCACAATGAATCCATGCCGACCCTGACGATCATCACCGGCGACATCACCCGCGTCGAGGCGGACGCGATCGTGAACGCCGCCAACACCCGGATGCGCGGCGGTGGCGGCGTCGACGGCGCCATTCATCGGGCCGGCGGTCGGGCGATCCTCGACGACTGCATCGCCCGGTTCCCGCACGGGCTGGCCGTCGGGGACGCCGGATGGACGACGGCCGGCGATCTGCCCGCCCGGCACGTGATCCACACGGTGGGGCCGAACTACGGTGCCGGGCAACGAGATCGGAGCCTGCTGGAATCCTGTTACCGGCGGAGCCTGCAGGTGGCCGACGAGTTGGCGGCGCGGAGCGTCGCATTCCCGCTGATCAGCGCGGGGGTGTATCGGTGGCCGATCGACAACGCGGTCGCCGCCGCCGTCGACACGGTCACCGCGACGCCCACCGTCGTCGAGGAGGTCTCGCTGGTGGCCTTCACTGGGCAGTTGGCCGAGAAGATGCGCGCCTACCGGCAGATCGCGACCCCGCTGCGGATCATCCAGGGACTCCGGGAAGTGCACCGCCTCGGCTACGGCGAGGTGCGGTTCGTGCCCTACCTGTATGCGCTGGGGACGTGGCGGATCGAGATCTCGACCGCCGACAACGTCCGCGAGACCGACCCGCACCCGCGCGTCGGCGGCGACGCTGCGACGATCCGATACTCCAGTGCCGCGGGCGGCGAGTTCGCCGGCGGCGTGGTGACCGGCGCGACCCCCGTCCGCGAGGTCGCCGACCTCATCCTGGCGCAGCTGCCGCAGGCTACGCGTCGCGGCGGCTCGGCTCGCTATGCGCAATGGCTCGACGAGTTGGCGACCATCTGTCTTGATAGGCGGGCTGTGCCCATCGCATTCGACGACTACGGCGGCGTCCCGGAGGGTAGATGGAAGCTCAGCGACGGCGGGTCGGTGCTGCCGCCGCCGGAGTGATCAGGGCTCTTCGGCGGTCTGCGGCAGCAGCGGATTGTCGGGGACGATGTCGGCCAACGATGTCGTGCTGTCCTCGGCGAGCGCTGGCAGGAGCAGGTCGGTGACCTTGGTGAAGAAGACGCCGAGCAGCGTGCTCAGGGCGTGGGCGTCGGCGGCGGCCTGCACCGGGTCTGAGCCGGGGTCGGTGACGTCGTCGAGGATCTGCCCGATGACGTGGACCTCGTCGAGGAGTCCGTCGACGAGGAGCCGAGCGCGCTCGACCTTCGCGGCTGCGGGGAACAGGACGGTCTCGGCGACTTTGAGTCGGGGACGCAGATCGTTGGCGGCGAGATCGGCGAGTGCGGCCGTCGCGTCGTCGAGTCCGCCATCGCCGCGGGCGGCGTCGACGACTGCGGTCTCCAGGGCCCGCACCCGACTCATCAGTGCGGCGAGCTCCTGGCTGTGTTCGCTGACGGTGTCGGCATCGGCTTCGCTGGAAGCTGTGACCACGGTGTTCGTCATCGTGAAGTGTCCTTCCGTGGGTGAAGGTCGGCGGGGGACTGGATAGCGAAGCCGACCACCATCCATTAAATATGGATATATCCGTGTTTAACAGTGGGGCTAGGAGAAGAGCTGGTGGCGTCGATGATTCATTCGGCCGAGAGTTCGAACACCCTGTCGTCTGTTTGGTCGAAGCGTCGGTGGGGTGGTGACGAACACTACGCTCGCATTAGCGGCTCGTACGATGAATCGAGGTAGTAGGTGAAGGGCAACATCCGCCGGATCTATTCGGTCTTCGACGGCAACAGCAAACAGCTGATCATCCCCGTCTACCAGCGAAACTACGACTGGGGTGAGTCGCAGTGCCGGCGGCTCTTCGATGACCTTGTCGATGTGATCCGGCATGGACGCGACACACACTTCTTCGGCGCCGTCGTCGGCAACGCCGAGGACTCGTTCACCTACGTGATCATCGACGGCCAGCAGCGTCTCACCACGACGAGCCTGCTGATGCTCGCTCTCGTCGACTCGATCGACGCCGGCGTCTTGAAAGTCGATAGGGACCGTGACCTGGCACGCAAGATCCGCGCCAACTACCTTGTGCTCGCCGACCAGGGCGATGAGGTCAAGTTCAAACTCAAGCCGGTCAAGAATGACAACGACGCCTATAGGCGGGTCGTAGGCGGTGACGAACAACTGCTTGAAGATTCCAGCGTCACTGCGAACTACCGGTATTTCATGAACCGGATCGCGATGGGTGAGTTGAGCGGCGATGAACTGTGGAAGGCGATCCAGAGCCTTGAGGTGATGGTGCTGGATCTGGAACGCGACGACGATCCGCAGCGGATCTTCGAAAGCCTGAACTCGACGGGTCTGGAACTCAGCGAGGCCGACAAGATCCGCAACATCGTGTTGATGGGGTTGCCTGCGAAAGACCAGGAGCGGCTCTACGAGGACTTCTGGAACAGAATCGAAGAGGACGCCGACTACCTGACGACGGCATTCATCCGCGAGTACCTCATTTCGCGCACCCGCAAGACGCCGCGCAAGGATCGACTGTACGACACTTTCCGCGACTACATGGCAGCGACGGACTCGTCTGTCGAAGACATCCTGGGTGACATGCGGAGCTATGCGCGCGCCGCCAAACAGCTCAGGACGGCGACGACCGGCCACCCTGTCGTGGACCGAAGACTCGGACGATTCAACCTGATGAAACGCGACGTCGCGATGCCGTTCCTGATGCCCGTGACCATCGACGTCGAGAACGGCGTCCTGACAGCCGACGAACTGTGTCGCGTCGTCGGCCTGGTGGACGTGTTCATCTACCGGCGATTCGTGTGCGAGGTGCCGACCAACGGTCTCAACAAGATCTTCTCGACCCTCTACGGGGACGTACGACGACTGATGCGCGGTAGCGACGACTTCGTCGACGCGTTGACCTACTTGATCACGAGCCGCGATTCGGGATCAAGTCGATTCCCCACCGACAGCGTGTTCCGTGAAGCATTCGTGACCCGCAACTTCTACAAGATCCCGTCGGCGACGCGCACATACACGTTCGAATGCCTTGAGAACGCCGGATCGAACGACAGCCGCGATATCGCGACGCGCCTGGTCAATCAGGAACTCTCGGTGGAGCATGTCATGCCGCAGACGTTGACTCAGTAGTGGCGGTCCGATCTCGGCAGCGATGCTGAGGAGATCCACGCGACGTGGCTCAACCGCATCGGGAACCTCACCGTCACCGGATACAACTCGGCGTACTCGAACAGCTCGTTCCTTGTGAAGAAACGCAGTGAAGAGGGGTTCGACGCCACGCCGTACCGCCTGAACGCAGAGATGCGCGAGGTTGATGCCTGGACGGTTGCTGACATGCATCGACGCAATGAACGTCTCGCCGACATCGCAGTCGACTACTGGTCGGTGACTCCGACATCGTTCGAGCCGACGGTGGAGCCGATGCCTGTCGAGCCGATGGGCGACGAGGGATCGTTCCGGAACCGGACGATCTCTGCCTTCGAGTTCGCCGGAGTGCACCGGACCGTGACGAGCTGGTCTGACATGATGACCGACGTCATCAGGCTCCTCGCGAGCGACCAGCGCGAGCGGGTGTTCGCGGTGGCATCGTCCGGCGCAGTGCAGGGACTCTCGGCCGGGGACACATCGCCGAAGTATTACACCGAGGTGATGCCGGGGCTTCATGCCAACACGCAGAATTCGACGAATGCGCGCATCCAGGTGCTTCGCCGACTATTCGAGGTCCTCGGCATCGATCCTGACGAGTTGGTGTTCGTGCTGTCGTCTCGCGCTACGTCGTCAGTCTCGACGGCCGTCGAGGAACCTGCCGGACCGTATGTGGCGTTGACGAAGTTCGCCGAACCGTTGCAGGAGTTCGTCGGCTCACATATCGATGCCGAAGACACCGCCGAGATCCGCGGCGAGTTCCATAGCGCGCTTGAAGGATTCCATGACCCGGACCCGCTCGGGACGTTGGGTGGTCGTGGCCTGCCCGAGGTGGTGGAGGCAGCGTTGATCGACAGGTGTTCGGCGCCCGAGGTGCTTGCCGTGCTGTCGCTGCTGGTGCAGTTCGAGAAGATCGCTCCGGGACAGATCCACACGAACATCATCGGTGGGACGGTCAACCGGTTACTCGATCGGTTGTTGTAGGAGGGGCCGGATCAACGGAACCATCGCTCCGCCGGCGGCTGGTGACGCACACGTCGATGGCGGCCAAGATCCAGAACGGTGACCGCGTCCTCGTCGTCGACGCCCTCGGCGCCGCAGGCGCTCGCGGAGGCCAACGACGATGGGCAGCTCGCGGTCGACGAGGCCGGTGAGCTGGTGGTGACCGAGCAGGTGTCGTTAGGACCGACTGGTCAGTGGTTGTTCGTCCACGGGATGTGAAGGGACTGCTGCACTGATATGACAGTGTGCTGATCGACTTTTGCAACGGCGTCAATGTGCGGCTGATGCTGCCGCCGGTGTCGGGGACGTGAGGGTGAGCAGGGCTCGCAGAGCACCTCTCAACGCTGTCGTCTGGTGTCAGCGGATGACACCAGACGACAGCCTTGACCGAACGAATACGTCGCTACTGCATCTCCCGGATGTACGTCACCCCGAATCCGCGAACCTGCCGGAACTCCTGCCGTGACGTGCCGAAGTCGAACCAACCGCCGTCGGACTTCTGGAAGATGTCGAGACCGCGGCCGAGATTGATGCGCCAGCCGGTGTCGGTGCGGATCCACCGGTCGTGACCGCCCGGATCTTTGTGCACCTTCACGGCGACGCCCTGCTGAAGGGCGGCGTTGATGATCTGTTGCAGCATCTCCACCTGCCGTTGCTGGTAGACAGGATCGGATTCCAGAACCGTGTAGAGGCGGAACTTCACCACGTCGGCTGGATCCTTGGCCGCAGCGATCAGTGCAAGCAGTTCGACCAGGTTGCGTCCCTGGTGATTCATCCGGATGTAGGGGTCGTGGAGTTCGATCTCGGTGGCGTCGCGGAGATACGGCATCAGCATGGTCTCGAAGGAGACACCGCGCTGGTTCTCGGCGTAGTCGCGATGCCCTTCGAACAACGGCTCGGGCTCGGGTGCTTCGGGCAGGGGCGATGGAATCGCGGCCTGCGTAGTCCCCACCGCAGCATCCGCCTCGACAGTCTGGCCGCTGTCGCGACTCGCGTTCCGGTGATAGTGCTCCGGATACTCTTCCTCCTCCAGCGTGGTGACCACCTGCCAGTCACCCCCGACAGGCTGGAATCCGAACTTGACCGCGGCCATGGTGTCGTCGATACGGAGGATCTGATCTTTGACGCGTTTGCGGCCCTCTATGGCGAAGCGGAGGATCTCCTCGGTCTCCTCGGCGGTCGCCTGCTCGTGCGGGTAGAGCAGCTTCATCAGGCCGGAAAAGGTCTTGTGGATGGCGTCGCGGTCGCGGGTGGAGATGTCGGCGCCGAGGGCGAACCGGTCCTGATATCGATCCGAGTAGTCGAGGTTGCGCATGAACTTGAGGACTTCTGCGATGTAGTCGACGACGAAACCGTAACCGGCCGAGAACATCTCGCCGCGGATCGTGTCGATCTCCCAGCCGGGGATGTAGAAGTGCAGGCGATCGAGGTACGCCGAGTCGTGGTAACTTTCGGGCAACTCGTCGAACAGGTCGGAGTGCTTGAGCATGTACGGCACAGTGTTCGAGGTGTTGCCGACGAACACCATCGACGCCTCCGCACCGAGGGTTTCGATGCCACGGGAGAACGACTTGTTCGCCATGTAGTTCTTCATGATGTCGACCAGCGCTTTGTCAGTGCGCTTCTTCTTGCCTGCGAACTCGTCGAACGCGACCACGTCCCAGTAGCCGACGAGACCGATCTTGCCATTGGCATTGTTGACGAACAGCTTCGGCACGGTGATCTCACCGCCGGAGACCAGCATGCCGTGCGGCGAGAACTCCGAGTAGATGTGCGACTTACCGGTACCCTTCGGGCCCAACTCCACGAGGTTGTAGTTGCGTTCGACGAACGGGATGAGCCGGGTCAGCTGCAGCAGCTTGGCCCGCCGCCCGAACATCTCTGGATCGAATCCGATGGACTGAATCAACAGATTGATCCACTCGTCGGTGGTGAACTCGGCGCGGGCTGCGAGGTAGCCATCATAGTCGAAATGCGACATCTGGATCGGCTGCAAGCGCCCTAGAATCCACGGCACCGCGCGGGCGTCGTCGGTGTGGAAGTATTCGATGTCGCACAGGCACCACACTCCACCCACCAGGAGTTTCTGGTGGGCGTTGACGGTGTTCGGCTCCACCAACACCCCGCTGATTCCGAGGTTGGCGAACGACGCCTGGTAGACGTCGTCCTTCTCGTTGAGGGTGACGGTGACACGGTCGATGATCCGGAACCGACCCTTCTCGCGGATCTTCGATTTCACCAGTTCCGACTCGTTGCGGTGCACATAGTGTTCGGCGAGGATCCGGCGTACCTTCTCGATGCCCTCTTGGATGGTCGCCTCGTCGTCGGTAGCGGCGAACTGCCCCAGCAGGTACTCCAGCACGTACGACGGGACGATCGCATTGCCTTTGACGGCCTTCACCAGATCCTTGCGCACCACCGCTCCCGGGAAGTGGGCGTTGATCTTGCGATCGAGTGCCGTCGGTTCGACGACGGCGGTGCTGTCCAGGTCGGTGTCTTCGCTCATCAGAAATCCCATCCGTCGTCGCCGGCGAAGGCGCGTTTGATCGTGTACGGCGCGCTCTTGTACTTCTTCCACTGATCGGTGCCCTCGATCGGCTCCGACAACCGGAATTCGACGCTGTGATCATTGGCCGCGTCGGCGTCTTTGCTGAGCAAAAGTGTCACATTCTGGAAGCGGTCGCGCCCGGCGTCGCTGGCCGAGTCGAACGTCATCTCCTTCTCGTTGGAGATGAGCGTGTCACCGAAGTAGAGGCCGGCGCGCAGGATCCGCGCGGGTCGATGCGGCTCCACCTTCGCCGACTGGTACAGCTTGACGACGATCTGCCCGGTGGTGATCCGATCCGATTCGGGGTGGATGTCGACGTTCACCGGCTCGACCGTGTCACTGCGACTCTTGTTGACCTGGATCACCGGCACCACGACCTCCTGCAGCGAGGCACCGCCGTGCACGAACTGATAGCCCGCCCCGGGCTGCACGATTCGCTGAATCGAGTTCGGGATCTGCACCTCCAGATCACCGTCCAGGCCGATCTGCTCGGGGCGGAAGGTGGTGAATGCCGGGTCGTCCTTCAGCCCTCGCCCGAGCACGTAGCGGCGGGTGGAGGCGACGATCTGCTCACCCTGCGGTTTCGCGGTGAGGTTGAACTGGTCGGTCAGCTTGGATCGCTGGTAGAGGAATCCGTGGTCGGCGGTGATGAGGATGTTGGTCGCGTTCGCGTTGGCGAGTTTCTTGACGATGTCGATCAATTCGCGGATGGCGTCGGCGGTCGCGGTGAACGTCCGATGCTCAGAGGCAGCTTTGTCGCCGGTCGCGTCGATCGTGTCGTGGTAGACGTAGAGCACCTGGTTCGACGAGTACAGGTCGCGTCGTTCGGCCGGTTTCGTCTCCAGGAAGTCTGTGGCCCGGATGGCGGTGCCGCCGACGCCGCCGAGGATCTTGGCACGGTTGGCGGTGCCGTCGGAGCGTTGTCCGTCGACGAGGACCGGGTCGCCGTCGGGTGAGTGTGCCAGGCTGTTGTGGGGGAGCAGTGCCGCCATCCCGAGTTGTGTGTACGACGGGAGTACCCCGAGCATGGCGTCGAGCCTTGCGGAGAACTTGTTCTCCCCGCGGATTCTGGTGCTCAATTCTTCGGCGACCTCGTAACGCAGGGCATCGGAGATGACCACGACGACCTTCTTGCGTCCCGTGAGCGCAGGGACGACGTACTCGTCGTAGAACGAGGTCTGTGAGGTGATTCCGAGGCTGCGCCAGTCGGTGACGGCGTCCACCTGCTGCTGCCAGGCGACGCCGAGCGGGGACAGGAAGTCGGTGATGTAGGCGTTCTCCACCAGAGTGGCCAGCACCTCGATCGGCTGTTTGAACTCGGCCGTCAGGTAGGCCTGCGTGAACTGACGGTAGAGCTGGTCGATGCGATACCACTCGCTGCGGTACTGCGTCAGCCCGTCGTCGAAGCCGGTGAGGTGGAAGGTGGTGTTCCGGATCGCGGGAAGTAGGTCGGCGGCGGCGCTCAGCGCCTCGTAGAGGATGGCGTAGTCATCGAACCAGAAGCTGTCGCGGCGTCGGGCGCTGATGGTGTCGGTGATGTCGCGGTAGGGCATGGTCTGGGTGCTGATACCGTCCACCAGACGGCGGATCACTTCGCGTTCACCGGCGTCGAAGACGTCGCCGACGGTCAGTGTGTCCCACGTGATCTCACCGACGTGCTCGGCGTAGTCGAGGTTGCTCTCGGCAGTGCGCGCCAGCTTCTTCATCGCGCGGCTGCTGCGTTTGGAGTCGCGGAAGCCACGGAAGTCGAGCGCCAGGTTGCGCTCTTTACGCGACGCGGTCGCGTTGAAGCCGTCGGCGGCCCGCTGAAACATCCACAACACCAGCCCGGCCACCGTCGGGGTCGGGGAGGCGAACCCGTAGATGCTGGCGGCTCCCGACCAGTAGAAGTCGGTCAGGCCGTGAGCAGTGAGGGCGTCGAATCCGATGGTGTCGGCGTCGGCGTGCTGCATCAGCAGGGTGCGGGTCAGCTCGGAGAAACTGTGCTCGGTCTGCCCCAGCATTACCGCGCACAGCTGGGCTTGTGCGACGGTGAGGTCGTCGCCGACGAGGGGGAGGGCTTTGAGTCGCGCCACCAACGTCGGGTCGTCGAAGAACGACGGGTGTGCGGCGATCAGCTCGTCGGCGCCGGGTGCGGTGAGTCCGAGGTCGGCGCGCATCAGTGCGCCGCGGTCAGCGGTGAACACCGGGGCGTAGCCCAGTTCGATGTCCAGTAACCAGTTTCCGACACCCTCGGGGATGACGCCGGACCGGTAGATGAGGAACTTCGAGGTCGGCTCGTCGCGCAGTACCCGGTGCTTGACGGCGAACTCGTCGTCGGCGACGGAGAGCACCGTCACCTCGTCGGGTGCGAGCGCCTCGAGTTCGGTCGCATATCCGCCGTCGGGGTCGTGCCAGACGACGATCCGCTGCGATTCGAAACGGTCGGCGAGGTGATCGGCGATGGTGGGTGTCGTGGTCATTCCTCGTCCTTGTCCTCGTCGTCCCGGGCCGTGCCGAGTGCGCGGCGCGCGATTCGTTCCTGTGCGGCGCGGTAGATCTGCGTGATCCGCTGTTGAAGTTCGTCGCGCGGCGGGAGTGCCGTCCAGTATTCGGCGACGACGATGCCGTCCTTGTGCATCTCGAGCAGCTCGATCTGCTCGCGGGAAGTCTCGGTGCACAGGATCAGGCCCAGCGGCGGCTCTTCGTCGTAGCGGCGCTCGTAGCGGTCGAGCCATTTGAGGTACGGCTTCATCTGCCCTTCGTGGGCAGGCTTGAACCTTCCGATCTTGAGCTCCACAGCGATCAGCCGGTGCAGCGGCCGTGAGTAGAACAGCAGATCGAGCCAGAAGTCGTCGTCGCCGACCGTCATCCGCTTCTGCCGGGCTACGAAGGTCCAGCCGTTGCCGACCTCGAGGAGGAAGGCTTCCATGTCGCGGATGAGTGCGTCCTCAAGATCGCGTTCGGCGTAGCTGTCTTTGAGTCCGAGGAAGTCGAGGAAGTAGGGATCGCTGAAGGTGTCGAGAGGGACCGCGGAGCCGCCGGGGGTCTGTGCGTTGGCGATCTCGCGTCGCTCGAACCCTTGGCGGCCGATCAGCTCGCGCAGGGCACGGACGCTGAGCCGGGCGTTGAGGGTCTGCTGGATGTAGAAGGCACGTGCCTCCTCCGAGTGCACGGGGAAGAGCACCTTGAAGTGGCTCCAGCTCAATTGTTGCCCCAGCGTGGCCACAATCTCCCGGTCGGGGAAGGTCTGGGAGAAGCGCACCATTCGGTAGAGATTCGACTTGTCGAAGCCGCGTCCGTACCGATCGGTCAATTGTTGCGACAGCGTAGCGACAATCTCCTCGGCGTATTCCGCGCGCTGCTGCTCGAGCACCTCAACGTCGATGAGGTGCCCGATCTGCCAGTTCATCAGGGTCAGGGCCGCATTCGCCTGTGTGGCGACGGCGCTGCGGGTCTGTTCGATCAGCGTCGAGATCTGATCTAACAGGGCGTCGGACGCATCCGATCGTGCCAGTTCACTCATGACGAGTCCCTCCAGTCTTCGCCTCGAGTTCCCGGCGGTCGTCATCAGTGGGAACGATCAGCCCAGAGTCGGTTGATGCTGGGGTGACGCCATCATCCATCGGAAGCTTCCAGTCCTGCTACTTTCTTCACCGCCGGGTAGAACTTCGGGTAGTTCACCCTGACGCCGTCGTCGAGGTCGATCTCGATCTGCTGCGTCGCGAGAGGGTAGAGCACGTCGTGCTCGTAGTCGCGGAGTTCGGCGAGCACCTTGCGGAGCCGATCGGCCTCCTTCTGCTCCTTCGCCGCCCCGCCGCCTGCAGCAGCTTGCTCGGAGCGTTCGAAGGCCTTCTGCAGTTTGTTCTCGTATTCGCGCAGATACTCGTTGAGCACCGTCGACACCGTGGACGGCGTGTACCGGTGCAGATAGATCAGCGCGTTGAACGACCCCTTGGGGCTGGAGAACATCCAGTAGATCGGGCGCTTCTTGTAGCGTTTGACGTGATCATCGTAGAACTTCGACTTGCCGGTTTTGGTGATGAAGTAGTCGCGCAGCGTCTTCACACCCAGCGACTCCTCCACGAACCGCAGGTTCTCCTCGAAGTGCTCGGTGCCGAAGGTGACCTTCAGGAACATCCGGAACTGTTCGACGACGTCGTCCTCGAACCAGCCGTCGTCGACGAAGGGGATCACATTGTCGGCGTCGGGCATGAAGGTGACGTCGTCGGCTGAGCTCGCCGACACCTTCGCAAGGTAGTCTTGCAGCGTCGAGCCCTGGTCGGCGAGGATCAGTCCCGGCTTGTCGAGGCTGTAGCGGCCGAACATGCAGCCGGCGGCATACGAGACGAGGTCCACGATCGAAGACTCGATGAACAGTGCGTCGCGCTCTTCGGGAGTCTTGTTCGGCCACCGGAACGCGGAGTTGTTGGTGAGGGAGACGCGTTCGAGGGGGACATCCGAGCTCACCTCGTCTTCGAGCCCGTAGAGCTTGGCGACGGCCTCGTTGTTCTCGATCTCCAACTGCTGCTGCGCCCGCGAGCGTGCCGCCCATTCGTCTCGATGCTGCGCAACAACCTGTTCAAGCGTCTTCAACTGGATTCCTTACGGGGTTGACCGGGGCATCGGATCAGGCTGCCGCCCGCTGGCGGGTCCCGGAGGGTAGCCATCGGGGTAGCCGAGATGCGTTTGCTCTCAAGACTACGTTTGCCCCAAAGGCTACCGGCACAGGCCGACCATCTCGGCGGACACCGTGAGCGCCGCACGAGTCCGCGAGCTGTCTGTATGCAGATAGGACTGCGTACTCAGCACGGACGAATGTCCGAGCACTGCTTTGATCGTCGTCTCGTCGACCCCGCTGGATAGCAGCAGTGTGGCGGCGGTGTGTCGTGCCTCGTACAGCAGTGGTCGTCGAGTGCTGCCGTCCGGCAGCGTGACCGTGACTTTTGCTTCCTCTACGAGGTCGTACCACTGTCGGCGGTCCAGCTCCGCGGATCGGGGTGTGCCGTCGTCTCGGGGCCAGACGAGCCCTGACGGCGACGATGGCGCGCACTCCGCCCAGGACGACAGTGCTGTGACGAGCCACGGCACAAGCGGAATGACGCGACTCCCGGCGCGCGTCTTCGGTCGGACGAGATGATAAGCGCCGTGCACTTGTCGGGACTCGAACCCGCGCGGGACTCGGAATCCGCTCTCGGGTTGTCTGAACTCAACGTACGGCAGTGCCTTGAGCTGCCAGGCGAGGGTCATCGTCTCGGTCTCGAGGTCCACCATGTCCCAGGTCAGGCCCAGTGCTTCGGCGGGGCGTAGGCCTTCAACGAGTGCTGCGACCCATCGCGAGGCATCGGGGCGGGTGACGGCGACGGCGAGGATTCTCGCCGCGGCCTCTGCACTCAGCGACTGCCGCGAGGAGTGTCCGGCACCCGGGCTACCCGTCTCTCGGGCGTGTTGTGGAACCCGGTAGCCCTCGGCGACTGCGTCCGAGAGGATTTTGGTGAGCACGGCGTGCGTGCGCTGCATGGTGGCGAGTGCAAGACCGGCGTCTTCCTGGGCTTTGGTGACCTTCCGGATGTCTGCGGGCACGAGGGCGTCAAGACGCAGGTGTCCGATGGTCGGCACAATCCACCGATGGATGCTCGAGCGGTCGGAGACGTAGGTGCCAGGGCGCACTATGCGCTGTCGTTGTTCGAGCCACCGATCGGCCCACCGCTTGACCGTGATGCTGCCGAAATTCTGGGTGACACAGCCCTCGGCAGCAATCCGCTGCTGTGCCTCCGCGAGCCGCCTCCGCGCCGCGGCCTTGGTACCGGCTTTCAGGGTGATGCGGCGCCGCTGGCCGCGCTCGGTCCACCCAGCCTCGATCGAGGCTACCCACTGGCCCCGCGAGTTTCGATATATCGAACCGGTTCCCTTGCTGCGCTGCTTGAGCCTCGACATGAAACCAAGATATGACGTGGATCATGCGGATTCGGGGTAGCCATCCGGGTAGCCATCGAGGACGGAAACTGAAGGATGGCGACATGCTGTTGAGCCTCTGACCACCTGCGTAGATGCGTTGGCAGGGTCAGGTTGGGTCAGTTCATGAAGGACGAGTACCCAAACAGCAAGTCAGACCTCTTCGCCGCTTTCATCGAACGCTGCACCAGCCTCGCGCGGCCGCACGGAGCGGCAGCAATGATCACCATGCAGTCATGGATGTTCC
>NZ_JBCDWL010000005.1:0-242691 GCF_039946255.1 Gordonia aichiensis | reverse complement strand
GGATCTGGCCGCGCAGGCTCATCGTGCAGGTGACGCCGGCCGACGTCGATACCCGTGCCCGCGAGTTGGCCCTCGAGTGGGCGCCCGCTCCCGATCCCGCCGATCCGGAGTCGGAGGTGGTGCCGGTGGCCGAGCGGCCCGACCTGAACGAGATGACCCTGACCACCGGCGCTGACGGCCGTACGACCGCCACCCTCGATCTGGATGCGTTGTCTGGGGAGGAGCTGCATCAGGCGCTGGATCCGCTGTGTCGGCCGGTGCCGCTGCCGGATGGGTCGCGGGACCTGCGGACGGTGACTCAGCGGCGGGCTGAGGCGTTCGGGCAGATCGTGCGCGGCTACCTGACCGGCCGTGACCGACCGACCGCCTCGGGCGGGGTGTTGCCGCACGTGACGCTGATCGTCCCCACCCACACCGAGACCGCCCGCACCGAGACCGCCCGCACGGAGACCACCCGCACCCAGGCCGCCGGGCCCGCGCCGAGTCCGTCTGCGGGCGCGTCGCCGGTGGCTTCTCTCGGGTTCGCCGGGCCGGTCTCGCCGGCCACGGTGGGGTTGGTGGTGTGTGAGGCGGCGATGCGGCGGGTGGTGCTCGATGGGGAGTCGGCGCCGTTGGATGTGGGCCGCGAGCACCGTCTGGTGACGGTGGCTTTGCGTAAGGCGCTCGAGGCGCGTGATCGGGGGTGTGCGTTCCCCGGGTGCGGGCGGCCGGTGTCGTGGACCGATGCGCATCACTGCGTGCCCTGGTCGGAGGGTGGTGAGACGGCGGTCGACAACTGTGTGCTCCTGTGCCGGATGCACCACACCGTCGTCCATCACACGGGGTGGGAGGTGTTCATCGGCCACGACCGGCATCCCTGGTTCCGGCCACCGGCCGACACGTCGCGTCCGGTGGTTTCGCGGGAACCGATCCGCTCCAACGCCCGCCGCACGATGACCACCGCACCCACCGCCGCCGCGTAACGGTGCGCAGTCGGCCGTGGCCAGGTGCCCCGGTTAGACGAAGTCCGACGGTCGGTACGGCACCGAGTCGCTAATGTGTTCGTCGATGTGGATGCCGCGACCGAACATGGGGAAGGCCCGCTGCGCGCACACCGGCCGAGGACAGACCTTGCAGCCTGCGCCGATCGGCACAGTCATACGGTGATCGGTCAGGTCGATCCCGGTCGCGTAGACGAGTTCGTCGGCATGAGCGAGATCGCAGCCGAGGCCGATCGCGAAGTCCGACGGTGTCGCGAGATGACCGCCGGGGCCGGCGTCGACGGTCCGCGCCAGCCAGAAGTAGCTGCGGCCGTCGGGCATCTGCGAAACCTGCGTGTGAACCCGGCCGGGCACCGTGAAAGCGTCGTGGACCACCCACAGCGGACAGCTTCCGCCGACACGGGAGAAGTGGAATGCGGTCGCCGACTGCCGTTTCGAGATGTTCCCGGCCTTGTCGACGCGGACGAATATGAACGGGACGCCGCGGTCGCCGGGGCGCTGCAGCGTCGACAGCCGGTGGCAGACCGTTTCGAATCCGACCTCGAAGCGTCGACTCAGGAGATCGATGTCATATCCCGAGGTGCGTGCCGCGGAGGCGAACTCGGTATAGGGAAGGACCAGCGCCCCGGCGAAGTAGTTCGCCAGCCCTACCCGCGCGACCGGGATCGATGCCGAGTCGAGAGCCTCGGCGGAGGCGACCAGACCATCGATCACCTCCCGCTGGGACAGCAGCGCCAGCTGTGTGGCCAATTGGAAGGCGCGTTGGCCCGCCGTCAATCGGCGCGCCAGTACGAGGGTGGCCGCTGCCTCGTCGTAGACCCGCTTCGGGCTGGACGTCTCACCTGCGGCCGAGATCACCACTCGGATCCCGAAGCGACTGTCGAGCAACCCCGCCAGTTGGAGGTCGAGGCCGCCGACCGACAGTCCGGCCTCGGAGAACAGCTGCTCGGCGGCCAGATCGAGCTCAGCGACGTAGTTGCGGCGATCGTAGAAGTAGTCACGGACCTGCTCGAACGGCGTGACTCGGGACTCGCTGTCGCCGGCATCGGTGCGCAGCGTCTCCAACTCGGCGGTCGCCGCCGCGAGACGTCGATGCATGCCGACGAGCGCATTGCCGATCCCGGGCATTCGCGCCACCAGTTCGGCGACCTCCGATCGACTGATCGCCTCGCCCTGCTCGAGGATCACCTCTGCCAACTCGGCGGTCAGGCGGGCATCCCCGGACGCGGCGAAGTAGTCAGGTGACAGGTCGAAGGCTGCCGTGATCGTCAACAGCACGGGAACGGTGATCGGTCGCTGGTCGTTCTCGAGCTGATTGACGTAGGTCGTCGACAGTTCGAGCCGTCGGGCCAGCGCTGCCTGTGACAGTCCGGCCTCCTCTCGCAGGCGACGCAGCCGCGCACCCACGTATGTCTTCGCCATAGCGGTGACTCTAGCCCCCGTCGCGTCCGCAACTTACGCAGGAATGGCTTTCGGTATCCACAGAAATACGCATTGTCCAGGGCTTTCGGATGGCCTGAACTGCTGCGTACGGTGCAAACATGATCAACCACGAAGTTCGTACCCGGCGCAGCGTCGAAGAGTTCCCGATCACCGATCACCTCGCATACAAGATCGCTCAGGTCGCAGTCGACCCCGTCGCCGTCCCCGCCGACACTGCCGAGATGATCGTCAATCGCATCATCGACAACGCTGCAGTCAGCGTCGCCTCAGTGGCCCGTCGGCCGGTCACGACGGCGCGCCGGCAGGCTCAGACTCGGCCCCTGGTCGGCGGCTCGACGGTCTTCGGGGTCAGCGGTGCGTACGCGCCCGAGTGGGCCGCGTGGGCCAACGGGGTCGCCGTCCGTGAGCTCGACTACCACGACACCTTCCTGGCCGCCGACTACTCCCACCCCGGCGACAACATTCCTGCGCTCGTCGCCGTCGCACAGCGTGTCGGTGCCGGCGGCGCCGACCTCATCCGCGGTCTGGCCACGGCCTACGAGATCCAGATCGACCTCGTCCGGGGCATGTGCCTGCACGAGCACAAGATCGACCACGTCGCGCATCTGGGCCCGTCGGCAGCGGCCGGACTCGGCACCATGCTCGGCCTCGACGTCGACACCATCTACCAGGCGGTGGGACAGGCGCTGCACTTGACGACCGCGACTCGCCAATCCCGCAAGGGCGCCATCTCCAGTTGGAAGGCGTATGCGCCTGCACACGCGGGAAAGATCGCCGTGGAGGCCGTCGACCGTGCAATGCGCGGGGAAGGCGCACCGGCCCCGATCTGGGAGGGCGAGGACGGCTTCATCGCCTGGATGCTCGGTGGTTCGGAGGCCCGGTACACGATTCCACTCCCGGGTCCGGGCGAGGCGAAGCGCGCGATCCTGGACAGCTACACGAAAGAACACTCGGCCGAGTACCAGAGCCAAGCGCCCATCGATCTCGCGCGTCGCATGCGCGAGCGCATCGGCGATCTGTCACAGATCGCGTCGATCGTGCTGCACACCAGCCACCACACCCACTATGTGATCGGCACCGGCTCGAACGATCCGCAGAAGTTCGATCCCACCGCCAGCCGCGAGACGCTCGACCATTCGGTCATGT
Organism: Gordonia aichiensis; assembly: GCF_039946255.1. GTDB lineage: Bacteria > Actinomycetota > Actinomycetes > Mycobacteriales > Mycobacteriaceae > Gordonia > Gordonia aichiensis_A. The sequence goes on along the minus strand of NZ_JBCDWL010000005.1, from coordinate 239,122 downwards.
ATATCTTCGCCGTCGCCCTGCAGGACGGGGACTGGGATCATGAGCGTTCGTACGCCCCCGAGCGGGCCGCCCGTCCCGACACCGTGGAGCTGTGGCGCAAGATCTCGACCGTCGAGGACCCGGAGTGGACCCGCCGTTACCACTCGACTGATCCTGACGAGAAGGCCTTCGGTGCCCGCGCCGTCATCACTCTCGTCAGTGGCGAGGTGATCGAGGACGAGCTCGCCGTCGCCGACGCGCATCCGCTCGGCGCGCGACCCTTCGCCCGCGCACAGTACCTGGACAAGTTCGCGCGCATGGCCGAAGGTGTGGTGAATCCCGTCGAGCAGGAGCGGTTCACCACCGCCGCCTGCAACCTGGCGGAGTTGCCTGCCGGTGGACTGGATGCGCTGAACGTGCGCGTCTTGGACACCGTTCTGGTTGCGGCGCCGGAGACCGGAAAGGGCATTCTTTGACATGGCCGAGTCCACTCACACGGTGTTCTCCTCGGCGCTCAGCGACGCAGACAAGCGTCAGGGCCTGCGATCCGCACTGAACTCAGGAGATCTGCAGCGGTGGCCGGGCGCCTTCTCTCCGCTGGTCGCCAAGATCGTCGCCAACGCAGGATTCGAGGGTGTGTACGTCTCGGGAGCCGCATTGTCGGCAGATCTCGGCCTGCCCGACATCGGTCTGACCACGTTGACCGAGGTCGCTGCACGTGGCGGTGTCATCGCCCGTGCCACCGACCTGCCCACCCTGATCGACGTCGACACCGGTTTCGGTGAGCCGATGAGCGCCGCGCGCACCGTTGCGGTCCTGGAGGATGCCGGCCTGGCCGGTTGTCACCTGGAAGATCAGGTGAACCCCAAACGGTGCGGGCACCTCGACGGCAAGGAAGTGGTCTCGGTCGAGGACATGGTGCGCCGGTTGGCCGCCGCCGTCGGAGCCCGCCGCGACGAGAACTTCATCGTCTGCGCCCGCACCGATGCACGCGGCGTCGAGGGTCTTGACGCGGCGATCGACCGCGCGAAAGCCTACGTCGACGCCGGCGCCGACCTCATCTTCACCGAAGCGCTCGCCGACGCCGCGGAGTTCGAACGCTTCCGCAAGGAGGTCGACGCCCCGCTGTTGGCCAATATGACGGAGTTCGGCAAATCGGAGCTGCTCACTGCGTCGCAACTGGCCGACCTCGGCTACAACGCGGTGATCTATCCGGTCACCACGTTGCGTCTGGCGATGGGGGCGGTGGAGGCCGGTCTGGCTGAGATCGCCGCCGCGGGAACCCAGTCCGGACTGCTGGACCGAATGCAGCATCGGTCCCGACTGTACGAGTTCCTGCGCTACGCCGATTACAACGCCTTCGACACCCAGCTGTTCACCTACACCCGACCGGGGGACCCGATATTATGACCGGAACCGAGACCGCCACCGATACCGTCTACAAGGGGCTGACCGGAGTCGTCGTCGACACCACCTCGATCTCGAAGGTGGTGCCGGAGACCAACTCGCTGACCTACCGGGGTTACCCGGTGCAGGAGCTGGCGCAGCGCTGCTCCATGGAGCAGGTCGCCTACCTGCTGTGGTACGGCGAATTGCCCGACGACCGACAGCTCGAGCAGTTCACCCAGCGCGAGCGCGCCGCCCGCCGGCTGGATCGTTCGGCGCTGGCCGTCCTCGCCCGCACCCCGGAGACGTGCCATCCGATGGACGTCGTCCGCACCACGATCAGCTATCTGGGCACCGAGGACCCCGATGAAGATCTCACCGCCACGGCGTCGCTGCTGGAGAAGTCCCAGCGCATGTTCGCGGTGCTGCCGACGATCGTCGCTGCCGACCTGCGCCGGCGTCGCGGCCTCGAGCCGATCGCGCCGCATCACGGCCTCGGCTACGCGGAGAACTTCCTGGCCATGTGCTTCGGCGAGGTCCCCGATTCGGCGGTGGTGCGCGCCTTCGAGAAGTCGATGGTGCTTTACGCCGAGCACAGCTTCAACGCCTCCACCTTCGCCGCGCGGGTGGTCACCTCGACCGGTTCGGACATCTACAGTGCGGTGACCGCCGCGATCGGCGCACTCAAGGGGCCGCTGCACGGCGGCGCCAACGAGGCGGTCATGCACGACATGATCGAGATCGACAGACCCGAACGCGCCCGCGCCTGGCTCGATGCCAAGCTCACCGCCAAGGAGAAGGTGATGGGCTTCGGCCACCGCGTCTACAAGCGAGGGGACTCGCGGGTGCCGACGATGTACGAAGCCCTGTGCGAGATCTCCGAGCATCTCGGGCAGCCCAAGTGGCTGGCGATCTACCGGGAACTCGAGGACGAGATGGTCTCGCGCACCGGTATCCGCCCGAACCTGGACTTCCCGACCGGCCCGGCCTATCACCTCATGGGCTTCGACATCCCGATGTTCACACCGCTGTTCGTGATGAGCCGCATCACCGGATGGACGGCGCACATCATCGAGCAGACCGAGTCGAACGCCCTGATCCGCCCACTGTCGGCGTACTCCGGCCCCCAGCAGCGGGCGGTGCCGGCATGAGCAACCGCCGCCCGACCGCCCCGGACAGAAAGGTCCTCGTCGCCAATCGCGGTGAGATCGCCGTCCGCGCCTTCCGCGCCGCGCGCGACCTCGGCCTCGGGACCGTCGCGGTGTTCCCGCACGAGGATCGGGGCAGCGTCCACCGGTTCAAAGCCGATGAGGCATACCAGATCGGTGCCCCCGGCCACCCTGTGAAGGCATACCTGTCGGTTGCGGAGATCGTCGGTGCCGCACTGCGATCCGGGGCCGACACGGTGTACCCCGGGTACGGCTTCCTGTCGGAGAATGCGGATCTGGCCCGCGCATGTGACGAGAACGGTCTCACCTTCGTCGGGCCAACGGCGGCGGTGCTCGATCTGACCGGCGACAAGAAGGCATCGGTGCAGGCCGCCCGCGACGCCGGGCTGCCGGTGCTGACCGGATCGGCGCCGTCGGCCGACCCGGTTGCGCTCGTCGACGCGGCCGGCGCCATGACCTTCCCGGTCTTCGTCAAGGCGATCGCCGGCGGTGGCGGGCGGGGGATGCGTCGGGTCGAGCGGATCGAAGACCTGCTCGATGCGGCCACTGCCGCAAGCCGGGAGGCCGAGGCCGCCTTCGGCGATCCGACGGTGTTCCTCGAACAGGCGGTGATCGAACCGCGACACATCGAGGTGCAGATCCTCGCCGATACGCACGGCAACGTGATTCACCTGTACGAACGCGACTGCAGTCTGCAGCGTCGTCACCAGAAGGTCGTCGAGATCGCACCGGCGTTCGGTCTCGACCCGATGGTCCGCGAGCAGATCTGCCGCGATGCGGTCACCTTCGCCGAGCACATCGGCTACACCTGCGCGGGCACCGTCGAGTTCTTGCTCGATCAGCGCGGACAGCACTACTTCATCGAGATGAACCCGCGGATTCAGGTGGAGCACACGGTCACCGAAGAAGTGGTCGATGTCGATCTGGTCTCGGCGCAACTGCAGATCGCGGCCGGCGCGACGCTGGCCGACCTGGGGTTGCGCCAGGATGCGATTGCGGTACGCGGCGCCGCCCTGCAGTGCCGCATCACCACGGAGGATCCGGCCGACGGCTTCCGCCCGCAGACCGGCCGCGTGCGCGACTACCGTGCTCCCGGCGGGGCAGGCGTACGGCTCGACGGCGCCGCCGCCCTCGGCAGCGAGGTGACCGGCCACTTCGACTCGATGCTGGTCAAGCTCACCTGTCGCGGCCGGGACTTCCCCACGGCGGCGGCCCGCGCCCGGCGCGCGTTGGCCGAGTTCTCGATTCGCGGCGTCACCACCAACATCGGGTTTCTGCGCGCGGTCCTGGAGGATCCGGACTTCCTCGCGGGCGGCACGACCACGTCGTTCATCGAGAACCATCCCGAACTCCTGTCGGGTCGGATGCACGGCGACGACGTCGGCAGGCTCCTCGGCTACCTGGGCGAGGTGACCGTCAACCGGCCACACGGCGATGCGCCGACGACGGTGCGCCCGTCGTCGAAGCTGCCTGTGGTGTCGGCTGAGTTGCTGGCGAAACCACCGGCCGGGTCGCGGCAGCGGCTGCTGGCACTGGGACCGGAAGGGTTCGCCCGTTCGCTGCGCGAGCAGAAGGCGGTCGCGATCACTGACACCACCTTCCGCGATGCGCACCAGTCGCTGCTGGCCACCCGCCTGCGAACCAGCGCGATGGAAACCGTCGCCCGGCACACGGCAGCCCTGACCCCGCAGCTGTGGTCGGTGGAGTGCTGGGGCGGCGCGACCTACGATGTCGCGCTGCGCTTCCTCCACGAGGACCCGTGGGAGCGGTTGGAACGTCTCCGCGAAGGTCTGCCGAACATCTGCCTGCAGATGTTGCTGCGCGGTGCCAACACCGTCGGCTACACCCCGTATCCGGACGCGGTCTGTCGTGGCTTCGTCGCCGAGGCCGCCGCGACCGGCATCGACGTCTTCCGCATCTTCGACGCCCTCAACAGCGTCGATGCGATGCGGCCGGCGATCGACGCGGTTCGCGAGACCGGCACCGTGGTCGCCGAGGTCGCCCTGAGCTACAGCGGCGACCTGTCCGACCCGGCCGAGGACCTGTACACCCTCGACTACTATCTGCGGCTCGCCGAGCGAGTCGTCGACGCGGGCGCCCATGTCCTGGCGATCAAGGACATGGCGGGACTGCTGCGGCCGCGCGCCGCGACGGCACTGGTCGGCGCCCTGCGTCGAGAGTTCGACCTGCCGATCCACGTCCACACCCATGACACCGCAGGCGGCCAGGTCGCCACATACCTGGCGGCGGTCGCTGCGGGCGCCGATGCGGTGGACGCCGCCGGCGCGCCGCTGTCGGGGACCACCAGCCAGCCCTCACTGTCGGCGGTGGTCGCGGCGCTCGAGCACGGCGAGCACGACACCGGGCTCGACCTGGGGTCGGTGTGCGCGCTGGAACCGTTCTGGGACGCGGTGCGGCGGGTGTACGCCCCGTTCGAATCGGGGGTCGGGGCGGCCACCGGTCGGGTCTACGACCATGAGATCCCGGGTGGCCAACTGTCGAATCTGCGTCAGCAGGCCATCTCACTGGGGGTGGGGCACCGGTTCGAGGAAGTCGAGCAGGCGTACGCGGACGCCGACGCATTGCTGGGACGCCCGATCAAGGTGACGCCGACGTCGAAGGTGGTCGGCGATCTGGCGTTGTCGCTGGTGGCGCAGCAGGCCACCGCGGCGGAGTTCGCGGCCGATCCGGCCGCTCATGATGTGCCCGACTCGGTGATCGGCTTCCTGTCCGGTGACCTCGGGGTCCCCGCCGCCGGCTGGCCGGAGCCGCTGCGGACCCGGGTGCTCGCCGGTCGCACGCACACGCCTCCCCGGATGAGCCTGTCCGCGGCGGATCGCGAGATCCTCGAGGATCCGGGGTTGCAGCGACGACGGGCACTGGATCGACTGCTGTTCCCCGGACCGGCGGCGGAGTTCGCCGACCACCGCGCCGCCTACGGCGACACCTCCCGACTGTCGGCGACCGAGTTCTTCTACGGCCTGCGGCCCGGCGAAGAGCATCGGATCCGGCTGGGGCCGGGAACCGAGATGCTCGTCGGGCTCGAGGCCGTCGGCGAACCAGACGAACTGGGCCGACGGACCGTACTGTTCTCGGTCAACGGCAGCCTGCGGCCGATCCTGGTGCAGGACCGATCGGTAGAACCCTCGTCGTCGACGGCCGAGCGTGCCGATCGGAGTGATCCGCGGCAGATCGGTGCCCCGTTCGCCGGTGTCGTCACGATCACCGTCGCCGTGGGCGACACGATCGCGGCAGGGTCGGCGATCGGTACGATCGAGGCGATGAAGATGGAGGCGGCGATCACCGCGCCGGTCGGCGGCATCGTCAACCGCGTCGCCGTCGCCTCGGTCGCCGAAGTCGCGCCCGGAGATCTGCTCGTCGAACTCGGGTGACGCCCTTCGGGCAACGCTCCCGCGGTACCGGGTGGGAGCTTGACCGGAAGCGGGTAGACAGGAGGTCATGGATGTTTCGCGAGAAGTGGCCGGGGCGCGCCTGACCGATTGGCCCCGCACCTCGATCAACGACGCCGCGCTGCGGATGTCGGCGGTGGCGATCACCGTGGTCCGCCGCGAGGGCACGCACGGGGTCTGGCTGCTCAAACGACCGCAGACCATGCGCAATCATCCCGGCCAGTTCGCGCTGCCGGGTGGTCGGCTGGATGCGGGGGAGACCGCCGAGGACGCGGCGCTGCGGGAACTGCACGAGGAGACCGGAATCGTCGCCGGACCCGACTCGGTGCTCGGACAGCTCGACGACTACCGCACGAGGTCGGGCTATCTGATCACGCCGGTCGTGTGCTGGATCGACGACGACCCCGCGCTGGCGCCGAACCCGGCCGAGGTCGCCGAAACCCACTATGTGACCTTCGACGATCTGCTGCGGCCGGCGCGGTTCGTGTCGATCCCCGAGTCGGAGCGGCCGGTGGTCCAGCTTCCGATCGCGGGCGACCTGGTGCATGCGCCGACGGCAGCGGTGCTGTATCAGTTCGCCGAGGTGGTGTTGCGCGATCGCGCCACACGCGTCGCCGATCTGGAACAGCCGCCCTTCGCCTGGCAGTGACCGACCCTCAGGTCAGGTCCGGCACCGCCGGATCGACCGGGACCTCGATCACTGTCGGACCCGACCGACCCCACGCGTCGGCGAGCGCGGCGCGCACCTCGGCGGGCGTGCGGGCCACGACGCCGACGGCGCCGTACCCCTGCGCCAGCAGGGCCGGACTGATCCCCGGGATGTCCAGGCCGGGGACGCCCGGACTGTCCTCCAGCTTGCCGAAGGCCTTCAAGATCGCATACTCGCCGTTCGTCGGCACCACGACGACCACGGGCAGCTCCTGCCGGACCGCGGTGTACAACGCCTGCACCGAATACTGCATGGAGCCGTCGCCGATCACCGCCAGCACCGGCCGTCCGCGGCCGCTGTCGCGCTCGGCCAGCGCGATCCCCACCGACGCGGGCAGATCCCATCCCAGGGCCCCGCTGGCGAAGGTATAGAACGAGTCCGGCTCGGTGATCGGCCATTCGGCGTGCAGATCGGCCAGGTTGGACGGGCTCTCCTCCACCAGCACGGTGTCGTCGGGTGCGGCCCGGCGCAGCACGCGGAACAGTGCACGCGCCGACATCTCGGCGTCGTCCACCGGGTCGTCGATCTCGGGTTCGATCGGCGGATGCGGTGCCATGCCGTGGCCTTGGCGGACCACCGTGGCCGCCTGCGTGGACCGGGCCGGGACCATGGTGGTGAGGGTCTCGATCGCCAACACCGCGTCGCCGACCAGGCTGTCGCCGACCGGCGCGCGGGCCGACTCGTCGGGATCGGAGGTGATGTGCAGCAGACGGGCTCCCTCCGGAATGTACCGGCCGGGCACCCACGGGTAGTAGCGGAAGACCGGTGCGCCGATCACGATGATCAGATCGTGGCCGACGAGCCGCTCCGACAACAGGCCTTGCGCGAAGGGCAGGCCGCCGGCGTACAGGGGATGGTCCTCCGGGAAGGGCGGGCGTTCGCTGCTCGGTGCCGCCCACACCGGAGCGCCCAGCCGCTCGGCCAGGGCGACGGCCTCCCGCCAACCGTCGCCGCGGGCCACATCGGAGCCGAGGACGAGCGCCGGATGCCGTGCGGTCGCCAGCGCCCCGGCGAACTCGGCCAGGCGTGCCGGGTCGGGCGCCACCCGGGAGGCCACCGAGCGGACCGCCGCCGGCTCCGGGCAGAGCGCATCCCAGTCGTCGAGTGGCAGCGACAGGAAGACCGGTCCGGCCGGCGGTTGCAGTGCCGTCGCGTACGCCCGCATGAAGGCGCCCGGCACGTCCTGCGGGCGGACCGGCTGGTAGGCCCACTTCACATACGGTTTGAGGATCGTGTGCGGTTCGGCGTTGGCCAGCCACGGATCCAGCAGCAGCATCTCGCGCGTCTGCTGGCCTGCGGTGACGATCAGCGGAGTGCGATTCTGCGCGGCGCTGAGCAGCGTGCCCATCGCGTTCGCGGCGCCGGCCGCGGTGTGGACGTTGACCAGCGCGGGGGAGCGCATGGCCTGCGCATAGCCGTCGGCGGCCGCGACCACCGACGCTTCGTGCAGGCCCAGGACGAAGCGGAAGTCGTCGGGGAAGTTCTGCAGGAAGGTCTCCTCGGTGGAGCCGGGGTTGCCGAAGATCGTCGTCAATCCGAGATCGCGGAGCAGTTGATAGGTGGCTTCTCGGACGGTGGGCACAGCGGGTCCTTTCGGTGAGCGATGCGATGGTGTCGGGAGTCGGGGTCAGATCGGCATGCGGTAGCCGTAGAACTCGTGGTCCTCGTTGTAGCCGCCCTGACCCTTGCCGATGTGGTCGAAGGAGTCGACGAACTCGATCGAATCGATCCATTTGACTTGTTTGAAGCCCAGCTCATCCTCGTTGCGCAGCCGTGGCGGTGCACCGTGAGTCTGGGTGAGCGGTTCGCCGTTCATCTCGTAGGCGAGCATGGTGAGCTCGCGCGACATGTGCTCGACCTTGTGACAGTCGTAGTAGCGTCCGCCGCCCGGATCGCTGCCGTCGGCGAGCGAGTAGAACACCGCGTACTTGGCCTGGGGCAGCGGTTTGACGATGTCGAGGAGCTCGGACATCCGGACCCCGCCCCATTTCGCGACCCCCGACCATCCCTGAATGCAGTAGTGCTGGGTGATCTGCTCGTGTTTGGGCATCGCGAGCAGTTCGGCGTAGCTCAGCGCGACCGGATTCTCCACCAGGCCGTCGATGGAGAGCGCATAGTCGGACCAGTCGCCGGCCTGCAGTTCGCGGTACTCATCGGAGGTCGGGATAGTCCCGTTGGGCCACAGGTACGGCGAGATGTCCTTCTCCTGGTACTCGGCCGTCGGTTGTGTCCACTCCATCAGCGACTTGATCCAACCGACCATGAACCGTCCGGTCAGCTGGATCACCCGCGGGTATCGCAGGGTCAGCGGCGACGCGGCCAGCCACAGCACGGTCAGGACCGCCATCGCGATGACATAGATCACCAGCGGCCAGTAGGAGTCGGTGGCGGTGCCCAGGACGATGTGGTTGAGGTTCTGGACCAGACCGCTGATGAACACCATCACGGTGTGCACGCCGATGAAGAAGAGCATCCACACCAGGACGCAGAAGTGGATGGTGCGCGCCACCTGCCGGTTCAACGGCCCGCGTCCGGTGCCCAGGCGCCCGGCGATCGCCGGTGCTTGGAGCAGGCCGGTGATCAGGGCGAGCGGGGCGAAGACGAAGATCGTCAAGAAGTACGCGAGGATCTGCAGGCCGTTGTAGTTGGTGAAGCCCTCGTTCGCCGGGAAGTCGAACGACAGGTACTGGATTCCCGCCGACAGTGCGTTCGGCAGGACCTCCCACGAGGTCGGGATGAGTCGGCGCCACTGATCGGTGGAGAAGAGCAGGATGTAGAAGACCAGCCCGTTCACCAGCCACAGCGTGTCGAAGCTGAAATGCCACCAGCGCGCCAGTCCGATCGAGTGTCGGATGCCGGGGATGCCGAGCCACTTCGGCACTGACACCGAGTCGTCCTTGGGGGTCCACACCGTTGCGGCGTCGCGCTGGTCCCGGCGGTCTGCGGGAATCGGGCCGCGCATGCGAAGCCAGGCCGAGTCCGGGCGGCTGCCTGCGTTCAGGTACAACCGGGGGTGGTCGGCGAGGATCTGGATGCCCGCGCGCATCAGATACATCATGAAGAACAGGTTGAACAGGTGCTGCCAGCGCAGCCACGCCGGGAAACCCCCGGTCACCGACGGTGCGTACGTGGTCGCGGTGCCCGGATAGTCCGTCAGGAATGTCCGCATCCAGTCGTACTGGCGCAGCTGTTGGGCCACGGCCACCAGGACCACCAGCATCGCGATGGTGAGCGGAATCAGCCACAGGGTGCTGAACCACCGTCGGCCCACGCGGACGCTGGGGAACTGTGCCCGGTGCTGGGGCAGTCCGCCGGCGAACTCCGCCGGGTCGATGTGCTCGTGGAGCGGATCGATGCCCTGGTCCTGCCGGACGAGGGACTCCTGATCGTGCGGGGTACGCGGCGTCGGTCGTCGGTGAGGCGCGTCAGAACTCATGGTCGTACTCCTGCCGGTCAGCGTGCGGGGGATCAGACTGCGAGGTGTCGGTCGGTGGACCCGTTGTGAGTCGGGGGCCGGTGCGACGGATCCGGAACGTGTGCGCTGCCGAGGACGAACGTGTCGGCCCGGGAGCAGTCCCAGTCCTCGCGCCACGATGCGGGCGGATCGGTCAGCAGCTGCCCCGGGGAGAGCCATTCGTAGATCTCGGCGTACGACATCGACCGGTTGGGGCCCACGGTGCGCATGAGCATCGACGGGTGCAGATCGTCGAAGCTGTGCAGCCCCATCGACGCCACGAACTGCTTGGCGTTGTCGACCACGTGACGCTGCAGGTGGTAGACGCGGTCGGTCTTGTCGGGCACGTCCAGAGCCCGTGCCCGCCGCGGATCCTGGGTGGCGACGCCGACCGGACACTTGTTGGTGTGGCACTGCTGCGCCTGAATGCAGCCGACGGCCATCATCATGGCCCGTGCGGCCAGCGTGAAGTCGGCGCCCTGGCAGACGCGTTTGACGATGTCGATGCCGTTGGTGATCTTCCCCGAGGCGCCGATGCGGATCTGGTCGCGCAGTCCGGTGCCGACGAGCGCGTTGTGAACGGTCATCAGCCCCTGGGTCAGCGGCATCCCGACGTTGTCCTCGAACTCGATCGGCGCCGCGCCGGTTCCGCCCTCGGCGCCGTCGACGATGATGAAGTCGGGGGCGATGCCGGTCTCGCGGATCGCCTTGCAGATGCCGAGCAGTTCGCTGCGCGAGCCGACGCACAGTTTGAACCCGATCGGCTTGCCGCCGCTCAGTTCACGCAGTTCACCGATGAACTCGCAGAGGCCGCGCGGGCTGTGGAAATGGTTGTGAGAGGGCGGCGAGACGACGGTCCGACCGACGGGCACACCGCGCATCTGCGCGATCTCGGGGGTCACCTTGGCACCCGGCATCACCCCGCCCAACCCAGGCTTGGCACCCTGCGAGAGTTTGATCGACACGCACTTGATGTTCGGGTGGGCGGCCTTGCGCGCGAACTCGTCGGCGTCGAAATGCCCGTCGTCGGTCCGGCAGCCGAAGTAGCCGGTGCCGATCTCCCAGATCAGGTCGCCGCCCGGCTGCAGGTGGTATGGGCTCAGCCCGCCCTCACCGGTGTCGTGGGCGAATCCGCCTCGCGCGGCACCGCCGTTGAGGGCGAGGATCGCGTTGGCCGACAGCGCGCCGAAGCTCATCGCGGAGACGTTGAACATGGCCATGTCGTAGGGCTGACGGCAGTCGGGACCGCCGATCCGCACCCGCGGCGCCTCCTCGGGGGCCGGCTGCGCGGCGATCGAGTGCTGGACGTACTCGTAGCCGACCTTCGTGACATCGCGTTCGGTGCCGAACGGATCGACGTCCTTCACGTTCTTCGCGCGCTCGTAGATCGTGGTGCGGGTGTCGCGGTCGTACGGCACGCCGTCGGTGTTGCGCTCGATGAAGTACTGCTGGATCTCCGGTCGGATGTCCTCGAGTAGGAACCTGAAGTGGGCCAGGACCGGATAGTTCCGGAGAATGCTGTGCTTGCGCTGGAACAGGTCGTACGTGCCGACGGCCGCCACCAGCGCGATCGGCACGGTGAGGAACAGCCACCAGGGCGAGACCAGGAACACCAGCAGCAGCGTCAGGCCTCCGACGACCCATACTCCGAGAACTGACAGCCATCTGATCATCCGGGCGACTCCGATCCGCTAGTCTTCCGCAGCGGTGCCCGGAGGCGTCGCTGCATCCTCACCCATTGGTACCGCTTCCGATGACTGCCGATGGTCGAATTGCCGGATTCGGCGTTTAAGTTCATCGAGACCTGCAGATCGTCTCGATGCGCTTCGTCACTTCGTTCCTTCGCTTACTCGACAACCCTGGTTTCTAGGGTGGTCGAGCAAGCGCATCGAGACCGGCGGATGGTCTCGATGCGCTGCGCCTGTTCGTTCCTTCGCTTACTCGACAATCCTGGTTTCTAGGGTGGTCGAGTAAGCGGTTCGAGACCTGCGGGTCGTCTCGTTTCTAGGGTGGTCGAGTAAGCCTGGGAGCGGAGCGAGCAAGCGCATCGAGACCGGCGGGTGGTCTCGATGCGCTGCGCCTGTTCGTTCCTTCGCTTACTCGACAATCCTGGTTTCTAGGGTGGTCGAGTAAGCGGTTCGAGACCTGCGGGTCGTCTCGTTTCTAGGGTGGTCGAGTAAGCCTGGGAGCGGAGCGAGCAAGCGCATCGAGACCGGCGGGTGGTCTCGATGCGCTGCGCCTGTCCGTCCCTTCACTCACCCGACAGGCCTGGTCGGGGCGGGCTTTGCGCTCGTCAGCCGACGGGCTGTGCGACCTCGGCGCGGGCCCGGTGTGCGGCAGCGACCATGTGCTTCAAGGCCGCGGTCACTTCATCGGTGCGACGCGTCTTGAGACCGCAGTCCGGGTTCACCCACAGCCGGTCGGCGGGCACCGCGCCCAAGGCCTCCCTCAGCGACTCGGTGATCTCGTCGGCGCTCGGGATCCGCGGCGAGTGGATGTCGTAGACACCCGGTCCCACCTGCGCGGCGAAGCCCGCGGAGTTGAGATCGTCGAGCACCTCCATGTGCGAGCGGGCCGCCTCGATGGAGGTGACGTCGGCATCCAGGCCGGCGATCGCGCCGATCACCTCGCCGAACTCCGAGTAGCACAGGTGGGTGTGGATCTGTGTCTGATCGGCGATGCCGCCGGTCGCCAGCCGGAACGATCGAACGGCCCAGTCCAGGTAGGCAGCGCGGTCGGTGTCGCGAAGGGGCAGCAGCTCACGCAGCGCGGGCTCGTCGACCTGGATGATCGGCACCCCGGCCCGCTCCAGATCGACCGTCTCGTCGCGAATTGCCAGCCCCACCTGGTTCGCGGTGTCGGCGATCGGCTGATCGTCGCGGACGAACGACCACGCCAGGATGGTGACCGGACCGGTCAGCATGCCCTTCACCGGGCGGTTGGTCAGCGACTGCGCGTACGTGATCCAGCCGACGGTCATCGGCGCGCGACGCGAGACGTCGCCGAACAGGACCGGCGGCCGCACACAGCGTGAGCCGTACGACTGGACCCAGCCGTTGGCGGTGGCGAAGAACCCGTCGAGTTGCTCGGCGAAATACTGCACCATGTCGTTGCGCTCGGGTTCGCCGTGCACCAGCACGTCCAGCCCGACCTTCTCCTGCAGCGCGATCACCTCGGCGATCTCCCGCTCCATGCGGCAGCGGTATCCTTCGGCGTCGAGCGTGCCGTTGCGCAGCGCCGATCGAGCCTTGCGGATCTCGACGGTCTGGGGGTAGGAGCCGATGGTGGTCGTCGGCAGGACCGGCAGGTTCAAAGCCGCATCCTGTGCCTGCCGACGGACGTCGGCGGGCGTGCGCGTCCAGTCGGCGGGCGACAGCCCGGCAAGCCGGTCCCGCACCGCGCTGACGTGCAGCCGCGGATCGGTGGCTCGCGTGGCGAGCGCGGCGCGGGCCGCGTCGAACTGGCCGGCCTGATCGTCGCGGCCGTGGATCAGCGCGCGCGACAGTGCCGCCACCTCGGCGAACTTCTCCTCGGCGAAGGCGAGCCAGCTCGCCAGCGCGGCATCGAGCTCCGATTCGCCGCGCACGGTGTACGGCACGTGCAGGGTCGAGCACGACGTCGACACGGCGAGCGAACCCACGTGCGGCGCCAGCGACCGCAGCGTCTCGAGTGCCCGATCCAGGTCGGTCCGCCAGATGTTGCGACCGTCCACCACACCGGCGACGACGTGCTTGCCGGTCAGGCCCGCCGCCCGCACCGAATCCGCAGAGCCGGCCACCAGGTCGACGCCGACGGCCTCCACATCGGTCCGCGCCAGCGCACCGAGCCGGTCGGCGGCGTCGCCGAAGTAGGTCTGCACCAGGATCCGCGGGCGTGCGGGCGCCGCCGACAAGGCGGTGTAGACGCGCTCAGCCAGCGCAGCCAGGTCGGAGGCCTGATCGGTGACCAGCGTCGGCTCGTCGATCTGCACCCATTCGGCGCCGGCCTGCGTGAGGCGGCCGAGCAGATCGACGTACAGGGGGAGCAGGTCGTCGATCCGCGAGAGCGGTTCGGCTGCGCCGTCGACGGCCTTCGACAGTGCGAGGAAGGTGATCGGGCCGATCACCACCGGCCGTGCCGGAACGCCCTGGGCCCGGGCCTGACCGATCTCGTCGAGCACCTTGGTCGCATCGAGGGCGAAGACGGTGTCGGGGCCGATCTCCGGGACCAGGTAGTGGTAGTTGGTGTCGAACCACTTGGTCATCTCCAGCGGGGCGATGTCCGCGGTGCCGCGGGCGGCGGCGAAGTAGCGGTCGAGCGGGTCGGCGACCGAAGCTGTGCGCGGCGGGAGCGCGCCGAGCATCACCGCGGTGTCGAGGACCTGGTCGTAGTACGAGAACGTGTTCACCGGGACGGCGTCGAAACCGGCCTGGACCAGCTGATTCCAGCTGTCGCGCTTGATGCCGGTCGCGACCTGGTCGAGGGCGTGGGCGTCGATCCGGCCGGCCCAGTAGCCTTCGACGGCGCGCTTGAGTTCGCGGCCCGCGCCGATGCGGGCGACGCCCGGAACGGTGGCCGTGAAGGCGCGGGCGGTGTCAGTGCTGTGTGCCCTGTCGTCAGACATGACTGTTCTTCTCTCCTGCATGAGTAGTGGACAGCTGTCGCCATGCAGGGCGGCTGCGAATCGGCCCTCGTCGTGTGCCGCGCCGATCGGGCGCGTCCTCCACGGTGCGCCTCGGCGAGGCCGCGCGCACCGGTACGGAGGTCGGTTCGTCAGTCGCCCGTCCCTCGAGGCGGACAACCATCGGGCGCGGGTGCACCCGATACAACGGGCAGGTCTTCGGGCTCGTCGGCGCGCGCGCTCACACAGGAGCCCCGCATCTACTGGCCGTCGCTTCCCGGGAGGTGGCCGCCTCGGCGGGCCGGTCCCAGTGCGTCTGACGGCGGTCGTTCCGACATACCGCTGCGGGTCAGCTCCGGTGTCTCACCGGATTCCCTCTTGGCGGCGGACACCGCCTCGGCGGTGCTCTCGCGTCGACGCCCGAGGACGAGAAGCAGGGGCTCCTTGGTGATCTCGGTCGGGCGAACCAGTTGCGATCTCGATGGTAATCGGGCGGGTAAGATTGAGCATCATGGAATCCGGCAGTGATTTTAATTCAGGCTCATCGGCTGGATCGGTCGCTGGAATCGTCCTCGTCGCACGCGGCGACGAGCGCGTCCCCGCAGGTGATGAGGATGTTCCCGGAATCCAGCGCCTGATGGCCGCCGTGTCAAGTCTGGGTGCGGGCGGCTGCGGACAGGTGTTCGTCGCATTGGGCGCGCGGATCGTGCCCGCCCCCGACACCACGTCCACCACCTTGTATCTGCCCGAGTGGTACACCAGCCTCGACGCGTGCTCCACGGCCGCGCTCACCTTCGTCGACGACCATCCCGCCCTCACCGGGGTGGTGCTGCAGACGCTCGACAGCCCCGACTCCGGACCGATCGCGGTCTCGCGGGTCATCGACGCCGCAGGCGATCACCCGGGAACGATCTGCCGAGCCGCGTTCGCCGGTCGCGCCGCGCAGCCGATCTACCTCGGCGCCGACCGCATCCGCGAGGTGATCGCCGACATGGGCGCCGGTCTGTCGGCCGTCCGCTACCTGATCGAGCATCGCGACGACGTGCTGCTCGTGGACTGCACCGATCTGGGCAACCCCGCCGACTCCGTGCTCTGACTCCTGCTCCGACCCGCCGGCCGGCCCGTCCCGGCTCGTTTCACCACGCTCGTCTCACCAAGAAGGAATCGCGCTTGAGCCGCACCGCCGACACCTTGACCCGCGGACTCAACGCCCGGCACATCCGCTTCATCGCACTCGGATCGGCCATCGGGACGGGTCTGTTCTACGGCTCCGCCGAAGCCATTCGCGCCGCCGGACCGTCGGTCCTGCTGGCGTATCTGATCGGCGGCGCAGTCATCTACCTGGTGCTGCGGGCACTCGGCGAGCTGGTGGTCCGCAACCCGGTCGCCGGTTCCTTCGGGGAGTTCGCCGGCGAGCACATCGGGCCGCTGGCCGGCTTCCTGACCGGCTGGACGTTCATCTTCGAGATGATCGTCGTCTGCCTGGCCGACGTGACCGCGTTCGGCGTCTACATGGGCTTCTGGTTCCCCGACGTGCCGCGGTGGACGTGGGTGCTGGCGGTGGTGCTGTTCATCGGCGCCGTCAACCTGCTCAGCGTCACCGTCTTCGGCGAACTGGAGTTCTGGTTCACCCTGGTCAAGATCGTCGCCATCGTCGCGATGATCGTCGGCGGCGTCGCGATCCTGATCTTCGGCTTCGGGGTTCACGACCCGGCGCAGGGGGCGACGAACCTGTGGTCCGACGGCGGCTTCATGCCCAACGGGATCGCAGGCTTCCTGTCGAGCTTCGCAGTCGTGATGTTCGCCTTCGGCGGCACCGAGATCATCGGCATCACCGCGGGTGAGGCCGCCGACCCGAGCCGCACCATCCCGAAGGCCGTCAACACCGTCCCGGTCCGGATCCTGCTGTTCTACGTCTGCACGCTCGCCGTCATCATGGCGATCACCCCGTGGAGTCAGATCAGTGGCGACCGCAGCCCGTTCGTCCAGATCTTCGAGGCGCTCGGGGTGGGGCCGGCCGCGGCCGTCCTCAACGTCGTGGTGATCACCGCGGCCCTGTCGGCGATCAACAGCGACATCTTCGGCGCCGGACGGATGATGTACGGGCTGGCTCAGCGGGGGCAGGCGCCCGCGGCGATGAAGGTGGTCACCCGTAACGGCGTGCCCTGGTTCACCGTCGTCGTCATGGTGGGGGCGCTGCTTCTCGCGGTGGTCCTGAACTGGTTGATGCCCGACCGTGTGTTCCTGCTCGTCGCGTCGATCGCGACCTTCGCGACGATCTTCGTGTGGCTGATGATCCTGCTCTCGCAGTATCGGGCGCGCCGCGCGATGTCGTCGGCCGAGCAGCGGACGCTGGAGTTCGGCGTCCCGTTCTGGCCGTACGGCCAGTTGCTCGCCATCGGCTTCCTCGGCTTCGTCGCGGTGATCCTCGTCGTCGACGCCGACACCCGCATCGCCTTCCTGACCGGGACGGTGTGGCTGGTCGCACTGACGGTCGCCTACCGGCTGTTCGTGTCCCGGCCGGCGGATCGGCGCGGGGCACCGACCGCGGGCGCCGGACAACCGGCCCCGGCCGACGAGACCGGGGCGTAGCCGGCAGCGACCGGGCCGGCCGGCAGTCACCGGACTGGGCGCCCGGGCGGCGCCGGCACCGGGTGCGGCGACGACAGAGCCGGGGCCCGCAGTCGCAGGCCCCGGCTCGACCGTCAGGCGGCTACCGGCCGCTGATCGCGGAGATGATCCGCGGTCGCAGCGCCGCGGCGCTGATCACTTCGTCCACCGAACCCACGCGGACGGCGCGCGCGATGTCGTGGACGCCGTCGAACTCCGCGGCCATCTCGGAGATCTTCTCCGCCCGCACCGAGGTGCGCAGCTGATCGAGCTCGGCCCCCAGTGTGGCGCGGTCGGTGCCGGAGGCGTCGGCGATCCGCGCCTCGAGCTCCTTGATCCGCGGGTCGTTGGCCGTCTGGGCGCTGACCTCGCCGGCGAAGACGACCGCGGCGGCGGGCGCTCCGCCGAGCACCGAGGCGAACGATCCCTCGACCGCCAGGACGGTCATGTTCGGGTTGAGCGCCTTGGAGAACACGACGAAGGCGCCGCCGTGGTACCGGGAGATCACGCAGAACACGATCGGGCCGTCGAAGTTGACGATCGCCCGGCCGATCTCGGCGCCGTACTCGAGCTGCACCTTGCGCATCGACTCCGGCGAGCCGTCGAAGCCCGACAGGTTCGCCAGCACGACGAGCGGACGGTTTCCGCTCGCGGCGTTGATCGCGCGGGCCGCCTTCTTCGACGACTGCGGGAACAGCGTGCCGGCGGTGAAGGTGTCGGGGCCGTCGGTCGGGGTGAAACCGCGTCGGGCGACCGGCTTGGACTCGATGCCGATCAGGCACACCGGCGCGCCGCCCAGGTGCGCGTCCTGCACCACGACGGTGTCGGCGTCGGCCATGCCCGCCCAGCGTTCCAGCACCGGCAGGTCCTGGTCCGACAGCGCCCGCATCACGGTGCGGATGTCGAAGGGCTTCTTCCGGTCCGGGTTCGCGGTCGCCGAGAAGATGTCGCCGACGGTGGTGAACTCGCTGTCGGGGATGCTGTGCGGGAACTCGGTGACGTCACGGTCCACCGGGTCGGTCGACGTCGCCGGTCGCGGACCGGCCTCGCCCGGCACCACGTAGGTGTGGTCGTAGTGGGCCATCAGCACGTCCCGCGCCGCGGGCAGGTTGGGCGCCCAGTACTGTGCCTGGCCGTTGGGGCCGGCCACGCGGTCGTAGCCGCCGATGCCGAAGTTGTCTTCGGCCGAGACGCCGCCGGAGAAGTCGAGCGACTGCTTGCCGGTCAGCACCATCGCCGAATCGGGCGTCATGACCAGGATGCCCTTGGTGTGCATCAGCATCGTCGCCTCGGCGTTCCAGTAGGGCTGGGCGCCGACGTTGATCCCGGCGACGACCACGTTGATCTCGCCGCCGGCCTGGGTGAACTCGACGATCCGCTTGAGCGCGGCGGCCACCCAGTCCATGTTCTCGGTGCCCGAAGTCATCGAGATGCGTGCGCCGGAGGAGAGCGCGTACCACTCGAGCGGCACCTGCATCTGCTCGGCCAGGTCGAGGGCGGCGATCACCCGGGCGCACTCCGGCTCGGCCAGCGCACCGAGCGACTTCGTCGGATCGCCGAGCAGCACCACGCGGGTGACGCCCTCCGGATGCTTGACGGTCTCGGTGGTGGCGACGCCGACGACGATGCCCGCCGAGTTCTGCCCCTTGGGCCGCTCGACCGGTGCCAGTGCGTCGCCGTCGAGGTCGTACTCGGTGAACTCGCCGAGCGTTCCGGCCAGGTCGTACGGGTACACGGTGCCGCGCGAGGCCGCCTTCAGGACCTTCTGGCGGTACTCGTCGATCGGCTCCACCGGCTCGTCGGACGGCTCGCCCAACTCCACCACCGACTCGCCGGTGGGACCGAAGGTGATCCGGATCTCGACCTTCGACAGCTCGCGGGTCGTCCGGTCACGCAACCGTCCGATCAGCGTGATCTCCTCCAAGCCGGCGCCGGCGACCGAGTTGGTCTCGATCGTGTGCTCCACGATCCGCTTCACCGCGCTCGGCGACACCTCCATCGGCGGCCAGATGTACATGACGATCCGGTTGGTGGTGAACCGGCTGCGCGTCGGGCGGCCCGACTGTGCGCGGCGGATCGCGTCGACGCAGGTGCCGAGGGCGATCTCCGCGGTCGGCAGGGTCAGCAGCCTGCCGTCCTCTTCGACGGCGGTCAGGTCCCGGACCTGGGCGAAGGCGATGAGCCGATCGTCGGCCGGGTTGGCCTTCGCGACGCAACGGAACAGGTAGACCTCGTCGTCGTCGGACGACTGCAGCCGCGTCAGATCGAACTTGCGCAGCCGTTCCATCTGCATGCGTCGCGCGATGTACGGGTGCAGTCCCCGGATCAGCCGGTCCTCGGTGAATCCGGTCGCCGACGGCCGGAACGTCACGTGGTGGTGCATGGTGTCGGCTCCGCGGCCGGCGATGGTCGCGGTGACGCGGTGGATGCGATCGGGCAGCACGTGCGCCGACAGGACGTCGTACAGCGCGGCGACCAGGCCGTCGCTGTCGTGGGGCTGATTCTCCCACCGGACGTAGATGTCGGCGTCGATCGACGCAGACGTCTCGGCCAGCTCCGAGAGCCCGTCCAGCGCCGTGTCGAGGTTCTCGAAGCTCGACGCGACCGACACCAGCGAGGCGCCGTCGCGTTCGGCGACGACGAAGGTGCAGCCCCCGTTGCGCGACGAGCGCACCGCCGTCAGCCCCTTGTTGCCGTAGTAGCGGCGGGTGAGGACCTCGAGCATCACGGCGTCGTCGAGCGAGTCGTCGTTGAGCCGTTCGCTGAGGACAGTCACCAGCGGTGCGGTGCTGCGGACCATGTCGGTGATCCGGTCGGCGCGGTCGGCGGCGTCCGGATTCGCGTCCAGGTAGGTCAGGTGCGACCGGACGAGGCTGTAGATGGCCTCGCGATTGCGACGCAGCCGCGGCTGGCCGAACCAGTTGTAGAGCACGCCGCGAGCCAGGTCGGCGATGGCGGGGTACCGGGCCTGCGACACCGCGATCAGGTGTTCCACGGCGACGCCGGCCGCCTCGCGCTGGTCGTCCTCGGGTGCGGGGTCGGTGAGCCACTGGCGCAGCAGGGCGACGACGACGGGCGCGGTCGCCGAGGCGCGAGCCAGTGCCAGGAAGATCCGGAACACCGCGTTCTCGACGTCGGGCGTCCGATCGAGCTCGGTGATCCCGTAGTGCGACAGGGCCGCGGCCAGCTTGGTCTGGAAGCGCTGCGGGACGGCGGCGACGTCGACGTCCAGGCTCTGCAGGTAGGTGTGGAAGTGCTCGCGGGCACTGTGGACGTGGGCGTCCTCCTCCGCCGCGTCGTCGGCGGGGCGCCGCTCGGTGAGGGCCGCGATGTCGGCGAAGACCGTGACGAGGTCGATCTCGCTGGCGAGCGTGCGCCGACCCGAGGCGAGCGCGTCGGCTCGCGCCGCGAGGTAGTCGGCGAGCGGACGCCCGGTGTCGTCGGGGTCGACGTCGAACCCGCGCAGCAGTCCGCGCAGATCCTGTGCGCCGCGCGCCAGGCCCGCGCCGGCATCGGCCGGCTCGGTGGGGTCGGGAAGGTCGAGCACCGCGTCGTCGGCCGATCCGGTGTCCTCGTCGGCCTCGTCGCTCAGCGGCTCCAGGCGCAGCAGGGGAGCGCCGGTCTCCACTTGGCCGCCGACCGACACCAGGCATTCGGTGAGTCGGGCCTTGAAGGGCGCCCGCAGGACCGTCTCCATCTTCATGCTCTCGAGCACCAGCACCGGATCGCCGGCCTCGACCTCGCCGCCCACCTCGAGCGGGGTGGCGATGACCAGCGCCGGAGCCGGCGAGCGGACGACGCCGCCCTCGTCGCGGCTCACCCGGTGGGTGACGCCGTCGACGTCGACCAGGTGGATCGGTCCGTGGACGTCGGTGAGCAGGCGGTAGCGGACGCCGTTCACGGTGAGGCTGCCCGCATGCTCGTCGTAGCGTTGCAGTTCGACGTCGAAGGCCTGGAACTGGTCGCCGGCCTCGACCCGGATGCGGAAGTGGTGTGCGCCGGTCCGGGCCACGCGCACGCGGTAGGCCGCGCCCCGGAGCTTGAAGTCGACGGGTCGGGCGCTCTCGTGCTGCACCTGCGGGCGGCCGCCGGCCGCGGTCACCAGCAGCCGCTCGAGCTCGGCCTGCTCGTCCTCCTCGTAGGCGTCGATGGCGGCCACGGCGAGCGCCACGGTGGAGTGCTGCTGGGAGACCAGCCGGCCCTCGTCGCGCACCCGGTCGATCCACCCGGTGTCGGCCGAGCCGTCGATGACCTCGGGCTGGCGCAGCAGCTCGAGCACGAAGCTCTTGTTGGTGGCGCCGCCCTCGATGATGACGCCGGTGCGCGACATCGCGCGGCGCAGCCGACCGAGCGCCTCGTCGCGGTCGCGGCCGTAGGCGATGATCTTGGCGATCATGGAGTCGAAGTCGGCGGGGATGGTGTCGCCTTCGCTGACACCGGTGTCGACACGGATGCCGGGTCCGTTCGGGAAGTCCAGGCAGGCGATCCGGCCGGGTGCCGGCGCGAAGTCGCGGTCGGGGTCCTCGGCGTTGAGCCGGGCCTCGATGGCGTGACCGCGCTCGATCGGCCGCGGTCCCTCCAGCCGACCGCCCGCGGCGACGTGCAGCTGCGCGCGGACCAGGTCGAAGCTGTTGGTGAGCTCGGTGATCGGGTGCTCCACCTGCAGGCGGGTGTTGACCTCGAGGAAGGCGAACAGCTGCTCACCTGGGTGGTACAGGAACTCGACGGTCGCCGCACCGCGGTAGCCGACCGCCAGGGCGAGGCGTTCGGCCGAGGCCTTGACCTCGTCGGCCTGATCCTGGCTCAGGACCGGTGAGGAGGACTCCTCGATGACCTTCTGGTTGCGCCGCTGCACCGAGCAGTCGCGCACGCCCAGCGCCCACGCGGTGCCCTGACCGTCGGCGATGACCTGCACTTCGACGTGCCGGGCACCGGTCACCAGGCGCTCGAGGAAGACCACGCCGCTGCCGAAGGCCCGCTCGGCCTCCTCTCGGGTGCGCTGGTAGGCGTCCACGAGCTCGGACTCGTCGGTGACCTTGCGGATGCCGCGCCCGCCGCCGCCTGCGGTCGCCTTCAGCATCAGCGGATACCCGATGTACTCGGCGGCCGCTTTGGCCTCCTCCACGTCGTTGACCGGCCCGCGGCTCCACGGGGCGACCGGCACCCCGACCTCCTCGGCGATCAGCTTGGCGCCGATCTTGTCACCGAGCTTGCGCATCGCGTCACCGGACGGGCCGACGAAGGTGACGCCGATCTCGTCGCACAGATCGGCGAAGGCGGGGTCCTCGGCGACGAAGCCCCATCCGACCCAGGCGGCGTCGGCGCCGGTGCTGCGCAGGGCGTTCTCGAGCACCTTCAGGTCCAGGTAGGGGCGGGCCGACGCCGGACCCAGATCGAATGCGATGTCGGCCTCGCGCACGTACGTCGCGTTCTCATCGACGTCGGTGTGCAGGGCGACGACCTCGATCGACTGTCCCGTCTCGGCGTTGAGGTCTCGGACTGCATTGATGAGGCGCATGCCCGCCTCGCCTCGGTTGACGATCGCGATGCGTTTGAACAACGGGGGAGCTCCTTGTGTGAGATGCGGCTGGGGTGGTGCGGCTGGGGGGATTGTGCGGCTGGGGTGGTGCGGCTGGAATCAGGTGGGTCCGGGGTCGCGGAGACCTGACGCGTGTGGGGTCAGGGGAGGCCGACTGTCAGCGGGGTCGGATCGAGTCGGAGCAGATCCGCGGCCAGTCGGCTGACGGGGGCGCAGGCCTGCTCGAGCGCCTCGGCGTAGCCGTCGCGGGCGAGTCCGCGCAGGTCGCCGCCTGCGGGTCCGCGGACAGTCACGCCGATCACGGCGACCAGTTCGCCCGTGGTCGGTATGCAGACGGCCCAGAGGTAGCCGGTCTCGTCGGTCCAGCCCTCGTGGGCTCGTCGGACGTAGTCGGCGGGGTCGTCCACGCCCAGCAGGGTCAGTGCCGGGACGTCGGAGAGTCGTTCGTCGTGACGCAGAGCGCGCAGATACCAGGCGCCGGCATTCACCTCGACGGGCTGCATTTCTACCGGGCCTCCTGCGGCTGCTCGTTTCGCCGGATCTGTCGTGATCGGGCGGCGTCTGTGCGCTGGAAAAGCGCGTGCCGTGTTCCGTCTCGGCTTCGGACACGGAACACGGCACGGGTTGACATCGGTGCGCGGAGATCTAGCGGTACTACTTGATCTCCAGCAGGACGGTGCCCTGGGTGACGGCGGCGCCCGCCTCTGCGGCGAGTCCGGTGACCACACCGTCCTTGTGAGCGGTGACCGGGTTCTCCATCTTCATGGCCTCCAGGACGAGGACCAGGTCGCCGGCGGCGACGGTGTCGCCCTCGGCGACGGCGACCTTGACGACGGTGCCCTGCATCGGTGCTGCGACGGCGTCGCCCGACGCGGCTGCCGCGCCGCCCTTCTTGCGGGTGCGTGCCTTCGGCTTGCGCTGGACGGCGCCGTTGCTGCCGCCCCCGCCCAGGTTCAGGTCGCCGGGCAGCGAGACCTCGACGCGACGGCCGCCGACCTCGACGACGACCTGCTGGCGCGGCGTCGTGTCCTCGTCGTCGAGCGGCTCACCGCCGGTGAAGGGCTCGATGACGTTGTCCCAGTCGTTCTCGATCCACTTGGTGTAGACCTCGAAGCCGTTCTCGTCGCCGATGAACGCCGGATTGCTGACGATGTGGCGGTGGAACGGGATGACGGTGGCCAGACCGCCGACCTCGAACTCGGCCAGGGCGCGGCGCGACCGCTCCAGCGCCTGCTGGCGGTCCTCACCGGTGACGATGAGCTTGGCGAGCATCGAGTCGAACTGACCGCCGATCACATCGCCCTCGCGGACGCCGGAGTCGACGCGGACGCCGGGGCCGGTGGGCTCGCGGTAAGTGGTGATCGGACCCGGGGCGGGCATGAAGCCGCGCCCGGCGTCCTCGCCGTTGATGCGGAACTCGAACGAGTGGCCGCGCGGCTCGGGATCCTCGGTGATCGAGAGCTCCTTGCCCTCGGCGATGCGGAACTGCTGACGGACGAGGTCGATGCCCGCGGTCTCCTCGGTGACCGGGTGCTCGACCTGCAGTCGGGTGTTGACCTCGAGGAACGACACCGTCTCGCCCTGGACCAGGTACTCGACCGTGCCGGCGCCGTAGTAGCCGGCCTCGCGGCAGATGGCCTTGGCCGACGAGTGGATCATCTCGTGCTGGGCGGGCGTCAGGAAGGGGGCCGGGGCCTCTTCGACGAGCTTCTGGAAGCGACGCTGCAGCGAGCAGTCGCGGGTGCCGACGACGACCACGTTGCCGTGCTGATCGGCGATGACCTGGGCCTCGACGTGGCGGGCCTTGTTGAGGTACTGCTCGACGAAGCACTCGCCGCGACCGAAGGCGGCGACCGCCTCGCGGGTGGCCGACTCGAACAGCTCCGGGATCTCTTCGATGGTGTGGGCGACCTTCATGCCGCGACCGCCGCCGCCGAAGGCGGCCTTGATCGCGACGGGAACCCCGTGCTCCTTGGCGAAGGCGACGACCTCGTCGGCGCCGGACACCGGGTCCTTGGTGCCGGCGGCCATCGGTGCCTTCGCACGCTCGGCGATGTGCCGGGCGGTGACCTTGTCGCCGAGGTGGCGGATCGACTCGGGCGACGGACCGATCCAGGTCAGGCCCGCGTCCAGAACGGCCTGCGCGAAGTCGCCGTTCTCGGAGAGGAAGCCGTAGCCCGGGTGGATGGCGTCGGCGCCCGAGCGTGCAGCGGCGTCCAGAATCTTGTCGAAGACGAGGTACGACTCGGCTGAGGTCTGACCGCCCAGCGCGAACGCCTCGTCGGCGAGCCGGACGAACTGTGCCTCGGCGTCCGGCTCGGCGTACACCGCGACGCTGGCGATCCCGGCGTCCTTCGCGGCGCGGATCACGCGGACGGCGATCTCGCCGCGGTTGGCGATGAGGACCTTCTTGATGGTCGTCTGGCTGACTTCAGCGGAACTGGTCACTGGCACTCCTGTAGCACCGCCGGGCGGCGGGCCGTTGTCGGGGACGGCGTTCGCCATCCGGGGTCGACGGGCTGCGTCTCGCGCGGGAAACTCCCGCTCGTGGCGTCGTACACATGGCTCGCATTCGGCGGGCAACGTGATTTCCGCGACTTAGAATATCGCACCGAGCGATTGTTCGGTGACGGGCCTGTCGTGCACGTCTGGAATTGGTCTACCCGTCGCTCGCCGTACGCGCGAGTAGGTCGGCGAAGCAGTCCAGGAACCGCGAGACGATCCCGGTGTGCGACGCCGGATACCGCGCGTGCATCCGAACTCCCCCCGGCGTCCGGTTCACCCAGACGTAAACCTCGTCGTCAGAGTAGGAATGGCTGCGGAGCACGCGCGCCGCGCCCGCATCGCCGACATCGGCTTTCGGGGTGGTGCGGGTGTCCATGTACGAGACGACGAAATGCGGGGTCCCGGTCAATCCAATGAGATCGGCCACACGGAGGAACGGGAGCTTGCCGCCGTGCCGCGAATCGGTCAATGCGGTCGTGCTTCGCCGACCGGCCTCGGCCAGCGACGGGTCGTCGGACACGTCGACGACCAGCGGGGCCAGGCCGACGAACCAGCCGAGCGAATGCAGCCACGAGCGGTCGGTGCGGGTGTGCCGGGGCATCACGATCGCGAAGTCGTCGGCACCGCTGACCCGCCGGAAGGCGACGGCCAGGGCGCCGAGCAGACCGCCGACCAGCGAGGCGCCCGCCGCCGCGCAGAAGTCCTCGTATCGGCGGGCCGCGGGTTCGTCGAGCAGCAGCACCGTCCGAGACGGCTGATAGGGCTGCGGGGGTGCGGCCTCGGCGGTGCCGCCCGCGGGCCGGTGGTCGACCGGTGCGGGCACCGGCGCGGTCGGCGGGTCGGCATCGGCCGAGGACGGGGTCAGCAGCGGATTGAGCGGCATCGTGCCGCCGTACCGGGCGAGGAAGTTCGCCCAGGTGCGGACCGCCGGGTGAGAGGCGTCCGCTTCGTCGGCCGCTCGTCGCTGCACGTCGCTGAAGTCGGGGTAGCTGCCCGTCGGCTCGAGTTGGGGCAGTCGTCGCTCGCGGGCGGCGCGGTACAGCTCGGTCAACTCGTGATGTGCGCTCACCAGCGAGTAGCCGTCCACCAGCGAGTGGTCGGCAGCCATCAGCAGGGTGAAGCTGTCCGGGCGGGCGACCGTGGCGAAACGGTAGGCCGGCCAGTGCAGCGGTGCGGTCGCGCGGTCGAAGGAACCGGCGATCTGTTCCAGCAGCAGGGGCGTCTCGGTGTACCAGCCGATGCGGGCCATCTTGACCCGGACGGTGTCCGGCGGCGTGCTGTAGCGCTCGGTGCGGTAGCGGCCGTCGCGGTCGGCTTTGAGCACCACGTGGGTGCGCAGGACCTCGTGACGGTTGATGTAGGCCACGATCGCCGTCCGGACCGACGGCACCGACATCGGCTCGGCGAACTCGATCGCCAGACCCAGCCACGACTCGCGCCCGCCCTCACGGTGGGTCAGCGCGCGATACTCGAACGCCGAACGCAGGTGCGCTTCGTGGTTATGGGAGGTCTGCCGACTGTCGCGCTGCCAGTTGCCGAGACCGCCGGGCACAGCCGGAATCCATTCGACGAGCCCGCCCGGCTGAATGGGAGCGTCGAGAATCTGAAGGAAATCCATTGCGGGGAAGCAAGTCTCAGTCTGAAGTCTGTTCCTTGACCTGACGCTTGATCCGCGTCAGCATGCCGGCCATGCCGTTGAGCCGCAGCGGACTGATGATCGAAGCCAAGCCCAGGTCGTGGAAGAAGTCGTTCGGGACGCCGGTGATCTCGGCGGCGGAGGCGCCGTCGAGCCCCTCGTGCAGGATCGAGGCGAACCCGCGGGTGGTCGGCGCCTCCGGCGGTGCGCTGAAGTACAGGCGCACCGCGGAGGGGTCCGAGGCGTCGACGGACAGGAAGATCGGCGACTGGCACTCCGGGACCGGCTCCATCGCCTCGACCTCGAGATGCTCGGGCAGGTCGGGGAGATCGCCGGCGAACTCCAGCAGCAGGGTGATCTTGTCCGGGTCGGCCAGCTCGGCGAAGTCGGCGACGATCTCGGCGAGGGAGGACGGCAGTGTCATGCGTGGGTCCTGCGGCTCAGTCGGCGTCGACCGAGCCCGGCTCCTCGCCGGTGACGATCGGCACGCGGACCCGGTTGCCCCACTCGGTCCACGAGCCGTCGTAGTTGCGGACGTTCTCGAAGCCCAGCAGGTAGGTCAGCACGAACCACGTGTGGCTGGAGCGCTCGCCGATCCGGCAGTACGCGATGGTCGGGGTCTTCGGGTCCAGACCGGCGTACACCTCGGTCAGCTCCGGCAGGGTGCGGAAGCGGCTGTCGGGCGCGGCCGCCTTCGACCACGGGATGGAGACCGCGGTGGGGATGTGGCCGCCCCGCAGCGCGCCCTCCTGCGGGTAGTCGGGCATGTGGGTGCGCTCGCCGGTGTACTCCTGCGGTGAGCGGACGTCGACCAGCGGGGTGGTGCCCAGTTCGGCCAGCACGGCGTCGGCGTAGGCGCGGATCTTCGAGTCGTCGCGCTCGACGACGGGGTAATCGGTGGCCGGGTAGACGGGCACCTCGAAGGAGGTCTCGCGCTGCTCGTCCATCCAGGCGTCGCGGCCGCCGTCGAGCAGGCGCACGTCCTCGTGGCCGAACAGGGTGAACACCCACAGGGCGTAGGCGGCCCACCAGTTGCTCTTGTCGCCGTAGATGACGACGGTGTCGTCGCGGTCGATGCCCTTCTCGCTCATCAACTTCGCGAACTGTTCACCGTTGATGTAGTCGCGGGTGACCGGATCGTTGAGATGCAGGTGCCAGTCGACCTTCTGGGCGGTCGGGATGTGGCCGATGTCGTACAGGAGGACGTCTTCGTCGGACTCGATGATCTTCAGCCCGGGCGAGCCCAGGTGAGCCGAGAGCCACTCGGTCGTCACCAAGCGTTCCGGATGTGCAAACTTGGCGAATGCCGGATTCGGATCGAATTCCACAGCCACTGAAGGTCTCCCGCCTCTGCAAGATGTCGGACGCGACCGGGTCAGCCGCCCACTCCAGCATACGGACGTCGTCGGACGGTGTTTCAGCGGACCGGCCGGGAGTCCGCCGCGATTCCGCTCTGTCGTCGATGCCGCGAATGACATGCGCTGTCCGATGTCGGGGGCGGGTGTTAGCGTTCGGTGCATGTCGAGTGGGAGAGCGGCGCGCCGGTGCGGGCGAGTTCTGATGCCGGTTCTGGCGTTGGCCACGGCCGTCTTCGCGGTCGCGTGCAGCGTGGACGGCACGCCGCAGCGTGCGACGGCGAAACCCGCCGAGCGGTGTTCGACGACCGCCTGCCCGGAACTGCCGGTGTTCGTCTCGAAGCGGCTGGCGGCCTCGGGGGTGACGACGTCGAACGCGTCGACGGCGGTGCCCGCCTATCTGACCGCGGTGCTCGACGACCTCGACACGGTCTGGCAGGACTGGTTCGTCCGGCTCAACATCGAGGAGTCGTCGGCGGGCCGAGTGCTCATCGAACCGGGAGCCCCGTTCCGCAGCGAGTGCCTCGACTCGGGTGAGCTCGCGAGCGGGATCCCGGCCGACTTCCCCAACGCGTTCTTCTGTCCGCTCGACACGCAGCCGGACGGCAGCGGTGCGTCGCGGCTGGGGTCGGTGATCCTGCCGGTGCAGACCTTCGCCGACATCTGGAACGGCAAGTTGATGGGCTCGTCGGGGATCATGCTCGGCGACTTCACCGCGGCGACGATCATCGCGCACGAGTACGGGCACAACGTGGTCCACCGGCTCACCGACGTGTACGGCTTGAGTCGCTCCGACGGCCCGGTCGGCGACGATCGGGAGCTGATCGCGGACTGCTTCGCGGGGAATTGGGCGGCCACGGTGTTCGAGCGCAAGGATCTGTCGTTCACCGCGATGCTGCAGGCGGCGGCGCTGATCGTCAGCATCGGCGACGCCGAACCCGGCCTGGGCCACGGCACCTCGTTCGCCCGCGCCAACGCCCTGTGGAAGGGCTTCAGCGACAACCTGAAGCGGCAGGGACAGCCGGGCGACTGCCTGAAGCGATACTGGCCGACGGTCCTGACGAGCTGATATCGCACCCCATTCGGTCTCCGCTCCCTGTCGCGACAAGGGGCGCAAACCGAAACGGGTGCGATATCAGGGGATGGCCACCCACAGGTCGGCCACGTCGACGCCGACCTCGGTGAGCAGCCGGCGGACCAGCGGCAGGCTGATGCCGAGCACCGACGACGGATCGCCGTCGATGCCGTCGATCAACCAGCCGCCGATGCCGTCGAGGGTGAAGCCGCCGGCCACCTCGAGCGGCTCACCCGTGGCCACGTAGCGGTCGATCAACTCGTCGGAGGCGTCGGCGAAGAAGATCGCCGTCGACTCGCTGTGCGCGGCCGTCGCGACAGGCCGCCCACCGGCGAGCCTGCGCACGCAGTGTCCGGTGATCAGATGGCCCGTGGTGCCGCGCACGCGGCGCCACCGGGCAACGGCGGCCTCGTGGGTGTGCGGCTTGCCCGACAGCTCACCGTCGTGCAGCAGCATCGAATCGCAGGCCAGAACGACGATGTCGGCGCTCGCCTGCACACCGTCGACGGCGTCGTCGAGGATCGCCGCGACCACCGCGTCGGCCTTGGCCTCGGCCAGCCTGGTGACGATCTGCGGGAACGGTGCGCCCGCGAGGTCCTCGAGCAGTGCGTCCTCGTCCACCGCAGACACGACGACCGTCGGCGCCAGCCCGGCCCCGCGCAGCACGCGCAGGCGTGCCGGCGAGGCCGAGCCGAGGACGACGGTCGTCGGAGTCGAGGCGGAGCGCGAAGCGGTGTTCACCAACCGCCGCGGTTGGTGAAGCTGCCCGGCTGACCCCAGGTCTGCCGGAACATGTCGACCGGGCGGCCCCAGTCGTTGCGCGGCCCGGGTTCGGGGGCGTGCTCGCCCCCGGCGGCCGCGAGCACGCTGACCAGCACCGCCACGTCCTCGTCGGTGGGATTGCCGCTGACGACGGTCAGGAACGGGCGGGCGGGCTGCTCGTCGCCTGCTGCCGAGGTGACGTCTGCACTCATGCGGGAGTCGCCTTTCTGGTGGAGGTGTGGTGCTTACAGCGGGATGTTGCCGTGCTTCTTCGGCGGCACCTGCACCAGCTTGCGCTCCAGCAGCTTCAGGGCGTTCGCGATCTGGCCGCGGGTGTGGCTCGGCGGGATCACCGCGTCCACGTAGCCGCGCTCGGCCGCCACGTACGGGTTCACCAGGGTGTCCTCGTACTCCTGCTGCAGTTCCAGGCGCAGGGCGTCGACGTCCTCGCCGTTCGCCTCGGCTTCCTTGAGCCGACTGCGGTAGACGAAGCCGACGGCGCCGGAGGCGCCCATGACGGCGATCTGGGCCGTGGGCCAGGCGAGGTTGACGTCGGCGCCCATGTGCTTGGAGCCCATGACGTCGTACGCGCCGCCGTAGGCCTTGCGGGTGATGACGGTGACCTTGCCGACGGTGGCCTCACCGTAGGCGTACAGGAGCTTGGCGCCGCGGCGGATGATGCCGTTGTACTCCTGCTCGGTGCCCGGCAGGAAGCCGGGGACGTCGACCAGGGTGACGATCGGAACGTTGAAGGCGTCGCAGGTGCGCACGAAGCGCGCGGCCTTCTCGGAGGCGTCGATGTCCAGGCAGCCGGCGAACTGGGTCGGCTGGTTGGCGACGATGCCGACGCTGCGGCCGTCGATGCGGCCGAAGCCGACGACGATGTTCATCGCGCGCTCGGCCTGGACCTCGAGGAACTCGTCGTCGTCGAGGAGGTTGCGGATGACCTCGTGCATGTCGTACGGCTGGTTGGGCGAGTCCGGGATGATGGTGTCGAGCGCGAGGTCCTCGTCGGTGAGGTTGTCCTCGATCGACCCGACGCGCTCGGGGACCGGCAGACGCGGTGCGTCGGCACGGCAGTTGCTCGGCAGGTACCCGAGCAGTTCCTTCACGTAGTCGAGCGCGTCCTCCTCATCGGGAGCGACGTAATGCGCCACACCCGACTTGGTCATGTGGGTCGACGCGCCGCCCAGATCCTCCTGGGTGACGTCCTCACCGGTGACCGTCTTGATGACGTCCGGGCCGGTGACGAACATCTGGCTGGTCTTGTCGACCATCACCACGAAGTCGGTCAAGGCGGGGGAGTACACGTGGCCGCCTGCGTTGGGGCCCATGATCAGCGAGATCTGGGGGATGACGCCGGAGGCGCGGACGTTGCGGCCGAAGATCTCGCCGTAGAGGGCCAGCGAGACGACGCCCTCCTGAATGCGAGCACCCGCACCCTCGTTGATGCCGATCAGCGGACGACCGGTCTTGAGCGCGAGGTCCATGACCTTGACGATCTTCTCGCCGTAGACCTCGCCGAGGCTGCCGCCGAAGACCGCGGCGTCCTGGCTGAAGACGCAGACCTCGCGGCCGTCGACGGTGCCGTAGCCGGTCACGACGCCGTCGCCGAGCGGGCGGCGGTCGGCCAGGCCGAAGTTGGTGGAGCGGTGACGAGCCAGGGCGTCCAGCTCGACGAACGAACCCTCGTCGAGCAGATGGGTGATCCGCTCGCGGGCGGTGAGCTTGCCCTTCGCGTGCGCCTTCTCCGCGGCGGCTTCGCCGACGGGGAACTCGGCGTCGGCGAGCCGGTTGCGCAGATCGGCGAGCTTGCCCGCCGTCGTGTGGATGTCGGGAGCAGCGCCCTCATCGCGTGAAGCAGTCGTCATGGACAACGATGCTAACGTCCCGAGCGGGCGCTCGGTCAAGCGCGCCGCGAATGTGAGAATATCCTCACATTCGAGATCACGGGATCCACGCTTCTGTGAGGACGTTCACCTCGCGCCGCCGGTAAACTGCACGTTCATGAGAATCGATGTGCCGGACCCCGACTCGCTCACTGCTCAGCTCGCCGGCACGCGCTGGACGCGCATCGAGGTGGTGGCCGAGACCGGATCGACCAACGCGGACCTCATCGCCAGGGTCGACGACGCGGGGGCCGGCGTCGACGGCGCGGTGCTGATCGCGGGTCGGCAGACCTCGGGCCGAGGCAGGCACGCGCGGGTCTGGGAGACCCCGCCGGGGCAACTGGCGATCTCGGTCGCCGTCGCGGTCGACGGCGACGCCGTCAGGCACCTGGGCTGGTTGTCGTTGCTGACCGGCCTCGCGGTCCACGATGCGGTGACCCGGCTCGGCGGCGCCGCACCGACCCTGAAGTGGCCCAACGACGTCCTGGCGCCCGGCGGCGGCAAGCTCTCGGGCATCCTGTCGGAGTTCCGCCTGCTCCCCGGCAGTGAGGGAGGGGTGGCGATCATCGGCACCGGCCTGAACCTCGATCTGCCCGCCGGGGCCGCGCCCGACACGGCGGCGTCGATCAGCGACCTGGTCGGCGGCCCGGTCGATCGTACGGACCTCGCCGCCTCCTACCTGCGGGCGCTGTCGGAGCGACTGGCGGGCTGGCCGGACGACATCGCCGCACTCGCGCAAGGCTATCGCCGGGTCAGCGCCACCCTGGGATCGCGCGTCCGGCTGATCCTGCCGGGCGAGGTCGAGGTGATCGGAGAGGCGGTCGACATCGACGACGAGGGACGGATCATCGTCGACGGTCCCGACGGGCCGATCACCGCATCGGCGGGCGACGTGACGCACCTGCGCCCGGCACAAGGCTGACCGCGCGCGGGAGGGGCCCGCTACCCGGGCTGGGGCTGCAGACCTGGGGCTGGGGAACGAGGTGGGGTCGTTGTCTCGGATCGAGTTCACCGCTGAGGGCGCACATCCCTCCCCTGGAGGATGTGCGCCCTCAGCGGTGACATCTGTCCGACCCGCCGTCGCAACAGAATGTTCGACTCGTCCCCGACGCGGGCGACGTCGCCCGACCCCGACCGGGCCGGGACACGGCGATGACGTCTGCGACCCGACTACTTCTTGCGGCGGCTGGCCCGACCCATGGTCGGAATCAGCGTCAGGACCGGCATGCCGATGATGAAGTGCATGACCGCGGTGCCGATGCCGGACGAGATCTCCTGCGACAGGAACAGCGGCAGGATCACCGCCGCCGCGACCAGCAGTCCCACCACCCAGCTGTAGAACTGGTCGGGCGTCGGAGTGGCCACCTGAAGCAGGTACCAGAGCGCTCCGCCGACGATCGCGACGACGAACCCGGTGAGCGCGAACCACACCTCGTCCTGCGCGAGCGGATTCCACACGCCCAGCTGTCCCGAGGCGTTGACCTTCTCGGTGATCGCGCGAATGATCCACGCGGCCAGCCACGCGGCCAGACCGGTCACCACACCGGTCATCAGGACGCCGCCGCAGAACATCAGCGGATCCACATCCGGGCCGCGGCGCGGCGCCTTGCGCGGTGCCGCCGCCGGCGCCTGCTGGTAGCCGCTGTCGCCCCCGTACCGAGGATCGTATGGGGACTCGGAGCCGTGGGATTCGGGGTACTGGGACTGCGGGTACGGGGATTGCGGATATTTGGACTGCGGGTACAGGCTCTCCGGGTTCTGGGACTGCGGGTACTGAGACGGGGGGTACGGATAGTCCGGATACTGGGAATCGCGGTACTGGGAATCGCCGTACTCGTGATAGTCGCCCGGTCGGCTGTACGCCCGGGTCTGCGGCGGCTGTTCGTCGCGGTACGGGTCACGCGGATCGTTGTAGGTCATGGTCCTCACCTGTGGTCGCTGCCGGTGTCGGAGGCTCCCCGCCTCTCCGGTGGCCGTCGAAGCGTCGGGCCGGACCCCGGTCTGCCGCCTCGAGACCGCTTGCTGGGCCCCAAGTGTAGCGCCGATATCAGCACCCCCTAAGCATCCGGCACTAAGGTGAAACGTCATGGGTTACCCACGCGACAACCTGGCGCCCGGCGAAGTCGTCGTCATCCATCGGCATCCGCATTGGAAGAGTCTCGTGCTGCCGGTGCTGATGTTCTGGCTGTCGACCGGGCTGGCCGGGATCGCCATCGGATACACGCGAGCATCGCAGCTGTCCGATGCGGCGGAGTTCTGGACCACGATCGTCATCGTCGTGGTGTGGGCCGTCGCCACCGGCTGGTTCCTCGTGCGCCCGCTGCTCTCGTGGAAGACGACGCACTTCGTGGTCACCGACCGCCGGGTCATCTACCGCAACGGGATCCTGACCCGGTCCGGCATCGACATCCCCATCCGCCGCATCAACACCGTCGAGTTCCGGCACGGGCTCGTCGACCGAATCCTGCGAACCGGCACCCTGGTGATCGAATCGGCATCCGACGAGCCGCTGTCGTTCCACGACATCCCGCAGGTCGAGGCGGTGCATGCGCAGCTGTATCAGGAACTGCTCGACGACGACGGCGACGACGCGTTCGGCTATCGACGCGACGACACCCCCGACACCTACGATCCGCGGTGGGAGGCTCGCCGATGACTGCTGCACATGCCGTACTCCTCGCCGAGGACGATGCGGCGATCGCCGAGCCCCTGGCACGCGCGTTGAGCCGCGAGGGTAACTCCTGCGACATCGCCGCGACCGGGCCGGAAGCCTTGGAGAAGGCGCTGTCGGGGGAGTACGACCTGCTGATCCTCGATCTCGGGCTGCCCGGGATGGACGGCCTGGAAGTGTGCCGTCGGGTCCGCGGTGAACTGCCGCAGCTGCCCGTGCTGATGCTGACGGCCCGTACCGACGAGGTAGACTTCGTCGTCGGCCTCGACGCGGGCGCGGACGACTACGTCGGCAAACCCTTCCGGCTCGCCGAACTCCTCGCGCGCGTGCGAGCACTGATGCGGCGCAGTGTGTCGGCCGCAGACGACGCCGAGGTCCTCGACTGCGGCGACATCCAGCTCGATCCGCGCGCCCGGCGTGTCGTCGTCGACGGCGAGGACCTCACCCTGGCCAACCGGGAGTTCGATCTGCTCCGCTTCCTGATGGAGCGGTCGGGGGAGGTCCTCTCGCGCGACGAGATCATGACCGCCGTGTGGGGGTCGACCGACCTGCGTTCGTCCAAGACCCTCGACATGCACATCTCGTGGATCAGGCGGAAGATCGGCGACGACCATCGGCGCGAGCGCAAGCACATCGTCACCGTGCGCGGCGTCGGCTTCCGGTTCGACCCGTAGTCACCCCCGTAGGATGCGCTCATGCGACGTCGCATCTTGAAGATGATGATCGCGTCCCTGGTCGCCATGGGCGTGATGTTCGGTGTGCCGATGACGATCATCACCTGGGACTGGTTCGCCACCACCGCCCACCAGGACCTGTCGCAGCGGCTCAAGCGGATGAGCGAACACGTGCTCGCCGAAGAGGCGGCCGGGCGCGCGGTCGCGCCCGCCGACCTGGATCTGGAACAGTTCCGGCTGCTGCTGCCGCCGAACGGTCGCCTGACCCTGACCTATCGGGTGCCGGACTCGCGGGCTGCCGACGGTTTCCGGAACGGGAGCCGGCGGATCGGCCTCACCTTCCACGGTCAGGGCGTCGCCGAATCGGTGAACCTCGGACCGAACGCCGACCTGACCCTCGCGGTCCCCGAGGAGGACGTGCGGCCGACCCAGCTGTTGGCGGTGCTGACCCTGCTGGTGGCGGTGGTGGTGGCCGTCATCGGCGGCGCGGTGGTCGCGGTGGTGACGGCCCGGCGCCTGTCCGAACCGCTCACCGACGTCGCACAGCGGGCCGGGGCGATGGCCCGTGGCGACTTCTCCTCCGACTGGCCGACCTACGGCATCGACGAACTGGACCGTGTGTCGACGGCGCTGGCCGAGGCGAACGAGGAGATCGCCCTGCGGCTGGAGCGGGAGGGAGAGATCGTCGGCGACGTCTCCCACCAGCTTCGGAGCCGGTTGACGGCCATCCACCTGCGGCTCGACGAACTGACCCTGCACGACGATCCGGCGGTGGTCGCCGAGGCCGAGGCCGGGGTGGAACAGGTGGAGCGACTCGCCGACGAGCTCGACGAGTTGGTCGCGGCCTCGCGTGCGGACTCGAAGGCCCGGGTGGCGATCGACGTCGAGTCGGTGGCCGCGACGCTGATCCGCGACCTGGCCCCCGCCTTCGCCGCGACCGGTCGGACCCTGCGGATGGAGGCGACCGGGCAGGCCCTGACGACCTACGGGCGTCCCGGACGTCTTCGGGAAGCGCTGAGCGTGCTCGTGGACAACGCGCTCGTCCACGGGGACGGCGAGTGCGTGGTGCGCATCGGTGCCCTGTCGGCGACCGAGATGGTGCGAATCACCGTCGCCGACCAGGGCGGCGGCGTGCCCGACGTGCTGGTGCCCGACATCTTCCGGCGGGGCGTGTCCGGCGACAGCCGCAGCGGATTCGGCCTGTCGCTGGCCCGGGCCCTGGTGGAGGCCGACGGCGGGCGGCTGGAGTTGGTCTCGCGGCGACCCGCGGTGTTCTCGGTGGTCGCGCCGATGTATCCGGTGGCCGCGGCCGGCGAGTCGAACGAGCCCGACGCCGTGGACTCCGACGACGTCAGGCGTGTCCGAGTTCCTCATCGCTGAGCTCGTCAGCGGTGGGATTGACGTCGGTGGACCCGCCCTGGCCGCCGCGGGGCTGCTCGTCGGGGAAGGCGAAGCGGCGCAGCGCCCAGAAGCGGAAGCCCATCCCGAGCAGGTTGCCGATGATGAAGCCGAGGATGAAGTCGACCACCACGAGTTCGACACCGGAGATGTTCTCGCGCATGTTGAAGACGTTGTTGCCGAGCCACAGGGGCGCGGCAGCGAGCAGGACGCCGATGCCGCTGATCACGAAGAACAGTGCCGCCTCGTGATGGCGTTCGCGGCCGCCGCGGTTCTTGAACGCCCACTCGCGGTTGAGGACGTAGCTCAAGATCACGGCCACGACGCCGGAGATGACCCTCGCGACGACCGGCTTGGGCTCCAGGACGGTGAAGACGAGCAGGAAGTAGACGCCGGTGTCGACCACGAACGTGGTTCCGCCGACGATCGCGAACTTGATCAATTCGCTGTGCTTCAGCACCAGCCGCCGTACGGGTTCGGGCAGGCTGTTCACTACCCCGTCAATACTCGGCACAAGGTTCGAGTGTACGGAATCCGACGCGTCGGTCGAGCATCGGCTGGCGGCGATGCGCGCGGCGGATCGACGGCATGACACCATTGACGGGTGACTGAACGCCCCGAACGCCGCACTACCAGCATGCCGACCGTCACCATGATCGGTGGTGGTCAGCTCGCGCGCATGACCCACCAGGCGGCCATCGCGCTCGGCCAGTGCCTGCGAGTCCTCGCAGGCAGTGCCGACGAGCCGGCCGCCCAAGTGAGCGCCGACATCGTCCTCGGGTCTCACAACGATCTCGACGCCTTGCGTGAGGCGGCCGAAGGCGCGGTCGCGCTGACCTTCGACCACGAGGGCGTGCCGCTGGCGCACCTGCAGGCGCTGGAAGCAGAAGGGGTCGCGGTTCGCCCGCCGTCGGCGGCGCTGCACTTCGCGCAGGACAAGCTGGCGATGCGTACCAAGCTCGCTGGACTGGGCCTGCCGGTTCCGGACTTCGCGGATCTGTCCGGCGACGTCGCCGCCGCCCGCGACGCGCTGATCGCCTTCGGCGAGGCGCACGGCTGGCAGGTGGTGATCAAAGCCGTCCGCGGCGGCTACGACGGTCGAGGCGTGTGGCTCACCGACTCCCGTGACGAGGCGCTCGCGGTGTTCGACGCGCAGTCCGGCGGCGACACCGTTCTGATGGCCGAGGAGAAGGTCGCGATGGCGCGCGAGCTGTCGGCGATGATCGCACGCTCGCCCTACGGGCAGGGTGCGGCCTGGCCGGTGGTCGAGACGATCCAGCGCAACGGCCAGTGCGCGGTGGTGTTGGCGCCGGCGCCCGGTCTGAGCGACGAGGTCGCCGAGCAGGCGCAGCAGATGTCGCTGCGTCTGGCCGACGAGCTCGGCGTCGTCGGTGCGATGGCGATGGAGCTGTTCGAGACCGTCGACGGTGCGCTGATCGTCAACGAACTCGCGATGCGCCCGCACAACAGCGGGCACTGGACGATGGACGGGGCCGTGACCTCGCAGTTCGAGCAGCATCTGCGCGCCGTCCTCGACTATCCGCTCGGTGACACGTCCGCGCGGTCCGACGTCGTGGTGATGGCGAACGTGCTCGGCGCCGAGCAGGCGCCGGAGATGGCGATGGACGAGCGGTTGCACCACCTGTTCGCCCGGATGCCCGAGGCGAAGGTCCACATGTACGGCAAGGGGGAGCGGCCCGACCGCAAGATCGGGCACGTCAACATCGTCGGCCGACCCGGCGAGTCGCTCGCCGACGTCCGCGAGCGCGCCGAGCGCGCGGCCCACTGGATGAGCCACGCAGTCTGGACCGACGGCTGGGATCCGCACGCACCGCGGTGAACCGTCCACCCGAATTTCTGAAACCGAACGGAGAACGACGATGACCGCACCGTCCACCCCGCCCCGCCCGCGTGTCGGCCTGATCATGGGCAGCGACTCCGACTGGCCGACCATGAAGGCCGCCGCCGAAGCGCTCGCCGAGTTCGGCATCCCCTTCGAGGTCGGTGTCGTCTCGGCGCACCGGACGCCGCAGCGGATGCTCGACTACGCGGCCGAGGCCGCCGGCCGCGGCATCTCGGTGATCATCGCCGGTGCCGGCGGTGCCGCGCATCTGCCGGGGATGGTGGCGTCGGCGACGCCGCTGCCGGTCATCGGCGTGCCGGTGCCGCTGAAGTACCTCGATGGGATGGATTCGCTGCTGTCGATCGTGCAGATGCCCGCGGGCGTTCCGGTCGCGACGGTCTCGATCGGCGGTGCCCGAAACGCAGGCCTGCTGGCCGCGCGGATCCTCGGCGCCTCCGACCCCGGCCTGCAGCAGGCGATGGCGGAGTTCCAGGCGGGTCTGGAGACGATGGTGCTGGAGAAGGACGAGAAGCTCCGCCGGAGCCTGTTCGAGGACTGACCGTCCACGAGTCGGCCGCGGCCGATAGGTTGTCGAGTGGCCCGCTGCGGTCCATCAGGGGTGGTCGAGTAGCCCGTGAACGGAGTGAGCGAGCGTATCGAGACCCGGGGGTCGGGTGTTGTGCGCAGGATTGTTGCGGGGGCATCGTCTCGATGCGCTCCTCCGCTTACTCGACAACCCTGGGAGATCTCGACACCGGTTGCATTTCGCCTGGCTCGCGGCTGTCCATCAGGGTGGTCGAGTAGCCCGTGAACGGAGTGAGCGAGCGTATCGAGACCCCGGGGTCGGGTGTTGTGCGCAGGTTTGTTGCGGGGGCATCGTCTCGATGCGCTCCTCCGCTTCGCTCCTCCGCTTACTCGACAACCCTGGGAGATCTCGACACCGGTTGCATTTCGCCTGGCTCGCGGCTGTCCATCAGGGTGGTCGAGTAGCCCGTGAACGGAGTGAGCGAGCGTATCGAGACCCGGGGGTCGGGTGTTGTGCGCAGGTTTGTTGCGGGGGCATCGTCTCGATGCGCTCCTCCGCTTCGCTCCTCCGCTTACTCGACAACCCTGGGGGGATCTCGACGTGGGCTGCGTTTGTAGTTGCCCATCAGGGTGGTCGAGTAGCCCGCGAACGGAGTGAGCGAGCGTATCGAGACCCCGGGCCGCGCCCTACGGCGCGAGTCCGGCGACGACGTCTGCGGCGGGGATCGCCTGGGCGGCGCGGAAGCCGGTTCCGGCCCACAGATTGATGACGTCGGCGTCGGCCGACCCGGCTCGGCGGATGCCACCGGTCAACGTGTTGATCTGTGGGTACACGGGCGGTGCCGCCTCGGTGTAGGTGGCGATGAAGTCGTTGACCAGGCCGCGCGCCAGTCGGCCGGAATAGGCGCGGGTCGTCGCAGTCTCGGTGAACCGGGGATCGGCGAGCGCTTCGCGGTGCGCGGGTTTGGTGCCCGCCTCCGGGCAGCGCAGAAGCAGGGTGCCGACCTGCACGGCGACCGCGCCGGCTGCCAGCAGCGCGCGCACGTCGTCGCGGGACCGGACGCCGCCGGCCGCGACGGTCGGCAGTCCGGTGGCTTCGACCACCGCGGGCACGAGGTCGGCGGTGTCGATCTGCGGATCCTCACCCAGGATCCGATAGGTCGCCCGGTGCCCGCCCGCCGACACGCCCTGCGCGCACAGCGCGTCGACGCCGGCGTCGCGGGCGATGACGGCCTCCTCGACGCAGGTGACGGTGCCCGCCACACAGACTCCGGCCTCCCGCAGGCGGGTGACGACGGCGGTGTCGGGGCAGCCGAAGGTGAAGGAGGCGACCGGGACCCGCTCGTCGACCAGGACCTGGACCTTCGCCTCGAAATGGTCGTCGGTGTACGGCACGGTCTCGGGCAGATCGGCGCCGAGTCGCGCGGAGAGCGGGGCCAGCCGCTCCCGGTACGCGCGGAACGCCGCCTCGTCGAACGGGATCTCCTCGGGGACGAACAGATTGACGCCGAACGGGGCGTCGGTGCGGCCGCGGATCTGTCGGATCGTCTCGCGCAACGCGTCGGCGGTGAGGTACGCGCCGCCGTAGAAGCCGAGCCCGCCGACAGCGGAGACGGCCGCGGTCAACGCGACGGTCGAGGTGCCGCCGGCCATCGGTGCGCCGGCGATCGGTACGACGAGGTCGTCGAAACTGAACATCTACTCTCCCTTCGGAACCCGGACGATCTCCAGGCTCACGTCGCTGTGCAGGACGAATCCCATCGACTCGTACAGCCGGCGCGCCGGGTTGTCGGCCGTGGTGTGCAGGAACGGCGTGTCGCCGCCGTCGACGATCAACTGCGTCACCGCGGTCAGCAGGTTCCGGGCCAGGCCCCGGCCGCGGGCGTCCGGATGCGTGCAGACGGCGCTGATCTCCACCCAGCCGGGCAGGCGAAGTCGCTGCCCGGCCATCGCCAGCAGCTGCCCGCGCTCGCGCACCCCCAGGTAGGTGCCCAGCTCGATGGTCCGTGACAGGAACGGTCCCGGCCGGGTGAGCTCGACCAGCGCGGTCATCTCGGCGACGTCGTCGACGCCCAGCACCGCGGGGGCCGGATCGGCCGGCGCACGGTCGGCGCCGCCGATCACGTCCTCACCCGTGTACTGCACCAGGCGGACCGTCTCGAGGAGTTCCCACGACGCGGGGCGCGGGGACCGGCAGTCGCGCAGGCCGACGGTGCGACCGGGCCCGGCGAGGGCGGCCATGTCGGCCCAGTCGGCGGCGCTCATCTCGCGGGGGTGCCCGTAGAACACCGACACCGCGGGGTCGAAGGCGACGATCCGGCCTCGCCGCCGCGCAAACCGTTCCTGCGGTCCGGTCAGGGCCGCGGTGAACGGATCGTCGAGCACTCGGCGGTCGGCGCGGGTGCGCGTCACCGCAGTTCCAGCTTGCGGCGGAAGAAGTCGATGATCTCGTCGAGGGTGTCGCGGGTCGGTTGGCCGGGCTCGTCGATCAGGTGCTCGGTGACCACCGAGTGCGGTGGGATCAGGGCGGCGGGATTGGCGGACTCGGCGGGCAGGTCGACGCCGATGAACGCGTCGCCGAGCTGCTCGCGCAAGAACTGGAACCGGCTGCTCGGCACCAGGCGGTCGCCTTCGAAGCGGGCGCCCATCACCTGCAGCCCCTTGGCACAGCGGGCCTTTACGGTGGTGAGCTCGCTCGGCGAGATGTCGATGTTATGGCGGCGTCCGGGAGTGATGCCCAGCGGCAGTGACGGCTGCGAGAGCACCGGCGCGATCATCGTCTCATCGACGGCCATCGCGAGGGCGAACCCGCCGCTGACACACATTCCGATCGCGCCGACGCCTGGGCCGCCGCACTCGGCGTGCGCGTGGCGCGCCAGCGCGCGCAGCCAGGTCACCACCGGCGACGACTGGCCGGTGGCGAAGACGGTGAACTCTCTGCTGACACACACCTTGCCGAGTGACCGGACCATCAGGCCGCCCACGCGCGGGAGGTCGGTGAGACCTGCCGGAACGGGGTCGGCGCCGTCGACGCCGAACAGCGACGGCACCAGCACCGTCGCGCCGGCGTCGCTGACCCGCCTGGCGAAGTCGGCGACCTTCGGCGTCAGACCGGGGATCTCCGGGATCACGATCACGGCCGGGCCGCTCCCGCGGCGGAAGTAGTGGTGGGTGATGCCGTTGTCGGTGAACTCCGCGCGCTCGAAGTCGGCGAGCGTCTCCGCAGGGGTCATCGCTCGCTCACGACGCGGCCGTAGAGCACCGATTCCGCGAGCATCGCCGGGATGCGCGCCGATCGGACCACGTCGGGGGAGTCGGCGGGCAGCACCCGCACCCCCGCGATTCGGAGCGCCTTACCGGAGCGGTGCAGGGTGAACTGGCCCGCGGCGACGACGTTGCGCACCCAGTCCGCGTCGGCGCCGTAGTTGAGGGCGATGCTGACGCGATCGTCTTCGACGAAGGCGAGGACCGGCGTCCGGTAGTCCCGGTTCGATCTGCGGCCGACGTGCTCGACGACGGCCCACGGCGCGATCCGCCCCGCCCACAGTCCTTGAATCGGATTCGTGACGTACTTGTTGGCGCGGGCGACGATGTGCGGAACCTTCATGGGTTCCAGCTTGCCCCATCGGGGCGGTCCCGGCGAGGGGGCGCGGGCGAGCGGCGGCGCTCTGCGGAATACTGGCCTCATGGCGACGACCGATCAGGTGCACACCGATCCTGCGGACTTTCGGATGCATGTGGTCGCCGAGTCGATTCGCCTGTTCTCTGAGCAGGGCTACGAGGCGACGCCCGTCGAGGAGGTCGCGGCGGCGGCCGGGGTGTCGCGTCGCACCCTCTTCCGGCAGTTTCGGTCGAAAGAGGATCTGATCTTCGCCGATCACGAGTCGTTGCTCGATCAGGTCAGCCGCCACCTCGACGCCGAACGCGGTCCGGGCGTCGATCCGTGGTGGGCGGTGTGCGAGGCCGCCGAACTGGTCTTCGCGCATTTCGCGACGATGCGCGATCTCGCGGTCCGCCGGTATCGGGTGGTCGCGGAGGTGCCTGCGCTGAGGGATCGCGAGCTGGTCACCACCTATCGCTACCAGCGCGTCTTCGAGGACTACCTGCGCGAGCGGGTGCCGCAGGTGCCGCGGGTGCGGATTGTGGCCTTCGCCGCCGCGGTCACCGGGGCCCACAACTACCTGCTGCGGTCGATGGTCCGTGGCGACGAGGACGCGACCGGTGGCGTTCTGCACCAGGAACTGTCGGCGTTGCACCGGGTGGTCGGGGAGTTCGTCGGCGACGGACCCCGCGTGCCGACCGAGGTCGCGGTGGTGAGTTTTCCGGCGGGAACGAGCCCGGACGAGGTGGCGGACGCGGTCCGCGACCGATTGACGCGGCACTGAGTGTCGTGATGAACTGGTATTCAACAATCAGATGACACTGAGTGACAGTCGCGGCAGGTGCGGCTGCCGAGTGTCACGAGAGCTGCGTGTCAGCTAAGGAGTGATGATGGGCAAGTTCGGGAACCCCGATTTCGACCTCTTCCAGCTTCCGGAGGAGCACCAGGCACTGCGCGAGGCCATCCGTGCGCTGGCCGAGAAGGAGATCGCACCGCACGCGAAGGACGTCGACGAGAACGCGCGCTTCCCTGAAGAGGCACGCGCCGCACTCGTCGCGAACGGCTTCAACGCCGTCCACGTGCCGGAGCAGTTCGACGGTCAGGGCGCCGACTCCGTCGCCGCCTGCATCGTCATCGAGGAAGTGGCGCGCGTCGACGTCTCGGCTTCGCTCATCCCCGCCGTCAACAAGCTCGGCACCATGGGACTGATCCTGTCCGGCTCGGACGAGCTGAAGGCCAAGGTGCTGCCGTCCATCGCCTCCGGCGAGGCGATGGCCTCCTACGCGCTGTCCGAACGCGAGGCCGGCTCGGACGCGGCGTCGATGAAGACCCGCGCCCGCCGCGACGGCGACACCTGGGTCCTCAACGGCTCCAAGTGCTGGATCACCAACGGCGGCAAGTCGGCGTGGTACACCGTCATGGCCGTGACCGACCCGGAGAAGGGCGCCAACGGCATCTCCGCCTTCATGGTCCACAAGGACGACCCCGGCTTCACCGTCGGCCCGCTGGAACACAAGCTCGGCATCAAGGGCAGCCCGACGGCCGAACTGTACTTCGAGAACTGCACCATCCCCGAAGATCGCATCATCGGCGACGAGGGCACCGGCTTCAAGACCGCGCTGGCGACCCTCGACCACACCCGCCCGACGATCGGCGCGCAGGCCGTCGGCGTGGCGCAGGGCGCCCTCGATGCGGCGATCGAGTACG
Organism: Gordonia aichiensis; assembly: GCF_039946255.1. Taxonomy (GTDB): domain Bacteria; phylum Actinomycetota; class Actinomycetes; order Mycobacteriales; family Mycobacteriaceae; genus Gordonia; species Gordonia aichiensis_A. The sequence goes on along the minus strand of NZ_JBCDWL010000005.1, from coordinate 194,625 downwards.
TCAAGGACCGCAAGCAGTTCGGCAAGACCATCAGCCAGTTCCAGGGCGTCGAGTTCATGATCGCCGACATGGCGATGAAGGTCGAGGCCGCGCGACTGATGGTGTACACCGCCGCGGCTCGCGCCGAGCGCGGCGAGGGCAACCTCGGGTTCATCAGCTCGGCGTCCAAGTGCCTGGCCTCCGACGTCGCGATGGAGGTCACCACCGACGCCGTCCAGCTGTTCGGCGGGGCCGGTTACACCACGGACTTCCCGGTCGAGCGCATGATGCGCGATGCCAAGATCACCCAGATCTACGAGGGCACCAACCAGATTCAGCGCGTGGTCATGAGCCGTGCGCTGCTTCGCGGCTGACGCATGAAGAGGACTGAAGCCGACGCCCGGCCGGGCGTCGGCTTCAGTGCTTTTCGGGCAGGGCTCCGAGGTCTCGATACGCTCGCTCACTTCGTTCGCGGGCTACTCGACCAGCCTGGGAGGGGCGCGGGGCTCGGTTGGTTCGGCGGTGGGGGTCTCGATACGCTCGCTCACTTCGTTCGCGGGCTACTCGACCAGCCTGGGGTCGCTCTCTTCGTTCGCGGGCTACTCGACCGGCCTGGGGAGGGGCGTGGGGCGCGAGCAGCCGGGGAGGATGCGGGCGGAGTTTCAGGGTTGTCGAGTAGGCCGAGGCGCTAGCCGAGGGCGTATCGAGACTCGTTCGGGACGCTGGAAATGTCGGAGGGGCGGGCTAGCGTGGCGGTACGCAGACCTCGGGAGGGAAGGACGAAACCCCGGCGATGTGGCGTGGCGCCAGGGATCGTTCCGGGGTCTACATCAGTCAACGATACGGGGGTACGGGGCGATGTCAACGACGATCGAACCGGATAGCTTGAGCCGACTGCTGACTCGGGAACGACTGCGGTCGTATCTCAGTGCCACCGGCGGCGACCTGTCGGCCGCTTTGCGCCTGTACGACTGGAACATCCGGGCCTCGGCCTCGGTGATGGCGACCGTCGCCATGGTCGAGGTCGTCGTGCGGAATGCGATCGACGTCCAGCTGCTCGCGTGGGCGCGCCGCCGTGGGGAGGACTCCTGGTTCGAGATCTTGCCCGTGGAGACCCGCGGTGCCGCAGACCTCGACCGTGCGCTGATCGCAGTCGAGCGCCGCGGTGTCTGCGCCGGCTTCCATGATCAGGTGGTCGCCGAGCTGACCCTCGGATTCTGGCGATACCTCGTCGCGCAGCGCTACCTCACCTCGCTGTGGGTGCCGGCCCTGAACAAGGCGTTCCCACTCGGCTACCGCGACCTGCGCGAGCGCCGCCGCGGTGTGGAAGCGCACCTGTCGCGGCTCACCTATGTGCGAAATCGAGCTGCGCACCATGAACCGATCCATCGTCGCGACCTGCGGACCGACCTCCGGTCGGCCGTCGAACTGGCGACCTGGGTGAACGCCGACGCCGGTGAGTGGGTGGCGACTCGGTCGCCGCTGGAGAGCGTGCTGATGCGGCGGCCGCGCCCGCGCTGACGGACACCCGTGCCGGCGGCTACCGCACAGGGTGCTCTGGTGGTGACCGATCAGCCAGTCGCCCCGGGCATCGGTGATCCTGTTCGGTCGGTGAGGGAACCGTTCTCGATCAGTTGCCGGAGGCGTCGAGTGCGCTCTGCAACTTGTCGAGGAAGAGCTGCGTCGGCTGGGCACCGAGGATCGGTTGGCCGCCGAGCAGGAATGCCGGAGTGGAGTAGGTGCCCGCGGTGAATCCGTCGCTGGCCCTGTTCCGGACCGCCGACAGCACCGTGCGCGAGGCGTAGTCGGTGCGGAACCGCGGCACGTCGAGCCGGAGCTCGCCGGCAAGGTCGATCAGCGCGTCGTCGGTCAGCGCACTCTTCGGTCGGGGTCGGCCGTCGGCGAAGAGCGCTGCCTGGTAATCGGCCAGTCGGCCCTGCAGGGCGGCCGCGTACGCCGCGCGCGCTGCCTGCTCGGACTCGTCGCCGAAGATGTTCATGTCCCGGAACTCGATGCGGAGCTTGCCGGACTCCGCGTAGGGCCGAAGCTTGGGCAGGGTGTCGTGTGTCCACTGCGCGCAGTACGGGCATTGATAGTCGGTGAACACCACCAATCCGACCGGCGCGTCCACCGGCCCGAAGCTCATCGGATCGTCCGGGTCGCGGTTCTCCCACTTCGACCGGACCGGCGCGGACGCCGATGCGCCTTCGTCTGCGGCCCGGGGTGCGTCGTTGCGGTCTCCGGCCTGCACGACCACGAAGACGATTGCGACGAGGCCGACCAGCGCTGCCAGGATCGGAACCAGACGAGACTGCCACGGCGAAGGACGATCGGACATGCCTGCACGATAGCAACGGCGACGGAGCACCCGTCGTGAGCGGATTGCGCCGATCTGGGAGAGTTGAGGCATGGTTCTGACTCTGGCCGCGCAGATCGCACTCATCGCCGCGGGCGTCATCTTCCTGTGGGCGCTGTTGCTGGGGGTGTGGAAGTACGCGCAGATCGCGCGCAGCGACAACGGTCAGGCGCACGTGTACGTCGACATCGCGCACCGCGCGGCGCTGATGTACTCCTTCGCGACCGCCCTGCTGGCGCTGTTCGTCCAGTTCAGTGCGTGGTCGACGGCCGTCAACGTCGTCGCGCTGGTGGTGGTGCTCGTCTTCTTCGTCGGGGCGATCGCCTCGTACTGCCTGCACGGACTGCTGCGGGACACCACCAACCAGTTCCACCCGGCCTCGCCGGCGCTGACCGTGTCGATGGTCGGATTGATCATCGGTGAGGTCGGCGGCAGCGCCGTGATCATCGCCGGGTTCATCGCCGAACAGGCGGGCACGTGGGGCTGACGGCACGGGACTGAAGAGGCCGCGGACCGGCGGCGCTGAGACGCCGCTCAGGTGAGGTCGAAGGTCTGGTTCTGCTTCGGGATGACCGCCTGCCAGCCGAGGTCGTGATCGAGCCGGTGCCGCAGCGACTCGGCGGCGTTGGGTTCACCGTGCACCAGGAAGGTGCGGCGCGGCGGCGCGGTGAATCCGCCCATCCAGCGGAGCAACTCGTCGGCGTCCGCGTGCGCCGACATCATGTGCAGATCCTCGATGCGGGCATTGACCGGAATCCATTCGCCGTAGAGCTTGAGGTAGCGGGCGCCGTCGGCGAGCGAGCGACCGCGGGTGCCGACCGCCTGATAGCCGACGAGCACGACGGTGTTCTGGGAGCCGGGCGCGAAGGCCGCCAGGTGATGCAGGACCCGGCCGCCGGTGGCCATTCCGCTGGCCGACAGCACGATCTTCGGCTTGCGGTCGGCCGAGATGGCCTTGGAGTCCTCCGCATCGCGGACGTACTCGGCGATCGCGAACATGTCGTCGGTCCTCTCCGCATCGAGCCGATGCGCCCGAGGATGGGTGCGAAGCAGTTCTCCGGCGTTGATCGCCATCGGGCTGTCGACGTAGATCGGCACGTCGGGCAGGGTCCCGGCGCACCGCAGCGTCCACAGGTGATACAGGATCATCTGTGTGCGCCCGACCGCGAACGCCGGGATCACGACGGTGCCGCCGCGCGCCACGGTCTGCGTCACGATCCGCTGTAGCTCGCCCGCCGGGTCGGCGTCGTCGCGCAGCCGGTCGCCGTAGGTCGATTCGCAGATCAGGTAGTCGGCGCTCGGGACGGGTTCGGGGTCGTACATGAGCGGGTCGTCGTACCGGCCGAGGTCACCGCTGAAGGCGACGGTGATCCCACCCCATTCGATCTCGACGGTCGCCGCACCCAGGATGTGGCCGGCGTCGCGGAAGACCGCACGGACGCCGCGGGTCGGCGAGAAGGTCTTTCCGAGCGGTCGGGTGTGGAACTGCGACATCGTCTGCTCGACGTCGCCGACGTCGTACAGTGGCCGGGCGGGGGAGTGCCGACTGGACTTGTGCCGGTTCGCCAACTCGGCCTCGCGCTCCTGCAGGTGGGCGGAATCGCGGAGGATGATGTCGGCGACGTCGCGGGTCGCCGAGGTGGAGAAGATCGGACCGCGGAAGCCCTCGCTGATCAGTCGGGGCAGATAGCCGGTGTGGTCGAGGTGAGCGTGGGTGATCACCACCGCGTCGACGGCGGCGGCGTCGACCGGCAGCGGACGCCAGTTGGCCTCTCGGAGGTTCTTGATGCCCTGGAAGAGTCCGCAGTCGACGAGGATCATCCGACCGTCGCGTTCGAGCAGATGCTTGGATCCGGTGACGGTGCCGGCCGCTCCGAGACTGGTGAACGAGAGGGTCGACATGTGGGTGCCTCCTGGGGTCGCTTTCCCCGAGCCTATGACGACTCGGGGGCGCGCAGGCCGCAGAACCGTGGACCGGTGGAGGCCGGAAGACGCGCAGAGCCCGACCTCCGCGGGGAGGTCGGGCTCGGTGCCGCGTCAGGCGCGACTACAGGTAGGCACCGCACACGGGCCAGGCGCCGGGGCCCTGGGTCACCAGGACGTTCTCGGCGACGCGGATCTGCTCCTCGCGCGAGGCCTGCGAGGCGATGCCGGTGCCGCCGTTGGCCTCCCAGGTGGACTGCGAGAACTGCAGGCCGCCGTAGTAGCCGTTACCGGTGTTGATCGACCAGTCGCCGCCGCTCTCGCACTGTGCGACGGCGTCCCAGTTGTGGCCGGTGTCGGCCGAGGCGACGCCCGCGGCCAGGCTCAGCGGGGCGATGGAGAGCGCGCCGACGATGGCGGCGCGAGTGGCGAGCTTGGTAAGGCTCATACGAGTGTTCCTCCTTTGGCGCGGCCGGACGGAGAATTGGCCGCGTTCGTGGACTGAAGCGACACTACGGGGTGCAAAAGCAAAGGTCACGCAGCCAAAGGTGGCCGCAGGCGCCGAGTGCGTGCAATTGCAAGCGTGTAATTCGGGTCGAATCGGCAGGTCACGGGACGATTGCCGTCGTTATGGTTCCGTGATGTACGAGTCGGCAAATGTGAGGCGTCGCACAACCGAAAGGTGACCTCGGTCACCGGTTGATTCACTACCGTTACCGACATGTCTCCCTACGCAGACGCGTTCGCCCGCAGCATCGACGACCCCGACGGATTCTGGCTCGACGCGGCCTCGGCGATCGACTGGATCAGCCCGCCGACCCGTGCTCTCGACGACTCCGCACCGCCGATCTACCGCTGGTTCCCCGACGCCTCCCTCAACACCTCCGCCAATGCGCTGGACCGTCACGTGGCCGCCGGCCGCGGCGACCGCGCGGCGCTGATCTGGGACTCGGCGATGGTCGGCGAGAAGCGGACCTACACCTACGCCGAACTGCTCGACGAGGTCGCCCGCTTCGCCGGGGTGCTCGCCGCGAACGGCGTGGGCAAGGGCGACCGCGTCGTCGTCTACATGCCGATGATTCCGGAAGCGGCCATCGCGATGCTCGCGTGCGCGCGGCTGGGCGCCGTGCACTCGGTGGTCTTCGGCGGCTTCGCAGCGCCGGAGCTGGCCACACGCATCGACGACGCGCAGCCGGTCGCGCTCGTCACCGCGTCCGGCGGTCTGGAGCCGGGCCGGACGGTGGAGTACCTGCCGATGGTTCGGGAGGCGCTGGCGTTGTCGGCGTCGGCGCCGCGGACGGTGATCGTCAAGGACCGCCCGCAGGTGCCCGGTACCGCCGCCGAATTCGGCTGGCTCGACTGGGAGGAGCAGGCGGCTCTCGCGCAGCCCGCCGCCGCCGTCGAGGTCGCCGCCACCGATCCCCTCTACATCCTCTACACCTCGGGGACCACCGGTAAACCCAAGGGCGTGGTCCGCGACAACGGCGGGCACGCCGTCGCTCTGATGTGGTCGATGCGCTACGTCTACGATGTCTCGCCCGACGACGTCTGGTGGACCGCCTCCGACGTGGGCTGGGTGGTCGGACACTCCTACATCGTCTACGGTCCGCTGCTGCTCGGCGCGACCACCGTCATGTACGAGGGCAAACCGGTCGGGACCCCCGACGCGGGCGCCTTCTGGCGGGTGATCGCCGAGCACGGCGTCGCCGCCCTGTTCACCGCGCCGACCGCCATCCGCGCGATCCGCAAGGCCGATCCCGAAGCGACCGAACTGGCCCGGTACGACATGTCGAGCTTCCGGACCCTGTTCGCCGCCGGCGAGCGACTGGACCCCGACACCTTCGCGTGGGCGAGTGAGAAGCTCGGCGTCCCGGTGGTCGACCACTGGTGGCAGACCGAGACCGGCTGGGCGATCGTCGCCAACCTGCGCGGCCTCGAGCCGATGCCGCTCAAGCCGGGCACCGCCACGGTCGCCGTACCCGGCTACGACGTCCAGGTGGTCGACGCCGAGGGCAGGCGGGTCGCCGCCGGCGCCGAGGGCAACATCGTGGTGAAGCTGCCGATGCCGCCCGGCACCCTGGCCGGCCTGTGGGGCGACGAGGAGCGGTTCCGCGCGTCGTACCTGAACGCCTTCCCCGGTTACTACCTGACCGGCGACTCCGGCTACATCGACGACGACGGCTACGTCTTCGTGCTCGGGCGGTCCGACGACGTCATCAACGTCGCGGGTCATCGGCTCTCCACGGGCAGCATCGAGGCCGTGGTCGCCGCGCATCCGGCCGTCGCCGAATGCGCGGTCGTCGGCATTCACGACGACCTCAAGGGGCAGCGGCCCAGCGGCTACGTGGTCCTCAAGGCCGGCGCCGACATCGGCGACGAGCAGTTGCGGGCCGAACTGGTGCAGATGGTGCGCGACGAGATCGGTGCGGTCGCCACCTTCCGCGACGTCACCGTGGTGCAGGCACTGCCGAAGACCCGTTCGGGCAAGATCCTGCGCAAGACGATGCGCCAGATCGTCGACGGCGAAGAGTACACGGTTCCGTCCACGATCGAGGACATGGCCGTGCTCGAGGCCCTGGTGGAGCAGCTCGGGCGCTGACCGAGTCGAGCTGCGAGCGACCCGGACTGCGGGGGACCGCTACCGTCCCGCGCAGTTCGGGGTCGGCGGCGCCCCGGCGAACCGTGCCTGCGTCCATGTCACGAGGTCGGCGGCCGAGGGGGAGCCGTCGGCCACCACGCCCATGTGTCCCAGACCCGGGTAGGTCCGGTACTCCAGATCGCTGCCGACAGTGCATTGCGCCTGGGTGAAAGCGTTCTGCGAGGCGGGGGCGATCACCTCGTCGGACAGCCCCTGCGCGATGAACGTCGGGTACGGCAGCCGCGCGCCGGGAGTGTTCTGACGCAGTCGCGCGCCCAGCGCACCGGTGGTCGGATCGGCGGAGTAGAAGTCGGTGCCGAGGAACAGTGCTGCCGCCAGCGAGGCGGGCATCGTCGGCGAGGTCAGGCAGCGGGCGGCCATCCCGCGGACGGGCAGCTGCGCCTGGACCTTCAGATAGTCGTCGTAGCGCACATCGGGGTAGTTCCGCGCGTAGCTGTCGATGACGTACGACGCGAGGAGCGAGCCGCCGGCCATGCTCTCCAGACTGGTCGCGAGTGCGCTCAGGTCGGATGCGGGGGCCAGCGCCGCAGTCGCGATCACCCCGGCGTCCGGGGCGTACGTCGGCGCGAGCAACTCGGTCCACAACGCGGCGTGACCGCCCTGCGAGTGCCCCCAGACGACGGTCCGGTCCGACAGCGTCGGCCCGGTGAGCTGTCGTGCTGCGCGCACCGAGTCGAGGACCGACCGGCCCTCGCCCTCACCGATCACGTACGGCGAGGGCCCGGGCGTTCCCATCCCGAGGTAGTCGGCGGCGACGACGATCCAGCCGTTGTCGAGGGCCTGGCTCAGGCCGGGGACGTTGGCGAAGGGCTGAGCCGTCATCGACGGTGCGCAGTTCTCGGCGATCCCGGTGGTCCCGTGCGCCCAGGCGATCACCGGGCGCGGTCCGGTCGCCGCGGTCGGGGCCAGGACCAGGCCGCTGGCCAGGGCGGGCCGGTCCTCGCGCATCGTCGAGTACAGGATCCGCCAGCCGCGTGCGCCGACCGGCACACCCGCGGTGGTCGGCTCGGACTTGAGCAGGGTGCCCGGGCGGGTGTCGGCGGCGAGCTCGGCCCGGTAGAACGCTCCGGGTTCGGGTGCGTCGCCGCGGACGACGATCGTCGCGACCACCAGGGGGACCGTGACCGCCAGGGCGACGACGCCGCCGACGGTCCGCAGCACCGCGTGCGTCCGGTGCTCGCCGGCTGCGGGGCCGGGGCGGCCTCGGATCGCACCGATCAGCGCTCCGAGGCCGCGCCAGACCAGCCCCAGCCCGATGGCCTGCACGACGAGGAAGATGCTCACGCCCGGCCACGACACGGCCAGGGCCGCGGTCGCGATCGCGGCGGTGCCGATGAGGGCGTCGGCCCACCACGCCGGGCCGCGGGCCAGCGCGCGTGCCCATCGGCCCAGTCCCCAGGCGGTCAGGCCGACGGCGGCGGCCACGGCGATCCCCAAGACCGACAGGCCGCGCCAGAGCAGCAGGACGACGCCGACGACGATCGCCGCCGTCGCCGCCGTGAGGCGCGGCAGGCTCTCCCGGTTCGCCCGATCGGCGAGGTCGGTCACACCGGCGGCGATCAGGGCGGCGGCGAGGGCGAGCGCGGTCCACCCGACGCTCGCGAACGGGCGGACGATCAGCGCGGCGCCCAAGGCGATCGCCGCCGCGGCGCCGGCCGCCCGGACGATTCGAGCCGACGCGGTCGCGGGGGCAGCAGTCATGGGGTCAGCGTAAAGTGCGCCGATGCGTCAGGAGCCCGTTGTGCGCAATCGGCCTCAGAAGGGCCGATTGCCCGGTATCGCCTCCGGGGTCGGCGACACGACCTCGGAGGCGATGAACCCGATCAGAGGCTCACCGAGCTGAGGATGACTGCGACGGCGGTGCCGACGAGCAGCGACAGCAGCAGGTTTCGTCGCCACAGATGAATGCCGACGGTGGCTGCGGCACCGGTGAGCTGAGCGAAGGACGACTGAGGGTCGGACAGGTCGATGCCGACGACGCAGTAGACGGCCAGGATCAGTACGGCGCCGACCGGCAGCGCCTCGCGCAGGTACACCGTCATCGGCGCCCGCGCGATGCGCGCCGGCAGCCCGAACGGGAGCGCCCGCAGGGCGAAGGTGATCGCGGCGGCCGTGGCGATCGCCGCGAGCAGGTACGGGGTCTCAGGCATCGGTCGGCACCTGCGTCTCGGGACCGAGGCGTCCGCGTCCGGAGACCAGATACCTGATCAGGACGGTGACGGTGAACAGGATCATCGCGACGATCAGCATGGCTCCCGGCGCCACCAGGTGGGCGACGACTCCGGAGCCGATCGCCAGGACCACCGTCCCGACGTCCCGATTGGCGTCGACGGCGTCGATCGAGAGCGCGATGAACAGGGCCGTGAGCACGAATCCGAGTCCGGAGAGCCCGCCGAGGACGGCTGGACCGGCGACGGAGCCGACGAGTGCTCCGCCCGCCCACGAGAACTGCAGACCGAACTGGGTCCAGCGGATCTGCGACGACGACCAGTCGGCCGCGTCTGGGGAGGTGCACAGCGCGTAGGCCTCGTCGCACAGGGCGTAGACGCTGTAGAACTTGCCGAGCCGACCCTCGACGCGCTGCAGCGGGAACGACAATCCGTAGAACACGTGCCGGGAGTTGACGAGCAGGGTGGTCACGGCGACGGCGGCCAGCGGGGTGGCCACCGCGAACATTCCGGCGAGAATGAACTCGACCGAACCGGCGAAGATGACCGTCGACATCGTCGGCGCCACCCACCAGTCCAGTCCGGTGGTCCGGCACAGCACGCCGAATCCGATGCCGAGCGCGAACAGCCCCAACCAGACCACGCCGCTCACCCGCGCCGCCGCCACCGCCGGATGCGTGGAAGAACTCATGGGCAGATTGTAGGAACCGGACCGAAGCCGAGCCGGAACAGGTCGGGGCGGGGTGTTCGTTCGGAGCCTCCGCGGACCCGAGCCCCCAGGGGGGCGGGCGCCGAGGGCCGCCGAGAACGAACGCCCCGCCCCTGACCGAGAACGGCGAGCGATCGAGCCGCGCTACTTCAGTTCAGAGCTGGACTTCCCGAGCACGCGGCGCGCGATGATCAGCTGCTGAATCTGCTGGGTACCTTCGAAGATGTCGAGGATCTTCGAGTCGCGCGCCCACTTCTCGAGCAGGGTCCGCTCGGAGTAGCCGTAGGTCGAGGCCAGCTCCACGGACTTGTTGGTCACGTCGGTGCCGGTGCGGCCCGCCTTGGCCTTCGACATCGAGGCCTCGAGCGAGTTGGGCATCTTGTTGTCGGCCATCCACGCTGCACGCAGGGTCAGCAGGTACGACGCCTCGAAGTCCGACTCCATCCGGATGAACTCGGCGACCGCGGCGGGCTGGTCGGCGGCCGGGCGGTCGTAGTCGATCTCCAGACCGGCCTCTTCGAGCAGCTTGCGCAGTTCCTCGAGCGCCGCGCGGGTGACGCCGACGGCCATCGCGGCCACCATCGGCCGCGTGTTGTCGAAGGTCTGCATGACGCCGCCGAAGCCCTTCTTGACGTCGACCTCCGGCGAACCGAGCAGGTTGGCGGCGGGGATCCGGCAGTCCTCGAAGCGGATGACCGCGGTGTCGGAGGCGCGGATGCCGAGCTTGTGCTCGAGTCGGGCGATGGTGACGCCCGGGTGCTCGCGCGGCACCACGAAGCTCTTGATCGCCGCGCGGCCGAGGCTGCGGTCGACCGACGCCCACACGACGATGTGGGTGGCTCGCGAGCCGGCGGTGACGAAGATCTTCTCGCCGTTGAGGACGTACTCGTCGCCGTCGCGGATCGCGGTGGTGGTGACTGCGGCCGAGTCGGAGCCGAAGCTGGGCTCGGTGATCGCCATCGACGCCCACACCTCGCCGCCGAAGCTCGCGATCTGCTCGTCGGTGGCGACCGCGGCGATCGCGGCGTTGCCCAGGCCCTGGTACGGGATCGACAGCATCAGGCCGACGTCGCCGTACGAGGCCCACATCGAGTTGAGCACCGACTGCATGTTGCCGCCGTTGGCGTTGTAGCCCTCGGGCCGCTCCTTGTTGGCGTCGCCGCGACCACCGGAGGCGCCTGCGCCGGCCTGGCCCGCCGCGGCCAGACCGTTGTAGAGGCTGGCCAGGGTGTCGAGCTCGACCGGGTAGGTGTGCTCGGCGAGGTCGTACTTGCGGGAGATCGGCCGGAATATCTCCAGGGCGGCGTCGCGCGCCTGATCGATCGTGGTGTGCAGTTTGCGGGGCAGTTCGAGATTGATTGCCATGAGACTCTCCTGAAACTCGTCGCGCCCGTCAGAGGACGACGATGCCTTCGCCGATGCCCGCACCGCGCAGATCGCGGTACCAGCGCTCCACCGGGTGCTCCTTGGTGAAGCCGTGGCCGCCGAGCAGCTGCACGCCGTCCAGGCCGATCTGCAGGCCCTTGTCGATGGTGAGCTTGCGGGCCAGGGCGGCCTCGCGGGCGAACGAGAGACCCTGTTCGGCGCGCGAGGCGCCGCGCAGCGTCACCAGGCGCAGACCGTCGAGCTCGGTGGCCATGTTGGCGACCATGAAGGCCACCGCCTGGCGGTTCGAGATCGGCTCGCCGAAGGCCTCGCGCTCGTTGACGTAGGGGATCACGTAGTCGAGCATCGCCTTGCCGGTGCCCGCTGCGAGCGCCGACCAGCCCAGGCGCGACAGGCGGACCACGTCGCGGTAAGCGGCGAAGGCCTCGTCGCCGGGGGCCTCGCCCAGCAGCGCCGACTCCGGGACGGCGACGTCGGTCAGGATCAGGCGGCCCATGCCTGCGGCGCGCAGACCCATGCCGGGGTCGGCCTCCACCGACAGACCCGCGGTGTCGGACTCGACGATGAACAGGGCGGGACGACCGTCGAGCTGGGCTCCGACGATGAACAGTTCGGCGCTGCCCGCGGCGGGAACGAACGACTTGACTCCGGAGATGCGGTAGCCGCTCGGTGCGCGGTGGGCCTTGGTCTGCAGGTCGAAGGCGTCGAACAGCGGCCGCGGCTCGGCGATCACGACGGCCGAGGTCGGGACGTTCTCGCCGGCGAAGTCGGGCAGGTAGGTGCGCTGCTGGCCGTCGCTGCCGAAGTTGGTGAGGGTGGTGGCCACACCGCTGGGAGCCAGCAGCGGCAGCGCCAGGCCCATGTCGCCGTAGGCCATCGCCTCGGCGACCAGGGCGTTGGTGACGACGCCGCGATCGGTGGCGGCGCCGTCGAAGGCCTCGGGCACGTTGATCATCGTGATGCCGAGCTCGGCCGAGCGTTCGACGATGTCGGTCGGTGCGGCGGCGGCGTTGTCGGCGTCGTAGGCGGCCGGACGGAGGATCTCGGTGGAGAATTCGCGGACGGTGTCGGCGATCATCGCCTGCTCGTCGTCCGGGTTCAGGTTGAAGAAGCCCTTCGACGGGGTGGCCGGCCGCTGCGGCTCACCGCCGCTCGCGACCTGGGTGAACGCGCGGTTGGCCGCACCGAGGGTCTTGAATCCGGTCTTGGTGGCCTCGTAGGCGACGCGGTTGATCGGCTCGCGCAGCTTGTACTTCTCGGCGAGCTCGGAGCCGGTGATGGTGGTCAGTACCCGCATGGCGGTACCGATCGCGCTGCGCTTGTGCTGCTGCGCTCCGACGGACGAGGTGTCGCGGGGCTCGGTGTTCGTGGTCATTTCCTCACCAGGTTCTCGACGTGTACGGGATGGACGGGCAGAGTGTGTCTCCGCTGCGCGGACGACATCTTCTTACTCCGTAGTAGGTAGAACCTTACTCCGCGGTAAGAACGTTGTCACGCGGCTGCCTGAACTAAGTTGGGCGTCATGCGCGTCACACACTTCGGTCACTCCTGCGTACTGCTCGACATCGACGGCACCCGGCTGCTGTTCGACCCCGGAACCCTCGCCTCCGGATTCGAATCCCTCACCGGACTGGACGCGGTGCTCATCACCCATCAGCACCCCGATCATGCGGACACGGCGCGTCTGCCCGCACTGATCGAGGCGAATCCGGCGGCGGCTCGCTACGCCGACCCCGAGACGGCCGCGCAACTGGCCGACCGCGGCGATGCGGGCCGGTGGTCGGTGATGGGGCCGGGGGAGCGGATCGCGATCGGGACGGTGACCGTGCGCGGCACCGGCGGCAGGCACGCGGTGATCCACCCGGAGCTGCCGGTGGTCGACAACATCTCGTACGTCGTCGACACCGCGACGCGAGTGGGCGCCTTCATGCACCCCGGCGACAGCCTGTACATCCCGTTCGAGCGCATCGACGTGCTGGCGCTGCCGGCCGCCGCGCCGTGGCTCAAGATCAGCGAGCCCGTCGACTACCTGCGCGCCGTGGCGCCGCGGTTGGCCTTCCCGATCCACCAGGGCGTGTCGTCGGCCGCGGGGCGAGAGATCCACAACACCCGGATCGACGAGATGAAGCCCGCCGGCACCGACTTCCGCGTGCTTGACGAGGGCGTGCCGACGGATCTGTGACGGGCCCGGGCGGCCCGTTTGAAAGGCCGCCTCGGCAGGGTCTGCCGAGGCGGGGACTACTTCGGCAGGGTGCTGTAGAAGACCAGGCCGTTGCCCTTATTGTCGTAGACCACCGCCCGTCGTTCGTGGGCGTCGTTGTAGGCCTGCGTGACGATGCCGCCGCCGCTGGCCTCCACCGCCTTGGCCGCCGCGTCGACGTCGTCGGTCTTGATGCCCACGACCACCTGGCCGTGGATGGGATGGTCGACCGCCGTGGCCAGCGCGACGGTGATGCCGCCGCCGTCGAGTGCTGCGAAATGCGTGCCGTCGCGGAACTTCAGGGCCATGCCCAGCGTGCCGCTGTAGAACTCGATCGACTCGTCGAGATCGTCGGTGGACAGGACGATCATCTTCACTTCGTTGGTCATGGACCGGACGCTACTCCGATGCCCGCCCGATCAGATCGGATCTGCCGCCTTCGTCGCGAGTGCGTCGAGGACTCGCTCGTGCAGCCGTCCGTTGGTCGCGACCGCGCTGCCGCCGTCGGGGCCCGCGGTTCCGTCGAGGGCGGTGAACGTTCCGCCGGCCTCGCGGACCAGGATGTCCAGCGCCGCCAGGTCCCACAGTGAGACCTCGGGTTCGGCGGCGATGTCGACCGCCCCCTCGGCGACCAGGGCGTAGTTGAAGAAGTCGCCGTAGCCGCGCACCCGCCACACCTCGTCGGTCAGCGCGATGAACCGGTCGCGGATGCCGCGGTCGGCCCACCCGGACAGACTGGAGAACGCCAGCGACGCCGAGCCCAGGTCGTCGACCGCCGACACCGACAGTCGGCGGGCTCGGCCGCCGTCGTGCGAGGCGAAGGCGCCCATCGACTCCGCCGCCCACCACCGGCGACCCAGTGCGGGGGCGCTGACGACGCCGACCACCGGGACCCCGTCCTCCAGGAGGGCGATCAGGGTGGCCCACACGGGCACGCCGCGCACGAAGTTCTTGGTGCCGTCGATCGGGTCGATCACCCACTGCCTGCCCGAGCGCACCGCGTCGCCGCCGAACTCCTCGCCGAGCACGGCGTCGGCGGGACGATCGCGGGCGATTCGTTCACGCAGCAGGCGCTCGCATGCCAGATCGGCGTCGGAGACGGGCGTCAGGTCGGGCTTGGCGTCCACCCGCAGGTCGAGGGCGCCGAACCGGGCGACGGTCAGTTCGTCGGCCGCGTCGGCGAGAGCGCGGGCGAGCTGCAGGTCTGGGCCGCGATCGGCGGCGGAGGTCATGGCCACGGAACCCGAGGCTAGCAGCGGGCATCGCACGCCGCGGGGGCGGCGCCGACCCCGCCGAACCGGCGGTAGGGTACGAATCATGCCTGTGTGGATCACCGTGGTGTTCATTCTGCTGGTCGCGACGACGATCGCTGCGCTGCTGATGCAGCGTCGCGGCCGCGGGCTCTTCGGCGGCGCCGACGCGGCGTCCGGTTTCCAGCAGGGAACGTTCACCGTGACCGGGCTCGGGCGGGCGAATCCGCCGGACAAGAACGGGCATCGCTACTGCACGGTGACCGGCACCATCATCGGGCCCGAGATCGCCCCGACCGAGGTGTACGGCACGCGCGTGTTGGGGCCCGACGAGGTGACACCCGGCGTCGGTTCCGACTTCCCGGTGATCTATCGACCCGGCAAGGTCGACTCCACCTGGCGGTTCGGTTCGCTCGGCGGGTGAATGCGGCATCGAGCCCGGATCGCTCCGACGGCCGGGAGGGGTCGGGGCGGTGGGTCAGAGGGTAACCTGGTCTCTCGTGCACCCTGATGTCTCCGCCGATCTCGATTCGCTCGACGCCACCCTCACCACCGTTGAGAAGGTGATGGACCTCGAAGAGCTCCGTCGTCGTATCGACGAACTCGAGATGCAGGCCTCCGATCCCGACCTGTGGAACGACCAGGACCACGCTCAGCAGGTGACTTCGGAACTGTCCCACGCGCAGGCGGAGTTCCGGCGCGTCACCGAGTTGCGCTCCCGGCTGGACGATCTGCCGATCCTGTACGAGCTCGCCGAGGCCGAGGAGGGCGAGGCCGCGGCGTCGGCCACCGCCGATGCGGACACCGAGCGCGACGAGCTGCGCCGGGACATCGAGGCGATGGAAGTCAAGACGATGCTCGCGGGCGAATACGATTCGCGCGATGCGCTCGTCAACATCCGGGCGGGCGCCGGTGGCGTCGACGCCGCCGACTGGGCCCAGATGCTCATGCGCATGTACATCCGCTGGGCCGAGCACCACGGCCATTCGGTCGAGGTGTACGACACCTCGTACGCGGAGGAGGCCGGCCTGAAGTCGGCGACCTTCGCGGTCAAGGCGCCCTACATGTACGGCACCCTCTCGGTCGAGCAGGGCACGCACCGACTGGTGCGGATCAGCCCCTTCGACAACCAGGGCCGTCGCCAGACCTCGTTCGCCGAAGTCGAGATCCTGCCGGTGGTGGAGACCACCGACCACATCGACATCGACGAGAACGACGTCAAGGTCGACGTCTACCGCTCCTCGGGTCCGGGCGGACAGTCGGTGAACACGACCGACTCCGCGGTCCGGCTGACGCACATCCCGACCGGCATCGTCGTCACCTGTCAGAACGAGAAGAGCCAGCTGCAGAACAAGGTCTCGGCGATGCGCGTGCTGCAGGCCAAGCTGCTCGAACGCAAGCGACAGGAAGAGCGCGCCCAGATGGACGCGCTCAAGAGCGACACCGGCGCCAGCTGGGGAAATCAGATGCGCTCGTACGTGCTGCACCCGTACCAGATGGTGAAGGACCTGCGCACCAACGTCGAGAGCAACAACCCGTCCGCGGTGCTCGACGGCGACCTCGACCAGTTCATCGAGGCGGGCATCCGCTGGCGGATGGACGAGGACGAGTGATCGCATCGTCTCCGCACCGTCCTTGACTTCTCCGCTGCCGATGCCCTCGCTGTCGGTGCAGCGTGCCCCGACGGCGTCGGTCACGTACCTGGTCGACGAGATCGGTCTGCCCTCCTGGCTGCACGCCTGGGAGCGTTGGCTCGCCGTCGACTTCGTCGGCATCCTGCTGTGGATCATCGGCGGAATGCTGATCGTGCGATTCTTCCGCTGGTCGGCCGATCGCTACGGCAAACGGATCCTGCGGCAGTTCGAATCCAGCGACGACATCGTCCAGTCCGAGGACATGAAGCACCGGCGCGCGCTGGTGGAGGTGGTCACCTGGACGCTGGTCGCGCTCACCGTCGTGGCGGTGACCCTGCACATCCTCGGCACCTGGATCCCGCGCAGCAGCCTCGTCGGATTGAGCGCGGTGGTCGGTGCGGCACTGGGCTTCGGTGCGCAGCGCGTCGTGCAGGATCTGCTGGCCGGCTTCTTCATCATCGCCGAACACCAGTACGGCTACGGTGACGTGGTCAATCTCGCGGTCACCGGCGGTCTGTCGGCGGAAGGGACCGTCGAGGACGTGACTCTGCGGGTGACCCGGCTCCGCAACACCGACGGCGAGCTGATCATCGTTCCCAACGGGCAGATGATCAAGGCGACGAACCTGTCGAAGGACTGGGCGCGCGCGGTCGTCGACGTTCCGGTGCCGATCGACACCGACATCAACGAGGTCAACGCCGCACTGCGCGAGGTGGGGCAGGAGTTCTACGAGAGCGAGCAGTGGAACCGTCTGCTGCTCGATGCGCCGACCCCGTTGGGCATCACGAACCTGGAGCTGGATTCGGCCACGGTGCGGATGGTCGCGCGGACCCTGCCCGGACAGCAGTTCGCGATCGGTCGTGCGCTGCGCGGCGACATCATCTACGGCCTGGCCCGGCACGGGATCTTCGTTCAGAACATCGCCAACCCGACGTCGGCCCGCGCCGAGCAGCCCGCAGACGACGCGGAGCGGGGGGAGCGATGAGCGGCTCGGACCAGACGCCTGCCGACCAGACGCCGGTGGACCGGACCCCGACCGGTCCGACGCCGATCCAGCAGCCACCCGCTACCGAGTCGGCGTTCACCCGGCTGGCTCACCGGATGAGACACGTCTACCGCACCCGGGTGCGCACGACGACGGTCGTCCTCGTCGTCGTCTGGTTGTCGCTGCTGGCCTTCTACGGCTTCAGCTCGGAGCACTACTCGCCGACGCCGTCGCCGACCCCGCAGGTGACGCGGGACGAGCCGCGGACGACCACGGTGCCGGAGCCGACGCACACCACGCCGCCGCCCACCTCGACATCGACGAGCGTCGAACCCGAGAGCACGGCCGATCAGGTGCCGGAGTCGTCCTCGCGCGGTGCGGACGGAACGGCGACGCCGTCGCGGACCACGCCGGGGCGGCCACAGGGCGCGGTTCCGCAGGAGCCGGCCGACACCACCGCCGCGACCACCGCACCCGAGACCAGTACGACGCCGTAGCATTCGGTGTCCGTCAGTACACTTGGCTACCGTGATCAAGCTGACCAATGTGACGATGCAGTACGCGGCGTCCTCTCGGCCCGCCCTGGACGATCTGTCCGTCGAGGTCGAGAAGGGGGAGTTCGCCTTCCTCATCGGTCCGTCGGGATCGGGCAAGTCGACGTTCTTCCGGCTGCTGCTCAAGGAGGACAGGCCGACGTCGGGCGAGGTCTACGTCGGCGACATGCACGTGAACAAGCTGCGCAACCGTGAGGTGCCGAAGCTGCGGCAGTCGATCGGCTGCGTCTTCCAGGACTTCCGACTGCTGCAGCAGAAGAACGTCGCCGACAACGTGGCGTTCGCGTTGGAGGTCATCGGCAAACCGGCCTCGACGATCCGCGAGGCGGTGCCCGAGACGCTCGAGTACGTCGGCCTGGAAGGCAAGGCCGACCGGATGCCGCACGAGTTGTCGGGCGGCGAGATGCAGCGGGTGGCCATCGCCCGCGCCATCGTCAACCGGCCGGCGCTGCTGCTGGCCGACGAGCCGACCGGCAACCTCGACCCGGAGACCAGCGAGGAGATCGTGGAAGTCCTCGATCGGGTCAACCGTGGCGGCACCACCGTCGTCATGGCCACGCACGACAGGCATATCGTCGACGCCATGCGCCGACGCGTCCTCGAATTCGACAACGGCAGGCTCGTCCGCAACGACGAACACGGTGTGTACGGCATCGGCTGAGACGCCCGGACAATCGACGAGCCGAGAACAGGTCAACACATGCGTTTGAACTTCATCACCGGCGAGGTCCTCAACGGCCTGCGCCGCAACATCACCATGACCGTCGCCATGGTGCTGACCACTGCGATCACCCTGGGGATGCTCGGCGGCGGACTGCTGGTCATCCAGATGGCCGACAAGAGTCAGAAGATCTTCCTCGACCGGGTCGAGATGCAGTTCTTCATCAACGACGCGGTCACGGCCAAGGACCCGAACTGCCTGGAGGCGCCGTGCACCACGCTGCGCACCGAGTTGGAGTCCGAGCCGGGTGTGGCGTCGGTGACCTTCATCAGCCAGGAACAGGCCTTCCAGACCGCGAAGGCGTCGTGGGAGAAGGACTCCCCGGAACTGGCCGACTTCATCCGCAAGGAGGCCTACCAGGGGGCGCTCCGAGTTCGGATGGCCGATCCCGAACGATTCGGGACCGTGCTGGACAAGTACTCCAGGGCCGAGGGCGTCGACGGGGTGCTCGACCAGCGTGAGCTGGTGAAACGGATCTTCAGTGTGCTCGACGGCGCGCGCAACGCGGCGTTCGCGATAGCCGCGGTCCTCGCGGTGGCGGCGATACTGCTGATCGTCAACACCGTCCAGATCGCCGCCTACACGAGACGCACCGAGGTCTCGATCATGCGGCTGGTCGGCGCCACCCGCTGGTACACCCAACTGCCCTTCCTGCTCGAAGCGGTGATCGCCGCAGTGGTCGGCGCGCTGCTGGCGATCGGCGGACTGTTCCTGGCGAAGATATTCTTCTTCGACAAGGCGCTCGAAGACCTCTACGGTGTGAACATCCTGGCGCGCATCACGTCGTCGGACGTGTGGTTCGTCTCGCCGTGGCTGCTCGGCGCGGGGATAGTCCTGGCCGGCGTCACCGCCTACGGCACGCTGCGCGTGTACGTCCGGGAATGAACCGCGTGGACGCCCGGGAATGAACCGAGCACCGCTCGCCGTTCGAAGTCACTACAACGTCTGATTTGGAGGTCCGCCGTGCCCAGGGAGAAGGGTAAGTCGGTGATTGCCACGAACCGCAAGGCCCGGCACAACTACACGATCCTCGAGACCTTCGAGGCCGGCATGGTCTTGCAGGGGACCGAGGTGAAGGCCTTGCGCGACGGCAAGGCCTCGCTGGTCGACGCCTTCGCGACCATCGACGACGGCGAGGTCTGGCTCAACGCCGTGCACATCGCCGAGTACGGCAGCGGCACCTGGACGAATCATCCGCCGCGCCGCAAGCGCAAGCTGCTGATGCACCGCAGGCAGATCGACGGCCTGATCGGCAAGTTGCGCGACGGCAACCTGACCCTGGTGCCGCTGTCGATGTACTTCTCCGACGGCTACGCCAAGGTGGAGTTGGCGCTGGCCAAGGGCAAGCAGGCACACGACAAGCGGCGTGACATCGCCGAACGCACGGCCAAGCGCGAGGTGGAGCGCACTCTCGGTCGGCGCGTCAAGGGGATGTGATCGGGCTGCGGGGGCGCTCGAGCCTCGCGTGGGTCGCGGTCGTCGTCGCCGTGTTCGCGACGGTCGCCGGTTGTGCCCGGCCGCCCGCACCGCACGGGCCGCCGCCCGCGGTCGGCGCGATGGTGCCCGCGGCGTCTTGTCGGGCAGACGGCGCTGCCATCCGCGAACAGGCCGACGCGCTGGTCCGGACCGGTCTGCGTGAGACCGGCTTCCACACCGTCTTCGTCGACTGCGCGGGAGCGGGGCGACGCGCCTACACCGACGATGCGGCCCTGTCCGGCTACCTCGCCGAGCGAGGGCTGACGTTGGACTTCCCCGACGCCGCCGAACGGTCGGCCGCCGTCGACGTCGCCGCCGCCTCGGACGCGAAGGTCCGCACCGACCTGACCCGCCGGGTGATGCTGGCGCAGCCGTTGATCGTCGCCTCGGACATCGGGGCGCTGCCGCCGGCGACGCTGGACGTGCTCAACCATCGTGAGGTCGTCGAGATCGCCCGCGATCGACGCGAGGCACCCGGTGCCCAGGTGCTCGACGATCCCGGTACGTACTCGCGCGCGATCGGCGAGCAGGGACTGCTGGTCTCGCTCACGAATTCGACTCCCGCGACGCGTGACCTGGCGGTGCGAGTGGCCGATCTCGGGCTCGCCGGCGATGATCTGGTGCCTGCCCGGGACGTGTGGACCGGACATCGGATCCGCGCCGCCGACGGTGTTCTGACGATCGCCGTCCCCGCCCGCGACACGGCTCTGCTCCGCATCGGGTAGCGGTGCGGTGAACCCGCGACCGATATCGGGATGAAACTGTCGGCTGCGTTGGTTAGTATTAGGTGTCCGGCAGATTTTGGCGGGCACCACCTCGGGGCCGATCGGTTTCGACTACGTGCATCGAGGTGGGGGAAGCGTGTCGGTGCAGGCTAGAGACCACCGTAAGCGTCGCAGCAACCAATTAAGCGCCGATACCAATCAGCGCGACTACGCCCTCGCTGCCTAAGCACCGAGGCTAGTCTGTCGGCCCGGGCCTTCGTTCCCAGGTTCGGAGCCGGCATCAGCAAGGGAACTCACCGTCGTCGTCGGTCGCGGACGAAGGCGGGACATCAAACAGCGACTGGGATCGTCATCCCGGCTTGTTCGTGAGACCGGGAGATTCGAGTAGAGACAGAGCGGACTGCACACGGAGAAGCCCCACTGAAGTGACGGAGGACCCGGGTTCAATTCCCGGCGGCTCCACCGAGTGAGAAGACCCGCGGTCGTGACCGACCGGGGGTCTTCTCGTGTTCGGGCTCGCTCGCGGGTGCAAGATCCGGGTTTTGAATGGCACGCGGTAGGGCACGCAACCGCCTGCAGTGCACGGCGGTCCGGCGACGGTGAATCTCGCGGCGCAGGCTGCTTGTCGGCGAACCCTGTCATTGCCGCGTCCACTGTGGCAGGGTAGGGCGATGGGCTTGGTCGGGAACCCAGAATTTCTCAATCGTCTCTACCTCGGGGTACTCCTCATCGTGGCGGCGACGTTCTTGTGGCGGCAGTATCTGCTCTGGCGTAAGGACCGGATACGGGAGGGCCGCGAACTCACGCCCACCGAGGTCGGCTGTCTCTACGGTCACCGGTGCGCGGCGGCCGTTGCACTGCTGTGGCTCGATGAGTCCGTGGACGAACACGGGCACCGGTCGGCGGACGCGGTTCACGGCGACGCGTACACCGCGCACGTCGCACAGCGCGCCCGAGTCCTCAACAGTCCGACGGTCGAGGCCGTTCGCACCGCGACCGGTCCGCACCTGGACGGCATGACCGACTATCTGATCGGGCGCGGTCTGCTGGCGAGCCGCCGTGACCGACGACTCGCGCTGGCCCCATTGGCGGTGACGGTGGTGGTCCTGACGATCGCGGCGATCGCGATCCTCGTCGACGGCGGCGGCACCGACGCGATCGTGCCCGCGGTCCTGATCGTCGGAACGCTCGCCGCGGCGGGAGTGCTGCGGACCCGGTTCGGGCGGACGCGGGCCGGGGACATCTATCTGACGACCGTCGCCGAACGGTATCCGGTGCAGGATCTGAACACGCCGCGCGACTGGGCGTACGCGGTGGCCGTGCACGGTGTGGCCGCCCTCGGAACCAGGACGTTGGGCGACGCTGCGGCAGAGCGCGGCGAGTGGCGGCGGTCGGCGGTCGCCGCGTTGGCCACCGACGACTACCGGCTTCAGACCGCAGACAGTGCTGCAGAAGACTGAAACGCCCCGCCCGAGATGATCGGGCGGGGCGTTTCAGCTTGCGGGACTACTTGACTCCGGAGAAGACCGCCGCCAGAACTTCGAACAGGTGCGGGTTGTCGGTGATCGCCGTCCACAATGCTGCATCCACAGAAATCTCGCCTCTCTCAAGCTGATCAGGTGCTTACCGGTCTACCGTACGCGGTCCGCCGAGCGTGAGCAGCCGGAGCGGCGACCGGGCGGCGGATGCGGCTCGGAGTGCGCGCCGGATACGGCGCAAGGCCCGTCATCCGGCGTCAGCGCGTGCCGGGGACGTGATGCTGCGGGTCGCCCGATGGAGTGCCGGACGGAGCCATAACCGCAGGTCGGCGGCGTTCGCTCCTCAAGGGGGGAGCGGCCTGCCGCCGCCGTCGCACCCGGGTCCGGCGGCTTTCGGGGCGTTCGTCGACTTGATCGGAATTCGTGCCGCAGGCGCCCGGTTCGGCCCGCAACTGCAGCGCCCGGCGGCAGTGACGGCGCAGCCGGTCGGGGCCGAACGGACAGGGCCCGGCCGTCACGGTGGACGACCGGGCCCTGCCCGCTCGATGACTCAGCCCTGCGGGTCGCCGATGACGGTGTAGTCGCCGTCCGCATAGTGCTGACGCACCCGCTTCTTGTCGAACTTGCCGACCGAGGTCTTCGGCACCTCGGTGACGAACGACCACCGCTCGGGCACCTGCCAGCGCGGGATGCGCTCCTCCAGGAACTTGCGATGCGCTTCGACGTCGGCGTCGTCCTCGCTGCGGACCACGGCGAGGACGAACGGCCGCTCGTCCCACTTGGCGTCGGGAACACCGATCACGGTGGCTTCGACGATCGCCGGGTTGGAGGCGATCACGTTCTCCAGCTCGACCGACGAGATCCACTCGCCGCCGGTCTTGATCATGTCCTTGGCGCGGTCGACGATCGTCATGTACCCGTCGGGGGTGATGGTCGCGACATCGCCGGTGCGCAGCCAGCCGTCGTCGAACTTCGACGGATCGGTGACATTGGCCTCGGGCTGGAAGTACGCGCCGGTGATCCACGGGCCGGCCACCTCGAGCTCACCGTGGGCGACGCCGTCCCACGGCATCTCCTCGCCGTTGTCGCCGATGATGCGGGCGGCCACCGGAGCCGGGAAACGGCCCTGGGTGACGCGGTAGGCGAAGGCCTTCTCCTCGTCGTCGACACCGGCCGGCGGGCGGGCGATGGTGCCCAGCGGGGAGGTCTCGGTCATGCCCCAGGCGTGGACGATCGGCACGCCGTAGCCGTCGAACTTCTTGATCATCGACGGCGGCACCGCGGCGCCGCCGACGACGACCTCGCGCAGGTGCGTGATGTCCTGGGGCTTGGCGTCGAGCAGCGCCGACACGCCCTGCCAGATGGTGGGGACGGCGGCGGCCAGGGTCGGCCGCAGCTCCGCCATCATCGCCAGCAGCGGTTCGGGCTGCAGGAAGCGGTCGGGCATCACCATGGTGGCGCCGGCCATCATGGCGGCGTAGGGCAGACCCCACGACATCACGTGGAACATGGGGACGATCGCCAGCACCGAGTCGCGGTTCGACAGGCCCAGGCCGGTGGTCGAGGTGCCCAGCAGCGAGTGCAGGTAGATGCTGCGGTGCGAGTAGACGACGCCCTTGGGGTCGCCGGTGGTGCCGGAGGTGTAGCACATGACGGCGGCGGTGTTCTCGTCGAGCGCGGGCCAGTCGTAGGTGGTCGGCTCGCCGGCGATCAGGTCGTCGTAGGTGTGAACGGTGATGTGGTCGGGTGCGGTGACGGCCTCGGCCGGACCGTTGGTGACGACCACGTGCTGCACGTTCGGCGTGCCCGCCAGGTAGGCCGAGAGCATCGGCGCCACCGAGGCGTCGACGAAGATGACCTTGTCGTCCGCGTGGTTGATGATGAAGACGGCCTGCTCGGGCGAGAGCCGCAGGTTCAGCGTGTGCAGCACGGCGCCCATGGACGGCACACCCGCGTAGAGGGCCTGGTGCTCGTTGTTGTTCCACATGAACGTGGCGACCCGGTCGCCGGCCTCGACGCCGAGCTTGGTCAGGGCGTTCGCCAGCTGCGCGCCCTGATCGCCGACCTCGGCGAAGGACAGCTCGCGGGCGCCCTCACCGGTCCAGGTCACGACCTTCGCCTCGGGGAACACTCGGCGGCTGTACTCGACCAATCCGGAGATCAACAGGTCTCCGTGCTGCATAGTCGTCTGAATCATGGATCAGGTCTCCTCTACGTCGTCGCACGCGTGGTGCCGCCGAGATTTCTCAAACGTGGGCAAGTTCACCTTTGCACACGCCAGTTTCCCCCATTACGCCGACCTCTGCATCATTTGTTTGAAATGATGCCGTGGGTTGACGTGGGAAGGGGCCGATCGTGATCGATCCGGAGTCCGTTCTCCATGCCGCGCGTGAGGTCTTCATCGCAAGCGGGCGCATCGAAGTGGGTGAGCTGGCGGACGCTGTGGGAGTGAACCGCACCACACTCTACCGCCGATGGGGTGGGCGCGACGGACTCCTCGGAGAGGTCATCTGGTCGGTGACCGAACCCACGATCGACGCCGCGAACCGGCGAGCGGCCGGGACCGGACCGGAGAGGATCGCCGCCATGATGGGCGGGTTCGCCGCAGCCGCGAACCAGGCGACGTACTTCCACGCCTTCCTCCAGCGGGAACCGGAGCGCGCCCTGCGCGTGATGACCACTCGGGCCGGCGGCGTCCAGCCGCGGATCGTCGAGAAGATCTGCGGCCTCATCCAGACCGAGGTCGACGCCGGGCGGCTGACGCCGTCGTTGCCGGTCGGCGACCTGGCGTTGATCCTGGTCCGCATCACCGAGACGTTCGTGTATGCGAACCTGATCACCGGCGAGGAACCCGATGCGGTGAAAGTGCATCAAGCGTGTGCCGTCATGCTGGGTGTGACGCCGCCGAGCGTCGTCGATCGAGCCGGCACCGACCCCGGCACACCGAGGAGGACACATGGAAATCCGTAACGTCACCGCCGCCGACGCCGGACGGCTCTCCGAGATGTTCTCGCGGCTCTCGGAACGGGACATCACCTCCACCCGCGACGATCCGCGCGACTGGGTGCCGATCGACCGGCTGGGCTCGGACGCCGACTTCCGCTGGGTCGCCGTCGACGACGACCGCGTCGTCGGCTGGGCCATCCTCAATCGGCTCTCGGGATGGTCCGATCACGTCGGTGAGCTGCGGCTGGTGGTCGATCCCGGAGCACGCCGGACGGGTGTCGGGCGCGCGCTCGCGCAGGAGGCGGTACGCGCGGGCTTCGCCGACGGGCTGCGCAAGCTCATCATCGAACTGTCCGACGACCAGGACCCGGTGGTGGAGATGTTCATCGACCTCGGCTTCACCGGTGAGGCTCGGCTGCGTCAACACATCCGCGACGGCGACGGCACCCTGCACGACCTCATCGTCCTGGCGCGGCACACGCAGTCCTGACCCCCGACCGCCCCCAGCACCGACCGGATCGCCCGGTCGCATCAGAAGGAGCACCATGTGCACCATCCTCGACTCGTTCCGACTGGACGGGAAGGTCGCACTCGTCACCGGCGCCTCGAGCGGGCTCGGCGTCGGCTTCGCCAGAGCACTCGCGGACGTCGGCGCCGACGTGGTCCTGGCGGCACGCCGGACCGATCGGCTGCAGGAGACGCGCGAGGCGATCGAGTCGATGGGGCGGCGCGCACTGGTCGTCACCACCGACGTCGTCGACCCGGAGCAGTGCACCGACGCGGTGGCGGCCACGATGGCCGAGTTCGGGCGGCTGGACGTCTTGGTGAACAACGCCGGCGTGGCCGAGTCGACCCCGGCGCTGCGGGAGAGCCCGGATCAGTTCCGCCGCGTCATGGACGTCAACGTCAACGGCTCGTACTGGATGGCGCAGGCGTGTGCGCGCGTGATGCAGCCGGGCAGCGCCATCGTCAACCTCGCCAGCGTCCTCGCCTACACCTCGGTGCTGATGCCGCAGGCGGCCTACTCGGCCAGCAAGTCGGCGGTCGTCGGGCTCACCCGCGACCTCGCCCAGCAGTGGACGCCGCGCAAGGGGATCCGCGTCAATGCGCTCGCGCCCGGCTACTTCGAATCGGAGATGACGGGTCAGTTCGCCGAGGGCGTGCTGGATCGATACGTGGTGCCGCGGACCCTGTTCGGGCGGCTGGGCAACCCGGGCGAACTCGATGCCGCGCTGATCTTCCTCGCCTCCGACGCCAGCAGCTACCTGTCGGGAGTCACGCTGCCCGTCGACGGCGGCATGCTCACCAACTGAGCCCGCCGCACCAACTGAATCCGCCGCGCCAACTGAGTCCGTGACGTCGGCGCACGGTCACGTGATGCCGTGGTCGGCGAGGATCGCGACCAGCGTGGGCACCTCGCTGCGAGCCGGATCCTTCATCGCGGTGGCGAGCTCGACGTCGCCGGCCCGCGCCAGGTCCATCAGTTCGGCGAAGGCGTCGGCCTGCGGGCCGGGTTCGGCGAGTTCGGCACGGTACCGCTCGGTGAAGGCGTCGTACTCGTCGGGATGGGCGTGATACCACTTGCGCAGGTCGGTGGACGGGGCGACCTCTTTGAGCCAGCGACCCACCCGCGGATCGTCCTTGCGGATGCCGCGCGGCCACAGCCGGTCGACGAGGATGCGGTGGTCGTCGGGGTCGTCGTACACGCGGCCGATGGAGATCGCCATGTTTCGCACCTTTCGCCGTCTCCAATCCGACGCTACGCCACCCGCACTCCCTTGGGCAGGCGCCGAGCGGGCACACGGAGGCGGCGGCTCGCGATCGCGAGGCCGAGCCCGCCGATCGCCAGGTTGACGAGCAACCCCAGATACCAGGTGTGCCCGATGTAGCGGGCCGCATGCGCCTGCTCGGCCAGTTGACGGGACCGCCAGGTGTCCGCGCAGGCGGAGCCGCCCGGGAACGGCCCCGAGCGCGCGCCCGACTGCGCCAGCGACAGCAGGACCGACGGGCCCGGGCCGGTCTCGTCGGGCTCGCGGTCGACGCCCGCCGCGACGTTGTCGGTGACGATCAACAGCGGGTTCGGCGCCAGCAGCCACCACGTGCGTTCGGTGTGCAGCGACGACGTGGGCGCGACGACGTCGGCGCAGGTGCGCCCGCTGTCGGTCCAGGTGTATCGGGCCTGCGGCAGCGCGTGCTGGGAGGTCAGAAGCGGGAGAGTCATGCCGAAGCCGATCGGCAGGCCGATGAGCAGCAGCAGGACCGTCGCCTGGGTCAGCATCGCCGACGCCGCCGGACGCGCGGTGAGGGCCGAGAAGCCGAGACCGAGAGCGCAGTAACATACCAGCAGCAGCGCGGTCACGACGACGCCGCCGAGCGCCGCGAGCACCGAGACCGCACCGGTGAAGGTGCCCCACACCAGGTAGGGGGCGGCGACGGCGATCAGCGTCAGTGCCGCGGCCCACGAGCCCAGCCATTTGCCGACGGTCAACTCCATCGAGGAGATCGGGGTGGCCTGGACCGGCGCGAGGGTGGCGTCGCGGCGGTCGCCGTTGATCGACGTCGCCGACATCGTCGGGGCGGCTGCGAGGCCAAGGAACAGGACCAGTCCGAGGGACAGTTCGTACAGGTAGCGCGACCATTCGGCGTAGGTGGCGCCCGCGATGACGGCGAGCCACAGCGAACCGAGGACGAGCGCGCTGACCAGCACGAACAGGGCGGCGAGCGTCCGCTTCCAGCGGGTGGAGCGGATTCGCTGGCGGATCTCCAGGCCGGCGATCGTGGTCACCGCGGCCGCGAAGGTCGGCACCGGGCGCCCCGGTGCGGGCGCATGGACCGGCTCCCCGTGCCTCTCCAGTCCGTGCATCTCAGGTCCGTTCCGGATCGAGATCGAGGTACATCTGCTCCAACCCGGTGCTGAGCCGGCTGAACTCGGCGATCGGATGCCCGGCCGCGACCAACCCGGCCAGATACGTCGCGGCCGCGGCGTCGTCGGCGAGTTCGACGGTGGCGGCCCGGTCGGGAGCCTGCCCGGCCAGCCGGATGCGCCACGAGGAGCCGCGCGCCGGCGGCGGGATCCGCGTGCTGCCCGCCGTCATCATCACCACGGCGTCGGCCATCTCGTCGAGCTCGGCCAGGATGTGCGACGACACCACGATCGCGGCGCCGGCGTCGGCCAGCGAACGGAGCAGGACCCGCAACTCGATCCGCGACCGCGGATCCATCCCCGACGCGGGTTCGTCGAGCAGCAGGATCCGCGGCCGATTGACCAGCGCCCGCGCCAGGCCGAGCCGCTGCTTCTGCCCCCGCGAGAGGCCCGACGCCGGGTGGTCGGTGAACTCCGCCAGATGAACCTGCGCCAGCAGGTCGCGGGCGCGGGCGTCGGCGTCGGATCGCGCGATGCCGTACAGCCGGGCGAAGGCGACCAGGATCTCGCGCGGGGTGAGCGACTCCCACGTGCCGAAGGTGTCGGGCATCCAGCCGACCTCGCCGCGCAGTCGCCGATGGTCGGCGGCGACGCCGTCGCAGACGATGGTGCCGCGGTCGGGTTGCAGCAGACCGGCGAGCATCAGCAGCAGCGTGGTCTTGCCCGCCCCGTTGGGGCCGACCAGCCCGGTGATCGTACCGGCCCGCAGCGACAGGTCGGCGTGCTCGACGGCGCGGTGACGACCGAAGGCGCGGGCGAGCCCGGCGGCGGCCAGGAGCGGGGGAGCGGCGGACGCCGGGGCCGTCGTCGCCATCACGAGGATCGGGCGTCGAGCGCTTCGGCGACGAAGTCGAGGGCGCAGCCCTGCCACAGCCCGATGTGGTCGAGCATTGCGTGGCGGCCGTCGGGCACCGAGAGGTACCGCGCGTCGAACCCGCGCTCGGTCAACTCGGTGATGCCCTTGGCGGTTCGCGGTGCGCGGGTGACGGTGTCGGCCTCGCCGTGGACCGCGCGGACGCGGACTCCGTCGCGGATCTGCCGCCAGTCGGCGAACTGCCACCACGGGGCCAGGGCGAGGATGTCGGTGACGCGGGGGTCGTCGCCGAGTTGCGCCGCGATCCGGCCGCCCATCGAATGGCCGATGACGGCGATGGGGACGCCCGGATGGTCGTCGGCGAGCCGTGCGAGCGCGGCGCGCGCGTGCGGCATGGGGCTGGCCTGGTCGCCGTTCCACCCGTACACCCGATAGCGGGCCTGCCGCACGCGCACGCGGGTGCCGAACCGGGTCTGGATCGAGGCGGTGAACGGGTACATGCGCAGCGCCGAACCCTGCACGGCCGAGAATCGTCGGTAGCTGAAGTCGGTGCCGCCGGGCAGAACCAGCACCGCCAGCTCCGGGGCGGGAACGGCCGCACGGACCGGGCTCAGCAGGGTATTGGCCAACTGCAACAGCATTCGCTCTCCCATCGCCGCCGAACTGTCGGCGTCGAAGCCAGCGTAAACGATCAATGCCTGCAGGGTGTCGGTCGCTGTGCGGAGCCTGTGGTGTACGACGAGGTCCGGTCCGGATTGTGACTGACTCAGAGCTTCTTGCAGGTCTTGTAGGGAATTCCCTGCGCCAGGTTCTTCTTGAAGACGGCAACGCCTGCTGCTTGAAGCGCGGGCGATATGTCGTTGCAACGGAACCTGTTATTGGTTCCCGACACCCAGCCGGATTTTGCGTTGACCTTCCATTTCTTGGAGCTTCCGCCGCAGCCGACATGCACCTGGAAACGGCCGCCCTTGTTCAGGCTATAGCTGTAATCGGCTTTGGAGATTCCTCCCAACACGATCGGCATCTTCCAGGTGGCCCACCCTGACTTACTCTTTTCTGCATTGATCCACACGCCGGTGACTGAACTGTTGATGCAGGATACTTCGCCCTTGACGACTTGCGCTGCGGCGGCTTCGCCTGCAGTCAATCCTGATCCACCCAGTGTGGCTGCTGCTGTGAGTGCGACTACAGCGCAGGTATTGCCGGTAGCGATCCGAGATCGTGCAATTGAATTCATGAGAAGGAAAGCTAGCAGCTGATTCGCCTGTGGTCGGACGCGAAGTGTGACATGGGAACGAAGTTCATCTTTTTGGTCGAACTGCGGATATTCGATCAAGTGACGGATAGTCGACCGACGTTGGTGATGCACATGCGCAGAAGGCGCCCGGCCTTGATGACTCCCTCAACGACGCCGCGGTCGTCTCGGTGTGTCAGTGGTCCGGACTCCGGCCTGGCAGAATCTGAAGACATGGCACATCCGAGAGCCGGCACACCCGCGACCGCAGACGATCTGATCGACGTGGCGGCCGTCGAACGCGCCTACTACGACATCGCGCCCGACCCCGCCGACCCCGATCAGCGGGTCGCCTTCGGAACGTCGGGGCATCGGGGGTCGAGCCTGGCCGGTGCCTTCAACGAGGCGCACGTGCTCGCGATGACCCAGGCGATCGTCGAGTACCGCGAACGCGCAGGCATCGAAGGTCCGGTGTTCATCGGCTTCGACACCCATGCGCTGTCGATCCCGGCGTGGCGGTCGGCGCTGGAGGTGCTGGTCGGCAACGGCGTCACCGTCTTCACCGCCGAGGAGGACCAGTTCACGCCCACCCCGGCGATCTCCCGGGCCATTCTGCGGTTCAACGCCGAGAACGCGGGGGTGCGCGCCGACGGGATCGTCGTCACCCCGTCGCACAATCCGCCCGCCGACGGTGGTTTCAAGTACAACCCGCCCAGCGGCGGACCCGCCGACACCGACATCACCGCGACCATCGCCGCCCGCGCCAACGAACTCCTCGAGAACCGACTGCGCGACGTCCAGCGCATCCCGTTCGACCGCGCCCGCTCCTCGGAGCTGGTGATCGACTATCCGTTCCTGGGCGAGTACGTCACCGCGCTCGGCGAGGTGGTGAACCTCGACGCCATCCGTGCCGCCGACGTCCACATCGGCGCCGACCCGCTCGGCGGCGCGTCTGTCGCCTACTGGGGCGAGATCAAGGACTTCTACGGACTCGGCTCGATGACGGTGGTCAACCCGAACACCGATCCGGCGTTCGGGTTCATGACCCTCGACACCGACGGCAAGATCCGGATGGACTGCTCCTCGCCAGACGCGATGGCGTCGTTGATCGCCGCGCGCGAGCAGTACGACATCGCCACCGGCAACGACGCCGACGCCGACCGCCACGGCATCGTCACCTCCGACGCCGGACTGATGAACCCGAACCACTACCTCGCCGTCGCCATCGACTACCTGTTCACCCATCGCGAGGACTGGGGGCCCGAGGCCGCGGTCGGCAAGACGCTCGTGTCGTCGTCGCTGATCGACCGCGTCGTCGCGGGGATGGGCCGGCGCCTCGTCGAGGTCCCGGTCGGGTTCAAGTACTTCGTCGACGGACTGCTCGACGGCAGCGTCGCCTTCGGCGGCGAGGAGAGCGCCGGCGCCTCGTTCCTCACCTTCGACCATCGGCCGTGGTCGACCGACAAGGACGGGATCATCATGAACCTGCTGGCGTCGGAGATCCTGGCCGTCACCGGGAAGAGCCCGTCGGAGCGGTACGCCGAGCTCGCCGACCAGTATGGGCGCAGCGCGTACGCGCGGATCGACGCCCCCGCCGACCGGCGGCAGAAGGCGCGACTGGCCGCGCTGTCGGCCGATCAGGTCAGCGCCTCGCAGCTCGCCGGCGAGCCGATCACGGCGATCCTCACCGAGGCGCCCGGCAACGGCGCCGCCATCGGCGGACTGAAGGTCACCACCGACAACGCCTGGTTCGCCGCGCGTCCGTCGGGCACCGAGGACGTCTACAAGATCTACGCCGAATCGTTCCACGGGCCCGAGCACCTGGCCCAGGTGCAGGCTCAGGCACAGGAGTTGGTCGACTCGGTGCTCGGCTGAGCTGGGCGGCAGGCCTCGCTACAGTCGACATCGTGGCAACGAACTCCGGCAACGGCAAGAGACTGCGCGAGAACCCCGACTATCAGCCGCGGGCGGCCGGTGCGTCGTCGTACCTGTACATCGGGATCGGTGTGCTCGTGGTCGCGGCGCTGGTCATCGGCGGCTTCCTGTGGATGAACAACAAGACGTATCCGCCGGTCGACGACAAGGTGCTCGCCGAGAACGCCTCGTTCATAGTCGGCGATCGGACGGCGCCCAAGACGATCGACGTCTTCGAGGACTTCAGCTGTGAGCACTGCCGCACCTTCGAGGAGCAGTCGGGCGCGGCCATCCGCCAGCACGTGATCGACGGTCGGATCCGGGTGCGTTACCACATGCTGAACTTCCTCGATCAGAACTCCAAGTCGGGCGACTACTCCTCCCGCGGGGCCGGGGCGGCGCTGTGCGTGGCGCGCAACGACGACCGCGAGGTGTTCTGGAAGCTGCATTCGCAGCTGTTCGAGAAGTCGGGCGAGGACCTGACGAACCAGCAGATCGCCGATCTCGCCGCGAGCGACGGCGCCGGCGAGAAGACCCGCGCCTGCATCGCGTCGGGCCAGTTGGTCGACGAGGCGCGGACCATGGCCGACGCGTCGAAGGGGCAGCTGAGCAATTCCACCCGAGGCCAGGTCGCCACGCCGACGGTCCTGCTGGCCGGCCAGCAGGTGTCCGGAATCCTGGACGGCACCGGCTGGCTCGACAAGATGTTCGCGAGCACATCGGCGACCCCTTGACGGTGGCGGCGTGCTCATCGAGTGGTGAGTGAGTGTGTCGGGATGCGCGGGTCTCGATACGTCCTCGGCTAGCGCCTCGTCCTACTCGACCAGCCTGGGGGGCAGGCATCGCAGCCTGCCGACCGGCACGACGGGTGGGCTGCTCCTCAGGGTGATCGAGTAGCCCGGGAACGGAGTGAGCGAGTGTATCGAGATCGTCGTGCGGGGTCTCGATACGTCCTCGGCTGGCGCCTCGTCCTACTCGACCAGCCTGGGGGCAGGCATCGCAGCCTGCCGACCGGCACGACGGGCGGGCCGTCCTCAGGGTGATCGAGTAGCCCGGGAACGGAGTGAGCGAGCGTATCGAGATGCGTGCGGGGTCTCGATACGTCCTCGGCTGGCGCCTCGTCCTACTCGACCAGCCTGGGGGTGGGTGGGCCGTCCCCAGGGTGATCGAGTAGCCCGCGAACGGAGTGAGCGAGCGTATCGAGATGGCGGTGGGCCGATTGACCGACTTGTTCTCGTAAGGTGGCGGACGTGACTATGGAGAGCTCAGACGACGAGGTCCGTGTTGGCAACCCGGAGCGGGAGCGCGCGATCGGCCTGATCAACGACGCCTTCTCGCAGGGCTACCTCGACATCGTCGAGTTCGAGGAACGATCCGGTCTGGTCTACCAGGCGCGGACGCGCGGGGCGCTGCGGCAGGTCGTCGCCGACCTGCCGAACGGGAGCCTGCTGTTCCCCGCTACGCCGGCGGCCGCACCCGGCGGCCCATCGGCGCCGGCGGCCTACTCGCCACCCGAATCGGTCACGGCCGACTGGGACACCCAACGTCGCAAAGGGGCGTGGACCGTCCCGGCTCGGATGGTGCTGTCCGGCGAGATGGGCACCTTCGACCTCGACTACCGCTCTGCGACGTTCACCGCCCCGCTCGTCGAACTTCAACT
Source organism: Gordonia aichiensis (assembly GCF_039946255.1). Classification (GTDB taxonomy): domain Bacteria; phylum Actinomycetota; class Actinomycetes; order Mycobacteriales; family Mycobacteriaceae; genus Gordonia; species Gordonia aichiensis_A. The sequence goes on along the minus strand of NZ_JBCDWL010000005.1, from coordinate 160,931 downwards.
GCAGGTCAATGCGTCGACGGTGCGGCTGCGGCTCGGCCCCGACCACGAGATCCGCTACGACACGCTCGACAAGACCAAGTGGTCGACGCTGAAGGACAAGGCGGGCACTCCCGCCCGACCCGGCGGGCCGGTGGTTCAGGTCACCGGATCGTTGGCCTCCATGAGCACCTTGACGATCAAGCGAGCCTGAACCACCGGGCTGTGGCCCGAGTCCGCCCGAATCCTACGGTTCGGCGATCAACTTGTAGTCGGCGATCAGCTTGCCGACCTCGTTGTCGGTGAACTTGCCGTACAGCTTCTCGCGCAGGAAGTGCGGTCCGGGGAGCTGCACTTCGGCGCCGTCGCGCAGCCGCGCGGTGGCGTTGAGGAGTTCGCGGACGTCGTAGGTGGAGCCGTAGACCTCCGGCACCCCGCGTTCGATGTCGAGCAGGGTGTAGACCGCCTCCATCGGGGTGCGCACCGAGTACTCGGTGGTGAAGATGCAATCGCGACTGGGGCTTTCGGAGAACTGACCGATGAAGGCGAAGTTCACCGAACCCTCCGGTACCACGTCGGGCCGATCGCCGGCCTGACGCGGCATGAAGAAGGCCGTCACGTACGGCATCATGCACGGCACCGCCTTGGCCGCGGTGGCCGCGAGCTCGTCGATCTCATCGGTGGGCACACCGAGGTGGTAGAGCCATTCGCGGGTGATCTCCTCGCCGGTGCACTCGGCGATCGACTTCTTCACGTAGTCGCCCTCGACGTCGGAGAACAGCGCGTACACCCACACGACGATCTGGTCGGCGGGCTGCTGCTTGAAGTGCGGCTGTCGGTTGACCGTCCAGCTCATCAGCCAACTGGAGTCGCGGGCGGTGACGATGCCGCCGGTGACGACCTTGCCGCTGAACGGATCGCGCTTGCAGATCTTCTGGATGTATTCGGGGATCCGGTGGTCGAGTGTGGTGACGGTGCACGACTCCCACTTGGTCGCGTCGATGTCGCCGGCGAAGACGTCCGGGCGCCCGAACGCCGGATCCTTCTTCGCGACGGTGCGCCACAGGTCCCACGCCGGGGCCGGGCCGCGGTTCAGCTTCGCCGGGGTGGCGTGATCGCCCTCGTCGGAGTTCTCGGTCAGCGAGCCGATCGTCATGAACACCAGGTCGTTCTCGCTCAGTTCGGTGACCGAGTTCTCGTCGCCGCGCGTCCAGTGGATGGCGGTGGCCTGTTTGCGACCGTCCTCGATGGCGAAGTCGACGTCGGTGACGACGGTGGAGAACTGGAAGGTGACGCCCTGGTCGAGGAGCCAACGGTACAGCGGGAGGACCAGCGACTCGTACTGGTTGTACTTGGTGAACTTGAGTGTCGACAGGTCCGGCATGCCCTTGATGTGATGGATGAACCGGTGCAGGTAGAGCTTGAACTCCAGTGCGCTGTGCCAGTTCTCGAACGCGAACATGGTGCGCCAGTACAGCCAGAAGTTGCTGCCGAGGAACTCCTCGCTGGTGACCTCGTCGATGCGCTTGTTCTCCATCTCGGCGCGGGTGGCGAGGAAGATGCGGACCAGGTCCTTCTGCGCCTTGTCGGGCAGCTTGAACTTGAAGTCGGTGTGCGCGTCCTCGCCCTGGTCCTCGGTGACGCGCATCATCGAGAAGTTGGGGTCGTCGCGGTTGAGCCAGAAGAACTCGTCGAGGACGCTGGCGCCGTCGATCTCGATCGACGGGATGCTGCGGTACAGATCCCACAGGCATTCGAAGTGGTTCTCCATCTCGCGGCCGCCGCGGATGACGAACCCCTTCTTCGGCTCCTTGATGCCGTCGAGCGCGCCGCCAGGCAGGTCGAGTTCTTCGAAGATGGTGATCTTGTCGCCGGCCATCTGACCGTCACGGATCAGGAAGGCGGCTCCGGCCATCGACGCCAGACCGGCGCCGACGAACCACGCGGTCTTGTCGTCGACGCCCGCGGGCTTGCGCGGCCGGGCGAATGCTTCGTAGTTTCCTGCGCTGTAGTGCATTGATTTCCCCTCGTACTGACGTGGTCGGTTACTGGTAGTCGTAGAAGCCGTGACCGCTCGCCATGCCGAGGCGGCCCTTGTCGATGTACTCGGTCTTGAGCCAGGTCCCGAGCTTTCGCTGCTCGGCGTCGCCGCTCATCATGATGTTGTACGGCGTGTTGAGGCCGATGATGTCGTAGATCTGGAACGGCCCCATCGGTGCGCCGGTGGCGATCCGCCACACGTCGTCGACGCTCTTGGGATCGGCGTAGTCGCCCTCGGCGAGTTGGGCGGCCGCCGACAGGAACGGGACCAGCAGCGAGTTCAAGACGTAGCCGGCCTTCTCCTTGTGCATCGGGATCGCGACCATCCCGATCTCGCCGGCGAATTCGACGACGGTGTCGAAGACGGTCTTGCTCGTCTGCGGGGTGCCCATGATCTCGGCCGTGTTGAACTGCCACACCCGGTTGGCGAAGTGCATCGCCAGGAAACGGTCGGGGCGCCCGCTCGCGGGGGCGATGTCGCTGGGCAGCAGGGTGGAGGAGTTGGTGCAGAAGATGGTGTGTGCCGGGGCGACGCCGTTGAGCTTGCCGAAGGTCTCCTCCTTGATCTTCAGGACCTCGGGGACGGCCTCGATGACGATGTCGGTGTCGGCGGCGGCCGCGGCGAGGTCGGAGTGGTACGACAGCCGCGACAGCGCCGCGTCGACCTTGCCCTGATCGGCGCCGGGCACCTCGGCGAGATAGGTCTTGGCGAGATCGGTGAAGCGGGACTTCGCCTTCTCGAGGATCTCGTCGCTGATGTCGTAGACGGCGACGTGGAATCCGGAATAGGCGCTCTGATAGGCGATCTGGGATCCCAGCACGCCGCTTCCGAGGATGGTGACGTTCTTGATGTCGGTCATGGGTTGAGCCTTCCTGTGGGGTGTCGAGCGTTGAAAGATGTGGTGGTCGTGCGAGCTCGGGCGGCGTCCGGGTCAGGAGGTGGGCGGTTGCTCGACGGCCTCGAGGACCGTCTCGGACCGACTGTCGGTCAGGTAGTCGCGCGACCAGTTGCGCACCGCGTCGAAGCGCGAGCGCATGCTGGGCAGCAGGGCCGCGTGCACGGCGAGCCACCCGGCGAACGCCGCCGGCCCCTGAATCTGCTTGCGGTCGGGGCCGATCTCGGCGACGGCGGCCATTCGCCCGATCATCGCCATGAAACCGCGGTCGGTGTATTCGAAGGCGCGGCGCGGTTCGCCTGCGAGGTCGGCCATGATGTTGGCCGCGGCCCAATGGCCGGACTGCAGGGCGACCGACCCGAGTTGCGGCAGCGTTCCGTCGTGTCCGTCGGGGATGTTGGCGGCGTCGCCGAGCGCATACAGGCCGTCGACGCCGGGGACCGTCAGGTCGGCGTCGACGTCGATCCGGCCGCCGCGGCCCGTCGCCGCGCCCGCGGTGCCCACCACCGGTTCGGCCTGCAGCCCGCCGGCCCAGACGACGATCCGCGTCGGCAGTGTCGAATCGTCCGACAACGTCACCGAATCGGCGGCGACCTCCTTGACCCCGATGCCCAGATGCAGGTGCACGCCGAGAGCCTCGAGTCGCTCCCGCGCATAGGTCTGCGATTTGGCCGAGAAGGGGCCGAGCACGGTCGGGCCGCGGTCGACCAGATGCACCGCGCAATGCTTCTGCACTTCGCTGGAGAAGTAGTGCGGCACCACGGTGCTGATCGCCTCCGCGATCGCGCCCGCCGTTTCGACGCCGGTCGGGCCGCCGCCGACGATCACGATGTTGAGCGGCTCCGGGTCGGCGCCGTCGTTCGCGCGGGCGTCGAGGTCGTCGAGTTCGGCGATGAGGTCGGCGGCGAGCCGGGTCGCATCGTGGATCGAGTACAGCGGGTGGGTGTACTCGGCCGCGCCCGGCGTTCCGAAGAAGTTGACTGCCGCACCGGCTGCGACGACGACGATCTGCCCCTGATGAACCGATCCGTCGGCGAGGGTGACGGTGCGTTCACCGCTGTCGACGGCGGTGACCTCCGCCGTCATGACATGAACGCTCGGGTGCCTGCGGAAGGTGGAGCGCAGGGGCTCGGCGACATCACTGGCCGGCAGCTGCGCCGTGGCGACCTGATAGAGCAGAGGTTGGAACTGCTGATAGTTGTCGCGGTCGATCAACAGCGTCGAGATCTTGTTCTTGCCGAGACGTTTCGCGGCGGCGACGCCGGCGAAGCCGGCGCCGACGATGATCACCTGATAGTTCGTCGGACCAAGTGACATGTGTTATTCCTCACGTTTGCCGGTTATGTGCACCTTAGGAAGGTCTCTCGGCATGCCGCGCGGTGATGGCGCAGATCACCGGGCATGTGTCCCAAACCGATGTCGTCCCGTCGGCCGAGGACGGGCGGTCGACTTCGGTGGTCGCTGGTGGTCGGTGAGGGCGATGACCAGCGGATTTGGTTGCTCATCGACGGGTGGGGTAGTTTTATCACCGCACCCCGAGAGGGGCGCGCAACTTGATACGGGGCTATGGCGCAGCTGGTAGCGCACCACACTGGCAGTGTGGGGGTCAGGGGTTCGAGTCCCCTTAGCTCCACCATGATAAACCCGCTCTGACCTGTGTCAGAGCGGGTTTCTTCTTGCTTGGACCGCCCCAGGTGTGTCCTGGAAGGTGTCCTGCCGCCGGCCACGGCCTTCGCGATCGGCGTCGGCGTGCTCACCGTGCGGCCGGCGCCCGTCCGACGGCGCGGAAGGGCTCCTTGCTCTGCGCCACCTGATGAGTCTGGGGCACCTGATGAGCGACTACGTGAGCGCGGAGATCGCGTTGAGCAGGACGAACCCCGCCGCGACGACCAAAGTATCGGGAACGGGGCAGCAGCGGGAACGGGGCAGCAGCGGGAACGGGGACTGTGCGGACCGAGTCGGTACTGCGGCACGACAGCGCGTCAGAACTGGCTCGCCGCACCCGCCGCGGCTTGCTCCTGCGTGAAGCCCTCGAAGACGAGTTGCTCGGTGAGGCCCTGCTCGGAGAAGGCGCTCATGCTCATGTATTCGGCGGCCTTCTTGCGGGCCTGGTCGGTCCAGTCCGGCGAGAGATAGTCGACGGCGAAGACGGCGTCGTCGTTGCTGAACCCCTCGAACGCCAGTTGCTCGATCAGCCCCTGGCGGGAGAAGGCGGAGAGGGAGAGGTAGTCGCGGGCTTTGGCGATCGCATTGCGCTGCGACGGCGTCGCGCCGTCCCGCGGGGCCGCCGGCGCGGGCAGGGCGGTCGATGTCGCGGGCGGCTCGGCCGACGTCGGGGCGACGACGTCGACCTCGACGGGTGTCGCCGTCTCCACGATGTCGGTCGAGGTCGGGGGCGGGGTGTGGGTCATCGTCTCGGTGACGGTCACGATCGCCACCGACGTCGGCGTCTTCTCGGGTGTGCCGTCGGTGCCGCACGCCGTGGCGACACCGCCGAGCCCGAACGCGACCGCCGCGATGCCGATGCTTCGCAGCAGGGGATGAGTCGTCATGGTGCTACCAGCCCTCCGGTCGGTGCGGAACGATCCGCTGGTCGAAAGGGCACGGCGATCGCCCCGTTGTATCGACGACTATAGGAAGGGCCGCGCTGCCGACGAGCGCGATCGATCGCCCGATCCGGGGATTAGCCCGAATGTCCGACAGTTCTTCTACGATCGTGCGATGACGACCCCCGATCGGATCCTTGCGTTCGACGACGGTGCGCAGTGGGAGGGATGGCTGGAGCGCAACCATGCGACCGCACCCGATGCATGGTTGCAGATCGCCAAGAGCGGGTCGACGGTCGGCGGCATCTCGATCGGCGAAGCGCTCGACGGGGCCCTGTGCTTCGGGTGGATCGACGGGCAGCGGCGCTCCCGCGACGGTGAGAGCTACCTGCAGCGCTACTCGCCCCGTCGGCCGACGAGTTCGTGGTCGAAGATCAACGTCGACAAGTTCGAGGCGCTCGTGTCCGCCGGACGTGTCCGCCCGGCTGGGATCGCAGCGGCCGAGCAGGCGAAAGCCGACGGCCGGTGGTCGGCCGCGTACGAGTCGCAGGCAAGCGCTCAGACTCCGGCCGACCTGCTCGCGGCACTGTCGGCCGAGCCCGCTGCCGCGGCGGCGTTCGAGTCGTTGAACAGGTCGGCGCGGTACGCGGTGATTCTTCCGCTGCTGAAGGCCCGGTCGGCCGCACGGCGGGCGGCCCTGGTCGCGCGAGTCGTCGAAGGGCTGGCCGCCCGGACGAGACCGACGAAGGGCTGATAGCGCCGTCGCCGTCCGACCACCGGGTTGCGGCTCCGAGCCCGACTATTACGCTTGCCGTCGGAGACTGTACATCCGGTCGTCGCGCGCGGCGGCCTAGCGTTTGGAGCGAATGTGAAGCTTATCGGCGTGATCGGCGGCGGCACCATGGGTGCGGGAATCGCCGAAGTGTGTGCCAAGGCGGGCAGCGACGTGCTGGTGCTGGAGACCAAGCAGGAGTTCGCCGACGCGGCGACCGCGCGGATCACCAAGTCGATCAGCCGCGGCATCGCCAAGGGGAAGATCTCCCAGGAGGACGCCGACGCGGCGATCGCCCGCGTCACCGTGACCCTGGATGTGAACGCCTTCGCCGACCGCGAACTGGTCATCGAGGCCGCCCCCGAGGTCGAGGCCATCAAGCACGACATCTTCGCCAAGCTCGACGCCGTCGTGTCGCCCGAGGCCATCCTGGCGACCAACACCTCGTCGATCCCGATCATCAAGATCGCCGCCGCCACCAAGCACCCGGAGCGGGTCGTGGGCGTGCACTTCTTCAACCCGGTGCCGGTGATGCCGCTGGTGGAGATCATCTCCGCGCTCACCACCGCACCCGAGACCGCGGCCGCCGTCACCGACTTCGCCAAGAACACCCTGGGCAAGACCACCGTCCAGGCGGGTGACCGGTCGGGCTTCATCGTCAACGCGCTGCTGATCCCGTACCTGTGCCAGGCCATCCGCATGTTCGACTCCGGCTACGCCAGCGCCGAGGACATCGACGCCGCCATGAAGGGCGGCTGCGGCTACCCGATGGGTCCGCTGACCCTGCTCGACACCGTCGGCCTCGACATCGCCCTGGCGGCCGCCGAGTCGCTCTACGCCGAGTTCGCCGAACCGCACTTCGCGCCGCCGGCGCTCCTGCGCCGCATGGTCGACGCCGGCCGCCTGGGTCGCAAGACCGGCCGCGGCTTCTACGACTACAGCTGAGCCCGCTCGCCCGAGAGGTGGGCGACCGCGTCCCGTCCGGACCAGATCCGGGCGGGACGTCGTCGTGTCAGAGGCGGGTGCGACCATGTAGTCATGACCGCAACCCTCGTCGCCAAGGGCGTCTCCGGCGGCTACGCGCACCGAGTCCTGTTCGACGACCTCGACCTCACGGTCGCGCCGGGCGACGTGATCGGCGTGGTCGGCGCCAACGGAGCGGGCAAGTCGACGCTCCTGCGGGTGCTGGCCGGCGACCTCGCACCCCTGGCGGGAACCGTCACCCGCTCACCGGCTGACGCCTTCGTCGGCTGGCTGCCGCAGGAGCACGACCGGAACCCGGGGGAGACCGTCGGTCAGTACGTGGCCCGGCGCACCGGGTGCGCGGCGGCGACCGCCGCGATGGACGCGGCCGCCGACGCGCTCGCTGACGACGCCGATGCGGGCGCCGACGCCTATGCCGTCGCCCTCGACCACTGGCTCGCGACCGGCGCCGCCGATCTCGACGAGCGGCTGCCCGCCGTGCTGGCCGACCTCGGCCTGAACACCGGGCCGGTCGCTCCCGAGGAGCTGCTGATGACCGGACTGTCGGGCGGACAGGCTGCTCGGGTCGGGCTGGCGGCACTGCTGTGCTCGCGATTCGACGTCGTGCTGCTCGACGAGCCGACCAACGACCTCGACCTCGAGGGGCTGGCTCGCCTGGAAGAGGTGGTGCGCGGCATGCGCGGCGGCGTCGTTCTCGTGAGCCACGATCGAGAGTTCTTGGCGCGCAGTGTGACCCGTGTCCTCGAACTCGATCTGGCACAGCACACCAACACCGTGTACGGGGGAGGGTACGAGAGCTACCTCGAGGAACGGGAGGTGGCGCGCAGGCACCGGCGCGAGGAGTACGAGGAGTACGCCGAGAAGAAGGCCGACCTCGTCGCCCGCGCCCGCGTGCAGCGCGAGTGGTCGAGCCAGGGCGTGCGGAACGCGATGAAGAAGAACCCCGACAACGACAAGATCCGGCGACGCGCCGCGAGCGAGTCGAGTGAGAAGCAGGCGCAGAAGGTCCGGCAGATGGAGAGCCGCATCGCTCGCCTCGAAGAGGTCGTCGAGCCGCGCAAGGAATGGGCCCTGGAGTTCACCATCGGCGCGGCCCCGCGGTCGAGTTCGGTGGTCGCGACGCTCAACGCGGCCGTCGTGCGGCAGGGAGAGTTCACCCTGGGACCGGTGTCGTTGCAGGTGAACGCGGGGGAGCGGATCGGGATCACCGGCCCGAACGGTGCGGGCAAGTCGACGCTGCTGGGGCTGCTCCTCGGCCGGATCGAGCCCGAGGAGGGGACCGCCGCACTCGGCGCCAACGTCGCGATCGGCGAGATCGATCAAGCCCGCGGCCTGTTCGGCGGCCCCGAACTGCTCGCCGACCGATTCGAGGAACTGGTTCCGGAGTTCACCACCGAAGAGGTCCGCACGCTGCTGGCGAAGTTCGGTCTGCGAGCCGACCACGTGGGCCGCCGGTGCGCCGACCTGTCACCCGGCGAACGGACCCGGGCGGCGCTGGCGCTGCTGCAGGCGCGCGGGGTGAACGTGCTGGTGCTCGACGAGCCGACCAACCATCTCGACCTGCCCGCCATCGAGCAGCTCGAGTCGGCGCTGGCCGCCTACGACGGGGCTCTCCTGCTGGTCACCCACGATCGGCGGATGCTCGCGAACGTGAACGTCGACCGTCGCTGGCAGGTGGACGGCGGCCTCGTCCGAGAACTGTGAATCCCGCCGCCGCGCCGAGATCGGTCGGGTCGTGAGGACCGATCGACGAGGGCGGTCCGAACGGTGACGGCCGACGCACCCGCAGTGGGTCGTCGGCCGTCGCGGCGTCCGTGGCTCAGTTGAACTCGGAGCCCGGGTGGAAGCGCTTGACGCGGCGCAGGGTGTTCTCGTCGGTGTGGTGCATCTCGGTGCCCGTCGCGGCCAGCTTCAACAGCAGATCCGAGGTGTAGCTGAACGTGTCGTCGTCGATGATGGTGAACGTGCTGGTGAAGTCCTTGATCTCGGCGCGCTCCATCAGGTACTTGTTCTGCAGGATGCCGTACGACGGGTCGCCCGGCTTCGCGTCGAAGTGCAGGACGGTGTCGTGCGGGCCGGCGTCGCTGCCCGCCTGGATCGCGATGCCGCGACCGAAGACGACGGTTCGCATGATCTGACCGTTGGCCTTGTCCCACAGCAGGAAGCCGACCTCGTCGTGGAACGGGTCCATCCCCTCCTCGCCGTGCCGCCAGGCGGTCATGGAGTAGTTCATCCCCCACAGGGTCTGCTGACCGTTCTCCTGAACCGGGATCGGCTTGAAGGCGGCGCGCTCGAAATAGGAGGTCTTGCTCGTCTCGTCGTCGTTGTTGTGGTAGGAGAGGTCGACACCGACGTCGCCCTCCCAGACTCCGACCAGCGGGGTCAGCGGGCCGAGCTTCTGGGGGCCGCGGATCGTTTCGGTGGTGCTCATGACTTCTCCAATCGTTGGGACTGTCGGCCGATGACCGTCGTAACGGCGGCTACGGAGTCGTCGCAATGCGCTGAAAAGCACTGCATAGCGCAAGTCTTGCACAGAGCAAGACTTGATTCAGTCAAATTGAGGAGGTTCGCGGCGATGCGGTCGGTGGGCCGATCACATCGGCACGTGATGGTGCCGGGCGCCGTCCGTCGGCTCGGTTGCGAGCACCTCGTGGAGGTGATGCAGGGCCTCCGAACAAGACGCCCGCAGGGCCGGGTCGAGGTGTTCGAGGAGGCGATGCAACTCGCTGCGACGATGAGCTGTGACCTCGTCGACGACTCGGCGGCCGGCGTCGGTGAGGGTCAGCACGACGATGCTGCGGTTGTCCGGGTCCGCACCCCGCACCAGATGACCGGAGGAGTGCAGTCGGTCGGCGAGACGGGTGATCGTGGATCCGACGACGCCGAGCGCGCGAGCGCAGTCGGAGGAACTGGACGGGCCCGATTCCCGCAGGCTCAGCAGCAGCCGGAACTGCGGCAGCGAGATGTCGACGCGCTCCACACTGCGCAGGGCCAGTCCCACGAGGTCGCGGACGGCGGTCTCGAAGGCGAGGATCTCGCCGGCCGACGGCGCGGCTGCCGAACCGGTGGCACCCGACGTCTCGCTCACGACGGCGCGTCGCCGCGCAGCCGCTCCTCGACGCGCTCGACCTTGTGCGTGAGCTGTCCGGAGAATCCTTCGCGCATGTCGGCCTTCAAGACCAGACTCACGCGCGGACTGGTGGCGGCGACCGCCTCGCACGCCGCCTTCACCACCGCCATGCACTCGTCCCATTCGCCTTCGATCGTGGTGAACATCGACGTGGTCTCGTTGGGCAGGCCGGAGGCGCGGACCACCCGCACGGCTTCGGCGACGGCGGCACTGACCGAACCGTCGGGATCGTCGGTGGTTCCGGGCGCGATGGAGAAGGCGAACAGCATGGGGCCAGGATACGTCCGGGCGGTTGGTCGATACTGCTGACCGGCCCCGACGATTCATGCAGAATCGGCCCCATGAGCTACACGTTGGCGTTCTGGTCGGGCGCAGACGCTGCGGACTGCGCCGACACCTACATCCGGCTCAACAAGGGCGAGCCCGTCGACGGGGTCCGGCCCGTCGACGCCGCCGCTGTAGAGCGGGCGATGGCCGGCCTGGCCGACTGGTCGCGATCGGGGACCATGCTGTATCCGCCGGGTGGAACGTCCGCCGACGGTCCGGTCTTCGACGTCTTCATCGACACGCACGCGGTCGTCTACACCGGATACAGCGTGGCGCCGCAGCACCTCAACGAGGTGATCGACCTGATGCGCGCCCTCGGCTTCCGCCTGTACGACCCGCAGCGGATGGAACGTTTCGAATAGGCCGATCCCCGTCGCCGTCTCCCGGCGCCGCGGACCCAGACCCCACCGACCCCACAGATGGGACACCGCCGATGGACGGCCGAACCGACATGCAGACCGGCACGAACTCCCGCACCACCGATCCCGGCATCAGCGATCCCGGGAGAACCGATGACGGCATCGGGAACTGGCCGTCGATCCATCGCGCGCGACACCCGCGCCGGGTCGCCCTGATCGACGCGGAGACGGGCGCCGAACTGACCTTCGCCGACCTCGACCTGCGCACCAATGGGCTGGCCGATGCGCTGCGCGGTCGCGGCATCGGCAAGGGCGACCGGGTGGCGCTGGTGACGTTGAACAGCCCGCAGATGCTCGAGGTGATCCTGGCGGTCGCCAAACTCGGCGCGGTCGCGGTTCCGATCAACTGTCGACTGCAGCCCCCGGAGATCGCGTACATCCTCACCGACTCCGGTGCGCGCATCGTCTTCGCCTCACCGCAGACCGCCGACGCCGTGCGGATCGCCGTCGACGGCACCGATGTCGTCGAGGTCATCGAGATCCCGTCGGCGCAGCAGCGCGCGTCGGGGCGGGGCGGCGCCTACGAGGAGCTGGTGGCGAGCGGCCGCTCCGAGCGCGTCGAGGTCGACGTCGACGTGGACGATCTGGCGATGCTCATGTACACCTCGGGCACCACCGGCTTTCCGAAGGGCGCGATGCTGACGCACCGCAATCACCTGTGGAATGCGATCAACAATGCGACGGCGATCGAGGGAATCGGGCCGCTCGACATCAGTCTCGCCGGCGCGCCGCTGTTCCACATCGGGGCCCTGGGCATCTTCACGCTGCCGCTGCTGTACATCGGCGGCACGACCGTGGTTCTGGAGTCCTTCGCCCCCGACACCTGGCTGGCGGCGGTCGACCGGTTCCGCGTAAGCGTCGTCTTCTGCGTCCCGGCGATGTGGGCAGCCGTCGACGCCGCGCTGGCCGCGACTCCCGCGGATCTGAGCTCACTGCGGTACGGCCTCAGCGGCGGTGCGCCGTGCCCGGTCGTCCTGATCGAGAGTCTGGTGAGTCGCGGCATCCGCTTCGCCGAGGGCTTCGGCCTCACCGAGACCGCGCCGATCGCCTGCGTGCTCGACATCGAGGACACGGTCACTCACGCCGGATCGGTCGGGAAGCCGGTGCTGCACGTGGACCTGATGGTGGCCGACGACGCCGGCGCCGAGGTGCCCGCGGGAACGGTCGGCGAGATGCTGGTGCGCGGACCCAATGTCTTCGTCGGGTACTGGAACAGGCCCGAGGCGAGCGCCGAGGCGCTGCGCGACGGCTGGTTCTACACCGGCGATCTCGCTACCTGCGACGAGGACGGCTACTACCGGATCGTCGACCGCAAGAAGGACATGATCGTCAGCGGCGGCGAGAACGTCTACGCCTCCGAGGTGGAGCAGGTGATGCATCGCCATCCGGCGGTCGGCGAGGTGGCGGTGATCGGCATCCCCGACGAGAAGTGGGGCGAGGCGGTGACCGCGGTGATCGCGCTGAAGCCGGGCGCGGCCGCGACCGAAGCCGAGCTCATCGCGTGGGCGCGTGAGCAGATCGCACACTTCAAGAGTCCGCGCTCGGTTCACTTCGTCGACGTCCTGCCCCGCACGGCCACCGGCAAGATCCTCAAGCATGACCTGCGCAAACGCTGGTCGTCGGACGGTTCCGCGGTCCAGCGGTAGTCGGCGCGCGGCCCGTGTCGTCACCTCGTGACGGACGCGGTCTCCGGCGCCGCCACCTCGTCGATCTGATCGACACGCGACCACGACAGGTACCCGACGAGGAGCACGATCACACCGAGGAAGGCCAGGTTGACGACGGTTCCGTCGAGGCCGAACCCGCCGGCGTCGCCGGGCTGGGTCAGCAGATCGCCCAGGGAGGCGCCCAGCGGCCGGGTGATGATGTACGCGGCCCAGAACGCGGCGACGGCGCCCGCCCGCAAGCCCAGGTGCAGCGCGGTGATGAGGGCGATGACGGCGGCGAACAGGACCAGCGACAGCCAGTAGCCGAGCGCCAGCTTCTCGGCGATCAAGTCGCCGGCCGCGGTCCCGAGCGCGAACGTCACCAGCACGGCCAGCCAGTAGAAGGCCTCGCGCCGGCGGGTTCGGACCGAATGGATCGACAGCGTGCCCTCGGTGAGACGCCACGCCAGGAACACCACGACCAGCGCCGCCGCGAAGCACGCGGTCGACACGGGCAGCGGGACGCCCAAGGCATCGGTCAGATTGTCGGTGATCAGTGTGCCGGTGACGCTGACCAGGAGCACGGTCCACCAGTACAGCGCCGGAATGTAGCGGCGCACCCGGAACTGCGCGACGAAGGTCGCGCCCAACAGGGCGACGGTGACCGCCGTGGTTCCGCGCAGGCCGAAGCCGAGGTCCATGTTCAGGTAGTCGGCTGCGGTTTCGCCGACGGTGGTCGCGAGGATCTTGATGATCCAGAAGTAGACGGTGACTTCGGGGACCTTGCTCATCGCCATGCGGGCGGTGACGAGTCCGGGCTCGGTAGTGGTGGTCGCAGCGTGCATGGTCTCCCGTTCGTTCGGTGCGTCTCGTTCTCCGGTCCGCTTCATGATCGGCGGCCGCCGCTTAGGGAGTCCTGAGCCGTCGTCGGTCGGGGCCGCTCGGGCGGCGGTGTCACGGAATGGTTGCCTGCGGTGTCATATGAGCGTCTGATCGAAGGAACGAACGTGTGGGAGGCCGACATGAGAGTCGTAATCGTCGGAGCGGGGTATGCGGGGGCAATCGCCGCCAACCGACTGGCCAGACGGGTGCCGAAGGCGGACATCGTGATGGTGAACCCGCGTCCGGACTTCGTGGAACGGATCCGCCTGCATCAACTCATCGCCGGGACCGGCCCGGCGACTCGGTCGCTGCGCGCGATGATCGACGACCGCGTGGCGCTGCGCATCGCGGCGGCCACCGAGATCGGCGACGGCGCGCTGTCGTTGAGCGACGGCGGGGAACTCGGATTCGACGCCCTCGTGTACGCGGCGGGCGGATCGGTGGTCGCGCCCGAAGGCGCGGTCGCGGTCGGTGACGTCGAATCGGCGCGCGGCGCGGCGACACAGCTCGCGCAGCTGCGTCCCGGCGCGCTGGTGGAGGTGGTCGGCGGCGGACTGACCGGGGTCGAGACCGCTGCGGAGGTCGCGACCGCGCGGCCCGACGTCCGCGTCCGGCTGACCGCAGACGACGAGATCGCCGAGTCGCTGGGCGAATCCGCGCGCGAGCGGGTGCGGACGGCGCTGCAGACGATGGGGGTGGAACTGCGCCGCGGACACTGGGGCGCAGCCACCGCCGATCTCACGCTGTGGGCCGTGGCGCGGCAGGTCAGCGCCCTCGCAGCGGACAGCGGGCTGGCGGTCGACGGCGACGGCCGAGTGCTGGTGGACTCGCACCTGCGCAGCGTCACCGACCGCCGTGTGTGGGCCGCGGGCGACGGCGCGGCGGTCGCCGGTGCACGGATGAGCTGTCAGGCGGCGATCCCGCAGGGCGCCTACGCCGCCGACGCGATCGCCCGCGAGTCGCGGGGCCGGACGGCGGCACCGTTCGGCATGGGGTTCACCGCGCAATGCCTGTCGCTGGGGCGCCGCGACGGCGTGGTCCAGCGAGTGCATCGAGATGACGAGCCGGCGCGTCAGTGGCTGGGCGGCCGGGGGCTCGCCGGTCGGTCTGCGGCGCTGGTGAAGGAGCAGGTGTGTCGAAGCACGGTGCTCGCCGTCCGCCGCTCGCTGTCCGTGTCCCTCCCGGCGCCGTCATGACCGGCGGCAGGCGCCGCGCCGACGGTGACGAGAGGACAGGGGACGAGAGGACAGGGGACGAGAGGACAGGGGACGAGAGGACAGGGGACGAGAGGACAGGGGACGAGACGACAGGGGAGGAACAGCTCGGGGACGGCACCGCCGAGTTCACCGCGCACCGACCGCTCCTCTTCTCGATCGCATACGAGATCCTCGGGTCGGTGGCCGACGCGGAGGACGTCCTCTCGGAGAGCTGGGTGCGCTGGCAGCAGTGCGACCGCGAGCGAGTGCGGCATCCGCGCGCCTACCTCGCCCGAATCGTGACCCGCCAGGCGCTCAACGCTGCGCGCGCCGCCGACCGCCGCCGCGAGACCTACGTGGGACCGTGGCTGCCCGAGCCGCTGGAAGCCGCCGATCGCGAGACCGGGCTCGACCACGTGCTGACCGGCGAGGCGGTCACGACGGCGATGCTGCTGGTCCTGGAATCGTTGACCCCCGATGAGCGCGCCGTCTTCGTCCTGCGCGAGGTCTTCGACTTCGAGTACCCCGAGATCGCCGACGCGGTCGACAAGTCGCAGCCCGCGGTTCGGCAGATCGCCCATCGTGCCCGCGCACACGTCCGCGCCCGGCGCCCGGCCGCCGTCGCCGGCCCGACCGACGCCCAGGCCGTGGTCGAGCGCTTCCTCACCGCAGCGGTCACCGGGAAGGTGCAGGAGCTCATGGAGGTCCTCGCCCCGGGAGTGGTGTATCTGGGCGACGGCGGCGGGGTGGCACCTGCGGCACGGCGTCCCGTCGAGGGGGCCGACCGCGTGGCGCGCATGGTGATCGGCCTGCTCGCCAAGGGCGCCACGCTGGGGGAGGTCGGCTTCCGGATGACGGTCGTCAACGGGATGCCTGCCGTGGTCGTGACCCTCGACGGCGACGTCGACAACGTCACCTGCGTCGAGGTGGTGGACGGCGCGGTGACGGCCGTCTACGCCGTGCGGAATCCCGCGAAGCTGGAATGGATCCGGGCACAGCCGGAGCCGCCGGTCACTGCGGGCGCTTCGGATGCTCCCGCACCCTGACCCCGCCTCGATCCTGCCAGCCCCGGCTCCGCGAGATCCGGTAGTCGATGCGGTCGTCGACGTAGTCGCGCACCGACGGCTCGTCCGGGATGGTGTCGAAGACCTCCCCGGTGATGTGCGTGGTCGCCGCGGCCAGCCGTTGCGTGCGTTCGGCGTGAAACATCTTGTCGCTCTCGAACTTCAAACCGCGCAGCGTCGCCACGCACATCAGGGCGAGCACGATGCTGAACGGCAGCGCGGTCGCCAAGGCGGCCGACTGAAGCGACTTGAGCCCGCCCGCCAGCAACAGTGCGATCGCGACGACGCCCTCGATCGCCGACCACAGCACCCGCGACCACACCGGCGGATTCGGGTGCCCGCCCGAGGCGAGCATGTCGACCACCAGCGAACCGGAGTCCGAGGAGGTGATGAAGAAGATGGCGACGAGCACGATCCCGATGATCGAGAAGACCGTCCCGAGGGGCATCGCCGACAAGACGTGGAACAGCGAGCTCTCGGCCGAGACCGTCCCGTTCTCGACGAGATCGCCTTCACCGAAGAACTGGCGGTACAGCCCGGTGCCGCCGAGCACCGAGAACCACACGAAACCCACCAGCGTCGGCACGATCAGGCAGCCGGCGATGAACTCGCGGACCGTCCGACCGCGCGAGATCCGAGCGATGAAGACACCGACGAAGGGCGCCCACGCGATCCACCATCCCCAGTAGAAGATCGTCCAGTCACCCAGCCAGCCCTGCGCCTCCTCGCCCTGGAAGGCTCCGACGTCCAGGGTCATGTTGAACAGGTTGGCGAAGTACACCCCGAGCGACTGGACCAGGTTCTGCAGCAGGAACAGCGTCGGCCCGATCAGGAGCATGCTGATCATCAGCAGTCCGGCCAGCGACAGGTTGATGTTCGAGAGCCACTTGATGCCGGTGCCGAGCCCGCTCACCACCGACAGGGTCGCCAAGAACGTGATGACGACGATCAGCACCACGAGCGTGGTCGTGTCGACCGAGTCGACCACCCCGATCGACTCCATCCCCGCCGAGATCTGCTGGACGCCCAGCCCCAGCGACGTGGCGACGCCGAAGACGGTGCCGAAGATCGCCAGCACGTCGATCACGTCGCCCGCCCAGCCCTTGACTCGGTCGCCCAGCAGCGGTTCCAGGCCCCAGCGGATCGACACCGGGCGCCCGCGCCGATGGATCGCGTACGCCAACGCCAAACCGATGACCGCGTAGATCGCCCACGGGTGCAGCCCCCAGTGGATGAAGGTCTGCGCCATCGCCTTGCCGGCGATCTCCTGCTCGGACCCCTCCCAGCCCGGCTTGGGCGAGACGGTCGCGTAGGTCAGCGGCTCGCCGACGCCGTAGAACACCAGCCCGATGCCCATGCCCGCCGCGAACAGCATGCAGAACCAGCTGACCATCCCGAACTCGGGCGCCTCGTCGTCGCTGCCGAGCCGGATCCGGCCCAACCGCGAGAAGCACAGGGCGATGGTGAACACCACGAAGCACGCGATGATCAGCATGTAATACCAGCCCAGATTGGTGACGATCCAGTCCTGCATGGCGCTGAAGAACCGCCCGGTGCCATCGGGGAAGACGACGGCGACGGCGCTGACGGCGACGATCACCGACAGCGCGGGCCAGAAGACCGCGGGTGCCACGTTGCCGCGCCCGAGGCGCACCCCCTGCCTGCGGAGCTTCTCGGTGATCTCGTCGTCGGTGTCGTCCTCGGCGACGTGCCAGTGGTCGGGCACCGGCGCGACCCCGGACGCGATGGGGGTCGTCTTCCCGGTGAACGGGTCGACGAGGACGGTCGGCGCGCCGTCGGAACGTGCGCCGTTGCGCTCGACGACGGAAGAATCGAGACCCGGGGAGTCGAGACCCGGCGAGTCGAGACTGGGGGAGTCGAGACTGGGCGAGTCGAGACTGGGCGAGTCGAGGCTGGGGGAATCGGTGCCGTCGGACTCGGCGCTGTCGGGGTCTTCGGGGCGTTCGGCCATGACCTCCACCATGGATGCCCGGTTGACACGATTCAACCCGAACTGAAGATCTCCGTGCTCAGCGGGCGTGTCTCAACCGCGGACCGTCGACCGCGCCAGCAGGATCGCCGGGATCGCGCCGATCACCAACAGCGCCAGACCGTACGGGCTGGCGGCGGTGAAGTCGAGGACCTCGCCGTCGGTCGTCGCCCACAAGGCGGTCGCCAGCGAGTGTTCGCCGGTCGGGCGCAGCAGCAGCGTGGTGGTGAGTTCCTTGCCGGCGTCCAAGCCGACGAGCAACGCGCCGGTGCCGACCGCGGGCAGTGCGATCGGCATGGTGATCCGGGAGAAGGTCTCGATCGCCCCCTTGCCCAGCGATCGGGACATCTCGTCGAGCTGCGGCGAGGCCTGCGCGATTCCGACCTGCTGCGAGCCGACGGCCAACGGCAGGAACATCACGACGTAGCCGATGACCAGCAGCGTCGACGTCTGATACAGCGGGTAGAACCATTGGACCGAGACGTACACCAGCGACAACGCCATGATGACGCCGGGCAGTGCGTGGGCGACCCACGTCGACCGCTCGATCAGCGACGACATCCGGCCCGGATGTCGCACCGCCAGCAGCGACACGGGCAGCGCGCAGGCGGTCGCGACCGCGGCCGCCGCCAGCGCCCACCGCCCGGTGTTGGCGGCCGAGCTCCACAGTTGCGCCCAGTCGATGGCGTCGCCGCCGCCGGTCAGGTGGTCGACGATGCCGCTGACGGTGACCCACAGCGGGATCGCCAGCGCCGCGAGCACCACGGCCAGGCACAGCAGGAGCCAGATCGGGGTCGTGGCGCCGAGTCGCCAGCGCATCGGCGGGCGCGGGGTGCCGATGCCGGTGCGGACCGGGCGTCGACGGCCGCGCAGCAGCCGGTCGAGCAGGAGCAGGAGGATGGCGCCGCCGGCCAGGACGACGGCCAGCGCCCGCGCCGACTCGGGCATGCCGAGAACGGTGGCGCGCTGCACGATCGCGGTGGTCAGGGTCTGATAGTTGAGCATCTGCACGGCGCCGTACTCGGCGAGCAGATGCAGCCCGATGATCAGCAGGCCCGTCGAGATCGCCGGGCGCAGCTGCGGCAGGGTGATCCGGCAGAAGGCCGCGGCCGGTCCGCGGCCGAGGGCGCGCGCGGCCTCCTCCTGCGCGGGATCGAGACGGCGCAGGGCGGTCAACACGGGCAGGAAGACGTAGGGGAACAGCGTGAGCGTCAGGATGGCGGTGGCGCCGCCGAGCCCGAAGATCAGCTTCGAGGAGGGGAAGTGCCGATAGGTGAACGCCACCCACGCGTACGAGCCGACGAAGGTCGGCACACCCAGCGGCAGTGTCAGCAGCACCGTCCACAGTCGCGGCATCGGCAACGTGGTGCGGGCCACCAGGACGGCGAGCGTCACCCCGAGCACCGACGTGCACAGGCAGACGAGCACGAGCAGCTGCACGGTGTTCCACAGCAGCGGCACCGTGGTCGGGCTGGCGATCTCGGTCCGCAGCAGCGAGAAGCTGAACCCGGCGCGCAGCAACAGGTAGGCCGCGGGCGACAGGGCGGCGACGGCGATCAGGATGCCGGGGATCACCAACCCCAGCGGTGGCCGGTCGCGGCGGGTGCGCTCGGGTCGGGACGGGCGGACCGACGACGGTTCCGGTTCCAGCGCCGAGACGGCGCTCGAACCGGAACCGGTGGAACTGCTGGAGGTCACCGTCAGACGATGCCGCTCTGCTTCAGCAGCTCGTTGGCCTCATCGGTGTTCTTCAGCGAGGCCTGATCGAACTTGGGGAAGGTCAGCGACTTGAGGTCGGGCAGGCCGTAGCTGCTGGTGACGCCGGGGGTCGCCGGGAACTGCGGGCTCTGCTGCGCGACCACCTGCTGTCCGCCGTCGGCGGCCGACAGCCACTTGACGAACTCCCCGGCCTCCTTCTGGTGCGAGCTCGACTTCAGCACCGCGGCGCCCGAGGCGAGCATCAGCGCGCCGGCGTCGTCGTTGTTCAGGTAGTGGACGCGCGAGGAGACCTTGTCCTGGCCGCCCTTGTCCTTGGCCATGATGTACCAGTAGTAGTGGTTCGACAGCCCGAACTCGTGCTGGCCGGCCTCGACGCTGTCGCGGACCTTACCGTTCGACTGCTCGTTGACGCCGTTCTCCTTGATGCCCTTGAGCCACTCGAGGGTGCGGTCCTTGCCGATCGTGTTGATCAGGTAGGCCGTGGTCGACTTGAACGCGCCGGAGGGGGCGTAGGCGAACTTGCCCTTCCACTCGGGCTTGGTCAGATCGAGGATCGACGGCGGCAGCTGCGCCTCGCTGATCTTGGACGGCGCGTAGTACATGACGCGGGCGCGGACGGCCATCGGCAGCCAGTTCCCGGTCGAGGGCACGAACCGCTGATCGGGCACGCTCAGGACGGCCTTGTCGACCGGTGCCAGCAGGCCCTTGGCGTCCAGTCCGGCCATCGGACCGGGCTCCTCGGTGATGACGACGTCGGCCTTCGACCGGTCGCCCTCCTCGACGATCTGTCCGGTCATCTCCGAGTCCTTGCCGGCCCGGACGTCGACGTGGATGCCGGTCGACTTCTCGAAGTCGGCCGCGAGCGCCTTCGCGAGCTTCTCGTGTTGACCCGAGTACAGGGTGATCGAGGCCTTCGCATCTTTACTGTCGCCGGCGTCGTTCGACGAGCATGCGGCGAGCGTCAGTGCCGTCGCCGCCGCGGTGGTGACCGCCAGCAGGCGCCAAGCGCGACGTTTCGGGGTAGCAGACATGAGACCTCATTCTGGATTCTCGTAGGGACGGGGCGGGCGGGTCCGCCCCGCTTGCGGGAAGGGAGCGAGCGGATGCGCGGCTCCCGCGGGGTTCGGGACGTCGGTCAGACGGGCGTCGGGGCCTTGATCGTCAACGCGTCGGTCACATGCACGTGCACGGTGCTTCCCGGGGCGGGCAGTGCGGTGCCCGCCGTTCGCACCAGCAGCGGCGTGCCGTCGGGCAGGGCCAGCCGCGCCAGGCCGTCGTGCCCGAAGAAGCTGACCGACGTGACGATGGCCTCGGCACCGTGATCGCCGAGCTCGAGGTGCTCGGGACGCAGGATCAGCCGGTCGTCGAAGACGGTGGAACGGGCGACGCGGAGGCGGCCGAGCACCGAGTCGACGGTGACCGTGCCCTCTCCGTCGGCGGTCGCGGTGCAGGGGATCTCGACGGATTCGCCGAGGAAGGCGGCGGCCGGCGGGTCGACGGGGCAGGCGTACAGGTCGGCCGGGGCGGCGGCCTGGATGACGCGGCCGTCGCGCATCATCGCCACCTGGTCGGCCAACGACAGGGCCTCGCTCTGATCGTGGGTGACCAGCACCGCGGTCGCATCGATGCGGCGCAGCAGGTCGCGCACCTCTTCGCGCAGTTCCACACGCAACGACGCGTCGAGGGCGGAGAACGGTTCGTCGAGGAGCAGGACCGCCGGAGCGGGTGCGAGGGCGCGGGCCAACGCGACCCGCTGCTGCTGCCCGCCGGAGAGCTCATCGGGTCGGCGGTCGCCGTAGCCGGCCATGCCGACGAGTCGGAGCATCTCGGTGACGCGGCGCGCCCGGTTCTCGCGATGAGCCGGACCGAACCGTGACCGCAGCCCGCCGGGGAGCCCGTAGGCGATGTTCGCGGCCACCGTCAGGTGGGGGAAGAGCGCACCCTCCTGTGCGACGATCCCGACGCGCCGTCGTTCCGGCCGCACGAACCGGCCGTCTCCGGCCACCAGGGAGCCGTCGATCTCGACCCGGCCGCCGTCGGGCCGGTCGAAACCGGCGAGGATTCGCAAGAGCGTGGTCTTGCCGCAGCCGGACTCGCCGAGGATGGCGGTGAAGCTGCCCGCTGCGACGTCGAGGTCGACCCCGCGCAAGGCGTGAACGGGGGCGGGGTCCGCCGGGAAGACCCGGGTGACGTCTCGAACTCGCAGCATGAGGTCAGGCTACGCTAATCCACATTCACCGAACAGTGTGGGCCGGGGCACACCATCGGTGCGGCGTTTTCCGTACCCTGGAGGAGGTGCCAGACATGCTTCTCATTCTCCTCATCGCCCTGCTCGCATTCGGCGTCTTCGCGATGCTCCGCAGCCGTACCAGCGGCGCGCAGGCCACCCAGGCCCGTCTCGACGATGCGAAGGCCGACGCCCGACAAGCCATCGAACGACTCGGCGGACAGGTGTACGCGCTCGACCCGGGCGACGATCCCGCTGCCCGCCAAGCGCTGGCCGACGCGGGGGAGCGCTTCACCGCGGCCGGCTCGCAGATCGAGCAGGCAGCCACCCCGGGACAGGCGCAACTCGCCAAACAGACTGCGGTGGAAGGCCTTTACTACATCCGCGCGGCCCGTACCGCGCTCGGATTCGATCCCGGCCCGCCCATCCCCGAGCTGACCGGCCAGCGCGATGCCGGCGCCGTCACCGAGGCGCGGACGGTCGACTTCGACGGCCGCACCGTCGAAGCCTCGCCGACCCCGACCAAGGCCACCCCCAACTACTACCCGGGCGGCCGGGTCGCCGGACGTGCGGTGCCCGCCGGCTGGTACTCCGAACCCTGGTGGAAGCCCGCCCTCATCGGCGGCGCCTGGGGCATCGGTTCGGCGCTCCTGTTCAGCTCGCTGTTCTCCGGCATGTCCGGAGTCCCGCAGGGCGTGGCCGACGCCGACATGGCCGGCGGCGACTTCGGTGGTGACGGCGGCGACTACGGCGACGTCGGCGACAGTGGCGGTGATTACGGCGGCGGTGACTTCGGCGGCGGTGACTTCGGCGGCGGAGATTTCGGCGGCGGTGACTTCGGCGGCGGAGATTTCGGCGGCGGGGACTTCGGCGGGTTCGGAGACTTCGGCGACTTCTGAGACCGCGACGTGTGACTCTCGGCGGCGGGGGTTGACCCTGCCACGGTGAGAAGGTCTTCACTCGTGACCGGAGGTGGTTCACGATGAACTCGCAACACCGCGGGACACGACACGGCGGGACCCAGCAGTACGGCGGGACCAGGCAGATCGGCGAGACGCCGTCGCCCGGTCCGCCGACTGCGGGATCCGACGCCGAGCTCCGAGCGGCGCTGGCACACCCGGACGCCTCGGTCCGCTTGCGAGCGGCGCTCGCCGCGGGTACGGCTGCCGACGCCGCGCTGCTCGGCGACCTGATCGCCCGCACCCGCACCGAACCGGACTTCTACGTCCGCGACATGCTGACCTGGGCGCTCACCCGCCTGCCTGCGTCCGATGCGGTGCCCGCGTTGATCGACGAACTCGAGTCGCCGATCGCGCAGGCCCGCAGTCAGGCGCTGCACACCCTGTCGAAGATCGCCGATCCCGCGGCATGGCCGGCGATCACCGTCGCCCTGCTGACCGACGAGGACGACGACGTCGTCCGCAGCGCGTGGCGGGCCGCCGTGGTCGTGGTCCCGGACGAGGCTCGGCACCGACTCGCGCGCACGCTCGCCACCCAACTGGGACGGGGCGGGATCGACGTGCAGCGGAGCCTGAGTCGGGCGTTCGTCGAACTCGACGCGGCCGCGGGGGCGATCGTTCGCGATGCCGCCTCGTCTCCGGACCCGGAGGTCCGCGCTCACGCCCTGGCCACCGAGGAGCTCATCGCCGACCCCGAATCCGGGTTCGCCGCCCACCTCGAACAGGCGCGGCGAGTGGTCGCGACAGGCCGCTTCGATTGACCGAGAACCGGTCGCCGCCGAGGCGACCGCCGATAGGGTGGGGCCGACCGAGGGAGGTGCCGAGTGCGGATCGGTGAGCTGTCCCGGCGCTCCGGGGTGAGCGCCCGAATGCTGCGGCACTACGACGAACTGGGCCTCGTCCGCCCCGGCGACCGCAGCTCGGCAGGCTACCGCGAGTACTCCGAGACCGACCTCGCGCGACTGTTCCAGGTGGAGACGCTGCGCACGCTCGGACTGTCGTTGCGCGAGATCGGTCAGGCGCTCGAGCAGCCCGCCGCCTCGCCCGCGGCGCTGCTGACCGCACTGATCGCTCGCACCCGGGAGCGGATCGCCCGCGAGCAGGCACTGCTGACGAGGCTGCGGCGACTCGACGACGCGGGCCCCGACGACTGGGAGCAGGTGCTGTCGGTGCTGGAGCTGCTGTCCGGGCTGACATCCCCGAGCGCCGGCCGACGACAGCTCGCGGCCCTCGATCCGGCGACCGTCGGTGATGTCTCCGACGCGCTCGTCGAGGCCCTGCACCGGGAGACCGACCCTAATGTCGCCGGCGCCCTGCGGTGGGCGTTGGCCCGGCGCGGCGGTGCCGTTACCGCCGTGGTCGAGGATCTGGTCGGCCCCGATGCCGAGCGGCGTCGAACGGCGGCCGGCCTGCTCGTCGAGGTCCCGCCGGCGGTCGCCGCCGACCACTCCTACCGCGCCGCGCTCCTGGCCGCGCTCGACGACCCGGACCCGCTGGTCCGCCGGGATGTGGCGACGGCCGCCGTGGCGGCGGGAATGGACGATGACGCTGTCGTGGATGTCCTGGTGGCGCTCATCGTCGACGGCGTCGCAGACGTGGCAGCCGCCGAGTCGCTCGCCGTGCTCGCCGACGACCCGGACCGCACCGCCGCCGTTACCGGCCGCCTGGTCGCCGAACTGTCCGGCGCCCGGCCGCCGGTGCGGAGTCGGGTGGCGCAGGCCCTCGGCGAGCTGCCCGGCGCCGCGGCGACGGACGCACTGTCGGACCTGAGGAACGACCCCGACGACGCCGTCCGATACACGGCCCGCTACCTGCTCGACCAGCGGTAGGCGTCCTCGGTCGGGGGCGTCTGCGCCGGAATCTGCTCGACCGTCACTCGGCTCGCGGGTACGACACCGCCCCGTCGCGGACGACGGCCCCCGCGCTGAGGGTCGCCTCGGCGGTGTGTCCGGCGCCGAGGATGTGGACGACCCGCTCGCCCCGGGCCAGGAGGTGGTCGGCGATGATCCGCCGATGGCAGCGCCACCAGACGGCCTCGGCGCACATGATCGCGGTCCGGTGACGCCGGGCCTCATCTCGCAGCCGGGTCAGGGCGGCGCCGAAGTCGTCGGACAGGGCGTGGTCGGCGTAGTTGTGGAAGCTCCGGTTGTCCCACCAGGCGTTGACCTCGAATGCGACGTCGCGCGATACCGGGCGGCGACCGGCCAGCCCGGCCGCCCAGGAGAACGAGATGTGCTGTGTCGCCAAGGAGTGAGCGAGGGCGTCGGCGTTGAACTGGGGGTGCTTGGTCGATCCGGGCAACTTGCGCACGTCGACGACGGCGTCGATCGAGTTCTCGGTCAACAGGGCGAGGAAGTCGTCGGCGGAACGATTCGAATGACCGATCGTCCACACCGTCACCGGCTCATCGCCCATCCCGATCACCACCTGAACACCGCGCGCTCTCGGCCGTCCGCGCTCTCGACCGTCTGCACTCTCGACCATTCGGGCGCCCACTCGGTGATCACCCGGCGGGGGAGAGCTCACCGCGGAACCGCTTCCTCGGCGCGACACTACACTCGGGGCATGATCGAGGGTCTCTCATCCGCCGACATCCGAATGGTCGTCGCCGACATGGACGGCACCCTGCTCGACCCCGCGGGCCGGGTGCCGGAGACGTTCTGGCCGGTGCTCGACGAGATGTCCGACCGGGGCATCGCCTTCGTGCCGGCCAGCGGACGCCAGTACTACACGCTCGAGGAGCTCTTCGCGCGCCATCCCGGGACCTTGTCGTACGTGGCCGAGAACGGCAGCATGGTGATGCACGAAGGTCGGCTGCTGACCTCGTCGAACGTCGACCCGGCACTGGTGGCGCGCGTGGTCGAGGCGGTCCGAGCCGCCCCCGAGCACGGCCGCGATCTCCGGCTCATCGTGCATCGGACCGACGGCGCCTTCGTCGAATCCGACGACGCCGCCTTCCTCACCCAAGCCCGCAAGTACTGCGCTCGACTCGATCTCGTGCCCGACCAGCTCGACATCTGCGACGGCGTCGTCAAACTCGCGATCTACGACTTCGGCGATGCCGAGGCCGACGCCGCACTGGTGCTCGCACCGTTGGTCGACGACCATCAGATGGCGGTGTCGGGTAGGCATTGGATCGACATCACCGCACCCGGCACCCATAAGGCGACCGGGGTCAGCGCGCTGCAGGACCTGGCCGGCCTCGGCCCGCGCAACACCGTCGTCTTCGGCGACTACCTAAACGACTTGGAGATGCTCGACACCGCCCATTGGTCGTTCGCCATGGCCGACGCCCATCCGGCCGTGCTCGAGCGCGCCCGCTATCGCGCGCCGCGCAACAGCGAAGACGGCGTCGTCACGGTGTTGAAGCAGTTGCTGGCGGCTCCGTGAGGTCGGCCCGTCGGCGGGAGGTCGGCCTGGCGGTGGTGCTCTCGGGGGTCGCCGGCTATCTCGACGCCGTCGGCTTCATCGAGTTGCGCGGCCACTTCGTGTCGTTCATGAGCGGGAACACCACCGACCTCGCCACCCGGGTCGGCACCTGGCATTTCGGCGGTGCGGGTCTGGTCGCGGGACTGATCGGCATGTTCGTCCTCGGTGTCGTCGTGGGGGCCGTCGCGGCCCGCTTCGGCGACGGTCGGAGCACCGTGCTGGTCACGACCACCGCACTGCTGGCGCTGACGTCGGCGGTGGCCGTGGTCGCCGACCCGGTCACGGCGGTCGCCCTCGGGCTGCCGGTGGCGATGGGCGCCATGAACGCGGTGTTCCTGCACAACGGGGAGGTCAGCATCGGTCTGACCTACATGACGGGCACGCTGGTCAAAGCCGGCCAGCAGTTCGTGGAGGCGTGCACCGGCGGACCCCGCTGGCTGTGGCTGCGGAACCTCTCGCTGTGGCTGGCCCTGGCCGCCGGCGGACTCGTGGGCGCAGCGATGCACCGGCTGGTCGGCGCGACGGCCGCGGCCTGGTTCGCGACCGCGATAGTGCTGGTCATCACCGTGGTGACGATCGTGGTGCGGCGGCGCACCGGGGAGTACGGTGTGCGGACGCGCCGGCGACACGAGATCACCGTCATCGGCGGCACCGCCGGCTCGGGACCGGTTTCGTAGCATGAACGACATGCCCTCGGATACTCCCGAACCGGCCGTCGACGGCCTCGCGGCCCGTCTGCTCGACGCGCAGGTGGTCTACTTTCGGCAGCAGCTGACCGACCCCGCGCGGTTCGCGGCCCTGGTCGAGTCGGAGATCACCGCCTTCCTCGATGTCGCCGACCACCTTCCGCTGGAGGAGGCCGTGTCGCGCGACCTGGTCAAGGCGGTCGCGCACAAGTATGCGGTCGCCTTCCCGGTCGACGGCGCCATCCCCGGCCTGGTCGGCGCGGTCGCCGCGCGGGTGGCCGCCTACTCCGGCGCCGACGACACTCGTCTCGCCGACGTCCTGGACCGCAGACGCTACGACGAACTGGCCGCGGGTGTCGCAGACCTCGGGCTCTCGCACCGGCTGTTGCAGCGCATCCTCGACAGCCCCGCGGCAGAGGACGCGTGCGTGGAGGCCCTGGCGCGGACCGTCGACGTCTCCCGGCTCCCCGGCCGCGTCGGCGTCGCTGTCGAGTCGTTCGTGGAGCGCCTCGCGCGGACCGGCACGCGCCGCGTCCTGGCCGCCAATCGGGCGCAGGCCGACCGTCTGCTGCTCGACGCCGCGCAGGAGGTGTGGCTGGCCGGCGCCGACCGCCGCGTGCGCGATGTCGGCGAACTGATCGCCGACTCCGACATCGAAGACGCCGTCGTGCTCGTGTTCGAGTTCTGGCGGACCTTCCGGGAGAGCGCGTACCTGCAGGCGATCCTCGACGAGGGCGTGGACGAGGTCTTCGACACCTACGGCGACACCGCCCTGTCCGAACTGCTCGACGAGCTCGGCGTCGGACGCGCCGACCTCGTCGAAGAGGCCATGCGCTTCGGCCCGCCGGTGATCACCCGCCTCGACGCCGACGGCCTCGTCGAGGACGCTCTGCGACGACGGTTGGCGCCCTTCTACGCCTCACCCGAGTTCCTCGCCGCCGCCGGACTGGCGGACCGGACCGGGGACGTTGATCGAGGAGAGTCTTGACCCTGTCGTAACGGCAGTGTTTACGGTCGCCTGTCATGACCATTTCAATGATCGACAGCGCGTCGGGTATGCACCGCGTCCTGACGGCGGACGCGCAGGAGCGGGACGATCTCATCCGTGACCTGTGGCATCCCATGGCGGGGATGTACCACTTCATCCCCGGCGGCGTGGATATGGCCGCCGTGCACCGGCAGAACTTCGGCTTCCGCTCGGACTCCGCGATCGAGCGGGTGAGCGAGGGCCTGGAGGCCCTCGTCGCAGCAGATGCGTGGGCCCGCGTCGAGAATGCGCTTGAGCAGGGCATGGCAGCGTTGGCCTCCGCCGATCCGGGGGTGCGGATCCCCGACCTGAACGTGCTGCTCGTGCTCGGGGATCCGACCAGCCGGCACTTCGTCGACGAGGTGCAGGGGATGTCGGGATTCGGCGGCATCAGCGGCTACATCGCCATCACCGTCTGGCCTACCGTGCGCGTCCTCGATCGCCTCGAGGCGATCGCGGTCCATGAACTGCACCACAACGTGCGCTACTCACCCGGCGGGATCGTGTGGGACCCGCAGACGGTGACCGTCGGCGAGCACGTGGTGGCCGAAGGGCTCGCCGACGTCTTCGCATCAGAGTTGTACGGCGAGGCCGGCTACACCCACTTCGTGCGCGACGGAGTCCGCTCCGACGACCGAGTCCTGGCGAAGGTCGCCGGCGGTCTGGGGGTCACCGGAATGGCAGACTTCGCCGCCTGGGTGCTGGGCGATTCCAGCGCACGGTTGTTCGGTGCCGAGCCCGTCGGCCTGCCCACCGGGGCAGGCTATGCAGCCGGCGCTCGGCTGGTCCGCGCCTATCTCGACCCCACGGGCTCCACCGCCGCTCAATGCGTTCACGCTCCCGCGTCCGACATTCTGCGCATCGCGTTGCCGCGGCTGGGCCTGACCAGGGCCCGGCCCGCCGCCAGGCTAGAGGACCTGTGACAGGAAGGCCTTGAGCCGGTCGCTGTGCGCGTCGGTGAAGATCTGCTCGGGCCGGCCGGATTCGACGACGACGCCCTCGTCCATGAAGACCACGTTGTCGGACACGTCGCGCGCATAGCCCATCTCGTGCGTCACCACGATCATCGTCATGCCGTCGTTCGACAGCTCCGTCATCAGCGCGAGCACACCCTTGACCAGCTCCGGGTCGAGCGCACTGGTGGCCTCGTCGAAGAACATGATCTGCGGGTGCATCGCCAGGGCCCGCGCGATCGCGACCCGCTGCTGCTGTCCGCCCGAGAGCGTCTCGGGCCGTACGTCGGCCTTGTGCGCCAGGCCCACCGCCTCCAACTGCGACAGCGCGAGCGCCCGCGCCTCGTCCTTGCCGAGACCGAGCAGCTTGCGCGGGCCGAGCTCGATGTTCTGCGCGACCGTCTTGTGCGGGAACAGGTTGAACTGCTGGAAGACCATGCCGATCCGGCGGCGCAGGCCGTCGGGATCGTCCTTCAGGACGCTGACACCGTCGATCAGGATGTCGCCCTGATCGGGCTCGTGCAGCCGGTTCAGGACGCGCAGCAGGGTGGACTTGCCCGACCCGGACGGACCGATGACGGTCGTGGTGGATCCCGCGTCGACGTGGATGTCGACGCCGCGCAGGACGTGATTGTCGCCGAACGACAGGTGCAGGTCGGTGCCGGTCAGGGAGACCGCGGCACCCCGATCGAAGAGGGGAGTGGACTTGGTCACGGTGCTCACGCCTTTCCGGTGCGCAGTCGGCGGTCGATGTAGTTGACCAGGTGCGTCAACGGCACCGTCATCAGCAGGTACAGCAGGCCCGCGGCCACCAGCGGAGTGAGGTTGCCGCTGTTGGCGTTGAAGTCCTTGCCGACGGCGAACAGATCCCGCTGCAGGAGGGTCAACCCGAGGAAGTAGATCAGCGACGAGTCCTTGATCAGGACGATGAACTGGTTCACCAGCGCGGGCAGGACGCGGCGCACACCCTGCGGCACGATGACCAGCGACATCGACCGACGGTACGAGAAGCCCAGGGCACGGGCCGCCTCCATCTGCCCCGACTCGATGCTCTGGATGCCGGAGCGGAAGATCTCGCCGATGTAGGCCGCCGCCAGCAGTGCCAGGGCCACCGAGCCGAGCCAGAACGGATTGCCGCCGGTGAGGTTCTTGACGATCGGACCGAAGCCCAGCCCCACCATCAGGATCACCACGACAGCGGGCAGCCCGCGGAAGATGTCGGTGTACACCCGCGCGGGCCACCGCAGCCACCGCGAGCGCGACATGCCCGCGACCGCCAGCACCATGCCGCCGATGGTGCCGAGGATGCCGGAGACGAGGGCGATCTTCAGCGTGTTCGGCAGACCGGTCTTGAACAGTTCGGGCAGGGCGTTGCGGAACTGTTCACCGTTGAAGAAGGTCTCCCGCAACTGCTGCCAGGTGCTCTTGGGGGCGGCGTCGGCCGCGTCCTGCTTCGGCTTGTCGGCGTTGGCGGCGGCGATCGCCGCGAAGTCGGGCAGGTGCGGCATCGGCGCGGCCTTCGAACCGGGCTTCCAGCCGGCCGGCAGCGGGCGCGGCGCCCAGTCGCTGTACAGGCGCGCCCAGGTGCCGTCGGCGATGATGGCGTCGAGCCCGCTGTTGAGTGCGTCGACCAGCGGCTGGTCGCCCTTCGCGACGGCCCACGCGGTGAAGTTGTTGATGCTGAAGGTGTTCTCCAGGATCTTGATGCCGTCGGAGGCCTTCACGGTGCCCTCGGCCTGCTGACTCGGCGCCACCCAGGCGTCGATCTGCCCCGACTTGAGGTTCGCGTAGGCGGTCGCGTAGTCCGGGTACTTGACCGGATTCAGCTTCAGGATGTTCGTCACGTAGTCGTCCTGGACGGTGCCCTGCACGACGCCGATCCGGGTGCTCGGATTCAGATCGCCGAAGGTGCGGACCGGGCCGCCCGCCGGACCCACGAGGGCGAAGTAGCCGAAGTCGTAGCCGTTGGTGAAGGCGACCGTCTGACGGCGCTCGTCGGTGGTGGTGATCGACGACGAGCCGACGTCGAAGCGGTGGCTCGCCACCTGCGCCAGCAGGCTGGAGAACTCGGTGCCGATGAACTCGACCTTCAGCCCGAGCTTGGCGGCGATCGCCTTCAACATCTCGTTGTCCATGCCGGTGTACTGCTGATGCGAGTTGACGCAGATGCTCGGCGGCGCATCCGACAGCGTTCCGACGACCAGCGTGCCGGGCTTGATCAGATTCAGCTTGGAGGTGTCGATCTGATCGAGCGGCACGGTCGTGGCGGTGGTGAAACGGTCCGGGGCCTGTGCGGAGCTGGCCAGATTCGTCGGCGCCGCCGAGGCGCTGTCGACGCCGGGCGGGGAGCAGAGCCCGGCGTCACCGCTGTCGGACGACCCGCTCGAGCAGGATGCCAGCAGCGCCGCGAGGAAGGCGACGAGCAACAGGGGCAGCCAACGTCGGCGGGCCAAGGAGAGGACAGTCATGAGAGGAAAGCGTAATGGGGTGCGCGCGTCGACCCGAAATTAAAACCGCGGCGAGGAAAACGGAATCCGACAATGCGCAGCGCCCCGGACGAATCCGGGGCGCTGTGTGCGAGAGATCGCAGGTCTCAGTTGGCTGCTTCGTAGGCGGCGATGATGTCGGCCGGGATGCGCCCGCGGTCACTGACGGAGTAGCCGTTGTCCGAAGCCCACTTCCGGATCACCCGGGTGTTGGTGGCCGCACGGCCCGCGGGTGCGGTGCTGCGGCGAGCGCCGGTGGAACGGCCGCCGACAGGGCGTGAGATGGCGACGTAGGTGGCGACGTGGTTGCGGAACTCCTCGGCGTGCTCGGGCGAGGTGTCGAACTCATAGCTCTTGCCGTCGAGGCTCCACTGGACGGTCTCGTACTCGTCGAGTTCGGCGCCGTCGATATCGTCGACGATCTGGATGACGGTCTTCTTGGCCATGGGGGACCTTTCACGGGGAGAGACTGAAGTGAAGTCGCGCGAATCGGAATTGCACGCCGACCACCGAAATGATTCTGCGCTCAGAGTACACGTATTCAACGGGTTGGAACCACCTGTGTGGAATGGTCCGACGCCGACGATTCGGAGGGAGAGTGCGAATCGGGTGTCAAGAGGGAATCAGGGGCCCGTTCATCGGCTCTAAAGGTGCTGAATCGGTCGGCCGTGATCGCGAATCCGGCACCGGATCCGGACTCGATGCAATACAGATCGTCGCCGACGGTCAAACAGGCGAAGCGATCGACGTTGAATGTCGTTCCCGAGGGCAGTACGCGTGATCGGAACAACACCGGATAGCTATTCGCGCAGGCGCCGGCCTCTGCTCCGTTCGCATCGAGTATTGCGTAGTGCCTGTTCCAATCACACCCGTCGGGGACGTCGGCCGGGCGTCGGGTCCCACTGATCGAATCGCTGACGCAGGCGAGCGCGTCGGCGCCGTTGTTTCCGGTCGAGCAGCGGACCCCTCGATCGGGCGTGGAGAAATGGTAACCGGAGACCTCGGCGCGCCTGCCGTCGGGCGAGGTCGCACCCGTTTGAAACTCCGAATTGCTGGTCCGGGGTGCGGCCTTGATGACGCGCTCGTAACTCCACGGCGAGGCTGCTGCGGTCCGGGTGCCCAGGGTGCGCGAGGCGGAGGTCGCCGACAGGGAGGACACGGGCGACTGGGTGCTCGGCGCGTCGGTGCCGGGGATCACGATCTTGCTGGGTGTGGTGTCCGTGTTGATCAGCGAACACGCGGTCAGTGCCATCGTGGCGACGGCGCAGAGGGCGGTGGCGGCCGAGCGCGTGTTGAGTCCGTACCCTTGCACTGTGGCGACTCCCAAGATCGTGTTGTTCTATGTCTTCACTCCGCTGCCGGATCCGGAGGCGATCCGCCTGTGGCAGCAGAGCGTCTGCGAGTCCGCGGGATTGCGCGGCAGGATCATCGTGTCACCCCATGGGATCAATGCAACAGTGGGTGGCGACATTCGGGACGTGAAACGGTATGTGCGGGCCACCCGCAGCTATCGCGCCTTCGCCGACGCCGACATCAAGTGGTCGGACGGAACCGGTGACGACTTTCCGCGGTTGAGTGTCAGAACGCGACCGGAGATCGTCACCTTCGGCGCCCCCGATGAACTCCGCGTCGACACCGACGGAGTCGTCGGCGGCGGGCGGCGGCTGGCACCTGAGCAACTGCACGAGTTGATTGACGACCGCGGCGACGAAGTGGTCTTTCTCGATGGACGCAACAAGATCGAGGCGCAGATCGGACGATTTCGCGGCGCCGTCGTTCCCGATGTCGAGACCACCCGCGACTTCATCCCGCTGATCGATAGCGGCGCACTCGATCATCTGAAAGGCCGCCCCATCGTCACCTATTGCACCGGGGGTGTGCGGTGCGAGGTTCTCAGTGCGCTCATGACGGCCCGGGGATTCGATGAGGTGTATCAACTCGACGGCGGAATCGTCAGGTATGGCGAAGCTTATGGTGATCGCGGTCTGTGGGAGGGATCGCTGTATGTCTTCGACAGCCGAATGAAGGTCGACTTCACTTCGGACGCAGCGGTGATCGGTGAATGCGTCGAGTGCGGTGCGGCCACCAGTGATGTCGTCAACCATCCCGACAGAGACGGTCGCGATCTCGCGGTGGTCTGTCGGAATTGTCTTGGGGCACATGTCGGTTCGGACGTGAATCGGGCATGACGCGGCCGCCCCTGCCGGTGGTCGTGCTGGCCGGCTTCCTCGGAGCGGGTAAGACGACCCTGCTCAACCACGTCCTGCGACATGCGGGCGGACGTCGAATCGGTGTCCTGGTCAACGACTTCGGCGCCGTCAACATCGACGCGCTGCTCGTGTCGGGGCAGTCGGGCGGAACGATGAACCTGAGCAACGGCTGCATGTGCTGCACGACCGATGCCGGGGACCTCGCCGAGACCCTGGCGACGATGGCGGCCCCTGCGAACGGGCTCGACGCCGTTCTCATCGAGGCCAGTGGGATCGCCGAACCGCGTGCGCTGGTGCGGATGGTGCTGGCCGCGCGCAGTGCGCGGCTCGCCTACGGTGGCCTGGTCTACCTCGTCGACGCGGCGAACTACGTGCCGACGGCGGCCGCGCATCCGCAGATCGTCGACCACCTGAGCATTGCGGATCTGGTGGTGTGCAACAAGATCGACCTGTGCGCCGACGAGTCGGACGCCGCCCGCGTGCTCGACGCGGTGCGTGCGGCCAACGAGACGGCCCCGCTGGTGCCGGTCCGGCACGCCGCCGTCGACCCGGCGTTGTTCTTCGACCCCGTCGAGCGGATCGTCGGAGACGACGGTCCGCGGCAGCTGTCGTTCGACGAACTGCTGTTCGCCGACGAGCACGACGAGCACGGCCCGGACGGGCACGCGGATCATCGACATGGAGACCACCTGCACGACGGCTTCGACTCGGCCTCGCTGGAAACGGACCGGCCGGTGAACCCGCGACGACTGGCGCGGTTCCTCGAGCGGCCACCCGCCGGGGCCTACCGGATCAAGGGCACGGTGCTGATCGATCACCCGGACCACCGCGGCGTCGCCTACACGGTGCAGGCGGTCGGCGGATTCGTCAGCGTCGACGCCGGTTCGTGGCGCGGGCGCACGCCCGGAACGTCCCTGGTGGTGATCGGTGCCGGCCTCGATCCGGCGGCGGCCCGCGACGCACTGGAGCAGACGCTGATCCCTGCGGAGGCGGACGACCCGACCGGCATTCTGCACCTGACGCGCCATCTGGTCGAGTGAGGCCGGACTCGCCGTGCCCGTGCGGTCGCCGCAGGCGATGGAGCGTCGGGGAGGGTGCGTCGATCACAGCAACCTAACGATTCGCGTCGATGTCGGAGTCGAGTTTGCCGCGCACCCTCAACCGCTGCTTCACTGTTACTGAAGTGTTCTTCTGTGACTGGTGATGTTTGAACTCGGAAGGAGAGCGGTGCGTTGCCGTTCCGGCGACCGCACCCACCCCGCCCATGGCTGCTGCTCGTATCCGTCGTCGCACCCTGCTCGCCTCCTCGGTGTTGACCTCCGCCGCCCTCGTCGGCGCGCTGATCACCGTCGCGCCGAGCCAGGCCGCACCGCGCTCGGGCGCCCTGACCGGCAAGACGGTCTTCCTCGATCCCGGTCATCAGGGGTCGGCGGCCGGCCACGATCTGGCCAAGCAGGTCGATGACGGGCGCGGCGGGAAGAAGGACTGCCAGACCACCGGCGCGACGGCCGTCACCGGGAAGGCCGAGCACACCATCAACTGGGATGTGGCACAGCTGGTCAAGGCCGCGCTGGAGAGCAAGGGCGCCCGCGTGGTGATGAGCCGCAACGACGACACCGGGTGGGGCGGCTGCGTCGACGAACGCGCCGCGGCGGCGAGCAACTCCGGCGCCGATCTCGCGGTCAGCATCCACGCGGACTCCACGAGCACCGGTGCGGATACGGCCAAGACCGGCTTCCACATGATCGTGCCGACCCTCCCGATCCCCGACAAGACGGTCGACGGCGTGCAGGGCGGCGAGGGACGCAAGGCGTCGAACACCATCCGCGACGCGATGAAGAAGGCTGGATTCGCTCCGGCCAACTACCTCGGCGCCGTCGACGGGGTGGTGACCCGGCCGGACATCGCGGCGGTCAACCTCACGCGGGTGCCGGCGGCGTTCGTCGAGATGGGCAACCTGTCCGACCCGGCCGAGGCAGCGGTCCTGTCGTCCCCGCAGGGCGCGACCAAGTACGCCGTCGCCATCACCGAGGGCATCACCGGCTACCTGGGCGGCAAGGCCGCCGCGGCCAACCCGACGGCGCCGGCCCCCGACCCGGGTGCACAGCCCGGCGCCCCGGCGCCGGCGGAGCCCTCCGCGGGCACCGACCTGTCCGATGTGAAGGGCGTCGAGGCGATCGGTCCGCTGATCGGCAAGCTCGCCAAGGCCAAGAGCCCCCAGGAGGCCCAGCGCATCCTGATGACCGACGGTCAGGACGTGTCCGCCGACGTCCTGAAGGCGATCCTGTCCGTGGTGTACGCGGTGTTCGGCGGCAAGCTGCCCATCTGAGGCGTGTCGGCGCCGTGCTTTAGGCTTGTGGCATGGGTCTCACCACATCGCTGAACCTTCCGCGCCTGCAGACCATTCGGGAGCTGTTCCACGTCCCCGTGCCGGTGCCGTCGCTGCGCGGTCGCAAAGTCCTGATCACCGGAGCGGCCAGCGGCATCGGTCGGGCCACCGCGCTGGCGGCCGCGCGAGCGGGCGGCGAGCTGGTGCTCACCGATCTGCAGTCCGCGGCTCTCGACGAGGTCGTCGCGCAGATCCTGGACGAGCACGGCACCGTCCTCTATCACCGCGCCGGTGACGTCTCCGACTACGAGTGGGTCGCGGCCTTCGCGCGCGGCGTCGACGCCGAGGTCGGGGTGATGGACGTCGTGATGAACATCGCGGGCGTGTCGGCGTGGGGGACGGTGGAGAACCTCGAGCACCGGCACTGGAAGAAGATGGTCGACGTCAATCTGATGGGGCCGATCCACATCATCGAGTGTTTCGTTCCGCAGATGGTCCGGCGCGGCGACGGGGGACAGCTGGTCAACGTGTCCTCGGCGGCGGGGCTGCTGGCGCTGCCGTGGCATGCGGCCTACAGCGCCGGAAAGTTCGGGATCCGCGGCGTCTCCGAGGTCCTGCGTTTCGATCTGCGCCGTCACGGCATCGGCGTCAGCCTGGTGTGTCCGGGCGGCGTCGACACCCCGCTGGTCGACACCGTCGACATCGTCGGCATCGACCGCGGCAATGCGACGGTCCAGAAGCAGATCGCCGGATTCCACAAGGTCGCGGTGACTCCGGAGAAGGCCGCGTCGGCGATCCTGCGAGGCATCACCGGGAACAAGTTCCTCGTCTACACCTCGTTCGACATCCGGTTCGGCTACTGGTGGGCGCGCAAGTTCGCCTTCCCGTACGAGGTGGTGATGCGGGTGGCGAACAACCGCTTCGACCATCTGTCCCGGATCAGTGCGATCGGCGACGACGGTGCCGCCGACCGTTCCGGGTCGGCAGCGTCGCGGCACGCCGAATGAGGGCCGCGAGTGCCCGCGTGCTGGTCGTCTCCGCGACGCACGCGGAGGCCGCGCACGTGCCGCCGGGCACGGATCTGCTCGTCACCGGCATCGGCAAGGTTCGCGCCGCCGTCGCCGTCACCAGGCGGCTGGCGGGCGGCGAGTACAGGCGCGTGATCAACATCGGCACCGCGGGCGCCCTGCACGACGGCCACGCCGGTCTTTACACGCCCTCGCGTGTGGTGGAGCACGACATCAGTGCGGCCGAGCTGACCGCGATGGGATACCCGATCAGCGACGAGTGGGAGATCCCCGACGGGGACGGCAGCGTGTTGGCCACCGGCGACACCTTCGTCAGCGACGGGCGACGACGCGCCCGGCTCGCCGAGCGTGCCGATCTGGTCGACATGGAGGGTGCGGCGATTGCGCAGGTGTGTGAGGCCTTCGGCCTCCCGCTCCGGCTGGTCAAGGTCGTCAGCGACAACGCGGACGACGGTGCCTTCGACTGGCCGTCGGCCGTTGACGCCGCCGCCCGCGACCTGGGCGACTGGCTGGACGGGACCAGCTTCGGGGAACGCTGAGACCGGCTCAGCGTTCGTCGGCGCCGGCCGTGAGGTCTTCGATCGCGCCCTTGTCGCGGACCTGGCCCGCGGTTCGCCGCGGCCGGGCCCCGGTGTCGCGGGCGGGAATGGTCTGCGGGGTCGCACGCCGACGCGGAGCTGCGGCGGCGGTGCTCGCCGGCGGGCCGGCCGGTCGCGGTTGTGCCTGGCGGGCCGCCGGGGCGGTGGGCCGGGCCGACTGGACCGGCTGATCGTGCGGGGTCTGGGTGCGGGGCCGGGCGGGGCGCCGCACCGGGTCCGACGCCTGGCGGGACGTGTTCTGACCACCCGTGTTCTGACGGTTGGTGCTCTGGCCGGCTGCGCTCTGATGGGTGGTGCTCTGGCCGGTCGGAGCCTGCCGAGTCCGCGGCTGATCGGCGCCGGCTTGCCGGGTCGGGCGCGGACGGGCCGGCCGTTCGGCTGCGCTGTCGGCAGCCTTGGTGCGGGACTGCGCCCGCGCCGGCCGCGTCGCGGATCGGGTTCCGTCGGTCGCCGCCGCAGTGGCCGAGCGAGTTGCCGCCTGGCGCCCCGAGCCGGACCGCGCCCCAGTCCGGGGCGCCGCCGCGGCGGTCTTCTTGCGTTCCGCGTTCTTGCCGCCCCCGGTCTTCGCTTCTCCGGTCTTCGCGTCCCCGGTCTTGGCATTCCGTGTCCGGGCGGCGCTCGACTGCGTCCGCGCCTTCTTCCCGAAGAGCGCCTGGCCGCTCGGGCGGGCGGTGAACCACCGGGCGAGGACGACACCCAGGGTCATCAGGAAGGCGAGCAGAATCCAGGGGAAGCTGGTCGCGATGGGGAGGACCACCTTCAGCACGACGGCGCGCATGCCCTGCGCGCTGCTGGAGTTCACCGTGTACAGCGTCACCACGCCGACCACGAAGGCGACCAGTGGCGGCTGGGCGGCAGCGGTGAACAGTGCGCGCTGGCGTACCAGCAGCGCCGCGAGCAGGCATCCGAGGAGGTAGCAGACCTTGAAGGCGCGCCCCAGCGGGGACGGTGCGTCGGCGTCGATCAGGGCGCCGACGGTGGTGACTCCGACGGCGATCAGGACGGCTCCCCACCAGGGCACACCCCGGACGGTCGGCAGGACTGACCGCTCGTCGGCGGGCACGGCGGGGCCGGCAAGCAATCGTGACAACACATCTAAACGGTACCGGGTGCCGCGCCGAACTCATGGATCCGAAACCGTGAGTTAGCTGAAAACTCTCAGCGCGGTGATATGGATCTCACGGCGTCGTCGGTGCCGTCGAGTCCGTCGGCGACCCGAGTCGAGTCGTTCGGTCGTTCGGCGCCGACCGCGCTCGCCGCCTCCCGTTGCAGGAGGGAGGCCTTGAGATCGACGCCGTAGCGGTAGCCGCCGAGACCGCCGTTCCAGCGCAGCACACGGTGGCACGGCACGAACAGGGCCGCGGCATTGCGGACGCAGCACTGTGCGGCGGCCCGGACCGCTGCCGGTCGGCCGGCGTGCTCGGCGAGCACGCCGTAGGTCACGGTGCGCCCGGCCGGGACCCGCCGCAGCGCCTCCCACGACGCTTCGATGAACGGCCCGGCCTCCTGCCGGACCCGGACCCGCGCGGACGGCGTGAAGTCGCCGTCGTAGAAGGCGGTCACCGCTTCGAGGACGGGTCCGCCGGGCCGTTCGGCGAGGCCGCCGTCGCGCAGCCCGGGAGCGATCAGATCGTCGAGGTACTCCGGCGAGTCGGTCCATCCGGAGGCGTAGACGACGAAGTCGTCGTCGAACAGCGCGGTGAACGGGCCGTCCGCGGTGGTCGTGGTCGCCCAGCCGAGCGTCGGTGCGTTGTGATCGGTCATGTGGTCCCCCTGGAAGTCGGTCGATCGCGATGAGTGCGTACCCGCGTCCCCGCGTATCGGCGCTCATTGAATTGGACGCGCACCGCCGCGGATCGGTTCCCTCGCTCATCCCCAGGTGAGACGCGTCGTCGTCGGTGCGCGTGGCATCGCGGCGGATGTCCGAACCATGTGTGAAGATTGGCGCGTGAGTGAGGAAACAGACGAAACGTCGCCCGGCACCGAGAACTCCGCTGTCGAGAACCCCGCTGTCGAGGATCCCGCCGACGAGGAGTCGGCGTCCGCGGATGCGTCGTCGGCTGAGGCGGGCGGTGCACGGTTCCGGCACCCGCTGACGGGTCGGCCCTACCCGACTCGGGGGCGCGTCTTCCGGACCGGCCTGCGGTCGACGTCGGTCATCTGCCTGCAGATGTTGTTGGTGATCCTGTTCCTCTACGTGCTGATGCTGGTGCTGGGCAAGCTGTGGGTGATCCTGCTTCCGGTGCTCCTCGGCATCGTGGTGGCGACCGTGCTGTGGCCGCCGGTGCGCTGGCTGCGAGCGCGCGGTGTGCCTGCGGCGGCGGCGACGATCGTCGTGCTCCTCGCCGCGGTCGCCGTGATCGGCGGGGTGATCGGTCTCATCGTGCCGTCGGTGGTCGACCAGGCGCCGCAGTTGGCCGATCGGGCGGTCGACGGCGTCCGCAAGGTCCAGGACTGGATTCAGGGGCCGCCGCTCAACATCGGCGACGAGCAGATCAGCTCGTTGGTCACCGAGATCACCACGAAGCTGCAGAAGAGCGCGAGCACCATCGCCAGCGGCGTGTTCAGCGGTGTCGGGGTGGCCACCTCGGCGCTGATCACCTTGTTCACCACTGTCGTCCTGGTGTTCTTCTTCGTCAAGGACGGGCCCAAGTTCCTGCCGTGGCTCAGCCGGACGATGGGCGAGGGTGGCGCGGTCCACGTCAACGAGATCCTGCGCCGGATGTGGGACACCCTGGGCGGCTTCATCCGGACCCAGGCGCTGGTCAGCTTCGTCGACGCCTCACTCATCGGCATCGGGCTGATCGTGCTCGACGTCCCCCTCGCCGGAGTCCTGATCGTGATCACGTTCCTGGGCGGCTTCATCCCGATCGTCGGTGCCTTCGTCGCCGGCGCCCTTGCGGTGCTGATCGCCCTCGTCTCGAACGGCCTGACCACCGCGCTCATCGTCCTCGGCATCATCCTGGTGGTGCAGCAGTTGGAGGGCAACGTGCTGCAGCCGTGGCTGCAGGCCAAGTCGATGAACCTCCACGCGGTCATCGTGCTGCTGTCGGTCACCCTCGGCGGCACCATGTTCGGCATCACCGGTGCCTTCCTCGCCGTCCCGG
The DNA here is from genome assembly GCF_039946255.1 of Gordonia aichiensis. Lineage (GTDB taxonomy): Bacteria > Actinomycetota > Actinomycetes > Mycobacteriales > Mycobacteriaceae > Gordonia > Gordonia aichiensis_A. The sequence continues at coordinate 120,304 of NZ_JBCDWL010000005.1, read as the reverse complement.
CGGCGTCCTGCCTGGCCGTCGCGCTGCGGTACATCCTCGAGCAGATCGGGATCGCGGCGGGCGAGGAGATCGAAGCCGAGGACGAGGCGGCGCGGGAGGCCGAACGCGACCGGAAGCGTCGTCGGCGCGGGTCGGGTAGGTCTGCTGCGGCTTCGCAGATAGACTGACCACCCGTGAGTCTTACCCTTGGAATCGTCGGTCTGCCCAACGTCGGAAAGTCGACGCTCTTCAACGCCTTGACCCGTAACGACGTGCTCGCCGCGAACTACCCGTTCGCGACGATCGAGCCGAACGTCGGCGTCGTCGAACTGCCCGACGCGAGGCTCGATCGTCTCGCCGAGATCTTCGGCAGCGAACGTATCCTGCCTGCCGTGGTCTCGTTCGTCGACATCGCGGGCATCGTCAAGGGCGCGTCCGTGGGCGAGGGGATGGGCAACCAGTTCCTCGCGAACATCCGCGAGGCCGACGCCATCTGCCAGGTGGTCCGCGTCTTCGCCGACGACGACGTCGTGCACGTCGACGGTCGCGTCGACCCCCGCGCCGACATCGAGGTGATCGAGACCGAGCTGATCCTCGCCGACATCCAGACCCTGGAGAAGGCGATTCCGCGTCTGGAGAAGGAGGCGAAGAAGAACAAGGACCAGGTCGAGGTCCTCAACGCCGCCAAGGGTGCCGAGGCGATCCTGAGCGACGGCAAGACGCTGTTCTCGGCCAAGGACTCCTTCGATCTCGCATCGGTGCGCGAACTGCACCTGCTGACCGCCAAGCCCTTCCTCTACGTCTTCAACGCCGACGAGTCGGTCCTCACCGACGACGCGCGCAAGCAGGAACTGCGCGACGCCGTCGCTCCCGCCGACTGCGTCTTCCTCGACGCCAAGGTGGAGAGTGAACTCCTCGAACTCGAGGAGGAGGACGCCCAGGAACTGCTCGACTCGATCGGCCAGGACGAGCCCGGCCTGCGCCAGCTGGCCCGCGCCGGCTTCCACACCCTCGGCCTGCAGACCTACCTGACCGCAGGCCCCAAGGAGGCCCGCGCCTGGACCATCCGCCGCGGCGACACCGCACCCAAGGCGGCCGGCGTCATCCACACAGACTTCGAGAAGGGCTTCATCAAGGCCGAGATCGTCTCCTTCACCGACCTCGACGAGCACGGTTCGATGAACGCGGCCAAGGCTGCGGGCAAGGTGCGCATGGAGGGCAAGGAGTACGTGATGGTCGACGGCGACGTGGTGGAGTTCCGCTTCAACGTGTAGCCGCCGATGTCGAAGACGTGCCGTGGCCGGTATCCTGAGAGCATGCCTGAGACCATCATGACGCCTGAGACGCTCGCCCTGCGCGAGCTCATTGACGCACGTCGTGACAAATTCCAGGTGCTCCTCGATCGGTACGGCGCGACCAACCCAAAGTTGTTCGGATCCGTTGCGCGTGGCACCGCGTGTCCGGGGTCGGACATCGACATCCTTGTCGAGATGGACCCCGCCGACGGGAATCTCCTGATGCGGGCCTCCGGACTGATGGAGGAGACCAGAGCACTGTTCGGCCGCGACGACATCGACGTGTTTCCCGTCCAACTGCTCAAGCGGCCGGTATCGGCCTCAGTGCTCGCCGACGCGGTCGCATTGTGAGTCGCAACCCTACTCAGCGCATCGCTGATGCTCTGGAGGCCATCGAGCGGTGCCGGCGCTATGTTGCTGCTCTGGATAGGGACGCGGACATTGTGGAGATGGCAGAGGACGCGATCGAACGCAACCTGCAGATCGTCGGCGAAGCGGTGCAGCATCTTCCCGAGGAGATCACCGGTGCGCACCCTGAGATTCCTTGGCCGCAGATCCGGGGCTTCCGCAATATTCTCGTCCACCAGTACTTCGGAGTCGACGTGGACATCGTCCGCGATGTCGTGGAGACTCATCTCCCGCCGCTTGCCGAAGCGCTGCGGTCATCGAACTCGAGGGGTGACCTGCGGAACTGACCGTCTACGCCAAATGGCCCTACGTGCGGCGACGTGGTGGAGTCGCGGTTTAACGTGTGAGCGCGCGCTGGCTCCCTGGGTCGACCAGAAGCCGTGCACGAAGAAGCGTGATGGCAGATGTGATGTCTCCGACCTCACGAGAATGTACATTTTAGGGTATTCTTGAGCTATGGAGATCACCGCAACCAAGGCACGCGATCAGCTCGGTCGGCTCATCGACCGGGCGCACAGCGAGCCTGTATACCTCACTCGTCACAATCGGCGGGTGGGCGCGATCGTGGATGCGGACACCCTCGATCGGCTGATGGAAGCGGCCGAGGAACTCGAGGACATTGCGGCCTATGACGCGGCGAAGGCCGAAGGCGGAGAGAGCGTCACGCTCGATGAGCTCCGTCGCGAGCTCGGTCTGTGACCTATACGGTTCGAATCGCGTCCGCCGCGCGGCGTCAGATCGGCAAGCTCCCGCGTGACGGTCAGGAGCGAATCAGCGCCGTACTTGCCCTGCTGGCTGACGAGCCTCGGCCGCCGGCGTCGAAGAAGCTCACTGGCCGTGACGCCTGGCGCGTTCGCACGGGGAACTGGCGAGTCATCTACGAGATCCACGATGACGAACTCCTTGTCATGGTCGTCGTGGCGGGTAACAGGCGCGACGTCTACCGGCCCTGACGCAGATGGTCCTACGTGCCGAATTCGGTGGAGTTCCGGTTCAACGTGTGACGGGCGCAGCTCACTGAGAATGCGTGCCGACGTTGATCACATTGCCGGACGCGTCGCGGTAGAAGAACCGGGTGACGCCCCACTCCTCGGCTGTGAGAGGGTGAACGATCTCCAAACCCGCTGCCGCAACGCGCTCGTATGCGGCCTGGACGTCATCGACGAAGACGGAGACGCCGGGGTTCTCCGGGGCCGTCGCATCCGCGGTGAGCAAGCTCAACTGATGCCCCTCCGCATCGGCCAGTGTGACGATCCAGCCGTGGTCCATCACCACCTTGAGCCCGAGGGCCGCTACGTGCTCGTCGACGGAGCGGCGGAGGTCCGTGACCGAAAGATTGGGGACGACGCGGTCGATGTTCATGACGCGATTCTCCCATTCTGATACCGCGGGTATCCATCGACGACTGAGTGTTCCCGGTCGTTGGGCGCGTCGCAGGATCAGCGCGGGGGATAGGGTATGACGGCGGTCCACAGTGCGCTCTGCTGGTCGCGGTTGCGTGCGCTGAGCTCCTCGAAGTACCAGTCTTGGTCGAGCAACTGCTTCACCCACGGCAAGCGCGCGATCACGGCGGACACGGGGCTGCGGCTCGGGAAGTACTTCGGGACTTCCGCGCAGTTTTGGCTCAATCTCCAGACGCGCTACGACCTGGACCTGGCTGAGGACCGTGTGGCCGACCAGGTTGATTCGATCATCCCCTTGCGGACGCCGTGAGCCCTGCTCCGGCTTGAACGTTCCGCCGATGATCACCTGGCACGCTGGCGGTGAAGGCCGAGAAGTGCATGCTTCAAGCGGCAAGGTTGGCAGGCGGACCGCGTTGTCACCGAGCACCGACACGTGGGCCTGAGAGATCCTGATGGAGGACTTCATCGAGGGCTTCGGGATCACCCAGAACAAGCTCGCAGCCGGAACTCCGATTCAACGTGCGAGCATCGACGCGGCGACCGCCCCGGTCTCCGTGCTGGAGACCGGGGCACTCCTGTCAGGGGTCACAGATAGGGTCGGGTGATCAGCTCGAGGTGGTGCCCCGAGGGATCGAGGAGGTATACCCCTCGGCCGCCGTGCTCGTGGTTGATCTCGTCGGCGCGCGAACGCTGGGGATCGGCCCAGTGGTCTCGTTCGCTTGCTCTGATCCGCGCATATGCACGATCGAAGTGAGCATCGTCGACCAGGTAGGCGTAGTGCTGCGGTGGAAAGCTCGTCGGCGGGGTCGCGAACTGAAGGAGTACGCCGTCGCCGATCTGGACGTTGACGAACGGTCCCCAGGCCGGGGCGTCGGTCGCTTCGAGCAGGTCGCGATAGAACTGTGCCATCTCCGCCGGGTCGACGGACGCGATGATCGTGTGATTGAAGTGTGCTGTCATGGTTCTCCCTGTGGTCTCGTGGGTGTTTTCGAGGTCACCCACGCAGGGAGGTGCGCGAATCAGGGAACGACCAGTTTGCCGTTCCGGGAGCGGCCGAGTGAGGCCTGACTGGTCTTCATCACGACCACCTTACTGGGGCGGTGAGCTCGGCGTCGACGCCTTGATGGCCGGGGTCGGAGACCGTCCGCTCAGGCGGGAGCGTCTCGTTGGCTCAGTCGCAGGTGCTCGGTGTGGTAGACCGCCTGGTCGAGCAGCTCGGCGACGTGGTTGTCGTAGAGGCTGTAGGTGATGCTGCGGCCCTGACGGTCGCCCTCGACGAGTCCGAGGTGACGCAGCAGCCGCAACTGGTGGGAGACCGCTGACTGCGTCATGCCGGTCGCATCGACGAGCTCGCCCACCGAGGCCGGGCCGTGGCGGAGTCGACCGAGGATCAGCAGCCGGCTGGGCGCAGTCAGTGCCTGCAGGGTTTCGGCGACCGTCTTCGCGGTCGCCGCGTCCAACTCGGCTGGACGCACCTCACCCCGCACCTCGTGTCCCATGGCTCTCACCGTACTCAGCGCGACTATACATGAACATCTCTTCATGTATGATCAGGTTCTCGAGTCGCGCGGAACCGTGCGTGACCGCCATGCGTGGAAAGAGCAGTCCTATGACGATCACTCGGACTCATTCCGACCAGCACGATCGTGATCTGGTCTCATCCGCCGGGCCAGGCGCATGGTGGGCGCGCATCGACAGGATCGACCTGGCCCGCACGGCGTTCGTGGCCGCCTGCGCCGCCGCGGTGGGCCTGGGCCTGACCTGGCCGTGGCCCCAAGTCCCGTTGTTGGCGGTGGTCGGCATCGTCGTGGGCTGCTGGCCGATCGGCCGCGAGGCCTTCGAGGACCTCCGCCACCGGCGGATGAGCATGGAACTGTCGATGCTCATCGCGATCGCTGCAGCCGCGGCGATCGGCCAGTGGACGACCTCGCTGATCATCACCGCATTCGTTCTCGCCGCCGAGATCCTCGAAGACCTCTCGATGGACCGCGGCCGCGACGCGCTGACCGACCTCATGTCGTTCCTGCCCGAGTCCGTCCAGGTGCGACGCGGCGGTGAGGTGGCGACCGTGGCGCTGTCTGACGTGGTCGAAGGCGAGGTGATCGTGGTCGGGCCGGGCGGGCGGATCCCGGTCGACGGCACGGTCGTCGCCGGCCGGTCGACCGCCGATCAGTCCCGCATCACCGGGGAGCCGCTGCCGGTCGACATCGCGGTGGGCGACGAGGTCTTCGCGGGATCGATCAACCAGATCGGGGCGGTCGAGGTCCGCGCCGAACGGGTCGGCGCCGACTCCTCGTACGGCCGGATCATCGCCGCCGTGCAGCAAGCACAGGCTTCCGAGCCGCCGGTGCAGCGGCTGGCCGACCGACTGGCGGCCTGGCTCGTCTATCTCGCGCTCATCGGTGCGGCGCTCACCTACCTCGTGACGCGGGACCTCACCGCGACGATCTCGGTCGTGGTCGTCGCTGGTGCGTGCGGCGTCGCGGCCGGCACCCCGCTCGCGGTGCTCGCCGCCATCGCACGGGTCGCCCGCTCCGGTGCGTTCGTCAAAGACGGCACTCACCTGGAGGTCCTCTCCACGGTGGACACGGTGGTGTTCGACAAGACCGGCACCCTGACGACCGGCGAGCCGGCCGTGGTCGATGTGACGACCGCGGGTGATCTCGATCCGGACGCCCTGCTGGCGCTCGTCGCCGCGGCGGAGGCGTACTCCGAGCATCCCCTCGGCCGGGCGATCGTCGCCCACGCCCGCGATCGGGGTCTGCCGGCGACGCCCTGTGAGGACTTCGCCTACCTGCCCGGACGAGGCGTCACCGCAACGGTCGCGGGCAAGGCGGTCGCCGCAGGCAACCGTGCACTCGTCCCCGACGCGCCCGAACTGCAGGCGGATCAGGGAACGGCGACCGCGGTCCATGTCAGCGTCGGCGGCTCGTATGCCGGAACCGTGCTCCTCGCGGATGCGATCCGGGAGAGCGCACGAAGCGCCGTCGCCGTGGTGCACTGCGCGGGCCTGCGGACGATGATGATCACCGGCGACCAGGATGTCACCGCGCGGGCCGTCGCGGCCGAGGTCGGCATCGACGAAGTGCGGGCCGGACTGCTGCCCGACGAGAAGCTCGCCGCGATCGACGCCGAGCGTGCGGCCGGGCGGCGCCTCGCGATGGTCGGCGACGGTGTCAACGACGCTCCGGCACTCGCACGCGCCCAGGTCGGCATCGCGATGGGATCGGGCACCGACATCGCCCGAGAAGCCTCCGACGTCGTGCTCATCAGCTCCGACCTGAACGATCTGGCACACACGCTGCACGTCGCCCGCAGCGCTCGGCGGATCGTGATGTTCAACTTCGTCGGCACGATTCTCGTCGACCTCATCGGCATGGGGCTGGCTGCGGCCGGGCTGCTCCCTCCGATCTGGGCCGCCCTCATCCACGTCGGCAGCGAGACGGCGTTCATCCTCAACTCTGCTCGTCTCATCCCGGGACGCCGAACCCGACACTAGTCAGCGGTCGGTCGTCGGCGGTTCTGCTTGACGACGCCGCGCCTGGTCTTGGCGTCGAGCCGACGACGCTGGGAGCCCCTCGTCGGACGTGTGGGTCGCCGGGGAACAGGCGGGGCCAGGGCCTCGCGCAGCAGGTCGGCGAGTCGTCGTCGCGCTGCAGCGCGATTGCGGAGCTGGGCGCGTTCCGCCGATGCCGTCACCGTCAAGACGCTTCCGTCGAGCCGTGCCGCGAGCACCTGGAGGACGCGGTGGCGCTGGGCGTCGGTCAGCGCCGTCGTCGTCGCGAGGTCGAGGCCGAGCTGCACGCGGGAGTCGGTGGTGTTCACTCCCTGCCCGCCCGGGCCGGAGGATCGGGAGAACAGTTCGATCAACTCCGATCCGGGTACGCGCAGGCCGTGCGGGGCGCCCGGCCCCGGCGGCACGAGAAGATCGTCCATGGCTGTTCATTGTCGTCGCAGCGCCCACCCGATGGCCAACGCCGGTCGGTGGCGAACACAGAACGTGCCGGATTCGGGCGGTCCGACCGTAGGCTGACCGGCATGGCGAACAGGGCAGGCAGCGGCGGGGGACCGACACCGACATCCCGCGAACCCGAACTCCTCGAGCCGGTCTCGCTGACGGGGCCGACCGGCAAGCTGAACCGATCGGCGGTCGGTTTCGCCCGGTCACCGCTGGTCGACACCGCCGGAATCGGTCGCGGCCTGCGCGGACGCGGACGCAACAAGAGATGGGAGTACTGGAACGTCATCACGCCCACGCACATCGTGGGGATCACCGTGTCCTCGATCGACTACGCGGCCGTGCATGAGGTCTGGATCTTCGACCGCGCCACCCGAATCGAGACCGGCCGGGCGACCACCGTCGTGCCCCCGCGCGGGGTGGAACTGCCCGGATCGTTCGGCGCAGGTCCGGTCAGCGCTCGCGCCAAGGAACTCGCCATCGACATCGAGACGTCCGACGACGGCGGCACCAGATTGCGTGCCGAGATCCCCGATGCCCGCCTCGACATCGTCGTCGCTCGGCCGGCAGGTCACGAATGCCTGGCGGTCGTGGTGCCGTGGAGCGACACCCGCTTCCAGTACACGGTCAAAGACGTCGCCCTGCCCGCCTCGGGATCGGTGACCGTCGACGGCGTCGAGCACCCGGTCGCCGCCGGTCGGAGCTGGGCGGTGCTCGACCACGGGCGCGGTCGCTGGCCGTACGACATCACCTGGAACTGGGGTGCCGGATCCGGGACCTCGCGCGGGCGGGTCGTCGGGCTGCAGGTCGGCGGCAAGTGGACGGCCGGGACCGGGATGACCGAGAACGCCGTCGTGGTCGACGGTCGCCTGCACAAGATCGGGGATGAGCTGACCTGGACGTACTCCGTCGACGACTTCCTCGCTCCGTGGCGGGTCTGCGGCGGCGGCCTGGACGCCGAGCTGGTTCCCTTCCACGACAAGCGGACGCGGACGGACCTGGGGCTGCTGTCCGGGGCCACCGACCAGTGCTTCGGGACGTGGTCGGGGCGCTACGACACCGGCAGCGAGGTCATCGAGTTCGACGAGCTCGTCGGGTTCGCCGAGCATGTGCACAATCGCTGGTGATCCTCGCGCGTCAGATGTCGCCGACCGGTGCCTCGCTGAGGGTGCGACGCGTCCGAAAGCGGCGCGGCGCCTCCGACAGCGGGTCGGTGAACTGCAGTTCACGCGCGAGCAGTTGCAGCGGCAGCGTGTGGTCGTCGGGCCGCTCGGGCAGCAGGTCCGGGTACCAGGTGTCACCGAGGATGCCTGCGCCGAGCGCGGCCAGGTGCACACGCAGCTGGTGCATGCGGCCGGTGTGCGGGGTCAGTGTCGTGTGCAGCACCCGGCGTCCGGCAGGGCTCAGGCCGGCGGCGCGGAGTTCGATCGACGTCTCGGAGTTCGGCTCGCGGGAGTCGTCGACGTCGACCCGCAGACGGCCGCGGTGGGCCTGGATGTGGGTGCGATAGACGAGGGGCAGCGGTCGGCCGGCGAGTGCGGGCTCCTGCGGGTTCCACTCGGCGGGCGCAGCCGAGACGGCTTCGTAGACCTTGGTGACGCGGCGCTTCTCGAACAACGACTGGAAGGCGCCGCGGGTGGCGGGGCGAGCGGAGAACATCACCAGTCCGGCCGTCGCGCGATCGAGTCGGTGAATCGGCGTCAGATCGGGGTTGTCGAGCCGGATGCGCAGTCGGACCAGCGCCGATTCGCGCAGGAAGCGCCCGCCCGGTGTGGTCGGGAGGAAGTGCGGCTTGTCGATGACGACGAGGTCGTCGTCGACGTGCAGGATCTCCTCCTGGACCGGCAGCGGCTCCTCGTGCGCCAGTTCCCGGTAGTACCAGATGAAGAGGTGGTTCCCGAGGGGTGTGTTCCGGTCGAGTCGGGTGCCGTCGGCGCCGACGATGGTGCCCGCGTCGATTCGCCGGTACAGCTCATCGGCCCCGATGTGATCGAAGCGGGTGATGAGATAGTCGGCGATCGTGGTCCACGGTCCGGCCTCGGGCACTCGCAGCCGGGTCGCGCCGACGCCGTTTCGGACGGGCAGCGGCGACGGCATCGGCATGGGGTCATCGTCTCACGGTGTCAATGTCCCACGCGCTTCGACCGCGGCGACTCGCCGGCTCTGTCGTAGGTGTGTGGGACGATCCTCGGGTGGTCTCGATTCAGGCGCTCAGCGACGCCGACCGACGCACGCTCGCACGATGGTCGGCGGCGTGCGCGCAGCGAGTGGTGACGCTGTTCGACGCCGACGACGAGGCAGTCGGGCAAGTGCGCGATGCACTGGCCCGTGCCCGGGCGTACGGGGCGGGGGAGAGCGACGCCGCCACCGAGATCGGAAAGCGGATGATCGCGGTGCGGGCCGCCAAGTCCGCGACCACCCCGGCCGGTGCCGCCGCGGCGAGGGCCGTCGCACAGGCCTCGGCAGTCGCGCACATGGGCGCGCACGCGTTGGGGACGGCAGCGTATGCCGTGAAAGCGGTGTCGCTTGCCAACCCGGATCGTCCCGTCTGCGTCTGCGACGAGATCGCCTGGCAGATCGCGCAATTGACCGATGCGGAGAAGGAGGCGCTCCGGCTGCTGCCGCCGCTCGGGAAAGACAGTTCGGGGCCGCTCGGACCCGGACTCCTGGCCCGCGGAATCCTCGGCTCGACGATCCGGGAGATCCAGGCGGCGATCGACTGACTCCGCCGAGGGGCATGGCGGGGCGTCCGCAGTCGGGTATGCCCGGTCCGTCAGGCGAGCGGCGGACGCGGGTTCGACGCCCAGCGTCGACCGTGCACCCGGTTCACCGCTTCGAGCGTGGTCTCGGGCGAATCGTTGAAGCACAGCGGGGTGCCGGGCAACAGCGCCACCACCGTGTTGAGCGCCCGTTCGAACACGGGCGTGTAGTCGTGGGAGGTGCGGAGCCCGGAACCGATCTCGACGACGTCGAACGCCTTACCCGCGAGCAACAGGCGCACGTTGTTTTCGGCGGCATCCGGGTCGTCGGGCAGTAGGCAGACGGTGACGTCGAAGCCGGCGTCGCTCAGGTCCGCGGCGGCAGCATCGATCCGGGCCTGGAGCCGGTCGGCGCTCTGACCGGGCCACGGCGAGAAGTCGATCACGGCAGGATCCATGCCGATCTGCAACACGCGTGGACGCGACATGCGTCCACGGTAGCGCGGCGTCAGTCGGAAATCGGCAGGCTCACGCACATGCGCCGACGATTTCGAGCTCCTCGGCCCGGACTGCTCGTGGGCCGACACCGTCGTCGGGTTCAGCAGGACCGGCGATCGCGTGATGGACGTGTGCGAGTCGCCCCGGCGGTACGACGCTTCGGGGTGATGCGCGAACCCGTCTGACCCGACGCTGGACACTTCATCGAACCTTCATCGAAAACCCTGGTCAGCGTGCGGAGTCCCTGTGCCACGCTGGCAGTGCGGGGAAAGGAGGCCCAGCGATGATGGGATGGTACGGCGGTGATGCCGGATGGGCGATGATGACCTCCATGGTGCTGTTCTGGCTGGTGGTGATCGGAGTCGTGGTCTGGGCGATTGTGCGACTGACCCCGCGACGGCGCCTCGACGACGATCCGCGAGCGATTCTCGACCGACGCCTCGCCTCTGGCGAGATCGACGAGGCCGAGTACCGGTCGAGGATCGCCGCGTTGCGGGAGGGCGGACGCAGTCCGTAGCAGGCAGCGCAAGACGACGAATAGAGGCGCGGGGGGCGATCAGGATCGCCCCCCGCGCCTCTTTGCTGGCTATAGGTCGCGGCGACCCCTTGTCCTAGTTGAATGTGAGGTGTATCATAGAACACATGATCGATTGGAGTGGCCCTCAGGGGTTGCTTCTCGTTCTTTGAGAATTTGATAGCGCGTCGCGTGCATGGCGACACCAACTACGCCCACGGCACTGCTGAGGGCGCAAGGGTGGGTACGCGGCGGCAAAGTGTCAGACCGCCGCCGGCTCTGGGAGCTTCCTCGGGTTGGTTGCCCCAAGAGTGCGCCGCCGGGGTCCCTCTCTGGGGGCTCTCGTGCGGGTGGTCGCTTCCCAAGGTGGCCTCCTCTTTAGGGTGGTCGAGTAGTCCGAGGCGCTAGCCGAGGACGTATCGAGACCCCGGGGCGAGGTGCCCTCCCGCGGAGGCGGCGGTCTGACATTCGGGTGACGGACCACGCACAGCGCATCTGTATTTCCAACTGCTTTGTCGTTCAACCGTATTTCGCCTCGCAGGACGGCGGTCGGTGACCGGCACAGTCTTCTGCGGGGAGTTCAAGACCGGAATCACGACCGTCACCAACAGTGTTCGGCGATCCCGAAACTGTTGGTGACCGGGTTGTGGAGAGGGGGAGTCATGACCATGACGATGACCAGGACCGTGGTTGATGCTGTCACCGAACTCGCTGACTTGCTCAGCGATGCACTCGATCCGCCGGGAACCGCATCGCCGGGTGGGGAATTGGCCCGCGTGTTCGCGTCCCCGTCGCCGACGGGCGCCGATGATCGGCTGATTCTGGCGGTGTTGGTCGAGGTGACCAGGCTGCTCAACCTGTGCACCACGACGCTCGCTACCGCGACCGAGGCGGCTGAGCGGGCCGGGATCCCGGCCCGCAAACGCGTCAAACGCGCGAGCGATCTGCTGCGCGAACTCGGGCACCCACCGGCCGTCGCCTACCGATTGGCTCGGGTCGGCGCGGCCGCGGCCTCCCTTCCCGAGGTGTCGCGGCAGGCGCGCACCGGTGGTGTTTCGCTTGAGCATGGTGATGCGGTCGGGCGTGGGGTCGCGTTCGTGAGCAGGCGGGTCCCGCTCGACGACCAGTCTCGGCAGGATTTGGCGCGCCGGTTGGCGGTGCAGGTGACGCCGGCTGACGTCGATACTCGCGCCCGCGAGTTGGCCCTCGAATGGGCGCCCGCCTCCGATCCCACCGATCCGGAGGTGGTGCCGGTGGCCGAGCGGCCCGACCTGAACGAGATGACCTTGACCACCGGCGCTGATGGCCGCACCACCGCGACGCTCGACCTGGATGCCCTGTCTGGGGAGGAGTTGCACCAGGCACTCGATCCGCTGTGTCGGCCGGTGCCGCTGCCGGATGGGTCGCGGGATCCGCGGACGGTGACTCAGCGGCGGGCTGAGGCGTTCGGGCAGATCGTGCGCGGCTACCTGACCGGCCGTGACCGACCGACCGCCTCGGGCGGGGTGTTGCCGCACGTGACGCTGATCGTCCCCACCCACACCGAGACCACCCGCACCGAGACCGCCCGAACCCAGGCCGCTGGGCCCGCGCCGAGTCCGTCTGCGGGCGCGTCGTCGGTGGCTTCTCTCGGGTTCGCCGGGCCGGTCTCGCCGGCCACGGTGGGGTTGGTGGTGTGTGAGGCGGCGATGCGGCGGGTGGTGCTCGATGGGGAGTCGGCGCCGTTGGATGTGGGCCGCGAGCACCGTCTGGTGACGGTGGCTTTGCGTAAGGCGCTCGAGGCGCGTGATCGGGGGTGTGCGTTCCCCGGGTGCGGGCGGCCGGTGTCGTGGACCGATGCGCATCACTGCGTGCCCTGGTCGGATGGTGGTGAGACGTCGGTCGACAACTGTGTGCTCCTGTGCCGGATGCACCACACCGTCGTCCATCACACGGGGTGGGAGGTGTTCATCGGCCACGACCGGCATCCCTGGTTCCGGCCACCGGCCGACACGTCGCGTCCGGTGGTTTCGCGGGAACCGATCCGCTCCAACGCCCGCCGCACGATGACCGCCGCACCTACCGCTGCCGCGTAGAACGCAATATCATTCGTAGATGAGCTTCGCAGCCTCGGCGGATGCCTATTCGCGCTTCATGGGGCGATACTCCGAACCCCTCTCCGGCCCCTTCGCGGCATTTGCCGGAATACATGCGGGGGACCGCGTGGTCGATGTCGGCAGCGGGCCGGGAGCGCTGACCGCTCACTTGCTCACAATCGGCGCCGAGGTCGCCGCAATCGACCCGTCACCGCCCTTCGCGGCCGCGCTTCGCAGGCGATTCGCAGACGTCGATGTTCGTGAGGGCACCGCCGAAGCGATGCCCTTCGCCACCGGCGAGTTCGATGCGGCGCTGGCTCAACTCGTCGTCCACTTCATGCCCGACCCCGTGGCGGGCATCAAGTCGATGGCCCGTGTGACTCGCTCCGGTGGACGAGTCGCCGCGTGCATCTGGGATGCAGAATCGGGTGCAGTCGCGCCGTTCTGGGAGGCGGTGCGCCAGCTCGACGCCGACGCCGTCGATCCGGCGTTCGCGCCGGGCGCCCATCGAGGATCCCTGTCCACACTCTTCGCCCAGGCGGGACTGGACGATATCGAGGAGATCGACGTGACCGTCGGCGTCCTCCATCCGAGCTTTGAAGAGTGGTGGGAGCCTTACACCTTCGGTATCGGCCCCGCCGGTGCGTATTGCGCCCGGTTGGACGCAGCGGACCGCGACCGCGTTCGCTCCGCTGCCCGAGACCTGTTCGGCGAAGGACCGTTCACCGTTACCGCGACAGCCTGGGCTGCGCGGGGAACGGTGAATCGGCCGTAATCGGGAGCTCCCCGCGACCTCAGTACAGCTTGTTCGCGCCGCCGTCGGCCATGAGGGTCTGACCCGTCATGTATTTGGAGTCATCGGAGATGAGGAACGCCACGATGGGTGCGACATCCGTCTCGGGGTCGCCGAATCGACCGAGCGGGACCTTCTTCAGCGACGACTCGTAGAGTTCCGGTGCGGACTTGCTCCACGCCTCGACTCCCGCGGTCATCGCCATCGGACACACGATGTTGACGCGGATGTCGTCGCGAGCCCACTCGTTCGCGACCACCCGCGACAGGCCGCGGATGGCCTCCTTCGCCGCCGCATACGATCCCTGCGTCGGCTGACCCACGAGGGCGGCACCGGAACCGAAGTTCACGATCGACCCGCCCGCATCCTTCAGATGGGGGTGGGCGGCGAGCATGAAGTTGCGGGTGGCGATGAATCCGGTCGAGAACGACAGATCCCACATGTCCTGTGTGATGTCGAGGAACGGTGCCTGCCGGGATGCGTGCGCGTTGTTGACCACGCCGGTCAGTCCGCCGAAGCGCTCGACGGCGGTGGCGATCGCGAGGTCGGCGGTCTCCTGCAGCCCCACGTCGCCGCGGATGAAGACGACATCGCCACCGAACTCGGCTTCCAGCGCGGCGCCGGCGTCAGCGTCGATGTCGACCGCGACGACCTTGGCTCCGCGCCGAGCGAGAACTCGCGAGATGGCACCGCCGATCCCAGCGGCACCTCCGGTTACGACGACGATCTTGCCCTTCAACTCCATCGGTGTGCTTCCCTTCTCAGCGCCGTACGCGGCACTGCGTGAACAGGTGACTTCGGATCCATTGTCGATGCCGCGACGGCTTGAGGCAGCCGGAAGCGTCCGATCAGTGGGAGAGGTCGTACCCCGGTCGTAGGCTGGGAGTGAGAAGTACACGAGACGCGTGCAACCTCTGTCGAAAGGATCGGCCGATGGACGTCGTCAACCTGAGCAAGCAGCATCCCAGCATGTACCAGCAGGTGATCGAGCTCAACAACTCCGCAGAGGCGGCAGCCGCCGGAGCCGGTCTCGATCCGCTGTTGGTGGACCTGGTCAAGATCCGGGTCTCTCAGCTCAACGGGTGCGCGTTCTGCCTGCGCATGCATTCGCGCGAGGCGATGTCGAAGGGGGAGAGTGCCGACCGGCTCGCAGTGATCGCCGCGTGGTGGGAGTCTCAGTACTTCACCGACGCCGAACGTGCCGCACTGGCCCTTGCAGAAGACGTCACCGGGCTGCCGGTGCCCGACCAGCAGCGCTGGGACACCGGCGCACTGAACGCGGAACAGGTGTCGGCCGTCAGTTGGATCGCGATCGTCATGAACACCTGGAACCGCCTCGCGGTGCGCAGCCACTATCCGGTCGCACCCGAGCCGACGCGTTCGGTCTGAGCCCGTTCCGTCGTCACGCCGTGCGGCGGACGACCCAATCGACGAGAGGACGCGCCTCACGCCAATGCCGACGGATCTGGTCGGCCAACTCGGGGGTGTGAATGATCTCGTCGAAGCCGTAGTCTCGGCTGACCGTGAGAGACCGATGCCGGAGCAGGTCGATTCGCGGGTGGTCGGTGCTCCAGCCGCGAGGTGCGGTCTTCACACGGTCGCCACCGACCTCCCAACCCTTGCGGACCAGCGTCGCCACGATGCGTTCCAACTCGCTGCCGTGC
Organism: Gordonia aichiensis; assembly: GCF_039946255.1. Taxonomy (GTDB): domain Bacteria; phylum Actinomycetota; class Actinomycetes; order Mycobacteriales; family Mycobacteriaceae; genus Gordonia; species Gordonia aichiensis_A. Next base: position 105,018 of record NZ_JBCDWL010000005.1, on the reverse strand, counting down.
AGATCGTCGTCGATCGCCCGACGGATCAGCGCGAGAGCCTCCGCATCCGCGTGATAGAAGCCGGCCGCGACTTTGACGCCCGGTGCAGCGACCTCCACGTAGTAGCCCGTCGCCGGTCCCATGGCGACGAACGCACCCTGATGGGTCTTGTATGGCGTCTTGTCTTTGGCGAAGCGCACATCGCGGTACGGCCGGAAGACTTTGGCGTCGCCGAACTCCTCGGCCAACTCGTCGGTGAGCGCTGCCATCGGGGCGGCCACCGAATCCCGGTAGACGTCGCGGTGCGCTTCCCAGAACACCTTGCTGTTGTCGATCTCGAGGTCGTCGTAGAAGTCGAGCGCGGCCTCGGGGAAACCGGTGAAGCTCATGGATCGAGACTACCGAGGTCGGGACCCCGGGCGACCGGGGTCCCGCACCGGGCCGGGGACACGACCGCGGCCTGACCGCTCCTTACGGCGCGGCGTGCGGCGCCCCGATGCCCGGATCGATCTGTACCGGCCCGCCCTTTCCAGGGGTGACGTCGAAGTCGAAGATCGACGTCGGAATGTAGACGGTGGCGCACGAGTTCGGGATGTCGACGACGCCGGAGAACCGTCCCTCCACAGGCGCGGCGCCGAGCAGCAGGTATGCCTGCTCGGGGCTGTACCCGAACTTTGACAGGTACTCGATGGCGTGCAGGCAGGCGCGCTGGTAGGCGAGCTGCGAATCCAGGTATCGCTGCTCGCCGTCCAGGGTCACCGACGTTCCGGAGAAGGCGACGAACTGCTCGTAGCGTGGGCCGACGTCGCCACCGGGGAGGAAGATCGCGTTCTCGGTGACTCCGTAGGTCTCCATGCCGCCCTTGATCAGGTCGACGTGCAGGTCGATGAAGCCGCCCATCTCGATGCCGCCGCAGAAGGTGATCTCGCCGTCGCCCTGGCTGAAGTGGAGATCGCCCACCGACAGGTTGGCGCCGTCGACGAACACCGGATAGAACACGCGGGTTCCGCGGGTGAGGTTCTTGATGTCCTGATTGCCGCCGTTCTCGCGCGGCGGCGCGGTGCGCGCGGCTTCGGCGGCTGCGGCGGCGAAGGCCTCCCCGGTCAGCGATCCGAGGATCGCGTGCTCGGGCTCGGGCGGCAGCGCCAGCGGCGGCACTCGGTCCGGATCGGTGGCGATGAGCGCCGCCTCGCGGGCGTTCCACTTGCCGAGCAGTTCCTTCGACGGCGCGGTCCCCATCAGCCCCGGATGGATCATCCCGGTGAAGCTCACGTGCGGGATGTGGCGGGAGGTCGCGGTGTGTCCGTGGAAGTCCCACACGGCCTTGTAAGCGTCGGGGAACTGATCGGTGAGGAAGCTGCCGCCGTTCTGCTTGGCGAAGATGCCCGTGTATCCCCAGCCCTGCCCGGCCAACGGTCCGGAGTCCTCCTGCGGCAGCGGGCCGACGTCGACGATGTCGACGATCAGCAGGTCGCCGGGCTGCGCACCCTCGACGCCGAACGGGCCGGACAGGGTGTGCACGGTCTTGAGCGGGGCGTTCAGGATGTCCTCGGCGGAGTCGTCGTTGACGATCGCACCGTCGAACCATTCCCGGCAGTGAACACGGAACGTGTCGCCGGGCTTGACTTGCACGGCAGGCGGAATCGCGTAGTGCCACCGGTTGTGACCGAGGATCTCCTGGTCGGTGAACTTCTTCGTGGAGTCGAGGGGAAAGACGACCTCGGGCATCGGGCGGTTCCTTTCGCTGGAAGACGTCCTGGTCGGCCGGACCCGGCCGTCAGGGGCGGGGAAGTCGGGCGTGACGCGGATCGGTCGAGACCGGCGCAGGTCGCCTGCGACCGGGCGGAATCCGGTCGACGACGGCCGGTGCGTGCGCGGTCGACGCGGTGGCGTCGAGCGCGGCCATCGCGGCGCCGCGGCGGGCGAGAGCCGGCGAACTCATCCGCCGGCGGGCGGCGACGCCGCACGCGCACGCTGCCGCGTCGGGGACGTCGGACATCGGGTACGCGGCCTCGAAACAGCCGCAGTCGGCGCAGTGGAACTGATAGACGGGCATGGGATCTGCTGTACCTCCCGATCGACGCGGGGCGAGCCGCGTGCGTCCGTTGGTGAGTCCACCTCGGACTGTACGACGAAGTCCGCTCGGGCGCGGGCGATTCGCCGGCGCCCGAGGCAGGTGACGCATCCGCGTGCTTCGACGACATCCGCTCGTGTCGGGCGCCCGCGGACGTCGCCGAAGTACGCGGATACGGCCGACCGGAGCCTAATCGGCGCGGAGCGCGCGGCATCGGGGATAGGGTGGGAGCCATGTCCCGGTTCAGTCCGCTCGAGTGGCCCGTGGTGCGTCAGCTGCGCACCGGCGACCGACTCGGTCGCGGCCCGGCGGTGGAATCGGCGCAGACCAAGGCGATGACGGCGCGGACGACGACGGCCGATCGCGTCGTGTCGTCGGTGTGCCCGTTCTGCGCGGTCGGCTGCGGACAGAAGGTGTTCGTGGCAGACGGGCGTGTCACCCAGATCGAAGGCGACCCGGACTCGCCGATCTCGCGCGGGCGGCTGTGCCCCAAGGGCGCCTCCAGCGAGCAGCTGGTCAACAATCCGCTGCGTCAGACCACCGTCCGTTACCGTGCGCCGTACGCGACCGAGTGGCAGGACCTCGACCGAGACACCGCGATCGACATGATCGCGGACCGCTTCGTGCAGGCGCGACGGGCCCACTGGCAGGACGTCGACGACCACGGCCGCCCCCTGCGCCGGACGATGGGCATCGCCCATCTGGGCGGCGCGACCCTCGACAACGAAGAGAACTACCTGATCAAGAAGCTCTTCACCGCGGCGGGGGCGATCCAGATCGAGAACCAGGCCCGGATATGACACTCCGCCACGGTTCCCGGTCTGGGAGCCTCGTTCGGACGCGGCGGCGCCACCCAGTTCTTGCAGGACATGGCCAACGCCGACTGCATCGTGCTCATGGGCGGCAACATGGCCGAAGCCCATCCCGTCGGCTTCCAATGGGTCGCTGAGGCGAAGTCCCGCGGTGCCCGCGTCATCCATGTGGATCCGCGGTTCACGCGTACCTCCGCGGTGGCCGACAAGCACATCGCCATCCGGGCCGGCTCGGACATCGTGCTGCTCGGCGGGCTGATCAACCATGTGCTCACCACTGAGAAGTACTTCCGCGAGTACGTGGTCGCGTACACCAACGCCGCCACCCTCGTCGCCGCCGACTTCCAGGACACCGACGACCTCGACGGCCTGTTCTCCGGGTTCGACGAGGACACCGGGACGTACGATCGGCGCACCTGGCGATACGACGGCGGGACCGACGAGACCCTGCAGGACCCGCGGACGGTGTTCCAGATCCTCAAGCGCCACTACGCGCGGTACACGCCGGAGATGGTGGAGCAGATGTGCGGCATCGACGCCGCCGACTTCGCGTACCTCGCGGCCGCGCTGACCGACAACTCCGGACCCGAACGGACCGGCTGCTTCGGCTACGCCACCGGCTGGACGCAGCACACGATGGGCGCCCAGGTGATCCGGACGGCCGCGATCCTGCAGCTGCTGCTCGGCAACGTGGGGCGGCCGGGCGGCGGCATCATGGCGTTGCGCGGCCACGCCAGCATCCAGGGCTCCACCGACATCCCGACCCTGTTCGACCTGCTGCCCGGCTACCTGCCGATGCCCTCGGCTGGCAAGGAGGACACCTTCGCGCAGTATCTCGACCGGGTGCGCCCGGCGTCGGGCAAGGGCTTCTGGCAGTACGCGGAGGACTACACCGTCAGCCTGCTCAAGGCCTGGTGGGGCGACGTCGCGACCGCCGAGAACGACTGGTGCTACGACTATCTGCCGCGCCTGACCGGACCGGCGGGCACCTACCAGACCACCGTGGAGATGCTCGAAGGCAATGTCGACGGCTACTTCGTCGTCGGCCAGAACCCGGCGGTCGGCTCGGCCAACAGCCGCCAGCAGCGCATGGCGATGTCGAAGCTGAAGTGGCTGGTCGTCCGCGACCTGAACATGATCGAGACCGCCACCTGGTGGAAGGAGGGACCGGAGATCGACTCGGGTGAACTCGTCACCACCGACATCGCGACCGAGGTCTTCTTCCTGCCCGCCGCCACGCACGTGGAGAAGGCCGGCTCGTTCACCCAGACCCAGCGCATGCTGCAGTGGCGCCACCAGGCGGTGGCGCCGCCCGGTCAGGCGCAGAGCGAACTGGACTTCTACTACGACCTCGGGCAGCGGATCCGGCAGCGCGTGGCCGACTCCGACGACCCCCGCGACCGGCCCTTGCAGGACCTGACCTGGGAGTATCCGTTGGATGCGGACGGCGACGTCGACCCCGAGGCGGTCCTCGCCGAGATCAACGGCCGCTATGTGAGCGGGCCGCAGGCCGGACAGCCGCTCGACTCGTACACCCAACTGCGGTCCGACGGTTCGACCATCGCCGGCTGCTGGATCTACACCGGCGTCTACGCGGGCGGTGTCAACCAGGCCGCCCGCCGCATCCCGCACGGCGGGGGCGGCGTCACCCAGGCCGAATGGGGCTGGGTGTGGCCGTCGGACCGCCGGATCCTGTACAACCGGGCCTCTGCCGATCCGCAGGGCAAGCCGTGGAGCGAACGCAAGAAGTACGTGTGGTGGGACGCCGAGGCCGGTCGCTGGACCGGCTCGGACGTGCCCGACTTCCCGATCGATCGAGCACCGGGCGCAGTGCCCGAGCCGGGCGCGGTCGGTGCCGACGCGATCGGCGGCGATGACGCGTTCATCATGCAGGCCGACGGCAAGGGTTGGCTCTTCGCACCTGACGGGCTCGTCGACGGTCCGCTGCCCACCCACTACGAGTCGCAGGAGTCGCCGGTCGCGAACGCGCTGTACTCCCAGCAGCAGGCACCGGCGCGAGTCATGCTGCCGCGCGAGGACAATCTCGATGCGCCGAGCGCCGGAGATCCCGGCGACGACGTCTACCCGTACGTCTTCACCACGTACCGGCTCACCGAGCATCACACCGCGGGCGGCATGAGCCGCTGGTCGCCGTACCTGGCCGAGCTCCAGCCGGAGATGTTCTGCGAGGTGTCCCCGGAACTGGCCGCCGAGTGCGGTCTGGCGAACGAGGGGTGGGCGACCATCATCTCGCCGCGCGCGGTCATCGAGACCAGGGTGCTGGTGACCGATCGGATGCGGCCCCTGCAGATCAACGGCCGCACCGTCCATCAGGTCGGCCTGCCGTATCACTGGGGTGCGGGCAGCGACGCGGTCGTCTCCGGCGACGCCGCCAACGACCTGGTCGGTGTCACGATGGACCCCAACGTCTTCATTCAGGAGTCGAAGGTCGGCTCGTGCGCGTTGATCGCCGGGCGACGGCCGCGGGGCGCCGCCGCCGACGAACTGGTCCGCGACTATCGGCGTCGCGCCGGGGTCACCGTCGACACCGACACCACCCGGATCACCCGGCGAGAGGAGAAGTGATGGGTCAGTTCAGCGGTCCCAGCGATCCGAGCGCCGACGCGCACTGGCACCTCCACGAGGAGCGGCGCGGCTTCTTCACCGACACTTCCGTGTGCATCGGCTGCAAGGCCTGCGAGGTGGCGTGCAAGGAGTGGAACCGCAACCCGCGCGACGGCGACCTGGAGTTCACCGGGATGTCGTACGACAACTCGGTCTCCCTCGGCGCCAGCACCTGGCGGCACGTCGCGTTCATCGAGCAGGACGCCGACCGGATCGAGCAGGCCCGCAGATCCGGCGCCGAGCTCGTCTCGCTGGGCATGCCGTCGATGCCCGGTGCGGGTGCCGCGACCGAGCCGGCGCCGTCGGATCAGGCCCGGCAGGAGCTCACTCCGCCCGACACCCCGGAGTTCCGGTGGCTGATGTCCTCGGACGTGTGCAAGCACTGCACGCACGCAGGCTGCCTGGACGTGTGTCCGACCGGCGCGATGATGCGCACCGAGTTCGGGACCGTCGTGGTCCAGGCCGACATCTGCAACGGGTGCGGCACCTGCGTCGCCGGGTGCCCGTTCGGGGTGGTGGAGCGGCGCGGCGACGGCACCGTCGCGCCCACCACTCGCGTGGGTGAGCGCAAGGGGGAGCAGCCGGAGGTCCCCAATCACGGTCTCGCCCAGAAGTGCACTCTCTGCTACGACCGACTGCGCGACGACCAGACGCCGGCCTGCGCGCAGACCTGCCCGACCGAGTCGATCTCGTTCGGCACCCGCGACGACATGGTCGCCAAGGCGCACGAGCGAGTGACCCAGCTGCACGCCGAGGGGATGACCGAGGCCCGCCTGTACGGTGCCAATCCGGACGACGGCGTCGGCGGCACCGGCTCGGTGTTCCTGCTGCTCGACGAACCCGAGGTGTACGGTCTGCCGCCCGACCCGCGGGTCTGCACCGCCGATCTGCCGAGCATGTATCGGCGCGCGGGGGTGGCCGTCGCGGCGATGGCCGCCGCGACGGCGGTGTCGTTCGTGAGATCGCTGGCCGGCCGTCGAGGAGGGCGCCGGTGACCAGTTCGGACTTCGGTCAGTTCCGCCCGCCGCGTCCCGAACGCCGAGGTCGGGGGAGGGGCGGTCGTCGCAAGGGCCGCCGCGCCGACGACATCATGGTGCCGGACGCGCAGATCGAGCACCTCGACTCGCGCGGCTACTACGGACATCCGGTGGTGAAGGCGCCGCCGTGGGAGACGCCGGTGGCCGTCTATCTGGTGCTCGGCGGAGTGGCGGGCGGCTCGGGTCTGCTGGCGGCAGGCGCCCAACTGACCGGCCACCCGGCGCTGCGGCGCAGCACGAGGCTGACCGGGCTCGCCGCCGCAGGCGCCGGTGCCTTGGCACTGGTGGCCGACCTCGGTCGGCCCGAACGATTCCTGCACATGATGCGGACGTTCAAGGTGACCTCGCCGATGAGCGTCGGGTCCTGGATCCTGATGGGATACAGCGGGCTGATCGGGGTCGCCGCCGCGGGCGAAGTCGACCGGCTGCTCGGCGACCGGCTGCCGCTGGGCTCGCTGCGGCCGATCCTGCGGGCCCTGGAGTCGCCGGCGGGCCTCGGTGCGGGTCTGCTCGGTGCGCCGCTGGCCGCCTACACCGCCGTGCTCCTCGGCGACACGGCGATGCCCACCTGGAATGCCATGCACCGCGACCTGCCGTTCGTCTTCGTCAGCTCGGCGAGCCTGGCCGCCGGGGGTGCCGCGCTCATCACGACGCCGGCGGGACAGGCCGGTCCGGCCCGTGATCTGGCGGTGCTCGGTGTCGTCGGCGACGTCGTCGCCACCCGGTTGATGGAACGCCGGATGGACCCGGTGGCGGCCGAGCCGCTGCACGAGGGGACCCCCGGGACGCTGATGCGGACCGCCGAGGCCCTCGCCGTCGCGGGCGGCGTCGGCGCGCTGGTGGCGGGCGGGCGCCCGGGCCGGTGGCGGCGGGCGCTGGCGGCGCTGTCCGGGGCGGCGCTGGTCGCGGCGTCTGCGTGCACCCGATTCGGCGTGTTCCACGCGGGCATCGAGTCCGCGCACGATCCGCGTTACACCATCGAACCGCAGAAGCGTCGACTGGCGGCGCGGCGCGCGGCCGGCATCACCGGCGACTCCATCACCGGATCGTGAGGCGCGTGCCGCCGACCACCGTGTGACCGATCACCGGGTAGCCGGGCACTTCGCCGACCACCAGCAGACCACCGGAGGTCTGGGCGTCGGCCAACAGCAGCAGATCGTCGTCGGTGACCCCCGGCCCGACCTCCAGATGGGGGCGCACCCAGTCGAGATTGCGATGCGTGCCACCGGAGACGAAGCCGTCGCGCAGCGCCTCGCGAACACCGTCGAGCACCGGGACGGCCGAGGCGTCGACGACGGCGCCGACGCCGGACGCGCGGCACATCTTGTACAGGTGACCGAGCAGACCGAACCCGGTCACGTCGGTGGCCGCGCGCGCCCCCGCGGTGAGGGCGGCGTCCGCGGCGTCGCGGTTGAGGGTCGTCATCGAGGCGATGGCCTGCTCGAACACCTCGCCGGTCCGCTTGTGCCGGTTGTTCAGCAGCCCGACGCCGATCGGTTTGGTGAGCGTGATCGGCAGTCCCGCCGCCGCCGCGTCGTTGCGCAGCAGGCGATCCGGGTCGGCGACACCGGTGACGGCCATCCCGTACTTGGGTTCGGGGTCGTCGATGGTGTGACCGCCGATCACCGGACAGCCGGCGCGGGCGCCGACGTCGAGTCCGCCGCGCAGGACCTCGGTCATCAGCTCCATCGGGAGCACGCCGCGCGGCCAGCCGACCAGGTTGATCGCCACCACCGGGCGCCCGCCCATCGCATAGACGTCCGACAACGCGTTCGCTGCGGCGATGGCACCCCAGTCGTAGGCGGAGTCGACCACGGGCGTGAAGAAGTCCGCGGTCGAGAGCACGGCCAGACCGTCGGCGACGCGGACGGCGGCGGCGTCGTCGCCGTCTTCCAGTCCGACGAGAACGTCGGGGGAGGCGGGGCCGATGAGCCCGGCGACGGCGTCCTCCAGTTCCCCGGCCGGGATCTTGCAGGCGCAACCGCCGCCGTGGGCGTAGTCGGTGAGACGGATCGTCTGGGGGGTCAGCGTGTCGTCGGTCACGGAGTCGAGGGTAGACCGTCACACCGGTTCGCTATGTTGGTTGGCGGAGGCGTCTGGGTTCCTGGTGGGCCCCCCGGTCTTCAAAACCGGTGAGGCCGAGCATCTCGGTCTGGCGGGTTCGATTCCCGTCCGTCTCCGCCAACTCTGCGTCAGCTATCCCGGGGAAGGAGCCGGCAGGTGAACGAGGATCCCCGGCGGGCGATTCCCCGGACGGACTCGCTGCTGGCGCTGCCCGCAGTGGTGGACGCGCGCACCCGCCTGTCCGGCGCCGCGGTCCGTGAGCGCATCCGCGCCGTCCAGGATCGGGCGCGTCGCGGGGAGCTCGCGCCCGCAGACGTCGCGGCGACGCTCGCGGCCGACCTGGCGGCGACGGCACCGTCGACGCAGACTCCGGTGCTCAATGCGACGGGCGTCATCGTCCACACCAACCTGGGTCGAGCGCCTCTCGGCGCCGCGGCCGCGGCCGCGGTGGCCGACGCCGCGGGCTATGTGGACGTCGAGATGGACCTGCGGACCGGTCTGCGCAGCAGGCGGGGCCGCGGGGCGCGGGCGGCGCTGCTCGCCGCGTGCCCGCAGGCGCAGGACGCGCTGCTGGTCAACAACGGCGCCGCGGCCCTGGTGCTGGCGACCACCGCGCTGGCCGCCGGCCGCGAGGTGATCGTCTCGCGCGGGGAGCTGATCGAGATCGGCGCGGGCTTCCGCCTCACCGATCTCATCGAATCGACCGGGGCGCGGCTGCGCGAGGTCGGCACCACCAACCGCACCCATCTGCGCGACTACGTGGACGCGATCGGGCCCGACACGGGCTGTCTGCTGAAGGTGCATCCCAGCAACTTCCGCGTCAGCGGATTCGCCGCGGACGTCGCGGTCGGCGACTTGGCGGCGGCCGCGCGCGAGCACGGGGTACCGCTCATCGCCGACCTCGGCAGCGGTCTGTTGGCTCCCGACCCGCTGCTGCCCGACGAACCCGACGCGACGACCGCCCTGCGTGCGGGCGCCGATGTAGTCACGGCGAGCGGCGACAAGCTCCTCGGGGGTCCGCAGGCGGGGGTGGTGCTGGGGCGGTCCGACATCGTCGAACGCCTGGCCCGACATCCGCTCGCGCGCGCGGTGCGGATCGACAAGTTGGCGCTCGCCGCGCTCGAAGCGACGGTCGCGGGCCCGCCGTCGCCGGTCACCGGCTACCTGCACGCCGACGCCGACCGGCTGCGCGCGCGGGCGGAGGCGCTGGCGACGGCGGTCGGCGGGGTGGTCGTCGCGCACGACGGCCGGGTGGGCGGCGGCGGGGCGCCGGGCGTCCCGCTGCCCGGCTATGCGGTGCGCTTGCCGGAGGCGGTCGCGCTGCCCCTGCGCACCGGCTCGCCCGCGGTCCTGGCGCGCGTCCACGACGGCGCGGCCCTCATCGACCTGCGGTGTGTTCCCGAAGCCGACGACCCGCGTTTGATCGACGCGGTGCGTGCCGCGCTGGCCCGGGGCTGAGCGGTGTTCGTCGTCGCGACCGCGGGGCACGTCGATCACGGCAAGTCGACGCTGGTGAAGGCGCTGACCGGGATGGAGCCGGATCGGTGGGCCGATGAACGCCGACGCGGGCTCACCATCGATCTCGGCTTCGTGTGGACCTCGCTGCCGTCCGGCCGCGAGGTGGGCTTCGTCGACGTCCCCGGGCACGAACGCTTCGGTGCCAACATGCTCGCCGGACTCGGTCCGGCGCCCGCGGTGTGCTTCGTCGTCGCCGCCGACGAGGGCTGGCGGGAGCAGTCGGCCGACCATCGGGATGCGGTGGCGGCCTTCGGGATCGACCGCGGACTGATCGTCGTGACCCGCTGCGACCGCGCGACCGACGAGCGGGTGGCGGAGGTGATCGAACGGATCCGCCGCGAGTTCGCCGGCACCGGTCTCGGCGGCGCACCGGTCGTGGCGGTCTCGGCGGTCGCGGGGACCGGCATGGACGAATTGCGCGTGGCCCTCGACGAGGTGCTCGGCGACGCCCCGGCACCGACCGCCCCGGCCGACGGCGTCCGCCTGTGGATCGACCGCGCGTTCACGATCACCGGCGCGGGCACGGTGGTCACCGGCACCCTGGCCGCCGGTTCACTGACCGTGGGCGACGGGGTGGAGTTGTTCGGCCGCAACGGATCCGAGGCGGTCATCGTCCGCGGTCTGCAGTGTCACGGCCGCACCGTGGCGGCGGCGGGCCCGGTCAGCCGGGTGGCGGTCAATCTGCGCGGGGTGAGCCACGACCGGATCCACCGCGGCGACGTGCTGTCGACCGGCGGCGTCGGGCCGACGGCGGTCGTCGACGTCCGGTGCGTAGCGGGCACGACCTCGGACGTCGGCGAGTGGGTGACCGTCCACGTGGGAACGGCGGCGGTCCCGGCGCGGGTGCGTCCCCTCGGCGAGGAGCACCTGAGGTTGCGACTCGCGCGCGAGCTGCCGCTCAGGCGCGGTGATCGCCTCGTCCTGCGCGATCCCGGCGCGCACCGAATCGTCGCGGGTGCGGTGGTGCTCGATGCGACGCCGCCGGCCCTGAGCCGTCGCGGCGACGCGGTGCGCCGGGCCGACGAGCTCGCCTCACGCGCCGAGGGTGGCTCGGCCGCAGGGGAGGTGGAACGCGCCGGCGCCGTTCGCCGCGAGCGGCTCGCCGCGTCGGGCTACCCGATCGCCGAGGTCCCCGGCGGCGTCGACGAAGTGGGTGACTGGTGGGTCGCGCACGAGCAACTGCAGGCCTGGCAGCTGCGGCTCCGGGGCGCGGTGAGCGATCTGCACCAGCGGGACCCGTTGGCGGCGGGACTGTCGTACGGGGCGGCGGTCGACGTTCTCGAACTCCCCGATCGCGCCCTGCTGGCGACGGTCGTGGCCGGTGCCGGGGTGCACGCCGAACGGGGCCTGCTCTTCCTGCCCGAACACCGCGGCGACCTCGGGCCCGCCGAGCACGCAGTCGCGGAGGTGGAACGGCGGCTGCGCGAGCAGCCCTTCGCCGCCCCGGAGGCCGACGACCTCGGCGCCCTCGGCCTGGGGGTCCGGGAGCTGGCCGCCGCGCAACGGGCCGGGCGACTCCTGCGCGTCGCCGACGGCGTGGTGCTGGGGCCGACGGCGCCCGCGCTGGCGATGCGCGCCCTGGCCGGGCTGCCGCAGCCCTTCACCACCTCGCAGGCACGGCAGGTGCTCGGCACCACCCGCCGGATCGCGATCCCGCTGCTGGAACTCCTCGACGAGCGCGGATGGACCAGGCGGATCGACGCCGGGCATCGGGAGGTCGTGCGAGGCTGACGCGGCGCCGTCGAGTCGACCGCGTCAGCCGACGAGCAACAGGACACTACCGCCCGGTCGCGGGCGAGCCGATCACTTGACTTCCGACCGCAGGATCCGCCAGACGCCCAGCGCCATCGGGACGCCGATCCACAGGCCGTAGGCCACCAGGAAGTGGGCCCACTGCGCGCCGCTGACGCCGCCGCTCGACAGGAAGGGCTCGCTCACCCGGCCGGTGTCGATCCAGTCGGCGAGATGCTCCTTGATCCACGGCACCAGGTTCGACACCAGCGAGATGATCGTCGGCAGCACGAAGTACGCGACGATCGCGGCCGGCGTGCTCAGGAACAGCGCGGCGAACCCGAAGCCGAGCAGCAGTCCGCAGACCTGCAGCACGAAGGCGTAACCGAGGCCCGATGCGGTCAGATCCCAGGCGCCCGCACCGTCGCCGACGACGACCCCGGCGATCACATTGGCCACCGCGCCGACGATGAGGGAGAAGACCACCGCGGCGATCGCGGCGACCAGCGACGCGAGCAGCTTCGCCACCACGATGCGCTCGCGGCGCGGCTCCATCGTGAAGGTGGTCAGCGCATTGCGCTGGCTCCACTCCGAGGTCACGAGCAGGATCGCCATGATCGGCAGGATGATCCCCGTCGGGATGTTCATCGTCCCGAAGAAGTTGCCGTACGACAGTCCGGCCGGGTCGTTGCCGCCGACGGCCAGCTGGACTCCGGCGACGACGACGGTGATCAGTCCCATGACGGCGATCAGCCAGAAGCCGGCGCGGGTGTCGATCAGTTTGCGCAGTTCCACGCGCACCAGACGGGTGAGCGGGATCGGTTGCGCCGCACGGTCGACGGCGGCGAAGGCGGTGGTCATCAGAAGGCCCCCTGGGTGACGGGCTGCTCACGCTGCGTCTGCTGGGTGAGCTGCAGGAACATCGCTTCCAGTCCGGTGTTGTCGCCCGGACGTAGCTCGACGAGGTGGATGCGGTGATCGAGTGCGACGCGACCCACGATCTCGGGTGTCGCCTCGACGTGGAAACCGCCGCCCGCGGCGACGTGCGCGGCGATCCCGGCGGTGGACAGCGCCTGGCCGAGCGCAGCGTCGTCGACCGCCTTGACGCGAGTGCCGCTGCCCGCCAGCAGCTGTTCCTTGGTGCCTTGCGCGACGATCCGGCCCTGCCCGATCACGATGAGATCGTCGGCGATGATCTCGATCTCGTGCAGCAGGTGGCTCGAGAGCAGGACGGTGCCGCCGCGGTCGGCGTAGTCGCGCAGGAGCCCGCGCATCCAGTGGATGCCGGCCGGATCGAGTCCGTTGGCCGGCTCGTCGAGCATCAGGATCTGCGGGTCTCCCAGCAGCGCGTTGGCGATGCCGAGCCGCTGCCGCATGCCCAGCGAGTAGTTGCGGACGCGGCGCCCCGCTTCCTCGGGAGTCAGGCTCACCATGGCCAGCACTTCGTCGACGCGCGTGCGCGGCAGTCCCATCGTCAGGGCCGACAGGCGCAGGATCTCCGCGCCGGTCCGGCCTGCGTGCTGCGCCGAGGCGTCGAGCAGGACACCGACCTGGGTGGCCGGGTTGGGGATGTCGCGGTAGGCGACGCCGGCGATGGTCGCCGAGCCGGAGGTCGCGGGCGTCAAGCCCGCGATGATGCGCATCGTGGTGGACTTTCCTGCGCCGTTCGGTCCGAGGAAGCCGGTCACGCGACCGGGCTTGCACGCGAACGTCACGTCGTCCACGGCGGTGTACTCGCCGTATCTCTTGCTGAGGTGCTCGACGGTGATCATGGTGACCGATTCTGCCCGGACGGTGCGAAACGCGCATCCGGCGGGGGGATGATCCGGTGTCCCTCGAAAGTAGGGGTCCGGCGGCGGGCGCACCCTGATCGGTGCGAGTAGGGTGCGCGTATGCAGATCGGCGACCAGGCCCCGGACTTCACCCTTCCCGACCAGGACGGAGTCCCGCGCCGCCTGACCGCGCTGCTGGCCGACGGCCCGGTGGCGTTGTTCTTCTATCCGGCGGCGTTCACCCCGGGCTGCACCAAGGAAGCGTGCCACTTCCGGGATCTGGCCGCCGAGTTCGCGGCCGCGGGCGTGCAGCGTGTCGGCGTCAGCCGCGACGACGTCGCCAAGCAGAAGGACTGGACCGACAAGCACGCCTTCGACTATCCGCTGCTCGCCGACGTCGACGGCGCGGTGGCGCGAGCGTTCGGAGTGCGCCGCGGATCGTTGCTGTCGACGATCGGCATGCCCACCAAGCGGGTGACCTTCGCGATCGGCGTCGACGGGCGGATCGCCGACGTCATCGCCTCCGAGGTGAACATGGCCGTGCACGCCGACCGCGTTCTGGCGGCGCTGGCGAAGTAGCGCGAGACCCGTACCGCGAGACCCGTACCGCGAGACTCAGGCCGCTCGACTCGGACCGGTTGGCGCGGACCGCAGACGCGTCGGCGCGGCATGACCGACAATGGCCCCATGTCTTCCCGAGCTGCTGTCTCCACGTCCATCGCCGACGGTGTCGGCGTCCTCGCCCTCGACGATGCCGACCGTCGAAACCCGTTGTCGCTGGCCACCATGCGCGCGGCCACCGCCGCGCTGCGCGCCTTCGCCGACGACCCCGCGGTGCGGGTGATCGTGATCAAGGCCGACGGCCCGGCGTTCTCCGCCGGGCACGATCTGTCGGAGATGGTCGAGCGCACCGTGGCCGACGAGCGCGAGATCTTCGCCGCCTGCACCGAGCTGATGACCGCCGTCCACGAGGTGCGCCAACCGGTCATCGCGCAGGTGCAGGGCATGGCGCTCGCGGCCGGCTGCCAACTGGTCGCCACCTGCGACCTGGCGGTCGCCGCCGACACCGCGCGCTTCTCCACCCCCGGGGTGCGGATCGGGTTGTTCTGCTCGACGCCGATGGTCGCGCTCAGCCGGGCCGTGGGACGCAAGCGGGCGATGCGAATGCTGTTGACCGGTGACATGATCGACGCGGCGACCGCCGTCGACTGGGGGCTGATCAACGAAGCCGTGCCCGCCGACCGGCTGGAGGAGACCGTCGCCGAACTCGCCGCCCGCATCGGATCGTTCAGCGGCGACACGCTGGCGATCGGCAAGCGCGCGTTCTACGACCAGATCGACCGCACCGAACCGGCGGCCTACGAGGCGATGACCGAGGTGATGGCCACCAATGCGGTCACCTGCGACGCACAGGAGGGGATCTCGGCGTTCTTGGGCAAACGCGATCCGGTCTGGCAGTCGTAGCGGGTCGCGGTCAGGGCAGCGGTGTCCTCCGACTCGTCGGACCCAGACACCAGACGGGGCCGGTGAGCAACCAGATCGCGGTGATCACGCCGAGGGTCGAGAAGGTACCGAACAACGCCGATCGCTGAGCGGCGTCGGCGACGACGTAGCCCAGCGCGGCGGTGAGTGCCGCCGCGATCGCCGCGGCGAGGACCCATCGCCCGAACTCCGCCCACTCATGCCGGGCACGCTCCGGGCCGCGCCGGGGGACCCGGTGCGGGGCGGGGCCGCCCGCGAAGCGGTGGGCGAACCGCGCGTCGGCCCAGCGGATCAGGCGCGGGCCGAAGACGACGGTGACGCCGAGGTAGACGGGCGCCAGACGGTGGGCGAAGGACACCTGCCCGCCGCGATGCAGGTCGATCGCGACCACCGCGAGGAGAGCGAGATCGAGGACGGGCACTGCGGTGAGGACCGCGTTGGAGGTGCGCCCCAGACGGGCAAGATAACGGAGGGCGAGTCCACCGCCGACGAGCACCCAGAAGCCGACCTCGCAGCCGGCGATGGCGATAAGAATGGGGGAGACCGAATCGTTCATGCCCCCAGCATCGGCGCCGACCCGGCTGCGGCACATCCGACGACCGGTCGTTCGGCGTCCGACTTTCGGCGGACCCGTCGCGGTGTCGGGTGTGCTGTAGTGGTGGCGATGACGTTCACCTCCCGGTTCTCCCTGTCCCGGTTCTCCACTGCCCGGTTCTCCACTGCCCGGTTCTCCCTCTCCCGGTTCTCCACTGCCGGGTTCTCATCGACGACCGTGTCAGCGCTCGGCACGCTCGTCGTCGGCGTGTTGCTGTGGGCGAGCGGCGCCTTCACGTTGATCCCAGAACTCGGCGGTCACTCGACCCCGGTCAAGGCGGCGATTCTGGCCGTCGGCTTCGTCGCGCAGATCGTCGCGCCGCGCCGTCCGGCCGCTGCCCTGGCGGTGGCGGTGGTGCTCGTCGTCCTCGATCTGCCGTCGGGTGTCTCGCTGCCGCTCTGGATCTCGTTGACCGACATCGTCTTCGTGACCGTGACGGTCGGTGCGCCCCGATTGCGACGGGTCGTGGCGGTCGGGTGCGGACTGGTCACCGTCGTCGCGGCGGCGGTTGTCGCGCTCGCGGTGGATCCGCGCACCGGCGTCCTGGTCGGTCTGCTGGGCGTGGCCTTCCTGATCTCGCCGCTGGGGTATGCGCAGTCGGTCAACGCCACGGTGCGCGCGGCGACCGCGGAACGCGCCGCGGCGCAGGCCGAACGGACGATCGCGCTGGTCGACGAGCGGCGGCGCGTGTCACGCGAACTGCACGACACCGTCGCCGGGCACGTGTCGGCGATCGCGATCCTCGCCGAGGTCGCGCGCGATGCCGACGACCCGCAGCCCGCGGTCGCCTCGATCCGCGCCAACAGCCTGGCGGCGCTGGCCGAACTCCGGGAGATGATCGACGTGCTCGCCGCCGACGGCGACGAGGCCGTCACCGTCCGCTGGTCGTCGCTGGCCCCGCTGCTGGCGGCGGCCCGCGCGGTGGGCTCGCAGGTCGTGGTCCGCGGGGAGCCGGACCGCTGGCCGCTGCGGGCCGAGACCGTGCTGACGCGGATCGCGGGCGAGGCGCTGACGAATGCGACCCGGCACGCGCCGGGCGAGAAGGTGACGGTCGAGTTGGCCGTCGACGACCGATTCGCCGAGGTGACGATCACCAACCGGGTCGGTCCGGAATCGACGGTCGGGCCCGGGAACCTGCCGGGAGCGGGGCCCTGGGTGTCGGGACGAGGAGTGCACAACATGAAGATCCGAGCCGAGAGCGTCGGCGGCAGCGCGACGGTCGGTCCCGAGGGGGATCGCTGGGTGGTTCGGGCCCGAGTGCCGCGGGAGGCCCGGTGACCAGGGCGCGGGTGCTCCTGGCCGACGATCACGGCGCCGTTCGCGAGGGCCTGCGGATGGTGCTCGAGGCCGCGGGCGACATCGTCGTCGGTGAGGCGGCGACCGGTGCCGAGGCGGTCGCTGCGGCGCGACGCCTGCGACCCGACGTCGTCGTGATGGATGTGCGGATGCCCGAGGTCGACGGCCTGGCGGCGACGGCGCAGGTGCTGCTCGAGACCGACGCGCGAGTCCTGGTGCTGACCACCTTCGACATCGACGAGTACGTGCTGGGCGCGCTCGCGGCCGGCGCGAGCGGGTTCCTGCTGAAGTCGGCGTCGGGCAGCGAACTCGTCGCCGGAGTCCGGCGGGTCGCCGACGGCGACGCGGTCCTCGATCCCGCGGTCACGCGCATCGTCGTGCAGGCGATGAGATCGCGGCCGGTCGCCGCCGGGCCCGACCTCGCCGACCTCACCGACCGCGAGCGGCAGGTGCTCGGCGGGGTGGGCGCGGGCCTGTCGAATGCGCAGATCGCCCGCAGGCTGGTCATCGGCGAGGCGACGGTCAAGACGCATGTGTCGCGGATCCTGTCGAAGCTCGGGGTGCAGTCTCGGGTGCAGGCGGCCGTCGTCGCCGTCCGCGCCGACATCCCCGGACCGTGACCGGGTTCGGGCGATGACCAGGCTCGGCGATGACCGGGCTCGGCGACGATCCGCGGCCGCACGGCTGTCGAAAACCCGGCCGGGGTCGGGGCGTCGGCGGTAGTGTCGCCACGCAGGGGTCCGATCGACGGACACGCGGCAGAAGGCGGAACCGAGATGAAGCGTGCTGGACTGTGTGCGGCGGTGGCGGGCGTGAGCGTCGCGATGGTCGCCTCGCTGCTCCCCGGCGGCGAGGCCGCGGCCGGACCGGCGATATCGGCACCGCCGACCTCGGTGACGGTCTTCGGAGACAGCTTCAGCGACGTCGGCACGTATGCGCCGGCGACGGGCGATCCGGCCAATCCGGGTCGCTTCACGGTGAACCCGGGCAACGTCTGGGTCCAGGACGTGGCCGCGGCGTACGGGCTGACGGTCCGCCCGAATCGGGCGCTCACCCTGGACGCCGAGGCCTCCGGCATCGCATCGGCCGGGAAGGGGACGGCCCGGGTGATCGGCGGCAACGGTTACGCCGAGGGCGGGGCGCGGGTGGCGCTCCAACCGTCCCAGAGCGGCATCGGCGGCCCGTTCACGGTGGCCCCGGTGCGCGATCAGATCACCCGCTATCTGTCGGTGCACAAGCGATTCCGGTCGCGGCAACTGGTGATCGTCGACGGCGGCACCAACGACCTGTACGCGCAGTTCGCGGATCTCTGCCTCGGCACCGACAACAACGGGCTGGGCAAGGGCGGGACGACACGCGCGGTCGCCGACCGCGCGGTCCGGCAGGCGGCGACCGATCTGGCGGCGCAGGTGCGGCGGATCCGGGCCAACGGCGGCGCGACCATCCTGCTCGCCGGTGCCGCGGACTTCACCCTGACCCCGGCCGGCCGGGCGGCCCTCACACCCCGGAAGATGCGCGCGTGCCGGCAGCCGACCACCCTGATCAGCACGTGGGCGAAGGAGTTCACCCGCACCCTGACCGCGGGCATTCGCGGGATGCGATCGGTGGTCTACCTGGATCTGACCTCGAATCTCAAGGAGATCATCGACCGGCCGCTGCAGTACGGCTTCATCAACACCACGGACCCGGTGTGCCGCAACACCGAACCGAGCGCCAGCTCGGTCTTCTGCACGGGCTCGACGCTGGTGGCGCCGTTCGCCGACCTCGCCTACGTGTGGGCCGACGACTTCCATCCGACGCCGCGCGTGCACCAGTTGATCGCCGCGCGGGCGCTGTGGGCGCTGCACCGCTGATTCGGGCGGCCGACCCCGTGCCGTGACGGGACGGCATCGGTGACGGGTCTGGTTCGGTGACGGGCCCGGTCACCGACGGACGACGGTCGCCTTCTCGGTGACCGCGATCGCATCCAGCCGCGCGTCGTCGACCTCGCCGCTGACGAACACGAGCGAGGATCCCGCGAGCAGCGGCGCCGCGAAGTTCGCGACGACATCGGCCGGCGTGCGCCACGGGCGGGTGGTCAGCAGCCGGTCGGCGGGCGTCAACTGCTGATCTCCCGCGGCGAGGACCTCGCGGACGGTGATCGCGTCGACCGCGTCGTCGCCCGCCCCGGCAGCGGAGAACTGATCGCCGTGCGCTCGCACCGATTCGCCGAAGTCGTTCACGCCGATCGGCAGATCTCGGGTACCCATCGCGAACGGGTCCAGGGGCACGACGACGACCTCGTCGGCGTCGTGCGCAGCCAGGTTCGGCAGCGAAGTGAAGACGGCCCGGTCGTCGGCGGTGTCGGTGAGGTCGACCGCGACCCCCGCCCACCAGGCGCCGAGGAACACCGCGGCCGTCTGCCAGTGCTCGGGCAGGTCGACGCGGATCCGGTCGCCCGGCAGCAGGCCGAGCTCATCGCGCAGGTAGTTGCCGAGCTTGGCCGCCCAGTTCCCGAGGGTCGCCCCCGACAGCTCGGTCCGCTCGCCGGTGCCCTCGTTGTAGTAGGTGAGCATCGGTCGGGCACGGTCGGCAGCAGCGGCGAGAATCGCACCGGTCACCGTGTCATGGCTCATCGCGAACCCTCTCTGGGCTGGAAAGGAGACTCCATGGCCCGGCTCGGACCCTAGTTCACGCACACCGGACCGGCCGAATCGGCCTTGATGACCGGCGACGGGGGCTTCGACGAGCCGGTCGGCGTGGAGGCGGTCGTCGACTCGGACTCCGCGCCGGTGTTGGCGACGGCGCCCAGACCAGAGTTGTAGGTGTTCGTGAGCACCAGCCGCAGCTTGTCCTCGGGGAGCGAGGAGTCCTGGCGGATCTCGATCCTGCCCGCGTTCAGGTCGCGCACCAGCTGCTTGGCGCCGGCGTTGTCGGTGGAGTCGGCGAAGACGAGCGAATCGAACTCGTTCATCGGCTTGCTCGACGTCGCGCCCTTCTGGTAGCCGCGGTCCACGAGCAACCGCATCACGTTCCCGGCGAGGCCTTCGACCGTTCCGGCGTTGACCACGTCGACCGTGTAGTCGGTGCGCGGGTTGCTCGACTTGGTCGGCGAACTGCGACCGAGCTGGCGGTTGACGAACTCGTGGACGGCCTGGGGGTCGACCCTCAGCACGCTCTGCGTCCCGTCGTCGCTCCACGCCTGATCGTCCTGGATCGGAATCGTGGTGAACCGGACGTTTCCTCCGGTCAGGTCCTTCAGATTCTCGGCGAAGGTGAGGATGTCCCAGCCGTCGTCGATGACGACCGACCGCGAGATCGCGTTCTGCAACTCCTGCATCTTCCCGGTGTTCGTCAGCGTCTGCGTCGACAGGATCTTCTGCGCGAGCGAGGCCATGTACACCTGCTGACGGGTGATCCGGTCGAGGTCGCCGCGGGGGAGCTCGTGTCGCTGGCGGACGAAGCTCAACGCCTGGGGGCCGCTCAGGGTCTGGACGCCGGCGTGGAACTTCGCACCCGAGAAGGGCTCGTCGACGGCCTTCTTCAGGCAGACGTCGACTCCGCCGACTGCGTCGGTGAGCAGGGCGAAGCCCAGCAGACCGACCTCCGCGTAGTGGTCGACGGTGATGCCGGTGAGTTCGGCGACGCTGTCGATGAGCGCTTTGCGTCCGGCTTTGGTCCCGTCGGCCTCGGCCTTCGCCTCACTGGTGCCGTTCTCGACCTCGCGGACCCGCACGCCCTCCTTCGTGGCGCCGTAGGCGGCGTTGATCTTGCTCATGCCGATGCCCGGGACGTCGACGTAGGAGTCGCGGGGAATCGAGATCGCGGTGGCCTTGGAGCCGTCGGTCGGGATGCGGACCAGAACGATGGTGTCGGTGCTGGTGCTGACGTCGCCGCCGACGCGCAACCAACGCAGTTCCTCCGCGGACATGGGGTTGCCCTTGGCGTCGACGCGCGAATCGGTGCCGACGAGCAGGATGTCGATCGCGCCGTCGTCGCCGCCGCCCAGTCCCAGGCCGCCGAGCAGGGTGACCGAACTGTTCAGACTCCGCACCTTGGCCCAGCCCAGCCCGGTGACCACGAGGACCAGCACGGTGACCAGGGCCACCAGCGCGCGGCCGATGTTCTTGGGAGCGATGCCGGCGACGGGCCGGGTGGCCCAGAGCCGGATCGCCGCGCGGAGGCTGCCCGGCGGCAGGCCCGGGCGGGGGTCGTCGTCGCGCTTGACGCGCCGCGCGGTGTGGATCTCCTCGGACGTCCGGCGAGAGCGTGCCGCGGAACCGGTTCGGGTCGGCGCGGGGCGGCGGCGGGTCGCCCCGGCGCCGGGGGCCGGTGCGGTGTCCGTGCCCTCGGGTCGGCGAGGGTCCTCGCGTCGTGACTCCACGTGCTGAGCTGTCCCTTCGGTCCTCGGTAGGCGGCCGACCGGTTCCGGGCGCCGTTCCTTCGCAAGAATACTGATCCGGGCCGGGCATCTCGGGGAGGCGGCGCCGGGGACGGTGTCGGTGATCTGCCGCACGGGGCGGGCCGGTTCGTAAGGCGGGGCGGGGGTCGATGCGTCAGGATCGGTAGCCATGAACACCGAGCAGTGCTTCCTCATCGGCGCCCGCGGACAAGTGGGGACGGCGCTCCAGGCGACGGCGTCCGGTCGGCCGGTCAGGCCGCTGACCTCGGCAGACATCGATGTGCGCGATCCGGGCTCGGTCCGGCGCGCCCTGGCGGACCTGAGAGCCGGAGACGTCGTCGTCAACGCCGCGGCGCACACGCAGGTCGATGCGGCGCAGGATGACGCGGCGGCGGCGTACGCGGTCAACGCCGACGGCCCCGGCAACCTCGCGGCGGTCACCGCGGCGGCCGGCGCCCGACTGATCCACCTGTCCACCGACTACGTCTTCGCTCGACCGGTGACGGGCGAGGACGGTAGCCCGCGACCGTTCGAGCCCGCCGACGTGGACGGCGAGCCCGCCACCGTGTACGGCGCCAGCAAGCTGGCGGGGGAGCGTGCGGTCCGCCGCGCCGATCCGACGGCGATCGTGGTCCGCACCGCGTGGGTGTTCAGCGGTGACGGCGGCGGCGACTTCGTGTCCACCATGCTGCGCCTGGAGCGCGAACGGGACACCGTGCGCGTGGTCGACGATCAGATCGGCTCACCGACGTACGCGGTCGATCTGGCCCGCGGCCTGTGGGAACTGGCCGATCGGCGCGGCGAACCGGGCCTGTCCGGCGGCGCCGTCCTGCACGCGGTCAACGCAGGCAGCGCGACCTGGCGCGATCTGGCGGCGGCGGTCTTCGCCGAGGTCGGTGCCCGCCCCGAGCGGGTCGAGCCGTGCACGACGGCGGAGTTCCCCCGACCCGCGCCGCGCCCCCGATACTCGGTGCTGTCGTCGGCGAGTTGGGCCGCCGCGGGCCTCACGCCGCTGCGGGACTGGCGTGAGGCACTGCACGACGCGGTGACCGCCCGGTAGGGTGCGGCCGATCTGCTCCGTTAGTCTGGGCCGGTGACTGCCAGCTTCGCCGTCGTGACCGTGACCTATTCCTCGGGAGAGTATCTGCACAACTTCCTGCGCACTCTGCCCGTCGCGTCGACCCAGACGCCGCGCGTGGTGATCGCCGACAACGGGTCCACCGACGGCGCCCCGGAGCAGGCGGCGGCCGATGACCCGAACGTCACGCTCGTCCGCACCGGAGGCAACATCGGCTACGGCGGCGCGGTCAATCGCGGGGTCGCCGAGATCGATCCCGACGTGGAGTTCGTGCTGGTGGCGAACCCGGACGTCGAGTTCTCGCCCGGGTCGATCGACGAGATGCTCGACGCCGCGCGGCGATGGCCGCGCGCGGCGAGCCTCGGACCGCTGATCACCGAGCCGGACGGATCGGTCTACCCGTCGGCGCGCCGGGTGCCCGATCTGGTCTCCGGCGCCGGGCACGCCGTGCTGGGCGCGGTGTGGAAGTCGAACCCGTGGACCGCCGCCTACCGCAACGACGACGCCGACCCCGTCGAACGGCCGGTCGGCTGGCTGTCGGGATCGTGCCTGCTGCTGCGCCGCGCGGCGTTCGACAACATCGGCGGATTCGACTCCCGCTACTTCATGTTCATGGAGGACGTCGACCTGGGCGACCGGCTGGGACGCGCCGGCTGGCTGAACGTCTTCGTGCCCGCGGCCCGCGTCATGCACGCCAAGAGTCACTCGGTGAGCAAGCATCCGGAGTTGATGATCCCCGCGCACCACGCCAGCGCCTATCGCTTCACCGCCGACCGGAATCCCGGCCTGTTGCGGGCGCCGATCCGACTGGCCCTGCGCGTCGGGCTGGCGGCGCGATCGAAGATCGCCGTCGCCGCGGCCGTGCGCGAACGCCGACGCGCAGGCATGAGCTGACCAACCACCCGAGTGTGGACGAGGAAGGAATCTCCGTGACCCCATCTGTTCAGGCGTTGGTCCTGGTCGGCGGCAAAGGCACCCGACTGCGACCGTTGACCCTGTCGGCGCCCAAGCCGATGCTGCCGACCGCCGGGACCCCGTTTCTGACCCACCTCCTCTCGCGGATCCGGGAGGCGGGGATCACCGAGGTGGTGCTCGGCACGTCGTATCAGGCGCACGTCTTCGCCGACCACTACGGCGACGGCTCCGCCCTCGGCCTCGACCTGACGTACGTCACCGAGAGCGAACCGCTCGGCACCGGCGGGGGCATCCGCAACGTCTACGACCGACTGACGGCCGACACGGTGCTCGTCTTCAACGGCGACGTCTTGGGCGGCACCGACATCCGCGACGTCCTCGCGACGCACCGCGAATCGGCCGCCGAGGTGACCCTGCACCTGGTCCGGGTGGGCGACCCCCGCGCCTTCGGGTGCGTCCCCACCGACGCGAACGGCCGGGTCACCGCCTTCCTGGAGAAGACGCAGGACCCGCCGACCAACCAGATCAACGCGGGCACCTATGTCTTCAACCGCGAGGTGATCGGCGAGATCCCGGCGGGTCGTCCGGTATCGGTGGAACGGGAGGTGTTCCCGTCGCTGCTGGCGCAGGGGCGGCACATCCACGCGCACGTCGACGACGCCTACTGGCGCGACATGGGCACCCCGGAGGACTTCGTCCGCGGCTCGGCCGACCTGGTGCGCGGCATCGCGCCGTCGCCCGCCCTGACCAAGTCCTGCGGTGAGTCGCTGGTCCTGGACGGCGCCGACGTGGCGCGCGACGCGGTCCTGATCGGGGGGACCGTGGTGGGCCGCGGCGCCCGGATCGGCGCCGGCGCCCGACTCGACGGCGCGGTGGTCTTCGACGGCGCCGCCGTGGAGGCCGGCGCGGTGGTCGAACGGAGCATCGTCGGTTTCGATGCGACCGTCGGCGCCAACGCCCTGGTGCGCGACACCGTCATCGGCGACGGCGCGCAGGTGGGCGCCCGCTGCGAACTGCTGCGCGGGGCCCGCGTGTGGCCCGGGGTGCAGATCCCCGACAGCGGCATCCGCTTCTCCACCGACGTCTGAGTCGGGCTCGGCCGCCGATCAGGCCTTCGCGGCGGCGAGCAGGCCGGTGCCGACCGGGATGACGGCGGGCAGCAGGCGGTCGTCCTCGGCGATCACCGACGCCGCCTCCCGGACGGCCAGCGTGCGCGGGTCGGTGGCGTCGCGGTCGGCGATCGTGCCGTCCGCGGAGGCGTTGTTGACCACCACGAGGCCGCCCGGCCGAACGATCCGGATCGCCTCGGTGACGAACACCGGATAGCTCAGCGGCGCGCCGTCGACGAAGACCAGGTCGTAGGTGTCGTCGGCGAGCCGCGTCAGCACATCGCTCGGCGCGCCGTTGATCAGTCGGGTGCGGCCGGGCGCGATGTGCGCGTCGGCGAAGGTCTCGCGCGCCGCGCGATGATGCTCGGGTTCGGGATCGATGGTGGTCAGCACCCCGGTCTCGGGCATGCCCGCCAGCAGCCACAGGCCGCTGATCCCGACCCCGGTCCCGATCTCGACGACGTGCTTGGACGCGGCCACCCGTGCCAGCAGTGACAGGAGTGCGCCGGTCGCGGGCGAGATGGTCGGTGCACCGAGTTCCTCGGCGCGCAGCCGAGCGGCGACGAGCGCGTCGTCTTCGACGATCGCGCTCTCCGCATAGGCGCTGAGGATCTCCGCTCGCGGGGTGGCCGCTGTGTCAGTCATGACAACGAGGGTGCCACACGTCGCTGACCTGCGGCTTGCGGGCTCGCCGATTCGTCCCGACCCATCCTTAGCTAACACTCAGGCCAGTTATAGCCGACCCTCATTCGAATGGGACAGGGTAGAGCGCAATGGTTCGGAATACCGATCGCTCCGATGTCGTTGTACGGGCAGTGACCGCCCACACCTCGCGGCGGCGAAGAAAGGAACTGGCATTCTCACGATGACCGTCCCTGACGCAGGCGCAAACCACCCCGACGGCTCCGCCGGAGCCTTCCGCGGGACCGCCGGATTCGACGCCACCGGCGATCGACACCTGATGCCGTCGTGGGACGAACTGGTCGCCGAACACGCCGACCGCGTGTACCGCCTGGCCTACCGGCTCTCCGGCAACCAGCACGACGCCGAGGACCTGACCCAGGAGACCTTCATCCGAGTCTTCCGGTCGCTGACCAACTACAAGCCGGGCACCTTCGAGGGTTGGCTGCACCGCATCACCACGAACCTGTTCCTGGACATGGTGCGGCGGCGCAGCAAGATCCGCATGGAGGCCCTCGAAGGCGAGTACGAGCGCATCCCCACCAGCACCCCCGACCCGCAGCAGGCCTTCGCCGACGCCAACCTCGATCCCGACCTGCAGGCGGCCCTCGACTCGTTGGCTCCGGAGTTCCGCGCCGCCGTCGTGCTCTGTGACATCGAAGGCCTCTCCTACGAGGAGGTCGGCGCCACCCTCGGGGTGAAGATGGGGACCGTCCGCAGCCGGATCCATCGCGGCAGGCAGGGCATCCGCCAGTTCCTGGCCGCGCGCGGCTACACCGACAGCCGCTCGGTCGCGGCCGCGGAGTGAGGCGGCCGACCCGCCACGGCGTCTTCGGCTACCCTGGGCAGTCGGATAAAGTGAGCCGCAATGACGCCATGAGAGGGGTGACGCCGGTGGGTCTCGGACAGACAGGCCGTTCGCGCGGGGGTCGTCGTGCCGCTCCGGCGCCGATCTCGCCCGATCCCGGTTTCGCCGCGTGGAATCCTCGTCGCCCGTCGGCCTTCGCCTCGACCGAGCACCTGAATCCGGAGGCCGTCGTGGCCTACGTCGACAACGAGCTGACCATCCAGGCCGCTGCGCGTGCCGATACGCACCTGGCGCTCTGTCACGACTGCGCACGCGAGGTGACCGCGCAGGCTCGGGCCCGGACCATGCTGCAGGCCTGCCAGACCGAACTGAGCGTGCCCGACTCCCTGCGTGCGCAGTTGAGTCGGATTCCGACGCAGGAGATCGACCTGCGCAGCGACCGTCGAACCAACCGGTGGGGCCGCTGACTCGTGACCGACAGTTCCACCACGTCCGACGTGCGGTCGGCCGCCGCCGCGCCGCCGGAGCCGAACCGACCGGACCAGGCCGCCACCTTCGGCAGGCCGCCCGGCGTCGAAGGCTCCTTCGCGCCCGACGTCGCACCCGCCGGACGACCGCAGCCGACGGTCGCCGCGCCGGATCCGGTGCTCGCCGAGGCCTTCGCCCGTCCGGCCGGTGTCACCGACACGCTGCAGCGCGATCCCTACGCGCAGCCGGACGCTGAACCCGAGGCCGAACCCGATCCCTGGCGCGATCCGGGCAGCTTCGCCTCGATGTCGTCGCCCGCCGTCGGGCCCGAGGAATCGGTGCAGGCCGTCGATCCGGGTCCCCGCCTGGGCATTCGCGAACTGCTGTTCGGCGGCCGGGTGCACTGGTGGGCGCTGGCGACGCTGGGTGTGCTGGCTCTGTTCATCGGACTGTTCGGCGGACTCGTCGGTCGGTGGACCGCCGAAGTCGTCACCCCGCTGCACGCCGACACCGTCAGGCTCGAAGGCGGCAGCCCCGACTCGGGCCGACCGAACACGAACGTCGAGCGCGTGGCGAAGGCGGCGCAGAAGTCCGTCGTCACGATCGAGGTGCGCACCGCCGTCGACGGCGGCTCCGGCTCGGGATTCGTGGTCGACAAGGCCGGATACATCGTCACCAACAACCATGTGATCTCCAAGGCGGCGAACGACTCCAAGGCCAAGCTCGAGGTGGTCTTCGCCGACCGACAGCGGGTGCCCGCGCGACTGGTGGGGCGTGACGTCAAGACCGATCTGGCCGTCATCAAGGTCGACGACGTCACCGGGTTGACGGTCGCCGACCTCGGCAACTCCGACGACCTGCAGGTGGGGCAGGAGGTGATCGCCTTCGGTTCGCCGCTCGGCCTCGACAAGACGGTCACCAGCGGGATCATCTCCGCCGTCGACCGTCCGGTGCCGCTGCGCCCGGACGCCGATTCGGACACCGACGCGGTGATCAACGCGATCCAGACCGACGCGGCGATCAATCCCGGCAACTCCGGTGGTCCGCTCCTCAACGACGACGCCCAGGTGATCGGTGTCAACACCGCCGGGGCGATGACGGCGGGCGGCTCGATCGGCCTCGGTTTCGCGATCCCGATCAACGAAGTGATCCCGATCGCCAACACCCTCATCAAGGACGGCAAGGTGACCCATCCGGCGGTCGGCATCACGGCCGCCACCGTCCGCAATGATCGGATCTTCGGCGCTCAGATCAAGGACGTCGCGGCCGGCAGCCCGGCGGCGTCGGCCGGACTGCGCGAGGGCGACGTGATCACCAAGTTCAACGGGCGCCCGATCGAGGGCGCCGACGAGTTGACGGTGGCCGTGCGGACGTCGAAGATCGGAGGCGACGTCGAGTTCACCTACTGGCGCGACGGGCGCTACTTCGACGGGCGCATCACCCCGGTCAGCGACTAGCTGACCTACGGCTCGGCAGAGGACGGCGAGAGACCATGTTCAGCAGCATCGGCTGGGGCGAACTGCTCATCCTGTTGGTCGCCGCGTTGATCATCCTGGGACCCGAACGCCTTCCCGGCGCGGTCTCGTGGGCGATGGGATCGCTGAAGAAGGTCCGCGACTATGCGACCGGCGCCAGCTCACAGCTCCGCGACGAGCTGGGGCCCGAGTTCGATCAACTCCGCGAGCCCTTGACGCAGCTGAACGAGCTGCGTCAGATGAGCCCGAAGAGCATCGTCACCAAGCATCTCTTCGACGGCGACTCGTCGACCGTCGACGACATGGGCAAGTCGGTTCGGGAGACGCTCGACATCAGCCGGGTGCAGCCGCGCCGCGAGACGCCGTCGTCGGGGCCGGCCGTCCCGGGATCGGCTCAGGCGTCCGGCGAGTCGCCATCCTCGCCGCGCCGCCACGACGTCACCGACTGGGAAGCCACCTAGCCTTCACGCCCCGGCCTTCATCCGCCGGTCTTCACTTCACCCGTCGGTCGTCGGCACCCCCGCAGACGGATCCGCGACCCTGCGAGGGCGCCTGCCGTCGAGGGTCGCGGATCCGTTCGGGGCCGGCTCGTTCGGTGTCGAGCGGCTCAGTGGCGAGTGGTGTCGATGCCCAGGCTCATGCCCGCCAGGCCGCGGCGGCGCACCGCCAGCTTGTCGGCGATCGCTCGCAGCGCCGAACCGGAGGCGGACTCGGGGGCCGAGAGCACGACCGGGGTGCCGGCGTCGCCGCCCTCGCGCAGCTCCTGCTCGAGCGGGACCTGGCCGAGGAGTTCGACGGTCGCACCGACCGCGCGCGTCAGCCGATCGGCCACCGTCTGGCCGCCGCCGGAGCCGAAGGGCTCGATGCGCGAACCGTCGGGCAGTTCCATCCACGACATGTTCTCGACCACGCCGAGGATCTTCTGGCGGGTCTGCAGGGCGATCGCGCCCGCGCGTTCGGCGACCTCGGCGGCCGCCTGCTGCGGGGTCGTCACCACCAGGATCTCCGCGCCCGGGATCAGCTGGGCGATCGAGATCGCGACGTCGCCGGTGCCGGGCGGCAGGTCGAGCAGGAGCACGTCGAGGTCGCCCCAGTAGACGTCGGCGAGGAACTGCTGAAGTGCGCGGTGCAGCATCGGCCCGCGCCACGTGACCGGCGTGTTCCCGTCGGTGAACTGGCCGATCGAGATGAACTTGACCCCGTGGCTCTGCGGCGGCATGATCATCGACTCGACCTGGGTCGGTTTGGCGTCGCTGCCGAGCATGCGAGGAATGCTGTGGCCGTAGATGTCGGCGTCGAGCACACCCACCGACAGTCCGCGGTCGGCGAGCGCGGTCGCCAGATTCACCGTGACGCTCGACTTGCCGACTCCGCCCTTGCCGGACGCGATCGCATACACCCGGGTGAGGTTGCCGGGCTTGGCGAACGGGATCTCCGGTTCGGCACGGTCGCCGCGCAGCTTCTTGCGCAGTGCGGTGCGCTGTTCATCGTCCATGACGTCGAGTTCCACCCGGACGGTGCCGACACCGGGAACATCGGCGACCGCGGTCTCAACGCTGTCGGAGATCTTGGTGCGCATCGGGCATCCGGCGGTGGTCAGGTAGACGCCGACGTCGACGCTGCCGTCGTCGGCGACGGTCACCGATTTGACCATGCCGAGCTCGGTGATCGGTTTCCCGATCTCGGGGTCCATGACCTTGCTCAACGCCGAGCGGACTGCTGATTCGTTGGGACTGGCGAGAGTGCTCACGACTCAACCATATCCCTGTCGAGACGGATCAGGCCGATCGGCTCAGCGGGCGGTGGACCGGGGCGGTGTCGTGGCCTGCGGGGACGGCTTCGGCTTCGGTGCCGGCAGCGGGGCCGGACCGATGCCGGGCGGCAGGCAGATGATGCCGAGGCAGTTCTGCGGCGGCCGGGCCGGTGAGGTCTTGCTCGGCGGCGTCGAGGTGCCGGGCGCCGGGGACGAGCCGGTCTTGTCCCGGTCCTGCTTGTCCCCGTTCTTCTTGTCCCGGTCCTTCTTCGCCTGATCCTTGGCGTCCTTGTCCGCGGGCGCGGCGGACATCTCCGGGATCGGCGTCGTGGGCATCACGCCTGCGGCGTAGGCGCCGGCCCAGCCGAGAACGTTGTTCACGTACGCCATCGAATGGTTGTAGCGAAGCACGGCGTTGACCTTGTTCTGGCCGGCCATGATGTCGGCGACGCCCGCGCACAGGTAGCGTCCGGCCGAGTAGGTGGCGTCGAAGATGTTGTCGGGATCGGCTTTCCCGTCGCCGTTGCCGTCCGCACCCCACGCGGCCCACGTGCTGGGGATGAACTGCATCGGTCCCATGGCGCGGTCGTGGGTCGGGTCGCCGTCGAGCTTGCCGCCGTCGGTGTCGCGGATGACCGCGTTGCCGGCGAGGGTGCCGTCGAGAACCGGGCCGCGGATCGGGGTGCGGGAGTTGCCGAAGGCGTCGACGTTTCCGTTGCCGGCGTGGCCGGACTCGATTCTGCCGATGCCTGCCAGGAGGAACCAGGGCAAACGGCACTGCGGGGTCTCGGCGGCGACGCGCGTCGCCGCGAGCTTGTAGGCCTTCAACACGACGCCGGGGATGCCGAGCGGTCCCGGCGGCAGGTTCGCGGCGAGGCGGAACTGGGCGGCGCCGTCGCCGTCGATCGCGGGTGCGGCCGGCGGCGCGAAGCCGACCAGGCGGGTCGGGGCGGAGGGCACGGTGCCGGCGATGGACCGCACGAGGGCCGCCGCCTGATCGCCCGAGAGCTGGTCTCCGGCGAGGTCGACGGCGGTGTGCGCGGTGCCGCGCGGGCGGGGATCGGCGGTCGCGCTCGACACGGTGCCGCTCAGGACGAGCGCGCCGAGAGCGAAGGCGGTGGTCCCGACGGCAAGACTGCGACGAGGCACGTGAACCCGGTTCGGGTGGTTCCGCCAGAAAGAGATCCCCATCATCCTTCTCTACTTCACTCGCGTGTCGTTCACATCGAAATCGCGGGGAATCTGAGATCATCCCCCCGGTGACTGTGAGCCAGCATACATGCCGAGAGGCCGCTGCTCATGCCGGAGGCTGCTCATCATCACGGTCGGCTGCCGGTGCGGCCAGGCGTGCGGCGAGTTCGTCGACCAGGTCCTCCAGTTCGCGCCGCAGATAGTCGCGGGTGACGGTGTCGCCGACGGCCAGCCGGACGGCGGCCAGCTCGCGTGCCAGGAACTCGGTGTCGTCCTTCGTCTGTGCGGCGCGGGCGCGGTCCTCCTCCAGGGAGACGCGGTCTCGGTTCTCCTGCCGGTTCTGCGCCAACAGGATCAGCGGGGCCGCGTAGGCGGCCTGGGTCGAGAACGCGAGGTTGAGCAGGATGAACGGGTACGGGTCCCACTCGAAGGCGAACAGCCCGATGTTGAGCAGGATCCAGACCACGACGATCACCGTCTGGATCATCAGATAGCGGCCGGTTCCCAGGAATCGGGCGATCCGTTCGCTGTACAGGCCGACGAGGTCGGAGTCGAGGTTGAAGGCGAACCGGGTGCGGCGGGGGCTCGGGGTGTCGAGGTGGCGTCCGGCAGGGCTCATCACACGGTGCCTTCCGGGTCGTTCTCACGCCAGTCGCGGGGGAGAAGTGCATCGAGCAGGTCGTCGACCACCACGGCGCCGAGGAGATGGTCGGTCTCGTCGATCACCGGCGCGCAGACGAGATTGTAGGTGGCGAAGAAGCGGGTCATCTTCTCCAGGGAGTCGTCGGGCCGCAGGCGTGGCATCTCCGCGTCGAGGATTCCGCCCACCAGGTTGGCCGGCGGTTCGCGCAGCAGGGCCTGCGTGTGCACGGCGCCGAGGAATTTGCCGGTCGGCGTGTTGGTCGGCGGTCGGACCACGAAGACCATGCTCGCCGACGCCGAGTTGATGTCGGGGTCGCGCACGCGTGCGAGGGCCTCGGAGACGGTCGCGTTCGCGGTGACGATCAGCGGCTCGGGCGTCATCACGCCGCCCGCGGTGTCGGGGGAGTGCAGCAGCAGGCGGCGCACCGACTCGGAATCCTCCGGATCCATTCGGGACAGGAAGGCCTCGGCCTCGGCCTGCGGGAGCTCTCCCATCAGGTCGGCGACGTCGTCGGGATCCATCTCCTCGAGGACGTCGGCGGCGCGCTCGGGATCGAGCCCGCCCAGGATCGCGGTCTGGTCGTCGGTCGGCATCTCCTGCAGGACGTCGGCCAGCCGCTCGTTGTGCAGCGCCGCGGCGATCTCGTCGCGCCGCTTCTCCGGCAGTTCGCGCAGGGCGTTCGCGACGTCGGGAGCGCGCATGTCCTCGAACTGCGCCAGCGCGGTCTCCACGCCCTGGCCGGGCCGCGACAGCTCGAGCAGCGACAAGCCGAGCACGTGCCGCCACTGCACGACGATGGTCTCGCCGCGGCGGCGCAGTCCCTTGCGGGTCGTGCGCAGGGCGACCCGGCTGATCATCCAGTCGCGGGTCCGGTTCTGTTCGATCGCCAGGTCGACGACGATGAGGTCGACGCCGTGCAGTTCCGGGTAGTCGGGGTCGTCGGTCCGGACCCGGGTGTCGAGGACCTGACCGACGGCCAGCGCCTCGTTGGGACGCACCCGCAGGCGCCGCAGGTTGACGTGGCCGGTGGTCAGCGTGACGGCGTCGGGTTCGATGCGGGTGACCCGCAGCATCGGGACGAAGATGCGTCGCCGGGTGGTCAACTCCACGGCCAGGCCGAGGGCGCGCGGCTGCTTGCCGGGCATGTGCATGGAGATGACGACGTCGCGGACTCGGCCGATCGACTCTCCGTCGGGGCCGAGAACGACGAGGCCGACTAGTCTGGCCACAAAGACCTTGAGGGCGGGCGTCATGCGTCAAGCCTAAAGTGAGCAGAGCCCAGGAGCAGAAGTGACGAACCCAATGCGACCGATGCGGGGATTGCCGACGCCGCCCAAGGGGTGGCCGGTGGGGTCCTACGACACCTACGCCCAGGCGCAGCGCGCCGTGGACTATCTGTCCGACAACGAGTTCCAGGTCGACAATCTGACCATCGTCGGCGTCGACCTGATGCAGGTGGAGAAGGTCCTCGGCCGGCTCACCTGGGGCAAGGTCATCGCGGGCGGCATCGGCTCGGGCGCCTGGCTCGGCCTGTTCTTCGGCGCCCTGGTGTCGCTGGTGGTCGGCACGTCGTGGACCCCGATCCTGTTCGGCGTCGTGGCGGGCATGGTGTTCGGTCTGATCAGCGCGGCGATCCCGTACGCCGCCACGCGCGGTCAGCGTGACTTCACCTCGACCATGCAGTTGGTGGCCGGCCGCTACGACGTGCTGTGCGATCCGCGCACCGCCGAGCAGGCGCGCGACATGCTGGCCCGCCTCGCGCTCTAACATCCCGCAGCGGCGTCCCCAACGCTGCGCCGCAGCCCTCCGGCCGGGCAGGCCGGTGTCGATCGGTCCCGCACGGTTCGCCGCAGACTTCGCAACACGTTTTCGGCACAGGTGTGCGCTGAGTCACCAGCTGTGGGATAGCCTAAGTCCCGCATCAGTTTTCACAGCTGATTTTCAGGGCAGGGCCGACAACCAGGAGGCTGGCAGCGAGATGAGCAAGGGTAACTCCACGCCGCGGGCAGACGCGGTCGTATCGCCCGGTCGTGCAAGACGATCGCTGACCAGAAGGCTCGCCGGGGTGGCGATGGCGGCGGCGGTCGCGGCACCGATGCTCGCCGCCTGTTCGACCGGGTACGAGCAGGGCGTGCTGAACATCTACGCGCCCACCGACGGTTTCGACTACATCAAGCAGTTCGCCAAGACCTGCACCGAGGAGTCGGGCGGCCGCTACCGGCTGCAGGCCAACGTCCTACCGAAGTCGGCCGATGACCAGCGGCTCCAGTTGGCTCGACGACTGGCGGGCAACGATCACACCCTCGACCTGATGGGCATGGACGTGGTCTGGACTGCGGAGTTCGCCAACGCCGGCTGGCTGGTGCCGGTGCCGGACGCGATGGCCGCCGAAGTGGAGGCGACCAACCTCGGCGGACCGGTCGCCACCGCGATGTGGCAGCGCCCCGACGATGCGCGCAAGCGCATGTACGCCCTCCCGATCTGGACCAACACCCAGTTGCTGTGGTTCCGTCCGGATCTGATGAAGCAGTCGCTCGGCAGCCGCAAGGCCCCGACCACCTGGGACGAGATGCTCTCGGACACCGCCGCGATCTCCGCGGCCGGCGGCCCGAGCTGGATCATGGTGCAGGCCAAGCAGTACGAGGGCCTGATGGTCTGGTTCAACTCGCTGCTCGCCAGCGCCGGCGGCTCGGTGCTCGACCCCGACGACGCCTCCAAGGTGACCTTGAACGACACCCCCGAGCATCGCGCGGCCACCGTCAAGGCGCTGCAGGTGATGAAGGCGGTGGCGACCGCACCCGGCCACGATCCGTCGGTCACGCAGTCCGACGAGGGCACCGCGCGCCTGGGCATGGAGACCGGCAAGGCCGCGTTCGAGATCAACTGGCCCTTCGTGTGGGCGTCGGCTCGCACCAACGGCGCCACCGGCGACGTCGCCTTCCTCAAGGACACCCTGGCGCCGTATGCGTCGATGCTGACCGACGAGGCCAATCCGCCGACCGACGCGCAGTTGGCGCCGATCAACAAGAAGATGCGCAGCCACTTCGACTTCGCCCGCTATCCGGGCGTCTACCCGGACCGACCCGCCCGCTCGACGCTCGGCGGATTGAATGTGGCCGTCGCCTCGACGTCGCGCCAGCCCGACCTCGCCTTCGAGGCCGCCAAGTGCATGACCAGTGAGCAGGCGCAGAAGGTCTACGCGATCTCCGGCGGCACGCCGCCGACCATCGCCTCCCTCTACGACGACAAGGACTTCAAGCTGGCGTACCCGATGGGCGACGACATCCGGGCGCAGCTGAAGGCGGGGGCCGCGGCGCCGCGGCCGGCGTCGCCGCAGTACCAGGCGATCTCGACGCTGGTGACCGCGACGCTCGCCCCGGTGGGCAGCTGGGATCCGGAGGCGATGGTCGACAAGCTCGCCGATCAGGTGCAGCGGGCGATCGACGGTGAGGGGATCATCCCGTGACCGACGATCAGCGCGGCGAACCGCCGCACGACGAGCCCGCGCCCGGGACGCAGGGCAGGCACGCTCATCCCGGCGACGCCGACGGCGATCCGGTGACGTCGACCGGCCCGAACCCGTCCGCGGACGGGATCCCCGCAGTCCACTCCGACGTGTGGGTGGCCCCGCCGGGCGCCCCGACCGGGCCGCCCCCCGCCGGGCCGCCGGTGTCCCAGCAACCGGTGTCCCAGCCGCCCGTGACCCAGCCGGCCGTGACCCAACCCCCGATGTCCCAACAACCCGCGACCCAACAGCCCGTGTCTCGGCCGCCCGTCCCGGCGCCCGTCGGCGCGGCGGCGACCTCGGCAGCGGTCTCGGCGGGGGCGACCGGACCCGGAATGAATGGAGGTTCCATGTCGGAGATCTTGGACACCGGTCCGGCCCCGGTGCCTGCGAAACCGCCGGTGCGGAAGGCGACGGCGCGTCGATCGTCGGAGCGTCGGCTCGCCTACTGGCTGGTGGCCCCGGCCGCACTGGTGATGGCCCTCGTCACCGGCTATCCGATCGTCTACGCGTTCTGGCTGTCCCTGAACAAGGCGACGCTGACCGCGCCCGACGAGCAGGAGTTCGTCGGCCTCTCGAACTACACGACGGTGCTCGGCGACGGGTACTGGTGGTCGGCGCTCGGAGTGACGGTGTTCATCACCGTCGTCTCGGTGCTGATCGAGCTGGTGCTCGGCATGGCCATCGCGCTGGTGATGCACCGGACGCTGTTCGGCCGCGGGACCGTCCGCACGGTGGTGCTGATCCCGTACGGCATCGTCACCGTCGCGGCGGCGTTCTCCTGGTACTACGCGTGGACGCCGGGCACCGGCTATCTGGCGAACCTGCTGCCGGACGGCTCGGCGCCGCTGACCCAGCAGTGGCCGTCGCTGTTCATCATCATCCTGGCCGAGGTCTGGAAGACCACGCCGTTCATGGCCCTGCTGCTGCTGGCGGGGCTCGCCCTGGTGCCGGATGAGCTGCTCAAGGCCGCGCAGCTCGACGGCGCCGGGCCGTGGACGCGACTGTTCCGGATCATCGTGCCGCTGATGAAGCCGGCGATCCTGGTGGCGCTGCTGTTCCGTACGCTCGACGCCTTCCGGATCTTCGACAACATCTACGTGCTCACGGCCGGCTCCAACGGCACCGGTTCGGTGTCGATGCTCGGCTACGACAATCTGTTCAAGGCCTTCAACTTGGGCGTCGGTTCGGCGATCAGCATTCTGATCTTCCTGTGCGTCGCGATCATCGCCTTCGTGTTCATCAAGGGGTTCGGCACCGCCGCCCCCGGTTCCGACGACGAGGGGAGGTAACCACTGATGGATGCGCACCTTCGCCGCAAGGTCGGCTGGACCGTCGCCAATGTCCTGGTGGTGCTCTACGCGATCATTCCGCTCTGGTGGATCATCAGCCTGTCGTTCAAGCCGACGGGCAGCGTCACCGACGGCAGCTTCATTCCGAAGCAGTGGACGTTCGACAACTACAAGGGCATCTTCCGCACCAGCGAGTTCACCTCCGCGCTGATCAACTCGATCGGCGTCGGCCTCATCACCACCCTGATCGCGGTGGTGCTTGGCACGATGGCCGCATACGCGATCGCACGGTTGGAGTTCCGCGGGAAGAAGCTGTTGATCGGCGCCGCCCTGCTGATCGCGATGTTCCCGCAGATCTCGCTCGTCACCCCGCTGTTCAACATCGAGCGCAGGCTCGGCCTGTTCGACACCTGGCTGGGCCTGATCCTGCCGTACATCGCCTTCGCGCTGCCGCTGGCGATCTACACCCTGTCGGCGTTCTTCCGCGAGATCCCGTGGGATCTGGAGAAGGCCGCCCAGATGGACGGGGCGACGCCGGCCCAGGCCTTCCGCCGCGTGATCGTGCCGCTGGCCGCGCCCGGGGTGGTGACCGCCGCGATCCTGGTGTTCATCTTCGCGTGGAACGACCTGCTGCTGGCGCTGTCGTTGACGTCGACGGAGAACGCGATCACCGCCCCGGTGGCGATCTCGCAGTTCACCGGCAGCAGTCAGTTCGAGGAGCCGACGGGCGCGATCGCCGCGGCGGCCGTCGTCATCACGATTCCGATCATCATCTTCGTGCTCTTCTTCCAACGTCGTATCGTGGCCGGGCTGACGTCCGGCGCGGTGAAGGGATAACCCATGGCCGACATCGTTCTGGACAACGTCACCAAGCAGTACCCGGACGGCTCGACGGCCGTGCACGGAGTGAACCTGAAGATCGCCGAGGGCGAGTTCATCATCCTGGTCGGCCCCTCCGGCTGCGGCAAGTCGACCACGCTGAACATGATCGCGGGCCTGGAGGACATCACCGAGGGCGAACTGCGCATCGGCGGACAGCGGATGAACGAGGTGGCGCCCAAGGACCGGGACATCGCGATGGTGTTCCAGAGCTACGCGCTGTACCCGCACATGTCGGTCCGGCAGAACATCGCCTTCCCGCTGTCGCTGGCGAAGGTCGACAAGGCCGAGATCGATCGCCGGGTGAACGAGGCCGCGGCGATGCTCGACCTGACCGAGCACCTGGACCGCAAGCCCGCGAACCTGTCGGGCGGTCAGCGTCAGCGCGTGGCGATGGGGCGGGCCATCGTCCGGACGCCGAACGCCTTCCTGATGGACGAGCCGCTGTCGAACCTCGACGCCAAGCTGCGCGTCCAGATGCGCACCGAGATCGCGTCCCTGCAGAAGCGGCTCGGCACGACCACCGTGTACGTGACGCACGATCAGACCGAGGCGATGACCCTCGGCGACCGCGTCGTCGTGATGCGGGCGGGCTACGTCCAGCAGGTCGGGGCCCCGCAGGAGCTCTACGATCACCCGGCCAACCTGTTCGTGGCCGGCTTCATCGGGTCGCCGGCGATGAACTTCATCCCGGGCCGACTGACGCCGAACGGCGTCGACTCCGTCGTGGGTCCGATCGCCCTGCCCGACCAGCCGCAGGTCGTCGAGCGGGCGCGGCAGGCCGGGAGCAACGGCGAGGTGCTGCTGGGGATCCGTCCGGAGCATCTGGAGGACGTGGCACTGCTGCCCCCGGGCCATCCGGGCGGCGGCACCGCGTTCGACGTCACCCTCGACGTCGTCGAGTCGATGGGGTCGGACAAGTTCGCCTACTTCCGGCTCGACACGCCGGGTCAGTCGCAGGGCGTGCTCAATGCGCTCGCCGAGGATCTCGGGTCGACGACACAGGGCGGCCAGAAGGTCGCTCGGCTCTCGCCGGCCTCGCGAGCGGTGCGCGGCGGTCAGGTGCGTCTCGGCTTGGATCCGAGTCACCTGCACGTCTTCGACACCGCGACGGGCGTGACCCTGCGCTAGCCGGACCGGCCGGGTCGGGGTCGAACGGCGGTCGTCGACTGTGCTTGACTGGTCGGGTGAGTTCTGTCAGCGACAAGGTCGCCGCGCATGTCACCGCGGTGCTCGGCGGCGAGCCGCAGCGCGCCTCGGTGACCTTCCTGGGCGTCGAACCGATCGACGTGCTGCGGTTCGTCGACGGCGACGAGGTGACCTTCGCGACCGTCGGCTGTTCGCGCCACCCGATGCACGATCCGGCCGACCTCGCGCCCGATCCGATGCGCGGCCCGCGGGCCGAGGCGATCGTCCGGATGCGGGCCAAGGCGCCGCTGGCGGGACTGCACAAGTCGCTGGCCATGCTGGCCGCCGCACCGGCGGTCGAGGGCCTGATCCTCGGTGCGGATTCGCTCGTGGACCTGCAGGAGCCGCTGTGGGCCGGGGCGATCTGCTCGGCCTTCCTGCTGACCGCCGACGCGGTCGTCCCCGAACTGCCGCTGCCTGAGCCGGCTGACCCGGTCACCTTCCTGCGGGCGGTGCCGATCACGGCGAACGAGGCGGCCTGGGTCCGGCTCAAGGGCGCCGCCGCACTCCGGGAGGCGTGGGACGAGGCCGGCACCGATGTCACCGACCCCGTGCGCGCGGCGGTCGCGCCGCACTGACCCGGCCGGCCGCGGGGTCGGTCAGAGCCAGCGGTGCCGGTGGAACACGCGCCACAGCGTGAAGCAGACCGTCAACAGGGCCGCGAGCAGGATCGGGTAGCTGTACCGCAGGTGCAGTTCGGGCATGAAGTCGAAGTTCATGCCGTAGATTCCGGCCGCTGCGGTGGGCACGGCGGCGATCGCCGCCCACGCGGAGATCTTGCGCATGTCGGTGTTCATCTGGATGCCGACCTTGGTCGCGGCGGCGTTGAGCAGCGCGGTCAGCCGCTCGTCGTACTCGCCGACCATCTCGTTGACGGTCGTCAAATGGTCGGCGACATCGCGGAAGTGCCGCCTGATCTCCTTGGTCTGAGCGGCGAGCGGTCCCGGATCGATCGTCCCCGACCGGGTTCCGGACAGGAGCGAGAGCGGCATCGCCAGCGGGTGCACGGCCCGGCGCAGCTCCAGCACCTCGCGTTTGAACAGGTAGACCACGTCGATGTCCAGATCGCGCGACGACGCCGCGAAGATCCGTTCCTCGAGGTCGTCGACGTCGGACTCCATGGCCGTCACCACGTCGACATATGAGTCGACGACGTGGTCGGCGACCGCGTGCACCACCGCGGACGGCCCCATCCGCAGCTGCTCGGGTCGGGCCTCCAGGCGTCTGCGCACCCCGGCCAGATGGGTGTGGTCGCCGTGCCGAACGGTGATGACGAAATCATCGGCGGCGAGCACCATGATCTCGCCGGTCTCGACGACGTCGTTGGCGACCTCGTCGTCGTCGTGGTCGATGTACTTGACGGTGCGCAGCACCAGGAACAGGGTGTCGTCGTACTGCTCCAGCTTGGGTCGCTGATGCGCGTGCACGGCGTCCTCGACGATCAACGGGTGCAGGCCGAAGGCCTCGGCGACGTCGTTCATCTGACGCTCGTCGGGCTGGTGCAGCCCGAGCCAGACGAAGCCGCGACCGGAGTCGCGGACGACGGCCAGCGCCGCGCGGAAGTCGGTGGGCGTCGCCTGCCGCACCCCGTCCACGTAGACGGCGCAGTCGACGATCGCTCGCGCGACCGGCACCGGCGGCGTGGGGACCGACGGGATCCTGGGCTGCCCGTGGTTGCCGGGCTGCAGCATTCTCGGCATGGACGGCACACCTCGACTCTAGCCAGCCGAAGCGCTCTACACTCGGTCCGTGCCATTCGACGTCTCCGTGTACACCGCGACGGCGATCACCCTGATCGTGATCATGGACCCGCCCGGGCAGGTCCCGGTATTCCTGTCCCTGGTGGGTCGCCGGCCACCCGAGTACCGCCGGAAGGCGGCTCTGCAGGCGACGCTGGTGTCGTTGCTGGTGATCAGCTCGTTCGCGATCGGCGGCCGGGCGATCCTGGCCTACCTGCACATCGGCATCCCCGCGCTGCAGGGGGCGGGCGGACTCCTGCTCCTGCTGGTCGCGCTCCAGTTGCTGACCGGTACCGGCGCGGGCGCGGCGAAACCCGCCGACGACGACGTCAACGTCGCGCTCGTCCCGCTCGGCACCCCGCTGCTGGCCGGGCCGGGTGCGATCGCCGCGGTGATCGTGGCGGTGAGCCAGGGGCACGGCGACGTCGACGCCTACGTGGCCATCGCGGCCGCGATCGCCACCGCGCACATCGTCGTCGCGTTGGCGCTGTTCTATTCGTCGGCGCTGATCCGCGTGCTGAAGGTCGGCGGCATCACGCTGCTGGCCAAGATCGCCGGTCTGCTCCTCGCGGCGATCGCCGTCCAGCTGATCGCGACCTCGGTGATCGGCTTCGCGGCCACCGCCTGACCCGATCGCCGAGGTCGTGCTCGACTACCATCGGGCTGCAATGGCTACTCGACGATTCGTCCGCAGATCCGCCGCCGCAGCGGTGGCGGTCACGGTTCTGGCGCTGCTGAGCGCCTGCGGCTCCGACGCTCCGGTCCCGCTCCGGGTCGGCAGCGACGACACCTCGGCGATGCGGGTCGCCGCACAGATCTACGGTCAGGCGCTGGCGCGCACCGGATTGCCGATCGACGTCGTCGCGCGCAAGGCGGGGGAGAAGCGACTGCTCGACGATGCCGCGCAGGGTGAACTGGATCTGTTTCCGGCCTTCACCGGAGACCTGCTCACCGAGCTCACCCCCGAACGCGAGGAGGTCGGCGGCGAGGAGGTCGCGGCCGCAGTCAGCCGCGCCCTCCCGCAGGGGGTGACGATCGGCGACCCCGCAGCGGTCAGCGACCGCAGGCAGTTGGTGCTCGCTCAGTCGCTCGCCGCATCGGCGGGGGTGACCGACCTGGCCGACTGCGCGAAGCTGCCGCCGGGCCTGCCGCTGGTCACGACCGGGGAGCTCAGCAGCTCGGACCGGCAGGCCTTCGATCGCTGTCGTATCGGGCCGATCCTCGCCGACCGGACTCCCGCCCAGGTGATCGACGCGGTCCGCGACGGACGGGCGGTCGGGGCGCTGACCGGGTTGGAGTCCGCGACCGCGCTGACCGGGCACGACGACCTGTTGTCGCTGCGGTCGGCGGCGTCGGGCCCGATCGCCCAGGAACTGGTGCCGGTCTATCGGAGCGCGGTGGTCGGCAAGCCGCAGATGAAGGCGCTGAGCCGGGTGGCCGGCGAGTTGACGACCGCCGACCTCGCCGAGCTCGCGGCCCGGGTCGACGGCGGCGCTGATCCGGCGACGGTCGCCGGCGGGTGGCTCGGAACTCACGGGGCGTGATCGACGCGAGGAGGCCGCCGCGACCCGGTGTCGCGGCGGCCTCCCCGGTCTGATTTCCCGGGTCTGATGATTCCCTGGCCGGGGCTACTTGGTGCGCTTGAGCGCCCAGCCGGTGATCCGTGCGCCGATGCCCTGGTAGCCGGAGGCGACCAGGCGGACGCACAGGTCGAGGACCTTGGCGTCGGCGCCGACGAGGACGCGCGCGCGGTCGCGTTCGACGGCGCGGATGATGATGTCGGCGGCCTTCTCCGAGCTGGTGTTGGCCAGGTACTTGTCGAACAGCTCGGCGGTCTTGGCCTGGTCGTGGTCACCGGAGGTGGTCGCGTTGCGGGCGATCGCGGTCTTGATGCCGCCCGGATGCACACAGGTCACCTTCACCGGGTAGCCGGCGATGATCATCTCCTGGTTGAGCGCCTCGGTGAAGCCGCGCACGGCGAACTTCGCCGAGTTGTAGGCCGCCTGGCCCGGCTCGGCGAGCAGACCGAACAGCGACGAGGTGTTCACTACGTGGCCGTCGCCGGAGGCGATCAGATACGGCAGGAAGGCCTTGGTTCCGTTGACCACGCCCCAGTAGTCGATGTCCATGACCCGCTCGATGTCCTTGAACTCCATCGTCTCGACTTCGCCGTGGTGGGCGATGCCTGCGTTGTTGAAGACGGCGTTCACGGTGCCGAAGTGCTCGGCGACGGTGTCGGCGTAGGCCAGGACCGCTTCGCGCTCGGCGACGTTGAGCAACTGGCTGTGGACCTGCGCGCCGGTGGCGGCGACCAGGCGTTCGGTCTCGGCCAGCCCGTCGGGGTTCACGTCGGAGATGGCGATCCGGGCGCCGCGCTTGCCGAGTTTGACCGCGAGGTCGCGGCCCATGCCCGAGCCTGCGCCGGTGATGACGATGACCTTGTTGGTGAAGTCCTTCATGATTGTCTCCTGGTGGTTCGGGTCAGGCGTCGACGGCGGTCGGCGCGGTCTCGGTGATGTCGGTGTGCTCTGGCTGCGCAGCGGCCTGCCGGCTCGCCGTCAGGGTCTGATAGGCGTCCAGGTCGAACGTGCGGGTGGCCTTGCGGAAGTTGAAGGTGAACCCCGGCCACAGGACGGTGATGTCGCCGTTCTCGTCCTTGTACCAGGACGCGCAGCCGCCGGTCACCCACACGCTGTTGCGCAGGCTGTGCTGGATGCCCTTGTTGAAGCGGTCCTGCGCGTCCTTGCGGACGTCGACGCGGACGATGCCGGCGGCACGGGTCTTGCGGACGTAGTCGACCAGGTAGTTGAGCTGCGACTCGATCATGTAGACCATCGAGGTGTGGCCGAGGCCGGTGGCCGGGCCGATCAACAGCATCAGGTTCGGGAACCCGTGGACGAACGAGCCCTTGTAAGCCGACATGCCCTCGCG
Source organism: Gordonia aichiensis (assembly GCF_039946255.1). Taxonomy (GTDB): domain Bacteria; phylum Actinomycetota; class Actinomycetes; order Mycobacteriales; family Mycobacteriaceae; genus Gordonia; species Gordonia aichiensis_A. The sequence continues at coordinate 61,997 of NZ_JBCDWL010000005.1, read as the reverse complement.
CCCCCAGACCTGCGCCAGGCTCTCACCGGCGGCGCCGACGATGGTCTCGAAGACCGGGGAGTCGGTGACGTGGAAGCCGGTGGCGACCACGATCACGTCGACGTCGCGCGCGGTGCCGTCGGCGGTGACGATGCCCGTCGAGGTGATGTGATCGATGCCGTCGGTCACCAGCTCGACGTTGCCCTGGTCGAGGGTCGGGTACCACTCGTTGGACTTGAGGATGCGCTTGCAGCCGACGGCGAACTTCGGGGTGACGGCCGCGCGGAGCTTCCGATCGCGGATGCCGCGGTAGATGTTGGCCCGTGAGATCAACTCGACCGGCTTGAGCGCCTTCGGCGCGTAGGTCATGCCTGCCGCGACGACCTCGTTGAACGAGTAGATGCCGCCGCGGATGGCCGCCTGCAGACCGGGCACGTGCTTGAAGGCCCAGTTCTCGGCGCCGAGGTAGGGCCGTTCGTTGCGGGGGATGATCCACGGTGCGGTGCGCTGGTAGACGTCCATGTGTCCGACGATCTTGCCGAGCTGCGGAACGATCTGGATGGCGGAGGCACCGGTGCCGATCACGGCGACCCGCTTGCCCGCGAAGTCGTAGTCGTTGTCCCAGCGCGCCGAATGGACGATCTTGCCCTCGAAGTCGCCGATGCCGGCGATGTCGGGCAGGTTGGGCTCGCACAGCGGTCCGACGCCGCCGACGAGGCTGCGCGCGGTGAGCGAGTGCTGCTGCCCGTCGCGCTCGTAGTCGATCTTCCAGCGGCCGAGGTCCTCGTCCCACTGGGCGTGGGTCACGTTGGATCCGAACAGGGTCTTGTCGCCGATGCGATGCTCGTCGGCGACGTCGTTGATGTAGCGGTGGATCTCCGGCTGATGCGAGTACGACCGCGTCCACTCGGGGTTCAGGGCGAACGAGTACGAGTACAGGTGCGAGGGCACATCGCATGCGGCGCCCGGATACACGTTGTCGCGCCAGGTGCCGCCGAAGTCGGCGCCGCGGTCGAGGAGGACGAAGTCGTCCACTCCTTCCTGGGTGAGCTTGATAGCTGCGCCGAGCCCGGAGAAGCCCGCTCCGATGATCGCGATCTCTACATCATGCGTTGTCATGGTCACTACGATAAAGCCGTGTTGACTGTGAGTCAATAGGTAATTGAATCCAAGTCAATAAGGGCTTAGGGTTGCCCTATGACCTCCCCTCGCACCCGCATGAGCCCCGAAGCGCGCCGTCGACAGCTCATCGAGCTGGGTGTCGAAATGGCCCGCGATCGGCCGCTGGAACTGGTCACGATGGAAGCGGTCGCGGAGGCGGCGGGGGTGTCGAAGGGGCTGATCTTCCACTACTTCGAGTCCAAAGCCGACTTCCACCTGTGCGTGATCTCCGAACAGGCGCAGGAGATGCTGGTGCGCACCGAGCCGCAGGAGACGATCGCCGACCCCATCGCGATGCTGCAGGCCTCGGTCACCGCCTACGTCGACTACGTGGCCGACAACGGTCGCGGCTTCGTCGGTGTGATCCGCGGCTCGGCGAGCGCCGACGAGGCGATTCGCGGCGTCGCGGATCGGACCCGCGCGGTGATGACCGAGCGCATCCTGCAGCACGCGCCGGCGATCGGCATCGAACGCTCCCCGGCGATCGAGCTGGCGGTCGCGGGGTGGATCGCCTTCGTCGAGGAGTCGTTGGTGCGCTGGCTCGACGATCCGGTCGTCACCCGCGAGCAGCTCGTGCAGATCGTCGTCGCCGCCCTGCCGCTGCTCGCCGGGGTCGTCGGCACGGTGGTCGCCGGCTGACCCGTCGGTCCGACGCGCCCTCGCCGCGATGGTCGAGACGCCCAGCGACGCTTGAGACGCTCCGGAGCATCTCGAGTGCCCTCGAGCATCTCAGATGGTCCTGAGCCACTCGGCTGTGGACAGCGCAGATGCGCTCGCGCCGAGCGTCGCGTGTACTGGGCGCATGTGGCCGAAAGACCGGTACGGGGACGACCGCGTGGATCTCGCGCCCTACCTGCTCGCGTCGGGGCGGCGGGCCTTCTGCGATTTCGGCGTCGACGACAGATTCGTCGGCGAGTTCGACGGGCTGATCAAGTATCGGCGGAAGATGCGCGCAGGTCCGGTATCGCCGAACGTCTCGACTGCCGTTGCCAGAGCGATCGCGGAACGACGAAGGCCGCCCCACCGGTGAACGGTGGGGCGGCCTCCGCGATGCTCGGATCAGGTCGAGCTCAGGCGACGATCAGCTGAACGCCTCGTCGATGATCTCCTGCTGTTCGACGGCGTGGACCTTGCTCGAGCCCGACGACGGCGCCGACATGGCGCGACGCGAGATGCGACGCAGGCCGCTGAGCAGCGCGGGCAGCATCTCCGGCAGCCACAGGCCGAGGAAGGGCCACGGTCCCTGGTTGGCGGGCTCCTCCTGCACCCACACGAAGTCCTTCGCGTTCGGGTACTGCTCCAGGGTGCGGGCCAGTCGGCGGTAGGGGACCGGGTACAGCTGCTCGACGCGGACGAGCGCGATGTCGTCGCGGCCGTCCTTCTCCTTGCGCGCGGCGAGCTCGTAGTAGAGCTTGCCGCTGACCAGGAGCACCCGCTGCACCTTGCTGCGATCGGCGCCCGCGGCGAACTGCGGGTCGTCGATCACCGACAGGAACTTGCCCTCGGTGAACTCCTCGACCGGCGAGACCGCGGCCTTGTTGCGCAGCATCGACTTCGGGGTGAAGACCACCAGCGGGCGGCTGATGCCGTCGTGGACGTGACGGCGCAGCAGATGGAAGTAGCTCGCCGGCGTCGACGGCAGCGCGACGGTCATCGAGCCCTCGGCGCACAGCTGCAGGAACCGCTCGATGCGGCCCGAGGTGTGGTCGGGGCCCTGGCCCTCGTGGCCGTGCGGCAGCAGCAGCACGACGTCGCTGCGCTGGCCCCACTTGGCCTCGCCCGAGCTGATGAACTCGTCGATGATCGACTGGGCGCCGTTGACGAAGTCGCCGAACTGGGCCTCCCACATCACCAGCGCGTGGGGGTTCGCGACGGCGTAGCCGTACTCGAAGCCCAGCACGCCGTACTCGCTCAGCGGCGAGTCGTACACCAGGAAGCGGCCCGGTGCGTCGGGCAGGTGGTTCAGCGGCGTGTACTCCGAGCCGTTCTCCCGGTCGATGAGTACCGAGTGGCGCTGCGTGAACGTGCCGCGGCGCGAGTCCTGGCCCGACAGCCGGACCGTGCGGCCCTCCTGCACCAGGGTGCCGAAGGCCAGCAGTTCCGCGAAGGCCCAGTCCACGTCGCCCTTGATCGGCATCTCGTGGCGACGCTTGATCACCGGCTTGACGCGCGGGTGCGGGGTGAAGCCCTCCGGCAGCAGACCGAAGGCGTCGCCGATCTGAGCGAGCTTCTCCTGCGCGACGGCGGTCACCAGCTTGGTGCGCAGGGTCTGATCGCCCTCCACCGACGGGGATGCCTCGGGGGTGTAGCGCTCGAGCTCCTTGACCTCGACGAACACCCGCTCCAGCTGACCCTGGTAGTCGCGCAGGGCGTCCTCGGCCTCCTTGGTCGAGATGTCGCCGCGGCCGATCAGGGCTTCGGTGTAGCTCTTGCGGACGCTGCGCAGGTTGTCGATCACGTCGTACATCGCCGGCTGGGTCATCGACGGGTCGTCGCCCTCGTTGTGACCGCGGCGGCGGTAGCAGACCAGGTCGATGACCACGTCGCGGTTGAACGCCTCGCGGTAGTCGACGGCGAGCTTGGCGGCCCACACGCAGGCCTCCGGGTCGTCGCCGTTCACGTGGAAGATCGGTGCGCCGATCATCTTGGCGATGTCGGTGCAGTACTGCGTCGAGCGCGAGTACTCCGGCGCCGTGGTGAAGCCGACCTGGTTGTTGACGACGATGTGCACGGTGCCGCCGGTGCGGTAACCGTTGAGCATCGACATGTTGAGCACCTCGGCCACCACGCCCTGGCCGGCGAAGGCGGCGTCGCCGTGCAGCATCAGCGGCAGCACCGCGAACGGGTGCTCCTCGCTCATGTTGTCCTGCTTGGCGCGGACGATGCCCTCCAGAACCGGGTCGACGGCCTCGAGGTGGCTGGGGTTGGCGGTCAGCGAGACGGTGATCTCGTTGTCGCCGAACATCTGGTAGTACTTGCCTTCGGCGCCCAGGTGGTACTTGACGTCGCCGGAGCCGTGCGCCTCGGCCGGGCCGAGGTTGCCCTCGAACTCGGTGAAGATCTTCGAGTACGGCTTGCCGACGATGTTGGCGAGCACGTTGAGCCGACCGCGGTGCGGCATGCCGATGACGACCTCGTCCAGGCCGTGCTCGGCGCTCTGATCCAGGACCGCGTCCATCATCGGGATGACCGACTCGGCGCCCTCGAGCGAGAACCGCTTCTGGCCGACGTACTTGGTCTGCAGGAAGGTCTCGAAGGCCTCGGCGGCGTTGAGCTTGCTCAGGATGTACTTCTGCTCGGCCACCGGCGGCTTCGCGTGCTTGATCTCGACGCGATCCTGCAGCCAGCGCTGCTGCTCGGGGTCGAGGATGTGCGTGTACTCGACGCCGATGTGGCGGCAGTAGGCGTCCCGCAGGATCGACAGCACGTCGCGCAGCTTCATGTCGCGCTGGCCGTGGAAGCCGCCGACCTTGAACGAGCGATCCAGGTCCCACAGGGTGAGGCCGTAGGTCAGCACATCCAGATCGGGATGCGAGACGCGGGCGGCCGAGTCCATCATCAGCGGATCGGTGTCGGCCATCAGGTGGCCGCGGCTGCGGTAGGCGGCGATGATCTCCAGGACGCGGGTGTTCTTGTCGACCAGGCCGGCCGGGATGTCGCGACGCCAGCGGACCGGCTCGTACGGGATCTGCAGCGAGGTGAACAACTCGTCCCAGAAGTCGTCGTCGAGCAGCAGGTGATGCACCTTGCGCAGGAAGTCGCCCGACTCGGCGCCCTGAATGATCCGGTGGTCGTAGGTGGAGGTCAGCGTCATGAGCTTGCCGACGCCCATCTCGGCGATCTGCTCGTCGCTGGCGCCCTGGAACTCGGCCGGGTACTCCATGGCTCCCGCACCGATGATCGCGCCCTGCGACTTCATCAGTCGCGGCACCGAGTGGACGGTGCCGATGGTGCCCGGGTTGGTCAGCGAGATCGTCACGCCGGCGAAGTCCTCGGCGCCGAGCTTGCCCTCGCGGGCGCGGCGGACGATGTCCTCGTATGCGGCGACGAACTCGGAGAAGTTCATCGTCTCGCAGCCCTTGATCGCGGCGACGACGAGCGTGCGACTGCCGTTCTTGCCCGGCAGGTCGATGGCCAGGCCGAGGTTGGTGTGCGCGGGCGTCACCACGTTCGGCTTGCCGTCGATCTCGGCGAAGTGGCGGTTCATGTTCGGGAACGACTTGATCGCCTGAACGATCGCGTACCCGAGGATGTGGGTGAAGCTGGTCTTGCCACCGCGGGTGCGTGCCAGGTGGTTGTTGATGACGATGCGGTTGTCGATCATCAGCTTGGCGGGGACCGCGCGGACGCTGGTCGCGGTCGGCACCTCGAGGGAGGCCGACATGTTGCGGACGATCGCCGCCGACGGTCCACGCAGGAGCTGGTTGGTGTCGGTGCCTGCGTCGGCGGCCGGCTTGGCGGCCGAGGCGGTCATGCTGGTGCCCGAGGCGGCCTTCGTCGCTGCGGCCTCACGCGCCGGAGCGGGGGCGCGCGTCGGCGCGGGAGCGGCCTTCGTCGGCTCGGTGTCGAGCGTCACCGGCTGCTTCGGCGCCACCCGGGCGGCGGGCGCTGCGGGTGCGGCGGGCGCGGGTGCGGCTGCCGGCGTGGTCGGGGCCGATCCGTTGCGGTCGGCAGTGGGGGCAGTCGAACCGGGACGGTAGTTCTTGAGAAGCTCGTGCCAGCTCGGATCGACTGATTCGGGGTTGGTCTGGAATCGCTGGTACATCTCCTCCACCAGCCATTCGTTCTGTCCGAAGTCTGATTCGGAAATCGAACTGCTCACAGCGCTGTCTCGCCTCAATTCACCCAGGTGTACTTCGATCGCGTGGCGGGCGGGCAGTCTGGTCTTGTGGACCGGGCCGGCCTGCCATCAATCGATGGTACGCGGACGGCTCGCGGGTCGGGCCAGGTGTGCCACACCGACCTGCCAGGCGTGCGATTAGTGGTCAATCTCACGCGATCAGTGGGTCCGACCGTGCCCGAAATGACGGACTTGCGTGGCCGTTCTGAAGTGACTGATCAGTAGCTCGGCGCGGTCGGCACGCGATCGAGATCGCTCGCGCTTCGTGGCTCGTCGGCCGAACGCTCGTCGGGCGACACCCCGGCCGCCCACAGTCGGCGGTAGGCGCCGTCGCCGGCGAGCAGGGCCGAGTGCGAGCCGACCTCCACGACGCGCCCGGCGTCGATCACCGCGATCCGGTCGGCACGGGCCGCGGTCGCGAGCCGGTGGGCGACGATCACGGTGGTCCGGCGTTGCGCCAGGGCCTCGCCCGCCACCAGCACCTGTGCCTCGGTCTCCTGGTCGAGGGTGGCGGTGGCCTCGTCGAGCAGGATCAGATCGGGCTCCACCAGCTCGGCGCGGGCCAGGGCGATCAGCTGACGCTGTCCGGACGAGAGCCCGCGCCCCCGTTCGGCGATCGGGAACTCCATGCCGCCGGGGAGGGCGGCGATCATCGCCGCCGCACCGACCCGGCGCGCGGCGGCGGCGATCTGCGCGCGGGACGCGTCGGGGCGACCGTAGGCGATGTTGTCCGCGACAGTGCCCGCGAACAGGTGCGCCTCCTGCGGCACCACGCCCAGCCGACTGCGATACCGATGAAGGTCGAGCCGGCGCAGATCGGTGCCGTCCATGCGGACCGCGCCGGCCGTCGGATCGTAGAAGCGTGCGAGGAGCTTGACGATCGTCGACTTGCCCGCCCCGGTGGTGCCGACCAGGGCGAGCGAGGTGCCCGGGGCCAGGTGCAGATCGACGGCGGTGAGAGCGTCACGATCGGCGCCTGCGTAGCGGAAGTCGACGCCGTCCAGTCGCACATCGCCCTCGAACCGCGCCGACCGGTCGTCGGCCGATCCACCGACCGCGTCGGCCTGCGGCGCGTCGACCAGCGAGCTCGGGGTCGCCAGCAGGTCACGGATCCGTCGCAGGCCGACGGCCGCCTGCTGGTAGGCGTCGAACACCGAGGTCAGCTGTTGCACCGGCCCGAACAGCATCGCCAGGTACAGGACGAAGGCGATCAACGTTCCGGGGGAGAGCGTGCCGGCGATCACCTGCTGTGCGCCGACCCCGAGGACCACCGCGGTGGCCGCCTCGGAGCAGAACGTGATGAACGGGAAGTAGATCGAGACGGCCCGCTGGGAGTCCATTCGCGCCGCCACCCACGCGTCGCTGCGCCGACCGAACTCGGCCTGCGCGGTCGGGATGTGCCGGTACACGCGAGTGGTCGCGAGGCCGGCGATGTTCTCCTGGAAGTCGGCGTTGACCGCCGAGACCAGTTCGCGGGTGCGGGTGTACGCCCGCGACGAGAATCGCCGGAAGACGATCGTCGCGCCGAGGAGGATCGGGAACACCGGGGCGATGACCAGACCCAGCTCCCAATCGGTCGCCAGCAGCGCCGCCGACACCCCGAACAGGGTGAGCACCGCGATGGCCGCCGACGACAGCCCGTTCTGCACGAAGCCCGACAGGGCGTCGACATCGGTGGTCATCCGGGTCATGATCCGGCCCGACAACTCCCGTTCGTAATAGTCCAGGCCCAGCCGCTGCAGATGCGCGTAGCTGCGGATGCGCAGGGCGTACAGGACGCGCTCACCCGCGCGCGCCGCGGCGACCACGTTCACCGCACCGGCCGCCCAGGCCGCGCCCACCAGGCCGACGCCGGCGGCCGTCGCCAGCGCGATCACCGCCGCATCGGCGTGGGCGCCCGCGTCGAGCACCGTCCGGGCCAGCGTCGGGAACGCCAGCCCGATGAGCGTGTCGGCGGCGATCGTGGCCACCACGACCGCCAGCAGCCAGCGCACCGGCCACAGGATCTGCCGAAGGCTGAACGTGGTGCGTTCGGCGCGTGCGGCCCGCACGTCGGTCTGCGGTCCCTCGGTCGCCGGGGGCAGGGCGTCGACCGCAGCGCGGATCTCGTCGGTGGCGGGCATCGCCCCGAGTGCGCTGCCGCGGCCCCGGCCGCCCGGGCCGACCGGAACGGAGGCGGCGACCCTCGGTCCGGCGACCTTCGGTGCGGGTGCCGCGGCGCCGCCCGGCCAGAGGTCGGCGACGTCGATCCGCTGCTGCTGCGCGACCGCCGATCGCGCCGCGGCCCGCTGCTCGGCGGTGTCGGTCGGCGACATCAGCCGCCGGAAGCGATCCGAGCGCGCCGACAGTTCGGCGACCGTGCCGGTGTCGGTGACGGCTCCGCCCTCCAGAACGGCGACCCGGTCGGCGATCGAGAGCGTGGACTGCCGGTGCGCCAGGACGAGCATGGTCGTCCCCAGGGAGCGCAGATGAGCGAAGATCCGCGCCTCGGTCGCGGCGTCGACGGCGGAGGTGGCGTCGTCGAGGACCAGGACCGGGGTGCGCTGATACAGGGCGCGCGCGAGCGCGACTCGCTGCCGTTGCCCGCCCGAGAGGGTCAGTCCTCGTTCGCCGACCTCGGTGTCATAGCCGTCGGGCAGGTCCTCGGCGAAGTCGGCCGCCGCGGCCCGGGCGGCCGCCACCATCGCCGGGTCCGGGTGCGGTGAGTCGGCGGCGGCGAGGGCGATGTTGTCGGCGATGGTCGCCGAGTAGAGGAAGGGCTCGTCGAAGGCGATCGCGACGGATCGGTACAGCTCGTCGGGGGCGAGGTCGGTGACGTCGACGGCGACGCCGTCGGCTCCCACCAGCGCGACGTGCCCGGCGTCGGGACGGTACGCGCCGGTGAGCAGTTCGGCCAGCGTCGACTTGCCCGAACCCGGTCCGCCGACCACGGCGACGCACTCGCCGGGCCGGACCTCCAGGTCGAGGTCGCGCAGCACCGGACGGTCGTCGAAGGCGACCGCGACGTCGGTGAAGCGCAGCCCCAGGGGACCGCTCGGGGCGGTCTCGGTCCGGGCGAACGCCGCGTCGTGCGGATGGTCGATGACGTCGTAGACGCGGGTCACCGCGGAGGCGGCCAGCTGGGCGTTGACGATCAGATTCGTCAGCACCCGCGCGAGCCCGGTCATGGTGGCCAGATACGTGGAGAAGGCGAGGAAGGTTCCCGCGGTGATGTCGCCGAGGTACACCAGATACCCGCCGAGACCGATGACCGCGACCATGCCCAGTTGCGGGATCGCCGACATGGTCGGCGTGAAGCGCGCGCTGAGGTGCGCGGCGCGGAGCTTGAACCGGTACAGCCGCTCACCCAGGTCGGCCAGTTCGTCGGTGGCCCGGTGCTCCTGGCCGAAGCCCTTCACGACGCGGACGCCCGTGACCGTCTCCTCGACATGGCCGGCGACGTCGGCGGCGGCCTGCTGCGCCGCCCACGTCGCCGCGAAGAGACGCTTGCGACTGCGGTACACGATGGCGGCGACCAGTGGGACCACCGCGACCGCGACCAGGGTCAGCAGTGGCGAGAGCCAGGCCATCACTCCCAGCGACAGCACCACCTGCACCGCGCCGCCGAGCGAGAGTGGGGCCATCGCCAGCAGCGATTGGACGACCTGGAGATCGGAGATCGACCTCGACACCACCTGCCCGGTGCGAATGGAGTCGCGGGAGGGGCCGTCGACGTGATGAAGGGTGTCCAGCAGTTTGCGCCGCAAATCGTCCTGGACGGTGATCGACATCCGACCGGCGGTCATCCGGCGGCCGAACTGGCAGCCGTACCGGAGGACGGCGCCGACCAGCAGGGCGCCGATCAGGACCGGCAACCCGAAGGCGACGGCCGCCTGACCGGTTGCGGAGTCGATGGCGGCCTTCGTCACCAGCGGGGCCACCAGATCGACGGCGACGGCACCGAGGGTGACCGCGATCATCGCGATCGCCAGGCGCCGCCGACGCAGGCATTCGCCGACGAGCCTGCGGATCCATCCGGTGCCTGCGCTGTCGGGGTGGTCGACGACGTCGGCCCGCTCGGTCAACCCGCCTCGATGACGCGGGGAGCCCGGACGACCTCGCCGTCGATGTCCCAGAAGTGCGGGGGCGGGCCGAAGGCGCCGCGGGCGTTGCGGATCACCCGAGTGCCCAGAGCCCGGTTGCCGACTCCGCCGATCACCGCGCCGATACCGCCCGGCACCAGTTTGCCCATCACCACCGGCGCCTTGCCGAGGGCGAACTTCCGGACGAACCTGTTGCCGAGCGTCCGGTTGACGGTGGCGAGGTTGACGCCGGGAAGTCCGGGGACACCGAGCCTGGCGATGGCATCGGTGCCCTTGGCGCCGACGGCCTTGCCGACCAGCGCCGTCCCCTCCTCGCCGAGCGCGACCGCCAGGACCAGCGTCTTGCGGCGTTCCTGGTCGGTCGGCGCGATCCCGTGGACCTCGGCGATCGCCAGTGCGAGCAGCGCCGAGGCCTCGACGAAGGCGACGGTCTCGGCGGTGAGCGCGCTGAGCGCGGTCACGGTGCCGACACCGGGGATCGCCGCGGCGGCACCGACCGCGCCGCCGGACGCGGTCACCGTCGTCAGGTACTGCTTCTCCAGTCGCCGGATGATCTGTTCCGGGCCCTCATCCGGGTACTTGCCGCGCAGGCGTCGCACGTACTTGGCGACGGCGGGCTGCTGAAGACGTTGGGCCCGGTCGATGAGCGTGCTGAGGACGAGCAGCGTTCCGCGCCCCGCGCCGGCGTCCGCGGTGGCATCGGGACTCGAGGCAGACGGGACTGCAGCAGACGGGACTGCAGCAGACGGGACTGGGGCAGACGGGAATGGGGCCTCCGGTCGCGGCGCGGCCTTCGATCTGCGCATGGCGGTTCTCCCTCCTGTCGCGTCGCCGTCGCGACGCGAGGTGCGGTGTCGGGCGATGCTTCCACCTTAGGTGCGGGCACCGACATGGCGCCGCGCCGACGGTGGGCGTCGGTGGTCCGGTGTCCGCGCACGCGGACCGCCTTCGTACAAGTTTCTCGGGCAGCGGGATTATTCCGCGACCGCCGGTTGCTGTATCACCCAACACAGCAACACCCACCGCAGCGACCGTGTCCGGGCCTCGCGTCAGCGAAAACCGGTCGCCGCGGCCGCGGCGGCCGGTGTTACTGTCGCTGGCATTCAAGAATCAGGAAAGGGGACTCGGGTGACCTCGACTCCGCAGAGCGGTACCTTTCGATCGGTCACCGACCGCCCCTGGGCGGCCCTGATGGCCCTGTGCGTCGGCTTCTTCATGATCCTCGTCGACATGTCGATCGTCGCCGTGGCACAGCCGCAGATCATGTCGGCGCTGAACGCGGACGTGAACGGGATCGTCTGGGTCACCAGCGCGTACCTGCTCACCTACGCCGTTCCGCTCCTGATCGCCGGCCGGCTGGGCGACAAGATCGGACCCAAGACCGTCTATCAGGCCGGGCTGCTGGTCTTCACCGCGGCGAGCGTCTGGTGCGGCCTCTCCGGCAGCATCGGCGAGCTCATCGCCGCACGCGCCGTCCAGGGCCTGGGTGCGGCGATGATCACCCCGCAGACTATGGCGCTGATCACCAGGATCTTCCCGCCGGAGCGGCGCGGTGCCGCGATGGGCGTGTGGGGGACCGTCGCCGGCGTCGCGACGCTGGTCGGCCCGCTCCTCGGCGGCGTCCTGACCGACTCGTTCGGCTGGGAGTGGATCTTCTTCGTCAACCTGCCGGTGGGCCTGGCCGGACTCGCCCTGGCGGCGATGTTCGTCCCGGACGTCGAGACACACGACCACAAGTTCGACTGGGTGGGCGTCGCGCTGTCGGCCGTCGGCCTGTTCGCCCTGGTCTTCGGGATTCAAGAGGGGCAGTCGTACGACTGGGCCGGCTGGATCTGGGCGCTGATCGGCGCGGGCGCCGCCGTGATGATCGCGTTCATCGTCTGGGAGGGCAAGGGCCGGGTGGAGCCGCTGGTCCCGCTCAGCCTGTTCCGCGACCGCAACTTCAGCGTGTCCAACGTCGGCATCGCGACCATGGGTTTCGCCGTCTCCGGTTCGATGATCCCGATCATGTTCTTCCTGCAGCTCGTCGGAGGGATGTCGCCGTTGCGGTCGGCACTGGTGATGGTGCCGATGGCGGTGCTCACCGGAGTCCTCGCACCCATCGTGGGGCGGATCCTCGATCGAGTGCACCCGCGCAATGTGGTCTCGCTCGGTCTGTTCGGCTACGCGGTCGCCTCGTTCTGGGCGGGTGCGATCTTCCGGCCGGAGACTCCCGTCTGGCAACTGCTCGCTCCGACACTGCTGATGGGCGTCGCCAGCGCCGCGGTGTGGGCGCCGCTGGCGGCGACCGCCACCCGTGATCTGCCCTGGCATCAGGCCGGCGCGGGCGCCGGCGTCTACAACACGACCCGGGTCATCGGGTCGGTGATCGGCGCCGCGGGGATCGGTGCGCTGATGATGTCTCGCCTGGCCGCAGAACTGCCCGGTGTCGACACGCAGAGTCATACCGGCACGGTGACGCAGCTGCCGGCACCGCTGCGGGAGGGATTCGCCCGGGCGATGGGCGACTCGATCTATCTCGGCGCGGCGATGTTGCTGGTGGGCGCGGGGGCGACGCTGCTTCTGGTGCGAACCGGCGGGTCGCGGACCGATCCGGTGGCACGCGCGGGACGGCGGACGCCGGAAATGTCGTAGGCCCCTCGTACCATCGTCTCCGAACGGGTGGAGGAGTGCTTCCGCCCGTGCCAACGACCGGAGACGACAGGAGGAGGCGGCGTGACGCGACCGGCCTACGACGATTCGGCGCTCGACAGCAATGCATGTGTGACCGAACCGCTCTTCGAACTGGAACCGCTCGCACTGTTCGCCGCCGCTCCGGCCGCGGGCGATGACGGCGTCGACTTCAGGAGCGATGCCGCCGCGGCACGTCGTGTCACCTTCCTGCACACGGCCGACTGGCAGTTGGGGATGACGCGTCACTTCCTCGCCGGCGAAGCTCAGCACACCTACAACGCGGCGCGCGAGGACGCGGTGGCCCGCATCGGCACGCTGGCGCGTGAGACCGGCGCCGAGTTCGTCGTCGTCTGCGGCGACGTCTTTGACGATCCGCGGGTCTCGACGAGGATCATCCGGCGCACCCTCGACGCCCTGGGCGACTACCCGGTGCCGGTCTACCTGCTGCCCGGCAATCACGACCCGCTCGATGCGACGAGCGTGTACCGATCGCGTGACTTCACGGCGGCGTGCCCCGACAATGTCGTGGTCCTGGACACGGCGGGGGTGGTCCGCGTTCGTGACGGCGTCAGCCTGGTCGCGGCGCCGTGGACCACCAAGCGGCCGCTCGCCGACCTCGTCAACGAGCAGGTCGCCGGCCTGGCCGCGTCCGAGGACATCCGGATCGTGGTCGGGCACGGGGGTGTCGACTCGCTGAGCCCCAACGACGACCCCGCCATGATCGGCGGCGCCACCCTCGATGTCGCCGTCGCGGCGGGATTGGTCGACTACGTTGCACTCGGTGATCGCCATTCGCTGACTTCGGTGGGCGACACCGGGCGCATCTGGTACTCGGGAGCGCCGGAGGTCACGGACTTCGACCACGTCGAGTCGGCCCCCGGCCACGTCCTCGAAGTCACCCTCGCTCGCGGGGCCGCGCCGACCGTCGACGTCGTGCCGCATCGCATCGGGCAGTGGGCCTTCCACACGGTGCGCGAGGACATGAACGGAGCCGACGACATCGCCCGGCTCCGCACGCGCCTCTCGGCGATCAACGACAAGGCCCGAACGGTGGTGAAGCTGGCGCTGACCGGGACCGTCAGCGTCGCCGACGAGGTGACTTTGAGCGACCTCCTCGATCAGTTCGGCGACCGCTTCGCCGCGCTGAGGATCTGGGAACGACACCACGATCTGGCCGTCGTCTCCGACCCGTCCGATGTCAGCGGCCTCGACCTGCAGGGGTATGCGGCGATTGCGGCGGCCGAGCTGGCCGAACGGGCCGGTGGCGAAGGAGACGATGCCGAGGCCGCCCGCGCGGCGCTGGGACTGCTGTACCGACTGGCGGGAGGACACCGATGAGACTGCACCGACTCCGGGTCGAGAACTTCCGCGGGGTCGCCTCCCGCGAGATCGAGTTCGCCGAGGCGGGCGTCACCGTCATCGAGGGCGACAACGAAGCAGGGAAGTCGTCGATGATGGAGGCCTTCGACCTCCTCCTGACCGCCCAGTCCAGCAGCAAGGCGAGGAGTGTGCGGGCGGTGCAGCCCGCCGGGCGCGATGTCGGCACCGAGGTGTGGGCCGACATCTCTTGCGGCCCTTGGCGATTCGAATACTTCAAGCGCTTCAACAGGCAGCCGGAGACCACGCTGACGATCGTCGAACCGCTCCGCGAGCAGTTCGCCGGGCGAGAGGCGCACGAGCGGGTCGATCAGATCCTCGCCGAGTCTCTGGATCGCTCCCTGTTCGAAGCCCTGCGGCTGCTGCAGTCCGCCGACCCGGCTCTGGGTGATCTGGCGAACAGTTCGGCGCTGTCGCAGGCGCTCGATCGCGCGGCGGGGCAGGCCGAGGCCGGTGGCGGGGAGTCGCCGCAGACGCTCGCACTGGTGGCCGCGGTGACCGCCGAGTACAAGAAGTACTTCACGCTCGCGCAGGGTCGCCCGACCGGGGAACTGGCTCAGGCGGTCGCGACGGCCGACGACGCCGCCGCGAAGGTCGCGCAGCGACAGGCCTTCCTCGCCACGGCCCAGGATGCCGCCGACCGGTTGCCTCGCGTCGTCGAGCGGGTTCGGCAGCTGGTCGCCGACGAGCAGACCGGGAATGTCGAATTCGCTCAGGCGGCGGCGGCACTCGCCGAGGCCGAAGCGGTGGGGGAGCAGGAGGCCGCGGCCTGCGCGACGGCCCAGGCCAAGCAGCTGGCGCATCAGGTGGCGGCCGAGGCGTGCGACAGTCGGGTCGCACTCCGGGAGCGGCTCGCGAAACTGCGCGCGACCGTCGACGAGAACACGGCCGCCGCCGAGCAGGCCACTGCGCTGGCCGACGCCGCCGACGCCCAGGCCGCCGAGGTCGCCGACGAGGTGGCGGCCGCGGCCGCAAGCCTTGCCGCGGTGCGCCGGCAGCTCAGCGTCGCGGAGACTGCGGCCGTCGTCGCGGCCGACCGCGCTCGGCTCGTCAGGCTCGAGAGCGCGCTCGACGAGGTCGCCCGCCTGGGCGCCGAACTCGACGCGGTGCGGAAGGAAGTCGAGGCGATCACCGTCACGCCCGACGACGTCGCCCTCGCCGCCCGGCTCGACCGCGACATCACGGCCGCGACCGCCCGCCTCGAGGCGGTGGCCGGCACCGTCGCGGTGACGCGACTGGGCGATACGGCTGTGCTCGTGGACGGCGAGGAGTTGGCCGACGGGATCGAGTTGACGACCGCCACGAACACTGTGATCGACGTGCCGGGAACGGTGCGCGTGGAGATCAGGCCTGGCGCCGACTCGGCCGCGATGGCGGCCGAACTGGACTCGTTGCGGGCCCGCGAGGCCGAGCTCTTGCGCCGCTGCGGAGTCGCGGCCGTCACCGACGTGGCGGCGGTCGCCGGGCGCCGAGCCGAGGCACAGCGGCGTACCGCAGAACTCGAACGGGGGATCGCTCGGGAGCTGGCCGGCTCGCGCCCGGAGGATCTCGATCGGCAGCGACTCGACATCCTCGCGCGACTTCCCGAGACCGAATCGGCCGCCGAGACCGGTGACCCGGTGCAACTGCGTGCCGACGAGCGGACCCTCGCCGAGGCGGTGAGCGCCGCCGAGCGCCGCCGCGACGCTCTGGCGGCCGACGCCGGCCGCGCTCGTGTTCGCGCACAGACGCTCACGGAGTCCGGCGCCAGGCTCGCCGAGGAGACCTCCGCCGTCGACGCCGAACTGGCGCGAGCCGTCGCGGAGGCCTCCGATGACGCCCTCGCCGACCGGTCAGCCGCGGCGGCCGGCGAACTGGAGGCGGCCACGGCCGCACTGACGGCGGTGCGCCGACGCCTCCACGAGCTCGATCTGGCGGGTCTGCGCACCAGGGTCGCCGACGTCGACGCGGCCCAGGGGCGGCTGCGGAAGCAGTTGTCGGACGCTAGGAGGCTGCAGGCCGAGCTGTCGACGATGCTGGACATCTGCCGCAGCGACGGTCGCCTCGACGAACTGTCGGAAGCCGAGGCCGACGACGAAGCGGCCCAGGCTCAACTGAAGCGGGTCTCGCGGCGGGCGGCGGGCGCCCGGGCGCTGTACGAGACGCTGCAGCGCCAACGGAACGAGAGCCGAGCTCGCTACGTCGATCCGTTCACGCGGCGCCTCGAGGAACTCGCGGCGCCGGTCTTCGGCGACGGCGTCACCTTCCACATCGACGACGACTTCGTGATCACCACCCGCACGCTCGACGGCGTGACCGTCGACGTGGACGCGCTCTCCGGCGGAGCGAAAGAGCAACTGGGGCTGCTGGCGCGGCTGGCGTGCGCCACTCTCGTGGACACCGCCGACGGGGTGCCGTTGATCCTGGACGATGCGCTCGGCTACACCGACCCGACGCGGCTGTCGGCCATGGCTCAGGTTCTCGGAACCTCCGGCGGCGACGCCCAGATCATCGTCCTGACCTGCACACCCGACCGGTATCGAGAAGTGGCCGTTGCCAAGTTGATCGGCGTCTGAGGGCATAAGTCGACCCCCGTGTTGGGATCTGACGGCGGGGTGCGCTAATGTTGCTCTCGCCCGATGAGCCCCCCTAGCTCAGGGGATAGAGCGTCTGCCTCCGGAGCAGAAGGTCGCAGGTTCGAATCCTGCGGGGGGCACCAGCTTGAACGACGGAACCCGCGCCTTGTGCGCGGGTTCCGTCGTTTCGCGGTGGCATCTCGATACGCTCGCTCACTTCGTTCGCGGGCTACTCGATGAGCCTGGGGCGGTATCCGTGGTGTCGCTTTTTAGGGTGGTCGAGTAGGCCGAGGCGCTAGCCGAGCGTGTATCGAGGCCTGGGGGCGGTGGGTATCTCGATGCGCTCGCTCTCTTCGTTCGCGGGCTACTCGATGAGCCTGAGGGGGAGGCTGCTGCGGGGTGTGGAGTGCCTCGTCTTGCAGGGTGGTTGGGGTGTTCGTGGTGTCGCTTTTTAGGGTGGTCGAGTAGGCCGAGGCGCTAGCCGAGGGCGTATCGAGGCCTGGGGGTCGGTGGGCATCTCGATACGCTCGCTCTCTTCGTTCGCGGGCTACTCGATGAGCCTGAGGCGGCGGTCGAGCGGCCGTCCAGGGGCCTGCGGCGGTGTTCGTGGTGCCGCTTTTTAGGGTGGTCGAGTAGGCCGAGGCGCTGGCCGAGGGCGTATCGAGACCTGGGGTCGGTGGGCATCTCGATACGCTCGCTCACTTCGTTCGCGGGCTACTCGATGAGCCTGGGGCGGCGGTCGAGCGGCCGTCCAGGGGCCTGAAGATGTCCGAGCGGCCGTCCAGGGGCCTGAAGATGGCCGAGCCGCCGTCCAGGGGCATGAGGGCGTCCGAGCCGCCGTGCTGAGTCCCGAGGGCGTGCGAGCCGCCGTCCAGGGCGCTTCAGGGGCGCGGCGGGATCGGCCGGATACGTCGTCGCTCCAACACGGTCTCGTCGGGTTCGACGAAACCGAACTGCTTGTACAGTCCGTGCGCGTCGTCGGTGTGCAGGAGCCACCGGAAGTGGGCGCCGGGGCCGTTCTCGATCATCTCCTCGACCAGCCGCTTCCCGAGACCGTGGCCGCGGGCGGCGGGAACGACGAAGACGTCGGACAGGTAGGCGACGGTGACGCCGTCGGAGATGGCGCGGGCGAAGGCGACGAATGCACCGGTGGTGCGGTCGACGCCGCCGACGACCCGCCACGATCCGGCGATCGCATCGCGGATGTCGGTGGTGCTGCGCCATCGACCCCAATACGCCTGGTTCGCCAGGAAGTCGATGATCGCGTCGTAGTCGAGTCGCTCCCGGTCGGTGAAGAGCTCGAATCGATCGCTGTCGGCCCGTCCGTCGGTGGGCATGTCGGTCATGGGTCGATTATCCGTGTCGCACCGCGCCGTCGGATCGGAACAGAGCTGCGTCGGGCCGGCACCGCAGCGGTGCCGACCCGACGCAGCTCTGTCGGTGGGTCGAAGCTAGACGAGTCGCTCGCGGCGCGAACCGTTCCGTGCCTGCTCCGCACGCGGCTGCCCCTGGAGGTAGCGCTCGCGTGAATCGTCGAGCTCGGCGATCCACGGGGTGTGGTGCACCAGCGACTGGGTGCCCGTCATCACCGACCGATAGACCTGGTCCCGGTAGGTGAGGATGTTGTGCTTCTTGTCCTTCTTCCAGGCGAGGAAGATCGCGACGACCTCGTCCAGGTCGAACATCGGGTAGTCGGTCTGCTCGATCAGGTCCCGAATGTAGTCGGCCTGGAACTGGACGGCGGCCGCGTCGTCGTCGACCTTCGCGTAACGGTCCGACCACTCGGCGATGTCGGCGGCGCGCTCGGCCTCGTCCGGCAGACTGATGCGGCCCAGGATCACATCGCGCACGAACCACGCCTGGGCGTCGAACATGTTGAACGTGAACCACTGGTCCTGCGCACCGAGGTAGTGGAGCTTCGGATTGCCCTGCCAGGTGACGCCGCGGTACAGGCCCTGCGGGTACAGGTTGTTCGGCGAATCGAGGCGCATCTCCTGCGGCAGGAACGGGTAGTGATGCAGGTACCCGGTGCACAGGATCACCGCGTCGAACTCGCGCGCGGTGCCGTCGACGAACGTCGCGATGGTGCCGTCGATGCGACTGACCTGGGGCTTCTCCTCGACACCCTGCGGCCACGCGAAGCCCTGCGGCTGCGAGCGGTAGCTCATGGTGACCTGCCGGGCGCCCATCTTGTGGGACTGGATGCCGATGTCCTCGGCCGAGTACGAGCCGCCGATGATGAGCAGTCGCTGGCCGGCGAATCGTTCGGCACCGCGGAACTCGTGGGCGTGAATCACCTCACCCGGGAACGTGTCGATTCCCTCGACGTCCGGCACATTCGGGAACGAGAAGTGGCCGGTCGACACGATCACTTCGTCGAATGTCTGAACCAGGGTCTTCTTGTTGCGCAGGTCGTCGACGGTCAGCGTGAACTGCTCACTTTGTTCGTCGAATTCGACTCGACGAACGACGTGCGCGAAATGGACCTTCTTCTTGACATCGGACTTCTCTGCGCGGCCGTTGATGTAATCCCACAGGACTTCACGCGGAGGGTAGGAGGAAATGGGCCGACCGAAATGTTCGTCGAATGTGTACTCCGCGAACTCGAGTGCTTCCTTCGGTCCGTTGGACCACAGATTCCGGTACATGCTCGAATGCACCGGCTCGCCGTAGCCATCAGTTCCCGTGCGCCAGGTGTAGTTCCACTGGCCGCCCCAGTCGTCCTGCTTCTCGAAGCAGACGATCTCCGGGATGTCGGCACCTCCGCGCTCGGCGGAGTCGAAAGCGCGCAGGGCGGCCATGCCGCTCGGACCCGCGCCGATGACTGCGATTCGTGCTGAGCTGCTCAATATTCAACCTTTCAAAACCGAGAAATTCCCCTTCGGGGTGCGTCGCAAATGCAATCGATCGCCGACTCAAGATCCAGCGAATTGTGCACGCGGATAATCGGCGATACCCATTCACGATGAAGAGATTCCGGCGCGATGTCAAACTCGCGCGTTGTCAGATTCAATTCATGATATGATCTGGGTTTCGCGCGGAACACGATTCATCTCGGGCCGGCGACGGCGACCGTGTTCGGTTTGCGCCGAATCGTCGTCGGCGAGGATCATCGCGGGCATGACGCAATGCCGCACCGACGAGATCGTCGATCGACCCGCCGGCCTGGGCCGATGGGTGGTGATGCTGCCGCTGCTGGTCGGGATCCTCGCCGGTTCGCTGGCCGTCAGCATGGTCAACACCGCGCTGCCGACGATCGCCGCCGATCTGGGTCTGGCGGGCGCCGCGCGCGCCTGGGTGGTCGACGCCTATCCGCTGGCGCTGGCGGCATCGATCGTCGTCGCCGCACGACTCGGCGACCGGTTCGGCAGGCGCACGATGCTCGTGGCCGGCATGGCCGGCTTCGGGGTGATCAACGTGCTCATCGCGGCGGCGAGTTCGCCCGCGGTGGTCATCGGCGGACGCGCCCTGTCGGGCATGGTGGGCGCACTCGTCATCGCGAACGTCGTCTCGACGATCGCCGAGGTCTACAGCGGACACGAACGGACGGTTGCGAACGGCCTGTGGGTGGCCACGTTCGGCGCTGCGACGGCGGTCGGACCGGTGGTCGGCGGCGCGCTGACCCAGGCCTTCGGCTGGGAGTCGATCTTCCTGATGTGTGCGCCGATCGCCCTGGCGGGCAGCGTGTTGACCCTGTGGCTGGTCCCGAACACCAGGGCGGTGACCCCGCCGCGCTGGGATCTGGCGAGCGTCGGCCTGTCCGCGGCCGGACTGGCGGTCACCGTGTACGGCATCTCGCACGCTGTCGCGGCGCCGGTCGCGGGGTTGGGGTTGGCGCTGCTGGGCGTCCTCCTGCTCGGTCTCTTCGCCGCGAAACAGCGCCGTTCGGCCGATCCGCTGATCGACGTCGGGCTGTTCGGTCGGGCCGGGTTCGCATTGGCGTTCTGGCAGGTCCTGACGGCGGCCGCGGCGATGGGCGCGGCCATCTATCTGGTCAGCATTCACGTTCAGGAGTCCGGCGGCACACCGATCGACGCGGGCTTGACGTTGCTGCCGCAGGCGCTCGCGACGATCGCGGGCGGCATCGTCGCGCCGCTGACGGTGCGACTGGTGTCCCGTCGTGTCGCGGTCGCATCCGCGCTCGCGCTGGAGGCGGCCGGCCTGCTGTGGGTCGCGCTGGGGAGCGCGTCGGCTCCGGGCCTGGTGCTGATCGGCATCGGCTTCGGCGTGGTCGGGTCGGTCGCCGTCTCGACGCTGTTCGACCTGACGCCCGAGGATCGGCTCTCACACGCCGGAGCCCTGCAGGAGGTGGGCTTCGCATTCGGCAGCGCCGTCGGCATCGCGGTGTTCGACGCGGTCGCCCGCCTGGGCGGCGCCGAGGGCTTCACCTGGGCGATGGCGTCGGCGGGCGCGGTGACCGGTGCGGTGGCGGCGGTGTCGGCGGTCCGCGGCCGCTGATGTGGGCGCCCCGGCGGCGGTCGGGCCGTCTACCCTGGCGGGCATGACTGCTCCGCACGCTCGGACCCTCGATCGCGACACCGTGCTGTGCGTGTCGTTGGCGGCACGACCGTCGAACATCGGCACCCGCTTTCACAACTACCTGTACAACGCGCTCGGCCTGAACTTCGTCTACAAGGCCTTCGCGCCCGCCGACATCGCCGCGGCCGTCGCCGGGATCCGTGGTCTGCCGATTCGCGGCGCCGCGGTGTCGATGCCGTACAAGGAGGCGGTGATCGACCTGGTCGACGTGATGGAGGACTCGGCGGCGGCCATCGACTCGGTGAACACGATCGTCAACGACGACGGCGTTCTGCGGGCGTACAACACCGACTACCAGGCCGTCTTCGACCTGCTGGTCGAGTCCGGCTTCGACCGTGCCGGGACGGTGGCGGTCGCGGGCAGCGGCGGGATGGCCAAGGCGGTGGTCGCGGCCCTGCGCGACGCCGGCTTCTCCGATGTGACCGTCGTCGGCCGGAATCGTCGGACCGGGCCGGCGCTGGCCGCCCGATACGGCTTCGCGCACGTCGAGTCGGTGTCCGCGGACGACCGCTTCGACGTGCTGGTGAACGCCACGCCCGTGGGGATGGGCGACTCGGCGCAGATGCCCTTCCCGGCCGCGACGGTCGACGCGGCGGTCGCCGGGTGCGATGTGGTCGCCATGCCGCCGGACACGGCATTCGTTCGTCGCCTGCGAGCCGCGGGCAAGCCGGTGATCAGCGGCGATGCGGTGATCGCCGGTCAGGCGGCGGCGCAGTTCGCCCTCTACACCGGGGTGACGCCGTCGGCGGAGCTGGTGCGCGCGGCCTCGGAGTACTCGCGATCATGAGTGCCGGGGCCGGGATCCGGGTCATCGCGTTCGACACGTTCGGCACCGTGGCGGACTGGCACTCGGGGGTGTCGCAGACCCTGGCGGAGCTCTTTCCCGACCTCGACGGGTCGGCGGTGGCGCGCGAGTGGCGTCGGCGGTACGCGCCCGCGCTGGCCGACGTGGAGGCGGGCCGGCGTCCGTGGACGCTGCTCGACGACCTGCACCGAGAATCGCTCGTAGACGTGCTGAGCGAGCACCACGGCGTCGTCGCGACCGCGGAGCAGCTCACGGCCGCCGTGCATTCCTGGCACATCCTTCCGGGATGGCCGGATTCGGTGCCCGGTTTGACGCGGCTTCGGACGGGTTTCACGATCGGCGCCCTGAGCAACGGCGACGTCGCGCTGCTGACCGAGATGGCCGCGCACGCGGGCTTTCCGTGGGACTTCGTCGGCGGTGCGGACCGGTGGCGCCACTACAAGCCGGCCGCGCAGGTGTATCTGGGGGTCGCTGAACTGACGGGCGTGCGGCCCGACGAGGTCCTGATGGTCGCCACGCACGCGACGGATCTGGCGGCGGCACGGTCGCACGGGCTGCGGACGGCGTACGTCGAGCGGCCCCGCGAATGGGGACCGGAGCCGAAAGCGGCCGAGCGCAACCCGCTCGACTCCTTCCACGTGCGCGGCATCGACGAGTTGGCCGACCTGCTCGGGTGCTGAACGCCGGCTCGTCGGGTGGCACCAGGCGTACCGCCGACGGCGCGGATGCCCGTGACCGGGAGATGCCCGTGACCGCAGCGCCCCGACCCGATCGGGTCGTTACGCTCGTTCCATGACACAGATCCGTCCTTTCCTGATGTTCCAGGGTGCTGTCGCGGCCGACGCGATCGAGCTTTACCTGACCGCGTTCCCGCAGGGGCGCCTCGTCTCGTCGCAGCCGCACCCGGAGGCCGCCCACGGCATCATGCTGGCCGAATTGGACCTGGCGGGACAGGCCGTCCTGGTCAGCGACAGTTCGGTGGCGCACGCCTTCGACTTCACGCCGTCGAGCTCGTTGTTCGTCGACGTCGACGACCGCGCGGAGTTGGAGCGGCTGGTGCAGATCCTGGCCGAGGGCGGCGGGGTGCTGATGCCCCTGGCCGATTACGGCTTCTCGCAGGCCTTCGCCTGGGTCAATGACCGCTTCGGCGTCTCCTGGCAGCTGAATCTGCCCTGAGGGGCGAAGCCCGCTGCCACTCACCCGAAGTCGTGTCGAGTTCCGGGGCGTGGAGACCACTGACTCGACAAGAGTTCGTTCGGGGGTCGAAGGCGTCCCCGGACCGGGCTCGGGCCGATTGTTTATGCGGGCGCTCGGGACAATAGAATGGGTACCTGTGACTCCCACCGAACTCGCTGCCCTGCTTCGCGCTGCGACGCTGAAGGTCTTTCAAGCCCACGACCTCGACGTCTCGTTGATTCCCGACTCGGTGGTCGTGGAGCGTCCGCGCAGCCCCGAGCACGGTGATTACGCCACGAACATCGCCCTCCAGCTGGGCAAGCGCGCCGGGGTGAATCCGCGGGAGCTGGCCACCTGGTTGGCGGCCGAGTTCGCCGCCGACGCGGGCATCGATTCGGCGGAGATCGCCGGCCCCGGGTTCGTGAACCTGCGACTGGCGGCGGCCGCCCAGAACCAGACGGTCGCGACCGTCCTGGCCGAACGCGCCGCGTACGGCCGCGGCGACGAGCTGTCGGCGCTGCACGTGAACCTGGAGTTCGTGTCGGCGAATCCGACGGGCCCGATCCACCTCGGCGGAACCCGCTGGGCTGCGGTCGGCGACGCGCTGGGTCGGGTGCTGGCCGCCCGCGGTGCGCAGGTGACGCGCGAGTACTACTTCAACGACCACGGCGAGCAGATCAACCGGTTCGCCGACTCGTTGATGGCGGCCGCCAAGAAGGAGCCGACGCCCGAGAACGGTTACGCGGGCGACTACATCGTCGAGATCGCCGACACCGTCGTCGCGCAGTCGCCCGGCGTGCTGGACCTGCCGGTCGACCAGGCGCGCGAGGTCTTCCGCGCCGAGGGCGTCGAGTTGATGTTCGCGCACATCAAGCGGACGCTGCACGAGTTCGGCACCGACTTCGACGTCTACACCCACGAGAACTCGATGTTCGACCGCGGTCTGGTCGACGAGGCGATCGCGGAGTTGAAGGGGAGCGGCAACCTCTACGAGTCCGACGGCGCGTGGTGGCTGCGGTCGACGAACTACGGCGACGACAAGGACCGCGTCGTCATCAAGAGCGACGGCAACCACGCGTACATCGCCGGCGACATCGCCTATCTGCGCGACAAGCATCAGCGCGGGGCGAACCATCTGATCTACATGCTCGGCGCCGACCATCACGGATACGTCGTGCGCCTGAAGGCCGCCGCCGCGGCGCTCGGCTACGACCCGAGCGCGGTGGAGGTGCTCATCGGGCAGATGGTGAATCTGGTCAAGGACGGCAAGCCGGTGCGGATGTCCAAGCGGGCGGGCACCGTCATCACCCTCGACGACCTCGTCGAGGCGGTGGGCGTCGACGCCGCGCGCTACGCGCTGATCCGTTCGTCGATCGACGTCAACATCGACATCGATCTCGATCTGCTGCGCAAGCAGTCGTCCGACAACCCGGTCTACTACGTCCAGTACGCGCACGCGCGGCTGTCGGCGCTGGCCCGTCACGCGAAGGAACTCGGACTGGTGCTCTCGACCGAGCACCTGGACCTGCTCGACGACCCGGCCGAGGGCGACCTGATCCGCACCATCGGCGACTTCTCCGAGGTGGTGGCGACCGCGGCGACCCTGCGCGAGCCGCACCGGGTGTCCCGCTACCTCGAGTCGCTGGCCGGGGCGTACCACCGCTTCTACGCGCGCTGCCGCGTCCTGCCGCAGGGCGACGAGGAGGCCGGCGACGTGCACACCGCGCGGCTGGCGCTGTGCGAGGCGACCCGCCAGGTGCTCGCGAACGGACTGGACCTGGTCGGTGTGAGCGCACCCGAGAAGATGTGACCGCAAGAAGATTTGACCGGGGACCGGCAGACTCGAACGCACATGGCCCGACCAGGAACCACTCGACCGGAAGTGACTGAAGAAGACGTGACACAGGAGCGTATGTGATGGCCCATCCCGCAGGTCCTCGGCACGCCGAGATCCTCGCCGCCCCGCATCTGGCGGAGCGGCCCAACCGGCCCGAGGAGCTCTCGCGGATTCCGGCGAACGTCTATCCCCGCGGCACCACCCGGAACGACGCCGGCGTGGTGACGATCGGCGGCGTGCCCGTCGACGAGTTGGCTGACCGTTACGACACCCCGCTGTTCGTGTACGACGAGGGTGATTTCCGGTCTCGGTGTGCGGACATGCGGAACGCATTCGGGCCGTACGGGCGCGTGCACTATGCGTCGAAGGCCTTCCTGTCGTCGCAGGTCGCCAAGTGGATCGAGTCCGAGGGGCTCTCGCTCGACGTCTGTTCGGGCGGTGAACTGGCGATCGCCCTGCACGCGGGATTCCCGGCCGAGCGCATCGCGCTGCACGGCAACAACAAGTCCGAGGCGGAGCTGGCGGCCGCGCTGGACGCGGGTGTCGGCGACATCGTGCTCGACTCGATGATCGAGATCGAGCGTCTGGACCGGCTGGCCGGGGAGCGCGGCGTGGTCGCCGACGTCCTGGTCCGGGTCACGCCCGGAGTGGAGGCGCACACCCACGAGTTCATCTCCACCGCGCACGAGGACCAGAAGTTCGGCTTCGCCCTCGCCGGCGGCGTCGCCCTCGACGCGGTGCGCGCGGTCTTCGCGACCGAGCACCTGCGGCTGGTGGGTCTGCACAGCCACATCGGATCGCAGATCTTCGAGATCGACGGCTTCGAGCTCGCCGCCCGACGGGTGATCGGCCTGCTCGCCGACATCGTCGCCGAGTTCGGCGTCGACAAGACCAAGCAGATCGAGGTGCTCGATCTCGGTGGCGGCCTGGGGATCTCGTACCTGGAGAGCGACGACCCGCCGCCGGTGAGCGTCCTCGCCGAGGCCCTCGCCGAGATCGTTCGACGGGAGTCGGCGGCGCTCGATCTGCCGATGCCGACGATCGCCGTCGAACCCGGCCGCGGCATCGCCGGACCCGCCGGGGTGACCCTGTACCGGGTCGGCACCGTGAAGGACGTGGCGCTCGACGGCAGCACCGTGCGCCGCTACGTCTCGGTCGACGGCGGCATGAGCGACAACATCCGGACCGTCCTGTACGACGCCGAGTACGACGTGCGTCTGGCCTCGCGCGTGTCGACCGCCGAGGCTGTGGTTTGCCGGGTGGTGGGCAAGCACTGTGAGAGCGGCGATATCGTTATCCGCGACTGCTGGCTGCCGGCGGACCTGGCCCCGGGCGATCTGCTCATGGTCGGCGCCACCGGAGCCTATTGCTACTCGATGTCGAGCCGGTACAACATGGTGCCGCGCGCGGCGGTCGCGACAGTCGACGACGGCCGTTCTCGACTCATGCTGAGGCGGGAGACGGTGGCAGACTTTTTGAACCTGGAGGTGGATCCCGAATGAGCGAATCGTCCCGTCCGATCGGCGTCGCCGTGCTTGGCATGGGCAACGTCGGCACCGAAGTGGTTCGGATTCTCCTCGAGAAGGCGGCGGACCTGCAGGCGCGTGTCGGCGCACCGCTGGTCCTGCGCGGGGTCGCCGTCCGCGACACCGCGCGGGTGCGCGACGGCGTCGATCCGTCGCTGCTGACCGACGATCCGCAGGCGCTGGTGGCGCGCGACGACGTCGACATGGTCGTCGAGCTGATCGGCGGCATCGATCCGGCTCGGGCGCTGATCAAGTCGGCGCTCGAATCGGGTAAGTCGGTGGTCACGGCGAACAAGGCGCTGATCGCCGAGCACTCGGGTGAACTGGCGAGCGCCGCCGAGGCCAGCCGCGTTGACCTCTACTTCGAGGCGGCCGTCGCGGGCGCGATCCCGGTGATCCGGCCGCTGACCCAGTCGCTGGCCGGTGACTCGGTGAACCGCGTCGCCGGAATCGTCAACGGCACCACCAACTTCATCCTGTCGGAGATGGCCGAGACCGGTGCGGGTTACGCCAAGGTCCTGGCCGAGGCGGGCCGCCTGGGCTACGCCGAGGCCGATCCGACCGCCGACGTGGAAGGCTACGACGCCGCATCGAAGGCGGCGATCCTCGCGTCGATCGCCTTCCACTCGCGTGTCACCGCCGCGGACGTGTACCGCGAGGGCATCACCAAGATCACCGCCAAGGACATCGAGGCGGCCAAGAAGTTCGACTGCACGGTCAAGCTGCTGGCCATCTGCGAACGGATCCAGACCGACGGGGGGGAGAAGATCTCCGCCCGCGTCTACCCTGCGCTGGTGCCGCTGGAGCATCCGCTGGCGACGGTGAGCGGCGCCTTCAACGCGGTCGCGGTGGAGGCCGAGAACGCCGGCCGCCTGATGTTCTACGGGCAGGGCGCCGGCGGCGCGCCGACCGCCTCGGCCGTGATGGGCGACCTGGTGATGGCCGCCCGCAACCGCGTCTACCACGGGCGCGGGCCGCTGGAGTCGACGTACGCGTCCCTGCCGGTGGCGTCGATCGACGAGGTGCCGACTCGCTACTACGTGTCGATGAAGGTCGCCGACCGTGCCGGAGTGCTGCAGCAGGTGGCCGGTGAGTTCTCCAAGCGCGACGTCAGCATCGCCGCCGTCCGTCAGGAGGGTGCGGGCGACAATGCGCGCCTGATCGTCGTCACCCATCGCGCTTCCGACCGCGCACAGTCGGAAACTGTTGCTGCACTTGAAAAGATGGACTCCGTACTCAAGGTGTCCAGCGTGCTCCGTCTGGAGGGAACCGATGACTAAGACCCCGTATCAGCCCGTTCACCGCGGATGGCCCGGCCTGATCGAGGCCTACCGCGACCGCATGCCGGTTCGCGACGACTGGAAGATCGTCACCCTGCTGGAGGGCGCGACGCCTCTCGTGTCGGCTCCGGTCCTGTCCGAGCTCACCGGCTGCGAGGTGTACCTCAAGGTCGAGGGCCTGAACCCGACCGGCTCGTTCAAGGACCGCGGCATGACGATGGCCGTCACCAACGCCGTCAACCACGGCAAGAAGGCCGTGCTGTGCGCCTCGACCGGCAACACGTCGGCGTCGGCGGCCGCGTACGCGACCCGGGCCGGGATCACCTGCGCGGTGCTGATCCCCGAGGGCAAGATCGCGATGGGCAAGCTCGCCCAGGCGGTCATGCACGGCGCCAAGGTGATCCAGGTGCAGGGCAACTTCGACGACTGCCTGGAACTGGCGCGCAAGGTGACCTCCGACTATCCCGAGATCGAGCTCGTCAACTCGGTGAACCCCGCGCGGATCGAGGGTCAGAAGACCGCGTCGTTCGAGATCGTCGACGTGCTGGGTCGCGCGCCCGACGTGCACGCGCTGCCGGTCGGCAACGCGGGCAACATCACCGCGTACTGGAAGGGCTACCGCGAGTACCACGCGGACGGCATCATCGACGCGCTGCCGCGCATGCTGGGCGTGCAGGCGGCCGGTGCGGCCCCGCTGGTCAACGGCGCACCCGTCAGCGACCCCGAGACGATCGCGACCGCGATCCGGATCGGCTCGCCGGCCAGCTGGAATCAGGCGGTGGCCGCCAAGGACGAGTCGGGCGGCATGTTCCGCGCCGCGACCGACGAGAAGATCCTCGAGGCGTACAAGCTGGTCGCGGGCCGCGAGGGCGTCTTCGTCGAGCCGGCGTCCGCCGCGAGCGTCGCCGGTCTGCTCGCGGCCCGCGAAGAGGGATGGGTGAAGGCCGGCGAGACCGTCGTGTGCACGGTCACCGGCAACGGCCTGAAGGATCCCGACACCGCACTGCTCGGCATGCCGCAGGTCGATGCGATCGCCGTCGATCCGGTGGCGGTCGCGACCGCACTGGGTGTGAACTGAAGACGTGGAAGCGGCGATGACCACACGCGCGATGATCGGCTCCGCTAAAGCCGAACACGTGCTCGCCGAAGGACTTTCGGTACGGGTGCGGGTTCCGGGTTCGAGCGCGAACCTGGGTCCGGGGTTCGACTGCCTCGGTCTGGCGCTGTCGATCTTCGACGAGCTCGCGGTCACGATCACCGGTACCGGTGTCAGCGTCGCGGTGACCGGCGAGGCCGCGGGCCGGGTGCCGCTCGACGAGCGACACCTGGTGGCGCGCGCGGTGGCCCGCGGGCTGGAGCACGCGGGCGTCGCGGTGCCCGGTTTCCACCTCGAGTGCCGGAACGTGATTCCGCATTCGCGTGGGCTGGGGTCGTCGGCGGCCGCCGTCGTCGGGGGACTGGCGGCCGCCTCGGCGCTGGTCGCGGCCGACGGACGTCGTCCCGGACTGACCGACGAGGAGCTGGTGCAGCTCTCCAGCGAGTTCGAGGGCCATCCGGACAACGCGGCGGCATCGGTGCTCGGTTCGGCCGTCGTCACCTGGTCGGGGGAGCGGGGACGGTTCTTCGCACGCAAGCTGGAGCTGCACCGGTCGGTGGTCGCGACGGTGTTCGTGCCGCAGATCGAGTCGTCCACGGAGGCCACTCGCGGTTTGCTTCCCGATGCGGTGCCGCGCGCCGATGCGGTGTTCAACGTGAGTCGCGCGGCGCTCGGCGTCGTCGCCCTGACCACCAGTCCGGATTGCCTGATGGACGCCACCCAGGATCGCCTGCACCAGGATTACCGGGCCGAGGCGCTGCCGGAGACGACACGGCTGGTCGCCGCATTGCGCGATCGGGGACACGCCGCTACCGTGTCGGGTGCTGGACCGTCCGTCCTGGTGCTCGGTGTGCAGTCGCTCGGTGCGCCCGAGGCCGACCTCGCCGCGGAGCTGGGATTCACCATGATTCCGGTCGACGTGGCAGACGGGGTCGAGGTCGTTTCCTAGCGACCCGGCTACCCGGTGGTACGCTTGATGTGCTCCGTCGGGATTCAGGGCGTGTCTGATCTCCACTTGATCGTCCGGCGAACCAACAAATTTTTGTCCTCCCGGCCCATTTCTCTGGGAGGGGGCCCCGGCATCTGAAGTCGGGGAACGAAAGGATTTCCGTGACCGAAACGGATGTACAGGCACCGAAGCGGGCCCGTACCGGGCTGTCGGCGATGTTGCTGCCGGAATTGCGTGCACTGGCGGGCGAACTCGGTATCAAGGGTACGTCGGGTATGCGCAAGGGCGACCTGATCGACGTGATCCGTGCTCATCAGCAGGGCGGGCAGGCCCCGGCGAAGGCCGCGGGCGCGGCGAAGGCGTCGGGTGCCGAGAAGGCGCAGGCGGCCAAGGCCGCCCCGGTGAAGCAGGCGCCGGCCGCCCAGACCGAGCGGGCCGGCGCGCCCGCCGAAGCGAAGCAGGCCGAGCCCAAGCAGGCCGAGCCCAAGCAGGCAGAGTCGAAGCAGACCGAGCCGAAGCAGGCAGCCGCGAAGCAGGCCGAGAGCACCTCCGCGGCAGGCAGGCAGACCGAGAACAAGCAGGCAGACCAGGGTCGAGACGACAAGTCAGACCAGTCGCGCGGTGACCAGGCGAGCGACGGCGAGGGCGGCCGTAACAACCGCAACCGCAACCGCAACCGGGGCGACGGCAATCGCGGGGACGGTAATCGGGGCCAGAACCGGGACAACCAGGGCCAGCAGAACCGGGACAACCAGAACCGGGACAACCAGGGCCGGGACAACCAGGGCCGGGACAACCAGGGCCGGGACAACCAGGGCCAGCAGAACCGGGACAACCAGGGCGGCCAGAACCGGGACAACCAGCACGGCGACGACGACGGTGAGGGCGGCAGGCGCCGCGGTCGCCGGTTCCGCGAGCGTCGGCGCGGACGTGACCGCGACGGCGGCGGCAACGCAGGCGACACGCAGGTCAACGAGGGCGATGTCCTGGCGCCGGTCGCCGGCATCCTGGACGTGCTGGACAACTACGCGTTCGTCCGCACCTCCGGCTACCTCGCCGGTCCCAACGACGTCTACGTCTCGATGAACATGGTCCGCCGCAACGGACTGCGCCGCGGCGACGCGATCACCGGCGCCGTCAAGGTCCCGCGCGAAGGCGAGAACCAGGGCAACCAGCGCCAGAAGTTCAATCCGCTGGTCCGCCTCGACACCGTCAACGGCGGCGACGTCGAAGCGGCTCGCAACCGGCCCGAGTTCGCCAAGCTGACGCCGCTGTACCCGAACCAGCGGCTGCGCCTGGAGACCACTCCGGAGCGATTGTCGACCCGCGTGATCGATCTCATCATGCCGATCGGCAAGGGGCAGCGAGCGCTCATCGTCTCGCCGCCGAAGGCGGGCAAGACGACGATCCTGCAGCACATCGCCAACGCGATCAGCACCAACAACCCCGAATGCCACCTGATGGTGGTCCTGGTGGACGAGCGTCCCGAAGAGGTCACCGACATGCAGCGTTCGGTGAAGGGCGAGGTCATCGCCTCGACCTTCGACCGGCCGCCGTCAGATCACACCAGCGTCGCCGAACTCGCCATCGAACGCGCCAAGCGTCTCGTCGAGGGCGGGATGGACGTGGTCGTGCTCCTCGACTCCATCACCCGACTCGGTCGCGCCTACAACAACGCCTCGCCGGCGTCCGGGCGCATCCTGTCCGGCGGTGTCGACTCGCAGGCCCTGTACCCGCCGAAGCGGTTCCTGGGCGCGGCTCGCAACATCGAGAACGGCGGCTCCCTGACGATCATCGCCTCGGCGCTGGTCGAGACCGGATCCACCGGCGACACGGTGATCTTCGAGGAGTTCAAGGGCACCGGCAACGCCGAGCTCAAGCTCGACCGCAAGATCTCCGAGCGGCGCGTCTTCCCTGCGGTCGACGTCAACCTGTCGAGCACCCGCAAGGACGAGCTGCTGCTCTCGCCCGATGAGTTCGCGATCGTTCACAAGCTGCGCAGGCTGCTCGCCGGTCTCGACTCGCAGGCCGCCATCGACCTGCTGGTGGCGCAGTTGAAGAAGACCCGCAGCAACGTGGAGTTCCTGATGCAGGTGAGCAAGAACGCTCCCGGCGTCATGGCCGACGACTGACTGGTCGGGCCGGTCGACAGACTGCCGGCCGACAGACTGCGACGCCGCCGATCCCGACCCGCTCCGGGTCCGGATCGGCGGCGTCGCCGCATGTCAGGAAGTCAGCGAGTCAGGGCGCGCCAGGGGCGAGCCCGCTGGTCAGTAGACGTCGCGGCGGTACTGACCGCTGGTGCGCAACCGCTCGACCTCCGCGCGGGCGCCCACCTCGTCGAAGTCGCCGTAATCGCGGATGATCGCGGTCAGCGCCTCCTCCACGTCGTGGGCCATCCGAGTGGCGTCGCCGCAGACGTAGACGACGGCGCCGTCGCGGATCCAGCTGTACAGTTCCTGTCCGCGGCCGCCCATCAGGTGTGAGACGTAGACCTTTTCGTCCTGCTCGCGTGAGAACGCGACGTCCAGGCGCAGGTTCCCGTCGGCCTCCATGGCCCACATCTCGTCCCGATACAGGAAGTCCTGGTCGCGCCGGCGTGCCCCGTGGAAGAGCCAGTTGCGGCCGTGGCCGTCGTCGTGGCTGCGCTCGTGGACGAACGAGCGGAAGGGCGCGATGCCGGTGCCGGGGCCGACCATGATGATGTCGGTGTCGGGCTCGGGCAGACGGAACGACTTGTTGGGCGTGATGAAGATGCCGACGGTGTCGCCGGGGACGACGCGGTCGGCGAGGTAGGTCGACGCGGCGCCCCCGCGATCGCGGCCGTCGCCCCACACCTCGGTCGCCGGATGCCGGACCGTCGCAGGCGTCAGATGCAGGGTGCCGCCGTGCACCGACGGCGCCGACGAGATCGAGTACGTGCGGGCCGCCAGCGGACGCAGCTCGGCGAGGAAGGCCTCCGGGGTCGGGAACCACGTGGGATCCAGATTCAGCAGGTCCAAGACGTCGCGGCCGCGTCCCCACGCATCGAGTGCGGCGCGGTCGCCGGCCAGCAGCTCGGCCACCGCGGAGATCCCGCGAGCCGTCGCGAGATGATCGAGCAGATACGGCGAGATCGACGTGATCTCGAAACCGTGGGTCAGGGCGTTGGTGAGCGTGCGCTCGCCCTTGCGATCGGCGATCACCGTGTCGCCGGGCACGCCCAGCCGGTCGACGATGGCCGCGACCAGGGCCGGTTCGTTCGCGGGCGTGACGTTGACGGCGTCGCCCGGCTGATACTCCAAGCCCGAGCCCTCGATGTCGAGGACCAGATGCCGCACCTCCTTCTCGCTCTCGGGGGCGGTCAGCAGGTCGTTGCGCAGCACTGTGGCGGGGTAGGGGTTTCGGCGGGACCAGCGAGGCCGCTTGGAAGCGCGATCAGAAGAGCGTTCACGTGTCGGATTCGCGGTCGTCATGGCTTCGGGTGGCTCCCCACTGTTGCTTCGAGACTGTTGTTACGAGACTGTTGTTTCAAGTTCGGGGCTTCGAGTCGGTCGATCCGAGTCGGTCGTCGTCGAACCGGTCGTCTTTGAGTCCGGGGGCATCGGGTCCCGGCGGACGTTGTCGGGTGCCCGCGGGTCCGCGCACGCCCGCATACAGGTTAGTCCGCCGAACCGCCAGTTCAGGAGACCCCTCGCGCGAAAAGAGACTGGATTCACTCGGCGCCGCCGGCGGTCGGAGCACCGGGATTGGGCGCGGCGGGCGCTGCTGTGGAATAATTCTCCGGTCAGTCCGGTTCCGGTTCACACCACTGAAAAATTCAGCGGTGACCCGGCGACCATGATGAAGGGACATCACATGAAGCAGGGAATCCATCCCGACTACCAGGTGACCACCGTCAACTGCGGTTGCGGTAACGAGTTCACCACCCACAGCACCGCCAAGGGCGGGCACATCACCGTGGAAGTCTGCTCCAACTGCCACCCGTTCTACACCGGCAAGCAGAAGATCCTCGACACCGGCGGCCGCGTCGCCCGCTTCGAGAAGCGGTACGGCAAGCGCGTCAAGTAGTGTGCTTCGGGCGCCCGATCGGGGATCTCTCGCAGATCCCGGGTCGGGCGCCTGTCGTTTACCCAGACTCGCGATAACCCGACCCCGCCACCGGCTGCGCGCCCCGCGGCCGCAAAGGAGACATCACAGGTGAGTACGCAGGAACCGTCCGCGATCGACGACATCCTCGCCGAGCACGCCGGACTCCAAGCGCAGTTGTCCGATCCGGCACTGCACGACGACCCAGCCAACGCCCGCCGCGTCGGCAAGCGGTTCGCCGAACTGGCGCCGGTGATGACCACCTACACCAAGCTCACCGCGGCCCGCGACGACCTGGCAGCCGCCCGTGAACTCGCCGAGGCCGACGCGGCGTTCGCCGACGAGATCCCGGGCATGGAGGCGACCGTGGCCGAACTCGACGCGGCCCTCACCGACCTGTTGGCGCCCCGCGATCCGCACGACTCCGACGACGTGGTCCTCGAGGTGCGTTCGGGGGCCGGCGGCGAGGAGTCGGCGCTGTTCGCCGCCGACCTGGTCCGGATGTACCTCAAGTACTGCGAGCGGCACGGCTGGAAGGCGACCGTGCTCGGCGTCACCGAATCCGATCTCGGCGGCTACAAGGAGGCGACCCTCTCGATCAAGTCCCGGGAGAGCACCCGCGACGGCGTGTGGTCCCGGTTCAAGTTCGAGGGCGGCGTGCACCGCGTCCAGCGCGTGCCGGTCACCGAGTCGCAGGGGCGCATCCACACCTCGGCCGCCGGCGTGCTCGTGTACCCGGAACCGGACGAGGTGGAGGAGATTCACATCGACGAGTCCGACCTGCGCATCGACGTCTACCGCAGCTCCGGCAAGGGTGGGCAGGGCGTCAACACCACCGACTCGGCCGTCCGTATCACCCACCTGCCGACCAACATCGTCGTCACCTGCCAGAACGAGCGGTCGCAGCTGCAGAACAAGGCGCGCGCCATGCAGGTCCTCGCGGCACGGTTGAAGGCCGCCGCCGACGAGGCCGCCGAGGCGGAGGCCGCCGCCGGTCGCCATGCGCAGATCCGCACCGTCGACCGGTCCGAGCGGATTCGGACCTACAACTTCCCGGAGAACCGGATCACCGACCATCGGATCGGGTACAAGGCGAACAACCTCGACATGGTCCTCGGCGGCGAGATGGACGCCCTCCTCGATGCGCTGGTGGAGGCCGACAAGCAGGCCCGCCTGCAGCAGTGAGCGAACCGCGACACCCCAGCGCCGACACGGTCCGACGGCAGGCGGCGGCCGCCCTGTCGGCGGCCGGAATCGACTCCGCCGCCGCCGAAGCCGCCGAACTGGTGGTGCACGAGCTCGGGGTCGAGCCGGGGCGGCTGCTGCTGATCGACGAGGTCACCGACGCGCAGCGACGCCGGATCGAGCACGCCGTCGCGCTGCGCGCTGAGCGGATCCCGTTGCAGCACATCACCGCCCGCGCGCACTTCGCCGGACTGGAACTCATCGTCGGCCCCGGCGTCTTCGTCCCGCGGCCGGAGACCGAGCTGCTGGTCGAATGGGCCCTGGCCCGCATCGCCGCACCGGGGTCGCCGCGACCGGTGCACGTCGTCGATCTGTGCTCGGGCAGCGGCGCGCTCGCGCTCGCGATCGCCGCGGCCGCGCCGACGGCGACGGTCACGGCCGTCGAACGCTCGACCGTCGCCGCGGACTACCTCCGCCGCAACGTCGAGGCCCAGCATCTGACCGGCCGGGTCCGGATCGCCCTGGCCGACGCGACCGACGGCGCCGCGATGGCCCCGCTGCTGCAGACGGCGTCGATCGTGGTGAGCAACCCGCCCTACGTGCCCGCAGCGTCGCCGGTGTCGCCCGAGGTGGCGCACGATCCGCCCGAGGCGGTCTTCTCCGGGGCGAGCGGCATGGACGTGATCGCCGCGATGGCGCCGATCCTCGCCGCCGCCACCCCGCCCGGCTGCGCCGTCGCGATCGAGCACGACGACACCACCTCCGACCAGGTGGTCGACGCACTCCGGCGGGCCGGAGGCCTCGAGCAGGTGCAGGCGCACCACGACCTGGCAGGTCGGCCCCGATTCGTCAGCGCGGTGCGCCCCGGCGGACGAGGCGACGAGCGTCGGGCGCCGGAACCCGATGACGGCGTGGAAGGATGGACAGCGTGAGCGCAGTGTTCGATTGCAGTGACCCCGACGAGCGAGCAGCCGGAATCCGGGCTGCGGTGGGTGCCGCGCGCGCCGGCCGCCTGGTCGTCGTCCCCACCGACACCGTCTATGGTCTGGGCTGCGACGCCTTCGACAGCGAAGCGGTCGCCTCACTGCTCGCCGCCAAAGGTCGCGGACGCGACATGCCGGTGCCGGTCCTGGTCGGCTCGTGGCACACCGTCGACGGTCTGGTCCGGTCGATGTCGCCGCAGGCACGCGAACTCGTGCAGGCCTTCTGGCCGGGCGGGCTGAGCCTGGTGGTCGAACAGGCCCCGTCGCTCGCCTGGGATCTCGGCGACACCTCCGGCAGCGTGATGATCCGGATGCCGCTGCATCCGGTGGCGATCGAACTGCTCCGCGAAGTGGGGCCGATGGCGGTCTCCAGCGCCAACATCTCCGGGCACCCGCCCGCCACGACGGCCCACGACGCGCTCGCCCAACTCGACGACAAGGTCGCGGTCTACCTCGACGGGGGACCCGCCGATCATGCGGTCGCCTCGACGATCGTGGATCTGACCGGCGTCACCCCGAAGATCCTGCGCGAGGGCGCGATCACGGCCGAAGACCTCGCCGAGGTCCTCGACATGGATCCCGACGAGCTGCGGGGCCGCCGGTGACCGGGGCGACTCGCTCCGGCGCCGATCCGCTCGCGGGAGATCCGGCGATCGCGAGCCTGTTGGCGCGCGAAGCCGAACGACGTCGGGGCAGCCTGCAGATGCTGGCCGCGGAGTCGAGCTCGTCTGCGGCGGTGCGCGCCGCCGTCGGCTCGATCCTGGCCGACAAGTACGCCGAGGGGTATCCGGGCCACCGCTATCACGGCGGCGTGGAGGTCGTCGACGAGATCGAGGAGCTCGCCGTCAGCCGCGCCCGGACCCTGTTCGGCGCCGACTACGTCAACGTGCAGCCGCTGTCGTGGGCGCTGGCCAACTTCGCCGTCTACGCGGCGTTCTCGCAGCCCGGCGACCAAGTCCTGTCGCTGAGCCTCAAACACGGCGGACACCAGTCCCACGGTTCGCGCGCCAACCTGTCCGGCCGCTGGTTCTCGGTGGTGAACTACGAGGTCCGCCGCGACACCGAACAGATCGACTACGACCGGCTCCGCGACCTCGCCCTGCTGCACCGGCCGCGGATCCTGGTGGCCGGCGGCACGTCCTACTCGCGGGCGTGGGACTTCGCGGCGCTCCGCACGATCGCCGACGAGGCCGACTGCATCCTGTGGGTCGACGCGGCCCACCTGGCCGGGCTGGCGGTGGGCGGGGTGCTCGAGTCGCCCGTGCCCTTCGCCGACGTGGTCACCGTCGCCACCAACAAGGTGATGCGCGGGCCACGGGGCGGACTGCTCCTGGCGCGCGGCGAACACGCCGACTCCCTGGCCCGCGCCGTCTATCCGTTCATGCAGGGCGCGCCCGCGATGCACTCGATCGCCGCCAAGGCCGTCGCCTTCGACGAATGCGGTCGCCCCGAGTACCGCGAGTACGCGCGGGCCGTCGCCGACAACGCGGCGACGCTCGCGAGCGCGCTCGCCGATCGCGGCCTGCGCATCGTCTCCGGCGGCACCGACACGCACATCGCGGTCGTGGAGGTCAGTGCGCTCGGGCTCTCCGGACGGGAAGCCGCACAGCGACTGGCCGCCTGCCACATCATCGTCGACAAAGCCGTCACCCCGTTCGACGAGCGGCCCGTCGTGGAGGGGTCGGCGATCCGGCTCGGCACCGCGGTGCTCGCCGACGACGGTCTGCGCCCGACCGACATGGGCGCCGTCGCCGACCTGATGCTCGACGCGCTGCGCACCGACGACGCCACCCGTCACGCCGAGCTCGCCGCCGCCGTCGCCGAACTCGAACAGACGGTTCGTCGGCGCCACGCGCCGGAAGGGCGGTAGCGATGCCGGCGTCGACGGCCGGGACCCTGGGGCGATTCACCGTGCAGGCCCTGGAATCCTCCGGCGGGGGAGCGGGCGTCCCGTTGCGGGAGCTCGCCCTGGTCGGTCTCACGGCAGCGGGCATCACCTTCTTCCTGACCTCGATCATCCGGATCCTGGCCGTGCGCTTCGGGGCCGTCGCCGTGCCCCGGCAGCGCGACGTCCACGTCATCCCGACCCCGCGACTGGGCGGCGTCGGCATGTACATCGGGATCGTCTGTGCGATCGGGCTGGCCGCCCAGCTGCCCGCGCTCAACCGCGGCTTCTCGTACACCCACGACATGATCGCGGTGATCACCGCCGGGCTGGTGATCGTGCTGGTGGGGATCATCGACGACCGGTGGGGGCTCGACGCCCTCACCAAGTTCGTCGGCCAGCTGACCGCCGCCGGGGTGCTGGTCATCATGGGCGTCAGCTGGTACCTGCTGTACGTCCCGTTCGCCGACATCGGGACGGTGGTGCTCGACCCCCTGCAGGCGGGACTCCTGACGGTCGCGATCACCGTGACCACGATCAACGCGATCAACTTCGTCGACGGCCTCGACGGCCTGGCCGCCGGTCTCGGGCTCATCGCCGCCTCGGCGATCTGCCTGTTCTCGCTCGGCCTCCTGCACGACCAGGGCGGCGACGTCAGCTATTACCCGCCCGCCCTGATCACCGCCGCGCTCGCCGGTGCCTGCCTGGGCTTCCTGCCGCACAACTTCTCGCCCGCGCGGATCTTCATGGGCGACTCGGGCGCCATGCTCATCGGTTTGATGCTGGCCGCGGCGTCGACCAGCGCCTCCGGCCGAGTGGCCCGCAGCGCCTACGGTGCCGCCGACATGTTCACCCTGCTGTCCCCGCTGATCCTGGTCGCCGCGGTGATGTTCATCCCGATGCTCGACATGATCATGGCGGTGATCCGGCGAACGCGCGCCGGCGTCGGCTTCTACACCCCCGACAAGATGCACCTGCATCACCGGCTGCTCGAACTCGGGCATTCGCAACGGCGCGTCGCGCTGTTGATCTACCTGTGGGTCGGTGTCCTGGCGTTCTCGGTGGCCGGTGGCACACTGCTGCCCGCGCAGGTGATGATGCCGCTGTTCATCGGCGGTCTGCTGATCGCGCTGGCGGCGACCTTCGCGCCGCGACTGCGCCGTCGGTTCGCCCGATAGTGCGGCGGCTCGCTAACCTTCTCTCGTGTCGACCAATGACGAGAACCAACTTCCCGAACCAGCCGACCACGGCGTCGACCGTGCCGCGCTCGACGAGGCGACCGACCCGACGGCGCCGCTGCGCGCGGGCCTGAAGTACGGGGTCACCGGACTGGGGCTCCTGCTGGTGGCCGGGCTGCTCATCTGGTGGCCGTGGAAGGGCCTGCCGGGCCTGTGGGGAGTCCTCGTGGGCGCCGCGATCGGCGGCGGCTTCATCCTCATCACGGTCATCACGATCCTGCTCACCGCGAAGGCTCCGCCGACGGTGGTCATGGGCGCATTGATGGGCGGTTACCTGATCAAAGTGGTCATCGTGATCGCGGTGACGGCGCTGCTGAAGGACATGACCTTCTACAACAAGGGCGCGCTGGTCAGCATGCTCATCGGTGCCATCGTGGCCGTCCTGGGCAGTGAGCTGTGGGGCGTGCTGACCACGCGTCAGACCTATGTGGACCCCGCGTCCTCCGACGAACCGAAACTGTGACCAGTCTCACCAAGGCTGCCCTGACCAGCTACTACCGTCGATAGTAGACCGGTTCGGGCTGGGACGACCGTAAGAAAATGTCGCCCCTGATTGGTCGCTGCCGCCTCTGACTTGCTAGTCTGCTCACCGCGGGTCGATGAAGCATGTGCAGTTCAATGCAGTGCGGCACCTCGCAGACTGAACGATGGAACCCGCCGGTCGAAAGTTCGCGCGGGCCCGAGAACGGGAGAGAACGCTGAGCGCCGCCACCCTCATTGCCGACGAGTTCCACAAACCGAGCTTGGACGACTTCTTCCCCCCGATGATCTTCGGTGGGACGAACGACGATCCCGCCTGGTGGGGGATGGACCGGCTGATGCTGATCCGCGTCGTCGTCGCCGTTCTCGTCGCCGCCGGCTTCGCGATCGCGCTTCGCAGCCCCAAGATCGTGCCGACCGGCGCACAGAACATCGCCGAGAACTTCCTCGACTGGGTTCGGATCAACATCGCCGAAGAGATCCTCGGCAAGGACAACGGTCGCCGGTTCCTGCCGATCATCGCCTCGATCTTCTTCGTGACGATCTTCTTGAACCTCACCTCGATCGTTCCGTTCCTCAACATCTCCTCGAATGCGCGCGTCGGCATGCCGATGGTGATGGCGGGCGTCGCCTACATCACCTACTGCTGGGTGGGCATCGCGAAGTACGGCTTCTTCGGATTCATCAGGTCCTCGATCGTGCTCCCGGGTGTGCCGCTGCCGGTCCACTTCCTGCTGGTGCCGATCGAGTTCGTCTCGACCTTCATCCTGCGGCCGTTCACGCTGACCGTCCGACTCATGGCCAACATGCTGTCCGGTCACATCATGCTGGCGCTGTTCTTCGCCGCCACGCAGTACTTCATCATCGACCAGAGCGGCATCTGGACCCTCGCCGGCATCGGCGGCATCCTCGCCGGCATCGGCTTCACCTTCTTCGAGATGCTGGTCATCGCCCTGCAGGCCTACATCTTCGCGCTGTTGACCGCGGTCTACATCGACCAGTCGATCCACGCCGACTCGCACTGATCATCAACCAGACTCCGGTCGGGTCCACTGCCCGGCCGACACAGACTGACTCACTCGTCCGACCGGGCGGGGAGCCACCACGAAAGGGAATCGCAAGATGAGCATCGCCCAGACTCTCGCTGCAGACTCGACCATCACGGGTGCGGGCTTCGGCGCCATCGGCTACGGCCTCGCAGCCATCGGCCCCGGCATCGGCGTCGGCATCGTGGCCGGCAAGGCCATCGAGGGCATCGCCCGTCAGCCCGAGCTGGCCGGTCAGATCCGGACCACCATGTTCCTCGGTATCGCACTCTCTGAGGCTCTGGCGCTGATCGGTATCGTCGCCGGCTTCATCTTCTGATAAGAGACCACGACATGATCAACACCAGTACTCTTCTCGCGGCAGAGAAGCAGAACCCGCTCATTCCCGCGTGGTATGACATCACCTGGTCGCTGGTCGCCTTCGCTGTCGTCCTCTTCGTCTTCTGGAAGTTCGTCATTCCGCAGTACCGCAAGGTGCTCGACGAGCGTCACGACACGATCGAGGGCGGTATCGCCCGCGCCGAGGCCGCGCAGGCCGAGGCGGCACAGCAGCTCGCGGCCTACCGCGAGCAGCTGGCAGGTGCTCGCGAAGAGGCTGCGGCGATCCGCGACGAGGCGCGCACCCAGGGTGCGCAGATCGTCTCGGACATGAAGGCCCAGGCCACCACCGAGAGCGACCGAATCATCGCCAACGGCAACGCCCAGCTCGACGCGCAGCGTCAGCAGGTCGTCTCCGAGCTGCGCGGTGACCTCGGCAAGCTGTCGGTCGACCTGGCCGAGAAGCTGGTCGGTGCGTCCCTGTCGGACGACGTCAAGCAGGCCGGAACCGTCGATCGGTTCCTCGCCGAGCTGGACGGCGTGTCGAACGAGACCGCCAAGTAATCCGATGGACGCGAGGATGGCGCTCGGCGGCGAGCGGGCGGAAGCAGCTTTCGTCCCTCGCTCCGGCACATCCGAGGTAAGCCGACACCCAGGCGATCGCGCCCAAGCTGATCTCGCCTAGACAAGGAATGTAGCTAGATGTACGCAGCGTCAAGCCGTGAAGCCCTCGACGGGGCCCGCGTTGAGCTGGAAACCATCCTTCGCGGAGTCGCCGCGTCGAACACCGACGCCGCAAGCGTCGGCACGGAACTGCTGTCGGTGGCTGACGCCGTCAGCGCCGATCGTTCGCTGCGCATCGCTCTGGCCGACTCGAGCACCGCTTCCGCCAACCGCGCTGCGGTGGCCGACAAGGTCCTCGCAGGCAAGGTCGCTGACGCCACTCGCACCGTCGTCGCATCGACGGCGGCTCGCAGCTGGTCGAGCGACGCCGATCTTGTCGAAGGCATTCGTCAGCTCGGCCGCGAGGCACTGCTGACGGCCGCCAAGGACGAAGGCAAGTCCGACGCAGTCGAGGACGAGCTGTTCCGGCTCGCCCGCGTCATCAAGGGCGATAACGCACTGGAGCAGGCCCTCTCCGACCGCACCCGCACCGCCGCCGATCGCACCGCGCTCCTGCGCAAGCTGATCGACGGCAAGGTGGAGCCGATCACGCAGAGTCTGGCCGTCAACGCGGTCGCGACCTCGCAGGAGCTTCCCGGTGACGCGATCGACGAGCTGTCGCAGCTCGCCGCCGCCAGCAACGGCCGCAAGGTCGCCTACGTCACCAGCGCCGGCGAACTGTCCAGCGAGCAGCGCAACCGTCTCGCCGCACAGCTCACCGACCTCTACGCGGCACCCGTCACCCTGCACGTCGACATCGACCCCGAGCTTCTCGGCGGCGTTGTGGTCCGTGTCGGCGACGAGCGCATCGACGGCAGCATCTCGGGCAAGATCGCGACTCTGCGTCGCGGTCTCCGATAAGCCGGCCTCACCGCATCACACACGATTCCCTAGACCGAACCCAGAAAGCCAGGAAGAGCAGGAACATGGCGGAGTTGACCATCTCCTCCGATGAAATTCGGAGCGCGATCGCAAGTTACACCCAAGACGTGGGCAACCAGGCCTCGCGCGAAGAGATCGGCACTGTCACCGACACCGGCGACGGCATCGCTCACGTCAGCGGCCTCCCGGGCGCAATGGCCAACGAGCTGCTCGAGTTCCCGGGCGGCATCCGTGGCGTGGCCCTGAACCTCGACCTGGACGAGGTCGGCGCCGTCATCCTCGGTGACTCGGAGAACATCGAAGAGGGCCAGGAAGTCAAGCGCACCGGCAACGTGCTGTCGGTCCCGGTCGGCGACAAGTTCCTCGGCCGCGTCATCGACCCGCTCGGTGCCCCGATCGACGGACTGGGCGCCATCGAGTCCGAGGGCGACCGCGTCCTCGAACTGCAGGCAGCCTCCGTCCTCGAGCGCCAGCCGGTCGAGGAGTCGCTCGCCACCGGCATCAAGGCCGTCGACGCCATGACCGCGATCGGCCGCGGCCAGCGTCAGCTGGTCATCGGTGACCGCAAGACCGGCAAGACCGCCCTGTGCATCGACGCCATCCTCAACCAGAAGGCCAACTGGGCCACCGGCGACCCGGAGAAGCAGGTCCGCTGCATCTACGTCGCCGTCGGCCAGAAGGGCTCGACGATCGCCGGCGTCAAGGCGGCTCTCGAAGAGGCCGGCGCGATGGAGTACACCACCATCGTCGCCGCTCCCGCGTCCGACTCGGCCGGCTTCAAGTGGCTCGCCCCCTACACCGGCTCGGCCCTCGGCCAGCACTGGATGTACCAGGGCAAGCACGTCCTCATCGTGTTCGACGACCTGTCGAAGCAGGCTGAGGCCTACCGCGCCATCTCGCTGCTGCTGCGTCGCCCGCCGGGCCGCGAAGCCTACCCGGGTGACGTCTTCTACCTGCACTCGCGTCTGCTGGAGCGTTGCGCCAAGCTGTCCGACGAGCTGGGCGGCGGCTCGATGACCGGTCTGCCGATCATCGAGACCAAGGCCAACGACGTCTCGGCGTTCATCCCGACCAACGTCATCTCGATCACCGACGGCCAGGTCTTCCTCGAGTCCGACCTGTTCAACAAGGGCGTCCGCCCCGCGATCAACGTCGGCATCTCGGTCTCGCGCGTCGGTGGCGCCGCGCAGACCAAGGGCCTCAAGGACGTCTCGGGTTCGCTGCGTCTGGAGCTGGCGCAGTTCCGCGAGCTGGAGGCCTTCTCGGCCTTCGCCTCCGATCTGGACGCCGCATCGAAGGCACAGCTCGAGCGCGGTGCCCGCTGGGTCGAGCTGCTCAAGCAGGACCAGTACAGCCCGGCCGCGGTCGAGGACCAGATCGTCTCCCTGTACCTGTGCGGTGAAGGCTTCATGGACTCGGTGCCCGTCGCCGACATCCGTCGCTTCGAGGCCGAGCTGCTCGCCGATCTGCACCACACCGCCTCGGGCGTGTACAGCAACATCGCCGGCGGCAAGAAG
The DNA here is from genome assembly GCF_039946255.1 of Gordonia aichiensis. Taxonomy (GTDB): domain Bacteria; phylum Actinomycetota; class Actinomycetes; order Mycobacteriales; family Mycobacteriaceae; genus Gordonia; species Gordonia aichiensis_A. The sequence continues at coordinate 17,857 of NZ_JBCDWL010000005.1, read as the reverse complement.
CTGACCGACGACGACAAGGCGGCGCTGGCCAAGGCGACCAACAACTTCAAGGCCGGCTTCATCGCCGCCGACGGCAGCCGCGTGGTCGAGGTCGACGCCGATCCGCTGGCCGCCGAGGACGTCGAGCCGGAGACCCTCCGAGTGACGAAGAAGCAGAAGTAGCATGGCGACCATTCGGGAGCTGCGCTCACGGATCAAGTCGATCCAATCGACTAAGAAGATCACGAAGGCGCAGGAGCTGATCGCGACCTCGCGGATCACCAAGGCACAGGGCCGGGTGGCTGCCGCCCGCCCCTACGCCCAGGAGATCACCCGGGTCGTCACGACCCTGGCGAACGCGTCGACGTCGCTGGACAGCCCGCTGCTGGTCGAGCGGGAGAACCCGCGCCGCGCCGCCGTCCTGGTGGTGACCAGCGACAGCGGCCAGTGCGGCGGCTACAACTCGAACGTGCTCAAGGAGACCGAGGAACTGCTCTCGCTCCTGCGCAGCGAGGGCAAAGAGCCGGTGGTGTACGTGATGGGCCGCAAGGGCATCGGGTACTACACCTTCCGTGACCGTCCCATCGCCTCGGGCTGGTCGGGCTTCTCGCAGCAGCCGAAGTTCTCCGACAGCGCGGACGCTGTCCACCACCTGGTGGAGTCGTTCCTCGCCGGTTCGGGTCAGCGCGTGCAACTGCCGGCCGGATCGTCGACCGGGCACGCGGGCGACGTGGAGGGCGTCGACGAGCTGCACGTGGTCTACACGCGCTTCGTGTCGATGCTCACGCAGAAGCCGGTGGTCCGCCGGATGGCGCCGATCGACGTCGAGTTCGAGGTCGAGCAGCTGCAGATGGGGGACGACATCCTCGAGGACTCCGACAACGCCGTGGTCTCGGCCGAGGTGGAGTTCGAGCCGGAGGCCAAGGAGCTGCTCGACGCGCTGCTGCCCAAGTACGTCGCGTCGCGCATCTTCGCGGCCCTGCTGGAGTCGTCGGCGTCGGAGCACGCGTCTCGTCGTACCGCCATGAAGGCGGCCACCGACAACGCGACCGAGCTCGAGAAGAACCTGTCCCGTCAGGCCAATGCGGCTCGACAGGCGCAGATCACCCAGGAAATCAGCGAGATCGTCGGCGGCGTCGAAGCGCTGGCGCACTGATCGCGACACAAGACACACCTGAAGGAAAGTGAAGTAACCAATGACTGCAGCAGTCACTGATACGACAGCGGGGGGCGCCTCGGCGACCGCCGGTCGTGTCGCCCGGGTGATCGGCCCCGTCGTCGACGTCGAGTTCCCGCGCGGCGCGATCCCCGCCCTGTTCAACGCCCTGCACGCGGAGATCACCCTCCCGTCGGTCGCGAAGACCCTGACGCTCGAGGTCGCTCAGCACCTCGGCGACAACGTCGTCCGCACCGTCTCGATGCAGCCCACCGACGGCCTGGTCCGCGGCGCGGCCGTCGTCGACACCGGCAAGCCGATCTCGGTGCCGGTCGGCGACGTCGTCAAGGGTCACGTCTTCAACGCTCTGGGCGACTGCCTGGACGCGCCGGGCACCGGTCGCGACGGCGAGCAGTGGGGCATCCACCGCAAGCCGCCGGCCTTCGATCAGCTCGAGGGCAAGACCGAGATCCTCGAGACCGGCATCAAGGTCATCGACCTGCTGACCCCGTACGTCAAGGGCGGCAAGATCGGTCTGTTCGGTGGTGCCGGTGTCGGCAAGACCGTCCTCATCCAGGAGATGATCACCCGTATCGCTCGCGAGTTCTCGGGCACCTCGGTGTTCGCGGGCGTCGGTGAGCGTACCCGTGAGGGCACCGACCTCCACCTCGAGATGGAGGAGATGGGCGTTCTCCAGGACACCGCGTTGGTGTTCGGTCAGATGGATGAGCCGCCGGGCACGCGTATGCGCGTCGCTCTCTCGGCCCTCACCATGGCCGAGTACTTCCGCGACGTTCAGCATCAGGACGTGCTGCTGTTCATCGACAACATCTTCCGCTTCACCCAGGCCGGTTCCGAGGTCTCGACCCTGCTGGGTCGTATGCCTTCGGCCGTGGGTTACCAGCCGACGCTGGCGGACGAGATGGGCGAGCTGCAGGAGCGCATCACCTCGACCAAGGGCCGTTCGATCACCTCGCTGCAGGCGATCTACGTCCCCGCCGACGACTACACCGACCCGGCGCCGGCGACCACGTTCGCCCACCTGGACGCCACCACCGAGCTCTCGCGCCCGATCTCGCAGCTGGGCATCTACCCGGCCGTGGATCCGCTGACCTCGACCTCGCGCATCCTCGAGGCGTCGATCGTGGGCGACGAGCACTTCCGCGTCGCCAACGAGGTCAAGCGCATCCTGCAGAAGTACAAGGAACTGCAGGACATCATCGCGATCCTCGGTATGGACGAGCTCTCGGAAGAGGACAAGGTCACGGTCAACCGCGCCCGTCGCCTGCAGAAGTTCCTCGGCCAGAACTTCCTGGTCGCCGAGAAGTTCACCGGCCAGAAGGGTTCGGTCGTTCCGCTGTCCGACACCATCGAGGCCTTCGATCGCGTCTGCAAGGGCGAGTTCGATCACCTGCCCGAGCAGGCCTTCAACAGCTGCGGTGGACTCGACGACGTCGAGGCCGCAGCCAAGAAGATCGCCGGAAAGTAGTCGCTGCACATGGCTGACAAGACTTTCCGACTCGAGGTCGTCTCGCCCGATTCCGAGCTGTACTCGGGGGAGGCCACCTTCCTCGTGGCGCAGACAACGGTCGGCGAGCTGGGCATCCTGGCCAGCCACGCACCGATGCTCGCCGAACTCGCACCCGGCGGCTGCGTCGTGGTGACCGAGGCCGGCGGCGACCGCACCGCCTTCGCGGTTCAGGGCGGTTTCCTGTCGGTCACCGGCGAATCGATCACGGTGCTCGCCGAGCACGCTCAGTTCGTGAACGAGATCGACGTCAACGCCGAGCGTGCGACGCTGGAGTCGGCCGAGGCCGGCACCGCGGAGTACTGGCGCGCCAAGTCGCGGGTCCGTGCGGTGGAGGCCGTGAGCTGACCGAGGTGTGCCGAGACCTCCGATAGGGGCCCTGACGGGGCTTCCCTGGATATCGACGACGACAGCCGTCCTGCGATGCAGGGCGGCTGTCGTCGTCGGTACGGTTGCCGATCACTCGGCACAGGTCTCAGGATCGACTCACCTTCGGTGGTGTATACCTGCTTGAGAGGAGGTTGATCGGGTTGCCGTTGTGGTTGTGGATCATCATCGGTTGCGTCGTCGCGGGCCTGTTCGTGCTCGCGGGCGTGGTGTACAGGGTCGTCGAAGTACGACGCGCAGGCACCCCGGTGCTGCTGCGCCGTCTGCCCGCGGAAGCCGATCACGGCTGGCGGCACGGATCGGTGCACTACGGCGACGACGCCCTGGCCTACTACCGACTGAGTTCGCTGCGGCCGGGACCGACCGTGAAGATGTCGCGCCGGCGGATCGAGATCGTCGGGCGGCGGTCGCCGCTGGGGACCGAACTGGAGATCATGGATCCCGATTTCGGGATCGTCGAATTGGCGCTGGGCCGATCCGGCAGCGGGGCGCACTACGAGCTGGCGATGAACCCGGAGGTCTCGACGGCCTTCCAGTCGTGGATCGAGGCGCGCCGGCCGCGCCGCGCACGACGTCGGCCGGCGGCCTGAGGTCAGGAGTCTGAGCCGGGCGCGGCCGGCTCAGTCGGTCGCGGACGGGCGGCGCTGAGCGTCGTGACGCTGCGGCGGGCGCGGACGGCCGGCGCCGGGAACCCATTTCACGTCGGTGAGACCGGCGCGGACGTTGGCCACGCGCGCCAGGATGAACAGCAGATCCGACAACCGGTTCAGATACTTCGCGGGCAGCACGTGCGTGGTGTCGGGTTCGGCGTCGATCGCCGCCCAGGCGGCGCGCTCGGCCCGCCGGACCACCGTGCGCGCCTGATGCAGCAGTGCGGCCAGCGCGGTCCCGCCGGGCAGGATGAACGAGTCGAGCGGAGTGAGCTCCTCGCCGAATCCGTCGCACCAGGCCTCGAGGGCGTCGATGTACTCCGGCTCGATGCGCAGCGGCGGGTACTTCGGGTCGGCCACCACCGGCGTCGACAAGTCGGCGCCGGCGTCGAACAGGTCGTTCTGGACGGTGCGCAGCACCTGCGCGATGTCGTCGGGGACGTCGCCGCCGAGGGTCAACGCCGCGCCGACCGCGGCATTGGCCTCGTCACAGTCGGCGTACGCGACGACCCGGGCATCGGTTTTGGGCACGCGGGAGAAGTCCGACAGACCGGTGGTGCCGTCGTCGCCGGTTCGGGTGTAGATGCGGGTGAGATGGACTGCCATGCCTACCAACCTTGCCATGTCGGTCAACGTCGGTGTCCGACGATAAGCTGTGAGCGTGAGTGATCGCTATCTGGTGACCGGTGGGGCTCGTCTCGTCGGAGAGGTGACCGTCGGAGGCGCCAAGAACAGCGTCTTGAAGCTGATGGCCGCCGCCCTGCTGGCACAGGGCCGCACCGTCTTGACCAATGCGCCCGAAATCGCCGACGTGCCGCTGATGGCCGATGTCCTGCGGGGACTGGGAGCCGAGGTGGAGATCGTCGGCGACGTCGTGACGATCGACGTCCCGGCCGAACCCGAGTACCGCGCCGACTTCGACGCGGTGAAGCAGTTCCGGGCCTCGGTGTGCGTCCTCGGGCCGCTGATGGCGCGCAGGCACCGGGCGGTGGTCGCGCTGCCCGGCGGCGACGCGATCGGCTCGCGTCCGCTCGACATGCACCAGGCCGGTCTGCGGGCGCTCGGGGCGCGCAGCGCGATCGAGCACGGCTGCGTCGTCGCCGAAGCCGACGCGCTCACCGGGGCCGCGGTCGCGCTGGAGTTCCCCTCGGTCGGCGCCACCGAGAACATCCTCATGGCGGCGGTCCTCGCGGACGGCGTCACCACCATCGACAACGCGGCTCGGGAGCCGGAGATCGTCGACCTGTGCGACATGCTGACGCAGATGGGCGCCCTGATCGAGGGCGCCGGGTCGCCGACCCTGACGGTCACCGGCGTCGAAGCGCTGACCCCGACACGGCACCACGTGATCGGTGACCGCATCGTGGCCGGCACCTGGGGAGTGGCGGCGGCGATGACCCGCGGCGACATCCGCGTGCGGGGCGTCGAGCCGGATCACCTGCGTCTGGTGCTGAAGAAGCTGGAGGACGCCGGGGCGCAGGTGGAACGGTACGACGACGGTTTCCGGGTGATCCAGGAGGGACGGCCGGTGGCGGTGAACACCGCGACCCTCCCGTACCCGGGGTACCCGACCGACATGCAGCCGATGGCGATCGGCTTGGCGACGGTGTCCGAAGGCATGTCGATGATCACCGAGAACGTCTTCGAGGCGCGCTTCCGGTTCGTCGAGGAGATGGTCCGCCTGGGCGCCGACGCACGCACGGACGGCCACCACGCGGTGATCCGCGGGGTGGACCGTCTCTCGAGCGCGCCGGTCTGGTCGTCGGACATCCGCGCTGGCGTCGGCCTGGTACTCGCCGGTCTGGTCGCCGACGGAGTCACCGAGGTGCACGATGTGGAGCACATCGACCGCGGTTACCCCAGTTTCGAGGAGCAGCTCACCGCCCTCGGCGGCAAGATCGAGCGTGTCTCGGGCTAGTGTCCTGCGCCGGTTCCCGACCCGGGTCTGTCGCGACGGCGGACTACATGTCGAGGCCGCCGTTGACGCCCCAGACCTGGCCGGTGATGTAGCCGGACGCGTCGGCGGCCAGGAAGTGCACCACCCGGGCGATCTCCGACGGCTCGCCCAGTCGGCCCAGCGGGATCTGGGCGGTGATCGAGTCGAGCACCCGCTCCGGGATCGATTCGACCATCTCGGTGGCGATGAACCCCGGTGTCACGGTGTTGACGGTGAGACCGGTGCCGTCGGGGGTGTTCCGGCCGGCCTTGGCCAGCATGTACGCCGCTTCCTTGGCCAGGGTCTTGGTGAGCCCGAACAGTCCCGACTTCGACGCCGCGTAGTTCGCCTGGCCGATGTTCCCCGTCTCGCCGATCACCGACGAGACGTTGATGATGCGGCCGTTGCCCTGCTCGACCATGTGGGCGAGCGCCGACTGCGACATGAAGAAGGCTCCCGACAGGTTGACGGCGAGGACGCGATACCAGTCCTCATCGGTCATCTTCGCCACCGTTCGGTCGCTGGTGATGCCGGCGTTGTTCACCAGGATGTCGACGCGGCCGTGGGTGCCGACCACCTCGGCGAGCGTGCGCCTGCAGTCCTCGGCCGAGGCGACGTTGCCGCGGTGAAGACTGGGCTCGGAACCGAACTGCTCGGCGAAGTCGGCGGCGAACTGCTTCGCGCGCTCGGTGTTGCCGCCGTACCCGGCCGCGACCGTCGCGCCCTGGGAGGCCAGACTCGTGCAGATCGCTGCGCCGATGCCTCGAGTGCCGCCGGTGACGAAGGCCACGCGCCCGCGCAACTTGTCGCCGATGACGGCGGCCGTCCCAGTATCAGAATCCAACACGCTCATGACGAACCCCTCCTGATGATCGACCTTGTCGTCCACCGCGGGTCTGCCGGGTGCAGCGGTGTGTCGAGGCGTGGCTCGACGCACTCCTGTACCCGGTAGGCACAGGCCGCGGGGCCTGAGCCGCGGTGCACATCCCGAGCGTATCCCGCCGTTGTCGGCCCGGTCCGCGATTGTCGAACCTCGTCGTCGGCGGCGTTCTCGTCGCTACGGTGGACGAGGTCGGGATCACACGTGGGAGGTGCCAACGAGATGACGGGCAGTACCGAGATGACGGGCAGTACCGAGATGACGGGCGGGGCCGAGGCGTCGGGCGGGGTCGAGTCGTCAGAGCGGGCCGACGAGGGCCGGTGCGTCATCGTCACCGGGGCGGGCAGCGGGATCGGCCTGGCGGTCACCGAGCGGCTGCGGCGGCGCGGCGATCGGGTGCTGGCGGTCGACCTGCATCCCGAGGCGGCCGGCGGGGAGACGCTCGCGGCCGACCTGACCACCCGCGCGGGCAACAGGGCGGCCGTCGACACCGCACTCGAACGGTTCGGCCGCATCGACGCGGTGGTCGCCGGAGCTGGGTTCCAACATGTGGAGTCGATCCGTGACTTCGATCCGGATGCGTGGGACGGACTCCTGGGGATCCTGTTGACCAGCCCGTTCCTGCTCGCCAAGTACGCGTGGGAGGCGTTGGAGGCCGCGCCGGGCGGAGGCCGGTTGGTGGTGATCGCGTCCGCGCACTCGCTGACGGCGAGCCCGTTCAAGTCCGGATACGTCTCGGCCAAGCACGGTGTGGTGGGGCTGGTCCGCACCATCGCGCTGGAAGGGGCCGACGTCGGCATCTGTGCGACCGCCCTCTGTCCGGCCTACGTCCGCACACCACTGGTGGAGAAGCAGATCGACGATCAGGCCCGCACGCACGGCATGTCGGCGGACGAGGTGGTGGCGAAGGTGATGCTGGAACGGCAGGCCGTGAAGCGGTTGATCGAGCCGGCCGAGGTCGCCGCGGCCGTCGAGTTCCTGCTGACCCCGGCGGGCCGCGCCTTCACCGGCGCGGCGCTGCCGATGGATCAGGGGTGGACGGCCCAGTGAGGCCGCCCACCCCGTTGCTCAGCGAGGCAGCTGCGCGACGTCGCGCAGGCCCGGCAGCCAGTGCTTGCCGAGTGCGGTGTGACCCATGAACAATCCCAGGTGGCCGGCATCGACGAGTTCTCGGCGCACCTGCTCGGGCGGCGTCGACGTGTAGTGATCCAGGGCCCACGCCTGCTCGGGCGGAGTGATGTGGTCGCGGGTGCCCGCCAGGATCAGCAGCGGCGCGGTGATCCGACCCAGGTCGACCCGCTCGCCGCCCACGGTCAGCGTGCCTGCGATCAGCCGGTTCTCGACGAACAGGTTCTCGATGATCCACAGATAGAACGGACCGGCGATGTCCTGGGTCCACTCGAACCAGTCGGTGAACTCGTTGAAGCGGGCCACGTACTCCGGATCGGCGATGTTGGCCCACAGCTCGGTCAGCCGCGTCAGCTCGCCGGCCGGTTCGAGCATCTTGAAGCCGAGGACCTGGTTGGCGCCGCGGTAGCGTCCGCCGCCCAGGGAGACCATGGTCCGATACGGCAGCATCGGGTCGCCGGCGCCGGTGACGGTCATCCACTCGCGGATCGCCGAGCGGCCCGCGTGGAAGTCGATCGGCGCCCCGCCCACCGACAGCGAGTGCACCGTGTCGGGGCGCAGGGCCGCGTAGATGGCGGCCAGCCACCCGCCCTGGCAGTCGCCGATCAGGTTGACCCGGCCGCCCAGCAGCGCGACGGCGTCGTCGAGGACCGCGAGGTAGTCCTCGATCGTCGAGTCGGCGGTCGCCTCCGTCGCGGGCAGCCAGTCGAGTGCGTACAGGCTGTCCAGCCCGGCGCTGCGCGCGGTCAGGATCTGCGACTGCTCGGGGGAGTAGTCGACGATCGATGACGCGTGTCCGGCCTGCGGCGGCAGCACCAACGTCGGCACCGCGTCGGTGCCGACGGAGAAGTCGAGCAGTCGGGCCTGCGGCCAGGTGCGGGCGACTCGATGCGGCGTGCTCCAGTCGGGTGCGGTCCGACCGCCGACGGCCTGCATCCACGCGGCGGTGTCGGCGAGCACCGTCGCCGGCCCCGCACCGCGTCGCATGGCCGATCGGAGATACCCGGTCCACCCGGTCGTCACGGCGGCGGCGATGTCCAACGGGGCGGTGGCCCAAGCGGTGAACTGCGATGGCGTGCTGGTCTGCGTCGGCATTCGAACTCCTCAGAACGGGAGATCCCGCGGGGGCCCGCGGGTGAGGACTGACGTTATCGGTCGAACCTCGCGCGCGGAGCCGAATCAGCGGTCTTCGCTGGGGAATTCGGTGTGCCACCTGTCCGAACGGACAGGTGGGGTACCGGCCGCTCGGACCCATCCCGCTCGCACAGGGTCAGGGCCCCTTGTCGCCGGGCTGTGATCGAGAACACGCTGAGTGGGACAGTTTCGGCACTGCCCGCCGAATCCCTCATCGAAGGAGTGCAGCCCCATGGCAATCGAGATGAACCAGATCTGGGATTTCCCCATCAAGGAGTTCCACCCGTTCCCGAAGGCCAAGCTCGGCGTCGGTGCCCACGACATGCTCGGTGTCGAGGCCAAGGAACTCGGCATGACCCGCGTCCTGCTGATGACCACCGGCCTGCGCGGCTCGGGCATCATCGACGAGCTGATCGGCAAGATCAAGTACCAGGGTGTCGACGTGGTCCTGTTCGACGAGGTCGAGTCGAACCCCAAGGACTACAACGCGATGGACGCCGCGGCCCGCTACCAGTCCGAGAAGTGCGACGGCATCATCTCCGTCGGCGGCGGTTCCAGCCACGACGCCGCCAAGGGTGCCCGCATGGTGATCGCGCACGACGGCCGCAACATCAACGAGTTCGAGGGCTTCTCCAAGGCCACCAACAAGGAGAACCCGAAGCACATCGCCGTCTCGACCACCGCGGGCACCGGCTCGGAGACCTCGTGGGCGTACGTCATCACCGACACCTCTGACATGGAGAACCCGCACAAGTGGGTCGCCTTCGACGACACCTGCCTGGTCGACCTCGCCATGGACGACCCGCTGCTCTACTACTCGTGCCCCGAGCACTTCACCGCGTACTGCGGCTTCGACGTGCTGGCCCACGCCAGTGAGCCGTACGTCTCGCGCCTGGACTTCGCGCCGTCGCTCGGCAACGCGAAGTACTCGATCGAGCTCACCGCGCAGCACCTGCGGACCGCAGTCTACGATCCGCACAACCTCGAGGCGCGCACCGGCATGATGCACGCCCAGTACATCGCGGCGCAGGCGTTCAACTCGGGCGGCCTCGGTCTCATCCACTCGTTCTCGCACGCCTTCAGCGCCTTCTACGACAGCCACCACGGCCTCAACAACGCGATCGCCCTGCCGCGCGTGTGGGAGTACAACCTGCCCGCCCGCTACGAGCGGTTCGCCGAGATCGCCCGCCTCATGGGCGTCGACACCAGCCGCATGACCACCGTGCAGGCCGCCGACGCCGCCGTCGAAGAGGCCATCCGCCTCTCGAAGGACCTCGGCATCCCCGACAACTTCGGCTCGCTGACCACCACCAGCTACGAGAAGAACCGCATGGGCACCGGCAAGTACGCCGACCGCGGCGCCGGCGTCGACACCTCGGAGGCGACCGCCGTCGCCATCGCCGAGCACATGATGGGTGACTGGTGCACGCCGGGCAACCCGCGCGAGTGCACGGTCGAGTCGATGCTGCCGATGGTCCGGCACGCCCTCACCGGCTCGTACTGACCGGCGACTGACTCGCCGACCGGCAACAGACCGCGCGCCGCCGCCTCGGCGCCGCCCGAATCCGCATCCTTCGATCATCGGACCCAGGACGAACCATGAGTGACCCGAACAGCCTTCCGCCCGCATCCGACATCGACACCCCGCCGGGGTTCGATACCGCTGAGGATCTCGCCGCCGCACTGTCCGGCCAGGGATACCTCATCGACCCGGATCTCGCCGTCGTCGTCCATCTGGCGACCCTGCTCGACCGGCCCCTGCTCCTCGAGGGGCCGGCCGGCGTCGGGAAGACCGAGCTGGCCAAGGCGCTGGCCGCGGCTTCCGGGCGGGAGCTGATCAGGCTCCAGTGCTACGAGGGGCTCGACGACTCTCGTGCACTGTACGAATGGGACTATGCACGGCAGCTGCTGCACGTGCAGATGCTCCGGGACCGGATCAGCGACGAGCTGTCCTCACACGACAGCCTGTCGGCGGCTTCGGCGGCGCTGGCGCGCACCGACGTCGGCGTCTACACCGAGGACTTCCTGGTGTCGCGTCCGTTGCTGGCGGCGATCCTGTCGCCGACGCCGACGGTGCTGCTCGTCGACGAGATCGACCGCACCGATGAGGCGATGGAGGCGGTGATGCTCGAAGTCCTCGCCGAGCGGCAGGTGACGGTGCCCGAACTGGGCACCTTCACCGCCCGGTCGGCGCCGTGGGTGATCCTGACCTCCAACGACACCCGCGAACTGTCACCGGCGCTCAAGCGTCGCTGCCTGCACTTCCAGGTGACCTACCCCGACGCCGCACGCGAACAGAAGATCGTCGCCGTGCGCGCGCCGGAGGTGGAGGAGTCGGTGATCGCCGACGTCGTCGCACTGGCACGCCGCCTGCGGGACCTGCCGCTGCGCAAGAGCCCGTCGATCGCCGAGGTGATCGACGCCGCGCGCGCCGCGTCGATCCTCGGCGGAGCCGACTCGGCTGCCACGACCCTGGGACCGGATTCGGCGCTGCTGTCGATGCTGGTCAAGTTCGGCACCGACCTCGACCACGTGCGTCGAGCACTGGCCGAGCCGGCGCCCGCGGGCGACCGCGTCTCGATCGACGGCACGCTGCCGACCGGGTCGCCGACCGCGAGCGCGTTCGGTGCCGGTCGGGCCCGGAGCGCCGCGCGGAACTGACGGTTGCAGCCATGATGAGCACAGCCGAACTCACCGCGCCCGGGGCCGGTGGCAGGCACCCGGTGCTGGACGTCCTCGCCGTCCAGTTCGGCGGCGCGCTGCGGGCCTTCGGGCTCGCGGCCTCGCCCGCCGAGGTGATCGAGATCCGTCGTACCCTCGCGCTGGTCGGGGCCGAGGATCTCGGCCTGTTGAAGACCGCCCTGCGCAGCGTGAGCGTCAAGTACACCCATGAGCAGCAGGCATTCGACGCGGCCTTCGCCGTCTTCTTCGAGGGTGCGGACCAGACGCCCGACGAGGTCGGCGCGCCGGCCAAGCGCGGGCTCTACGGCGAACTGCCCCTGGACGTCGACTGGGAGGACGAGTTCACCGGCGCCGGCCGCATGATCGGCGCCGACGAGCACTCCTTCGAGATCGGCGACCTGATGGTCGACGATCCCGATGCGCGCGAGCGGCACGCGCAGAGCGCCCATCGGGAGAACGACGACTTCTCGGTGTCCTCGGGCGCCGAGCAACTGGAGGTCGGGACCGACGACTCGAAGGTCACCGGCGGCGTCACGTACACCGTCGAGGTCGACCACGCCGACACCGCGCAGGTCGGTGAGCTGGTGGGGGCGACCGCCCGGGTGCAGGGCACCTCGCTGCATCTGGCCGATGCCGCCGCGCTGCTGGCGGCGTTGAACGCCTCCGACGGTCGCTCCGCCTACGGCGCCGACGGTGCCGAAGACCTCGACGAGAGTCAGCGTGCCGACCTCGAGCGCGCACTCGCCCGGTTCGTCGACGCGCTGTCGGAGCGGCTGGCCGAGGCCGCGCCCGCGGGCGAGCCCGACGCGGTCACCGACCGATCGGCCACCGTGCACCGCGATCAGGCCGACATCGACCGCGCCTGCCACCGGATGGTGCAGCGGATGCGGGGTGCCCCGCGCCGGGTGCCGCGCCGCACCGACACCGGTCGTCTCGACATCCGCAGCACCATGCGGGCGGCGGTCGCCACCGACGGCGTCCCGGTGCAGCTGTGGCGTCGCCGCGCGGTGCCCGGACCGACGCGGACCCTGGTGATGGTCGACGTGTCGATCTCGGTGCGGCCGGTCGCCGGCTTCATCCTCCGGCTCGCGCAGACCCTGCATCGCTTCGGCGACCGCTGCGAGGTCATCGCCTTCGTCGACCAGCCGGTCCTGGTGACCGCGGCGCTGCGCACCTCGCACGCCGACGGTGCGCTAGCCTCGGTGCTGGCCACCGAGGGACTCGACCTCGCCGCGACCAGCGACTACGGCCAGATGTGGGCCTCGACGCTCGACCGGTTCGGCGACCTGATCACCAAGCGCACCAACGTGCTGGTGGTGGGCGATGCCCGCAGCAACGCCTTCGATCCCCGCGTCGACCTGTTCGCAGAGGTGGCTCGGCGGGCGCACCGCGTCGCCTGGCTGACGCCCGAACCGTCCCGCTACTGGGACCAAACAGGTTGTGCCCTAGGCGATTACGCCGAGTACTGCGACGGCGTGGTCAGCGCCAGGGACGGGGCGGAGATGCTTGCCAGGTGCGACGAACTCGGTGCGGCGCTGAGGTGATCCCGGTAGCGTCGCGGGCGAGTGAAGGAGGTGGTCGATCGGTGAGTGATCGATCGATGATCGCCCGGGGCGCGGCGCGTCCCACGGCCGCACACGTCGTCAAGTTCCACACCCCCGAGATCGTCCTCGGCCCCGGCTCGTTTCCCGAGGCGGCCGTGATGGTCTCGGGGCTCGGCGTGCGGCGCCCCCTCGTCGTCTCCGATCGCCGCCTGGAGAACACACCGTGGTATCCGCAACTGCTGCGCGACCTGCGTGCGAAGGGATTGGCGCCCGCCACCTACCTCGACGTGACGCCGAATCCGCGGGCGGGCGAGGTGTCGGCCGGCTTCGCCGCCTACCGCGCGCACGGGGCCGACGGCCTCGTCGCACTGGGCGGCGGGTCGGTCATCGACACCGCCAAGGGGGTGGCGGTGCTCGCCGCCAACGGCGGACTGATCCTCGAGTACGAGGGCATCGATCGAGCCGAACGGCCGCTGCCACCGCTGGTGGCCATCCCGACGACGGCGGGCAGCGGGGCGGACGTCTCGCAGTTCTGCATCATCAACGATCCCGACCGACGGACCAAGATCACCATCATGGGCCGCACCCTCGTGCCGAACGTGACCGTCATCGACCCGACGCTGCTGACGACGGCGCCCCCGGAGGTCACGGCGCAGGCCGGGATGGACACGCTCACCCACTGCGTGGAGGCCTACGTCTCCCTGGCCCACGGCCGACTGACAGACTCGCTGGCGCTCGAATCGCTCAGCGGGGTGTGGAACAACCTCGAACGTCTCGTCGACGATCCGCGCGATGCGGTGGCGGGGGAGGAGATGGCCATGGCCTCGCTGCGCGCCGGGATGGCCTTCACCAATGCGATCCTCGGCGCCGCGCACGCGATGAGTCACCCGGTCGGCGGCTACTGCGACGCGCCGCACGGGACCATCAACTCGGTGCTGCTGCCCCACGTGATCCGCTACAACGCCTTCGTCTGCGCCGACGACTTCGTCCAGCTTGCCGGCGCGGTCGGTCTCGACACCTCGGGCGATCCGCGGACCGTCGCCGATCGGCTGGCCGATGCGATCGCGTCGCTGGCCGCGCGCGTCGGAATGCCCGAGACGCTCTCGCCGCTGGGGGTGCGCGCAGACGACCTGGAACTGCTCACCGCGCATGCGCTCGCCGACTCGTGCATGATCACCAACCCGCGTCGGCCGGAGGAGTCCGGCATCCGCGACCTGTACCGGCAGGCGATGTAGCCGTGGCCGAACCCGCACCGGATCTGGCCAGCCTCGTCGGGCTGCGCACCGTCAAGGGCAGCCACTACGCGCAGTTCCTCGGTACCGCCGCCCGCCTCGGTCGGGTGATGACGGCGCTCGAAGGGATCTCGAAGGCGCTGGTGCAGACCGCGTCGGGCCCGGAGGCGCTGGTGGTCGCGGTCGTCGAGACCGTGCGCGACCACCTGGGGGCCGACTGGGTGCTGTTCGCGCTCGCCGACGGCCAACTCGGCCAGACGACCCCGCGCCATCTCATCGCCTCCGGCGACGGTCGGATCATGGCCTTCGAAGGGGTCGGCGTGGCCACCGAACCCACCGACCTGCCCGATCCGGTGCTCAACCGGCTCAACGACGTCCTGCGCGGTGAGGGCGACGTGCTGCACGGACCGATCGTCGCCGAACACCACCTGCACGTCCCAGTGGAACTGGACGGGAGGGTGGTCGGCGGGCTGTCGGCGTGGACGCCGCCGGATCGGGACGTGGATCCGGCCGATCTCATGGTGCTGCGCATCCTCGCCGGTCAGGCGACCGTCGCGATGGTCAACGCCGCCCTGTTCGCCGAGGCGAACCGTCGTGCCGAGGAGCTCGCCGAGCGCAATGTCGAGCTGGTGCGGATGCAGCGTGAGCTGTCCGCGGCCCAGCGCAGCGCCCTGCTCGGCGGCGAGCGCGCCCGGATCGCGCGGGAGCTCCACGACTCGGTCGGACAATCGGTGCTGTCGGCCGGCCTGCAGATGGAGCTGTGCCGCGGACACATCAGTGAAGCCGGCGCCGATCACCTCGACAAGGCGGTCCGCCTCTCTCGCGATGCCATGGCGCAGCTGCGCAACGCCATCTACACGCTGGCCGACGCGCGGACGCCGTCGCCGAGCATCGCCGAGACGCTCGACGAACTGTGCGCGCTTCACATGCCCGCGCACACCCGCACGTCGGTGACCGTCCGCGGCCGCCCCCGGGAGCTGCCCGGCGAGGTCCAGCACGCGGTTCTCCGGATCGCGGGCGAATCCCTGTTCAACGCCGCCGTGCACGCCGATGCCGGGCAGGTGGTCGTCACCTTCGCCTACGCCGACGACGGCGTCCGCATCTGGGTCGACGACGACGGATCCGGCGATCCCGATCACCTGCGGACCACGTTGCGCGAGGCGGCGGCGGGCGATCCGACCGCGGGCAGGCACCGCGGCCTGCAGAACATGGCGTCGCGCGCCGCCGAACTCGGTGGGACCTTCCGGATCCGGCGCTCGCGCCTGGGCGGGGTGCGCATCGCCGCGACGCTGCCGACGACCGGCCCCAGAACAGGACAGCAGGGAACAGGACAGCAGGGAACCGGACAGCAGGGAACCGGACAGCGGGAGACCGGACAGCGGGGGAGCGGGCATCCGGACAGCGGGTCGCCCGAGACGGGGAGAGGGAACTCATGACTCAGCGTGGATCCACACCGGCGGCGTCGACCGCGCGACCGATCCGGACGCTCCTGGTCGACGACCACGCGCTCCTGCGGGAAGGCTTGCGCTCGCTGCTCGACCGCGATGACGAGGTCGTGGTGGTCGGCGAGGCCGGCTCCTTCGACGCAGCCCTCGCCGAGGTCGCCCTCACCGCGCCCGACGTCGTCGTCGTCGACCTGAAGCTGACCGCGGGCACCGAGTACGAGGGTCTGCGCCTGATCAAGGAGATGACCCGCCGCCACCCCAAGGTCGCCGCACTGGTCCTCACCACCTTTCTCGACGATGACCTGGTGGTGCGGGCGGTGCGGTCCGGCGCTCGAGGGTACGTCGTCAAAGACGTCGACACGACCGAGCTCATCGGTGCGATCCGTACCGTCTCGACCGGCGGCAGCGCCTTCGACCCCCGCAGTGCGACGATCGTGCTCCGGACCGTGTCGGGCGAGCACGATGCGGCCGCCGACCTCACCGACCGCGAACGCGATGTGCTCAAGCTGCTGGCCGACGGCCGATCGAACGCTCAGATCGGACAGGCCCTGTTCATCTCGGAGTCGACCGTCAAGTTCCACATCCGCAACGTCATTCGGAAGCTGGGAGTCAGCAAGCGCACCGACGCGGTCTATGTCGCGAGCAAACGCGGGCTGATCTGACCGGAAGGCACTTGTGCCGACGGTCGGACCCGATCACCGGCATGAGTGGGGGCGACCGGAGTGGGTCGCCACGGCGTGCCGAATGATCACGACGAGGCCGGTCAGTCCTGCTCGAGGTCGATGACCAGCCAACCGCCGTGGTCGGCGAAGATCGTCGTCCGATGTCCGGCGGTCAGACGCGACCAGCGGACCAGGTCCTCTTCACGCAGCAACTCGAGGTGACCGAAATGCGGACTGGGTTCGGGCTCGTAGGGGACCGCGATCACCACCCGGGCCGACGCTACGCGGCACGCCTCGGAGATCGCGCGTTCGACGTCGGCGCTCTCCAGGTGCTCGAGCAGATGAAGGAGCGTCACTGTGTCGAAACTGTTATCGGTGAACGGAAGGGTGCGGGCGTCGCCGAGTGCCGTTCGGACGGGAAGCCCGAGGTTGCGGGAGGCGTCGTCGAGGTGATCGAGTGCGCCGGGACAGATGTCGGTCGCGGTCACCGCGAACCCCTCCTGGGCGCATTGAAGAGCGAAGAGCCCGAAACAGCAGCCCACTTCAAGCACCGAAGTGCCGGTCAGCAGGCTCCGCGCCCGCTGGTGCACCGGGCTGAACTCGGCGGTGCCCGCGCGGAGCTCGCGCACGGAGTTCGCGTAGAAGGCGTGCCACGCCTGGCCGCGGTCCGTACCGGTGCCGGTGACCAGCGCGACGAAGCACGCCTCGAACTCCTCTCGGCCGCTGATCGCTCCGACGTCGACGAGAGCGGACAACTGCGTCACCAGCGATTCGTCGCTCAGGTCCGCCGTCGTGAACGGATTCACCAACTCCAGCCGGGTGCCGGCTCTGCGCCACCGAAGCCTTCCGGTCCGGGTGAAGCTTCCGTCCAGCGCAGCGTCGGTAACGAGTCGAACGCAGAAACTGGAATCGGTGAGCGCGGTGAGGGGACCGAGGTCGGTGTAGCCGGCCGGCGGATGATCCAGTGCCTGAACCGGCACGGCGGATGCGGGGAGTTCGGCGACGGTGGTCATGCATCGACGCTATGAACAGATTCGCCCGCCCGGAACTGCCCTTCCGGACCTCTCGACTGTCCGAACGGACAGGTTTCGACGGCTGCTGGGCCTCTGACCTGCCGATTTGCTCTTACGGGCCCGACTGCGTAACTTAATTCGGGCCGGAGCGAGCAGCCCCGGCAAGCGAAATTCCTTCCGGTCAGCGGGTTTGCTCCTGCGGATCGGGTCGGGGTAGAGTAGCGGTCCTGCGCTTGGTGGCGGTCTTGAAAACTTCTTGGAGGGTTCGAGATGCTGCGAGTTGCGGAGGAAGTTCCGGCCTGGTAGGTTGGGAAGGTCGCCTCGGAGACGGGGTGGTCAACAAAATTTCAGATGTCTGCTGGAGTTCGGCCTGTTTGTTGCTGGGTTGGTGCTGGTGGGTGTGTGTTCTTTGAGAACTCGATAGTGTGTTTTGGATTTTCTTGTGCCACATTATTTTTGTTTTGTGGCGTGGGAGATTTTGGACAGAGTGCTTGCCGGCCC
>NZ_JBCDWL010000004.1:0-252037 GCF_039946255.1 Gordonia aichiensis | reverse complement strand
CTGGCGCCTCGGCCTACTCGACCAGCCTGTGGGGGCTGCTCTGCAGGGTGGTCGAGTAGCGGCCGGAGCGAAGCGGAGGGTGCGTATCGAGGCCTTGTGCGGGGGTCTCGATACGTCCTCGGCTAGCGCCTCGGACTACTCGACCAACCTATGGGCCCGGCTGGCGCCTCGGCCTACTCGACCAGCCTATGGGCCCGGCTGGCGCCTCGGTCTACTCGACCAGCCTGTGGGCCCGGCTGGCGCCTCGGTCTACTCGACCAGCCTGTGGGCCCGGCTGGCGCCTCGGTCTACTCGACCAGCCTGTGGGCCCGGCTGGCGCCTCGGTCTACTCGACCAGCCTGGGGCCGGCCGACTCAGTAGCCCTTCGAGCGCATCGGCGCCGGGTTGTAGAGGCCGCTGACCCGGTGCGTGCCGTGCACCATCTCCGCGGGCTCGGCGTCGACGACCATCGTGTACCGCTCCAGGCCTCCCCAGTCCCGGCCCCAGTTGTTCCGCAGGTAGGTCGGGACCAGAGTGCCGTGCAGCAGGCCGTCGGTGATGCCGAGCGGACCGCCGTTCACACCCGCCGACCACGTCTGGCTGTTGCGCTTGGTGGCGTCGGCGTCGGGCATGATGCGCCAGTCGGGCACCTCGAGGATGCCGTAGCTGACGGCGATCGGCCGCTGGCATGGGAACACCAGGCCCGGCATCCAGTCGATGAGCACCGGCGCGGTGCGTCCGACCACGTCGTTCAGCGTCCGTAGAGACGGGACGCGCGGCGGAGTGAACGCCACCCACTCGTTGACGGCGGCGGCGTCGTCGACCACCCTGAGCCGCACGACGTCGGCGCGCGGCGGGGCGTCCTTCAACGCGAAGCGCAGGTTGCGCCAGTACTGCTGCTCCATCGCATCGACCGGCGTCAGGGCGTGGCCGAGCGGCCTCACGCGCCCATCGGCCTCGCGCCGACCGAACTCGGCGGTCAGCTTGCGGCCCGGCGTCACGGCGCCGAGACCGTTGATCGCCTCGATCGATCCGGCCGCGGCGACCGACACCAGCGGCTTGTCGGCGGGTGCGCGCCCGGCCTCGAAGCCGAGGTCGTACCAGTCGGTCGTCACCGAATTGACGCCCGCCGCACCGTAACTGCCCAGCATCGGAGTGGTGGCCGGCTTGAGGCCGAAGGGCAGCCGCACCGTGGTCGCCGGGGCGGTCAGGGCCTGGCCCGCACCGTTCGGGTTCTCGGCGGTGCCGCTGTCTGAAGTGCCGTTGTTGTCGGGCGTCGTGGCAGTGGCCGCGCCGCCGCCGGCGGTCGGCGGAGCGAGCGTCGGATCGGTGTCCTCATCGGCGCCCGACTTCTCCTCCAGCGGATCGATGTACGTGCCCGCCGGGATCCCGTCGGCGGTGAAGCCGACGTTCTGCCCGGCCAGCGCGGTGCGCGCCGACGGTGCGGGTCGGCCGTCCACCGCCGCCGGACGCAGGATCGAAGCATTGGGATCGGCCTCGACGAGGACGTCGTTGGCCAGACCGCATTCGTCGCCGAGCAGTGCCCGGACGTTCGACTTGGTCCACGACCAACTGTCGCGCTGCACCCAGGCGCCCTTCACGAACGAGCCGAGCATGAAGACCACCAGCAGGCCGGCGATCACCGGCAGCGGCGACACCTTGAGCCGCGACAGCCCGGTCCGGTGCATCTCGGTGCGGGTCGCCTCGTCGACGTAGTCGTCGCGGAAGTGGTACCAGAGGCCCAGCGCCGCCGCGAGCAGCGCGCCGAGCAGCACGATCCAGCTCAGCTTGATCCCGGCGAGGGAGACCGGACGGTCCCACCACGGCACGCCGTAGCTGCCGACGTACCACCACATGTTGGTGCCCGCCGCCGACACGGCCGTCACTAGCAGCACCGCGGAGGCGAAGAACGCCCGGTTGCGTCGCGACCGCAGCAGTGCGGGCGACATCATCGCGACGACGGCCGCGCACAGGGCGGCGCCGATGCCCGCGTAGATGCCGAAGTGGTGGGTCCACTTGGTGGGGGTGAACGAGGTGAAGAACATGGTGCCGATCGTCACCGCGATGAGGCGCCACATCGGGCCGCGGGCGATGCCGTTCGGCGAATGACGCGAGGCCAGCCGGAAGATGCCGATCACCAACGCGAGGATCATCATCAGGATGCCGAAGCGGCGCGGGAAGGTGCCGTCGCCGGTCTGCAGGATCAGGTAGTAGTAGCGCACCGGCTCCTGCCACCACTGCTCGGTCGGCCCGACCTCGGTCGCGACGCGGTTGCCCTCCAACAGCGGCCCCAGCGCCTGCGCGTAGAAGATCATGTAGAGCACGGCGGTGCCCGCGGCCAGCAGCGGCGCGATCATCGGGACCAGCCCGTCGCGTCCGCGACGGTCGACGATGCCCTTGACGACGCCGCGCAGACCGGCGACGAGGGCGGCGGCGGCCATCAGACCGCCCGGCGCCAACGCCAGGGTGAGGGCGGCCGCGATGGCGGCGATCGCATACGGCAGCAGGCGGCGGGTGGCGATGGCGCGCTCGACGCAGCACCACGTCAGCAGGGCGCCGACGGCCTCGGCGGGCTCCGGCCGGATGCCGTTGTTGTACGGCATCCAGATGGCCAGGAAGACCATCGCGCCGGTCCAGACGGCGGCCGGACTGTTGCGGACCGCCCGGCCCAGACGAGGCAGCACTTCACGGCTGATCAACCACCAGCCGAGCAGGCCGAGCAGCAGGCTCGGCAACCGCAGCCACGGTGTCGCCACTGAGAGCTGCGTCATCCACGACAGCACCTGGAAGTGCCAGCCGAACGGATCCTGCGGAACGCCGAAGTAGCGGAAGTAATTGTCTGCGTATCCGGCTTCCTCGGTGATGCGGGCGACGGTGATGTTGTAGCCGTCGTCGGAGGTGTTGCCGCCGATCAGCCACCAGACCAGGAGTACGCCGATGACGGCCACGTCCGGGCCGCGGATGGTGAACCAGCCCGCGGGCAGGAAACGCTTGTGGCCGCGGCCGTCGCGCGCGTCGAGCAGCCCCAGTGCGAGCAGCGACAGCAGCGTCGCGATGAGGCCGACGATGATCGCGGCCAGCTTCAGCGGGGTGGGGGAGTTGATGAATCGCGTGTCGACGGTGGCGTTCAGCGACAGTCCCTCGCGCGGGACGTCGGCGGCCAGATCGGTGAAGACACCGATGATCTGCGGCCGCATGTCGGGGTCGGCGGTGCGGTACGAGGTGGTCTCGCCGGCGGGCACGCCCTCGATGGAGGCGGTGACGCCGTCACCGTCGCCGCTCATCACGAACCGGCAGCTCGGGTTGTTCTGCGCCGACGCGCGGTCGGTCGAGACCAGCACCACGTCGCGGACGATCATGGCCAGGGTGGTGTCGGTGGCCCGGACGAACAGCCCGCGCGCGGTGGCCTGTCTGCCCTGCCGGGGCACCGTGGACAGCAGCACGCCGCCGGTTTCGGGCAGGTCGCGGGCCAGCGAACACGGCACCGAGGCGTTCATCGACGTCGGCACGAACGACACCATCGGCGCGGTGACGTTCGCGACCGCGTCGTTCTGCGGCCAGTGCAGCTCCGAGGTCTTCTGGTTGATCGGCAGGATCGGCGTCAGCGCCGCCAGCACGAAACCGAGCAGACCGGCGATCGCCGCGACGAGCTTCGCGTTGCGGTAGTCGTTCCTCGTCAACAGCCGCAGGCGGCCGGTGGACGACGCGTCCTCGGGGCGAGGGGATGGGTTCACGGTCACCGTCTCTTCGTTCACGTCGCGTCTTCGATCAATGCGCCGGTGCGGCGGCTCGGAGTGCTCATCTGCTCGGCTCCACCCGGATCGCGCCTGGCCGCGACCAGCCCCAGGTCCGCACCGGCTCGGTGCGGACGGTGGCCGCCGTGGCGCCCGGGCTCAGCTGGGTCAGCTTCTCCAGCGAACCCCAGTCCTGGTGCCAGTCGTCGCGCAGATAGGTCGGCACCGTCACCTGCGAGGTGGTGGCCTCGCTGACGGCGAGCAGACCGCCCGAGCTCGCGGCCATCCACGTCTTGGACTGCGAGTTCGCGGTCACGAAGTCGGGCAGGATCCGCCAGTCGGGGACCTCGGCGACGCCGTGCCGGATCGCCAGCGGACGCTGGCATGGGAAGTGCGCCGCCACCGGGAAGTCGATCAGCACCGGATCGGTCGATCCGACCAGCTCCTGCAGGGTCTGCAGCTTGGGTGCGCGCGGCGGGGTGATCGCGATGAACTGCATGGGGCCGAGGTTGGTGTCGGCGAGCACCAGGCGCATCACATCGGCCTTCGTCGGCACCGCCGTCATCGGCACCCGCAGGTTGCGCCACGGACGGTTCGGGATCACCGGTCCGGGATCGATCGGGATCACCTCCGGCCCGACCCGGGTGAACGCACCGTCGGCGCCGCGGGTGCCGAACTGGACCACGAGCTTCTGGCCGAAGGTCGGGATTCCGTCGGCGTCGATCGTCGACACCGCACCCGCCGTGGCGAACGCCAACAGCGGCGACGACTCGCGGGCGGGAAGTCGGTACCACCCCGTCGTGAGGTAGGCGTTGGCGTTGTAGCCGTAGCTGCCCAGCACCGGTGTGGTCTTCGGGTTCAGGCCGAAGGGCAGCAGCGCGGTGGAGCCGTTGACGGTCTCCGGACCCGTGCCGCCGGTGGTCCCGGCGCCGAGTCCGCCGATGATCGCGAACGGCTTGGAAGTGGAGCCTCCCACGTGCATCTGCCCGGCCCGGGCACTGCGGGCGTCGGGCGTCAGGTCGTCGGGGACGCCGTTCGGGGTGAAACCGACCGACCCGGTTCCGGCCAGCGCGGCGGAGGCGGATTCGCCGCCGGCGGGCACCAGCAGGTTCGCATTGGGGTCGGCTTCGGCCAGCACCTGGTCGGCCATCGCGCACGGGTGGCCGGTCAGCGCGTCGACGTTGTTGCTCGCGACGGTCATCGCCGGCTGGCGGATCACCGCGGCGCGACCGAAGGCGAGGAGGGTCGCGAGCACCATGAGGGCGGCGATCACCATCAGCGGGGTCGACGCGAACGCGATCCGACGGCGGTCGGCGGCCGAGTCCGGCGCGCCCTCGGGATGGTGGGCCAGGCCCTTGTTGACGACGTAATCGGTGCGCAGGTGCAGCCACAGGGTGATCGCGACCGCGACGACGGCGAGCGCCAGCAGGATCGTCGAGACCTCGACGCCCGCGACCACCGGCGCGATGTTGAACCACGGAATGCCCAGGTTGTAGGCGTACGGCCAGGCATTGGTGCCCGCCGACGCCGCGGCGAGCGCGAACAGCAGCCCCGCGGTCAGGGCCGACAGGTTGCGCAGCGACCGCGCGCTGCTCTGCGCGATGGTGATCGCCGCCAGTGCGGCGAGGGCGGCGCCCAACCCGGTGAGGACGCCGAACTGGATGGTCCATTTGGTCGGCGTGGCGAACAGCATCAGCAGGGTGACGCCGAAGGCGCCGATCAGACGCCACGCGGGGGCGGTCGCGACACCCTTGATGGCTCCGCGTCGGAGCAGGACCGCGGCCACCACGAAGGCGGCGACGAAGGTCAGCAGCACCGGGATGCGACGAGCCAGCGCGCCGTCCGGGGTGCCGACCGACAGGAAGTAGTACCGCAGGAACTCCTGGTGCCACGGCACGATGGGACCGGTCTGGTAGCGGACCTTCATCGACTCCAGGACCGTCATGACGGTCTGGTCGCGGAAGACCACGACGGCCACGACGGTCGTGGCGGCGAGGATCGGCGCCAGCAGCGCCGTCAACGAGGCCTCCCGGCGACGGTCGACGAGCACGTGCAGCATCGGCCGCGCGGCCACCAGCAGGATCGCCACGGCGACCACGCCCTGCGGTGCGAGGGCCAGCGTCATCCCGGCGGTGGTCGCGGCCAGCGCGGCGGGCAGCATGCGTCTGCCGGTGATGGCCAGTTCGGTGGCCCACCAGGTCAGCAGCGACCCGAGGACGATGATCGGCTCACCGCGCAGACCGGAGTCCAGCGGCAGCCAGAACGCCAGGAACACGGCCGCCGCGGTCCACGTCGCCCACGGGTTGGCGGCGACGGCCCGGCCCAGGTGGGGCAGCACGACGCGCGAGAGCAGCAGCCACGACGCGATGCCCGCCACCAGCTGCGGCACGTGCATCCACACGATGGTGGGGGAGACCTTGGCCCACAGGGCTAGGAAGCTGTAATACCAGTCGAAGGGCGCCTCGGCGATGCCGTAGAAGCGGTAGTAGTTCGACATGTAGCCGGCCTCGCCCGCGGTCCGGCCCATGTTGAGGATGTAGCCGTCGTCCGGAGCGCCGGCCCCGAGGACGGTCCAGCCGAGCAGCACCGCGGCGACCACCGCGTCACTGACGCGCAACCGCAGGCGAGCAGACCACGCGCCGGTCCGAGCTGCGAGCGTGCCGCTGTACCCGCCGAGACGGTCCAGACACCACAGGGCGAACAGGGCAGCCAGCGTCGCCAGCACCGCGATCACCATCGCGATCACCTTGATGATCGACGCGTGGCTCTCGAACCGGTTGTCGACGGTGATCTGCGCGCGGATGCCGTCGCCGGCCGCAGCGACCTGCTCGGCGGTCAGCGACGTGAACAGGCCGTCGACCTGCGGGCGCTTATCCGGTTCGAGGAGACCGGCCGGGGCCAGTCCGACGAACTCGGCGCCGGTGGCGGCGGGCGAGGAGAAGATGTGCAGCGAGGTGCACTTGCCCGCGGCCAGGTCGGCGCGCGAGGCGGTCGCCGCCAGATTGCTGCGGAACAGGACCGACACCGCGCTGTCGGTGGCCGAGACCACCAGCGCCTTGCCTGCGGCGCGCTGGGCGCCCGGCGGCATCGTCGACAGGATCGTGCCCCTGGCCGGCGACTGCGCGAGCACCCGGCAGTCGACGGTGATGTCGATGCCCTGCGCCGTCTGCGCGATCAGCGGGGCCATCACCGACGGATTGTCGGGGTTCAGCTTCTGCCCCTGCGGCCACGAGATCGTCGCCGCGGTGGTCGTGACCGGCAGCAGCGGAGTCGCCACCGCGGCCAAGACCGCGAGCAACCCGGCGACCGCGGCGACCAGCTTCGCGGTTCGAGCCGTCAGCGGGCTCGATCGACGGTCGGGTACGGCCTCGGCGGAAGTGGGTGTCGGGTCTGGCACGCCCTCTGACGTTAGTCGACTCGGCGTGGCTGGACCCAACCGTCACGCGTGCGACCGTCACGTTTCCAGGCCGCCGCCGGTGCGCAGGCGCTGCCGGATCGTCGCCGGTGCCGAAACCGCGTCAGCACCGAGTCAGTACCGAATCGGCGCCGGGGTCCACAGCCCGCTGCGGGTCTGCCGGCTGTAGTCGATCTTCGCCGGGACGGCCGCGTCGTACGGGGTGTAGCGCTCCAGTGCGCCCCAGTCGCGGCCGATGTCGCCGCTGAGATAGGTGGCGACGGTGTCGGCGCGCTGGGAGACCTCCAGCCAACCGAGCGGACCGCCGCCGAGGGCGCCCTGCCAGGCGCTCACGGCCGCGAGGTCGGCGCCGGGACGGACTCGCCACTTCGGGATCTCGGCGACTCCGGCGTGGAAGTTGAACGGCCGCTGGCACGGGACCACCAGCCCCGAGGTCCAGTCCACATGGGTCGGGTCGGTGCTGCCGACCGTCTCCTGCAGGGTGGTCAGCTTCGGCAGCCGCGGCGGGGTGACGACGATGAAGTGATCGACCGCCAGGTCGTAGTCGGTGGCCGCGATCCGGACGGCGGTCAGGTGGTCGGGCAGCGAAGCGGTGTCGATGCGGACATTGCGCCACGATGGTCGCGGCCCCGGATCGATCAACCGGATCGACCCGGTCGAGGTGATCGCGTCGTCCTTGATCCCCGGTGTCAATGCCTGATCGGTGTACTCCAACTGCAGGTTCTGCTGCGGGAAGATGCCTGCCGCCGACAGCGTGATGAGCGGGTACCGCTTGTAGTCCGTCGGCAGTCGGTACCAGCCGGAGGTCAGCGTGGACGGCATCTGTTCGTCGGCGTTGTAGCTGCCCAGGACGGGGGTGCGGGCCGGGTCGAGGTCGAAGGGCAGTTTGGCGTGGCTGCCGTTGCGGCCGGGCTGGGCGATCGTTCCGCCACCGGTGCCGCCGCTGTTGGCGATCAGCAGGTCGGGGTCGAAGGCGGCGTCGCGGGCCAGCACTCCGAGGGAACCGGAGGACGCCTTGGTCGGCACTTCGTCGGGGATCCCGTTCGGGGTGAAACCGGTGGTCGGACCGCGGTCGGAGTCCGAGCGCGGACGGGTCGGGGAGCCGGCCAGCGGGTCGTCGAGCGTGCCGTCGACGGGCGTGAGCAGGAAGCGGCTCGGATCGGTTTCGACGAGCACCTTGTCGGCCATGGCGCACGGCTTGCCTGCGAGCGCGGCGAGGTTCGATCGCGGGACCGAGAAGGAGTCGCTCTGGTGGACGCCGGCCATCGCCGCCGTCCCGACCAGGAAGATCACCAGCGCCCCGGCCACCAGTCCGAGCGGTGCCGCGGAGACGAACCGAGCCGTGCCGACCACGCCCCGCCGCAGGCGCGACGGACGCGCCGACGGCGTCGGATGCGGGTCGGCCCCGGTGAACGGTTCGCGGAAGTGATACCAGAGCGCCAGCGCCAGCAGGGCCAGCGAGGCGTACAGGAGGATGTCGCCGACCGGCGTCGAACCGATCGACACCTGGTACACGCCCCACGGCATGCCCCAGGCGGACGCGTAGTAGTACGAGTTCGGCGCGGTCATGGCGAGCGCGGCGACGAACAGGACCAGCGCACCGAAGATCGTGCGGTTGCGCCGCGAATGCGTCGACTGCGCGCTCGCGGCGATGGTCGCCAGCGCGGCCAGGGCGGCCGCGAGTCCGGCGAAGACGCCGAAGTGGTGGGTCCACTTGGTCGGTGTGAACATCAGGAACAACAGCGAACCGAAGGTGATCCCGACGATCCGCCGCGCCGGACCCAGCGCCGTGCCGGGGATGCGGGACTTGCGGATCAGGACGGCCCCGGCGATCGTCATGCCGAGCATCATCGCCAGCACCGCGAACCGGCGGGCGATGGAGCCGTCGGCGGAGAATGCGAACAGCGACGAGTAGCGGTCGATCTCGTTGTACCAGTTCAGCGACGGTCCGAGCGCGGCCTTCATGGCCGAGGCGTCCATGAAGGCGCGCAGCGTCAGCTTGGAGAAGACGACGAAGATCACGAAGGTGCCCGCCGCCGCGATCGGCGCCAGCAGTGCCAGGTAGGCGAGCGTCCGGCCGCGCCCGGTGAGGCGGTCGACCTCGATCGCGCGCCGGCGCAGCGCCAGGAACATCGGCCGCGCTCCGGCGACCAGCGCGGCCACGGCCAGCACCCCGGTGGGGCCGGCGGCGATGCTGAAGGCGCCTGCGGTGCAGGCGACCGCCGCCGGCAGCAATCGGCCGGTCGCGATCGCCCGTTCCACCGAGCACCAGGTCAGCAGGGCGCCCAGGCAGATGATCGGCTCGGGTCGCAGCCCGTTGTTGAACGGGAACCAGGCGACCAGGAAGACGGCTGCGGCCGTCCAGGGCACGGCGGCGCGGGTGCGGGCGGCGCGCCCGATCCGGGGCAGCACCTCGTGGCTGATGATCAGCCAGCTGATGATCCCGCACGCCAGCGCGGGCAGCCGCATCCACGGGCTGGCGACACTGACGTGACTGAGCAGCCCGAAGACCTCGTAGTACCAGCCGAACGGCGACTCCGGCGCACCGAACCACCGGAAGTAGTTGGCGGTGTAGTCGCTGTTCTGCGCCACCCGCGACATTGTCATCAGGTAGCCGTCGTCGGAGGTGTTGGGGCCGATCATGTGCCAGATCAGCAGCAGTCCGATGACGGTGTAGTCGCGCGGATTCAGCCGCCACCAGCGGGCCGGGAAGATCCGGCGGTGGCCGCGTCGGTCGGTCGCGTCGAGCCGGGCCAGCGCGAGCAGCGCGATCAGCGTGCACAGGATGCCGACGACGATCGCCAGCCACTTCGTGACGGTCGGCGCGGTGGTGTACCGCGAATCGATCATCAGGTGGGCGTTGATGCCCGGCAACGCCGACGCCGGGCCGCTGAGCTGGGTGAACAGTCCGGTGACCTGCGGTCGCTGGTCGCCGCCGGGGACGTTGGCCGCGCCGGTGGCAGCGGTCAGCGGGTCGCCCGAGGAGTCGGTGAGACCGACGAACTCGGCGCGGACCTCGTCCGCGGTGGCCTGGACCCGGATCTGCCGGCAGTCGGCCGACCGCACCTGTGCCAGCGGCGCCGACAGGATCGGGATGTTGCGGGTGACGACCTCCACGCTGGGCTGCTGGGAGCCGGTCACCCGGATGAACAGTCCGCGGTCGGGGGCCTTCGGCGCGGACGGCGAGGTCGTCGACAACAGCACCGACTTGCCCGCGGGCAGCGCGTCGACCGCCTGGCACGGGAGGTCGACGGACAGGTCGACCGGAACGTAGGAGAACAGGGGGACCGACACCGACTCGACGACGCCGTTCTGCGGCCATTCGACCTGCGCGACGGTCTGCTTCACCGGCAGCAACGGAGTCGCCAGCGCAAGCACGACGCCCAGGATGCCGGTGACGATCGCGATCAGCTGGGCGCGTCGGACGGTGAATGCTGGCACAGCAGGTCATCCTAAGCCATGTCGGGTATCTCCCTTTGTGGCGGCGAGGGTGTGCTCGCGGCCCGGCGCCCGGACGGCAGGGTGAGGGGTGTGCCACGAGTCGGACTGAAGGTGTCGTCGGGCACAATCTCTTCTCGGAGGCGAGAAACCCATCGCCGACGACCCGATCGCTGACTGTGAGGAGGCCGGGGTGAAGGTCTACCAGCACCGCATCCGCTACCACGAGACCGATACGCAGGCGTATCTGTTCAATGCCCGCTACCTGGAGCTCGCCGACGTGGCGATGACCGAGTACTTCCGGGCCATCGGGCATCCGTATCCGACGCTCCTGACCGACGGCCTCGACCCGTCGGTGGTCAAGGCAGAGATCACCTTCTCTCGGCCGGCCAAGTTCGACGACCTCGTCGACGTCGACGTCACCTGCGTCGAGGTGGGCCGCACCAGCTTCCGGCTGCGGTTCGCGATGAGCCGCGAGGGCGAGCCCGTCGCCGAGGTGATCCTGGTGTACGTGAACGTCGATGCGATCGCCGAGAAGTCGCGGCCGCTGCCGGAGTCGATCGCGCAGGTCCTGCGCGGACTGGTCGGGAAGTAGGATTGCCGGCATGTCTGTCGCCCTCCCGATCCTGCTCCTCAACGGTCCCAACCTGAACACGCTCGGGATCCGGCAGCCGGAGGTCTACGGCGCAGACACCCTCGACGACGTGGTGGTGCTGGCCGAGCGGACCGCGGCCGAGGCCGGGCTGACGGTGCGATCGCTGCAGACCAACCACGAGGGCGTGATGATCGACGCGATCCATGCCGCTCGCGGGGAGGTGAGCGGCATCGTCATCAATCCCGGCGGCTGGACGCACACGTCGGTGGCGCTCCGCGACGCCCTGGTGATTCCGGAGGTGCCGATCATCGAGGTGCACATCAGCAACGTGCACGCCCGCGAGGAGTTCCGGCACCACTCCTTCATCTCGCCGATCGCGGCCGCGGTGATCGCCGGCTGCGGGATCGCGGGATACGAGTTCGCGGTGCGCAGGCTGGCCGCCCTCCTCGACCGCTGATCGGCCGGCGGCGGGCGCCGTCACCGTCGCAGGCGAACGTGACGGTCGTCTCTGGATCTGGTTTTACGCGGTCGATGCCGTAGACTGGCCTAGTCGGAGCGCGCCGTGAGGCGTGTTCGTCCATTCGGCGCAACCGCGCCGTGCGTCGTAGAACGCCTCCACGCAGACCCCGGAACGATCGCGGGTGCGTCGAACTTTCATACGGCGAACCGGCACGCGAAACCGCGCGTGTTCGCCATCTGGTCCGCCCCGCGGCATGTTTTGCCGTGCGCGGACACCTGCACGTAAGGCTGCATCTCATCATGACCTCCTTCGCCGATCTCGGCGTGCCCGCACCCATCGCCGACGCCCTCGCCGCCGACGGCAAGGCCGCCCCCTTCCCCATCCAGGAGCGCACGCTCCCCGACACCCTCGCCGGCCGCGACGTCCTCGGCCGCGGTAAGACCGGTTCGGGCAAGACCCTCGCCTTCTCGGTGCCGCTGGTCACGCGGTTGGCCGAGGCCGGCGTGCGCCGCAAGCCGGGCCGTCCCACCGGACTGGTCCTGTCGCCGACGCGTGAGCTCGCCACCCAGATCGCCACCGCGATGGAACCCCTGGCCGCCGCCGTCGGACTGCGCGTGACCACCGTCTTCGGCGGCGTCAAGCAGAGCCGTCAGGAATCGGCGATGCGCGCGGGCGCCGACATCGTCGTCGCCTGCCCGGGCCGTCTGGAGGACCTGATGCGGCAGCGCATCGTCAGCCTCGACGACGTCCAGATCACCGTCCTCGACGAGGCCGATCACATGGCCGACCTGGGCTTCCTCCCGGTCGTCACCCGCATCCTGGCCGCCACCCCGACCGGCGGCCAGCGGATGCTGTTCTCGGCCACCCTCGACAACGGGGTCGACAAGCTGGTCAAGCGCTTCCTGACCACGCCCGTCACCCATTCGCTCGAGGACGCCACCTCGCCGGTCGCGCAGATGACCCACCACGTCTTCCGGGTGCCGTCGACCACCGAGAAGACCGCGCTGGTCCACGAGCTGGCGTCGGGCACCGGCCGTCGCATCCTGTTCACCCGCACCAAGCATCAGGCCAAGAAGCTCGCCAAGAAGCTGACCGCCGACGGCGTCCCCGCCGTCGACCTGCACGGCAACCTGTCGCAGGCGCAGCGTGACCGCAACCTGGCCGCGTTCGCCGCCCCCGACGGCGCCAAGGTCCTCGTCGCGACCGACGTCGCGGCACGCGGCGTCCACGTCGACGGCGTGGAGCTGGTCGTTCACGTGGATCCGCCGGCCGAGCACAAGGCCTACCTGCACCGGTCGGGCCGCACTGCGCGCGCCGGCTCGGCGGGCGACGTCGTCACCATCTGCCTGCCCGAGCAGTGGGGCGATCTGCGCAAGCTGCTGCAGAAGGCCGCCATCAAGGCGCCGGGCCAGCAGGTGACCGCAAAGTCCGACGTCGTCGACGAGCTCGTCGGAGAACGTGCCCCGTACCGCGAGGCGCCGGTGGTCGCGGCGCCGCAGCAGCAGCCCAAGAAGCAGGGCGGCCAGGGCCAGGGACGTCGTCGTTCCGGCCAGGGCGGTGCCCGCTCGGGTGCACCGCGGGCCGGCGGCAGTGGCCGTCGCGGCGGTTCCGCCGCGGGGCGCGGCCGTTCCGGCGGCGGTGCCGCGTCGGGCCAGAGCGAGCACGCCAAGGGTTCGCGTCCGGCCGCCAAGCCGGTCTACTCGTCCTCCAGCTCGGCGTCGGACGCCGGCTCGGGTGCTCCGCGCCGCCGTCGTCGGGCCGCCCGCCCGGCGGGCGCACCGCGCAGCTGACCGCATCGCATCACGACAGACCCCGCACCCTCGGTGCGGGGTCTGTCGTCGTCAGGGGATGTCGGCCACTCGGAAGGCAGGGGAGGGCACGGAACTGCCTGGAGGGCAGGATTTGCGAACTGAGTCAGGTGAGCGCTTGATCGACGAAGGTCGACAGGCGCCCGCAGAGCATCGGGCCGTGCCCGGGCATCAGGATCACCGCGTCCAGGTCCCGCAGCGCCGCGACCGACTCGGCGTTCGCGGCCTCGTCGTGGGTGAAGACGTGTCCCAGACACTGCGGGCCGCGACGCTTGACGGTCGGATGCCCGCTGATCAGGGCGTCGCCGGAGATCAGGGCCTCGCCGTCGCCGACGAGGAAGGCGCTGTGCCCGCGGGTGTGGCCGGGGGTCGGGACCGCGACCGGCCGGCCGGGCAGCACCGACGGATCGACCAGCGGTTGGGCGTCGCCGATGCCGGTCTTGTCCAGGGCACCGAGCCGGACCACCCCGGCCAGCCACCGCATCACCCGGGGACGATGGGCGATCGGGGCGATGGTCGACGCGTCGGCCTGCTCCAGATACTCGCGGCGTGCATGCGCGACCTCCGCCGGGTCGGCGTAGATCGGAAACGAGCGCGTCCGGCCGATGCGGGCCAGCCCGCCCAGATGGTCGACGTGCGCGTGCGTCAGCAGCGCCGCCTGCACCTCCGACAGGTCGCTGACCACCCGGCGCAACGACTCGGCGACCGCGTCGGCCTGCCCCGGGTAGCCGCCGTCGATCAGGGTGACGCCGTCGTCGTCCTGCAGGATCACCCAGTTGACGTAGTCGGTGTGCACCAGGTGCGTCCTGGCCGAACCGTGGTCGATCGTGGTGATGTCCAGTCGTGCCATCAGCTCATCCCTTCTTCACAACGAGGACGAACGGCCCGACCTCGGTCACGGTGAACGCCGGATCGTCGAAGGCCGCGGGATTGAAGGTGACGGTGTACCGCTTCACGTTGGGGTCGTTCGGGTAGACGTCCTCGGCGAGCCGCAGCGTGTAGCCGTCGGGGCTGTAGCGGAACAGGAAGACGTCGGGGGCCCGCCAGGGCGAGTCCTGCAGATTCTGCTTCATCTGCGCGGGCGTCGTCGCCTCCGCCCAGCGGGCGATGGTGGCGGCGCGCTCGTCGAACTCGGCGAGCGGATTCGCATAGTGCGAGGTCAGGCCCTGGAAACCCCAGTAAGGGTACAGCGAGAGGAAGCCGAAGTCGGCGGTCAGGACCACATGGTCGGTGGCCGGGCGCCCGGTCTGCTCGGCGATCAGCCGGTGGATCTGTGGATAGTACGACTCGGCGCCGGGCGCGTGCTGGTCGGCACGCACGCCCCGACCGTCGGTGTCGGTGTAGGCGGTGGTGATCTCCGCCGACAGCGCGGCGGGCACGTGCTGAGCGACGGCCAGCGCGGCCGCCGCGGCGGCGACGCCGACCAGCAGCCGGATGTCGCCGAAGCGGTCGACGGCCACCCGCGCGAGGGCGATGACGCCGAAGGCGCCCGCGGCCGCCAGCACCGCGGTGGAGACCGCCTCGAGCCGGAACGAGAGCAGGGTGGTGCCGGTGGCGGTCAAGGCCAGCGACAGCAGGGTGAGTGCGACGACGACGACCAGCGCGCACGCCAACGACATGGCGACGGTCCGCTGCCGCAGCCGCACCAGGATCCAGCCGAAGCCGATGAGACACACCAGCCCGATCAAGCTGAGCTGGAACATCGGCAGCGCCAACAGCGCCCCCGCCTCGGGGAGATAGTGTTCGGCGCTGCCGCTGACCGCCGCGTCGGTGGTCAGCCGCTTCGCCAGGTAGGGACCCCACGCCACCAGCGCGAGCGCGCCCGCCACGGCGCCCATCACGACCAGCCGCACCGCGACGGCCAGCATCCGCGGCCGTCGGTCGGCGGACACGGCGTCGTCCGGGACCGCGGCGTTACGCGGCAGCCACCACGCCTGCACCAGATAGACCAGCGCCATCAGCACCGCGGTGCCGGCGAAGACGGCGGTGTACAGGGTGTAGACGGTGGCCGAGACGCCGAGGAAGACGCCGCCGGCGACGACGGCGGGCCAACTGGTCCGGTTCAGCGGGGTGGGGCCGTCGGCCAGTCGCGACCGGCCGCGCAGCGCATACGCGCACACCACGAGCATCGGGACGCCGACGGCGATCAGCGTCGCCGAGTACGGCTCTGGCCCGGCGTACTGCACGGTCACCAGCGTGACGGCGATCGACGCCGCAGTGCCCGCGGTGACGCCGACCATCCGATTCCACAGGGCCGCGCCGAGGGCGGCGGCGACCGCGATCGAGATGATCGCCCACGGCTTGTACGCCTCCCAGCCGGGCAGGCCCAGTGCATTCGCGTATCGGCCGCCCAACCAGAACCAGGTCGCCGGATAGTACGGCGGCAGGTCGGGGTAGGTCATGTCGGCCAGGTGCGGGCTCGAGGTGAGACGGGTGAGGTACTCGGTCCGGAACTGCTGGTCCACCGACAGCCCGAACAGGTACAGCTTGGTGGCGCCCAGGGGCATGCCGAGCGTCACCGTGACCAGCCCCGCCGAGACCAGCGACGACAGCAGCGACGGCAGGGTGCGGGCCGGGCGATGGCGGGACCAGAGCACCGCGATCACCGCGACCACCACCAGGCCGGTCTGGCCGAGCGTGGTCAGGGCCCGCGTCACATTGGAGGTGTTGAACGCCGGCCAGCCGACCGCCCCGATGATCGCGAGTCCGACGAAGGCGAGGACCGCCGCACCGACCACCGCGCCGCCGAGTTCGACGACGTCGCGGGTACGGCCGGACAGGCGGCGCGGCGCGGCTGCGGAGGCTTGCAACGTGGATCAGATGGGGAGCTTGCGGAACACCGGCCGCGGGATGTGGCGCAGCACCATCATGATGTAGCGGAACGGGCCCGGGACCCAGACGATCTCCTTGCCCTTGGCGACGGCGGCGACGGCCATCCGCGCCACGTCCTCCTTGTTCACCGTCAGCGGTGCCTCGGCGACGTGCGCCGACAGGCGGGTGCGGACCTGCCCGGGGCGGATCACCAGCACGCGGACGCCTTCGGGGCGCAGGGCGTCGCCCAGGCCCAGGTAGAAGCCGTCGAGACCGGCCTTGGTGGAGCCGTAGACGAAGTTGGAGCGGCGCACGCGCTCACCGGCGACCGAACTCATCGCGATGATCTGGCCGTGGCCCTGCGCGCGCATCCTCTCGCCCAGCAGCACACCCACCGAGACGGCGGCGGTGTAGTTGATGTTTGCCTCCAGGACGGCGAGCTTCTGGTCCTGCCAGGCCTGCTCGTCGTCGCCCTGGATGCCGAAGGCGACGATCGCCACGTCGATGTCGCCGGCGGCGAAGGCCTGGTCGATCACCGCGCGGTGGGTGTCGGTGGCGAGCGCGTCGAAGTCGATCTGCTCGACCGACGACGCGCCGGCCGCCTCCATCTGTGCGACGGCGGCCGCGGCGGCCGGATCGTTCGGGACGGTGGCGAGCACCACGCGCATGGCGCCCTTGGTGAGGTACTCCGAGGCGATGGCCAGGCCGATCTCAGAGCTGCCGCCGAGGATCAGGATGGACTGCGGAACGCCGACGGCGTTGAACATGGGTGAGTCTCTTTCGTCGTGAGGCTTGAAGTCGAGGCCGGGGCTCGGGCTAGACGAGCTCGAGGCGGCGGCCCATGTCGGACATGAAGACCTGGTTCGGGTCGACCCGGCGGCGGACGGCGATCCACTCGTCGATCCGCGGGTACATGGTGTGGAAGGTCTCGGCGCTGGTCCGCGAGTCCTTCGCGGTGTACAGCCGCCCGCCGATCGACATGACCCGCTGGTCGAGCTCGCGGACGAACTCGTGCAGGCCACGCTTGATCGGGAAGTCGACGCAGATGTTCCAGCCCGGCATCGGGAAGCTCAGCGGCGCCTGATTGCCCTCGCCGAACAGTTTGAAGACGTTCAGGAAGCTGACGTGGCCGGATGCCTGGATGTCGTAGATGATGCCCTTGAAGTCCTCGACGGCCTCCGGCGGCACGATGAACTGGTACTGCAGGAAGCCCTTCGAGCCGTAGGCGCGGTTCCAGTTCCCGAACAGGTCGAGCGGGTGATAGAACTGCGTCAGATTCTGGATCTTGCCGGTGTAGTTCCCGCCCATCCGGTAATAGGCCTCGCCGACCATCGAGAAGTTCAGCTTGTTGGCCAGGCCGTTCGGGAAGATGTCCGGGAAGTTGACCAGGGTGGGGGCGTCGAACTTCAGCGGGTCCTTCGCCAGCTTGTCGGGCAGCTGGTCGAGGGTGGCGAGGCTGCCGCGCGAGAAGGTGCCGCGGCCCAGGCGCGGCGGCTTGCTGATGGCGTCGAACCAGCCCGAGGAGTAGGTGTAGTTCTCCTCCGAGCCGTCCATGTGCAGCGCGATCGTCTCGTCGAGGCTGCGGGTGACGGCGCCGTCGGCGATGAAGTAGGCGGTCTCGGTCCGCGTCATCTGGATCTTGGCGCGCAGAATGATGCCGGTCAGGCCGATGCCGCCGACGGTCGCCCAGAAGATCGAGGCGTCGGGGTCGTCGGAGCTGCCCTCCGGGGTCAGGATCAGGATCTCGCCGGAGGCGACGAGCAGTTGGATCTCGACGACGTGGTTGCCGAAGCTGCCCGCACTGTGATGGTTCTTGCCGTGGATGTCGCAGCCGATGGCGCCGCCGACGGTCACCTGGCGGGTGCCCGGCAGCACCGGGACCCACAGGCCGTGCGGCAGCGCGATGCGCATCAGGGTGTCGAGGTCGACGCCGGCGTCCAGGTCGATGGTGCCGGTCTCGTCGTCGATCTCGTGGATGCGCGTCAGCGGGGTCATGTCGACGGTGAGGCCGCCGGAGTTCTGCGCGTTCTCGCCGTACGAGCGGCCCAGTCCGCGCGCGATGACTCCGCGGCGCAGGTAGCTGGGCTTGTCGGCGTTGTCGTCGGCCACGCGGGCCACCGCTTCGGCGATCAGCTCCGGGTACGGGGTCGACAGGACGTGGCCTTCGATCGGCATGGTCCGGCCCCAGCCCATGAGCTTGCGGGTCTCGATCGGGAGTACGGCGTTGTTCGTCATCGGTGTAGAGACTACTCGGCGGTCACCTGGTTCCGGAGCCTGACGATCGCGCTGTGTCTGTCCGCACCGTGCCGACCGGGCAGTGCCGCGCGTCGCACAGTGGGTCGATCGGATGAGGGTCGACTACATTTCATGGCGGGGAGATCGGGGAGAGGAGCGGGTCGTGATCGTCGTCGGATACTCGAGCGGATCGTTCGGTAGGGCGTGCCTGGAACAGGGCATCGTCGAGGCCGAGTTGCGGGAGACCGACCTGCTGGTCATCAACGCGATCTCCGAGACGCGCGGGCAGCGGTACGCCGACGCCGACGAGATGCTCGACGCCGAGCGGCGCCTGACCGAGGCCGGAGTCAGGTTTCGCATCTGGCAGCCGATCGGTGTGACGCCCGCCGAGGAATTGCTGACGGCGATGGACGATCCGGCCGCCGAACTGCTGATCATCGGGATGCGGCGCCGCACCCAGGTCGGCAAGCTGCTGCTCGGCAGCACCTCGCAGTACCTGCTGATCGAATGCCGCAAGCCGGTGCTGGTGGTGAAGCCGACCGACGAGCACCGCCGACTCGAACCGGACCTCGCGCCGGCACCGGCGGCCGACTGATCGCCTCACCGACGCGCGACCGGGTCCAGACAGGGCCGAGGGCCCGCGAGCGTCTCGCTCGCGGGCCCTCGGACTGTCTGCCGCTGAGGCGGCCGATGGTCAGCGCATGATGCGCGCGAGGAAGGGCGTGGAGTCCTTCATCGACGCGAGCACCGTCCCCGAGTGGTCCTCGGTGGGGTACACGTGCAGTTCCACCGGCTGCCCGGCGGCCTTCATCTGCGCGTACAGCGACAGCGCCGACGGCGCGGGCACGTCCATGTCCTTGAGCCCCTGGCCCAGGAAGATCGGTCGGTCGTAGCCCTGGTACGGGGTGCTCATGTACTGGACCAGCGCGGCCTGCACGCCCGGGATCGAGGTCACCGGCTTGGCGAACCAGTCGCTGATCTTGGCGCCCTGGACCACGGTTCGCATCTCCGCGTAGCACTTGACGCGCGCCTGCGCGACGATCCGCCTGCCCTCGGCGGTCAGGATCGACATCGGCTTCAAGTCGGGCCGCGCGTCGGCGAAGCCCGCCCAGATGTACGAGGCGTACACGTTGAGCCCGGTCGGCAGGGCGACCGGCGGGAAGTTCGGTCCGGCCTGCCACACGATGTGCTCGATGTTGGCCGGGGTGCCGGTGGCGACCACGCCGCGGTAGTCCAGGCCGCTGCCCTTCGAGTAGGCAGTGGCCCAGCGCGCGCCGCTCAGTGCGGCGCTGGCGCCCTGCGACTGTCCGACGATCGCCCACGTCTTCGACAGGGGCAGGCCCATGTGCGAGGCCGCCTTCACCGAGTCGACGATCGAGTGCGACTGCACCTTGCCGCTCAGATAGTTCATCAGCCCCGGTGTGCCGAGCCCGGCGTAGTCGGTGGCGACGATCGCGTACCCCTGGTCGAGCCAGTGATCCAGGTACTGCGCGTCGCGGTCGCTGCGCGGGAGCGCCGACGGCGTGCAGTCGTCGCCCAGTCCGGTGGTCCCGTGCGCCCAGGCGACGACCTTGTAGCCGCCCTTCGGCGCCGGCGTCTTCGGCAGGAAGACCGCGGCGGTGCTGACCGCCGGACGGTCGTGGACGTCGGTGGTCGCGTAGAGGATGCGGTAGGCGCTGCCCGCCGACGGCAGGCTGAGCGAGGGCGCCAGCGAGGTCTTCGCCAGCAGGGTGCCCGGCGCGCCGATGGGGCCGCCGTAGTCGCGGGCGTCCAGGCCCGACCACACCGGCGCGGGGGTGGCGGGTTCGTCGGCGTGGACGGTCGGCGCGCCGACGACCAACCCGGCCGCGGTGGTCGCCGCGACGACGACCGCCATCAGCGAGCGCTTGACGTTCAGGAGGGAGATGCTGGTCATAACCGTCGACGTTAGGCCAAACGGGCCACAGTCCGACAGTCGGCCGGGGAATTGGGCACACGATGTTCTCAGTCTTCGGCAGCGGTCGCTCAGCGGCCAGCGGTTAGGCTGACGGGGTGCCAGATCCCAGTTCCGACGAAGAAGTGCGCGGCTCGTTCCCGGTGACCCACCCGTCGCACGACGACTTCAAGACCCGTCATGCGCCGCTGCCGATCGAACTGCCGCTCGACGACGACGAGGGCTCGACCAGCGTCGACGTCAAGACGCAGATCGTCCGCTTCATCGCGACCGGCGCCCTCTCGGCCGTCTTCGACTTCGGGCTCACCCTGCTGCTGCAGACGGTGGTCGGGGCGCCCTTCTGGCTCGCGAAGGCCGCGGGCTTCATCCTCGGCACCACCATCGCGTACCTGATCAACCGGCGCTGGACCTTCCGGGCCGAGCCGTCGAAGGCGCGCTTCCTGGCGGTCGTCGCGCTGTACGCGGTGACCTTCTTCGTCAACGTCGGCCTGTACAACTGGCTGATGCACGAGTGGGGAACCGCGTTCGGTTACGTCGCGCTGGCCTTCTGCATCGCCCAGGGCGTCGCGACGGTGATCAACTTCGTCGTCCAGCGCGCGGTGATCTTCAAGATCCGGTAGTCGGACGCTGACTGCCGCCGCCGGCGACCGCGGCGCGGTTTCACCAGTGACGGCAGTGAGCCGTCCGAGCTAAGCGAACTGGACCGTCGCCGTGCAGCGGCCGAAGACGCGCTTGCCGTTGAGGGTGGCGCCGAAGACGATCAGGCCGCGCCGGGTCTCGGGATCGAGCGACTTGATCTTGGCGGTGTATTCGACGACCGCCGGCTCGTGCGCCGGCACGTACACCGGGCTGGTGAAGCGGGCGCTCATGTCACGGAACGCTGCCGGGTCGCCGATGATCGAGGTCAGGTAACCGGCGGCGGTGCCGAGGGTCAGCATCGCCTGCGCGACGACGGTGTCGAGCCCGGCGGCCTCGGCCACGCGCGCACTGTGGTGGATCGGGTTCGGGTCGCCGGAGACGCCGATGTAGTTGATGACGTCGCCGCGGGTGAACTGCTGCGACCGCGACGGCAGGTCCATCCCCTCGGTGAGCGAGTCGAAGTCGATGGTCGACCACCGCACGTCGGAGTCGCCGGGAATCTGCTCGGGTTCGGTGGGGGACAGCGGCTGCACATGCGAATCGCCGCCGCTGAACATGACCCCGTTGACGATGTCCTCGAAATCGTCGGGCAGCCGGTCGGCGTCTTCGCCGGGTCCGGCCAGCGACGTCCACGACTCCTGCAGGACGCCCTTGGCGACGTCGCGCACCAGGGTCTTGACCGTGAACAGGTCCGCGCCCGCCACGCAGCGGTAGGCCTCGAGCGAGACGTCGCAGTACAGGCGGTCGCCGGCCTCGATCGGGCGGTGGAAGGCGAACCGCTGATCGACCTGCAGCACGCCCGACTTGAGCAGGTCGCCGGGGACGGCCTTCGCGAGCAGCTGGGCCTGCGCCTTCGCGCCCATGATCGCGACGACCGTCAGCGGCGCGACGAGCGTCGCATGCCCGGCCGCCTGCGCCTGCGCGTCATCCCAGTGCAGCGGGTTGTCGTCGTGCAGGGCGCGGGCGAACTCGCGAATCTTCTCGCGACCCACCTCGTAATAATCGGCTGTCGTGTAGACCTTTCCGATCGCCTGATCGATGGCCTCAGCACGCGTCAGTTCACCGCTGGTCATTCAGTAAACGTACCTGACATGCGGTGAAGCCGAAAAATGGGCGTCATCCGCGCGCGAAGGTCTTCATCGGTTGACCTTGGCGATGACGGACTCGCCGAATCGGTTGATGTTGGCGATCTTGGTCTCCAGCGGCTCGGTGTCGTCGCCGAGGATGTACGGCACGCGGAAGCCGACGATGACGTCGGTGACGCCCTTGTCCTCGAGCCGCTTGCAGCCGTCGACGGTGTAGGCGTCCAGTGAGATCACGTGGATCTCGAACGGATCGTTCTCCTTGCCCTCGGCCTTGCGGATCGCGGTCAGCTTGTCGAGCAGGGCGTCGAGCTCCTCGCCGGGACCGCCGCCGTGCATCCAGCCGTCGCCGCGGCGGACGGCGCGTTTGAGGGCGATGTCGGCGTGGCCGCCCACCAGCAGCGGGATGGGCTCGGACGGCACCGGGCTCATCTTGACCTTGGGGATGTCGTAGAACTCGCCGTGGAACTCGAAGTAGCCGCCTGCGGTGAGGCCGCGGATGATGTCCATGCACTCGTCCATCCGCTTGCCGCGGCGCGCGTAGTCGACGCCCATCACCTCGTAGTCCTCGCGCCACGGGCTGGTGCCGACGCCCAGTGACAGCCGGTTGCCGGTCAGGCACGCCACCGACGCCGCCTGCTTGGCGACCAGCACGGGCGGTCGGACCGGCAGCTTCAACACGAAGGGCAGGAAGCGGATGGTGCTCGTCGCGGCGCCCATCGCCGTGGCCTGGATGAACGGCTCGATGAAGTCCTTGTCCTCCAGGAATTCGCGGCGGCCGTCGGGGGTGTACGGGTACACCGAGTCGGACGTCTCCGGGTAGGCCAGGGAGTCCGCGATCGTGATGCCGGAGAACCCGGCGTCCTCGGCGGCCTTGGCCAGCGGCGCGTAGTAGGTGTAGTCGGTCATCGCCTCGGCGAACGTGAAACGCATGCGCCCCAGATTAGAACACGTTCTAGGTCGATGGGGCGGGACGGCCTACTGGGTGGGACGTTCTCAGTCCGGCCGGGTGAACCGTTCGTCGCGACCCAGCCCCCGCAGCCGCATCCACTCCCGGAATCCGGCGACGTCGCGCTGCTGCACCAGGAAGTACCAGCCGAATCGGGCGTACTCCTGGGGCAGCAGCTTGCGCATCCCGGGTTGGCTCATCAGGTAGCCGCGATTGCGGTAGGTGAAGAAGCGCTTCACCTCGTTGTCCGGGTACTGCGTGTGCATGCGGCCGCCCAGAATGGGACGGAACTCGTCGCTGCCGTCCGGATGCAGGTACGCCGTGGTGAGGCAGGTGCCGAAGGCGATGCCCGATCGGGCCAGCCGGCGATGCATCTCCACCTCGTCGCCGCGGAAGAACAGCCGCAGGTCGGGCACGCCGACCGCGTCGAGGGTGTCGGCCGAGAACAGCGCGCCGTTCATCAGCGATGCGATGCCGGGCAGCAGGTCGTCGTCGGGGCCCGCGGTCTCACCGTCGGCGAACAGCTCCGACCGCTTCCGCCGCCACACCAGGCCGCGGCGCAGCGGGAAGGCCAGCGCGTCGGGGTCGTCGATGTTCACCACCACCGGGGAGACCTGGCCCAACCGGTGCCGGTCGGCGCAGTCGAGCAGCGTCGAGAGCACCCGCGGCCCCTCCGGCCGACCGTCGTCGTCGGCGCACCAGACCCAGTCCGCGCCCAGGGCCAAGGCGTGCAGCATGCCGAGTGCGAAACCGCCCGCCCCGCCCAGATTGTGCCGGGAGGGCAGATAGGTGGTGGGGATCGGTTGGCTCGCGACCAGCTCGCCGACCTCGGGTTCGGCGGCGTTGTCGACCACGATCAGATGATCGAGCGGTCGGTCCTGCGCCGACAGCACCTTGAGCGACTCGGCGAGCAGGTCGCGCCGGCGATGGGTGACGACCACGCCGACGATCGTGCCGGTAGTCGCGGTCACGAGGCGTCCTCGACGCCGGTCGC
This sequence comes from Gordonia aichiensis, assembly GCF_039946255.1. Lineage (GTDB taxonomy): Bacteria > Actinomycetota > Actinomycetes > Mycobacteriales > Mycobacteriaceae > Gordonia > Gordonia aichiensis_A. The sequence continues at coordinate 227,965 of NZ_JBCDWL010000004.1, read as the reverse complement.
GTTCTCTTCCAGGCCGGCGAGGACCTTGCGGACGCTCTTGGCCGCCTCGGGACCCTCGTAGGCGTGGACGACCTCCTCGATGCCGCCGTCCATGCGGATCTGCCCGTGGTCGATCCACAGCGCGCGGTCGCACAGCTGGGCCAGGAACTCGTTGGAGTGGCTGGCGAAGACGAGGATGCCGGAGCGTTCCACCAGCGCCTGCAGGCGGACCCGGGCCTTCTTCATGAACTCGGCGTCCACCGCGCCGATGCCCTCGTCGAGGATCAGGATCTCCGGGTCGATCGAGGTCACCACGCCCAACGCCAGGCGCACCCGCATGCCGGTGGAGTAGGTGCGCAGCGGCATGTTCAGGTAGTCGCCCAGCTCGGAGAACTCCGCGATCTCGTCGGTCTTCTTCAGCATCTCCTTGCGGCTCATGCCCAGGAACATGCCGCGGATCAGGATGTTCTCGTACCCGGAGATCTCCGGATCCATCCCGACGCCGAGGTCGAAGACCGGCGCCACCCGGCCCCGGACCCGGCAGGAACCGCGGGTCGGCTCGTAGATGCCCGACAGCAGTCGCAGCAGCGTGGACTTGCCTGCACCGTTGTGCCCGACCAGGCCCACACGGGCGCCGTGCTCCAGGTGCAGGTTGATGTCGCGCAGGGCTTCGACGACGACGGTCTTGGAGTTGTTGGCGCCGATGACGCCGCCGGCCGCGCCGATCACGGCCTTCTTCAGCGAGCGGGTCTTCGCGTCGAAGATCGGGAAGTCGACGCCGGCGTCCCACGTGTCGACGCGGATGTCGGTTGATTTAGCCATGTCTGTGTTTCCCCTCAGACCCAGTACGGCACGCGCGAGCGGAAGTTGCGCATCACGAGCATCGCGGCGATCCAGCCCAGCAGTGTGCAGGCGATGACGATGATCCAGTGGTGCAGCGCCACCGGCTGGCCGAGTAATGGTGCGCGCGCGATCTCCAGGTAGTGGTACATCGGGTTCAGCTGCGCGAGCTTGGCGCGTTCGGACAGACCCGCGGAGGCGTCGTCGAGCGACTTGGCCGACCAGATGATCGGCGTCATGAAGAAGACCAGCCGGATCATGGTGCTGAGCAGCTGGCCGATGTCGCGGAAGCGGGTCGACAGGATGCCGAAGACGATCGTCACCCACACCGCGTTGAGGATGTACAGAGCCATCGCCGGGACGACGAGCAGGGCCGTCCAGTTCAGCGGCTGCGGGAAGACGAACAGCAGGATCAGGTAGATGACCACGTTGTGGGCGAAGATGATCAGGCTGCGCCACACGATCCGGTACACGTGAATGCTCACCGGTGCGGGCAACTGCTTGATCAGGCCCTCGTTGGTCGAGAACACGACCGAGCCGTCGAGGATCGTCGTCTCGATGAAGCCCCAGAAGATGAACCCGAGGGTCACGTACGGCAGGAAGTACTTGATGTCCTGGTGGAACAGGGCGCCGTACAGGATTCCCATCGCGACCGCGGTGACGCCGGTGGCGATGGTGATCCACAGCGGCCCGAGCACCGATCGCTTGTAGCGCTGCTTGATGTCGGTCCACCCGAGGTGCAACCACAGCTCGCGATTGCCGAACCCGTCGGCGAGGTCTTTGAAGCCGCGGGCGAAGGTCTTCGAGTCCGAGGCTGGAGGTGCGGGCGGGATTCCGCCGTCACTGACTACGGCTGACACAACGCCACAGCATACAAGTGCCTCAGAGGTATTGGCCCGTGCTGTGCCCGTCGTGCGACGCCGCGCCGGGCGGCAGGACGCCCTGGCGCATCTGCTCCAATTGGCTGCGAGCGGCCATCTGCTGCGCGAACAGCGCCGTCTGAATCCCGTGGAACAGGCCCTCGAGCCACCCCACCAGCTGGGCTTGGGCAATCCGGAGTTCGGCGTCCGACGGGGTCGCGTCGTCGGAGAAGGGCAGGGCCAGCCGGTCGAGCTCCTCGCGCAGTTCCGGCGCCAGTCCGTCCTCGAGCTCGGCGATCGACGTGCGATGGATGTCGGCGAGGCGGTTGCGGCTCGCGTCGTCGAGGGGCGCGGCCCGCACCTCTTCGAGCAGCTGCTTGATCATGGTGCCGATGCGCATCACCTTGGCGGGCTGCTCCACCATGCCCGCGACGCCGTTCGCGTGGTCCTCGTCGCCCTCCGGCGCCGGGATCGCTCCCGGAACGATGACCGTGCCGTCGCCCGGCTGCGGGTAGTCGGAGTCGGACGGGCTGCCTGGGCCGCCCGGTGTCGCTGAGCCGAACATAGCGGGGTGCATGGGGACCATTGTGCCCTTTCGGTGCCAGTATCGTAATGCGCATGCCGTTCGACATCGCCTCCGTCCGGGGACTGTTCCCCACCCTGGGGGACGGTTGGATCTACCTCGATCCGCAGGCAGGCATGCAGATTCCCGACTCGGTGGCCGCCGCGATCGGGGCCGGTTTCCGTACGCTCCCCGGGCGCGCCGGGACCCGCAGTCCGCAGGCGCGCGCCGCCGCCGAGACCACGGCGCGGGCGCGCGAAGCGGTCGCCGATCTGCTCGGCGCCGACCCCGCCGGCGTCGTGCTGGGGCCCTCGCGCGCGGCGCTGGTGGCGGCGCTGGCCGACGCGCTGCCCCTGCGCGCCTGGATGGGCTGCAACATCGTGCTCTCCCGGTCCGACGACGAGGAGGTGCTGGTGCCGGCGCTCGCCGGGGCCGCCCGACACGGGACGCAGGTGCGGTGGGCAGAGATCAACGTCGAGGACGGGACGCTGCCGGCCTGGCAGTTCGCCGACATCGTCGACGATCGGACGTCGTTGGTCGCGGTGACCCTGGCGTCATCGGTCACCGGCGCCATCACCGACATCGGCCCCATCGCCGGGCATGCGCGCGCCGCCGGCGCCCACCTGCTGGTGGACGCGTCCACCGCGGCGCCCTACGTCCCGCTGTCGATCGGCGAACTCGGCGCCGACGCGGTTCTGGTGAGCGCCGAGCGGTGGGGCGGACCGCCCATGGCGGCCCTCGTCTTCGCCGAGCCCCGGCGGTTCGACTCGCTGACGCGGGTCGCGCTGGACCCGAAGGCGGTCGGCGCGGCGCGGTTGGAGTCCGAGCCGATGCCGGGCGCGCTCCTGGCGGGGCTGGCGGCGTCGGTGGAGTATCTCGCGGGGCTCGACGCCGCGGCCGGCGGGTCGCGGCGCGAGCGGCTCGTCGTCTCGATGGACGCCACCTACGAATATGTGCACCGACTGCTGTTCTATCTGGTCAACTCGCTGTCGCATCTGTCGAACATCAGGATCGTCGGCCCCGAGGCGCACCGGGTGCCGGTGGTCAGCTTCGTGGTCGACGGTGTGGCCGCATCGGAGGTCTGCGTTCGATTGAGCGACAACGGGATCGCCGCGATCAGCGGCTTGCCGAGCCGGGCCCTCGCCGCGATCGGCGTCGACGACATCGGTGGCGCCGTGACGGTCGGGCTGGCGCCGTATTCGACGCCGTACGAGGTGGACCAGCTGGTCCGCGTGCTCGGTTCGTTCGGCTGACCTCGAGCGGTGCCGGTCGCCCATTCGGTGGACACTGAGTTTCCGATGCAAGTACTCCTCGGTAGGGTCAGGGGAATTCTGCAGTTTCCGAGCGTGGATTCTCGACTCGGTGAGGGGGAGCGTGGCAGCGGTGGAGCGAGAGCGCGAGGGCGGTTCCGAGCGCGACGGTGACGGGGCGGCTCTGACGCCGGAACAGCAGGAGCTGTGGCGGCAGTTCGTCGGCGGCGGTTGGGTGCTGTATCGAGCGTTCTTCCGCGAGATCGATCGGTCCTCGGCGCTCTCGTCTGCGGACTGGCGGCTGCTCGAGGTGCTGGCCGCGGTTCCGCAGCTGCGGATCAGTGATCTCGCCGAGGCCACCCAGATCGGACTGAGCACCGTCTCCCGACAGGTCACGCGCTTCCTGCGCGACGGATATGTGATCCGGGTCGAGGGCGATGGCTTCGATCAGCGCCAGAAGTGGGTGCAGATCACCGAGGACGGCCTGGCCGCGGTGGCGCCGATTCTTCAGGCCCGGGATCGAGCGGTTCGCAGTCTGATCATCGATCGTCTCACCGCCGAGCAGTTCGAGCAGTTGTGCACCATGTTCGGCGACATCGGGGCCCGCATCGCCGCCGACGAGGCCTGACGCGGCTGTCGGTGCGGCGGTCGGGCTGTCGGTCAGTCGAGGGTCAGGAGCACCTTGCCGACCGCGTCCCCCGAATTCAGTCGGGCGTGCGCGGCGTCGGCCTCGGCGAGGGGGAAGACCGAGTCGACCACCGGGCTGACGTCGCCCGAGGCGATCAGCGGCCAGGTCCGCGCGACGGTCTCGGTCACCACCGCGGCCTTCGAATCGGGGCCGCCGGTGCTGGGCCGCGACCGCAGCGTCGTCCCGGTCACCGAGGCACGTTTGGCCATCAGTGCGCCGATGTTCAGTTCGGCCTTCGCCCCGCCCTGCATGCCGATGATCACCAGGCGGCCATTGGTGGCCAGCGCCGCGATGTTCCGGTCCAAGTACTTGGCGCCGATGATGTCGAGGATGACGTCGGCTCCGCCCTCGGCCGCGAGCCGTTCGGCGAAGTCGTCGGTCGCGTAGTTGATCAAGATGTCGGCGCCGAGGTCGCGGGCCCGGGCGAGCTTGTCCTCGGTTCGGGCGGTGGTGGCGACCCGCGCACCGAGCGCGTGCGCGAGTTGGATGGCATGCGTGCCGATTCCGCTGCTCCCGCCGTGCACCAGCAGCAGTTCGCCCGGTGCCAGGCGCCCGGTCATCACGACGTTCGACATCACCGTGCACGCCACCTCCGGCAGGGCGGCGGCCGACACCAGATCCACCCCGCGCGGCACCGGCATCACCTGCACCGACGGCACCGCGACCCGTTCGGCGTAACCGCCGCCGGCCAGCAGCGCGCAGACCTCCTCGCCGATGCTCCACCCGGTGACGCCCGCGCCCAGTGCGCTGATCCGCCCCGACACCTCCAGGCCGAGGACGTCCGACGCGCCGGGTGGCGGCGGATAGTGCCCGGCCCGCTGCAGCAGGTCGGCACGGTTGACGCCGGCGGCGACCACGTCGATGACGACCTCGCCCGCGCCGGGCTCGGGCTGGGGGACATCGCTGACGACGATCGGCTCGGATCCCACAATGGCGCGCATGTCGTCCAGTCTTCCAGGATTCCGGAGGCGCCGGGGCGCGGGCGTGGGGGGATCCACCGGATGCGCTAATCTGGGTCGCCAGGGAGACGTGGCAGAGCGGCCGAATGCACTCGCCTTGAAAGCGAGCGTGGGTAAATACCACCGGGGGTTCAAATCCCTCCGTCTCCGCAGCGGGTCAGGGGTAGTTGTCTGATCGGACTACCCCTGGCTGAAGGGGTTGGCCCGAGCGCGTACGTGACTGTCCGGCCACGACGCGCGCTCAATCGAGACCGAGCCCCAATGCTGCTGAATCTCGGGAAGTCCGACGACCTGCGCCGGGTAATTCTGCAGCGTCTGGCGATCGCCGCGGTGCTCGAGGAGGCCGGGTTCGTCGCCGATCCGGCAGCCGCTACGGCGGCGCGGCTCGACCGCCAGTTCCGCATGCAGAGCTTGGTTCAGCGCTCCCTCTCGGTCACCGACGCCGCCGGGCGGCTCGGAGTCAGCACCGCTCGGATCCGTCAGCGACTGGGCGACGGCACCCTGTGGGCTTTCGATTCCGGCCGGAGCCGGCTACTGCCGCCCGCCCAGTTCACCGAGTCCGGCGGCGTGCCTCACCTCGAGAAGGTGCTGCCGCTGATCGCGAAGGACCTGCACCCGCTGACTGTGCAAGCACTGCTCACGGTGCCGCAGCCGTCGCTGACTGTGGAGGGGCGCCCGGTGTCGATCGTGGCGTGGCTGATCGGCAGTGCCGGCAGTACCCAGGACATCGAGCAGGCCGCCGACGTGATTCCACCGCGCACCCCGAAGAACCCGCACTCTGCCGTCATAGCAGGTGCTGGTTCTTGCTTTTCGCTGCCGGTGTCGAGGGCTCGGGCCAGGAACTACTTGGTCTCGTTCGGATGGTTGGTGTGCACCTGCTCCAGGAACACCGTGTGATCCTGCACGTAGAATCCAGATGCGGGCATCGCCCTTGGACGTCGGCTTGTGCTGCCAGCGGTCGTGAGTCTGTCCGTTCCTCGTGACTCGTGCGAGATCGCCGCGGAGCGGGTAATTCGTCGGAGTTTCTCGAGTCGGTGTGCGGGTGAGGAAGTCCCAGGCGTCGGCAAGTGGGCCGCGAATCGTCGCCGCAAGGTCCCGCCATCCCTTCTTGGCGCCAGCCGATGCGAATTTGATCGTGTACTCAGACTTCTTCGTTGGCCGAGGACGGTCTCGTCTTGCTTCCCCACGACTACGGACGCCCGACCGTGGCAGCGTCGTCGTCATCGAGCCATTCGACATCGGCCTGGCCGAGGCCGGCGGCGAGTGCGGTCGCCGTCTCGCGCCAAGATGTCAGCTCGGCGAGTACGCGATGTGGCTGGTCGGTGAAGAACGAGGCCCGCGCGGCGTCGACGAGATCCTGTGCGCAGGTCTCCCGATCCTTCACCGATAGCGCGAGCATCCAGGGGAATGCATTCGCCATCCGGTCGGCGAGGGGGCCGTTGTCGTCGACTGCCACGCCAATCAGCTGTGCTGCGAACTCCAGCATGCGGTTCCGGCTCTCGACGTGACGCCGGGACATCAGCACGAGGTCCTCGCCGTCGCGCCGAGTCACCGTCACCGGGTGATCCTCCGCCTCGGCGAACACCTCGGCGGAGTGCTTGCTCAAGTCCGAGGATCGACGCGTGGTGGTGCGGAACGGTGCGGTGGCCATGCGTGAATCGTATTCGGAACGTGTTCGGAAGTCCATGGTGAAGTCAGATGCCGAGGGCCTGGATCGGCCGGTGATGTGGAACCCGGACGTGCCGCCGCTCGGCAGCCTTGTCATACCCGACAGGCACAATCAGCCGCGCAGCCATCAATCCGAAACCGCACAGAGCAGGACATCGGTCGTCTTGAAACACCGTGCGCTCCCGCGCGCACGTCACGCCTTCGCGGGCACCGCGCGCACGTCCTCGGCCGCGACATCGTCGTCGGGCACCTGCTGAGCGAATCGGTTCGCCAACACCGCACACACCATCAGCTGGATGATGTGGAAGATCATCAGCGGCAGCACGTACATGCCGACCTGGGCGGCGGGGAACAGCAGGGTGGCCATCGGCAGCCCCGAAACCTGGCTCTTCTTGGAGCCGCAGAACAGCAGCACGATCGCGTCCTCGCGGGCCAGTCGCATGACGCGGCCGAGGCCGAAGAACAGGTCGAGGACCACCGCGAGCAAGACGATCGACACGGCGATCACGACCAGCAGCTCGGTCGGCGGGACCGCGGTCCACAGCCCCTGGGTGACGCCGATGCTGAACGCCGCGTACACCACCAGCAGCACCGAGCCCTGATCGACGAACGACACCAGCCGCCGGTGCCGGGACAGGAAACCGCGCAGCCGCCGGTGCAACAGTTGGCCGGCCACGAACGGGACCACCAGCTCGCCGACGATTCCCAGCAGCGATCGCGGGGTGATCTGCACCGACGATCCCAGCAGCATCCCGGCCAGCAGCGGGGTCAGGACCACGCCGAGGACGTTCGAGATCGACGCCGAACTGACGGCGAGCGCCACGTTGCCGCGGGCGATGGAGGTGAACGCGATCGACGACTGCACCGTCGACGGCAGCACCGCCAGAAACAGGAAGCCGGTCGCCATCATCGGGCTCAGGACCGACGTCGGCAACAGTGTGATCGCGATGCCGAGCAACGGGAAGACGACGAAGGTGCACGCCAGCACGACCAGTTGGAACTGCCAGCGGGTGAAGCCCGCGCGGGCGTCCGACGGCGTCAGCTTGGCGCCGTGCAGGAAGAACAGCAGGCACACCGCCACGATGGTGAGGTGGTCGAGGGCGTCGGCGGCGCCGCCGCGTGCCGGCAGGACGGTCGCCACCAGCGGCAGCGCGATCAACAACAGCAGGAAGGGACTCAGGAAGCTCGGCAGTCGAAAGCGCATGGATCGATGCTCACAGGGTCACGGTGATTCGGAAACAGTGATTCAGTAGTCACTGAATGCACGATTCGGCATAACCGGTCTATCGTCGGGGCATGGCGGATCTGGACGCGGTGCACCTGCGGACCTTCGTCGCCGTGGCCGGGCAACTGGGGTTCTCGACGGCGGCGCGTCGTCTGGGACTGAGCCAGTCGGCGGTCAGCAGGCATGTGCGGGCGCTGGAGGCGCAGGTCGGCCGGCCGCTGCTGGAGCGCGATACGCACACGGTCCGGCTCACGGCGGCGGGCGAGGTCTTCGTCGGCTACGCCCGGCGGATCCTCGATCTGGCCGACGAGGCCGTCGAGGTGCTCGGCGAGACCGGACCGCGCGGTCGCGTCCGCTTCGGCGTCTCGGAGGACTTCGCGATGACCCGGCTACCCGACTTCCTGCGCCGATTCACCGCCGTGCATCCGCACATCGACCTCGAGTTCACCGTCGAGCTGAGCGTCGTCCTTCATCGACTGCTGCGCACCGGGGAGCTCGACGCCGTCCTCGCCATGCGCATCGACGACACCAGCGGCGGCGACCCCTTCCGGTCCTGGCCGCTGTTCCGCGACCGCCAGGTGTGGATCGGGGAACCGGACTTCGCGCTGACCGCCGGCGCCCCGGTGCCGCTGGTGCTGTACCCGCGGCCGAGTCTGACGCGCGACGCGGCGCTCGACGCGCTGACCTCGGTGGGGCGGGCGCATCGGACGGTCGCGACCTCCGGCAGTCTCAGCGGACTGCGGGCCGCGGCGCTCGGCGGCCTCGGCATCCTGCCCTTCGCCGCGTCGTTGATCCCCGACGGACTGGCCGAACTCGACACGGATCTGCCGGCCCTGCCGCCCATCACCTTCGTGCTGATGACGCGGAGCAATCACGTCCCGGCTGCCACCGGCGCGCTGATCGACGCGCTGCGCGCCGACCATCCACCCTTCGCCGGCTCTCCAGGAGCGAGTCTGTGACCTGAGGAATTCGACTATCTGCGCGCGGGGTCGTAGCGTTTTCGGGTGCAGTCTGATGAGAAGAGCATCCCCGCGTGGCGGGAAGCCGACGAACTCCCGGTCCCTTTCGATGAAGCCCTCGAAGCGTGGGCGGCCGCCGCCCGCACGATTCTGATCCAGACGGCACGCTCGTACGGAGCGTTCCTCACCCAGGCCGAACTCGCCTTCCAGGTGCAGCGCGACACCGGGATCACCGCGGGCAGTCCGGTCCGACTGTGGATCGACGAGCTGCTGACGGCCGTCACCCGCGCTCGCGCCGTCGACGAACCGCTGCTGGCCGCACTGTGCGTCCGACTCGACCAGAGCGTCGGCGATGCGTACCTGCGGGTGCTCGAGTCGGTGGGTCGAGCAGAACCCGACGACGTCGAGATGGACGCGGCCACGGCGCGCTTCCAGTGCTACCAGTTCTTCGGCGCCGCGGTCCCCGCCGGTGCCCGTCCGACGCTGGCTCCCCGCGTCGCCGAGAAGCGCTCCACGCGTCGCCCGGCTCCCCGCAAGACGGCGAAGACGCCCGCGTCGACCAAGTCGAAGGCCGCGTCGCCGGCCAAGGCCGACGGACCGGCGAAGCCGAAGGCGGCCGCCAAGCCGAAGTCGAAGCCCAAGGCCGAGGAGCCCAAGCCCAAGCTGTGCCCGAACTGTTTCACGGTGCTGTCGACGTCGGGGGAATGCGGGTTCTGCTACTGAGTCGTGGCGGCGGTCGTTGGAACCTGAGCTCGGTCAGCCTGCGGTATGCCGATCATCGGTGAACGCATGCGCAACCTTCCCGCACCGCCGCCCGCGGTGTTCGACGATCTCGTGGATCCTGGACGCCAACCCGTTCGGCCTTGGCTGGACTTGCTCGCTGACGAGGTGCCGCCGACGGTGCTCGTCGCGGTTCCGCCTGCCCGCGTGATGTGGGCGACGCTGTGGCCGCGTCGCCCGGACGCGCGGATCGAGTTCTTCCTGACCCCGGCCAGGGGTGGGACCGACCTGCGCTGGCGGCTGACCGCTGATGAACCATTGCCTGACGACTCGTTGACCGGGCATCTCCGCAGGCGCGTCAACGAGCTGATCTTCGCTCGGCTCCGGTACACGTACGGGCAGTGACTGCTGCCCGGAGAGGGCATCGCCGCTTCGACGCGGCGATCGAGTGATCTGCAAATCGCCACTTGACCGATGTAACTGCCATCACATACAGTCGAGAAAGAACGTTTGCACAAACGTTCTTTCTCACTCGTAGTCGCACCCTTTCGGTGGGCTCCAGATCTGTGCGAGGTAAACATGGCCAAGGAAATCATCGTCAGCTTCGGCGTCGACATCGATGCCGTCGCCGGGTGGATCGGCTCATACGGCGGCGGCGACTCCCCGTCGGACATCCAACGCGGCGTCTGGGCCGGCCAGGTCGGGGTTCCGCGCCTCCTGAAGATGTTCAAGCGCCACGGGATCGACGCCAGCTGGTTCATTCCCGGGCACAGCATCGAGACCTTCCCCGACGAGTGCGCGATGATCGTGGCCGACGGTCATGAGATCGGCGCCCACGGCTACCTCCACGAGAACCCCGTCGCGATGACCGCGGCGCAGGAGGAGGACGTGCTCGCGCGGTCGGTCGAGCTGGTCACCGAGCTGAGCGGCAAGGCTCCGCGCGGCTACGTCGCGCCGTGGTGGGAACTGTCGGCGAACACCCCCGACCTGCTGCTCAAGTACGGCTTCCAGTACGACCACAGCCAGAGCTACAAGGACTTCGTCCCGTGCTATGCCCGCTCGGGTGACTCGTGGACGACCATCGACTACTCCAAGAGCGCCGCGGAATGGATGAAGCCGATGGTGCACGGAAACGAGATCGACCTCGTCGAGATCAGCGCCAACTGGTACGTCGACGACCTGCCGCCCATGATGTTCATGAAGGCCTCGCCCAATTCGCATGGGTTCGTGAGCCCGCGCGACATCGAAGTCCTCTGGCGCGACCAGTTCGACTGGGTCTACCGCGAGCTCGACTACGCAGTCTTCCCGATCACCATCCACCCGGACGTCTCGGGTCGTCCGCAGGTCCTTCTCATGCTCGAACGCCTCATCGAGCACATCAACAGCCACGAGGGCGTTCGCTGGGCGACGATGGAGGAGATGGCGACGGACTTCCGAAACCGCTTCCCGTTCGCCGGTGCCGAGCGCCCGATCGACTACTGAGCGACCCGGAGACGACATGTGCGGGATGTGCGGGACACCGGTGCCGCCGCCGGAATGGTGCGCCGCCGGAATCGTGGACGATCCCGGCGCTCGGCGGCGTGCGCGGGCCGCATCGGTCCGAGTCCTGTCGGAGCAGTTGGCAGGCACGGGCGTCCGCGTCGACGCCGACCTGGCGGGAACCGGATACACGGTGCGGGCCGCGGACGGTCGCAGCAGGGTCGTCGCCGACCTCGCGGCCGTCTGGCCCGCCGTCGCCCTGTTGCGGGGCCGTCCGTTCGATCCGTTGGACGAGGCCCTGCTCGCACGGCTTCTCGGTGAGGCGGCGCCGTCGTGACCTCGGTGCCCGACCGCGGCGACTCCCGGCTTCCGTTGACGATTCTCGGCGGCTTCCTCGGCTCCGGAAAGACGACGCTGCTGGAACGGACGTACCTCGATCCGAATGCGGCGATCATCGTCAACGACACCGGAGACAGATCTCCGGACCTGGTCGCCGGTGTGCACGCACTGTTGGGCGGATGCGCCTGTTGCGATCGACTCGACGCGCTGGTCGGCCTCCTCCGGAGACTCTGCGAGGACCGACACCTGGGAACGGGGCCGCATCGCGTTGTGCTCGAGACCAGCGGCCTGGCCGACCCGGCCCGCATTCTGGAAGCCGTCGAACATGACCCGATCCTGGTATCGAACGTGGTGATCGGCGACGTCGTGATCACCGTCGACGCCGAACGCGGCGTGTCCGACCTGGTTCACGAGCCGCTCGCGCGAGCTCAGGTGGAGCAGGCCGACACCGTCGTCGTGACGAAGGCCGACCTCGCCGGACCCGAAGCTCTCGGAACCGCGCTGGCGACCGTCGCCTCGGTGAACCCAGGAGCTCGCTTCCAGGTCACGGCGTTCGGCGAGGCTCGGACGGTGCCGCCGATCGACCTCGACTCGGCGGTGGAGCTGCCCGCCGTGACGACCCTGGCGCCGCCGAGGTTGGGGTGGATCCCGGTGCCGGGAACCGTCGACTGGACCGTGCTCTCGCTGTGGCTCGGAGCGCTGACTGTGGCCTACCCGCAGCAGATCCTGCGAGTGAAGGGCCTCCTACAGACCGCGCGCGGGGCACTGATCCTGCACGCTGCGCGCGGCACCGTCGGAGTGCCGACACGACTGGCCGGCCGCGTGGACGAGGGGGAGCTCGGGCTGCTCTTCGTCACCCGTGGGCTCGACCCCGACACGGTGGCGAGGTCCTGGGACGCGCACCGGCGGGCGCTTTCGGCCGACCTCTGAAACATCTCGCCGGCACGTGTCGGCGCCACCGTTCTCCAACCACTACCCCGAGGGCTCAGCCCCGGGCGTCAACAGAAAGATCATCGTGACTGCACAGCGGCCCACCGCGCCCCGTATCGACTACTTCGCGCTCGGCGGCACCATCGCGAGTGTCCGCGGCGACGGCGCCGGTGCGATACCAACGCTGACGGCAGCCGACATCGCCGACTCGGTCGACGGGCTCGACGCCGTCGCCGATGTGCGGGCACATCAGTTCCTGCTCAAACCCTCACCCGAGATCACGGTGGGCGACGTGCTGCGTCTGCGCGAGGCGATCGCCGACGTGGTGGCGGCGGGCACGACCGGCGTGGTCGTCACCCAGGGCACGGACACGATCGAAGAGACCGCCTTCGTCATGGATCTGCTTTGGGAGGGCGATCGACCGATCGTGTTCACCGGCGCCATGCGCAATCCGTCACTGCCCGGTTCGGACGGACCCGCGAACCTCCTGGCGGCGGTGCAACTGGCGGCTTCGGAGCAGGCGGTGGGCGTCGGCGTCACCGTCTGCCTGGGCGATGAGATCCATGCCGCCCGCTACGTCCACAAATCGCACACCTCCAGCCCCGCGACCTTCGTGTCGCCGGGACTCGGGCCGATCGGCTGGATCGCCGAGGGCCGCCCCGTCGTCGCCCTGCGTCCGACCTTTCGGCATCTGATCCGACATCCGGAATCGGCTGAACAGCCGCCCGTCGCCCTCGTCCGGATGGGACTGGGCGACGACGGGCGCATCCTCGGTGCGCTCGCCGGTCTCGGTTACCGCGGCGTGGTGATCGAAGCCTTCGGCGGCGGTCACCTCCCGGAGTCCGCATTGCCTGCGATCGCATCGCTGGCAGCCGACATGCCCGTCATCCTGGCATCACGAACCGGGGCGGGCGAGGTGCTCAGCGACACTTACCGCTTCCGCGGATCGGAGATCGAACTCCTCGACATGGGCTTGATCAGGGCAGGCGCACTCGACGGACTCAAATCCCGGCTGCTGCTGTCGCTCTGCCTCGCCACCGAACAGGACCGCGATGCGATAGCCGCGAGCTTTGCCGTCGTCGGCTCCACCACAGGTCCCGTCCGCGGCTGACCTGACGCTCTCCGAACCACCGAACCTCAGAACCTCCCCGTCCGGTCGATCCTCCCGATCGACCGCACGCCCGCCACGCCCGAACAACCGGGCCCGCCCAGAAGGAACCCCCGATGCCCGCTGCTGAACCACTCACCCCGACACCCCCCGACATCGACCGCGTCTGGTCGCGTCACGGGCGCCCGTCCGACGAGCTCCTGTTCCAGGGGCCGCCGAACATCAGCCCCCGGGTCATCCGCACCACGTCGATCGTCTGCTTCCTGGCCTGGGTCTTCTCGGTGTACGACTTCGTCCTCTTCGGCACCCTGCTGCCGAAGATCGCCGACGAGTTCGGCTGGTCGGCGTCGTACTCGACGGCCATCGCGACCTGGGTCACGGCGGGCACCTTCGTCGTCTCCCTGGCCGTGGGCCCCTTGCTCGACAGGTACGGGCGCAAGCCGGCCCTGATCGTCACCACCGCGGGCGCCGCGTTGGCCTCCGGCCTCACCGCAGGCGTGGTCGGTGCGCTCTCCCTGATCGGTGTTCGGTCGCTGTCGGGTCTGGGCTACTCGGAAGAGGTGGTCAACGGCGTCTACCTCAATGAGATGTACGGCAAGGGCAAGCAGCGCGGCTTCAAGTACAGCCTCGTGCAGAGCGGTTGGCCGGTGGGCGCATTGCTGGCCTCGGCCTTCGCCGCGGTCCTCCTCCCGATCGTCAGTTGGCGATTCGTGTTCCTGATCGCCACCTTCCCGGCCATCGCCATCGTGTTCCTGGGGCGTCGCCTGTTCGAGTCGCCGTCGTTCACCGCACTGCGTCGCAGTCGGGAACTGCGCGCCGACGGACGGAACGAGGAAGCCAATGAGCTCGCCGACCTCTACGACCTCGACGTCAGTCGCGACCACGAGTCCGGATTCCGCCAGCTGTTCGAGCCGGACCTGCGTCGCCACACCTTCTGCCTGTCGGGCGCCTGGCTCCTGAACTGGATGGGCATCCAGGTGTTCTCGGTGCTGGGCACCACCATCCTCACCGACGGCAAGGGCGTCTCCTTCTCCAACGCCCTCGTCATCCTGATCCTGGCGAACGTGGCCGGCTTCCTCGGCTACCTGTTCCACGGCTGGCTCGGCGACCGGATCGGGCGCCGCAACACCATCGTCATCGGCTGGACCCTGGGCGGACTCGCAATGACCGCCATGCTGTTCGGTCCGTCGTCGGCCGGCTACGTGATCACCATGTACGCGATCGGCCTGTTCTTCCTGCTGGGACCCTACGCGGCGATGGTCTTCTACATGGGCGAGTCGTTCCCCGCCCGCGTTCGCGGCGTGGGCTCCAACACCGCCCACGTCATGGGGCCGTTGGGCGCCATCGCAGGCAGCGCCGTTCTGACCGCCGTGATGAGCGCAGGCCTGCATGCCACCGCCGCCGCATTCGTCGCCGGCGCATTGGGCATCTTCATCTCCGGACTGCTCATGCTGGGCGCCCGGACCACAGCGCAGTGACCGCTCGGCAACGACCATCGATAGGAGCCTTCAGATGACCGACCTGCACCAACCGACCCGAGACGACGGACTCGTCGGGAGAGTCGCCGTGATCACCGGTGGCGCCAGCGGCATCGGTCGTGCCCTGGCCGTCGCCTACGCCAGGGCGGGCGCCGACACCGTGGTCGGTTACTACCCGGGCGATCCGCACGATGTCACCGAGACCGTCGACGCGGTCGCCGAACAGGGACGCCGGTGCGTTCCGGTGGCCGTCGACGTCCGCAGCACCGAGCAGGTCGATGCGTTGGCCCAGACGGCGCTCGAGGAGTTCGGTCGACTCGACATCGCGGTCGCCGCGGCCGGAATCCTGCGGCGCAATCCGTTGCCGGAGATGAACGACGAGGCATGGGCCGACATGCTCGACGTCGATCTGACCGGCGTCGTGCGCTTGTTCCGCGCCGCAGCGGCCCGGATGGCCGACGGCGGCGCCATGGTCGCGATCTCCTCGATCGCCGGCGGCGTCTACGGCTGGGACGAGCACGCGCACTACGCAGCAGCCAAATCGGGTCAGGCCGGCCTGTGCAGGTCGCTTGCGACCGAGCTCGCGCCGCGCGGCATCCGCGTCAACGCCGTCATCCCGGGACTGATCGAGACTCCGCAGTCGCTCGACGCGGTGAACTCACTCGGCCCGGACGGGCTCGCGGCCGCCGCCGCCGGGATTCCCGCCGGTCGCGTCGGTCGGGCCGACGATGTGGCCCGGGTGATCCGATTCCTCACCTCAGACGATTCGGTGTACCTCACCGGGCAGCAGGTGATCGTCGATGGCGGGCTCACCGTCCGCTGGCCCGACTAGACGGCAGTTGTGAAGGAGTAGAGATGGTATTGAAAGGCAAGGTCGCACTCGTCACCGGCGCGGGCGGCGGGATCGGCGCAGGTATTGCCGAGGCCTACGCGGAGGCCGGAGCCGACCTGGTGCTGGCCGACCTCAACGGCGATTCGATGGAGCCGGTCCGGGAGCGTTGCGAGGCGCACGGCGTGCGTGTCAAGACCGTCGCCGTCGACGTCACCGACCCGCACGGCACCAAGGAGATGATCGACGGTTGCGTCGCGGACTTCGGGCGCATCGACGTCCTGGTCAACGGCGCAGGTCTGCTGACCGAGGCTCCGCTGGTGGAGATGGATCCGGCACTCTGGGATCAGATGATCTCGGTGGATCTGACCAGTGTCTTCCTGTGCTGCCGCTGGGCGGCCCCGTACATGGTGGCGCAGAACTCGGGTCGGATCATCAACATCGCGAGCCAATTGGGGATCAAGGGCGGGGAGGGCCTGGTCCACTACAGCGCCGCGAAGGCGGGCGTCATCGGCCTCACGAAGGCACTGGCGCGCGAACTCGCGCCGAACGGCGTCCTCGTCAACGCCATCGCACCCGGTCCGATCGAGACCCCGCTTCTCGCCGGCATCACCGAGCAGTGGCGTGATGCCAAGCAGGCCGAGCTGCCGCTCGGCCGGTTCGGCACGGTGCGGGAGGTCGCACCCACGGCGGTGCTGCTCGCCTCCGATCCGGGCGGCAACCTCTATGTCGGGCAGGTGCTGGGGCCCAACTCCGGCGATGTGATGCCGTGAGTCGTCTCGCGATCGTCGACCGGCCCGGGACAGCGGGACCGGTCGACGATCTGCGCTCACCCGGCGGCTGAGCGGGCGGTGGTCGAGCCGCGGGCCCGGAGCTCGACCGGCAGCACGATGTCGTCCGGGATCGCGTCGGGCTTCTCGATGCGGCGGAGCAGGAGTCTGACGCCGGCGGCGCCGATCGCGTGGGCCGGCGTCACCACGGTCGTCAGCGGCACCGGCAGTTGGGACGCGAAGGGGATGTCGTTGTAGCCGACCACGCCCAGCTCCTCGGGAATCGACAGCCCGAGATCGCGGGCGACGCCGAGCACCCCGATGGCGATGGAGTCGCTGACCGCAAAGATCGCGTCGGGCCGGTCGGGGCCGTCCAGGAGAAGGCGGGCCGCAGCAACTCCGCCGGGGACGTCGAAGGCTGCGTGCGTCACATGGTGAGCGGGCAGGGTCACGCCCGCTTCGGTCATCGCCTCGAGGAATCCCGCCAGTCGATCGTGTCCGGTGGTGGCATGCCGCGGTCCACCGATGACGGCTGGTCGACGATAGCCGCATGCGAGCAGATGCCGCCCGGCCAGCAGTCCGCCGCGATGGTCGTCCCCGGCCGCGAAGGGCAGACCGGAGTCGGCGTGCCTGTTGACCGCGACCATGGGAACCGACAGTCCGAGGTCCGAGACGAAGTCGGCGGCAGGACTGTGCAGGCTGCTGAGCAGGATGCCGTCCACCTGTCGACCGGCCAGCAGTTCGATTGCGGCACGCTGTTCATCGGGTTCGTCCGGCGGGCTGCTGAGCAGCAGCGAGTAGCCGGATTCGCGGGCCTCCTGCTCGACCCCCTGATAGATGGTCGCAACCACCCCGTCGGTCAGGCGCGGCATCACCGCGCCGAGCGTGGTGGTGCGCCGGGTCCGCAGGCTCGCAGCCCACAGGTTGGGGCGATAACCGAGTTCGTCGGCCACTGCGCGAACCCGCAGGGCGGTCTGTGACCACCCGTCGACCGGTTCGCTCTGACGCAGCACCCTCGAGACCGTCGACATGTGCACGCCGGCACGCTCGGCGATCTCCTTCATCGTCGGCGGTCGATGGTTTCGCCGGGCCTCTGTCACGGCCGGTGCTCCACTGCAGGTGAGGCGTGCGCGGCGGATCTCGGCGCGGCGGTCGAGTCCCGAACTACCAGCTCGACGGGCAACTTCTCGGACACGACGGCCTTGCCGTCGATGAGCTCGATCAGGCGGCGCACCGCGGTGCTCCCGACCTCTCGCGAGGGGCTGCGGACCGTCGTCAGGGCGACGGGCAGCTGAGCGACGACGGGGATGTCATTGTACCCGACCAGCGAGACGTCGTCGGGGACTCGAAGCCCCAGATCGCGAGCGACGCCGAGCACCCCGATGGCGGCCGTGTCGTTCACGGAGAAGATCGCCGTGACACGGTTCGGACCGTCGAGCAGCGCATGCGCTGCGGTCAGCCCCCCGTCCACTTCGAAACCGGATTCTACGATCCGCTCGCTCGGAATCGGCACGCCCGCCTCTTCGAGGACTTCCATGAACCCGGCCACCCGATCCGCGCCGGTGGTGGCGTGGGCGGGGCCGGCGATGACGCCGATCCGGCGGTGTCCGAGGCCCACCAGATGCTCGGCCGCCAGTCGTCCACCCGAGTGGTCGTCACCGGTGATCGCGGGGATCCGGCTGTCAGCGTGGCGGTTCAGAAGCAGGACGTGCGTGTTCTGCAGCCGCAACGGGTCGAGGAACTCGTCGGCGTCTCGGTGCAGACTGGTCAACAACAGGCCGTCGACCTGCCTGCTGCGCAAGAACTCGATGGACCGTTTCTGAGCTTCCAACGTGTCCGGCGGACTCGCCAGCAGAACCGAGTACCCCGCTTGCGTGGCTGCGTCCTCGATGCCCTCGAACATCGTGGCGATGACGGTGTCGGTCAGTCGGGGCATCACCACCCCGATCGTGTCGGTGCGTCGAGTACGCAGGCTCGCCGCCCAGGGGTTGGGGGCGTAACCGAGCTCGTCGGCCACCTCCCGCACGCGCAACGCCGTCGGCGACCAGCCATCGGGGGGTTCGGCTTCGCGGAGGACCCGGGAGACGGTGGAGATGTGCACGCCGGCACGATCGGCGACCTCGCGCAGGGTGGGGGCGCGACGACGTGAAGTGCGGCGCGGATCTGCTCCGGGCACGGTCGAACTCCTTCTGCGGTCGGATATGGGTGTCTTCGATGCCACCTTATCGTCGCGATCACGAGGATCAGGCAGGGGATTGACTCGCTCCGGTGATCGTGTCTACTCTCACTTCATCACGATGCAATCGATTGCGCAATGCATTGCATGCATCGGTGAGAACGTGACCCCCGAGACAGACAAGGACTCCCATGGCCGACACCCGCACCGTCACCGAACTCTTCGCCCTCGACTCGCTCCTGTCCGACGAGGAGCGACAGATCCGCGACACCGTCCGCAAGTTCGGTGAGGACAAGATCCGCCCCCACGTCGCCGGCTGGTTCGAGGAGGCCCGCATCCCGGCGCGCGAGCTGGCCAAGGAGCTGGGCGGACTCGGCGTCCTCGGCATGCACCTGGACGGCTACGGCTGTGCCGGGATGAGCGCCGTGACCTACGGTCTGGCCTGCCTGGAACTGGAGGCGATCGACTCGGGCATCCGCTCGCTGGTGTCGGTCCAGGGGTCGCTGGCGATGTTCGCCATCCACCACTGGGGCAGCGAGGAGCAGAAGCAGGAGTGGCTGCCGCGGATGGCCGCGGGCGATGCGATCGGCTGCTTCGGCCTCACCGAGCCCGACTTCGGCTCCGACCCGGGCGGCATGCGCACCCGCGCCGTCCGCGACGGCGGCGACTGGGTCCTCAACGGCGCCAAGATGTGGATCACCAACGGCTCGGTGGCCGACGTCGCCGTCGTCTGGGCCAACACCGATCTGGAAGAGGGCTCGCGCGGCATCCGCGGCTTCGTCGTCCCCACCGACACCCCCGGATTCTCGGCGCCGGAGATCAAGAACAAGATGTCGCTGCGCGCCTCGGTCACCTCCGAGCTGGTCCTGCAGGACGTGCGTCTGCCCGAATCGGCGATGCTGCCGAAGGCCGCCGGGCTGCGCGGCCCGCTGAGCTGCCTCAACGAGGCCCGCTTCGGCATCATCTTCGGTGCCATCGGCGCCGCCCGCGACTGCTTGGAGACCGCTGTCGACTACGCGTCGAGCCGCCTGGTCTTCGACAAGCCGCTGGCCGCCTACCAGCTCACCCAGGCCAAGCTCGCCGACATGGCGCTCGAGGTCGGCAAGGGACATCTGCTGGCCTACCAGCTCGGCCGACTCAAGGACGCCGGCGAGGTGGAGCCCGCGCAGGTGAGCCTGGGCAAGCTCAACAACTGCCGCGAGGCCATCAAGATCGCGCGCGAATGCCGCACCATCCTGGCCGCGAACGGCATCACCCTGGAGTACCCGGTCATCCGGCACGCCAACAACCTCGAATCGGTCCTCACTTACGAGGGCACCTCCGAGGTCCACCAGCTGCAGATCGGACGTGCCCTGACCGGCGCGTCGGCTTTCCGGTGACCGACGCTCCCGGTGCGCTCGACGGCCTCGTGATCGCCGACTTCGGTCGAGTGCTCGCGGGGCCGTACGCCACCATGCTGCTGGCCGATCTGGGTGCCGAGGTCGTCAAGATCGAACGGCCCGGCGCCGGCGACGACACCCGTTCGTGGGGCCCGCCGTACGCCGACGGTCAGGCCACGTATTTCCAGTCCGCCAACCGAAACAAGAAGTCGGTGGCGTTGGACCTGCGCGACGCCGACGATCTGGCGGCCGCGCGCGATCTCGCCGCCCGCGCCGACGTGGTGGTCGAGAACTTCCTGCCCGGCGCGATGGACCGCCTGGGTCTGGGCTACGACGCCGTCGCCGCGACCAACCCCGGCGTCGTCTACTGCTCGATCACCGGCTTCGGCGGCCACAACGACCTGCCCGGTTACGACCTCCTCGTGCAGGCCGTCGGCGGCCTGATGAGCATCACCGGGTCGTCGCCGCAGGAGCCGACGAAGGTCGGCGTCGCGCTGGTCGACGTCATCACCGGCCTGCACGCGGCGGTCGGGATCCTGTCGGCGCTGCGGCACCGCGACCGGACCGGACAGGGGCAGCGCGTCGAGGTGAACCTGCTGTCGTCGCTGCTGTCGGCGCTGGTCAACCAGGCCTCGGGGTACGTGGGCGCCGGCGTGGTGCCGCACGCCATGGGCAACGCCCACCCGAGCATTGCGCCGTATCAGCCGTTCCCGACCGCCGACCGGCCGATGATCCTCGCCGTCGGCAACGACCGCCAGTTCGGTTCGCTGGCCCGCGCGCTCGGTGCGGCGCAGCTGGCCGACGACGCGCGCTTCGCCACCAACGCCGACCGCGTCGCGCACCGCGGCGAGCTGATCGACGAACTGACCGCCCTGCTGGCCGCCGACACCGCCGACGGCTGGTTCAAGCGGCTCACCGCCGTCGGCGTCCCGTGCGGGCCGATCAACGACATCGGCGAGGCCTTCGCCCTGGCCGACCGGCTGGGACTGGCACCGATCGCCGAGATCGACGATCCGCGCCGCGAGCAGGCGGTGCGCACGGTCGCGAACCCGATCCGGCTCTCGGCCACGCCGGCCGCCTACCGGACCGCGCCGCCGGAGCTGGGGGAGGAGTAGCCGCGGGGCCGTCCAGCCTTATCCGGTTGGGGGCCGCTTCACCGCGCCGACTCCCGGTACGGCGCGGACGTCGCGCTGAGGCACCTCGTGGCCTTCCGCGCAGACGACGGCGGCCCGCACCGGGGCGCCGCAGCCGCGGTGGACGACGTCGACGAGCGGCCCGGAGCCGTCGTCGCCGTGCTTGTCGCCCCAGCGGAGCATCGCGATGAAGACGGGCTGCAGGTCGAGTCCGGCTGCGGTCAGTCGGTACTCCTTTCGCCGACGTCGACCGGGCTCTTGATATTCGCGGGCCTCGATCACGCCCTTGTCGACGAGCCTGCGCAGTCGGTCGGACAGCACGGAGTCGGAGACGCCGGTGTGGTCCTTGATCTGGTCGAACCGGCGGACGCCGTTGAAGACCTCGCGGAGCACCAGGGCGCTCCACCGGTCGCCGATGACGTCGAGGGTGCGCTGCACCGAGCAGTTGTCGGTGTCGTAGGCGAGCCAGTCCATGCCTCGATCCTATCTGGCTTCGGTATTGACAGTCAGCATCGATTCGATCTAGCTTTCTTATTAGAAGTCAGCGTCCGGCCGGGCGCTGCGGAACCAGGAGGCCGTCATGACCGAAACCGCCGCAATCCCCGACACCACCAGTGAGTTCATGCAGGCCTCCGGCCTGGTCGTGACGGAGGCCTCGGGCAGTCGCGTCGAGGGATACGTCGATCTCGACCAGCGCCATCACACCCCGTTCGGTGTGGTGCACGGCGGCGTCTACGCGACGCTGGTGGAGAGCGCGGGCAGCATCGGCGGGAGCCTGGCCGTCGCCGACCGCGGCCAGTTCGCCGTCGGCCTCAACAACTCCACCGACTTCCTGCGCGCGTCCACCGGATGTCGGGCCGCGGTGACCGCCGAACCGATCATCCAGGGTCGCACCCAACAGCTCTGGCTCATCCAGATCACCGACGAGGCCACCGGAAAGGACCTCGCCCGCGGCCAACTGCGGCTGCAGAACCTTCCGCTGCCGTCGCGGGACTGACCCGCCGGGCCCTCCCTGTGCGACCATCGATGGCGTGGTCGACTACCTGGTGCCCGACTGGGCCAACGCCGCGTTGGTGATCATCGACGTCCAGCACGACTTCGTCGGCGGGCCGACGGCCGTCCCCGGCACCCGGGAGGTGCTGCCCTCGATCGCCGCGGTCGCCGCGGAGTTCCGCAGGCTCGGTCGTCCCATCGTGCACGTGGTCCGCTCGTACAAGCCCGGCGAGAGCGACGTCGATCTGGTCCGCCGCGGCGCCGTCGAGGCGGGCGACGCCGCCGTCGCGCCCGGAACGCCGGGTGCCCGGATCCCCGACGAGCTGCTGCCCGGGCCGGTCGAGCTGGACTGGGAATCGCTGCGTTTCGGCGCCGTTCAGCAGGTCGGCGACGCCGAGTTCGTCCTCTACAAGCCGCGCTGGTCGGCGTTCTTCCGCACCCCGCTCGACTCGCTGCTCGGCGACCACGACGTGACCACGGTGATCGTGGCGGGGACCAATCTGCCGAACTGTCCGCGAGCGACCCTGTTCGACGCGACCGAGCTCGACTACCGCACCGTCGTGATCACCGACGGCACCTCGCAGACCACTCCCGAACGTCTGGCCGATCTGGAGTTGATCGGGGTCCGGCTCCGCACCGCGGGAGAGGTCGTCGAGGCGCTCGCCGGCGAGGAACTGCTCGGCGCCGCCGAGACGCTGTGGGCCGATGCGCTCGACGAGGTGTCCGACGACGACTTGGAGCGCCCCAGCGGATGCGGCGACTGGACCGTGCGCCAGCTCGTCGACCACGTCGCCGGCGGCGCCGCGCGGTACACGATCCTGCTCGAGGGCGGCTCCGCGGCCGAAACGGCCGCCACCCGCGACCTCGACTACATCGGCGCCGACCCGACCCGCAGCTTCTGGGATCGGGAGCATCGACTGCGCGAGGTCGCCGAACGGTCCGACCTCACCGTCCTCGTCGATCACCGGGCAGGCAAGCGCACCGGCGAAGCGCTGATGCAACTGCGCCTGCTGGAGCTGACGCTGCACAGCAAGGACCTCGCCGACGCTCTCGGGCTGCCGTGGGATCCGCCTGTCGAACTCCTCGATCACCTGTTGGCCGTCGGTACCCCGATCATCGAGGACCTGCGCCGACTCGGGTTCTTCGGGCCCGCGCTGCCGACCGGCCCCGAGTCCGACGCCGCCGCTCGGCTGCTCGCGCTCGCGGGCCGCCCGGCCGGATAACCTGAACCGGTGACCACACCGCCGGCCGAGCCGATCGTCGATCAACGCCGCTTCCGGCTCGCCTACGTGCCCGGTGCGACCCCCGGCAAGTGGGTCCGCAGATGGCGGCAGCGGTTTCCGGACGTGCCGCTCGACCCCGTCCCGTGCGAGGTCGCCGACAGTGCCCGGCTGCTGGCTGAGGGGACCGTCGACGCCGCCGTCACCCGGATCCCGCGTGCCCTGGACCTGGCCGATCCCGGCCCGCACCACGTGATCGACCTGTACGAGGAGACCACGGTCGTCGTCGTGCCGAAGGACCACTACCTCACCGCCGCCGAGGAACTGCACCCCGACGACGTCGCCGAGGAGAACTTCCTGGTCCCGCTCGACGATGCGCTGAACTGGGCCTGTCCGCCCGGGATCGTCCTGCAGCACCGGCCGGAGACGACGTCGGATGCGATCGAACTCGTCGCCGCAGGCATGGGCCTGCTGGCGGTCCCGCAGTCGCTGGCGCGGCTGCATCACCGCCGAGACCTGGTCTATCGGCCGCTGGTCGGCGCCCCGACCAGCCGCGTGGGACTCGTGTGGCGCGCTCCGACCTCAGATCTGGCCGACGAGTTCGCCGGTCTGGTCCGAGGCCGCAGCGCCAACTCCTCGCGCGGGCAGGAGCCGCAACCCAAACGGACTGCCAAGGAGAAGGCCGCGGCCAAGCGCGCCAACCGGGAGGCCGCGGGCAAGGTCCCCGGGCGGAACTACGGGAAGTCGGCGCGGCGCGGTCGGCGGTAGGGGGCGTCCGCGGGTCCGCAATCCGCTGTCGCAGGCTCGGTCTACGGTGGAGTGCGGTGACCCGAAGGAGGCAGTGGTGAAGATCGCGATCGAACCGATCCAAGACGAGCATCTGGCCGACGCGGTGCGTCGTGCGGGCAGTGAAGTGGTGGCGCTCGACGATGCCGACACCCTGGTCTGGATCGGTGGCCCGGACGGGTTTCCCGAGCTCACCGACACGATCCGCTGGGTCGCGCTCGCGACGGCCGGCATCGAGAAGTTCGTCGCCGCCGACGTGATCGACGATCGCCGGCTCTGGACCAATGCGTCCGGCTTCTACGCCGCGGGGGTCGCCGAACACGCACTGGCACTGCTGCTGGCCGGCCTGCGGCAGATCAACACCGCGGTCCTCGACCACTGGGCCAAGGACCGGATCGATCCGGCGGTGCGAACCCTGCGCGGATCCACCGTGGCGATCATCGGTGCGGGCGGGATCGGGGTGGAGCTGACCCCGCTGCTCGTCGCGTGCGGTGCCCGGGTGATCGCCGTCAACCGCAGCGGCCGCGAGGTGCCCGGCGCCGAGGTGACGCTGCCGTCGAGCCGAATCGATGAGGTGTGGGCGCAGACCGACCACGTCGTGCTCGCGGCGCCCGACACCCCGCAGACCCGGCACCTGATCAACGACGACACGTTGAGCCGACTGCATCGGCACACCTGGATCGTCAACATCGCGCGCGGACCGCTGATCGACCAGGCCGCACTGCATCGGGCACTCTCCGACGGTGTGATCGCCGGCGCGGCGCTCGACGTGACCGACCCGGAACCGCCCAGCCTCGACGATCCGTTGTGGTCGCTGCCGAA
This sequence comes from Gordonia aichiensis, assembly GCF_039946255.1. GTDB lineage: Bacteria > Actinomycetota > Actinomycetes > Mycobacteriales > Mycobacteriaceae > Gordonia > Gordonia aichiensis_A. The sequence continues at coordinate 202,813 of NZ_JBCDWL010000004.1, read as the reverse complement.
CGTGATCATCACCCCGCACGTGGCGAACCCGGCGTCCGGCCTCACCCGCGAGATGGCGCCCTTCCTCGCCGAGAACATCCGCCGGTTCGAAGCCGGCGAGGAGTTGCTGGCCGCGGTGACGCCCGGCGTCGGATACTGACGCGTCGGGGGTTCGTCTCGATACGCTCGCTCACTTCGTTCGCGGGTTACTCGACAAGCCTGGGGCGGTTATCAGGGTGGTCGAGTAGCGGGACCTGGGGGTGGTTCCCAGGGTGGTCGAGTAGCGGGACCTGGGGGTGGTTCCCAGGGTGGTCGAGTAGCGGGACCTGGGGCGGTTATCAGGGTGGTCGAGTAGCGACCGGAGCGTAGCGGAGGGCGCGTATCGAGACCTGGGCGGTGTCTCGATACGCTTGCGCACTCGGCGTTCTCAAGTGGTGGTTGCAACACGTGCTGTGTTAGCTGGCTGATTTCGATAGTAGTTCGTTGAACATTTCTGCAGGTGTTGCGAAGTCGAGTGTCGCGCGGGGGCGTCGGTTGAGTAGGTCCGCGACGCGGGCGAGTTCGTTGACGTCGTGGACATTGAGGTCGGTGCCTTTGGGGAAGAACTGACGCAGCAGGCCGTTGGTGTTCTCGTTGCTTCCTCGTTGCCAGGGGCTGGCGGGATCGCAGAAGTAGACCTGCACGGTTTCGGAGATCTCCGCGTGCCGTGCCATCTCCGAGCCTTGGTCCCAGGTCAGAGATCGTGCCAGATGCTCGGGCAGGTGCCCGAGAGCGGCGATGATCGCATCGCGGACCCTGTCGGCGGTGTGCCCGTCGGGCAAGTGCAGCAGCATCACGAAACGAGTACTACGTTCGACGAGGGTCCCGATGGCTGATCGGTTGCCGGTCCCACAGATCAGGTCACCTTCCCAGTGCCCCGGGATCGCCCGATCAGCGACCTCGGCCGGGCGATCAGCGATCATCACCATCGGGTTGGTGAAACGGTCCTGCTTGTGCCGCTGGCCCGGGATCTGGCGATGCGCACGCCCGGTCCGTAGTGCCTGCTTGACCTCGACTTTCAGGTTCCCGCGGCCCTGGATGAACAGGGACTGATAGATCGCCTCGTGACTGATGTGCATGCTCTCATCATCGGGGAACTCCCGCAGCAGCCGCCCGGCGATCTGCTGCGGCGAGAACCGATCCGCGAGCATCGCGGTCACGAAATCATGCAACCGCTGATTGACCTGCGAATGCAGCTTCCCCAGCCGAGGGCGACGACGTTTGCGAGCTGCCAACTCATCGGCCACGTGCGGCAGGTACTCCCCGTCGACGCAGTTGTTGCTGAGCTCGCGGCTCACGGTCGACTTGTTCTTCCCGATCGCCGTGGCGATATCAGCCATCGACCAGCCACGACCGCGGAGATCGCTGATTCGGAGACGATCAGACAAGGTCAGGAACCGGCTTCCCGCCGGCAGAGTGCATGAGCTCACCTGCTTACTCATAGTCGCCTTGATCGCCGAAATCTGCTGTGACACAGCACTATCTACCGCCGGGACCCCGGCCTGGTTCCGGCCCCACGGTGCCCGGACCAACCGCCGAGCCCGCCGATACCGGCGCGGCGCCGCCGACACCAGACCAGCCGCAACGAGGATCTTGCGAGCCTTCTCCTGCGAGATCCCGACCGCGGCCGCGGCCTGCTTGATCGTGCCGTGCGCCCCGAACGCTGCGATCACCACCGCATCATCGACCCTCGGCCGCGGCCCGTACCGCACGCCCGCGGCATGCCCAGCCTCACCGAGAATCTCGTACACCCGCACCGCACTCACGAGCCCGACCATCTCCGCGATCTCCGGCACCGGGACCCCCACCCCATACAACCGAACGACCTCACACCGCCGATCTTCTCGACCCATCTCGATACACCTTCCCTGGTGAAGGTGTTGCAACGACCGATTGAGACCGCCTCTTCGTTCGCGGGCTACTCGACCAGCCTGGGGCGGTGCCTCGGGCTACTCGACGAGCCTGGCGGCGCGCGCGGCCAACTCCTCGCGCACCGAGGCCGGGATCAGTTCCTCGGCCGGAGTCTGCCAGCACGCCGACAGCGTGGCGTAGCCGACCGCGCGGACCGCGGCGTGCGATGGCCAGTACTCGCGCGACCAGGACGGTTCGTCGTTGGCGCTGTCGGTGGCGGCCATCTCCGACTCGAGCAGCTGCCACTGCAGGTCGCGGCGGGCGATCCGCATGAGTGGGGACATCGGCGGATTCGCGGCCGCCAGGTTCAGCAGGCCGGAGCAGGCGGATCGGGCGGCCTCGTCGGCCGACCGCAGGGTGCGGCGATGCACATGCGGAAACAGCAGCCATGCCGCGGCGATCGCCAGGCCGACGCCCAGCAGGGTCTCCAGCGTCCGCGACAGCATCTGATCGGCCAAGGGCTGCGACGGCGCCCCCATCAGCAGCGCGAGCGGCGTGATGAAGGTGACGGCGAGCGCATAGTTGGTGGTCACCGTCAGCTCGATCATCACGTTCAACACGGCGAGGCAGACGATCAGCGCGGCCGTGTGCAGGTCCAGGGTGTGGAGGACGGCGAAGATCGCCAACCCGATCAGGGTGCCGAGCACCCGGTGGAGGCCGCGGACCGAACCCCGCACCCGGTCGGGCCCCAGCTGCAGGATCAGCACCGCGCCCATGATCGCCCAATCCGGCCGACCCAACCCCGCGAACACCGAGATCGCTCCGGCGATCAGCGCTGTGGTGGCCGCGCGCGCGGCGGTCACGGTGGCGTGCGAGTCCGGTCGCGCCGCCGACCGCAGGCGGTAGGCGACGGCCGGCCGGGGCAGCGGTGCGGTCATCGTCGGCCCGGTCTCCACCCCGTGGACGCGATGGTGCGTCTGCCACAGCCTGTGCGCCAGTTCGCCGTCGGTCTGCGCGGCGTCGTGCAGCACCGACCACGCGTTGAGCGTCGACGACGCGACGCCGTGCCTGCGCGAGGGTTCCCGGTTGGCTGCCAGGAACCGTTCGCTCTCGGCCAGGGCGGCCTCGGTGGCCGCCATCTCCGGGCCGTGCGGGCGCCAGAGCGCCGGAGCCATGCTGACCAGCAGCGACGACACCGCACCCGCCGCGGTGGCCAGAACCAGCAGGCCGATCGACGTGCCGTGCCGGGCGGCGATCACCGCGACCCCGCCCACCATGATCAGGAAGAACGGTCCCGGCGGGCCCAGCCGCAGCGCGTTGACGCCGAAGACTGAGACCGCGGTCAGCGCGGCGAGCGCGAGCACGGTCACCGACTCGCGGGGGATCGAGTCGGCCGGTCCGGCCCAGGCGCCGAGCGCGCCGAACGACGCCGAGGTGGCGACGAGAAGGAGCCCGGCCGTCACGATCGCCTTCCAGCGGATCCGGTACGGCCTGCGCTCGCCGAACAGGACGGCGAACGAACCCAACGCCACCAGGATGGCGTTCCGTTCCAGGCCGCAGCCGAGCAGGATCATCGCGGGAAGCATGAACGCCAGGCCGGCTCGAGTCGCCGGCGCCCACCGTCCGCGGACCGACGGTCGCGTCCACAGCAGGGCGCGCACGGACGGACGTCCCGGCGGCACGAGCGGATCCGAGTTCATGCGCGCCGGGCCGCGAGGTGGACGTCGGGGAACCGATGATCGGCGTCCGGGCGGCTGACCGTCCGCCACAGCTCGATGAAACCGGCGGCCGCGGCCGCGTCGGCGAGGGCGTCGGGATGCCAGCGCCACGCCCGGGCGACGGCGTGGTCGAACTCGTGAACGCCGCTCTCGTCGGACGACTGCGCCGAAACGAGCAGCACCGCGCCGACCGGCAGCCGACGTGCCCAGTCGTCCAGGACCTCGCGCACCCGCGTCGGTGCCAGATGAATGAGACTGTGTCGGGCGACGACGCCGTCGACGCTCGCGAGATCGACTCCGTCCAGACGGGCGTCGCCGACCGTCAGGTTGAGATCGGGGTGGGCGGTCTGCGCGATCGCCAGCATGCGGGCACTGGGGTCCACGCCCCGCACGGTGAGCCCGCGTTCGGCCAGATGGGCGGCGACGCCACCGGTTCCGCAGCCCACGTCCACCACCGTCGGCGCGAGCGTCGAACCACGCACGAGATCGATGAAGGCGTCGATCGCTCGGCGTTCCAAGCCGGTCAGGAAGGGGGAGGGGAACCGCCGCGCGTACTCGTCGGCGAGTGCGTCGTAGCCGGGCTGTTCGGGGACAGCGGTCGGTCCGGTCACGGTTTCTCCTGTCATCCCATCGATTGTGTCGACCGGCGCGCGATCCGCACCAGTTCTGCGGCGGGTCCGTGGAGGGTTCGTGGGGGACGCCACACCGCGCGCAGTTCCCGCGACAGGTCGAGGCCGTCGACCTCGACCACGCGGACCTCGCCCCGCCGCGTGGACTCGTGCACGGCCAGGGTGCTCAGCACGGCCGGTCCGACGCCGCCGGCCACCGCGGTCCGGATGGCGGCGCTGCTGCCCAGCTCCAGGATCGGCGCGGCCACCCGGTACTCCGACAGCGCCAACTCCAGTGTGGTGCGGGTGCCGGAGCCGGGTTCGCGGACCAACAGCGGCGTCGCCGCGAGATCGCCGCTGGTGAGGGGGCTGCGGCGCCGGGCCCACTTGTGGTCCGGCGGGACGATCACCACCAGCCGGTCGCGGGCGACGACGGTGCTGTGCAGGCCCCGCGGGACCGCAGGCGTCTCGACGAAGCCGACGTCGCAGGCCCCCGACGACACCGCGTCGAACACGGCGGTCGAGTTGCGGACCCGCAGATGCACGGTCGTCTCGGGGTGTGCGGCGCGGAAGGCTCCCAGCCACAGCGGCATCAGGTGTTCGGCGACGGTCATCGAGGCGTCGACGGTCACCTCGGCCGCCGTCTCGCCGTGCAGTCCGGCGGCGACGTCGAGCAGGGCGCGAGCGTCCTCGAGGGTGCGGCGCGCCCAGTGCACGAGGACGGTGCCGTCGGTGGTCAGACGCGAGCCGGTGACCACGCGGTCGAGCAGCCGCACGCCGAGTTGGCGTTCGAGTCTGCTGATGGACCGCGAGGCGTTCGGCTGAGCGATGCCGAGCGCGCGCGCCGCCGCGCTGAGGCTGCCGTGGTCGTCGACGCCGACGAGCAGTTCCAACGCTCCCAGGTCGAGTGATCGCAGGTCCACGGCTGAACGGTACCGCACCCCGACGCATCGGCATATCGATTTGATATGCATCCATGTCGAGACTCCGGGTTCCGGTGGCATCCGAAGTCGCCGAGGGTGGATGACATGACACAGACGCTGAATCGAGAGTCCCACAAGACCGAGAAGACCCTCGCCTCCCGTCTCGGTGCCTCGCGGGTCGTGGCGCTGCTGCCCGGGTTGGCGATCTGCGGCGCAGTGGCGCTGGCCGCCACCGGAGTCACCATGCTCGTGCCCGCGGTCAGTCCGCTGCTGCTCGCGATCGTGATCGGTGCCGTCGTGGCCAACACGGTCCCCTTGCCCGCGGCCGGCGCGCCGGGGCTGGCGTTCGCGGCCAAGACGTTGCTGCGGATCGGCGTTGCGCTCCTGGGCCTGCAACTGGTCCTGGGCGACGTCCTCGGGCTCGGCGCCGGGATGATCCTGGTGGTCGTCGCGATCGTCGGCGGCGGCATCGCCGGGGGACTGCTCATCGGCGCCGCACTCGGGATCCCGGTGGCGCGACGACTGCTCATCGCCTGCGGCATGTCGATCTGCGGCGCGGCCGCGGTGGCCGCCGTCGACGGGGTCATCGATGCCGACGACGAGGACACCGCCACCGCGGTCGGCACCGTCGTCATCTTCGGGACCCTGATGATCCCGGTGATCCCCCTCGCGGCGCACGGGATGGGACTGTCCGACGAGGTCGCGGGCCTGTGGGCGGGCGGCTCCATTCACGAGGTCGCGCAGGTGGTCGCGGCCGGCGGCATGATCGGCGGCGGTGCGCTCACGCTCGCGGTGATCGTCAAGCTCGCCCGCGTGATGATGCTGGCCCCGGTGGTGACCGTGCTGAGCATCCGGCAGCGGCGACTGACCGGCGACGCGGGCAAGCGCCCGCCCATCGTCCCGCTGTTCGTCGTCGGGTTCATCGGCTGCGCCGTGCTCCGCTCGACGGGCGTGCTTCCGGAGGTCGCGGTGTCGATCGGCCACGAGGCCCAAGTGGTGCTGCTGACCGTCGCGATGGCCGCCCTCGGGCTGGGAGTGCGGATGAGCGTGATGCGCAAGGTTGGGTGGCGCCCGTTCGTGCAGGCCGCCGCGACGACGGTCCTGGTCGCGGGCATCGCGCTGGGCGGCGTCCTGCTGGTGCGATGACGCGGGCCGGACACTGCCCGGCGGCGTCTCGAGCCGACAGGGCGACGCCCACCGCCGCAGACTCGCCAGAACCGGGCTGTCGGGGGGATAAAGCCCGGGCGAGATGCGGTGGTGGGCGCCGCGGTATGGGTCAGACGTCGAGGTCGGCGCCGGTCAGCGGGGGGAAGCCGGCCAGCTGCTCGTTCTCCTCATCGGTGAAGACCCGGGATCGGGAGAGAAAACGGAGTCCTTCGGGTGCCTCGAGCGAGAAGCCCGCTCCGCGCCCGGGGACGACATCGAGGATCAACTGCGTGTGCTTCCACACTTCGAACTGGTCGCCGTTGATCCAGACGCGCACCGTCGGCAGGGGTTCGGGCAGCGATACCTCGCCGACGAGGACGTCGCGCTGCCCGATCCGGTATTCGCCGACCGGGTAGCACATGGGGGCGGAGCCGTCGCAGCATCCGCCGGACTGATGGATCATGAGCCCGCCGTGAAGCTCCGACAGCTTGGTCAGGAGCTCCACGGCGGAGTCGGTGGCAACCACGCGAGCGACGGTTGCGGAGTCAGTCATCTCACGCCGGCTTAGAAGAAGCCCTTGGCGCTCTGGGCGTAGCCCACGAGCAGGTTCTTGGTCTGCTGGTAGTGACTGAGCATCATCAGGTGGTTCTCGCGGCCGACGCCCGACTGCTTGTAGCCGCCGAAGGCCGCGTGCGCCGGGTAGTCGTGGTAGGTGTTGGTCCACACGCGGCCGGCCTGGATGTCGCGCCCGGCGCGGTAGGCGACGGCGCCGTTACGGCTCCACACGCCGGCGCCGAGGCCGTACAGGGTGTCGTTGGCGATCTGCAGGGCGTCGTCGTAGTCGGTGAACGAGGTGACCGCCAGCACCGGACCGAAGATCTCCTCCTGGAAGATCCGCATGTCGTTCTTGCCGCCGAAGACGGTGGGCTGGATGTAGAAGCCGCCCGACAGGTCGCCGCCCAGGTCGGCGGGCTCGCCGCCGGTGAGGACCTTGGCGCCCTCCTGCTTGCCGATCTCCAGGTACGACTTGATCTTCTCCCACTGGTCGTTGGAGGCCTGGGCGCCCATCATGGTCTCGGTGTCGAGCGGGTTGCCCTGCTTGATCGCGGCGACACGGGCGACGGCGCGCTCGAGGAACTCGTCGTAGATGCTGCCCTGGACCAGTGCGCGGGACGGGCAGGTGCACACCTCGCCCTGGTTGAGGGCGAACATCGAGAAGCCCTCCAGCGCGCGGTCGAGGAAGCCGTCGTCGGCCGACATGACGTCCTCGAAGAAGACGTTGGGGCTCTTGCCGCCCAGCTCCAGGGTGACCGGGATCAGGTTCTCGGAGGCGTACTGCATGATCAGTCGGCCGGTGGTGGTCTCACCGGTGAAGGCGATCTTGCGGATGCGGTTGCTCGAGGCCAGCGGCTTGCCCGCCTCGACGCCGAAGCCGTTGACGATGTTGAGGACGCCGTCGGGCAGCAGGTCGCCGATCAGGCTCATCAGGTACAGGATCGACGCGGGCGTCTGCTCGGCGGGCTTCATCACGATCGCGTTGCCCGCGGCTAGTGCCGGCGCCAGCTTCCAGGTGGCCATCAGGATCGGGAAGTTCCACGGGATGATCTGGCCGACGACGCCGAGCGGCTCATGGAAGTGGTAGGCGACGGTGTCCTTGTCGATCTCCGAGATCCCGCCCTCCTGGGCGCGGATGGCGCCGGCGAAGTAGCGGAAGTGGTCGATCGCGAGGGGGATGTCGGCGGCGAGGGTCTCGCGGACGGCCTTGCCGTTCTCCCAACATTCGGCGACGGCGATCTTCTCGAGGTTGGCCTCCATGCGGTCGGCGATCTTGTTGAGGATCGCGGCGCGCTCGGCGACCGAGGTCTTGCCCCACGCCGGAGCGGCGGCGTGTGCGGCGTCCAGGGCCAGGTCGATGTCCTCGGCGGTCGAGCGGGCGACCTCGCAGAAGGTCTTGCCGTCGACAGGCGACGGGTTCTCGAAGTACTGTCCCTTCACAGGCGGGACCCACTTGCCGCCGATCCAGTTGTCGTAGCGGGACTCGTAGCTCATGATCGAGCCGTCGGTACCGGGCTTTGCGTAGACGGTCATGGTGGGAACTCCTTCGAGAAGAATCACAGTCGTCGGTGAGGTAGATCTCACAGTACGGCCGATGTGGTTGCAGTCACGTTGCATGACGATGCAACGACGTTGCAGCGGGTGAGAGAGGCCTCAGCGGTTCGCCGGTTCCCGGGTCTGCTCGGGCTCGGGCTCGACCGACCACCGGGGCGCGGCCGGCCACAGCGCCCTGTCGCCGAGCAGCCGCATGATGGCCGGGACCAGCAGCGGGCGCACGACGAAGGTGTCGAGCAGGATGCCGATCGCCATCGCCAGCCCGAACTGGAACAGTTCGCGGATCGGCTGGGTGGTGAGCACCGAGAAGGTCGCCGCGAGGATCAGACCCGCGGACGAGATCACCCCGCCCGACCTGGTCAGGGCCACTCGCAGCGCGGCCGGCGGAGCGTGCGTGGCCAGCTCCTGCCGGTATCTGCTCATCAGGAAGATCGTGTAGTCGACGCCTAGCGCCACCAGGAAGACGAACACGTACACCGCGACCCGGTTGCCGATGCCGTCGTCGCCGAGCAGCGTCACCGTCAGGAAGGTGGTCGCCCCCAGGGTCGCGGTGACCGAGAGCACCAGCGTCGCGATCAGGTACAGCGGCGCCAGCACTGACCGCAGCAGCAACGCCAGCACCGCGGCGACGATCAGCAGCACCAGGACCATCACCACCCGGGCGTCGCGATCGAGGGCGCCTCGGATGTCGGCGGCGCGCGCCGTCTCACCGCCGACCAGCACTCGCGGTCCGACGATTCCGGCGGCCGACGCGGCCCGCTGGGCCGTCGCGGTCAGCGGACCCACCCGATCCAGCGCCGCGGCGCCGTACGGATTGTCGGTGAACACGACGTCGAAGGCGGCGGTGGACCCGTCGACGCTGATCGTCGGGCGGTCGACGACTCGTGCCACTCCGGCGGCGGTCGACAACTGATCGGCCACCGCGGTCCACTCGGCCGGCGAGATCGGATCGTCGCCGGTGATGTACACCGTCGACGGGGCGATCTCGCCGGGACCGAAGGAGTCGGCGATCAGGTCGCGGCCGACCTCGGACTGGGTGTCGACGCGGAAGCCGCTGATGAAATCGAAGCTCTCTCGGTAGCCGGCCATCCCCGCGCTCATCACCAGCAGGGCGGCGAGCGCCGAGACCAGCACCGTCTTGGGAGAGCGTTCGACGAGGTCGGCGACTCGCCCCCAGATCCTGCTGTCGGTGCGCGTGGTCGCCGAGTCGATGGTCATCGGCCAGAACACCTTGCCGCCGAAGACCAGCATCAGCGCGGGGGTGAAGGTGAAGGCGACGAGCCCCATCGATGCGACACCCAGCGCCAGGTACGGGCCGAAACCGCGTAGCGCCGGCGAGACAGCGGCGAGCAGCGCCAGCATCGCGAGCACGATCGTGGACACACTCGACAGGATCGACTCGGCCACCCCGCGCATGGCGATGATCATGGCGGCGGGCCGGTCGGCGGCGGTGGCGAGCGCCTCCCGGTACCGGGAGGTGACTATCAGTGCGTAGTCGGTGCCCACGCCGAACAGCAGGACGGTCATGATCGACGCGGTCTGCGAGCTGATGTCGAACCATCCGGCGTCGGCCATCAGGGCCCCGACGGTCTCGGCCAACCGCATCGCCACGCCCACGCCGGCCAGCGCGACGACGACCAGGATCAGCGACCGGTAGATCGCCAGCAGCACGAGCACGACGAGCGCGATCGTGCCCAGCAGGAGAACGACGCTGCCGCTGCGGAACACCTCGACGGTGTCGGTGATGATCCCCGCCGGGCCGGTCACCGCGACGGTGGTGTCGCCTGCCGCTGCACTCACGGTGTCGCGCAGTGCACCGACGGTGTCCTGGAACGATTCGTCGGTCGGGTCGCCGATGACCGGCACGATCATCAGCTCGGTGGCGCCGTTCTCGGTGCGCAGTGTCGGGTCGTGCGAACTGTCAGCGGTCACGACCGCGCCGATCGCCGGGTCGTCTCCGGCGTGGATGCGCGCGGCGATCCGTTCGACCGCCGCGCGGGTCTGCGCGCGGTCGTCGCTGTGGACCACGACGATCGCGGGAGTGCCGGTGCTCTGCGGGAACTCACGTGCCGCCAGCTCTGCGGCCTGCATCGACGCCGCGCTGATCGGCGGATCGTTGGCCGCGGCGTTGTTCTCGACCTCGGCGGTCTTCGGTGCGATGCCGGCCAGGGCCCCGACGAGCAGCAGCCACATGACCACGACGATGGCGGCGCGTTTGCGGGAGCCGAAGAGCGCCTTCATGATTCGCGTGCTCACTGGACGTCGCCCGTTCGTCGGGCGAGTCGGCGGTCGGCGACGGTCGACGACAATGTCGACCGCGGCGCGGCGTCGCTGGGCGCGGTTGATCGAGTGGAGTGCGAGTCGGGAAGGGGATGGTGAGAAGAGCACATGCCTCTATCCGACCAATTCGATCGAGCGCCGACATCGGACGAAGATCCGGGCCGACCTGTCACTTTCGTTGGAGGTGCGCGCCTTCGTCGTCGCCTACGCGGTCAGGCGTCGTCGCGCAGGACGCCCCGGGCGCGCGCCGCAGCGACGGCTGCGGTCCGCGATCGCACCCCGAGCTTGCCGAAGACGTTCGTCAGGTGGGTCTTCACCGTCCCCTCACTCAAGAACAGCAGCCGGGCGATGTCTCGGTTGGAGCGGCCGTCGGCCACCGCCTCCAGAATCTGCTGCTCGCGCGGGGTCAACGACACCGTCGGATGTCGCATCCGGCTCATCAGCTTCGACGCCACCGCCGGCGACAGGGCACTCGCGCCGCGCGCGGCTGCCAGCACCGCGGCCAACAGTTCTGCCGGATTGCTGTCCTTGAGCAGATAGCCGCTGGCACCGGCCTCGATGGCGTTGAGGATGTCGGCGTCGGTGTCGTAGTTCGTCACGACCAGCACGGACGGAGCGGCGGGCAACGATCGGATCCGCCGGGTGGCCTCGACCCCGGACAGCCCGTCGCCGAACCGCAGGTCCATGAGCACCAGGTCGATGCCGGAGCCGTCGCCGCAGACCGCCAGGGCCTCCTCGCCGGACGCGGCTTCGGCGACGATCTCGACCTGGTCGGGATGGCGTTCGAGCAGCGCGCGCAGCCCCGCGCGCACGATCGGGTGATCGTCGGCCAACATCAGCCGGATCACCGGTCGGCCGCCATCGCGGACAACGGGAACCGCACCGACATCGCGGTGCGGCCGGCTGCCGACTCGATCGACCAGTCGCCGCCCAGTTGCCCGACGCGCGCCCGCATGGTGTTCAGGCCGAAACCGTGAGCGGCGGGATCGTCGAGGACAGCGACGTCGAATCCGCGGCCGTCGTCGACGACGTCGAGGCACACGACGTCGTCCGCATAGGTCAAGGTGACCACGGTCTGGTTCGCCGCGGCGTGTCGGACGACGTTCGACGTGGCTCCCTGCACCAGCCGGACCAGTGCCGATTCGACGGCCATCGGCAGCGGGTACGACGTCCCGTCGACGATCAGCCGGATGTCGTCGCCCGCCGAGCCCGCCCGCCCGCATACGCGGCGCAGCGCCTCGGCGAGGGAACGGCCGGTGAGGTCGGCCGGGGCCAGCGCGGCGATGAGCCTGCGGGTGTCGGCCAGTCCGGCGGCGGCGGTACGACGAGCCATCGCAACATTCGTTGCGGCGCTCGGCGGCAAGGGCTCGGCCTCGGCCGCATGCAGCAGCATCTGGATGCTGCTCAGCCCCTGTGCGACGGTGTCGTGGATCTCCTGCGCCAGCCGTTGGCGTTCGGCGAGTTCGCCGGCCGTCCGCTCCTGCACGGCGAGCTCGGCGCGGGTGCGTCGCAGGTCTTCGATCAACAGCTGGCGGCGTTCGGTCTCGTCGAACAGCACCCGGAAGCCGAGACCGATGACGATCCCGACCACCGCGCCCAGCAGCGAACCGATGACGGTGCCGCCCCACTCCGGCACCCGAGTCACGCCGATGCCGATGTTGACCGCGGTCACCGCCGTCACGGCGACGAGGGCCGTGGCCGGCGGCAGCTCCGTCATGAACAGCAGGATCAGGCCGAAGGAGATGTATGCGGCGTCGGCGCCGAGCACGGCCAGGACCAGCCAGATCGCCGACAGCGAGGCCAACGACGACCACCGCGCGGTCCGCGTGCGGGCGGCCGCGACACCGATAACCTGGACGCCGATGAACAGGACGGTCAGTGTGCTGATCCACCCGGCGTGCGGCTCCGACAGCAACGCGGCCCGCAGCAGCACGATCAGCGCCAGCACCGCGACCAGGACATGCAGCCCGAGCCGGAGTCTGGCCACGCCCTGGAACACGGACCGATCGATCTTCACCGCGCCCATTATCCCGGCTGCGGTCCCGAGACGGCGCCGCAGATCTACCGGCGCACCCCGAACCGGCGGTCGAGCAGCCGGACGCGACCTTCGGCGACCGCGCGCTGCGGGTGGCTGGCGGGCAGACGCTGGGCGAGCGCGTTCCACGCGGTGATGTCGTCGCGGCCGTGCGGGGAGGCCACCCAGGCGTTCAGGGCGGTCACATCGCCGGTGCCGAACATGCGTGAGCGGAGGTCCTCGCGGACCTCGTCGAAGATCTCGATCACGCCGGGTGCCATCGACTCGGCCAGCAGGCCGCCACGGCCGAGCGTGCGGATGGCGGCGATGAGTTCGCCGGTCGCGATGTGCCGACGCAGCTCGTCGATGTCGGATTCGAGGTCGACGATCAGTCGGTAGGGGCGCGAGGTGAGCACATCGCCCAGATCGCGGCGCAGGCGCGAGATCTCGGCGCGGACCGTCACCGCACCCAGCCCCGCGTCCGACAGCAGGGTCGCGAGCTGTTCGGTGCCCAGCCCCTCCGAATAGGTCTGCAGGAGGAGCAGGATCTCGGCGTGGCGCGGCGACAGCGATCGGGCGGCGGCGCCGTCGTGCCACTGGGCGGGACCGTCGGCCAGGACCGTGAGCCTGCGGGTGGCAGGGGCCGGCGCGAAGGTCTCGGGCGCACCCAGGTCGACGGCGCGCGACTGCAGTTCGCGTTCGACGGCGGCCACCACCGACCGCACCGCGGCCAGCGCGAACGGGGCCGCGGCGGCGGGGCCGCCGGTCACGTCGATGACGCCGAGCAACTCGCCCGAGACGGGATCGTGCACGGGCGCGGCCGCGCAGTTCCACTTCTGGATGGGGCCGGAGAAGTGCTCGGGTCCGATGATCTGGACGCCGCGGTTGACGGTGAGCGCCAGCCCGGGCGCATTGGTGCCGACGGTCTCCTCGCTCCACACCGAGTTCTCGACGAAGTTGATGCGTGCGGCGGCGTCCCGGGCGCTGCTGTCGCCCTCCACCCACAGCAGTCGGCCCTGCTTGTCGGTGAGGGCCACGACGACCCCCGACCCGGCGATGTCGTCGAGCATCAGCGACTGGACCAGCGGTCGGACCGCGGCCAGACGGTGGGTGGCGCGGTAGGCCTCGAAGTCGGCGTCCGACAGCGGTCCCGAGTCGTGTCCGGGGTCGGCCTCGTCCGGGTCGATGCCGCTGTTGCGGGACCGTTCCCACGACTCGCGGACCAGCGACCGGACAGTGTCGTCGGCGGGCGTCTGGCCGGCGAGGAACTGTTCGTAGGCACGCCGAACATGAGTCGACACGGATGTGCCTTCTCTCATCGCGCGCCTCTCCAGACCGTTGTCGTAGGGACTTAGTACTCCGATTGTGCCTGGCCGCTGTGACCTGGGCAACGTCGAGTCGCAGATGGTGTCCGACTCACGCCTTTCCCGCCAGCGGTTGCGAGGTCCCCGCGCGCGTGGGACCTTCCGGCGGAAGATCCCTCGACCAGAAGGCGACCGACGAATGCACCTCACGCTCGACATGGCCCTCCGCGTTCTCGCCGGCGCGGGCTTCGGCACGCTCATCGGGCTCGAACGCCAGTACCGGGCGCGGATGGCGGGCCTGCGGACCAACGCGCTGGTCGCGGTGGGTTCGGCGTTGTTCGTGGTGCTGTCGGCCGAGGGATTCGGGGGCGGCGATCCGACGCGCGTCGCGGCGCAGATCGTCTCCGGGATCGGCTTCCTGGGCGCGGGCGTGATCCTGCGCGACGGCCTCACCGTCCGCGGCCTCAACACGGCCGCCACCCTGTGGTGTTCGGCGGCGGTCGGTGCGCTCGCCGGCTCCGGGCTTTATCTGATCGCCGGCTTCGGCACCGTCGTGGTGATCGCGGTCAACACCGTGCTCCGCTCGGTCGGGCACGTGGTCGACCGCGTCCCCGACGCGGGGACCGGCGAGAGCCCGAGCAAGTACGAGTTCGTGGCGGTCACCAGCGACGAGATGGAGCCGACCGTCCGGGTGATGCTGGTCGACGCGCTGACCCGCTCGCACCTTCACCTGCAGTCGGTCGGGAGCCGCAATGCGGCCGACTGCGCCGTCGAGGTGCGGGCCACGATGGTCTCCGACGAGGGCCGCGACGACAAGGCGATGGAAGCGGCCGTCAGCAGGCTGTCGTTGGAGCCCGCGGTCACCTCGGTGAGCTGGCGGTCGGTGCCGGAGGAGCCGCGTCGCGCCGACTGACGCGGTCGGCGGGGGGAGCGGGGCGGGGGAGCGCTGCGCCGTCGGGAAGGGTGCCACCGCCAGCGGCGCAGCCATGACAAACGTCATGGACAGAAGGTGACATCTGCTCCGGGTACGCGCACCGGATCGAGACGACAGTGAATGTCATGACCCAGCGACACCTCACCCCCGCGCACCTCACCCCGACACCTCCGAGCCCGGAGCGAATCCCGTTGGAGCACGCTCCGGCGATCGTGCTGACCGGCCTCCGCAAACAGTTCCGCGGCGCGCACGGCGAGCCCGTCCGGGCCGTCGACGGCCTCGACCTGACCGTCGAGCCCGGCGAAGTCGTGGCCTTCCTCGGTCCCAACGGGGCGGGCAAGACCACCACCATCGACATGATCCTCGGCCTCACCGCACCCGACGCGGGCACCGCCCGGGTGTTCGGCCGCGATCCGCGGCGGGCCGCGCGCGACGGGCGCATCGCCGCGGTCATGCAGACCGGCGGACTGCTCGACGACTTCACCGTCGCCGAGACCGTCTCCACCGTCGCCGCCTTGCACGGCCGCACCGCCGACATCGACGCGGTGATGGCGCGTGCGGAGATCGCCGACCTCGGCGGCCGCAAGGTGTCGCGCTGCTCGGGCGGCGAACAGCAGCGGCTCAAGTTCGCTCTCGCGCTGCTGCCCGATCCGGACCTGATCGTGCTCGACGAGCCGACCGCCGGCATGGACGTCGAGTCGCGCCGGGCCTTCTGGGCCGCCATGCGCGCCGACGCCCGCCGTGGCCGGACCGTCCTGTTCGCCACCCACTACCTCGAGGAGGCCGACTCGTTCGCCGACCGGATTGTGATGATCGCTCACGGCCGCGTGGTCGCCGACGGCTCCACCGCCGACATCCGCGCCCGCTCCAGCCGCCGCGTCGTCTCCGCGGTGCTCGACGACGACGCCCTCCCCGGACTGCAGCGCGTCTTCCCGTCCCTGCAGGTGATCGAGCGGCGCGGCGGACGCCTCCATCTGTCCTTGGCGGATTCGGACACGCTGGCCCGGCACCTTCTCACCAGCACCCGGGCCAAGGACGTCGAGATCGCCGCCCACAACCTCGAAGACGCGTTCGTCGCCCTCACCGCCGACGCCTGACCCGCACTCCCGAAAGGCACGCCATGACCACCGCACTCGTCGCCCACCGCCCCTCCGCCGTCTATCTCCGCAACGACATCCGGCGCGTGCTGCGCAACCGCCGCGCGCTGATCTTCACCGTCGCCATGCCCGCCCTGCTGTACCTGGTCTTCGGGGCCGCCCAGTCCGGGTCGACGAAGGTCGGCGACGGCGACGTCGCGTTCTACGTCCTGATCGGGATGGCGCTGTACGGCGCGGTGCTCGCCGCCGCGTCGAACTCGGCGGCGGTCTCCCTCGAACAGCAGGCCGGCTGGACCCGGACGCTGATGATGACGCCGCTGAGTCCGGCCGGGTACGTCGCCACCAAGGTCGCGCTGGCGCTCGCCATGAGCGCCCTGCCGGTGGCGGTGCTGACCGCGGTCGGGGCGGCGTCGGGCGCACACGCCCCGGTCGGGACCTGGGTGGCGTGTCTGCTACTCGCCTGGCTCGGCTCCGGCGTGTTCGCCGCCCTGGGGTTGGCGCTGGGCAGCGTCTTGAAGTCCGACGGCGCCATGCAGGTCCTCGGCGGTGTCCTCGCGCTGCTGGCCTTCGCCGGGAACGTCTTCGTCCCGCTCAACGGCGCCCTGCTGCGGGTCGCCGAGTTCACCCCGATGTTTGGCATCGTCTCGCTGGCGCGCTATCCGCTCGACCACGGCGTCACCGCGTACGGTGTGCACGTGTCCCTCGCGGTGATCATCGCCAACACCGTCTTCTGGGCCGTGGCGTTCGCGGTTGCGGCAAGCTACTTCTACACGCGCAGCACGCGCCGACAGTGATCGATCCACACTTCAGGGAGACACCGTGACCGCACCGCCCGCTCCGCCCGCGTCGCCGTGGCGGAGCGGGCGGTGGATGTTCGGCGCCGTCTGGCTGCTGTTCACCGGCTACCCGATCGTCGGCGTGCTGACCTCCGACGCGGGGTGGGTGGTCAAGACGGTCGTCCTGGCGATGCTCGCCGCGTTCATCGTGGTCTACCTGCTGCTGTGCGTGTACGCGATGTTCGACGACGACGCCTCACCGGTCTGGCGCACCGTCGCGATCGCGACACTCGTCGCGTTGATGATCGCGATGATGCCGTTCATCGACACCTCGGCGTTCTCGGTGGCGCCCTTCGTGATGGCGGCCTTCGCCTTCGCCGCGCCGTGGAAGGCGTGGCAGTCGTTGCTCGGGGTCGGCATCGTGCTCGCGTCCGCGATCATCGTGCCCGAGGTCTTCGGGTGGGCCCTCGACACCGGCTTCCTGGTGGTGATGGTGGTCGTCGGCATCACGATGGGTTTCACGCGCATCCTGCGCGACGGCCAGCGTGCCGAGGAGTGCGCCGCGCAGCGTCAGCGTGAACTGAACGCGCAGTTGGCCGTGGTCGCCGAACGCGAACGCGTCGCCCGCGACGTGCACGACGTCCTCGGCCATTCACTGACGGTGATCAGCGTGAAGTCGGAGCTGGCGGGGCGGCTGCTCGACGTCGATCCCGCGCGGGCCAGGGCCGAGCTGACCGAGGTGAACGCGCTGGCCCGCAACGCGCTGGCCGAAGTCCGCGCGACCGTCGGCAACCTGCGTGCTCCCGAACTGCGGAGCGTCGTCGCCGGCGCCGAGAGTGCGCTGCGTGCCGCCGGGATCGCCGCGACGCTGCCCGACGTCGCCGAGTGCGACGGTCCGCACGCTCCGCTGTTCGCCTGGGTGCTGCGCGAGGCCGTCACCAACGTGGTCCGGCACAGCGGCGCCGCTCGCTGCGAGGTCACGCTCAGCGATGACTCCATCACGATCACTGACGACGGCCGGGGCTCGCCGCTGCTGCAGTACGGCAACGGTCTGCGCGGGCTGGCCGAGCGAGTGGAGGCCGCCGGCGGCCGGCTGACCGTCGATTCGGACGAGGCGGGGACGACGGTGTCGGCGGCCGTCGGGGGAGCGACGCAGTGAGGGACGCGGCGGTGGTGTGGAACGCGCCGCGGCCCTCACCGGAGGTTCAGCCGTGTGCTCCCGACAGCGTCGGGTAGTCGAGGTAGCCCTCGGTTCCGCCGCCGTAGAAGGTCGCGGGGTCGGGCGCCTGCAGTTCGGCCCCGTGTCGAATGCGTTCGGGCAGATCGGGGTTGGCGATGAAGGGGCGCCCGAACGAGACCAGATCCGCTGCGCCGGTCGTCAGTGCCGTCTCGGCCGACTCCGGGGTGTGGCCGCCGTTGGTGATGATCGAACCGAGGTAGTGGCGGCGGACCAGGGCGGTGGCGCCGCCGGCCAGGTCGAGGGCGTCCGGAGTGGGCGCCGGCTGCCTCTCGACGACGTGCACGTACGCCAGGTCGAGGGCGTTGAGGGATTCGGCGGCGTAGCCGAAGGTCTCGACGGGGTCGTCGTCGCCGATGCCGTTGAGCGTGCCGCCGGGGGAGAGGCGGATGCCGACCCGGCCGGGTCCCCATTGCGCCACCACCGCCGCGCCGACTTCCAGAAGCAGTCGCGCGCGGGCGGCCGCGGAGCCGCCGTATCGATCCGTGCGCCGGTTGCTGCCGCTCTGCAGGAACTGGTCGATCAGGTAGCCGTTGGCGCCGTGGATCTCCACGCCGTCGAAGCCGGCCTCGCGAGCCAGTCGGGCCGCTCTGGCGAAGTCCTCGACCGTCTCGGCGATCTCGTGGTCGGTCAGCTGGTGCGGCGTGGGCACCGGCTGCGCTCCGGCGGGGGTGAAGATGTCCACGCCGGGCCGCAGTGCCGACGGCGCGACCGGGGTGCGGCCGTGGATGTCGGGGTGGCCCATCCGTCCGACGTGCCACAATTGCAGGACGATTCGGCCGCCCGCGTCGTGCACGGCGTCGGTCACCTGCCGCCAGCCGTCGCGCTGGGCCGGCGTGTGGATGCCGGGGGTGAACGGATACCCCTGGCCGACTGTGCTGACCTGCGATCCCTCGGTGACGATCAGGCCCGCACCCGCGCGTTGGCGGTAGTACTCGGCCTGCTGCGGGGTGGCGTCGGTCTGCGGCGAGCGGCTGCGCGTCATCGGTGCCATCACGATGCGGTTCGGGAGTTCGAGGGCGCCGAGTCGGGTGGGGCTGAGCAGTTCCATCGGGGAGTCCAATCGTGGGAGACTTTGTTAGTACGACAGGTGCCGTACTAACAAGCTAGACCTTAGTACGACGTTTGTCGAACTAACGAGACGGGTGGTCTCACGGTCCGCCCGTCGCCGGGCTAGTACGATTGCTTACGTACTAGTCGAGGTGAGTCGGTCACGTCGACGTCTCCGGAAGAGAGCGATGGGCGTGGCAACGGCGAGTCGGACGATCGAGCACCCGGCGATCGAGGATGTCACGCTCGAATCGGTGCTTCACGCCCTCTCGGATCCGGTGCGACTGCAGGTCGTGACCACGCTCGCCGACAACTCGACGGCGATGGCGTGCAGTGCCATCCCGCTGACCGTCTCCAAGTCGACGTCGACGCACCACTTCAAGGTGCTCCGTGAAGCCGGCATCGTGCGGCAGACGTACGTCGGCACCGCGCGCATGAGCGAACTGCGTCGCGCCGATCTCGCCCGGCGTTTCCCCGGCCTCCTCGACACCGTCCTGGCGCTCGCCGACGAGACGAGCCAGGACGCCGGCGTGCCGGCACCGACTGCGCGGTAGGTTTGGTTCACGAGCCGGGAGCGCACGGACGGCGACGGTTCGATCGGTCGACGAGAAGGGGCGGGGATCGGTGCAGACCATCAGACTGCTGATCGCCGACGACCAAGCCCTGGTCCGAGGCGCCCTCGCCGCACTCCTGGACCTGGAGCCCGATCTCGAAGTGGTCGCGCAGGTGGGGCGGGGCGACGAGGTGGTCGACGCGGCTCGCCGCAGCGGAGCGCAGGTGTGCCTGCTCGACATCGAGATGCCCGGCGCCGACGGGATCGCCGCGGCCGCCGCGCTCGCCCGGACGCTGCCCGGCGTCCGATCGCTGATCGTCACCACCTTCGGCCGTCCCGGCTACCTGCGCCGCGCGATCGACGCCGGCGCGTCCGGATTCGTCGTCAAGGACACCCCGGCCGCCGAACTGGCCGACGCCGTCCGGCGCGTGCACGCCGGTCTGCGCGTGATCGACCCGACGCTGGCCACCGAGAGCCTGACCAGCGGCGACAATCCGCTGACCCCGCGCGAGTGCGAGGTCCTCGCGACCGCCCTGTCGGGTGCGACCGTCGCGACCATCGCCGGCCAGGTGCACCTGTCGGCCGGCACGGTGCGCAACCACCTGTCGTCGGCGATCGGGAAGACGGGGGCGTCGACCCGCGCCGAAGCGGCGCGCATCGCCCGGGACAGGGGCTGGATCTGAACCCCGCACGCACCGGCGCCGCCGTCGTCGACCCCACGCGGCGCCGGGTGCCCGCCCTCACCGGAATCCGGACCGTCGCCGCGCTCGCCGTCTGCCTGACCCACGCCGCCTACTGGACCGGCCACTACGCCGACGACTACCTCGGGCGACTGCTGTCGCGTTTCGAGATCGGCGTGGCGCTCTTCTTCGTCCTCTCCGGCTACCTGCTGTTCTCGCCGTGGGTGCGCGCGCTGCACGACGCCCGCCCCGACCGCGCGCCGCGCTACCCGGCGCCCGGCCGGTACGCGTGGCATCGGGCGCGGCGCATCCTTCCCGCGTATTGGCTCACCGTCGTCGCCGTCTACCTCGTCTACCTGGTCCGCGACGACCCCTCCGACTTCGGGCAGGGATGGTCGGGCCTGTGGCGGAACCTGACATTCACGCAGGTCTACGGGCTGGGGCATCTGCACACCGGTCTCACCCAGATGTGGAGCATGACCGCGGAAGTGGCGTACTACGTCGTGCTGCCGCTGGTGGCGTGGCCCCTCGCCCGGCTGGTCTGCCGCGATCGTTGGCGTCCCGACCTGCTGTTGGTGTGCCTGGGCGGACTGCTGCTGATCTCACCGCTGTGGACGGTGATCGTGCACGGGTCCGACGGCGCCGACCCGACCGCGCGCATGTGGCCGCCGGCGTTCGCGAGCTGGTTCGTCGGCGGCATGATGCTGGCCGTCGCGGGGCGGCTGCTGAGCCGGTGGCCCGCGCTGCCGAGCGTGGCCGTCGCGGCGGCCGCCTTCCTGGTGACCGGTTCCGCGGTGGCCGGGGAGCCGACCATCGTCCCGTCCGACGCCGGTGCGGCGCTGGTCAAGCACACCCTGTACCTGGTGGTCGCGCTGGCGCTGATCGGCCCGCTCGCCGTCGGCGGGGGCGAGGACCGGTGGTCACGGCTGTGCGGTAGCCGGCCGATGGTGTGGTTCGGTGAGATCTCGTACGAGTTCTTCCTGGTGCACGTAATGGTCCTGGAGCTCGTCATGGACCTGCTGGGTTACTCGGTGTTCACCGGATCGACCGCGGCGGCGTTCGCGGTCACCACGGTGATCGCGCTGCCGGTCGCGTGGGCACTGCATCGGGTCACCTCGCCGCTGTGGCGCGACCGGGGCGTCGAGGCCGCGCGCGGCGCTTCTCACCCCGACGTTGTCACCGGCCGCGGGTAGCATCGAGCCATGACTTCACCGCAGCGACCAGTGTCGACTGCCGATCTCCGGCAGTGGACGACGGACGCGCGCGTGCCGGGGCAGCCGGCCGAACTGTCCGACACAGCGTGCATCCTGATCGCGGCCGGCTACCTCGCGCCCACGGCGCGGGCCACCGTCGTCCGCCGGATCTCGCAGGGCCTGCCGATGCCGGTACCGTCCACCGGGTTCAGCGAACTGCGGCGCGTGCAGCGCGGCATCCTGCACGCCGAGCGCAAACTCACCTCCACCATGCTTCCCGGGTTCGTGGTGCCGATCATCCGGTCGCGACTGACCGGCCTGACCCGGCGCCGCGACGAGGCTCACCGCGCGGTGGTGACGGGCAAGGGCGTCTTCGCGTCCGGCATGCGCGCCATCCGCCGGGAGCGGCGCGAGAACGTGTACCTGGAGATCGAGGAGCGCGAGCAGCTCTTCGCCGGTCTGCTGTGCACACCGGTGGCGAACCTGTCCTCGTCCGGCGCGCGCTGGGCCGGGACCGATGCGCTCGACAAGGTCGCGGGCGTCGTCGACAAGCTCGCCGGCCGGGCGGGCCGCCGCCAGGTGGAGCAGTGGGCCGACGAGGTCTTCGGCACCGCGCCCACCACACAGGACTCCTCGCGCGGCTGCGCGTTCGCCGACGGCTACGAGGCCCTGCTCTTCATCGCCGGGCACTACTTCGACCGGATTCGCGTCAACCCCGCGTGGTTGTCCGACCACTTCGAGATGCAGCGGGTGCAGGTGAACCTGAACGCCGAACTCGCCGAGATCGCCTCCGACGTCGTGGCCCTGCGCGCTCTGCGCGTCGACCTCGACCGGGCCCGCGCGAACGGCGGCTTCGACGACGGCTTCGCCCATCACATCGCCGAGCGCGAGGCCGCGCTGCGGCCGGTGTGGAGCGAGTTGATCGACCGCGTTCACGCCCTCATCGAAGTCTGCGCGACCGTCGAGTCGGCGGCCGTCGAACTGCGACTGCTCAACGAGTTCGACCGCGCCACCACCATCGACGCCCGGATCGACCATCTGCTTTCGCGGTCGGGCGATCGCGAACTGTCGGCCGACCACACGCGCCGACTGTCGCAGCAGGTGCGCAGCGGCGAGGAGCAGTTGCGGATCTACCGCGACGTGCTGCAGGGCAACATCGCCCAGCTGGGGTCGGCTGCGCCGATCGAGTTGCCGGAGCGGTACGAGCCCTGACCGATCGGTCCGACCGTCAGGACCGGCTCCACGCCTTCAGGTAGCCCTTCTCCTGGTCGGTGAATCGGCGCAGCCGGTGCTCGACGACGTCGACCACCGCCATCTGCGTGCTCGCCACGCAGGCCGGCCGGGATCCCGGCGGCGCGGCGGCCCCCGCGATCTCGTAGCCGATGGTGAAGTCGACCGACCGGAACCTCTTGATCCACATGCCCACCCGCAGCGGCGAGTCCTCGTGCCGCAACTGCGCCTGATATCGGATGTCGACGTGAACGATCATCGCGCTCTTGATCAGCGGCGCGTACTCCTCGCCCGCGCTGAGGAGCCACTCGATCCGCGCCTCCTCCATCAGGGTGACCATCCGCGCGTGGTTCACGTGCCCGAAGGCGTCCATGTCGGACCATCGGACCGGCACTGTCGCGACGAAGGCGTGATCGGCGGCCGGTTCTCCGGTGACTGCGGGCATGGCGCGATCCTATCGCCGGGCACGAAATCGGCGCTTGTCGCAGCGTTCACCCGAGCCTCAGGTCGGGGCGGTACCCTGGGCGACCATGTGGACTGAACGACTGTCGCTGAAACTGGTGTCCGCGCTGTCCGTGGCCTGTGCGGCGGGCATGGTGGCGACGGCGGTCGCGGCGCCCGTTCAGGCGGCGCCGAAGGAGCCGAGGATCGTCGCGGAGCAGGTGCGCAGCATCCACCGCGTCGACCTCACGGTCCGGTCCGAGGCGATGCACGCGTCGATGCCGGTGACCGTGCTGTCGCCGGGCGGCACGAGTCCGCGTCCGACGGTGTATCTGCTCGACGGCGCCGACGCCGGCGCGGAGGTCAGCGACTGGATCACCAAGGGCGGAGCCGAGCAGTTCTTCGCGGGCCGCGACGTCAACGTGGTCCTGCCCGCGGGCGGCGCCGGCAGCTTCTACACGAACTGGGTGCGCAACGACCCGAAGCTGGGCAAGCCGCAGTGGGAGACCTTCCTGACCGAGGAACTGCCCGGTCTGATCGACAGTCGATTCCACGGCTCGGGCAACAACGCCGTGATGGGGCTGTCGATGGGCGGGCAGGCGGCCTTCGCGCTCGCGGTCCGGCACCCCGAACTGTACCGAGGCGTCGCCTCGATGAGCGGGTGCCCGCGCGTCTCGGGTCAGGCCAACGAGGCGTATGTGCGCGCCACCGTCGCCAAGAGCGGAGCCAATCCCGACAACATGTGGGGCGCGCCGGGATCGAAGAACTGGCTCGCGCACGATCCGTCGCGCGACGTGCAGGCGCTGCGCGGCAAGGCCCTGTTCCTGTCCTCGGGGACCGGCGCGATCGGTCCGATGGACCTGACGGCCAAGCGTGATCCGAAGGACGGTCCGGTCGACGCGCAGATCGCGGCGGGGTCGGCGCTGGAGATGGGCGCCAACCGCTGTTCGCTGGAGTTCGCGACCCTGCTGCGCGCCAAGGACATCCCGTTCACGGCCGGTTTCCGGCTCATCGGCACCCACGGCTGGGACTACTGGAAGCAGGATCTGCCGCGCGCCTGGGAGGCCATCGGCCCCGCGCTGTAGCGCGGGGCGGGTGTGCCGCTCAGCGGCGCGCCCACTCCTGTGCGAACGACAGGAAGACCTCGGTCTCGGCCGGGTGGGTGATCGTCACGCGAACGCCGTCGCCGGCGAAGGGGCGCAGGATGACCCCGGCGTCGGCCGCGGCGACGGCGAACGGCACCGACTGCTCGCCCAGTGTCAGCCACACGAAGTTGGCCTGCGAGTCCGGGACGCGATAGCCGAGTTCGCGCAGCCGAGCGGTGACCCGTTTGCGCTCGGCGACGACCGCGTCGGTCCGCGCCAGCAGTTCGTCCTGCGCCCGCAGGGACGCGACCGCGGCCGCCTGCGCGACGCTGCTGACAGTGAACGGCACGTGCACCTTGTTCAGTGCGGTGATGATCTCCGGGTCGCCCACCGCGTAGCCCACGCGCAGCCCGGCCAGGCCGTAGGCCTTCGAGAAGGTGCGCAGCAGGACCAGGTTCGGGAACTCCCGGCGCAGCTCGAGGGAGTCGTAGTCGGCGTCCTGCGGCGCGCGGACGTACTCGATGTACGCCTCGTCGAGGGCGACGATGATGTCGGACGGCACGGCCTGCAGGAAGGCGCGCAGGGCCTGTTCCGACACGACGGTGCCGGTCGGGTTGTTCGGGTTGCAGACGAAGATCAAGCGTGTGCGGTCGGTGACGGCCGCGGCCATCGCCGCCAGGTCGTGGACCGAGTCGTCGGTCAGCGGCACCTGCACCGGCGTCGCGCCGACGATGCGGGTGGCGACCGGATACATCTCGAATGAGCGCCAGGCGAAGACCACCTCGTCGCCCGGTCGCGCGGTGATGGTGATCAGGTTCTGGCACAGGATCACCGAGCCGCAGCCCACCTGGACTTCGGCCGGGGTCACGCCGAGGTTCTTGGCGAGTTCTTCGGTGAGCTCCACCATGCCGTTGTCGGGATAGCGGTTGGTGGTGGCCGCGGCGGCGGCGATGGCCGTCGCCACGCTCGGCAGCGGCGGGTCGGTCACCTCGTTGCTCGCCAGCTTGATCGCACCCGGGAAGGTCTTGCCGGGGACGTACACGGGCAGGGTGTCCAGGTCGGGCCGGATTCGCATGCTCACCCCTCGAATATACGTCTGACCTGCACCTCTGTCGCCATCGGACAGGCGATTTGCATCCTGGCGGCACCTCTGTGTAATGTTTTGCCCCGGCGGTCGAAAAGGACTCCACCAGGGAGACGTGCCAGAGCGGCCGAATGGGACTCACTGCTAATGAGTTGTTCTACGAAAGTGGAACCGGAGGTTCAAATCCTCTCGTCTCCGCCGACTGGGACACGTGCCCGGTATAATTGAAGAAGTGCGGATCGTAAGATCCACCACGCGCCCGTAGCTCAACGGATAGAGCATCTGACTACGGATCAGAAGGTTTGGGGTTCGAATCCCTACGGGCGCACTCAGACAAGAGGCCCAGGACATCGTCCTGGGCCTCTTGTCGTTGGGTGTTTTGGCCTTACCCACGAAGTAGTACCAGAGGACCCTGCCGAGTACCATCACTGTCATGGAGAAGCCTCAGCCGACCGAGTTCGCGACGCGTCGTCGGCTCGAGCTCTTCGACGAGATCGTCGCGCTCTTCCTCGCCGAAGGATTCGGGCGACTGACCCTCGATGAGCTGGCGGCGCGCCTGCACTGCTCCAAGTCGACCCTGTACACGCTCGCGGGCAGCAAGGACCAGCTGGTGCGTGCGGCGACCGTCCACTTCTTCCGGCGGGCCGCCGACGAGGTGGAGGCCCAGATCGCCGACATCGCGGGCGCGCGCGAACGGATCGTCGGCTACCTCTCCGCGGTGGGCACAGCCCTGGCGCCCGCCTCCGACCGCTTCATGGCCGACCTCGACGACTTCGGTCCGGCCCGCGAGGTCTACGAGCAGAACACCGCGATCGCGGCCGGCCGCGTCCGCGAACTGATCGACGAGGGCGTCGCGGCGGGGGAGTTCCGCGCGGTGCACGCGGCCTTCGCGGCCGACCTCGCGGCCACCATGATGGTGCGGATCCAGCAGCGCGGAGTGCGCGAGAGCACCGGCCTCGACGACGCGCACGCGTACGCGGAACTGGCGACGATCCTCACGGCGGGAATCAGCAAGTAGCCGCCGGTTCACTCCCGTCGAGCCCGGCAGCGCGGGCGGCGCGGCTCGACGGAAGCGGGGGTCGGCGCTCGATCTACTCCGCGGCCAATGCGAGCAGCTCGCGGGCCTCGGGCCGACTGTCGAGCACGCGGCCGACGCGACGGGTGCACTTCCAGCCCTCGTCGGTGCGGATCAGCTCCCAGCGGTTGGCGGTCGCCCGGGCGACGGTGAAGCCGTCGTCGTCGTGCAGGATCAGCATCGACTTGCCGGTCGCGACGGCGGTGTCGCCGTCGATGCGGACCTGGCCGGGCTCCAGGATGTGCGCGCAGCCCTGAGCGATGAAGCCCTGGTGCATGCGGCCGCGGACCATCGCGGTGATCTGCTCGTGCCCGCGCATGACGCCGGTGTCGACGTCGTAGACGCCGTCGGCGGTCCAGACGCGGGCGTCGGCGTCGGCGCAGCCGGCGTCGATGGCCGGGCCGTACGAGGTCATCAGGTCGACGATGGCCTGCTTGTCTTCGAGATAGGCCACTCGGGCGGCGAGGTCGGCGATCAGTCGAGCGGTGTCGGGGACGGCGTTTTCGGTGTTCATGGCTCCAGGTTGGCGGTCGGGCACGTCGTCGACCGGTGAGTTTCCCGGTGACCGGGATTCGGTGGAACACGTTCTCGCAACGATGTGAGCATGGCCTCAAGCAATACAGGCAATCAACCGCACGGCGCATCGACGCCGGGACGATCGGAGCAGGGATGCCGAACACGGTTCTCGACTACATCAACGACCACGCTGACGAGTTCTTCGCACAGGGTGCGGAGGCCGAGCGCATCGGCAAGCTCACCGACAAGACGGTGCAGCTGCTGAAGGAGGCCGGCGCGATGCGGATGCTGCAGCCGGCCGACTACGGCGGCTACGAGTTCCATCCCCGGGACTTCGCCGAGACCGTGATGCGCCTGGCCTCGCTCGACCCGGCCGCCGGATGGGTGCTGGGCGTCTGCGGCGTGCACCCGTGGCAGCTGGCCTACAACGACCGCCGCGTCCAGGACGAGGTCTGGGGCGAGGACAGCAGCATCTGGATGGCCTCCCCCTACATGCCCGGCGGCATCCTGGTCCCGCAGCCCGACGGCGGCTACCAGTTCAGCGGCAAGTGGCAGTTCTCCTCGGGCACCGACCACTGCGACTGGGTCTTCCTCGGCGCCATGATGGGCAACCCCGACGGCAGCATGGCGCAGCCGCCGCAGATGGTCCACGTGATCATTCCGCGCAAGGACTACACCATCGTCGAAGACTCGTGGAACGTCGTCGGCCTGCGCGGCACCGGCAGCAAGGACCTCATCATCGAGAGCTGCTTCGTCCCCGACTACCGGGCCATGACCTGGGAAGACGTCTCCAGCGGCGACGGCCAGCGCGCGTCGGGCCGCGAGCAGACCCTGTACCAGATGCCGTGGTCGAACATGTTCCCGCTCGGCATCACCTCGGCCACCATCGGCATCTGCGAAGGCCTGCTGCGGCTGGCCTCCGAGTACCAGGCGGGCCGGATCGACGCCAACGGCGCCAGCGTCAAGGACGATCCGTACACGATGTTCGAGTTCGGCGAGTACATGGCCGACCTGCGCGCCGCGCGGACCGAGCTCATCGCCAACGCCGAGTACTTCTGGGACCTCACCGAACGCGGCGAGACCGCGACCTTCGCCGAGCGTGCCGCCGGCCGCGCGACCCAGGTGCGGGCCGCCTGGCGGGCAGCGCGCGCCGCCAACGAGATCTACGCGCGTTGCGGCGGCAACGCACTGCGCATGGATCAGCCGATGCAGCGCTTCTGGCGCGACAGCCAGGCCTGCATCCATCACGCGATCCACGCCGCCAACACCGTCTACCACGCGGCGACGCTGTCCTCGCTGGGCGCCGAGCCCGCCGGCCCGCTGCGCAAGCTGATCTGACCCGCCGAGCCCCTGACGAACCCGCACGCACAGCAAAGGACCCCTTGATGAGTGACAACCCCTACGGCGACATCAAAGCGCTCGGCTACGTGGAGGTGGTGACCAACGACATGCCCCGCTGGCGCAAGCTGGCGCTGGAGATCCTCGGCTTCGCCGAAGGCTCGGGCCCCGACACCGAGGCGCTCTACCTGCGGGTCGACGAGCGCGCCGCCCGCATCATCGTCCGGCCCGGCGACACCGACAAGGTGAGCGTGGTGGGCTGGGAGGTCCGTGACCGGCAGGGACTGGAGCGGGTGCGCGCCACCGTCGAGGCCGCCGGCATCACCGTCCGGGACCTGACCGACGCCGAGGCCGACGCCCGCCGGGTCGAGGCCGCCATCGCCTTCGAGGACCCCGCGGGCATTCCCCTGGAGGTCTTCTGCGGGGCCGTGCTCGACCACAGTCCGGTCGTCACCCCGTTCGGCGCGCGTTTCGTCACCGGCGCCCAGGGACTCGGCCACGTCGTGATCCCCGTGCCCGACGACCTCGCCGCCTCCGACTTCTACGTCAAGACCCTCGGCTTCCTGCCGCGCGGGGCCTTCCGGCTCGACACCCCGCCCGAGGTCGGTCCCATGCGGATCCGGTTCTTCGGCGTCAACCAGCGTCATCACAGCCTGGCGATGATGCCCGCACCCAAGCAGGGGCCGGGCCTGATCCACATCATGGTGGAGGTCGACGACCTCGACACCGTCGGTCGGGCGCAGGACCGCGTCGTCGCCGAGGGCGCCTCGCTGTCGTCGACGCTGGGCCGTCACACCAACGACAAGATGCTCTCGTTCTACGTCCGCGCCCCCGGCGGCTGGGACCTCGAGTTCGGCACCGACGGCATGCTCGTCGACGAGACCCACTACACCGCCGAAGAGATCACTGCCGACAGCTACTGGGGCCACGACTGGTCCGGCGGCGAGCCGCTGGCCGTCGTCTCCTGACACCTTCGACCTCCTCTGCGACCCCGCTCGCCACACCCGGACGCGGCACCGCCCGCGTCCTCGACACACACGACAGGGAATCTCATGACTGATACATCGACCACCGAACTCGACCAGGTCGCGATCGACCCGGCCAAATACGGCCCCTGGGCCGTCATCGCCGGCGGCTCCGAGGGCGTCGGCGCCGAGTTCGCCGTCCAACTGGCCCAGTCCGGACTGAACCTGGTGCTGATCGCCCGCAAGCCCGAGGCACTGGAGGAGACCGCTGAGCGCGTCCGCGCCCACGGCGTGGAGGTCCGCACGCTGGCCCAGGATCTGCTCGCCGCCGACGCCGTCGCGAACATCACCGCGGCCACCGCAGACGTCGAGGTCGGTCTGCTGATCTTCAACGCCGGCGCCAACACCTACGGCAACGAGTTCGTCTTCGGCGACATGGACCGCTTCCGCGACGTGATGACCCTGAACATCGACCGCCAGCTGGAGCTGGTGCAGGTGTTCGGCAAGCCGATGGCCGAGCGCGGTCACGGCGGCATCATCCTGCTGGGGTCGGTCACCGGCTTCGTCGGCTCGGGCCACCAGAGCATCTACGCCGCCGCCAAGTCGTTCACCCGGATCTTCGCCGAAGGCCTGTGGTGGGAGATGCGCGAGCGAGGCGTCGAGGTCCTCGAGCTGATCCTCGGCGTCACCCGTACCCCGGCGATGGCGCGCGCCGGCCTGGACTTCGATCTGCCGGGACTGCGCGTCTCCGAGCCGGTCGACGTCGTTCGCGAAGGGCTCGCGCACCTCGCGGACGGCCCCGTGTGGGTGGTCGAGGCCGAACAGTCCGGTGCCGAGGCTCGCTCGCAGTTCCCGCGCCGCGACCGCGTCCTCAAGGAGGCCGCCGCCGTCGCCGCCATGATGGGGCGCTGACCGTCGCCGACCGATGACCACGCGCCGCCGACCGTTCGCTGCAATCGCCCGACCACTTACCGGAAGGGCGTGCGGGGGACGGTCGGCGGCCGCTATTTTCACCTGAAGACGCGACCGACGGGAGGGTGTCATGGATGACGACGCCGAACCCAATACGCCACCGTCGATGCTCGACCGCATCGACCTCATCCTCGACGCCGTCGAAGAGGCGGGCTTCCTCACCCTGTCCGGGGTGATGGAGCGGACCGGGCTGGCGCGCTCGACCGCGCACCGGCTCCTGACCCAGATGGAACGACGCAAGTGGCTCTTCCGCGTCGGCACCAACTATGAGCTGGGGGTGCGGCTGTTCGGATTGGGGACCACCGGGTTGCGGACGCACTGGTTCTATCAGCGCGCCATGCCGACGCTGAGCTGGCTCCAGCTGCAGACCGGCTACATCGTGCACCTGACCTACCTCGACGGAGCCGACGCGGTGTGCTGGGAGAAGCTCGGCTCGGGCCGATTCCAGTGGGAGGTGCCCACCCGGATCGGCACGCACCGGCCCGCACACACCACCGCGGGCGGCAAGGCGCTGCTGGCGCTGCAGCCCGACGACTATCTGCGCGGCCTCGAGCCGCTCGAGTCGCTGACCCCCGACACCGTCACGTCCACGACCGCGCTGCGCGCCGAACTCGACGAGGTCCGCAAGCGGGGCTACGCCGTCGACCGCGGCGAGAGTCTGCCCGGCGTCGGCTGCTTCGGCACCACCGTCAGCGCGGCCAGCGACGACTCGTCGACCGCGCGCCGCACGTCGGCGGCCATCTCGGTGTGCGTTCCGCTGCCCGAACTCGACACCCGGCTCATCCCGATCCTGCTGGCGGCCAAGAAGCGGATCGCGCAGCACATGCGGGTGAATCCGATGATCGAGACTGCAGACGACGCCTAGCGTCCTTCCGTTCGCGGCGCGTCGATGTGAGCGAACTTCCCACCAGCCGGGAAATCGGCCCCTATCGCGCGCTGCGACTGGGATTGTGAGGGAAACCACTTCAGTTGATCGCTGTGAGGAGCTTGTTGTGAGAAGCGTTTGGATGAAGGACCGGGCCGCCCGGTCGGGCGCGACGATGCGATCGGCGGTCGTGCGATGACCGAGAAGACCGCCGATCCGTTCGCCCCCGGCCGGCTGGGGCCGGTGAAGCTGTCGAACCGCATCATCAAGTCGGCGACCTCCGAGGGTCGCTCGCCGAAGGGCAAGGTCACCGACAGTCTCATCGACTTCCACCTCGACTACATCCGCGGCGGCGTCGGCCTGACCACCGTCGCCTACTGCTGTGTGAGCCGCGAGGGCACCACCGCGCCCGGCCAGATCCTCATGTCGGAGAAGTCCGCGCCCGGGCTGTCGAAGCTGACCTCCGCGATCCACGCCGAGGGCGGCGCCGTGTCGGCCCAGCTCGGACACGGCGGGCCGGTGTCGTCGAAGAAGATCACCGGCGTCAACGCGATGGCGCCCAGCCGGATGCTGAACCCGACCTCGCTGGAGTACTGCCGCGAGATCACCCGGCTCGAGATCTCGGGCATCATCGAGAACTTCGCCAAGTCGGCGCGGCTGGCCGCCGACTGCGGATTCGACGCCGTCGAACTGCACTTCGGGCACAACTACCTGCCGAGCTCGTTCCTGAGCCCGCTGTTCAACCGGCGCAAGGACGAGTACGGCGGCAACATCGACAACCGGAGCCGGCTGGTCCGGGAGATCGCCCGCGAGGTGCGCTCGGCGGTCGGCGACTCGATCGCCGTGACCGCCAAGATCAGCATGGAGGACGGGATCCCCGGCGGCATCAACCTCGCCGAGTCGATCCGGACCGCCGAACTGCTCGACATCGACGGCAACCTCGATGCGCTCGAGCTGACGCAGGGCTCGTCGGTGATGCGTCAGATGTACCTGTTCCGCGGCGACGTGCCGGTGCGCGACTTCGCCTCGGTGATGCCGCAGCCCTTCAAGACCGGCGTCTACGCGTTCGGCCGCAAGATGCTCGGCGAGTTCCCCTACTACGACCTGTACATGCTGGAGTCGGCCCGCCAGTTCGTGCGTGCGGTCAAGAACACCCAGCTCATCCTGCTCGGCGGCATCACCAACTACGACCACATGGTCACCGGCCTGTCCGAGGGATTCGACTTCGTCGCGATGGGGCGTGCCCTGCTGCGCGAACCCGATCTGGTGAACTCGATCCGCGCCGACCGAGCCAAGCAGACCCTCTGCACGCACTGCAACCGCTGCATGTACACCGTGTACGGCCGCACGCACTGCGTGCTCGACCCCGACTCGGCATTCGGGCGGCCCGACGAGGCCGAGTCCGCCAAGTTCCTCGGGGTGCCGCGCTCGGTGCGCCGGGCCGTCGCCGCGGAGTCGTCGAACGGAGTGGCCGGCGGTGTCTGAGGTGACCGGACGCGAACTGGCCGGCGCCACCGCGCTGGTCACCGGGGCGGGCCAGGGCGTCGGCCGCGGCATAGCGGGCGCGCTGGCGGCGCGGGGCGCGAGCGTCGCGGTGGTCGGACGGACGCTGTCGAAGGTCGAGGACGTGGCGCAGGAACTGCGAGCGCGAGGCGGCCGGGTGCAGGCGTTCAGCTGCGATGTGACCGACCTCGACGATTCGGCGCGGATGGTCGACGAGGTGGTCGGCGTGCTGGGCGGACTGTCGATCCTGGTCAACAACGCGCAGACCACCTACAACCGGACGCTGCTCGAACACACCGAGGACGAGTACCGGCAGATCATGGACTCCGGACCCCTCGCCACCTGGCGGATGATGCGCCTGTGCCATCCGCATCTGAAGGGCGACGGCGCCATCGTCAACCTCGGGTCGGCGGCGGGCGTGCGCTGGGATCCCTCCGGCTACGGGCTCTACGCCGCGGCGAAGGAGGCGATCCGGTCGTTGACGCGCGCGGCCGCATGCGAGTGGGCCGACGACGGGATCCGCGTCAACGCGATCCTGCCGCTGGCCGACTCACCGGCCCTGCAGGAGTGGTCGAAGGCCCGCCCCGACGAGGCCGAACAGTACCTGCAGACCGTCCCGCTGCACCGCTTCGGCGATCCCGAGGACGACATCGGCTCCGCCGTCGCCTTCCTGTGCAGCAGCCAGTCCCGCTACATCACCGGCCATTCGATGCCGGTCGACGGCGGCCAGGTCCTGATGCGCTGATCAGGTGGGGCGACGGGCTGGTCCCAGGTTGATCGAGTAAGCCTCCGGACGGGCTCGTCCCAGGTTGATCGAGTAAGCCTCCGGAGCGTAGCGGAGGAAGCGCATCGAGATCGCGCGCGTGTGCGGGGGTCTCGATACGCTCGCTCACTTCGTTCGCGGGCTACTCGACCAGCCTCGGTTGGGCTGCTTTTCGACGTGCCTGGGGCTGCTGCCCCGTCTGACGGCTCCTCGACCAGCCTGGGGCCGCTTCCCCACCTGACGGCCCCTCGACCAACTCGGCGGCGGAGCTTCCCCAGGCTGGTCGAGTAGGCCGAGGCGCTAGCCGAGGCCGTATCGAGACCCGGAGCGAAGTTTGCGTCGGCAGTTGTCTTCCTGGAGTAAAAGATCCGACGCAGATCCGCGGCGACGGGGTCTCGATACGCTCGCTCACTTCGTTCGCGGGCTACTCGACCAGCCTGGGTTGGGCTGCTTTTCGACCAGCCTGGGGTCGCTGCCCCGTCTCACGGCCCCTCGGCCGGCCTGGGTTGGGCTGTTTTCTAGGTTGATCGAGTAAGCCTCCGGAGCGTAGCGGAGGAAGCGCATCGAGATCGCGCGCGTGTGCGGGGGTCTCGATACGCTCGCTCACTTCGTTCGCGGGCTACTCGACCAGCCTCGGTTGGGCTGCTTTTCGACGTGCCTGGGGCTGCTGCCCCGTCTGACGGCTCCTCGACCAGCCTGGGGCCGCTTCCCCACCTGACGGCCCCTCGACCAACTCGGCGGCGGAGCTTCCCCAGGCTGGTCGAGTAGGCCGAGGCGCTAGCCGAGGCCGCATCGAGACCCGGAGCGAAGTTTGCGTCGGCAGTTGTCTTCCTGGAGTAAAGATCCGACGCAGATCCGCGGCGACGGGGTCTCGATACGCTCGCTCACTTCGTTCGCGGGCTACTCGACCAGCCTGGGTTGGGCTGCTTTTCGACCAGCCTGGGGTCGCTGCCCCGTCTCACGGCCCCTCGGCCGGCCTGGGTTGGGCTGTTTTCTAGGTTGATCGAGTAAGCCTCCGGAGCGCAGCGGAGGAAGCGCATCGAGATCCGGCGCACCTACTTGTTCGTCGGGCGCATCGCGGCCCAACCCAGGAAGAGCACGCCGAAGAGGGCCAGGATCAAGCCCACCCAGATGTTGGCGCTCGTGCCGACCGACATGTCGATCGGGTTGCTCGACGGCGCGCGATCGGCGGCGCCTGCCTCGGCGGTGGCGGGCAGCAGTCCGCCGATCAGCAGGATGACCCCGTAGACGACCAGCAGGGCGCCGACGATGTTGCGGATGTCGAACATCCGCTGCAGGATTCGCGCCTTGCGGTCGTCGAGCGGGGCGTCGGTCGACGCTTCGTTCTTCGTCGGTTCACTCATGACGGTTGCTCCTCGATGAGGGGGACGGGCGGGTCAGTGGAAGATCACGTTCAGGACGACCACGAGGGTCATCACCACGATGGCCAGCGGCACCGGGCGGGCGTACCAGGCGGCGCCGCTGTCGTCGCCGAGCAGCTTGGTCTTGTCGGTCAGCGACCAGACGAAGCCGTCGAGCTCGGCGACCGGCTTCGGTGAGGTGACGAGCGAGACGATCACCGAGACCACGATGTCGACGACGAAGGCCGCGATGGCCGCGACGAACGCCATGCCCTGACCGGGCAGGTTGGTGACGCCGGTCTCCTGCAGGACGAACACAGTGACGGCGGACGCGGTGCCGGCGACGAGACCGACCCAACCGGCGGTCGCCGTCATCCGCTT
Source organism: Gordonia aichiensis (assembly GCF_039946255.1). GTDB lineage: Bacteria > Actinomycetota > Actinomycetes > Mycobacteriales > Mycobacteriaceae > Gordonia > Gordonia aichiensis_A. The sequence continues at coordinate 167,743 of NZ_JBCDWL010000004.1, read as the reverse complement.
CCAGAACATGCCGAGGATGAACGTGGCGAACAGCGGCGCATTGAAGAAGCCGAACAGGGTCTGCAGGTAGTCCATCAGGTTCGAGTACCCGGCGGCGATGGTCGCCGTGCCGATCGCCAGGAGCACCGCGCCGACCGTCGCCACGCGGCCGACGGTGATGTAGTACTTGTCGGGCCGATCCTTGACCACGTACTGCTGCCACAGGTCGTAGCTGAAGACGGTGTTGAACGCCGAGACATTGGCGGCCATGCCTGCCATGAACGAGGCGAGCAGGCCGGCGACCGCGACACCCAGCAGGCCGTTGGGCAGGATGTCGCGCATCATCAGCAGCATCGCGTCGTTGTAGGTGACCTCGCCTGCGCCGGTGTTCTTCAGGTGGATCATGTCGCCGATCGCCGCCGCGCAGATCATGCCGGGGACGACGACGACGAACGGGATGAACATCTTCGGGATGGCGCCGATGATCGGCGCCCGCCGGGCCGCCGACGTCGAATCGGACGCCATCGCGCGCTGGACCTCGACGAAGTTGGTGGTCCAGTAGCCGAACGAGAGCACGAAGCCCAAGCCGAAGACGATGCCGACGACCGACCAGACGGGGGAGGAGAATCCGCTGAGAGCCTGACCGGGCCAGGAGTTGAGCTGGTCGCTCACCGTGGCACTGACGGCGCCGGAGGAGTTGTGCGTGTCGATCATCTTGTCGCGCAGACCGCTCCAGCCGCCGATCTTGATCAGGCCGATGACGGTCAGCGGGACCAGCGCCGCGAGGATGACGAAGAACTGCAGGACCTCGTTGTAGATGGCCGCCGACAGGCCGCCGAGCGCGGTATAGGTCAGGACCACCGCGGCGGCGACGATCAGCGACACCCACTGGGGCCACCCCAGGACCGCGTTGACGACCGTGGCCAGCAGGAACAGGTTGACGCCCGCGATCAGGACCTGGGCGATCGCGAAGCTCAGCGCGTTCACCAGGTGGGCACCGGTGCCGAACCGTCGTCGCATGAACTCGGGGACCGACCGCACCCTGGAGCCGTAGTAGAAGGGCATCATCACGATGCCGAGGAAGACCATCGCCGGGACGGCGCCGATCCAGTAGTAGTGCATCGTCGAGAGTCCGAGCTGCGCGCCGTTGGCCGACATGCCCATGATCTCGACGGCGCCGAGATTCGCCGAGACGAAGGCGATGCCGGTGACCCAGGCGGGCAGGCTGCGGCCGGACAGGAAGAAGTCGATGCTGCTCGCGACCTTGCCTCGCGCGAGGTAGCCGATCCCCAGCACGAACACGAAGTACACGGCCACGAGGATGTAGTCCATGACTCCGGTGTTCAGCCGGAGGACCGTGTCGGATGCCAGGTTCATGGCGGCTCCTTGGTTGGCTCAACCGATCAATGTGTGTCAAAAACTAACAGATACCTACATGAAGGTGTGAGTTATCTGAAGATTTGTGTGCGTTTTCGTGTGTTATTGATACAGTCTGCACATGTTGGTGGCGGAACGACGAGCGTTGATACTCGCGGCGGTGATCGATCGCGGGGCCGTCCGGGCCGCCGATCTCGCCGAGGAGCTCGGAGTTTCGGTGATGACCATTCGCCGGGACCTCGACCAGTTGGAGATCGCGGGCGAGCTGAGCAAGGTTCACGGCGGTGCGATCAGCACCGCGCACCTGGACAGCGTGCGCGGCCTCGAGCCGCTGCCGTCGTTGAAGGCCGAGCGGCAGCCCGAGGCCAAGCGGGCGATCGCGGCCGCCGCCGTCGAGTTCATCGAGGACGGCATGACGGTGGCGATCGGGGCGGGCACCACCACGCTCGAACTGGCGAAGCTGCTCCGGGGCCGTCAGGTCTCCGTGGTGACCAATTCGATGGCGATCTTCGCGCTGCTCACCGACCCCGGTGAGACGATCCTCAACCCGGCCGCGGTGCAGCTCACCGGCGGTCAGCGGACGCCGTCCGACGCCCTCGTCGGACCGCTCGCCAACGCCGCCCTCGAGCGGTACCGCACCGACCTCGCCTTTCTCGGCGTCCACGGCATCGATCCGGCCGCGGGCATGACGACCCCGAATCTGGGTGAAGCCGAGACCAACCGGAAGCTCCTGGACACCGCGCGCACCACGGTCGTCCTGGCCGATCACACCAAGTACGCCGAGATCGGCGCCCACCTGTACGCGACCTTCGCCCGTGTCGATCGAGTCGTCACCGACGCGGCGATCCGGCCCGACCACCGTCGCGCCCTGGCCGCCGTCGTAGACCTGACCGTCGCTGAAGGAATGAATCGATGACCCAGCCCCTCGCCCGGCGCCTGCCCGAACCGCAGCGCAGTGAGCTCGCGGACGGCCGCGAGATCCTGTTCTTCTCGAATTCGGCGACCCCGCCCGCGCCGCTCGCCGACCATCGGGATCTGCCGCCGCGGCCGACGTCGACCCCCACCGAACTGCGCCGCGATCCGCGCACCGGGGACTGGGTGATCATCGCGCCGGCCAGACAGGAACGCACGTACAAGCCGCCGCGCCAGATGTGCCCGCTGTGCCCGGATCCGAGCGGGCAGTCCAGCGAAGTGCCCGCGGAGGACTACGACGTGGTGGTCTTCGAGAACCGCTTCCCGTCGCTGTCGACGGCCCACGCGGGATCGTCGTTCGCCCTCCCGGAGGCGTCCACCGAGCTCGAGGTCGTCGCGCCGGGGTACGGCCGCTGCGAGGTCGTCTGCTTCACCAGCGAGCACGACGGGTCGTTCGCGCAGTTGTCGCCCGCGCAGGCCCGCCTGGTCATCGACACCTGGGCGCACCGGGCGGCGGACCTGCTGGCTCGCGACGGTGTGGAGGAGGTCTTCTGCTTCGAGAACCGCGGCGAGGAGATCGGGGTGACGCTCGCGCATCCGCACGGGCAGATCTACGCCTACCCGTTCCGCACCGACCGCACCTCGGCGCTGCTGGCCGAGGCCGGCCGATATCGCGCGGAGGCGGGCGCCGACCTGTTCGAGGCGATTCTGGCCGCCGAGGTGTCCGACGGTCGTCGTATCCTCGTCCGTACCGAGCACACGACGGCGTTCGTTCCGTTCGCCGCTCGCTGGCCGGCCGAGGTGCACATCTATCCGAACCGACACGTCCGACAGCTCGGTGACCTGACCGACGCGGAAGCCGACGACCTGGCCCGCGTCTACCTGACCGTGCTGCGTGCCTTCGACGCCCTGTACGACGCGCCGCTGCCGTACATCGCCTCCTGGCACCAGTACTCCGGCCGGGAGACTGCGGTGGCGGGTTCCGGCGCCGGGTATCTGCACGCCGAGCTGTTCTCGATCCGACGCAGCCGCGACAAGCTCAAGTATCTGGCCGGTTCGGAGTCCGGGCGCGGCGCCTTCGTCACCGACAAGACGCCGGAGGCGATCGCCGCCGAACTGCGCGCGGTGCTGACCGAGGTCCCGGCATGACCGGCCGACCCGCGTTCCGCGCGTTCGCGCCCGGCCGCGTCAACCTGATCGGCGAACACACCGACTACAACCTCGGCTACTCGCTGCCCATCGCCCTGCGACTGGGAACCACTGCCGTGTTCACCCCGGACGAGTCGGCGACCGTGATCGGTGCCGTCTCGGCCACCGAGCCCGACGAGTGCGAAATCGCGTTGTCGACGGTGCCGGGCGAGGTGACCGGCTGGGGCGCGTACGTCGCCGGGTGCGTGTGGGCGTTGCGGGAGGCCGGGGTGCCGGTGCCCGGCGGCCGGTTGCAGATCTCGTCCGACGTGCCCGTCGGGGCGGGACTGTCGTCGTCGGCGGCCCTCGAGTGCGCCGTACTGCTCGCGCTCGCAGAGGCTTCGGGGGCGCCGGTCGGCGATCGGACCGCGGTGGCGAAGCTGGCGCAGAAGGCCGAGAACCATTACGTCGGCGCACCGACCGGCCTGCTCGACCAACTCGCCAGCCTCTACGGGGAGCCGGACCGCGCGCTCCTCATCGACTTCCGATCGGTGCAGGTCGAGACGGTCCCGGCCGCGCTCGGCGAGGCCTATCGGCTGCTGGTGATCGACTCGCACGCGCCCCACCGGCATTCGGCCGGTGAATACCGGGAACGACGCGACTCCTGCGCCGCAGCCGCCGCGAGTCTGGGCGTGGCGTCGCTGCGCGAGGCGGGGCCCGACGACTGGGGCCGGCTCACCGACCCGGTGCACGCGCGCCGCGCCCGTCACGTGCTCACCGAGAACGCCCGCGTGCTCGCGGCCGCCGACGCTCTGCGCGACGGTGACTACCCGGTGTTCGGGGAGTTGATGAACGCCTCGCACGAGTCCATGCGCGACGACTTCGAGATCACCACCGACCACATCGACCACCTCGCAGCCCTCGCTCGCCGGATGGGTGCGCTCGGCGCCCGCATGACCGGCGGCGGCTTCGGCGGATCGGTGATCGCCCTGGCCGACGTCGACGCGGCCGACCGCATCATCGCGGAGCTGCCCGACGCAGCGGTCGCCGCAGGGCACCCGGCCCCGACCGTCCGCGCGGTGCGCCCGGGACCGGGCGCGCACCTGCGGTAGGCGGCGGGGTTGTGGTGCGGGGTCTCGATACGCGTCCTGCGCTTCGCTTCGGTCGCTACTCGACCGGCCTGGGGGCGGGTCTTTGGGTCGTTACTCGGGGTGGGTTGCAGGGTGGTCGAGTAGCCACCGACCGCAGCGAGGCGGAGTATCGAGGCCTGGTGCGGGGGTCTCGATACGCGTCCTGCGCTTCGCTTCGGTCGCTACTCGACCAGCCTGGGGATGGTCCTGCGCTTCGCTCCGGTCGCTACTCGACCGGCCTGAGGGGTGCGTCGGGGTGGTTATTGACTTGTTTGCTCGTCCTCAGGGTGGTCGAGTAGCCACCGAGCGCAGCGAGGCGGCGTATCGAGACCCGCTCACCACGTCCACGTCGTCGTCGCGACCAGATCGTGGCCCGGGGACACCAGGTGCGGGGTCGTGTTCAAGCCGTTGGGCGGACCGGTCTGCGGCTCCACGCAGATGGAGTCTTCGGGGTGGTCGAAGACCACCACCCAGCGGGCGTCGCTGCGCATTCGCATCCGCAGGCGGTCGGGCCAGTCCAGCAGGACGTCGACGCCGTCGGGCATCCCGAAACAGTCGTCCCACGGGGGCGACGTCGGCGCGATCCGCTCGCCGGTGGGCAGATAGTCCTCGCCGCGCTTCTCCTGCCAGGCGGGGGAGAAGTCGACCCGGAGCGCACGGTCGGCGCCGTCGTCCCCGAGCCGCCGGCGGAACCACGGATGCCAGCCCACCTGCGCGGGGAACGCGGGACCGTCGGACCGCACCCTCATCTGCAGGGTGAGCTCCCCGGGCCGCACCGACACCTCCTGCATCACCTCGCCGGGGAACGGCCAGCGCGGCTCGAGCCGCTGCGTCAGCCGCGCCCGGTCCGGCGCGCACTGGTCGACGAACCACGGGTGATCGCGTACGGTGCCGTGCAGTGCATGGGGCGGATCGTTGCGTTCGAACCGATGCACCTGCCCGTCGACGGTCAGCTCGCCGTCGCCGAGCCGCCCGCACCACGGCGCCATCGGGAACGACCCGAACCGCGCCCCGCCGGTCAGCAGTTCGTGACCGGCGACGACCAGCGAGGTCAGCCGCCCGGTGGCCGGACTCAGCCACACGGTCACGTCGTCGGAGATCAGGCGGATGTCGTCGGAGCGGGTCATGCGCTTCACCTTAGGCCGGATCGCCCGGCCGGTGGGCGCCCCGAGCGATCGTCGCCGCCGTTGCGGCAGCGTCGGCGATCCGCGGGTCTGCGACGCCCGGAACGCGCCGTTCGCGCAGGCCGCCGCAGGTTTGATCCCATTGGATGGGAACGAATTATCTCCGCTCACAAAACGCTGCGAATGTGATCGTCAGCACGTTGAACACCGAGTGAGGGAGTCGCGGAGATGACGATCGCAGAGCAGGCAGTGGACACCGACGAGGTCCGGGAGATCGAGAACGGCACCAACCCCGAGCGTTTCGCTCGCGGCTGGCACTGCCTGGGATTGGCCGATTCGTTCCGGGACGGCAAGCCGCACGGCATCCACGTGTTCGGCGGCAAGCTGGTGATCTGGGCCGACTCGGCCGGAAAGCTGAACGTTCTGGACTCGTACTGCCGCCACATGGGCGGCGACCTGTCGCAGGGCTCGGTCGAAGGCGACGAGGTGGCCTGCCCGTTCCACGACTGGCGCTGGGGCGGCAACGGTCGCTGCAAGGCGGTTCCGTACGCCAAGCGCGTCCCGCCGCTGGCCAAGACGCAGTCGTGGAAGACGATGGAGCGCAACGGGCAGCTCTTCGTCTGGAACGACCCCGAAGGCGGCGCCCCCGAGGACTACATCCCCGCCATCGAAGGCTTCGAAGAGGGCGAGTGGACCGCGTGGAACTGGAACTCGGTCAAGATCGAGAACACCCACTGCCGCGAACTGGTCGACAACGTGGTCGACATGGCGCACTTCTTCTACGTGCACCTGAACCAGCCGCTGCACTTCCGCAACATCTTCGAAGACCAGGTCGCCACCCAGGAGATGTCGTTCAAGCCGCGTGCCGACATGGCGGGCAAGGACTTCGTCAACTTCGGTGAGGACAGCGTCACCCAGTCGTACGCCTCGTACTACGGTCCGGCGTACATGATCAACCGGCTCGAAGGACAGGACGGCCTCGACGTCGTGCTGATCAACTGCCACTACCCGGTCAGCTCCGACTCCTTCGTCCTGCTGTACGGCGTCATGGTCAAGCGCACGCCCGGCATGAGCCTGGAGGAGGCCGACGCGCTGGCGGCCCAGTTCGGCGAGGGCACCCTGAAGACCTTCGAGCAGGACATCGAGATCTGGAAGACCAAGGCCCGCATCGACAACCCCCTGCTGTGCGAGGACGACGGCCCCGTCTACCAGCTGCGCCGCTGGTACGAGCAGTTCTACGTCGACCGCGCCGACATCCGCGACGACATGATCCGCCGCTTCGAGTTCGACGTCGACGTCACCAAGGCAAACGAGTACTGGGACGCCGAAGTGGCCCGAAACGTGGAACTGGCCGCCGCGGCGGCCGCACAGAGCTGAGGCTCCGGTGTTTCAGATCTCGTGTGAACGGTGCGGCACCGCCGTGCTGGTGGAGAAGTACAGCCAGCGGCACACCAGCGTGCAGTGGCTCGACGACGCCGCCGCCCAGTGCCCGTACGCGGCGGCCGAGACCGGCCACACGGCCGGCCACGGCGTGAGCCGCAAGCAGCTGTGCCCGGCCCTGCACGCCACGATCGACACCGCGGCCCGCGACGGGCTGCTGCCGCTGACCACTCGTAGCGAACCGACCCCGGGAGTCCTGGCATGAGCGAACAGTCCGCCCAACAGATCACCGTCGACCTGCTGGTCGTCGGCTCCGGCACCGGCATGGCCGCCGCGCTGGCCGGCCACGAGGCCGGTCTGAACGTGCTGATCGTGGAGAAGACCGACAAGGTCGGCGGCTCCACCGCGCTCTCGGGCGGCGCCTTCTGGATCCCGGGCAACCCGGTGATCGACGCCGACGGCGGCAGCGACTCCGTCGAGCGGGCAGGGGAGTACCTGGCCGACATCGTCGGCGACACCGCCGCCGCCGAGCGCAGCCAGAACTACCTGCGTTTCGGCCCGGCGACGGTCCGACTGCTGCAGCGCCTCACCCGCCTCGACTTCATGTGGTCCAAGGGCTACTCCGACTACCACGCGGAACGTCCCGGCGGGTCGGCGGTCGGCCGCACCTGCGAATCGAAGCCCTTCGACATCGGGCTCCTGGGCGAGCACCGCGACGACCTGCGGTCGGGCAGCATGGCCGCCCCGATCCCGATGCCGATCACCGGCGTCGACTATCGCCTGATCAACCTGATGGTGACCCTGCCGCGGCGCGGTCTGGGGCGGGCGGTCCGCCGCCTGTCGCAGGGCCTGGGCGGCAAGGCGCTGGGACGCGAATACGTGGCGGGCGGGCAGGCGCTGGCCGCAGGCCTCTACGAAGGCGTGCTCCGCGCGGGCATCCCGGTCTGGCGCAGCACTGCGCTCGAGCGCCTGATCGTCGACGACGGCCGGGTCACCGGTGCCGTCGTCGACCGCGACGGCACCCCGGTCACCATCGTCGCCGAACGGGGCGTCGTCCTGGCGGCCGGCGGCTTCGATCACAATGCCGAACTGCGCAGGGAGCATCAGCTCGGCGACCTGCCCGAACTCTCGCTCGGCTCGCCCGGCAACACCGGTGACGGCCTCGCCGCGGGCACCGATGCCGGGGCCGGCCTCGATCTGCTGGATCAGGCCTGGTGGTTCCCGGCCGTCGCACCGCTGCCGGGCGGCAGCCCCAAGGTGATGCTCGCCGAGCGCTCGCTGCCCGGTTCGCTGATGGTCGACGAGGCGGGCGAGCGGTTCATCGACGAGGCGACCGACTACATGAGCTTCGGTCAGGAGGTGCTGGCACGTCGGCGCTCCGCCGATCCGATCGGGCAGATGTGGATCGTGTTCGACCAGAAGTACCGCAACAGCTATGTCTTCGCCGGCGAGCTGTTCCCCCGCGCCCCGATCCCGCAGAGTTGGTACGACGCCGGAACCGCGTTCACCGCCGACAGCATCGACGAGCTCGCCGACGCGACCGGGCTGGCGAAGCTGCCGGGCACCGTCGCCCGGTTCAACGAGTTCGCCGAGGCCGGCGTCGACGACGACTTCCGTCGCGGCTCCGGCGCCTACGACCGCTACTACGGCGACCCCAGCCACGGGCCCAACCCGTGCCTGCGGCCGCTGCAGCGCGGCCCCTTCCATGCCGTCAAGGTGGTCCTGTCCGATCTGGGCACCTGTGGCGGACTGCGCACGGACGGATACGGCCGCGTGACCTCCGATTCCGGTGAGGTCATCGACGGATTGTACGCCGTCGGCAACAATGCCGCCAACGCATTCGGGAACCGCTATCCCGGCGCCGGCGCGACCATCGGCCAAGGCCTGGTCTATGGCTACATTGCCGCCCGACACGCCGCCGGTCTCCTGGCCGCCGACACCCCCGCAGCAAGGGCTCAGCACTCCTGACCCCGCTGCACTCCTGATCAGCCCCCGGGGAATCCCCGAAAGGAAACCGAACATGACCGAGTTCTCCGACCTCGGCGCCACTACGACGGCGAAAGACGACGCCGGCTGGACACCGCGCCTGGCCCTATCCCTGCTGTCGCTGGTGCTCGTCCTCGAGTTGCTGAGCGTCAGCTACGTGATGGTCTCAATGGCCATCCTGCCCATCTCCGCGGAGTACCAGACCGGTCAGGGGGCGTGGCTCATCACGGCGTTCCTGCTGGTCGGTGCCGTGTTGTCGCCGCTGCTGGGTAAGCTTGCCGACATCATCGGCAAACGCAAGGTGATCATCGCCTGCGTCGTGGTCGGCGCCGTCGGATCGGTGATCTCGGCCGTCGCGACCAGCTACGCGGTGATGATCTTCGGACGCGCGCTGTCGGGCATCCTGGTGCCGACGCTGTTCCTGAGCTACTCGCTGATTCGCGACGTCTTCCCCCGCAAGACCGTCCCGATGGCCGTGAGCATCTGCACCGCAGGCTGCGGTCTGATCACCGTCGCCGCACCCTTCCTGACCGGCTGGCTCATCGACGGCTTCGGCTGGCGCAGCCTGTTCTGGTTCTTCGCCGCCGTGCTGGTGGTGTGCCTGGTGATGATCCTGCTGACGACCCCGGAGTCGACCGTCCGTCTGCGCGCCTCGCTCGACGTCCTCGGTGCGGTCCTGCTCGGTGCAGGCCTGGCCGGCCTGCTGGTCGCGGTCAGCTTCGGTCCGCAGTGGGGCTGGACCGACACCACCACGCTGGCCTTCCTGGTCGGCGGCCTGGTCCTGACCGCCGCCTGGTACGCCAGCGCCAAGCGGGTGTCCGATCCGCTGATCCGCCTCGATCTGCTGCGTCGTCCGAGCATCGCCTGGACGGTCACCGCCGCCGGCGGCATCTACGGCCTGGGCGCGGTCTTCACCATGCTGCTGCCGATCATGGCGATGACGCCGGAGACCTTCGGCCTGGGCTACGGGTGGGGTCTGAGCGCCGAGCAGTACGCGGTGTTCCAGGTTCCGCTGGGCGGCATGACGATGGTCGGCGGCCTCGTCGTCGGCGCGCTGTGCGGCCGCGGCCTGCATCCGCGCGTGCTGCTGATGGCCTCGGGCGTCCTGACCGGTCTCGCCGGTGCGGCCACCGCCTTCATGCACGACAGCAAGCCGCTGCTGTTCCTGCTGGCCGCGCTGTTCGGCGCCGGTCTCGGCATGGGCTACGCGTCGATCCCGAACATGCTGATCAAGGCGGCGCCGCCGGAGTTGCAGGCGTCCACCGCCAGCATCGCCGGAGTGGTGCAGAGCCTGTGCTCGGCGGTCCTGCCGGTGATCGCCTTCGCGATCATGAACAACTCGTTCGTCGCGCAGCTGCCCGCCGATCAGACCGGCGGCGCGGTATTCTACACCGACGGCGGTTTCACCGCGGCCTTCCTGCTGGTCGCAGCCGCGGCGGTGATCGCCCTGGTCGCGGCGCTCGCGCTGCCGAAGGTCACCCAGCAGTTCCGGACCGAACAGTCGGAGGTGCCGGAGGCAGCGACCGTCTGATCGCTCAGGCATCGGTCGGGTCAGTCGGAATCGGCGGCCGTCGAGGGCAACTGTGCCCCCGACGGCCGCCGATTCCTGTTGCGAGACGGCGTCGACGCGGGCCGGTCACCGGCCGCCGACGCGCCCCGACCGCGCGGTCGCCATCGTCGCCGCGGCCACGCCCATCGCCGCGGCCAGGGCCAGCCACGGGGCGGCCCGCCCCAGCGGTCCGTCGCCTGCGAGGTCGACCAGCACGCCCAGCAGCGACGATGCGGGCAGCACCAGCAGCCCGCCGACCGAGGCGTACACCCCGTAGTACGAGCCCAGATACTGTTCGCCGGCCAGCGTCGGGATCACCGCGCGGGCGGTGGGGGAGACGATCATCTGTCCCAGCGCCAGAAGCATGACGAAGCAGGCGGTGCCGCCGATCACCGCGGCCGCGCCGCCGATCGCGGCGCCGACGGCCGCCCCGGACAGGCCCACCGCGGTGAGCGCCAGACCGATCGCCAGGGTGGTTCGCGAGGGGTGACGCGCGGCCCAGGCGGCCACCCGCAGCTGGCCCAGCACCACCGCCAACGACGACGCGGCCAGCAGCACCCCGAGCGGCGCCTGACTGCCCCATCCCCGTTCCAGCTCCAAGGGCAGCAGCAGATACAGCTGGTTGTAGGCCACCAACTGCATCCCCATCACCCCGGCGAAGCCGAGGAAGACGCGGTTGCGCAGGATCTGCGCCAGCCCGGCCACCAGCGGGCCGCCGGAATGCGGGGCCGCCTCCGCGGGCAGCCAGCGCGCGTGCGCCAGCCCGATGATCACGAAGATCACCGCGCCGGTCACCGACACCACCGCGAAGTCGGTGCGCAGCAGGACCGCGCCGATCAGCGGGCCGGTGAACGCGCCGATTTGCCCGAAGGCGTTGAACAGTGCGAACGCGTCGAGTCGACTCGTCGTCGACGAGCCGTCGGCGGAGCCCGTCGAGCGGGCCAGTGCGGCCTCGACGGCGGGTGAGAAGAGGGCGCCGGCGAACCCGGTCGCCACCGCGCCGGCGCCGACACCGAGCAGCGACGGACTCAACCCCAGCAACAGCAGGCCGACCACTCGCACCGCGCATCCGGCCAGGACGGTCGGCTTGGTGCCGATCCGGTCGGCCACCGCGCCGCCGACGAAGAACAACCCCTGCTGGGACACGGTGCGCAGGCCCAGCACCGCCCCGACGACGGCCGTCGCCTGCCCGAGATCGGTGCTCAGATGCACCGACAGATAGGGCAGGACCATGAAGAAGCCGACGTTGAACGCCAACTGCGTCACCACGAGCAGCCGCACCACGGGCGACGCCGCGGTGAAACCGGCGATCAGGCCGCTTCGCGCGCGGGCCCTCACTCCGGGCGACCGGGCAGGAACCGGATGTGCAGCCCCGACTCGGTGTCGGACACATCGGCGCGCACCCGGTACACGTCGGCGATCAACGGTGCGGTGAGGACCTCGCGCGGGGTGCCCGCCGCGACCACCCGCCCCTGCCGCAGCACCATCACCTGATCGCAGAAGGTGGCCGCCAGGTTGAGGTCGTGGATGGCGATGATCGATGTCACCGGCAGCGCGGTGACCAGCGTCATCAGCTCCAACTGATGGTGGATGTCGAGGTGATTGGTCGGCTCGTCGAGCAGCAGTTCGCGTGGCTGCTGGGCCAGGGCCCGAGCGATCTGGACCCGCTGCTTCTCGCCGCCGGACAGCTGATGCCACAGCCGGTGCGCCTTGTCGGTGAGCCCGGTGTGCGCCAGGGCGTCGGCGACCGCCCGATCGTCGGCGGTGCGATCGGCGCCGAAGGTGCCGCGGTGCGGGATCCGGCCCAGGCGCACCACCTCGCCGACGCTGACGTCCACATCGGTGTCGGCGTGCTGAGCGACCACCGCCACCGCGCGAGCCACCTCCCGACGGCGCATCGACGACAGCTCCCGACCGTCCAGACCCACCGTGCCCGACGTCGGCCGGGCGAACCCGGCCAGCAGCTTCAGCAGCGACGACTTCCCGGATCCGTTCGGGCCCAGGAGTCCGACGGTCTGACCGGGTTCGGGGTGAACGCTCACCTCGTCGACGGCGAGGCGACCGCCCCGGTCCCAGCTGACCTTCTCGGCGTGCAGGGTCATGCCCGCCCCCTTCGGGAGAACATGATCGCCACGAACGCCGGGACGCCGACCAGCGCGGTCCCCACGCCCAGCGGCAGCGGCGTGGGATGGAAGGCCACGCGCGAGAGCGCGTCGACCCAGACCAGGAAGATCGCACCCAGCAGGGCCGCCACCGGCACCAGCCGGGTGTGTCCGGGGCCGACGAGGAAGCGCGCGGCGTGGGGGAGCACCAGCCCGACGAAGCCGACCGCACCGGCCACGCTCACCAGTGCGGCGGTGATCAGCGCGGTGAGCACCAGCAGGGCGCCGCGCACCCGAGCCACCGGGATGCCCAGCGAGGCGGCGACCTCGTCGCCGAAGGTGAAGGCGTCGAGCGCTCGGGCTGCGGCCCAGCAGCAGGCCAGCCCGGCGATCGCGACCACCGCGGCCAGCCGGGCGTCGTTCCACCGGACGCCCTCGAGCGAGCCGAGCAGCCAGAACATGATGCCGCGGGTCTCGTCGGAGTCGGCGAAGGCGAAGATGACGAACGAGGTGAGCGCCGAGAACAGCTGGGTCATCGCGACCCCGGCCAGGATCACCCGGTCGGTGCTGCCGCCGGCGAACCGAGCCAGCAGGAGCACGGCCCCGAAGGCGACCAGGGCGCCGAGGAAGGCGCCGCCGGAGAGACCGAGGACGGCGTTCCCGAGCCCGAGCACGCCGATGATCACCGCGCCGGTCGAGGCGCCGGAGGAGATGCCGAGCAGGTACGGGTCGGCGAGCGGGTTGCGCAGCAGCGACTGCAGCAGCACGCCGCAGACCGCGAGCCCGGCGCCGACCGCGGCTGCGACCACCGACCGCGGCATCCGGTCCTGCCAGACGATGACGTCCTTGTAGGCGAAGACGTCGACGTCGGTCAGGTGCAGGTGGTTGGTGAGGATGTCGCGGACGTTGACCAGCGAGATCGATTCGCCGCCGAGCGCGGTCGCGGCGAGGATCGAGGCGAACAGCGCGATCACCCCGGCGCCCAGGAGCAACGCAGTCCGGCCCCGCGACGTGGTCGCGGGGCCGGAGACGGCGTCGAGCGTGACGGTCACGCCGGATTCTGGTCGAGCCAGTCGGCGAGCTTCTCGATGCCGTCGACGGTCCGGATGGACGGGTTCATCTCGGCGCCGTGCAGCGCCACGTACTTCTGTCCGGCGACGGCGGGCATCACCTTGGTGACCGGGTCGGCCGCCAGGAACTCCTTCTTGTCGGCGAGCTTGTCGCCGGGGAATCGGTTGCGCGCCAGGTCGCCCAGGACCAGGACCTGCGGATTGCGTTCGACGACGGCGGTCCAGGTGGTGGCCGGCCAGTCGTCGGCGACGTCGGCGAAGACGTTGCGGGTTCCGACGGTGGAGGCGATCAGCTGCGCCGAGCTGAATCCGCCGGCGAAGTACGGGGTCTTGGTGTCGGCGAACCAGAAGGCGATGCTGCGGCCGTCATGCTTGATCTTCTCGGTGGCCGCCGCGGTGCGGGAGGTGAGCTCGTCGACCAGCGCGGCACCGCGATCGGGCACGTCGAAGACCGCGGCGAGCTCGGTGATCTCCTGATAGAGCGAGTCGATGGTCAGCGGGCGGGTGCGGGTGCCGCCGCCGTTGATGCTGCGACCGTCCTCGCAGTCGGTGGGCGAGAGGTAGGTCGGGATGCCGGTCTCGGCGAAGCGGTCGCGCGTGGCGACGCCGCCCTCCTTCTTGAAGTGCCGACCGAACGACGCGGTGACGAAGTCGGGGTTCGTGCCCATCACCGATTCGTAGCTGGGGGCGTTGTCGGACAGGCGCGGGACCTTCGCATTGGCGTCGGCGAGGTTGTCGCGGATCGGGTCGGTCCAGGACGCGGTTCCGACGATCCGGTCGCCCAGGCCGAGCGACAGCAGGATCTCGGTGGATCCCTGATCCAGGGAGACGACGCGCGCGGGCGCCTTCTCGAAGGTCTGCGTGGTGCCGCAGTTCTCGACGGTCAGCGGGTAGGCGGTCTTGCCCTCCCCGGCCGCCGAGACGGCGGCGTCGTCGACCTTCTCTGACTCGCCGCAGCCGGCCAGGAGTCCGACGGAGACGGCGGCGACGGCCAAGGAGCCGGCCAGGCGGGTGCGCAGCGACATGAAGGTCCTTCTGTGTCCAAGGAGAAGCGGACGCCGACGGCGTCCGCTATTAGTGGAGGCTTACCTGGGTAATGAAAGCACCTCGCCGCCGACAATCCAAGCTGATCCTCTGGTTCTGAGGGATTTGTTTCAGACGTCCGTTTCCCGGTCGATCCAAGCGGCTCGTCGCCGTCGTTCGCTCGGGCGTGCCGGGTCGGTCGGGTCGGTTCTGTCGGGTCGGGCCGACTGGCGCGGCACGACCCGACAGGACCGGTGGCAGGCGGCTCAGCGCGAGGCCGTCAGATGCTCCACGAGCGCCGGATTCACGATCTCCGGGTGCTGCGCGCTGGCCAGATGCGCGGCGTCGGGGACCACCACCAGCCGACCGTCCTGGACACCGTCGGCGATGGCACGCAGGACGTCCGGGCCGGTCGAGGGGTCGTCGGCGCCGGCGATCGCCAGGGTCGGCGCGCTGATCGAGGCCAGGTCGGCGCGCTGGTCCATCGGAGCGATCGCCTCGCAGCATGCCGCGTACCCCTCGGCGGAACTGGAGGCGACCATCGTCTCGTAGTACGTCTTCTCGTGCGGGTGCGTCGCCAGGAACTCCGGGGTGAACCAGCGTCCGACGACGGCTTCGGCGATGGCGGCGACGCCGTCGGCCCGCACGGCGGCGGCGCGGTCGTGCCAACCCTGCTCAGGCCCCAGAACGGCGGCGGTGCACAGGACCGCCAGGCGGTCGACGCGCTCCGGATCGCGCACGGCCACGCGCATGGCCGTCATGCCGCCCAACGACAGGCCGACCAGGTGGGCGCGGTCGACGCCGCGGCGATCGAGCAGACCGATCAGATCATCGGCCAGATCGTCGATCGAGTAGGGGCCGGTCGGGGCCGGGCTGAGGCCGTGGCCGCGGGCGTCGTAACGGATCACCCGGAAGTGCTCCTCCAGCGCCGCCATCTGCGGATCCCACATGCGGTGCGTCGATCCCAGCGAGCCGGCCAGCACGACGACCGGCCCGTCGCTGCGGCCGCTCTCCACGGCGTGTACGGCAACGGCTTCCACGGTGCTCATGTCAGACCGCCTCGAAGATTCCGGCGAGGCCCTGACCACCGCCGATGCACATGGTGACCAGGACGTTCTTCGCCCGGCGGCGTCGTGCCTCGTGGGCGGCGGTCACCACCAGGCGGGCGCCCGTGGCGCCGATCGGATGGCCCAGCGAGATGCCCGAGCCGTTCGGGTTGAGCCGCTCGTCGTCGGCGGCGACGCCCCACTCGGCGAGCACCGCCAGGACCTGCGCGGCGAACGCCTCGTTGAGCTCGATCAGGTCGAGGTCGTCGAGGGTCAGGCCGGCGCGGCGCAGGGCGGCGGCGGTCGCGCCGACCGGACCGATGCCCATCTGCGAGGGCTCGCAACCGGCCACCGCCCACGAGCGCAGCGCCAGCATCGGCTCCAGGCCGCGGCGCTCCGCCTCGCCGAGCGTGGTCACCACGACCATCGCGGCACCGTCGTTCTGGCCCGACGCATTGCCCGCGGTGACCGTCGACTCGGGATCGAGCTTGAGCCGCACCGGCCGCAGCTTCCCGAGCGATTCGACGGTCGTGCCGGGCCGCGGATGCTCGTCGCGGTCGACGACGACGTCGGGGCTGCGGCGCCCGCCCGGCACGGTCACCGGGACGATCTCGGCGGCGAAGCGGCCGGTCTCGGCGGCCTCGATCGCGCGGTGATGCGACCGCGCCGACAGCTCGTCCTGCGCCAGGCGGGTGAGGCCGTAGCGGGCGCGCAGGTTCTCGGCGGTCTCGATCATGCCGCCGTCGACCGGGTGCGAGACGCCGCCGGCCGTCAGCCGGGCGCGGTCGAGGCGGTCGCGCAGTTCCACGCCGCCCTGCCGGACGCCGGTCCGCAGGCCCAGCGCATAGTGCTCGACGTTCGACATCGACTCCGCGCCGCCGGCGATCACCAGCTCGGCTCCGCCGCTGGCGATCTGTGCTGCGCCGGACAGGATGGCCTGCAGGCCCGAGCCGCACCGGCGGTCGAGCTGCATTCCGGGCACCCCGACACCCAGCCCGGCGTCGAGTGCGGCGATGCGGCCGAGCGCAGGCGATTCGCCGCTCGGGTACCCGTGTCCGAGGATGACGTCGTCGACGCTGTTCTCGCCCAGACCCGCCCGCGTGGCGAGTTCGCCGAGCAGGGTCGTCGCGAGCTCGTTGACACTCAGTGCTGCCAGGGCTCCGCCCATCCGCCCCACAGCGGTGCGCAGCGGGTTGCAGATCACCACGTCGTCACTGGTCAGGCCGCGTCGAGGCGCCGCCGAAGTCGATTCACCGTTTGTCATGCATCCAGGCTAGGTTCAGATATAGATACTGTGAAGTACAGGTCTGACCTCGACTGAAACTGCACGAATATCAATCGCGGAGGCATCGCTCATGGAACTGCGTCACCTCCGGTACTTCCGCGTCGTCGCAGAGGAACTCCACTTCCGCCGTGCGGCCCAGCGTCTGCACATCGCGCAGCCGCCGCTGTCGGCGCAGATCCGGCAGCTCGAGGACGAACTCGGCGTGCAACTGTTCATCCGCTCCACCCGCCGCGTGGAGCTGACCCCGGCCGGCCGGGTGTACCTGGAGCGCGTCCGCGAGATCCTCGACGCCGTCGACGCGGCGGGCGATCAGGCGCAGCGGGTCGCCGAGGGGCTGCAGGGCAGTCTGGCGATCGGCTGCGTCGGCTCGGCCACCTACTCCTTGTTCCCGCGACTGGTGCGGGCTCTGCGCGATGAACTGCCCGGCGTCGACGTGAGCGTGCGGGGTGAGATGCTCGCACCCGATCAGGTGTCTGCGCTCGAGGCCGGGCAGATCGACCTGGCGTTGCTGCGGCCGCCGGTCGCCGGCTCTCGGATCGTGGTGGAGCCGGTTCGGCGTGACCGCCTGATCGCCGTGCTCCCCGACAGTCACCCGCTGGCCGCGGAGACCGAGCTCGACGTCGCGGAGCTGCGCCACGACGACTTCATCGTCCACGCCGGCCACGGGCGATCGGTGATGAGCGGGCTGGTCACCGCGATGTGCACCGATGCCGGGTTCGTGCCGCGGGTGCGGCACGAGGTGGCGGAGACCTCGACGCTGGTGACCCTGGTCGCCGCCGGGCTCGGGGTGGCGGTGGTCCCGGAGCCGACCTCGGCCCTCGACCTGGCTGGAGTCTGCTACCGGCCGCTGCGGCCCGAGACCGGCATCGACCTGGCCGCCGCCTGGATTCCCGGCGTCTCACCCCTCGTCGATCGTGCGGTCGCGGTGGTCCGGCGGATCGCCGCGGACTGATTCGACTGCGTGAATCGTCCCCCTCAGCTCGGCTGTCGGACCATGTGTCCGTGAGCGGTGGTGAGGGGGACGTTTCAGTCGGGGCCGCCGGCCCGCAGCGCCGCCAGCTCCGACCGCGACCGGACGCCGAGCTTGGCGAAGACGCGGGTCAGGTGGTACTGCACGGTCTTCGGCGAGATGTAGAGCTGTGCGGCGACCTCGCGGTTGGTGAGGCCGGATGCGACCAGGGCGGTCACCGACTCCTCCTGCGGCGTCAACTGCACCGAGCCGCGCTCGGTGCGCGGCGTGTGGAGTCCGCCCGCCTTGAGCTCGCGGTCGCATCGCTGCACGTAGGTGGTGGCGCCGAGCGACTGATAGATGTCGCGGGCGGTGCTGATGACGGTGTCGGCGGCGCGGCGCTTCCCGGCCCGGCGCAGGGTCTGACCGTAGGCGAAGTTGACCCGCGCCTCATCGTGACGCAACGACAACCCGTCGAGGAGTTCCAGGGCCTCCTCGAAGTGCCTGCGGGCCGCGGGGATGTCGCCGATCGCGCCCAGGTACCTGCCGCGCGCGTACCGCACCCGGGCCCCGGACGACCGGTGTCCGCGAGCGGCCACCCGTTCCTCGTACGGGGTCAGGAGTGTGTCGGCGGCCTCCAACTGGCCGTCGAGCACGAGGGCGTTGGCGAGCACGTCGATCCACGGCCACCAGCCCGGTTCGGTGAGCGCGGGCGTGGTGCGGGCCAGCAGCCGCAGCGGCGACAGGATGCGCGTCACCTTGTTGTAGTCGGCAGCCGCCTCGGCGATCTGCGCACGGGCCAGCAGCAACGGGATCTGCATGATCTCGTAATCGCCCGCCAGCCGCGCCGAATGCGTGACGGCCGCTTCGGCTGCCGCGTGATCGCCGCGCAGGCAGTGGATCTGGGTGGCGGTCCAATCGGCCAGCGGGGTGGCCAGGGCGATGCCGCTCGACTCGGCGAGTCGCCGCGACTGCCCGATGGTGGTCAGGGCGGCGTCCCATTCGCCGGTCACGAACTGCAGCCGCGCCAGCCAGCCCAGCCCCCACAGGGTGATCCGCTTGGACCCGCCGAGGTCGGCCAGCGCGACCGCCGTCTCCAGACTGGTGCGGGCGGTGTCGACGTCGTCGAGCCCCAGGTGCAGCCACCCGTGTCCGACGGCGACGCGCTGGGCGTAGGTGCCGAACTGGACGTCGCTGCGGAGCTGCTCGTACGCGGCGACGGCCTCGTCGGGACGACCCGACCACGCCAGCCCGAGGCCGCGGATCGCGGCCGCCTCCACCCCGGCGGGGGATGCGGGACCGGCCATGGCGCCGGCGCGGTCGGCCCATTCGACCAGCCCGTCGCCTTGGCATCGGACGAGACAGTGCAGCACATAGCGCTGCGCGATGAGGGCGGCGGTGTTCGGTTCGCGCTCGAAGTTGACGATGTCCCAGGCCCGGTCGAGTCGCACGCGGGCCTCGGCCGAGCGCCCGTGGAGGATCGCGAGGTAGGCCAGCGTCGCGTTGCGCAGCGGCGTCTCACGCAGGCTCTCGACCGCCGAGACCATCGACGAGGCGGTGTGGCAGTCGCCGTCGGCCAGCAGCGCGTCGACCGACAGCGTGACCCGCTCGGCGTGCCGCAGCGGGTCGTCGGTGAGCCGACCGGCCTCCCGGTAGAGGGAGGCGGCCTGCGCCCACTCGCCGGCGGCGCCGTAGTCGGCGGCGAGGGCGGCCACCTCGTCGGCCAGGGCCGGGTCGGCGACCGGCGACGCCGCGAGCCGGAAGCGGATCCGCTGCACCGGGTCCGAGACCAGGTCGGCGGCCCGCAGATTCAGCAGGCCGGTGCGGTGCAGACCCGTCGCTTGCAGGATCGCGGCGCGCACCGCCGGGCTCGCGATCCGGGGCCGGATCGACGCCGGATCGACCGCGGCCGGTGCCGCCACCAGACCGGTGCCGACGGCGTCGTCCAGGGCCCGCAGCACGTCGTCGATCTCGGCGACCTGCGCCGCGACGTCGAGCGAGCCCGGGTCGTCGACGACGGCGAGCGCCTCGATGAGCCTGCGGGTCTCCGGTCGGCACCGGTCGAGCAGATCGTGAACGCGGGCGCTCTCGGCGGCGGGGGCGGGCAGTCGCGCGTCGGCCCGGAGCCAGAAGTCGTCGGGAAGCTCCTCGAGCAGCGCGACCACCTCGCGCGGCGAGCCCGCGGTGTGTCGGGTCAGCTCGTCGAGCAGCGACGGATGCACCGACCGCCGCCGCGCGACGGCGAGTTCGGCGACGGCCGCCCGGTCGAGTCCGGCCAGCCTCAGCGTGTCGGGCAGCAGCGAGGCGATCGCCGGGGTGAGATGTTCGGCGGCCAGCACGACGGTCGTCGGCGCCTCGGGGTGCGCGGCGGCGGCCGCCCGCAGGGTGGCCAGCATTTCGGCGGCGACCGTGTCCGCGTCGTCGACGAGCACGACGGCGGTCCGGTCGCCGAACGCCGCGCTCGGGTCGGGGAGCGACGCGGGCGCCGACACCCGGGCGCCGCGCGCCGCCAGCGTCTGCCGCAATTCGCGCAGCAGCGTGGACTTCCCGATGCCTGCGGGCCCGGTGACGAGCACGAAGGAGGGGCCGGCGGCGCCGAATGCGCGGGCGGTGAGCTCGCCGAGCTCTCGCTCCCGACCGACGCATCCGGCCTCGATGATCATGGTCCGACCCTACGTCCGCGTCGGAGCCGGCGACCTGTCGATCAGCCCATCGGTGCTGCGGCGTCCGGCCGGTCGGTGACCGGCCGGACGCGGGGGTCCCGAGCTCATCCCTGATCGCCGCCGGCCACGGGCAGCACCGTTCCGGTGATGTACGAGGCCTCGTCGGAGGCGAGGAAGCAGATCGCCGCGGCCTGCTCGTCGAGGGTGCCGTAGCGGTCCATCAGGCTCGAGTCGACGGTCTGGTCGATGTGCGCCTGGAACCAGGCGCGCTCGACGTCGCTGGTCGGTGTCGGTGTTCCCCGTGAAACACGGCGCGGGGGAGCCTCGGTGCCGCCGGGCGCGGTCGCGACCACCCGGACCCCGTGCGGGGCGTACTCCATCGCGAGCGACGCGGTGATCGCGTTGACCCCGCCCTTGGCCGCCGAATACGGGATCCGGTTGATCCCGCGGGTCGCCGCCGACGAGACGTTCACGATCACGCCCCGGCCGGCCTCGACCATCGACGGCAGCACTGCCCGGCAGGCGTACAGCGTGGTCATCAGCGAGCGGTCGATCTCGGCCCGGATCTGCTCATCGGTGAACTCGGTGAACGGTTTGAAGTTGATCGCGCCGCCCACGTTGTTGATCAGCACGTCCACCCGACCGTAGGCGGCGACCGCGCGCGTCACCACCTCCGTGGCCCCCGCGTAGGTCTCCAGGTCGGCGGCGACCGCGATGGCGCCCGGACCGTCGGCCGACATCTCGGCGGCCACCGTCTGCGCGTGCTCGGCCCGGTCGGCGATCACCACCCGGCCGCCCTCGGCGCCGATCCGCCGCGCGGCGGCCTCCCCGATGCCCTGCCCGGCGCCGGTCACCACGACCACCTTGCCCGCGAACCGGCCCGGTGTGACGAACCGGGGACGACGGCCCGCCAGCCGGTCGGCCATCGCCCGGCGCATGGTCTGCTTGGACCGCTCGGCGTGCGCGGTGATCAGGGCGCGGGCCGTCTCCCGCTCGCCGGCCTCGAAGGCGGCGACGATGTCGAGATGATCCTGGGAGCACAGCGGATGGCACCAGGTCGCTCCGCGCAAGACCTCGCTCATCCGGCCCTTCACCCCGAGCGCGTTGTACGCCTCGAGCAGGTGGGTGTTGCCGGTGACGTGGAACAGGTAGTCGTGGAAGGCCGCATTGGTGGTGGTGTACTCGTCCGGGTCGACGAACCGGTCGCCGTCCACGTACGGCAGGGTGGCCTCGGCGAGCAGCCGATAGCCCGCGATCTGCTGCGAGCTCATCCGGCCGATCATCAGCTCGAGCGCACCCAGTTCGAGCGCCGCGCGGGCCTCGAACAGCGCGTCGGACTCGTGGATCTCCGGGTGCTCCTCGCCGATCTGGTACCCCTGCGATCCGACGGTCGGCTCGCCGGCGGTCGGCGCCGCGGCGACCACGGTGTCGGCCGGCTGCTCCACCTCGGTCACGGGTGCCGGGTACATCTCCTGCCCGCCGATGCGGCGGCCGCCCGACGGCTGCAGGACGCCCGAGTCGGGATCGAGCAGAGGGCCGGAGCCGATCGCCGACGGCCACAGCCGCTGGCCGCCGATGCGGGTCAGCGAGTCGTCGTCGGCGTCGACGGCCACCGGGCCCGACCACGCGGTGAGGTCGTGCTCGGGCAGCAGCTGCTGTCCGCCGATGCTGCGACCCTCGCCGGTCGGTGCCGCGGGCACCTCGTCGACGGTCGTCTCCGGCGCTCGCGGCTGCTCGACCGGAGCGGCGGCGGGGTCGGCGGTCGACGGCGCCGCCGCCAGCGCGAACTTCTCGTAGTAGAAGCCGGTCGGCTCGATGCCGGTGTCGGTGAAGTGCTTGCGGACGGCCTCGACCATCGGCGGCGGACCGCACAGGTAGGTCGCGACGTCGCCGCCGTACAGGTGCGTCGGCTCGATCAGGGTGGTGACGTATCCCTTGTTGACGGCCGCGCTGTTCGGGTCCGACACGCAGTGGTCCCAGGTGAAGCCGGCGACCGAGGACTGCAGCTCGTCGAGGACGGCCAGTTCCACCAGATCCTCGTCGGTGGAGACGCCGTAGATCAGGTGGATGCGGCGCGAGCTGCCGTCGTTGCGGAGCTTGCGCAGGATGGCGAGGATCGGTGCGAGCCCGGTGCCGCCGGCCAGCAGCAGCACGGGTCGGATCGATTCGCGCAGGAAGAACGAGCCGTGCGGGCCGGTGAACGCGATCGGGTCGCCCACCTGCGCACGGTCGGTCAGGTAGGTCGTCATCGCGCCGCCGGGCGTCAGCTTGATGAGGAACTCCAGCTGGTCTTCGTGTGGACCGTTGGCGAACGAGTACGACCGGTGCACCGGCGTCCCGTCGCCGCTGTCGGTGTCGGGGACGTCGATGTTGACGTACTGGCCGGGCAGGAAGGCGAGGTCGGCGCGGTTCGGGATCTGCACCTGCAGTCGGACCGTCGTCTTCGACAGTCGGTCGAGTGCGACGACGGTGCCGCTGAACTCGCCCGCCTGCGTCTTGGCGATGTCGGAGGTGGCCGGGATCTGCAGCACCAGGTCCGACCGCGGCTTCATGCAGCAGGGCAGGGCATAACCGTCGGCCGCCTCCGATTCCGACAGCGCGTCGTCGATGTACGTGCCGCCGTCGTAGTCGCCGGACTCGCACAGTGACTTGCAGGTGCCGCAGGCGCCGTCGCGGCAGTCGAGCGGAATGTTGATCCGCTGCCGGTACGACGCGTCGGCGACCGTCTGGTCCTCCCGGCAGGTGATGAACCGGGTGACGCCGTCCTCGAAGGCCAGGGCGACGCGGTGCGACGGGGCCTCGCCGGCCGCGCTCGGAGCCGCGGATGTGCCCGCGGTTCCGCGTTCGGGAGCTGTGCCCGCGGTTCCGCGTTCTGATGTGCCCGCGGTTCCGCGTTCTGATGTGACAGTCATGCCCGCCTCCTCAGATGTGGTAGATGTCCACCACGTGGTGGATGTAGTCGTTCTTGAGCACCACGGTCTTGCGGCGGATCAGCGGGGCGTCGCCGGAGAAGTCGATCGTGTAGAACGACGTGCCGTAATACGGGTCGACGGTGTTGTACCGGAAGTACATGGTGTGCCAGTTGAACCGCACGTCCACCAGGTCGCCGCGACGGTCGATGACCTCGACGTTGGTGATGTTGTGGCTGGTGCGCGGCTCGGGCAGCGACGTGGCCGACGACCGCTCGGTCCGGATGCGGAACACCCGGTCCTCCAGGCCGCCCTTGTTGCCGTAGTAGATCAGCGAGATCTCCCGGCGCGGATTCTCGGTGAGGCGATCGTCGTCGCCCCACGACGGCATCCAGTAGACGACGTCGTCGGCGTAGCACTCGAGCCAGCGTTCGAACTCGCGGTCGTCGAGGTAGCGGGCTTCGCGGTACAGGAACTGCTCGATCGCGTTCTGGGTGATGAGCTTGTGGCCGGCGTCGGCGGGGGCTTGCTGTGTGGTCATGGTCGGGGGTCCTTGTCTGCGAGGTGGTCGGGAGGCGCGGCCGTCAGTGAGCGGTCTCGGCCTCTTCGGCGGCGACGGCGCTGCGCATCGTCTCCAGCCAGTAGCCGTGCTGCGCGGGGTAGAGCCCCTCGTCCTCGTTCTTGACGCCGGCCGAGATCACGTTCGGCATGCCGAGGGTCGTGGCGACCTCGTCGGGGCCGGTGATCCAGTGCTCGGAGCCGCGGCTCATGTCGTTCCACGGCGCGGCGGTCGCGCGGAAGGTGAGCTGGCACGACCGGAACTCCTCCAGGTCGTCGGGGGTGGCCATGCCGGAGGCGTTGAAGAAGTCCTCGTACTGGCGGATCCGCTGGGCGCGGGCCTCGTCGCTCTCGCCCTTGGGCGCGATGCAGTAGATGGTGACCTCGGTCTTGTCCGGGGCGATGGGACGGAAGTGCCGGATCTGCGTGGAGAACTGGTCCATCAGGTAGACGTTCGGGTACAGGCACAGGTTGCGCGAGCCCTTGACCATGAAGTCGGCCTTGGCCTCGCCGTGCTCGGCCTTGAGGTCGTCGAGGCGGTCCCACAGCGGTCGGTCCTGCGGGTTGGCGGCCCAGGTCCACAGGCACAGGTGACCGTGCGGGAACGACCAGTAGCCGCCGCCGGACTTGCCCCAGCCGCCGGCGTCGAGGACCTTGGCCTCGTTCTTCGACTCGCCGGTGGTGCGGCGGGAGGTGGTGGCCGCGTAGTTCCAGTGGGTCGCGGTCACGTGGTAGCCGTCGGCGCCGTTCTCGGCCTGCACCTTCCAGTTGCCGTCGTAGGTGTAGGTGGACGAGCCGCGCAGCACCTCCAGTCCCTCGGGCGACTGGTCGACGAGCATGTCGATGACCTTGCGCGTGTCGCCCAGGTGCTCCTCGAGCGGGAGGACGTCGGCGTTGACGCTGCCGAACAGGAAGCCGCGGTAGCTGTCGAAGCGGGCCACCTTGGTGAGGTTGTGGGAGCCTTCGCAGTCGAAGCTGTCGGGGTAGCCCGCGCCCTCGGGGTCCTTGACCTT
Source organism: Gordonia aichiensis (assembly GCF_039946255.1). GTDB lineage: Bacteria > Actinomycetota > Actinomycetes > Mycobacteriales > Mycobacteriaceae > Gordonia > Gordonia aichiensis_A. The sequence goes on along the minus strand of NZ_JBCDWL010000004.1, from coordinate 142,560 downwards.
GAGGAGGGTGCCGTCGTTGCGGAAGGTCCAGCCGTGGAACGGGCAGGTCAGGGTCATCCGATTGTCGGTCTTGCGGCGGCACAGCATGGCGCCGCGGTGCGCGCACGCGTTGATCAGGCAGTGCAGCTGGCCGTCCTTGCCGCGGGTGATGACGACGGGCTGGCGGCCGATGTAGGTGGTGAAGTAGTCGCCGGGGTTCTCCACCTGGCTCTCGTGGGCGAGGTAGATCCAGTTGCCCTCGAAGATGTGCCGCATCTCCAGTTCGAAGATGTCCTCGTCGGTGAAGATCCGACGGTTGGCGCGGTAGACGCCGGCTTCGCGGTCGTCGATGACGGCGTCGTCGAGCACCGACCGCACGTGTTCGTCGGTGTCGGCGATGACCGCCGATCCGGGGACCGATGAGCCCGTGTGAGTGTTGGACCGGGCGGAGCTGATGGCCGTCATTGGGATACCTCCTGTTTGTGCGACGTTCTACCGACGGTCCCATTGCGTGGTGACAATCACACCGGGTGAAGCCCTAGTGCTGACCCGGGGGTCGATTGATAAAGAGCATGTATGAACCGATGGAAAACAAGTCCTGGTCTTGTATGTATCCGGCTCCTACCGTTGAGGCAGATGATCCCGGTCACAGTCGGTCGCCCAGCCGCCTCGGGTCGCATCCGCCAGTCGCGCCGCCGAGCCACGAAGGGAGCGTGAACGAACATGGAACTGCGTCATCTCCGGTACTTCGCCGCAGTCGCCGACACCTGCCACTTCGGGCAGGCCGCCGCGCGACTGCACATCGCGCAGCCCGCGCTCTCGTACGCGATCCGGCAGCTCGAAGCCGAACTCGGCGTCTCCCTGTTCGCCCGCACCACGCGGCAGGTGTCGCTGACCGCGGCGGGGGAGTATCTCAAAGGCGACGTCGACCGAATCCTCACCGCCCTCGACGTCGCCGTCGACGGCGTGCAGCGAGTCGCCGCCGGCCGCAGCGGAGTGGTCCGGCTGGGGCTGACCGGCATCGCGGTCTTCTCGCACCTGCCCCGCATCGTCCGCGCGGTGCGCAATGAGCTGCCGCACGTGGAACTGCGGATCGTCTCCGACCTGCTGACCCCCGACCAGTGCGACCGCCTGCGCGACGGCGTCATCGACCTCGGCGTGCTCCGGCCGCCGGTGGTCGGGGAGGGCATCGACGCGCAGACCATCGACATCGAACCGCTGGTGCTGGCGGTCGCCGCCGATCACCGGCTGGCCGCCGAACCGGTGATCGCCGTCGACGACCTCCGCAGTGAGTCCTTCATCATGTACGACAGCCGCGACTCCGCGGTCAACGAGGCCGTCGTCCGCACCTGCCGGACCGCGGGCTTCGTCCCGCACCGCGCGCACGAGGCGTCCGGCACCCCGGTGCTGCTGGCGCTGGTCGCGGCCGGTCTGGGCGTCGCACTCCTGCCGGCCTCGGTCCGGGCCCTGCCCCTGCCGAACCTCGTCATCCGCGACCTGCCCGACACCGTCACCATGCCCGTCGCACTGGCCCGCCGGGCCGACGGCGACAACCCGGTGGTCGACGCCGTCGCGGCCGTCGCCGCGGCCGCCTTCGCCGCGGCCTCGGCGCAGGCCCTGCGCGGTCCGCACCACGTTCCAGAACTCGACGGCCCGGACTCGACCGGCCACACCGAACCCATGAGGGGAGACAGACGTTGAAGATCACCCGGGTGGAGTCGATTCCGTTCTCGATTCCGTACCGCAAACCACTGCACTTCGCCTCGGGCGAGGTCCACGCCGCCGAGCACGTGCTCGTGCGCGTGCACACCGACGACGGTGTGGTCGGGGTCGCCGAGGCCCCGCCGCGCCCCTACACGTACGGCGAGACCCAGCGCGGCATCGTCGCCGTCATCGACGACGTCTTCGCCGACCAGCTGCAGGGCCTCACCCTGCTCGAGCGTGAGCAGATCGGCGACCGACTGGCCCGCACCATCGGCAATCCGACGGCGAAGTCGGCCATCGACATGGCGGTCTGGGACGCCCTCGGCAAGACCCTCGATCTGCCCGTCACCGATCTGCTCGGCGGCTACACCGACCGGATGCGCGTGAGCCACATGCTGGGCTTCGACGATCCGGCGACGATGGTCGCCGAGGCCGAGCGGATGCGCGAGCAGTACGGCATCACCACCTTCAAGGTGAAGGTCGGACGCCGTCCCGCCTCGCTCGACGTGGCCGTCGTCCGGGCCCTGCGCGAGCACTTCGGCGAGACCGTCGACCTCTACATCGACGGCAACCGCGGTTGGACCGCCGCCGAGTCGGCGCGCGCGATGGCCCAGATGGCCGATCTGGGTCTGCTGTTCGCCGAAGAGCTCTGCCCGGCCGACGACGTCCTCGGGCGCCGCTGGCTGGTCGGACAGACGACCATCCCGTTCATCGCCGACGAATCGGTGCCGACCCCGGCCGACGTGACCCGCGAGATCCTCGCCGGCTCGGCGACCGCGATCAACATCAAGACCGCGCGCACCGGCTTCACCCAGTCGCGGCGCGTCCACCACCTCGCCGAGGGACTCGGCGTCGAGATGGTGATGGGCAATCAGATCGACGGGCAGATCGGCACCGCCTGCGCACTGGCCTTCGGCACCGCCTTCCGGGCGACGTCGCAGAACGCGGGCGAGATGTCGAACTTCCTCGACATGAGCGACGACCTGCTCGTCGAACCACTGCAGATCCGGGACGGAATCCTCCAGCGGTCGTCGCGCCCCGGCATCGGGATCGACCTCGATCCGGACAAGCTCGAGCACTACCGCACCGACAACTGAAAACCACCCGTTCACCCGGCAGCCCCCGGGGAGCGTCGAAATCTCACCGCAAGGAGTAAGAAGATGAGCATCACCACTGAGCACAGCCCGTCGGCCGCCGCCTCCGGCGCCTCGGCCACCGAGCGCTTCCAGCAGGACAAGTCCCCGTACGCGGCCGTCAAGGACGTCTCGCCCGAGCGGGTGAACAAGCTGGCCCGGCAGGTCCTCGAAGGCGTCTACCAGACCATCCGCGACAACCAGGTCACCTACGACGAGTACAACGCCCTCAAGGCATGGCTGATCCAGGTCGGCCAGGACGGCGAATGGCCGCTGTTCCTCGACGTGTGGGTCGAGCACGTCGTCGAGGACGTCGCGACCTCGCACCGCCACGGCAACAAGGGGTCCATCGAGGGCCCGTACTACGTGCCGAACGCTCCGGAGCTCGGCGCCGAGGCGACCATCCCGATGCGCGACGGCGAGGCCGGCGACCCGCTGGTGTGGGAGGCGCAGATCACCTCGACCGACGGCACCCCGCTGCAGGGCAAGGTGGAACTCTGGCACGCCGACAACGACGGCTACTACTCCCAGTTCGCCCCCGACATCCCCGAGTGGAATCTGCGCGGCAGCTTCTCGACCGGCGCCGACGGCAAGTTCAAGATCACCACGATCCGGCCGGCCCCCTACCAGATCCCGACCGACGGCTCCTGCGGCAAGCTGATCGCCGCCGCGGGCTGGCACGCCTGGCGCCCCGCTCACCTGCACGTCAAGGTCTCCGCACCGGGCCACGAACTGCTCACCGCGCAGCTCTACTTCCCGGGCGACCCGCACAACAACGACGACATCGCGACCGCGGTGAAGCCGGAGCTGATGCTCGACCCGCAGTCCGACGGCAAGGGCGGCTACACCATCGACTACGGCTTCGTGCTCGATCCGGTCGCGAGCTGACCGGACATGCTGTTCCACGTCCGGATGGACGTCCGCATCCCCCAGGACCTCGACCCCGCCGTCCGCGACGAGACCGTCGCGCGGGAGAAGGCGTACTCGCAGGAACTGCAGAGGTCGGGCAAGTGGCCTCAGATCTGGCGGATCGTCGGTGAGTACTCCAACTTCTCGATCTTCGACGTCGAGTCGAACGACGAACTGCATCAGATCCTGTCGGGACTGCCGCTGTTCCCGTACATGGACATCAAGGTGACGCCGCTGGCCACGCACCCGTCCGACGTCAAGGCCTGATCGAGAGCGGACCGCCCGGCCCGGCTCCCCGCGAGGGAGCCGGGCCGTCGGCGTGCGCCGGGATTCTGGCACCATCGGAAGGCGAGAAGTCGTTCGGGAGGAGCCGTCGTGGACCGGTCATCGCAGCCGTCGCCGGGATACCGGCCGCCGCTGGCACCGGGGCAGTCGTACCCGCCGCTCGGCTACAGCGACCGCGGAGCGCCGCTGTTCACCTACGACGACCGCGAACGGGAACTGGCCGGGCCGGCGCCGGTGGTCGCGCCCGAGCCGCCGATGGTCGAACCCGCGCCGCCCGAGCCGTCTCCGAACCCGCCGCGCCACCTCGCGCTCGGCCTGGCAGCGGTGGTGATCGGCGTGCTGTGCCTGGCGCTCGGATTCAAGGTGCTCGGCACGAGCGGCGACGAGCCGAGCACGCGCGCCGATCCGCCGGCCGTCCAGCCCACCGATGATCCGTACCTGCAGGGGCTCCCGGAGGAGCCCCAGCCGACGGTCCCGCGCGACCCGGGCGCCGGACCGCCCGTCCGGTCCGGCGGGGCCACCGTCGTGTACGAGGTGGAGTCGGGGCCGGCGACGATCCTGTACGTCGACGACACCTCGGTGAAGATCGGTCGGACCGCCGGCGGGGCCTGGAAGCAGACCGTGCAGGGCAGTCAGAATGCGCTGCTGCGGGTCAGCGTCATCCTGTCCAGCGCCGAACCCGCCTCGTGTTCGATCAGCGTCGACGGCAAGGTCGTCGACCAGAAGTCATCGGCCGATTCGCACACCTCCGGAATGCTCACCTGCCGGTACGAGGGATAGCGCCGCGCCCTAGGCCGGTCGAGTAGTGAAGCGCAGGACTCACCCCAGGCCGCACGGGGAGCGGCCGCAGGACTCGCCCCCCACAGGCTGGTCGAGTAGCGACCGGAGCGAAGCGCAGGACGCGTATCGAGACCCCGTGCGCCGGGTCTCGATACGCCGCCTCGCTGCGCTCGGTGGCTACTCGACCACCCTGTTTCCCGCTCCGAGGGCCACCCGAGTGGCGGCCGCAGGACTCACCCCCAGGCCGCCCGAGTATTGACGGCAGGCCTCCCCTCAGGCTGGTCGAGTAGCGACCGGAGCGAAGCGTAGGACGCGTATCGAGACCCCGTGCGCCGGGTCTCGATACGCCGCCTCGCTGCGCTCGGTGGCTACTCGACCACCCTGTTTCCCGCTCCGAGGGCCACCCGAGTGGCGGCCGCAGGACTCACCCCCAGGCCACCCGAGTATGGACCGCAGGCCGTCCCCCAGGCTGGTCGAGTAGCGACCGGAGCGAAGCGTAGGACGCGTATCGAGACCCTGTGCGCGAGGTCTCGATACGCCGCCTCGCTGCGCTCGGTCGCTACTCGACCACCCCGCTGCTCCCGGCAGCCTGCCCGCGCGGGCGCGGCCCGGGGGCTACCGTGAGGGGGTGACTTCCTTTGATGCCTCGCCGTCTGAGTCCGGCGTGAAAGCGATGCTCACCTGGCGCGGCGCGCACGGCGACCGGTTGGAGCAGGTGCGGCTCAATCTCAGCGGCTCGCGCGTGCGGGCCTACGGGCGGATCGTCGCGGCGGCGACCGACAGCTGCGAGGCGTATTCGGCGTCGTATGAACTGGTGACCAACGACTCGGGTGTCACCCGACGGCTGTCGGTGCGACTGCTGCGCGCCGGCGGCGACAGCTCCCTCGACATCAGCCGCGACATGGACGGACGGTGGATGGTGCAGACCGCAGCCAGCACCGTCCGCAGCGATTTCGACGGGGCCGAGGTGATCGACCTCGAACTGTCGCCGTTCTTCAAGGGGCTGCCGGTCCGTCGGTTCGGCATCGCACCCGGCGTACGGCGCGACGACGTCCCCGTCGTCACACTTCGCCTGCCGAACTGCGAGATCGATTCGGTCCCGATGAGCTATGCCGGACTGCCGGACGGCCGCGTGCAGGTCACCGGCCCGTCGGGCGCGGCCGAGCTGAGCGTGAACGACTCCGGCATCGTCGTCGACTATCCGGGGATCGCGTCGCTGATCGGCGCATAGGGCCGCGTCAGCCGACCCACACCTTCGCCTGGTGCGCCTGCTTGCGCAGCTGCTCCTGCCACCCGTCAGAACCGATCTGCACCTCGGTGATCGCCTGGGGCGCCGCCCCGGCGATCTGCTCGTACTTGCGGCGCGCACGGTGTCCGTCCTCGACCAGCACCGACACGCTGCCGTGGTCGCGCAGCGCGTCGCGGGCGGCGGTCAATCGGTCGATGGTCTCGCTGAGGGTGTTGAGCAGGGCGATGGAGTTCGCTTCGAGCATGGCCCGCTGCAGGTCGGGGGCGGTGCCCGCTACGCGGGTGCCGTCGCGGAAGCTGCCGGCCGCCAGGCGGAGCGCGAGGTCGCTCTCCCCGGCGCCGACGGTCGCGGTGACCGCGGCGGTCAGATGGGGATTGTGCGAGATGGCCGCGGCCGCGCGGTCGTGGGCGTCGTTGGCGGCGGGCACCACGTAGGCGCCTGCCGCGCGAGCCAGGTGCGCGACGGTGAGCCAGTCGGCCGCGTCGGTGTCGTCGTGCGTGGTGACCATCCACATCGCGCCGTCGAAGAGGGCGGGGTCGGTGGCCGCCCACCCGGACTGCGCGGTGCCCGCCATCGGATGCCCGCCGACGTAGCGGCCCGCCGGATGGCGTTCGGCGATCAAGTCGGCCACCTGTTCCTTGACGCTCACCACGTCGGTCAGCAGACAACCGGCAGCCTCGGCCCGTACGGCGTCGACGATCGCTGCCAGCGCGGTGAACGGGGTGGCCAGGACGATGAGGGCGTCGTCGTCGGCAGCCCGGCCCAGGACCGTCGCGAGGTCGCCGGACGCGTCGTATCCGTCGGCGACGGCGGCGTCGACGGTCGCGGCCGATCGGTTGTAGCCGAACGCCGGGATCGCGGCGTCGGCGAGGCGGCGGAGCAGGGATCCGCCGATCAGCCCGAGGCCGAGGATGCAGACGGGACGAGACAGTGCAGCAGACACGAATCCAGCGTGGCACATGCGCGCGGATTCGACTTGGGAGAGTCCCGAAAAGCGGCTACCGTGGCGGACATGGCGAAGCCTGGTGCGCAGAGCGACTACGACGACATCGACGGTTTCGCGGTGGCGGTGATCCGCGAGGAGACCGGGTGGAAGGTGACCCCGCTCGCGCCGTCCGCCCTCGACAGCATCGACGATGCCGAACTCCAACTCCGTGAACTGCGCGCGACCGGCGCGTTGTTCGGCCTGCTGAACGTCGACGACGAGTTCTTCATCGTGGTCCGGCCCGCGCCTGCGGGCGCCCAACTGCTGCTGTCGGATGCGACGGCGGCCGTCGACTACGACGTCGCCGCCGACGTCCTGGACGCGCTGCACATCGACATCCCCGACATCGACCCCGACGACCTCGACGACGTCGATCCGTGGGAGGAGGGCGACCTCGCCATCCTCACCGACCTCGGGCTGCCCGACGACATGCTGAGCATCATCGTCGGCGACACCGACCTGTACGTCGACGAGCAGATCGGCATGATCGCCGCCCGACTCGGCTTCGCCGACGAACTGTCGAAGGTGCTCGACAAGCTCGGTCGCTGACCGGCCCATGCGACCCGACCGGGGCGCGGTCGACCGGGCCGCCGAGACGATGATGTCGGTGGCGCTGGCCGCGGCCCGCGACGCCGACCCCGCCGACGTCCCGATCGGCGCGGTGGTCTTCGGGCCCGACGGCGCGGAGTTGGCGCGCGCCGCCAATCGCCGCGAGGCCGACGCCGATCCCACCGCCCACGCGGAGATCCTCGCACTGCGTGCCGCGGCGGCCGTCCACGGTGACGGCTGGCGGCTGTCCGGGTGCACGCTCGTCGTCACCGTGGAGCCCTGCACGATGTGCGCCGGGGCGATCGGCCTGGCGCGCGTGGCGAAGCTCGTCTTCGGCGCCTGGGAGCCGAAGACGGGGGCGGTCGGCTCGCTGTGGGACGTGCTGCGCGACGAACGTCAGCTCCACCGCCCCGAGGTCCTCGCCGGCGTCCGCGAGCACGAATGCGGGGCCCTGGTCCGCGACTTCTTCGCCGGCCGTCGGGGACAACCCTGAACTACCCCTGAATCCTGCCCTTCGGCCCTCGCCGGGACCGTGCTGCTGTGGCAGATTGGGGAGTGCGGGCATCGTCGCGCGCAGACTTCGCCGGAAGGGAATCGAAATGTCGGATCCGATGGACAAGATCAGCGAGGTCATCCAGACCGCCGCGGGCAAGATCGACGAGTTCGCCAACAGCGAGCAGGTGACCCACGCGGTCGAGACCGCCAAGGGCAAGCTGACGGAGATCGCGAACAACGAGCAGGTCGCCGGGGCCGTGGAGACGGCCAAGGAGAAGTTCAGCGAGTTGTCGCACAACGAACACGTCACCGGCGCCGTCGAGACGGCGAAGGACAAGCTCACCGAGATCGCGAGCAACGAGCAGGTCGCCGGCGCGGTGGAGACCGCCAAGAGCAAGCTCGGTGAGATCGCGAACAAGCTGTCCGGGCACTGACCGTCGATCCTCGGGCAATCGCGGGGAAATAGCCGCTGACCTGCCGATTTCGTGCTGGTGACGCACTGCGGTACAGTTTTCCGCGGTGGCGTGTCCGAGCGGCCGAAGGTGCAGCACTCGAAATGCTGTGTACGGTGACCCCGTACCGAGGGTTCAAATCCCTCCGCCACCGCCGAAGGCCCCTGACTTGCATTGCAGGTCAGGGGCCTTTTCCATGCGATCGTTCTCGTCAGCTCGACTTGTTTGCCCACATTTTGCCCACACCTGCCGATGATCGGGCGTGATCTAGAGCGATGCCGACGGCATCGAGATCGTCGTCGAACAGATCCGCGTAGGTGTCCAGCGTCATCGCCGCAGACGCATGTCCGAGCATCCGCTGTAGGGCCTTCACGTTGACGCCGGCACTGATAGCCAACGACGCCGCGGTATGGCGAAGATCGTGGATCGTCACCCTCGGAACACCTGCCCGATCAACCGCGCGCTCGAACCACCCCCGAGCGTGGCGCGATCGTTTCAGGTATCGGCCGTGCTCGTCTGCGAATACGAGATCGTCCGGCTGCTTTCCGGCGATCTGTCCGCGCAGCTCGAACACCAGGAACTCGGCGATCGCGATCTGCCGCGAGTCGTCGCTCTTCGGCGTCCCGACGATCACCGCCTGATCGACCTGGACCGCGTTCTCAACGACCGTGATGCGCTTACGTGGCAGATCGAGATCCTTCACTCGAAGCGCGATCGCCTCACCCCACCGCAGGCCGGTGTAGGCGAGCAGTCGGACCAGCGTCGGGTATTTCGCCTCAGCGGCCAGTAGCTCGACCTGATCGTGTGTCAGGTACGTTCTCGGCTTCGGCTTCTTCCTCGGCAGATTCTCCGGCGTGCGAGCCGGATTCACCCGCAGGCGCCGCGCCTTCACCGCGTCGTCGAGGATGCCGGCCAGGACGCCGTATGCACGCAGGACGACCGTGGCGCCCGAGCCCTTCTTCGTCACCTTGCCGTCGGCCTCGGTGACTGTTCGACCCATCTCGGCGATCCACTGCTCGACGCTGTACAGGTCGACGTCGACAACCTGCTTGCGGCCCCAGACCGGTTGGACGTGGTTGTGCCACGCACGCTCGACCGGCTTGTACGACGACGGCTTCAGATCGGACTCCTTACGCGCCAACCAATCTGACGCGATCTCGTCGACGGTGATCCTGCCGAGTGCCGGCGGAATGTAGTCACCGGTGAGTTTCTGCACCTCGACCGTCGCCGCGAACGCCTCCGCGTCCCGCTTCGTCCTGAACCCGCGCTTGTCGGTCTGCCGGTGGTCGGGTGTCCGATACCTCACCCGGTACCGACGGCCCGACTTCGTCGAGTACGCGTCAATCGTCGCCATCTTGGCCCCGTTGGAGTATCTCGTTGATTCTGTGACTGCCATCTGAGATGTCGTCGAGGATGCCTCTCTCGACCGCTGATACCGCGAACTGCGGCCTCGCCGAGAGCCAGGCGATCGTTTCTCGCGAGGATTCACCAGTCTTCATCGGCCTTTGATCCGCGCGCAGCCAGGCCCAAGCCTCGCGTGCCTGAACTCGGCCGAGGCCGGTGGTGTCGACGTCGGCGTCGCTGGTGCCCGCGTCAGGCATGAGGAGTGCGATAGGCGGGATGTTCAGCACGACCGCGAGGGCGAGGAGGTCGTCGGCGTCAACCTTCCGTGCGCCCTCTTCGATGCGTCTCAGCCCAAGTGTCGGAATTGGTCGATCTAGCGCAGCGAGTCGCCTCGATACCTCTGCGTATGTCAGATTCTGCCGTTCTCGATGCGATCGGACGTTCACCCGGACGGCTTCGCCGGTTGGTCCGAGCTCGGTTCTCTTACCTGCCATTCCACCATCCTGCCATATCAAACATGAAGTAGATCGTATCCACTTGACAGGAAAGACGAACAATGATTACTTTGATGCCACTACCGATCAAAGATGAAGGTAATCAGATCAAAAGGGGGTATCTATGTCCACGAAAACGACCTCGGCACCGCTGCCCGAAGCGAAGTCGCATCCTGGCGAGTTCGCTACACCGAAGTCCCTCTCTGAGTTCCTGCACACGACACCCCAGGCACTCAGTCAAGACCGCTACCTCGGCCGTGGGATCCCCTACGTGAAGTTTGGTCGCAAGGTGCTCTACCGCTGGTCAGACGTCTACGCCTACCTCGACGCCCACACCGTTCGGCCCGGTGGCGCCGCATGAACACCCGCTACAGCCGGTTCGACGGTTACGCAGACCTGGGCGAAGGCGCCGACGAGTTCGAGGGCCCGCGCCGCTTCACCCGACTGACCGAGAAGGCCGCGGTGCATCCCACCAAGAACGCCACCGCGACCAACCACCCGAACACCCACAAGGAGAACGAGCATGTCTGAGAATAACGTCCGACTCGCTGGCGCACTGCTCACCGAAGTCGTAGAGATCCAACGGCTGCATGGCCTCGCCGCCGAACGCCTTCACCAGGCCGTCCAGGACACCGTGACCGGCGACGCGCTCACCGCGTACAGCGACGACATGCGGACCGTCAAGGCACGCGAGGACCGGATCCGCGACCGCTACTTCCCCGCCGCGACCTCAGTCATGGTCGACACCCTCGCCGACACCCCCGGTCTCACCGTGTGGTTCGTCGACCGCGACCCGGTCCACCTCGAAGCAGACGCTCACCTCGTCGAAGCGCTCGCCGAGACCCGCGTCCTGCTCGCCGCCGAGGACGCCGCCGAAGCCGCACTGTTCGGCCCACCACCTGCCGAGTTGTGCGGCCTGTCGCCGCTGCTCGAAGGCAACGAACGCTGGTGGAGCATCTACGCTGGCCTCGCCGTCGAGGCGTTCATCGTCGAGCAGCGCGACGGCAGTCTCACCGTCGCAGTCTCCCCGGACCTCGAAGCGCTGGACAGCTGCACGACGGCGCACGCCGCCCGCGCCGCTGCCCGCGAGTTCGCCGAAGCGTCCGACGCCGTCGACCACTGGACCGCCCGCCTCGGCCTCGAAGGCCGTCCCTGAGCAGATGGCAACCGATCCGCTGCCTGCCGGGCATACGAGGGTGCCGAACTGGCTCTACGAGCCAGACAAGGCAGATCTCGACCTGTACGAGCTCGCGGTGATCCAAGTGCTGCTCCGGCACGTCGACGACCGAGGTGAGTGCTGGCCCAGTTACGTCCGCGTCGCCCGGTGCGCGCGGATCTCGCGCCGCAAGGCTGTCGACGTCATCGGACGCCTCGACGATCGCGGCATCGTAAGTGTGAGACGTGGCGGGCCGAATCGTCCGAACGTGTACCGGCTCCACCTCGACGCCGCGCGGGTTACCGCCGCTGAAGGTGGTGCACCAGATGCACCACCTAGTGCACACCGTGCACCACCACCTAGTGCACCAGATGCACCACCTAGTGCACACCATGCACCGCAGGTAGTGCACACCATGCACCCCGGTGGTGCACGCGGTGCACCCGAACAAGACCCAAGAACAAGACCCATTGAAAAAGAGGGGAGTACCAGCGCAAGTCACGGTGCGCGCGAGGACGTCATCGCCCCCACCCCAAACGCCGCCGACGACACCCGAAGCAACATAGCGCCGCTCCGACGCTGCCCCGCACACGAACACGTCCCGAACCCACCGCGGTGCGGACCCTGCGCCGACGCCAGACGAGCACACGAAGCATGGGAACGCGCCAACGCCGAGCAAGCCGCAGAACACGCAGCCGAAGCCCGCGAACGAGCCGAAGCGGCCCGCGCCGACGCCGCCTTCGCCCGACAGGCCGAGATCGACGACTGCCACCTGTGCGACGACCGCGGCTACGCCGGACACACCGTCTGCAACCACGACCCCACCACCGCCGAACGCGCCGCCCGCGGCATCGCAGCCGCACGCGCAGCCATCGCCAGAAAGGCCTCAGCGTGATCCCCAAGCCCTGCCTCACCTGTGGCGAACCCACCAACGCCGGCCGCTGCCCCGACTGCCACCTCAACGACCGCCGCACCCGCGACAACCAACGCACCCGCGACAACACCACCACCCGCGGATACGACACCACCTGGCGCAAACTCTCCGAACGAGCACGACGCCTCCAACCCTGGTGCACCGACTGCGGCGCCGTCGACGACCTCACCGCCGACCACAGCCCCGAAGCCTGGCACCGCAAACACAACGGCAAACCCATCCGCCTCCAAGACATCGACGTCGTCTGCCGACGCTGCAACGCCCGCCGAGGCCGCGCCAAACCCGCAGCCGACCAGCCAGACACCCAGGGGAGGCACCCCAAGCGACACCCATCCCGACTCCGGCCGATAGGCGTGGAGGCGAATGAAGATGAACGAGAGGCGATCCCGTGAGATCCGGCGTCAAGGCGAAGCTGGCGAACGCCGACGAGCCGCTGCCGTTCCGTCCTCGCTCGAAGGTGGAGTCTGAACGGTTCGCCGCGTTCTGCCGCAAGTTCGTTCTGGTGCCGAAGGGCACCGGTGCCCGGTCGGCGTTCAAGCCGCGAGCGTGGCAAATGGACATCGTTCGTGACGTCCTGGACTCCGGCGCACGGACTGTCGGCCTGATGCTGCCGAGAGGGCAGGGAAAGACGACGCTGAATGCCGCTGTCGCGCTCTATCGGTTCTTCACCGGGGGAGAGGGCCGCAAACGTCGTCGTTGTCGCCGTAGACGAGCGTCAGGCCGGTCTAGCGTTCAACGCTGCTCGCCGCATGGTCGAACTGAACGACGATCTGTCGTCGCGCTGCTACATCTACAGCGACCGGCTGGTGATCCCGCGCACCGACTCGACATTCCGTGTCCTGCCCGCGACACCGGCCGCCCTCGAAGGCCTCGACTACGTCCTCGCCATCGTCGACGAGGCCGGCGTCGTGAACCGTGACGTGTTCGAGGTCGTTCAGCTCGCGCAGGGCAAACGCGAACGATCCGCGCTCGTCGCCATCGGCACGCCCGGCCCCGACCCGCACAACAACGTGCTCGCCGACCTCAGGCGGTACGGCACCGACAACCCCGACGACGAGACGTTCCGCTGGCGCGAGTACTCAGCCGACGCGTTCCAGCATCACGCCGTCGACTGCCGCCACTGCTGGGAGCTCGCCAACCCCGCGCTCGGCGACTTCCTCCACGAGGACGCGATCCGCGCACTCCTGCCGCCGAAGACCCGCGAGTCGACGTTCCGCCGAGCTCGGCTCTGCCAGTTCTCGACCGACACCGAGGGCGTGTTCCTGCCGCCCGGCGTGTGGGACGGCCTCGGCACCGGGAAGTCGATCCCCGACGGCGCCGAGGTGGTGATCGCGTTCGACGGTTCATTCTCGGACGACACGACCGCGATCCTGGTCGGGACCGTCTCGGCAACACCGCATTTCGACGCCGTCGCCGTGTGGGAGAAGCCGGTCGGCGACGACGGTTGGCGCGTGCCGATCGCCGACGTCGAGCAGGCCATCCGCGACGCCTGCCGCCGGTGGACCGTCGTCGAGATCATCGCCGACCCGTTCCGGTGGACGCGCAGCCTACAGGCCCTCGCCGCCGAGGATCTGCCGATTGTCGAGTTCCCGCACTCACCGTCCCGACTGACCGCAGCCACCACGGACCTGTACGCCGCGGCCACCAACGGCCGCCTCACCCACTCCGGCGACACCCGCCTCGCCGCCCATGTCGCTGCCGCGATCGTCTCCGAAGACGCCCGCGGTATGCGCCTGGCGAAGGCCTCACGCTCGAAGACCGCCCGCAAGATCGACCTCGCCGCCTGCCTCGTCATGGCCCACAGCCGCGCCACCTGGCGCGCGACCCACAAGAAGAAGACCCGCAAAGCCCGCAGTTTCGCGGCCTGAACAGATTGGAAGAAACGATATGCCCAACCTCGGACATCGCGCGATGGACTGGCCCGACTCCGATTGGCCCGGCCGCGCCGAACTCGAACGTGCCCTCGACGTGCGAGCGGCCACCCTGCATCGCCTGAGCCAGTACTACGAGGGCACGCAGCCGCTCGCGTTCCTGTCGCCCGAGTCGAAGAAGAACCTCGGCCAGCGCCTGGACCGCATCGCCGTCAACCTGCCCCGACTCGCCGTCTCCGCGATCGCCGAACGCCTGCGCATCACCGGATTCACCGACCCCGACGGCCAGCAGATCCCCGGACTCTGGCGCGCATGGATCCGCGCGAACCTCGACCAGACGAGCGCCACCGCGCACCGCGAGGCCCTGGCCCTCGGCGAGGCTGCCGTCATAGTCTGGGCCGCCGCCGACGGACGCCCGACCGCATCCATCGAATCCGGCCAGCAGGTCGCCGTATACCGCGACGCCGGCACACGCGAAACACTCGCCGCGATCAAACGATGGCACGACCTTGCGCCCGACGGCACCGCGAAACAGACACGTTGGGTGATCTTCCGCCCCGACCGGATCGAGCACCTGATCGGCGACGGCGCCTCGATCACCGCGGCCAGCATCGTCGAGACCGTCGACAACCCGATCGAGGAAGTGCCAGTAGTCGCGCTGGCCAACGCCGACCGGCCGCTCGACGCGTTCGGCGTCAGTGAGTTCGCCGACCTGGTCCCCATCGTCGACGGACTGAACAAACTCACCTCTGACATGCTCACCGCCTCCGAGTTCGGCGCCCGGCCGCGACGTTGGGCGACCGGCCTCGAACTGGAGGAGCGCGACGTCATCGACGCCGACGGCCGCCCGGTCCTCGACTCGGCCGGCGACCCCGTCGTCGAGACCGTCAACCCGATCGCCGACGATCACCGCCTGATGATCAACGAGGCCCCCGAGGGCAAGTTCGGGCAACTGCCCGGTGCCGACCTCGCCGGATACGACACCGCCGTCGGCCTGCTGCTACAGCAGGCGTCGGCCGTCTCAGGCCTGCCCGGCCACTACCTCGGCATCAACTCGTCAGTGCCCGCATCGGCCGACGCGATCCGCGCCGCCGAGGCCGCGCTCACGGCTCGCGCCGAGGCCCGGCAGGCCGCGTTCGGACCGGCATGGGAGCGCGTCGCGCAACTCCTCCTCGCCGTCGAGGACAAGGCGCCCGTCGACGACTGGGAGCCGATGGTCCGATGGGCCGATCCTGCCACGCGCAGCGCAGCGCAGGAAGCCGACGCCATAGTGAAACTCCATGCCGCAGAGATCATTTCGACCGAAGAGGCCAGACAACGACTCGGCCTCGACGACACCACCAACACCAAGGAGCCCGCGTGACCGCCAACGACAACCAGCCCGACGACACCGAGCTCGACGAGCCGCAGCCCGATCCGGTCGAGCATCACGACGACACCAGCCAGGATCCCGCCGACGCCGACGCCGACGCGTTCCCGCGCGACTACGTCGAGGAACTCCGCAAGCAGTCCGCGAGCTACCGGACCCAACTCCGCCAGACCCAGGAACAGCTTCACCGGACGATGGTCGAGAAGACCGGCCGCCTCGCCGACCCGTCCGACCTGCCGTTCGACCCGGCCTACGTCGGCGACGCCGACGCGTTGAACGCCGCAATCGACGAACTGCTCGCCGCCCGACCGCACCTGCGCAGTCGCCGCCCGACCGGCGACGCCGGACAAGGCAACCGCGGCCGCCCGCCCGCAGGCGTGAACCTCGTCGAACTGCTCCGCGGCCGGTAACCCACATGACGAGGCCCCGACGTCCGAAAGGACGCCGGGGCCTCTGGCCATGTCGCACGGCCACTGTTCCACGAACCAGGGTAGCCTAGTCATCAGGCCAGGTGCCCTGATCGACCATCAACACCGCAACCGAGCCAGGCGCTCCACGCGAGAACACGACACTTCTCACGAACGGAGCCCCCGTGGCCACCCAGAACACCACCACCTTCCCGACCTTGCAGGCCGACCAGATCGCGTCGCTGCTGGTCCAGCCCCTCGAAGCCGAAAGCGTATTCCTCGCCGCCGGCCCGAAGATCATCGACACCAACGGCCCGATCCGCATCCCGCGCATCGCCTCCGGCCTCGACGTCGGGTTCGTCGGCGAAGGCGAGCAGATCCCCGAGTCCGGCGTCGGCCTCGACGAAGTCCAGATGCTCCCGTCATCGCTCAAGTCCCTCAAAGTCCTCAGCCGCGTGACCGCCGAAGTCCTCCGGTCGAGCGCCGTCGCCCTCGACGCGATCCTGAAACAGCGCCTGACCATCGACACCGCCGCCGCCCTCGACACCGCCCTGTTCAGCGGTGACGGCACCGACGACACCATCAAGGGCATCCTGAGCCAGGCCGGCGTGGCGACCGGCACCCTCGACGCCGAGAGCCCCGACACCCTGCTCGACGGCATCGGCATCGCCCGCGCCAACGAGGTCAAGCCGAACCGTTGGTTCCTGTCGCCCACCGACTACCTCGCCATCCGCAAGGCCAAGGACAACGAAGGCCGCTACGTCCTCCAGCCCGACATCACCCAGACCGGCGCCGAGGTACTGTTCGGCGTTCCGGTCACCGTCACCAGCCGAATCCCGGCCGGCAAGGCGATCCTCGCCGACATGGCTCTCGTCGTCGTCGCCCGCGACCTGTCGCCGACCGTCACCGTCGACCAGTCCCGCTACTTCGACACCGACGAGGTCGCGCTCCGCGTCGTCACCCGCTACGACCTCGCGCTGCTCCAGCCGAAGGCCGTCACCGTCCTCACCGCGATCTGACCATGCCAGCGCCCGAGGGCCAGTGGTGGCCCGAGAACTGGGTCGAACCCCCGTGGGAGTGTGGGCCGCTATCGCGGCCGGACTACTACACGCTGCTGAACAGCAACGGCATCGGTGACGACGGCATCGACTACAGCGGCCAGGAAGTCTGGCTCCGCTCAGTCAAGGCCGCGCACGGCAGCGGATCCGCATGGACCCCCGACCCCGTCCTGATCCCCGGCGCACCCGACCCCGACCCCGACCCAGATCCGGGGCCGGGGCCGGCCGACCGGCATCCGCTCGCCGACCGCGTCGCCGAGTTCCTCGGCCTACCCGGCGACCCCGACGTCGTCGCGATGGCCTCACAGCAGGCCACCGTCATCACCGAAATGGCGCGCGCCTACACGCGCGACGCAGGGTTCAACGGTCCCGACCCGAACAGTCAGATCGCCGCGGTGATCGTCGCCGCGACGGCCCGCCTCGTCGGAAACCCCGAGCAGATCGCGCACGGCATCGGCGACGTCCAATACCGAGGCGGATTCTCCGGCTGGTCCCTCGCTGAGACCACGGTCCTCAACCGGTACCGCAAGCGAGCACGCTGATGCTGCTCCGAGACAAAGTCACTCTGACCCACCCGGCAACCGGCGACCGGACCGTCCGCGCAGACGTCCAACCGGTCAAGATGAACGAGCCGGTCGTCGTCCAGAAAGAAGGCGTTCTCGTCGGCACCGAGTGGGTCCGCGACTACCGCGTGATCGTCGCCCCGTCGGTCAGTTTCAACGGCGTCACCGAGATCCGTTGGAATGGCGAGGGTCACGAGGTCGTCGCCGCGCCGCTCACACACTCCGCAGGAGGTCGGCCGCACCACCAAGAAGTGATCATGCGCTCAAAGACCTGGTGACACCCGAGGGAACCATTTCCCGGAGCCGGGAAGAGGGGCGAAGACGTCGACCACCTTTTCGGTGGCGTCACCGAAAAGTCCGGCGGCCGTCCGCGCGCGTGGTCGTTGGCCGCTAGCTGTGACTTTGGCGGAGGCGACAAAGTTCGGCGCCCCGTGCGCGTGGTCGTTGGTCGACCACCATTTCCCCCGATCGGTGCAGAAGGGGCGGCGCCCCGTGCCCACATTTTGCCCACACGCGATAGCGAAACTGGGTGATCTAGAGTGATGCCGACGGACCGAAAAGACCAGGCCAGAGGCTGGATTCGAGCCTGACCAGCGTCACTGACTAGGGTTCAAATCCCTCCGCCACCGCCGAAGGCCCCTGACTTGCATTGCAGGTCAGGGGCCTTCTCCATGCGATCGGTCCGTCAACCCCCTGCGATCTCGTGCTCGCGCGGTCGGGCGGCTCCGGGCAGGTGCGGACACCGTCGACGAGCGAGAACCCGTTCCGCCGGCGACCGTGTCGGCTTACGGTGGGGTATGCAGACCCGCAAGCACGTCCTCACCGTTGTCGCCGTCGCGGCGGTCGGCGCCGTCCCACTGCTCAGCGCCTGCTCGAACGACGGCTCGGATGCCGGGAAGACGTCGGCGCCCGTCACCGTCACCGTGACCGAGTCGGGGCACACCGGGCCTCCCGCTTCGCCCACCACGACGCCGAACGGCTCGAAGGTCGATCTGGCCACCGCCGGGGTGGCGGTCGACTGGCGCAGAGCGCTCGACATCGCCGGCCGACAGTTCGGCGGCAAGCCGGTCGCGGTGAAGCTCGAAGTGAAGCCGGCCGCGGCGCCGCAGTACGAGGTCACCCTCGTCTCCGACACTCAGGAGGCCGAGATCGACATCGACGCGAACATCGGCGAGGTCGTGGGCAAGAACATCGATCCCATCGAGCACGATGTCCTGCCGGGGAAGGGGGAGCCGCTGGTCCTCGACGGACTGATTGAGCCCGACGCGGCGATAGCGGCGGCCGTCAAGGCGCTGCCGGGCCCGGTCTCCGAGTGGAAGTTGAAGCGGCAGGGGGCGCAGATCGTCTACGTCGTCGACGTCGACAACCCGCAGGACGACGGCGACGTGACGGTCGACGCGAAGACGGGCGCGGTCCTGAGCGTCGACCACTGAAGCAATCGCACCGCTTCCGTTTTCCGCACCCGGTCGCGACCAGGTGCGGAAAACGAAAGCGGTGCGATACCGCGGAAAGCGGTGCGACTCAGTGCTCGGTGGAGAAGGAGCTCCGACGACGGTGCACCTCGAGCGCCAGCGTCACCAGGCGGTCGATGAGGTCGGGGTAGGAGATGCCGGTGGCCTCCCACATCTTCGGGTACATCGAGGCGGGGGTGAAGCCTGGGATCGTGTTGACCTCGTTGAGGAGCCAGCCGCGGCCGCCCTCCTCGTAGAAGAAGTCGACGCGGGCCAGGCCGGCGCAGCGCAGCGCGACGAACGTCTCGGCGGCCAGCTCGCGGACACCGGCGATCGCCTCGTCCGACAGCGGTGCCGGGATCATCAGTTCGGCCGAGCCGGTGACGTACTTGTCCTCGTAGTCGTAGAAGTCGCTGCCTGGCTTCACCTCCCCGGGAAGCGAGGTGTCGGGGGCGGAGTTCCCGAGCACCGCGACCTCGATCTCACGCCCGACGATCGCCTCCTCGATGATCACGGTGTCGTCGTAGCGCAGCGCGTGGTTGATGGCGGCATCGAGCTCTTCGCGGGTGGCGGCGCAACTCACGCCGACCGACGAGCCCATGTTGGCGGGCTTGACGAACATCGGCCACCCGAGCTGCTCGGCGGCGTCGGACAGGATCTGGCGGGCATCGTCGACGCCGTCGCGGAAGGTGAGCCAGCGGCACTGCGGGATGCCGGCGCGCGAGGCGACCTCCTTGGTCATCGCCTTGTCCATGCACAGCGACGACGACAGCACCCCGCAACCGACGTAGGGGAGTTTGAACAGTTCGAGCATGCCCTGCACGGTGCCGTCCTCGCCGTGCGGTCCGTGCAGCAGCGGGAAGACGACCGTCAGATCCTCGGGGTCGCCGGCGAGCACGTGGAGCGGGTTGACCTCCGGGCCCTCGATGTCGAGGCGGCCGGGCAGTTCGGCGCCGGCGGCGAGGGCCTCGGCGGCGGCGTCGTTGCGATGCCACACGCCGCGCTTGTCGATGCCGACCGGCACCAGCCGGTACTTGGTGCGGTCCGCGGCGGCCAGCACGTGGGCGGCGCTCACACGGGACACGTCGTGTTCTGCAGAAACCCCGCCGTAGAGGACGACGAGCCGGATGAGGGGGGTGCTCATGGGTGCAACGATACGTGCTTGCTTGTAGCGTTGTTTGTCGTGCGTCTCCTAGCCAGTCAGATCGCCGCCGCAACGGGCGGAACCCTCCACGGACCGGATGTCGCGGTCGATTCGGCGAGCATCGACTCGCGGTCGGCGCGCCCCGGACAGCTGTTCGTGCCGATCGTCGCCGCGCGCGACGGACACGACTTCATTCCGTCGGCGGTCGCGGCCGGGGCGCCGGTGTATCTGACCGATCGGGCGCCCGATCCGGCCGTCGCGGCGACCGCCGTGCAGGTCGCCGACACCGCCGAAGCCCTCGCCGACCTCGGACGGTTCGTGCGGGCGGGGCTGACCGGCGCGGTCGTCGGCGTCACCGGCTCGGTCGGCAAGACCTCCACCAAAGACCTGCTGGCCGGGGTGCTGGAGACCACCTTCCGGACCGCGGCCAGCGCGAAGAGCTTCAACAACGAGCTCGGTCTGCCGCTGACCCTGCTCGGCGCCCCCGACGACACCGAGGCCGTCGTCCTGGAGATGGGGGCGCGTGGTGTGGGGCACATCGCGAAGCTGTGCTCCATCGCGTCCCCGACCGTCGGCGTGCTCACCCGGGTGGAGGCGGTGCACCTGGAGATGTTCGGCACCCTCGCCGACGTCGCGCAGGCCAAGGGCGAACTCGTCGAGGCGCTGCCCGCCGACGGGCTCGCGGTCCTCAACGCCGACCATCCGATCGTCGCGGCGATGGCCCCGCGCACCGCGGCGCGCGTCCTGACCTACGGCGTCGACCCGGCCGCCGACGTCCGCGCCACCGACATCACCCTCGACGACCAGCTGCGTGCGAGCTTCACCCTCCACACCCCGTGGGGCCGGACCGACGTCCGGCTCGGCGCCCGCGGCGAACACCAGGTCGGCAACGCCCTGGCGGCGGCCGCCGCCGGCGGCGGGGTCGGGGTGTCGATCGAGAAGATCGCCGAGGGACTGCTGGGTGCGAACCTGTCGGGGCTGCGGATGGAACTGACCACCACGGCGGCCGGCGTCACCGTCATCAACGACGCCTACAACGCCAACCCGACCTCGATGGCGGCCGGACTGTCGGCGCTCGCCCGACTCGACGCGGGGCGCCGTTTCGCCGTGCTGGGGACGATGGCCGAACTCGGCGACGACAGCGCCGCCGCTCACCGCGACGTCGCCCGGCAGGCGTCGGACCTCGGCATCACGGTCATCGCCGTCGACGAATCCGCCTACGGCGACGGCGTCACGCATGTGAGCGGCGTCGACGGCGCCGTCGACGCCCTCGGGACGCTGAACCGCGGCGACGCGGTCCTGGTCAAGGGCAGCCGGGTGGCCGCGCTGGAGCGGGTCGCCGAGGCGCTGGCCTGATCGGCGACTACGGCGTCAGCGCGAAGGCCTGACTTCCGCGACTGCAGCGCGACAGTTCGCCGACCACGGTCGAGGGGCGGCAGTCCCATCCCGACACGGTCTGCGGTGCGCCGGTCGCGATCAGCGGGCCGTACTCGCGGGCGATCGTCTGAGCGGTGTCGCACGGCAGGTCGCCGGCGACGATGTGGATCTGCAGCGCGCCGTCGGGTCCCTTGGTGGCGCCGCAGGTCGGTGCGCCCGACGGCGAGGTGCTCTCCGGGGCGGAGTGGTTCGGGGCCTGGGGCTTGGGCTTCGGGCCGCCGACCACGGGGATCGAACTGTTCGCCGGTGCGGTGACGCCGGCGGAGGCCGCGGCGTCGGAGCTGGACGAGGCGTTGTTCTCGGAACCGCAGGCGGTGGCGGCCAGGGCGATCGAGCAGCCGAGGAGGGCGGTCGCGGCCAGTTTCATCGTGCGAGTCATGGGCACAACGCTAACGAATTTGAGCGGGTGCGCGCAGGGCTGGGATGATGGCAGCCGTGACCAGCAGCCATTTCGCCCCCCGCACCGCCCTCGACGGCACCGCGGGTCGCACCGGAACCATCACCACCCCGCACGGCCGGATCCAGACGCCGGCCTTCGTTCCGGTCGGCACCAAGGCGACGGTCAAGACGGTGCTGCCCGAAGCGGTCGCGGCGCTCGGCGCGCAGGCGGTGCTCGCCAACGCCTATCACCTGTACCTGCAGCCGGGCCCGGAGATCGTCGACCAGGCCGGGGGTCTCGGCTCGTTCATGAACTGGCCCGGTCCCACCTACACCGACAGCGGCGGCTTCCAGGTCATGTCGCTGGGTGCCGGATTCAAGAAGGTCATCTCCATGGACGTCGTCGGTGAGCGCGACGACCACAAGATCGCCGAAGGGAAGGAACGTCTCGCCAACGTCGACGCCGAGGGCGTCACCTTCAAGTCGCACCTGGACGGTTCCCTGCACCGGTTCACTCCCGAGGTGTCGATGCAGATTCAGCATCAGCTCGGCGCCGACATCATCTTTGCCTTCGACGAGCTCACCACGCTGATGAACACCCGCGGCTACCAGGAGACCTCGCTGGAACGCACCCGGCAGTGGGCGATCCGCTGCCTGGCCGAGCACAATCGACTCTCGACCGAACGCGCCCATCGGCCGCAGCAGGCGCTGTGGGGCGTCGTCCAGGGCGCACAGTACGAGGACCTGCGCCGCAAGGCGACCCGCGACCTCGTCGAACTGAGCCGGATCGACCGCGAGAACGGCGGAAAGGGCTTCGGCGGCTACGGCATCGGCGGTGCGCTCGAGAAGGACAACCTCGGCACCATCGTCGGCTGGGTCACCGACGAACTGCCCGACGACGCGCCCCGGCATCTGCTCGGCATCAGCGAACCCGACGACATCTTCACCGCCATCGAGAACGGCGCCGACACCTTCGACTGCGTCTCGCCGACCCGCGTGGCCCGCAACGGCGCCATCTACTCGTTCGACGGTCGCTACAACATCACCAACGCGAAGTACAAGAACGACTTCTCGCCGCTCGACGCCGAGCTCGACAACTACTCCACGCAGTACAGCCGCGCCTACCTGCACCATCTGTTCAAGGCGAAGGAGGGCCTCGCGTCCACCTTGGCGACCCTGCACAACCTGTCGTTCACCATCACCCTCGTCGACCGTGCCCGCCAGGCGATCGAGGACGGCACCTACTTCGAGTACCGCGACGCCTTCCTGGCCCGCTACTACGCCCGAGCGGTGTAGCCCATCTCGATACGCTCGCTCACTTCGTTCGCGGGCTACTCGATGAGCCTAGAGTGCTTGGGCGGTCGTGTGGCCGGTGCGCCTGGCCTTTCAGGGGGCCGGGTGACCGGTGCGCCTGGCCTTCAAGGGTGGTCGAGTAGTCACCGAGCGCAGCGAGGCGACGTATCGAGACCTGGCCGGCATCTCGATACGCTCGCTCACTTCGTTCGCGGGCTACTCGATGAGCCTGGGGCGCTTGGGCGGGGCCGGGTCTGCCGGCCGGGTGGCCGGTACGCGTGGTCTTTTCAGGGTGGTCGTGTGGCCGGTGCGCGTGGCCTTTCAGGGTGGTCGAGTAGTCACCGAGCGTAGCGAGGCGGCGTATCGAGACCTGGCCTGCATCTCGATACGCTCGCTCACTTCGTTCGCGGGCTACTCGATGAGCCTGGGGTGCTCCGGCGGGGCTGGGTTTGCCGGCAGGCGGCCGATGAGCCTGGGGCGCTTTGGCGGCGCTGGGTTTGGCCCGGGTTTGGCCTGGCCTTTCAGGGTGGTCGTGTGGCCGGTGCGCGTGGCCTTTCAGGGTGGTCGAGTAGTCACCGAGCGCAGCGAGGCGACGTATCGAGACCTGGCCGGCATCTCGATACGCTCGCTCACTTCGTTCGCGGGCTACTCGATGAGCCTGGGGCGCTTGGGCGGGGCCGGGTCTGCCGGCCGGGTGGCCGGTACGCGTGGTCTTTTCAGGGTGGTCGTGTGGCCGGTGCGCGTGGCCTTTCAGGGTGGTCGAGTAGTCACCGAGCGTAGCGAGGCGACGTATCGAGACCTGGCCTGCATCTCGATACGCTCGCTCACTTCGTTCGCGGGCTACTCGATGAGCCTGCCTGGGGTGCTTCGGTGGGCCTGGGTTTGCCGGCCGGGCCGCCGATGAGCCTGGGATGCTCCGGCGGGACGAAGATCCAGGGGTCGCGCGGCAGGGCGGCGGGGTCGAACCGCGCGGCGAGGAGGTCGAGCGTCACCGCCTCGCCCGGCGCCGACAGTCCCAGCGACTGTCCGATCATCGCCAGGACCCCGGCCGCGTCGACGCCGTGAGCCGCCAGGTCGGCCATGGTCACGGCACCGTCGCGTTTGGCCAGCCGCGCGCCGTCGCGATTGCACACCAGCGGGACGTGCGCGTACTCGGGCGGTCGATGCCCGAGTAGGGTCGCGAGATAGGCCTGTCGGGGCGCGGAGCTGAGCAGGTCGTCGCCCCGGACCACCTGGTCGATGCCGGAGGCGGCGTCGTCGACCACCACCGCCAGGTTGTAGGCGGGGATGCCGTCGCCGCGGATCAGGACGAAATCGTCGACGTCGCCGATGAACTCACCGCGGCACACATCGTGTACACGGAACGACGAGACGTCGGCGCGCAGCCGGATCGCGGCGGGCCGTTCGGCACGCCGACGCTCCCGCTGCGCGGCGGTCAGATCTCGGCAGGTCCCCGGGTACGCCCCCTGCGGCGCGTGCGGCGCGCTCGGCGCCTCGAGGATCTCGCGACGGGTGCAGAAGCACTCGAAAGTCCTTCGTGCAGCGACCAACTCGTCGACGACGGCGCGGTAGACCGCAGTCCGCGACGATTGGTACAGCACGGGCTCGTCCCACGTCAGTCCGAGAGCGCGCAGATCGTCGAGCTGACGGACGTCGGCGCCCGGACGCACCCGGTCGAGGTCCTCCATCCGGAGCACGAAACCGCGGTCCGTGGCGCGGGCGAAGAGCCACGCCAGGACCGCGGTCCGCAGGTTCCCGATGTGCAGGTCGCCCGACGGCGACGGCGCGAAACGGCCGGAGGGCGTTGACGACATGGCCTCCACGGTAGTTTCTCCTATGCGGTCGTCTCAGAGGCCTTCGGTACGGCGGCCTTCTGCGCCACGGACTGCTTCAGCGCCTCCCGGAACTCGGGCTTGGTGCTCTCGGGCCGCACCATGAACAGCACGGCGCCGACGCCGACGACCATGATCGCGGCCGGCAGCAGCATCGACTGCGCCATCGCCGTCGAGAACGGTCCGACCAGGAATCCCGGCAGATGTCCGGTGCCGATGGCGTCGGCGCTGGAGGCACCCGGAATGTTGGCCTCCAGCCGCGCCTGCATGGCCGCGGCGATGGCGGCCGAACCGATGACCGAACCGATCTGGCGGGTGGTGTTGTAGATGCCCGCTCCGGCGCCCGCCTGCCGCGGCGGCAGATTGCGGGTGGCGGTGGTGGCCAGCGGTCCCCACATGCCGGCGTTGGCGACGCCCATCACCGCGGCGGGCAGCAGGAACATCGCGATCGGGGTGTCGGCGTTCATCATCGACGCGTACCAGAACATCGACAGGCTGTAGAGGCCGAGCCCCGGGACCAGCAGGAACCGCGGGTCGGTCCGGTCGAGAAGCTTGCCGGCCAGCGGCGCGAGCACACCGGCCAGCACCGCCATCGGGATCAGCAGCAGGGCCGAGTCGGTCGGGGTGAGCCCGCGGGCCACCTGAATGAAGAACATCATCGGCAGCGTCATGCTGGTGACGGCGAAACCGACCACCGAGATGCCGAGGTTGGAGAGGGAGAAGTTCCGGTCGCGGAACAACTCCAGCGGCACCAGCGGCTCGCTGCGCGTGCGTGACTGCTGAAACAGAAACAGCGCCATCAACGCGATGCCGCCGATCACCATCGCCCACACCCAGCCGGCCCAGTCGTACTTCTGGCCCTCCTGCAGACCGAAGACGATCAGGAACAGCGCGACGGTGCTGATCGCGACACCGACCATGTCGAAGCGGTGCGGGTGCGTCGCCAGGCGCGGCACCAGCCGCCACGCGGCGACGAAGCCGATGACGCCGACCGGGACGTTGATGAAGAAGATCCACTCCCAACCCGCGTGGTCGACGAGCAGGCCGCCGGCCAGCGGCCCGACCAGCATCGCCACGCCGGCGACCGAACCCCACAGGCCCATCGCGGCGCCGCGCTGATGCGGCGGGAAGGTGCGGGTGATGACCGCCATCGTCTGCGGGGTGATCAGTGCGGCGCCCAGGCCTTGAACGGCGCGGAAGGCCACCAGCATGCCCAACGACGACGACAGTCCGCAGCCCAGCGAGGCGAGCGTGAAGACGGTGATGCCGATCAGGTACATGCTGCGCGGCCCGAACCGGTCGCCGAGGCGGCCGGTGATCAGCAGCGGGACGGCGTAGGCGAGCAGGTAGGCGCTGGTGACCCAGACGACGTTGTCGAGGTTGCCGGTGTCGGGGTCGAGCGCGGCCTTGATGGCGGGATTGGCCACCGAGACGATCGTGGTGTCGACCAGGACCATGAAGAAGCCGATGACCAGGGCCCACAGGGCTGGCCACGGGCTGCGCGCGGTGTCGTCGGCGACGCTGCCGGGCGGTGCGGCGGGTGAGGTCATGCGGTGGTGTCCTTCGGGTCGGTGTCCGCCGGGGCGGCGTGCTGATCGGGGGCGTGCTGGTCGGTGACGTGTTGATCGGGGGTGCAGGCGTCGACGCCCCAGCGGTAGGCGGGGTCGGCCAGACGCGCGAGGAATCCGTCGGTCCAGGTCAGGTCGGCGTGCAGGAGGTGGGACTGGCGGTCGACTTCGACGAGGAACTGCTCCTGGACGTGGCGGGTGGCCGCGTCGGTCAGTCCCGCACGGTGGGCGGCGAGGTCGGCGGTCAGTGCTTCGCGCCGCCGGGTGAGCAGGTCGATCACCTCATCGCGTCCCAGGTTGTGCGCTTCGGCGAGCGCGACGCGGAAGCGGGCCGGACGGTCGATGTCGGGCAGTTCGGTTCGCACCCAGTCGACGACGGCGTCGCGGCCGGCGCCGGTGAGGGTGTACGTGGTGCGTTCGGGCCGGTTGCCCTCGCGGTCGACGCCGACCTCTGCGAGCAGTTCTTGCTGGTGGAGGCGGTCGACGGTGTGGTAGAGCGTGCCGTTGGTGACCGAGACCATGCGGTCGTCGCGGCGCTGTTTGAGGAGCCGGACCATCTCGTACGGGTGCATGTCGCCCTCGCGGAGCAAGGCCAGGACCATCACCCCGAGCGGGGTGAGCTTCACCGGCTTAGTCGACATCGATTACTCCAATCAAATTAGTCGATGTGGACTATATGGCGAGGGGTGGGCCCCGGTCAATGTCGGACACCCGTCGGCGCCCGGGGAGACTCGGTCTCCGCACGCCCGTCGACGCGCGGAGACCGGGTGTCTCAGGCGGTGATCTCTCAGACGGTGACGTCGGAGTAGGGCATCAGGCTCGACAGCCAGGGAAACACGTACTCCATGAGCAAGAGCACCGCCGCTGCGGCGAGAACGATCGCGATCAGCGCCTTGAGCACACGAGGGCCGGGGAGGGCGCGCCAGAGATAGCCGTACATTCATCGCTCCTGTAGTGCCGCGGGCCGACCGCCCGAGGACTTGGGAATGGTCTCGACGAGCATCGCATGCACGATCATGCGTTCGGTGTTCGAGAACAGGGGGTGGCAGGTGGTCAGCGTCGCCACGCTCTCCAGATCGTCGCCGGGTGCGGTCCACGGCGCGCTGGGCAGCGGGTTGATCACGTCGACGTCGCCGGGCAGGGTGATCCGCCGCCCCTGCAGGTGCGCGTAATCGCCGTCGGTGACACGCGCGGTCTGCGCGGGGCTCAGACAGTTGCGCGCAGCGGCGGCGCGGGCGGCCGGATCGGTGGCGAGCGGCAGCACCCGGTAGGTCAGCCACTGGTACTCGGTCTCGACGACGACGGCGTCGCACGCCTCGAGCCCGTCCAGGTGCTGAAAGGCGGCGCCGGACCCGATGCGGTGCGCGGCGAGCGCGAAGTTGCCCGGCTCGCCGGGAAGCTGCGAGGCGGGATAGTGGCCGGGGCCGGCCCGCAGGTTCTCGCCGTCGACGCCTTCGACGACGGCGTACTTGATGTCGATGGCGGGCATGTGGATGCGCGCGAAGCCCTCGCCGGGCACCGGCGTCAAGGGCGGAATCGGTTGTCCGGCGACGACTCCGGACCCGTCGGACCACGCCTGCTCGAGCCGGGATTCGACGCCGGCCTGCAGCCGACCGGAGGCGATGTTGGTCCAGAACGCCTCATAGACCACGAACAGCAGGACCAGGACTCCGGCCGTGAGGAGCAGCTCACCCAGAATCTGGCCTGCGCCTGGGCGGGGCCGACTCGGTGCGACGCTCGGTGCGGCGGCGTGGTGATCACTCACGGGCCGGAGTTCCTTTCAAAAGAAGAAGAGGGGCATGACCTATCGTGTCCGCCCCCGACGGAGAACGGGGCGGGTCCGACCCAGGAGGGCCGAACCCGCCCCGCTCACCGCGTGCCGGTAAGCAGGCGACTATCCGTCGCTGCCTGCTCGCCTGCGGTTGCGCAGGACGAGCCAGCCGCCGCCGGCGATCAGCACCAGCGCGCCGAGTCCGAGCCAGATCACGTTCGCGCCGGTGACCGGCAACGACTGCGACTGATCGGGCTGCTGCGGAGCAGGCTGGCCGGGGGCGCCGTTATGGCCGGTGCGGCCGTTGGAGCCGGGACCGTCGGAGCCGGGACCGTTCGAGTCGGGACCGTTGGAACCCGGGCCGTTCGAGCCGGGACCGTTGGAACCGGGACCGTTGGAACCGGGGCCGTTCGGGCCGACGGGCTTGTTCGGGCCGGGGTTCACACCCGGACCGTTCGGGCCGCCGGGCCAGCCGGGCCAACCGGGACCGCCGGGCCAACCGGGCAGCGGAATCGGCAGCGGCAGGATGATCAGACCGTCACGGCTGGTCTTGTTCTCCAGCTTGAGCTCGACCTTCTTGTTCGCCTCGCCCGTCAGGGTGACCACGACGCCGTTGGGCTCGCTGTCGGACTGGACCATGGTGGCGCTGCCGCTCTTGACGCTCCACACCACATCGCCCCACTTGACGTTGCTCACGCCGGTGCGTGCGCCCGTCTCGGTGAAGGTGATCTCGGTGTCGAGCGGGAACTGCGGACGACCGTCGACGACGGCTGCCTCACACTTCGCGGTCGGGGTCGCCGACGCGCCCGGCTTGACGTTGAGCACGCAGGAGCGTGCCTCACCGTCGGAGTCGGTCCACGTCGCCGTCACCTGGAACAGCGCGGACGGGTCCTTGGTGACCTGGCGGCCCTTGGGTCCGGTCACCACCTTCTCGATGTCGACCTCCGCGGTCGGGGTCGGCCGGTTGTGGATCTGCACCACAGCCTTCTGACCCGGCACGATCTGCACCGTGTTGCGGTAGCCCTCGTCGCCGCCGTCCTTCGTCACGAAGTAGTACGGACGTGCCCAGTCCTTGCCGGGCAGCGGATCGGGGTCGACCTCGGAGAAGGTGACCACGGTGCCGCGCGGCAGGACGTCACCGGATGTGAAGGTCCAGTTGTTCGCGGCGTTCAGGGTGATGGTCTCGCCCACGGCCGGGAACACGGTGCCCTTCGGCAGCGCCGGATCGACGCCCTCGATGCGGACCTCGAACTCGGTGTCCTTCGGCAGACCGGCCTCGCCCGCGGGGACGGGGTCGTCACCGTCGAGGACGAACTTCGTGAACTCGACCGAACCGAACTGCCACAGTGCCTCATTCGACAGCGTGATCAGACGGCCTTCCTTCGGGTCGTCCGAGACGATGCCCGTCGCGGTGCCGTCGGCGCCGACGGTGAGCCACGATGCTCCGCTGGGCTCGGTGCCCCAGCTGATCTGGCCCCACTCGACGCCCTCGACCTGCGGACGGTCGATCTCGGAGAAGGTCACCTCGGTACCGATCGGGAGATCGACGCCGAGCGGCGTGGACACGCCCTGCTTGACCGTCAGCTCCTTGGAGCGGTAGTCGGCGCCGTCCTTCCAGCGAGCCAGGACCTTGAACTCGACGCCGTCGCCGACCTTGTCGGCGGCTTCACCGGTGACCTGCTTGACGATCTGCAGGGTGCCGTCGTTCTTGTCGACGAAGTTCGTGACCGTGACCTTGCCGGGCTCCTTGCCGATGGTCACCACGCCCGAATCGTCGGCTCCGACGGTGACGTCACCGCTGAATGCGGGAACGCCCCAGGCCAGACCGTTGCCGTTCGCAGGCACCTTCTCGGTCAGCGTGACCTGAGTGCCGCCGGGCAGGTTCTGCCCGAACGGGACCGAGGTGCCGTCGGCGGGCAGGGTCAGGGTCTTGCTCTGCTTCTTGCCTGCGGCATCGGTCCAGGTGGCGAGCACCTCGAAGCCGGTCGGCACGTTCTTGTTGGACGACTCCGGTCCGGTGAGCTTCTTGCTGAGCGAGAAGGTACCCCGGGTGAGCTTGGCCTCATTGGTGACCGAGACCGCGTTGGCAGCCGCATCGGTGCCGATGACCAGCGGGTTCTTCGAGACGACCGGCGTCGACCAGCTCACGCGGTCGGTGTCGACCGGCTGAACCTCGGTGATGGTGACCTTGGCGCCGATGGGCAGGTCCTTCAGGTTGTAGAACTGACCGTCCTTCAGGGTGAAGGTACGCAGCTCATTGCCTGCGTCCTTGTCGCCGTACTCGATCTCGGCGTTGAAGACGAAGTTCTCCATGCCGGTCAGCGCGCCCGCGTCCTTGGCCTCGCCGGTGACGGTCTTGGTGACCTTCGCCGATCCGTGGGCGGCCTTGTTCACCAGGGCGACCTCGACGTTGCTCTTCGGCGTGATCGAGACGAGCGCCTGCGTGCGTTCGGCGTTGAGCACGACCCCGGGGGCCGGGAGGAACTTGCCCGGCTCGAAGTAGGCTCCGTCGACCTTGGGCAGGTCGATCTCGGTCAGCCGGATCTGCCAGCCGTTGCCGCGGGGATTGAGTCCGTTGACCGGGGTGCCGTCGGCCTTCACCTTGATGTTGTAGGTGCTCGCCGCGGGGCCCTTCGGGAAGGTCCCCGGAGCGAACTCCTCGACCTTGACGGTGAACTGGGTGTCCTCCGGGACGTCGACCGAGGCGCGGTCGATCGTCTTGGTCAGCGAGAACGAGCCGCGCGAGGCGCCCTCGCCGGTGCCGCCGCCGCCCCACTCCTGGGTGACCTTGCTCGAGAACTTCTTGTCGGCGTAGTCGATGGAGTTCGAGTACACGGTGCCGCGCTGGTCGAGCCCGCCGCTGCTGGTGCAGAGCGTGTACTCGATGGTGTAGACCGTCTCGCGGCTGTAGTCGCCCGCGTCCTTCGGCAGGGTCAGGTCGATTCCGTTCGCGGTCCGGGTCACGCCGGTCGTCGCCGTGAGGTCCCGCGTCGCGTTCTGCGACTCGTCGCCGATGATGTCCTTCGCGGTGACCTTGAGGTTGAGGTCCTTGCGGAGGTCACCGGTCACCTCGCACACGGTCAGCGTGTCCGAGAAGGTGTCCGAGATGACGGCCGGGGCCGTGAGGCCTTCGAGGTGGTGTCCGGGGACCGTCACCGTCCAGTCGACGGTGGTGCCTGCCGGCTGCGTCTGCCCGGCGACGTCCTTGCTCTCGTTGTTCAGGGCGCCGTTCTTCCGGCCGTTGTAGGGCGGGCCCTTCACCGAGGCGGTCAGGTCCTTGCCGTTGACCGTCGCCTTGTTGACGAAGACGTCCGTGGTGTCCGGCATCTTGTCCGTGGTGACGCAGGTCTGGTAGGTGAGGTAGTAGTACTGCTTCTCGTCGAACGACGCGGTGTCCTTCACCTTCATCGTCGAGGTGAAGGACTTGGAGCCTGCCGTGTCGCCGGCGGAGGTGATGTCGAACTGGCCGGTGACGTCGGTGCGCGCCGGGTTCTTGCCGTCGGCGCCGGGCAGGTAGTCCGCCTTCGCGATCTTCAGTCCCAGACCGGCGCTGCACACGGCGTGCGGGCCTTCGAGGGTCTCCTTCAGGGAGATCCCGAAGCCGTTCGCCTTGATGTCGGTGCCCGGAACGAGAATCGTCCAGTCGATGGTCCGGAAGCGGTCCCGGTTCGTCAGCGAGCCGCTCTTGGACGGGTTCGACTGAGGCTTCCAGTCCTGTCCGACGACGGCGCCGACCTCGTCGTCGCCGATGGTGACCGCGTTGGTGTACTCGGTGCCCGCGGGGTCCACGACGCCGCTGGTCGAGCAGGTGGTGTATTCGATGCGGTAGAGCTGGTCGGCCTTGATCGCCTGGTCACCGTTGGTGATTCCGATGCTCACGGGCGTGCCCGCGCCACCCGGCTGGGTGACGGTGACGCCGCCTGAGACCGGCTTGAGGCTGTTCGGGCGACCGGCGGAGAGCTTGGCGTCGAGTCGGGGCTCGGCGCACAGCTCCATCTCCTTGCCGAGCTCGTCGGTGAGCGTGACGTGACCGGAGCCCCGAGGGCTCTCCAGCGCGAGGAGGTCCGATCCGGGAATGTCGATGGTCCAGCGCACGGCCTGCTTGTCCGAGGTCAGCTTGCCCGACTTCTTGGCCTTGCCGAGCTGCTGGCCGTCGGTGATCCCGCCGGTGGCGGGCAGATCGACCGCGGTGGTCTTGCCGTTGAGATTGAAATCGACCGTCTCGGACGTGGTGCGCTCGGTGGCCTTCGCGTAGACCTCGAACTTGCCCTTGACCTCTTCGGGACGATCGGTCACTGCGTCGGAGAGCTTGCAGTTCATGACGTTGGTCGCGGAGCTGACGGTGCACGTGCCCCAGACGGTGCCATCGTCGCCGACCAGGTTGAAGGTGGAGTTCCCGATCAGGTTCAACTGCTTGGGGAAACCGACCGTGAAGGTGTCGCCGGGCTGAGGATCCGCGTCGCTCGCATCCCAGGTGCCTGCCACCAGGACGGAGTCGCCGACGGTGGCCTGCTGGCCGGGCTTGCCTTCGACCTCGATCTTGGTGACGTCGACCTTGATGCCGGGATTGGCGCCGCCGGCGCGTGCCTGGCGCTTCGGCGTCGACGACGTGGGAGCGGAGCTCTCGGTGGTGGGCGCGGGGTCCGTCGTGCTGGGCGCGGGCGCTTCCGTGGTGGCCGAGGGAGCCTCGGTCGGGGGCTCCGGGGCCTCTGTCGTGCCCGTGGGCGACTGGGTCGGGGGAGCCTGGGTGGTGGGCGCGGGCGGCACGACGCTGTCGTCGGCTGCTGCCGGAGGATCTTCGGCAGGCGCGGCCGGGGCGGTGGTGGTGAGAGTCTCGCCGGGCTCGGCCGACGCCGTCGGCGCGAACGAGACGGTCGTCAGCACGAGTGCGAGGATCGCGAAGATCATCCCCACCGCCTTCAACCGAGACACCACCTCCTTTCCGCCGGGACGCCGGTAGACAGACTTGCGCATGGAGAACCTTTCGTTCCTTCGTGGGGACGTGTCCCTGGTCGGCGAAGACGAACCAGAACCCCCGACCGTCCCAAAATTGGAGAAATCCCTACAAGATAGGGCCGAAGGACTTCTATCACGCGGTCTGAGAGTCGGACAAAGTGTCGTATCAGGGTCGTGATGGCAGGGTGGAATTCGACTCTGATTTTGCGTGTGTCAGATGCATTTCCCGTGGTGGGCGGCCTCTCGGGCAGGTATAAGAAGGGTTTCTGATACGTCCATCACGCCGAAATTTGAAATGTCCCCCGAATAGGTGAATAATTTCGTCCTTTCGCACTGCGGGACGATCGCCGGTCCGCTACGGTCGGGCGAGTCGATGCGCCGCCGCAGAGGCGGACGGTCGCCACTGCTGCCGAGAGGAATTCATGAAATCCATCGCGTACGGACGGTTGTCGGGAACGGTCGTCGCACTGGCCGCCCTCACGTTGGCCGGCACGGCCTGCGGCGACGACGGCGCGGCCGAGTCGGTCACGGCGACCTCATCCTCGGCCGCGTCATCGTCGGCCACGTCATCCTCGACGACGACTCAGCCGTCGGCGGCGCCGAAGACCCGGAGCACCTCCGCCTCCTCACCCGCAGCGGACTCGTCCGAGCCGGTGATCACTCGTCCCGCCGAGTCCGCCGCGCGCGCCGCACCGAAGAGCGTGACGGTGACGGGGGAGCGCGGGGTCGAGGTCACGATGGTCGGCCCGATCGCACAGCGGTACGCGTCGGCCACGCCCGCGGAGAAGAAGCTGCTCGGTCTGCCGCTGACCGGCGACCACAACGCGGGCACCCGGGACAGCGGTGTCGTCTTCCAGCAGTTCCAAGGCGGCGTCATCACCGCGCGGAACGCCGAACCGGGGACGCCGGCGTTCATCACCTCGGGCCGGATCCGCGACGCCTGGAATGTGGTCCGCGACGAGAGCGGGGTGCCCAGCCGGACGGGCGCCAACGGCTCGGCCGGACCGCTCGGGGCCGTCACCAGCGACGAGATCGTGCGTGGCGACGTCCACGAGACGACCTTCGAGAACGGCACGGTGTCCTACAACGCCGCCACCGGCGCGGTGACGGTGAAGGTCGGCGGGAAGGTCGTGCCCGCGGCGTAGGCGAGCGGGCCCGGCGGGCTCCCGTCCCATCGAGAACATCGAGCGGGCCGAACACGGCGCCGGCGCCCGCATCACCTCGGAGGTGACACGGGCGCCGGCGCCGCGTGCGTTCGGGACGGGGTCAGCGCGCCGCCGACAGCCGCTCGGCGACGACGAGGCGGGCCGCGTCGCCGCTGGTGATGCCGCGTGCGGCGGCGGTCGCCAGGACGTGCGCGGTGCGCTCGCGCAGGGCCTCCACCTTGGCGCGCATCTGCTCGGCGGTCCAGTCCTGCTGTTCGCTGAACGCCTGGATGACGCCGCCGGCGTTCGCGATGTAGTCCGGCGCCCAGACGATGCCGCGCCCGCCGAGGACCTGCTCCACCTCTGGGGCGACGAGCTGGTTGTTGGCGGCGCCGCAGATCACGGTGGCGGTGGTGTCCGCGGCCAGCTCGGCGGTGACGGTGCCGCCCATCGCGCACGGCGCGTACACGTCGACCTGCGCGCTGCGGACGTCGTCGACGATGCGAGCCTGCGGGAAGCGGGCGGCGAAGGCCTCGCGGGCCGGGGCGTACGGGTCGGTCGCCAGGACCGTGGCGCCCGCGGTCAGCAGCAGATCGGTGAGCTGGGTGCCGACCTTGCCGACGCCCTCGACGCCCACGGTGCGCCCGGTGAGATCGGCTGAACCCCAGGCCTGTTCGGCGGCGGCGAGCAGTGCGCTGAACACGCCGAGCGCGGTCATCGGGGCGGTGTCGCCCGCACCGCCCTTGGCGACGGTCTTGGAGGCGACGTACCCGGTGCTCTCGCCGATGACGTCCATGTCCTGCGAGGTGGTGCCGACATCACCCGCGGTGATGTAGCGGCCGCCGAGGGTGTCGACGAAGCGGCCGTAGGCGCGCAGCAGTTCGGGGGTCTTGTCGACGGCCGGGTCGCCGATGATGACGGCCTTGCCGCCGCCGAGATCGAGTCCGGCCGCGGCCGACTTGTTGGTCATGCCGCGCGAGAGGCGCAGCACGTCGCCGAGCGCGTCGGCCTCGCAGGCGTACGGGTACATGCGGGTGCCGCCGAGCGCCGGGCCGAGTGCGGTGTTGTGGATCGCGATGATCGCGCGCAGGCCGGTGGCGGCGTCGCGGCAGAACACCACCTGCTCGTGCGGCGGGTCGATGGTCATGTCGGGATGCGAGAAGACGCTGGTGGGATCGACGGTGCGGGCGGCCTGCGAATCGGTGACGGTCATGGTTCCTCCGGGACTTGTCGGGTGGGTGGTGTTTCTCAACGGATGGGGGTGGTGTCGACGCCGAGCTCGGACAGTCGTGCGCGATAGCGGTCGACGTTGCGGAGCTTGACGTCCTCGTAGCCGACCACCAGTTCGGGGGCGCGGGCCACGTCGACGGCGGCGCGATAGCCGTCGGCGGTCAGGGTGGCCGTCCGGTCGGCGATGAGGTCGCGGTAGTGCGCCAGCAGGGCGCGTTCCACCTTACGGACGCCTGCCCGGCCGAACGGGTCGAAAGCGGTGCCGCGCAGGAACTTTCCCTTCGCCAAGACGCGGAGCGCGACGTGCGAGCGCGGACCGAAGCCGATCTTCTTCTCCCGCCCCAGTGCGCGCAGCACCGGCGGGTGCAGCTTGTAGGTGAGGTTCGACGCACCCGGGACCTCGGCGGCCACCGACTCCAGGAAGGCGGTGTCGGTGAGCATGCGGGCCACCTCGTACTCGTCCTTGTACGCGGTCAGCCGGTGCAGGTTCGCGGCGACGGCGGCCGACAGCTCGGTGTCGTCGGTGACGACGCGCTCGCGGCGCCACACGGTCTCGACCTCTCGCACGTACTCGGCGGCCACGCGCAGGTTCGAGTGCGCCACCAGCTGCGCGGCACGTCGCTCGACGAGCTCGCGGACCTCGCCGGTCAGCGGCGAGCCGACGAACAGTTCGGTCGGGACCACGGTGTCGCTGCGGGAGACGACGGCGCCGGTGGTGGTGACCGCGGCGAATGCCGCCGGATCGGCGACGGCCACCCGGCCCCAGCGGAAGGCCTGCTGGTTCGCCTTGACCGCGACCCCGTTGATCGCGATCGCCTCTTCGATCGAGGCGGCCGGGATCGGCAGCGCGCCGGCCTGGAAGGCCGCGCCGACCAGCAGGAAGTTCGCGGCGGCGGTGTGGCCGAACAGGGCCTCGGCGGCGTCGAGCGCGTCGAACGAGATCACCCGGGCCGCACGCGCGGCCACGCGGTCGAGCAGTGCCTGGTCCTGCGGGTAGGCGACGTTGCGGTCGTAGACCATCTCACCGGTCGCCACCGCGCTGGTGGAGGCCACGGTCACCGTCCGCTCCGGGTCGCCCACGCCGACGTGCTTGGCGTCGGCCGCGGTCAGCAGGTCGAAGGCCAGGACGCAGTCGGCGGCCGACGGGCTGATCCGGTTGGAGCCGGCGGATCGGGTCGAGCCGGCGTCTCCGGCGACGTCGGCGGCCAGGCGCAGGTGCGAGGTGACCGGGCCGGCCTTCTGGCTCAGACCCGTCTGATCCAAGCCCTCCACGTGCAGCCCGGCGCGCAGGGCGGCGGTGCCGAGCACCTGGTTGACGGTGACGATGCCGGTGCCGCCGATGCCCGCGAGGAAGACGTTGTGGGTGCCGACCAGGGCGGCGCCGTCGGGGTCGGCGACGACCGGCGCGACGGGCGCCTCCTTGCGCGGGAGCTTGGCGCCGTCCTCGGGTAGTTCGACGGTGACGAACGACGGGCAGTCGCCGTCCATGCAGGTGTAGTCGGTGTTGCAGCTGGTCTGATCGATGCGGGTCTTGCGGCCGAATTCGGTCTCGACCGGCTGCACGGACAGGCAGTTCGACTTCACACCGCAGTCGCCGCAGCCCTCGCAGGCGGCCTCGTTGATGATCACCCGGGTGCGGCGGGTCGGCAGGGTGCCGCGCTTGCGCTTGCGGCGTGCCTCGGCGGCGCACTGCTGGTCGTAGATCAGGACGGTGACGCCCTTGACCTCGCGCAGCAGACGCTGCGCCTCGTCGAGCCGGTCGCGGTCCCACAGCAGCACGCCGTCGGCCAGCGAGCCCTTCGGGTGCCGCTTGGGGTCCTCGGCGCAGACGATGATCTTCGTGACGCCCTCGGCGGTCAGCTTGTGCGTCAGCTGCGGAACGGTCAGCCCGCCCTCGGCGTCCTGCGCGCCGGTCATGGCGACGGCGGCGTTGAACAGGATCTTGTAGGTGATGTTGACCCCGGCGGCCACGCAGGCCTGCACGGCCAGCTGTCCGGAGTGGAAGTAGGTGCCGTCGCCGACGTTCTGGAAGATGTGCTCGACGTCGGTGTAGGGCGCCTGACCGATCCACTGGGCGCCCTCGCCGCCCATCTGGGTCAGGCCGGTGACCTGCGAGTCGGTGCGCGAGGACATGGTGACCAGGGTGTGGCAGCCGATGCCGCCGCCGGCGAGGGAGCCGTCGGGGACCGCGGTGGAGCGGTTGTGCGGGCAGCCCGAGCAGAAGTACGCGGTGCGGTTGGTGTCGAGCAGGGTCAGCTTCGGCGGGGCGGGCTTCGGGACGGTGATCGGCACGCGGCCGTCGAGCACCCGGCGCAGCGGGGCCAGCAGACGGGCGGCGGTCAGCTCGCCGTCGGACGGGACCAGCGGTCGGCGGTCGGCGTCGAGCTTGCCGAGGATGCGCGGGGCGTCGGGCAGCCCGTAGAGCACGTCGGTGACCTGCGACTGGACGAAGGACATCTTGTCCTCGACCACCAGGACTGTCTCGACGCCTTCGGCCAGGCGGCGGACCTTCTCCGAGCCGAGGGGGTAGGGCATGCCGACGCGCAGGATGCGGATGCCGGCGTGAACCAGGTCCTCCTCGGACAGGCCGAGCTCGGTCAGGCCCTGACGGACCGAGTCGTAGGCGGTGCCGACGGCGACGATGCCGAGCCAGGCGTGTGCCGGATCGACCTCGATGGCGTCGATCGCGTTGGCAGCCGTCATCTTCTCGACCATCGCCCAGCGGGGACCGTAGAGGTCGGCTTCGGCGAGCACGCTGTCGGGCGGGGCGGCCATGACGCGCTGGCGGTAGGTCCAGGGGCGGCCCTCCCAGTCCAGGTCGGGGACTGTGATGTGCAGGTCGGCGAAGTCGCGGTCGAGCGTCCACAGACCGTCGCAGACGTCGGCGACCAGCTTCATCGCCGGCCAGCAGCCCGAGGCGCGCGACAGCTCGATTCCGAACATGCCGAAGGCGATGACCTCCTCGGCGTTGCGCGGGAACAGGACCGGCATCGACAGCGCGGCGAGGGACCGTTCGCTGGCGGCGGGGACGGTCGACGACTTGGCGGCGGGGTCGTCGCCGACCAGCGCGAGCGCGCCGCCGCGCGGGTGGGCGCCGTACATGGCGGCGTGCCGGAAGGCGTCGCTGGCACGGTCGAGGCCCGGGCCCTTGCCGTACCAGACGCCGACGACGCCGTCGTGCGTCCGCGCGCCCTTGGGCAGCTCCTGCTGGCTGCCCCACACGGAGGTGGCGCCGAGTTCTTCGTTGAGGCCGGGGACGAAGCTGATGGCGTGCGCGTCGAGGTCGGGGACCTCGCCGAAGACCTTGTCGACGGCGGCGAGGGGGCTGCCCTGGTAGCCGGAGACGAAGGCGGCGACGTTGCGGCCGAGGCGGCGTTCGCGCTCGCGGTTCTCGATCAGCATCCGGGCGGTCGCCTGCACTCCGGTCAGGAGCACGGGGCCCGAATTCGGGCGGTACTTGTCGGTCAGGTCGAACTTCTGCGCCTGCGGCTGCGCGACGGAGGTCATGTGGCCCACCAATCTGCTTGGACCGCCCTTGTGAGGCGGATCACCAGTCGTTGATGTTTAAATGGTGGCCGCGGCGTGCAAGGTGGTCAATTGAGGCGCTCGCAACTGATCATTCTGATCAGATGGTGACGTAGGTCTCCGATGAGAGGTGATGGAAGTGCTCAGCATCGACGAACTCGACGTCGAACTTCTGCGGTTGCTCGACAGCGATGCGCGTCAGGGGGTGGCGGCGTTGGCGACCACGCTCGGCATCTCCCGCAACACCGTCGCCTCCCGGCTGAAGCGGCTCGAAGAGGGCGGGCTGATCGCCGGCTACCGGCTGCAGGTCGACCTCGCGCAGGCCGGTCTGGTGGTGCAGGCGTTCCTGGCGCTGGAGACCGAGCAGGGGAGCCTGACCACGATCGCCGAGGCGGTCACCCACATCCCGCAGGTGCTGGAGGTGCACACCGTCACCGGGCGGGAGGATCTGCTGGTGCGGGTCGCCACCGCCACCCAGCCCGAGCTGCTGGCGCTGATCGAGCGGATCGTCGGCTTCGCCGGGGTCATCCACTCCACCACGTGGCTGACGCTGACCTCGCCGTTGCCGCACCGGACGGTTCCGGCGCTCGCGGAGAAGGCGAAGGGGACCGGGTGGGGGCGGTCGACGGCGCCGCATCCGGGTCGGCGAGGATGAGCGCATGTCGGTGATCGCCCACAACCAGCGAGACCTCCGTTCCCTCGTGGTGTTCTGGCTCTTCTTCCTGCTGGTGAAGCCCCTGTTGGCGCTGGCGCCGGTGTCGGAGGGGCTGCTGCGCCGGATGTCGGTCCTCGAGGAACGGGCCGCGAAGGATCCGCGGGTGCTGCGCGGGGTACGGATCGGGCGGGAGGTGATCGCCGATGCGCCGGTCGAACGGATCACGCCGGACCGCCCGGGCCGCGACCGCGCCGCCGTTCTCTACCTGCACGGCGGAGGCTTCATCGCCTGCGGCATCGGCACGCATCGCGCCGTCGCCTCCCTGCTGTCGCGCGAACTGGGCGTGCCGGTGATCAACACGCAGTACCGTCAGTGCCCCGAGGCGGGCGTCGGGACATCGGTCGCCGACGCCTACCGGGTGTATCGGGAACTGCGCGGGTGCGGCGACTACGACGAGATCGTCGTGGCCGGCGACTCGGCGGGCGGCTACCTGGCGGCCAAGGTGATCGAGCGGGCGGCGCACGACGGGATCGCCGGCCCGGACGCCTACCTGGGCTTCTCTCCGCTGCTGAACCTGGCGCCCGGTGCTCGGCGGTCCGGCCGGCGCGATGCGATGCTGCCGATCGGAAAGATCGAGAAGCTGCGGCCGTTCTATGTGCGCGGGCCCGAGCCCTTCACCGGGGAACTGGACATGACGGCCGACGCGGTCGTCGCCGAGTTCCCGCCCGCGGTGGTGGTGTGTGCGCGTCACGAGGCGCTGGAGAAGGACGCTCGCGACCTGTACGCCGCTCTCGACCGGGCCGGCGTGCCCGCGCAGCTGCACGTCTACGCCGGGCAGGTGCACGCCTTCCCCGCCGCGGTTCCGACTCTGCGGCAATCGCGCGATGCGATTCGGGTCGGCGCCGACTTCGTGCGCCGGGCGCTCGACGAGGCCGCGGAGCGGGCCGCCGTGGAGTCCGACACCGCGTAGTCGGCGCCGTCGCGGCGGCGGTGTTCGCGCCGATGCCGCCGTAAACAGTGATGCCGCCGTAAACAGTACGGACATCGCCCGCCGCCGGAAGATTGCCGGAGCCGGCCGCTGAGCGTACTGCTTGCGGCGGTATCTGGTGGGTCTGTGAGATCCGTTGCCAAGGCCGTCGGTTGTCGGGAACGATGGAGCGCGTGGACCTCCCGGTGAACCCGCCCGTGCAACCGATGCTCGCGAAGGCGGTCACCGGTGTGCCCGACCAGCCCGCAGACGGCCCGGTGTGGTCGTACGAACCGAAGTGGGACGGCTTCCGCGCGTTGATCTTCCGCGACGGTGACGAAGTGGTGATGTCCTCGCGCGGCGGCAAGGACCTGGCGCGCTACTTCCCGGAACTGGTCGAGGCGGCTCGCGCGTCGTTGCCGCCGCGGGTGGTGCTCGACGGCGAGGTGGCGGTCGCGCGGCCGATCGGATCGGTGAACCGGCTCGACTGGGACGCGCTGTCGCAGCGCATCCATCCGGCGGCCTCGCGCGTGGAGAAGCTCGCGCAGGAGACGCCCGCCGTGTTCATCGGTTTCGACGCGCTCGCCACCGGTTCGGCGGACCTCACCGGAGAGGTCTTCGACGTCCGCCGCGCCGCGTTGTTGGAGGCCGCCGCCGACGCGGGTGACGATCGGATCCGGGTCAGCCGCGTCACCCGCGACGCCGGCGAGGCGCTCGCGTGGTTCACCGAGTTCGAGGGCGCGGGTCTGGACGGGGTGGTCGGCAAGCGGCTCGACGGCGGTTACGTCCCCGGCAAACGCGAGATGGTCAAGGTCAAGCACAAGCGGACGGCGGACTGCGTCGTCATGGGCTACCGCGTCCACAAGTCCGGGACCGGTCTCGGGTCGATGCTGCTGGGCCTGTACGACGACGGCGAGCTGCGGATGGTCGGCGGGTCCAGCGCGTTCTCCGATGCGAGACGTCGTGAACTCCAGGACCTGTTCGAGCCGATGCGCACCGACCCGGACACCGTCGCGCAGGGAGAGGTGAGTCGGTGGCGCACGGCGGGCAGCGCCGAGTGGATTCCGATCCGGCCGGAGCTGGTGGCCGAGTTCGCCTACGACCAGATGGAGAACCGCCGCTTCCGGCACACGGTGAAGTTTCTGCGGTGGCGACCCGACCGCGAGCCCGGCAGCTGCGGGTACGACCAGCTCGAGGTCCCACTGACCTACGACGTCTTCGACGTCCTCGAAGGAGGCACGCCCTGATGCCCGGCAAACCCCAACCGGTCATGCTCGACGTCGACGGCGTCGAGGTGAAGCTCAGCAACCCGGACAAGATCTACTTCCCCGAACTGGGCGCCGACGGGGGCCGCAAGGGCGACCTCGTGGACTACTACCGCGTGATGTCGATCGCCGGCCCGTCCGGTCCCGGGCCGGCACTGGCCGCGGTCGCGGGCCGCCCGACCTTTCTGCAGCGCTTCCCCGACGGGGTCGACGGCGAGCAGATCTACCAGAAGCACCTGCCGAAGCATCACCCCGACCATGTGCAGGCGACGCGGATCGTGTTCCCGTCCAAGCGATCCGGGCACGCGTTCTGCCCGCGGATCCCCGCCGACCTGGTGTGGGCCGCCAATCTCGGGACCGTCACCTTCCACACGTGGCCGACCCTGGCGCCGGAAGGGGAGGATCGGGCGGGAGCTTCGCCCGGGTCCGCCGCCGACAACGATCACCCCGACCAGCTGCGGATCGATCTGGATCCGCCCGACCCGACGTCGGGCGAGCCGCGCCGAGGCTTCGACGACGTCCGCCGGGTGGCGCTCGAGCTGGTCCGGCCCCTGTTGGACGAGCTGGGGATGACCGGTTTCGTCAAGACGTCGGGCAGTCGCGGGGTGCACGTCTTCGTGCCGATCCGGCCCGAGTGGGACTTCATCGCCACGCGCCGCGCGGTCATCGCGCTGGGCCGTGAACTGGGGCGCCGGGCACCCGATCTGATCACCACGTCGTGGTGGAAGGAGGAGCGGGGCGATCGGATCTTCATCGACTACAACCAGAACGCCCGCGATCGGTCGATGGCGGCGCCGTACTCGGTGCGCAAGTCGCCGCGAGCGCGTGTCTCCACCCCCGTGACCTGGGCCGAACTCGTCGACGTCGACCCGGAGGACCTCACCATCGCGACCGTGCCCGCGCTCGTCGCGCAGCGGGGAGACCCGTGGGCCGACATCGACGAGCATCGAGCGGGACTCGAGGCGCTGCTGGAGATGGTGGAGCGCGACGAGGCCGACGGACTCGGCGACATGGTGTATCCCCCGAACTATCCCAAAATGCCGGGCGAGCCGCCGCGGGTGCCGCCGAGCAAGAAGGTCGCCGAGCACTGGGACGCCGAGGGCAACCGGATCGGGTGAGCCGGGTCGAGTTCCGTCGACGCCGGGCTCGTCGGTGAGGCCCGCTCGTCAGGCGTGCGGGGTCGCCGGGCACTCGCTCCGCGCGGGGACCCCGCGCAGACGCGCGTCGAGCCAGCGCATCGCCTCCGGATAGCCGATCAGCGCCGCGGACAGGTGCTCGCCGGGCACCTCCCGGTAGACGGCGTTGGCGCCCAGTCGGCACTGCTGCGCGTACAGGTCTCGGGCCCCTTGCACGGGCACCCAGAGCTCGTGCGCGCCGTGGTAGATGTACAGCGGCAGCACGGCCTTGGTGTCGGGCATCTGGGTGAGCTCGTAGACGCGCC
This sequence comes from Gordonia aichiensis, assembly GCF_039946255.1. Taxonomy (GTDB): domain Bacteria; phylum Actinomycetota; class Actinomycetes; order Mycobacteriales; family Mycobacteriaceae; genus Gordonia; species Gordonia aichiensis_A. Next base: position 98,786 of record NZ_JBCDWL010000004.1, on the reverse strand, counting down.
GTGCGATCGGGGAATCGAAGGGGTCGGCGTCGCTGGAGAGGATCTGCGCGGGCAGGAGCAGCGGGGCCGCCATGCCGTAGTCGGACCCGCAGGAGTTCTTGAGGGGCGAGGTCGCCAGCCAGCGGCCGAGGTTGTTCGCCAGGCCGAGGATCTCGGGTCGTTCGCGGGCGATGCCGAGGGTGGCGGCCAGCATCACACCGGTCGCGACATTGGCGTTCATCGCCTGGGCGAGGAGGCGGAAGTCGGCGGGGACGCCGCCGATGGCTGCGCCGACCATCCGGCCGACCAGCTCGGGCGCGTACTCGCCGAGCACTTTGGCGGTGCCGTTGGTGGCGATCGCTCCGCCCGAGTACCCGGTGACGGCGACCCGGCTGTCCGCGTACTTCGTCGGCGCCCACTTGGCTGCCGCTCGGACGGCGTCCAGGACGATCCGGCCGGCCAGCTCGGGTTCGGCGTAGGCCTGCCGCGGACCCTCGTGGTCGGGGACGATCACGGTGTAGCCGCGCGAGAGCGCCAACTGGGTGGTCGGCGGGAACAGGTCGGTCTGGTTGGTCTTGTCGGAGAAGCCGTTGGTCAGGGTGTACCCGGCGGTGCACTCGGTGCCGAGCCCGTTGATCGGGACGTTGTTGACCAGGATCGGCCGGGGGCCTCGCCCGGTCCACGGCGCGCGCGGTTCGATGACGGTCGCGGTGCCGAAGACGGGCTGGTCGTGGACGTCGGTGGAACGGAACTTGAGCATGCGGGCGCTGCGGATGGGGACCGTGACGAGGAATCCGGCGACGCCGGTCACGTCGCGCGTCGCCAGGACGTCGCCCGGCGCGCGCTCGGCCAGGCCCGCGGGCCAGCGGTCGAACATCGGATCGCCGAGCCGGTCGGGCATGATCGCCTCGCGCAGTTCCAGGGTCGCGTGGTCGTAGCCGGGGGAGGCCGAGCGCTGCGGGATCCGTTTCAGATGCCGGAGGGGCGGCGGCGGGACGAGGCGGTCGACGCCGTCGACCACCCAGCCGGGCAGCGGACGGAGGTTCGGCGGTGTGGTCCGGTCGGTCGAGGTGGTCGGTGCGGGGGCGGCGTCGGCGGCCTGCGGGACGGCGGCGAGCAGCGTCGCCGCGGCAAGGGCTGCGGTGACGGCACGAATCACACCCGGTCTCATGGACCAGAAGACTAGTGTCGAGGCCTCGGCCACCGATGACCGGTATGCACTGTTAGTACATTCGGGTGACGTGCAATCGGATGACGCTCAAGGCCGGTCCGGCCTGGTCGGAACGGGCGGGCGCGGGCGCCGTCCCCGGGTGGTCGCGCGAGGGCGGGCACCGCTCGGTCCGCTACGCGACGCGATGTTCGGAATCCGGCACGAATTCGGACGCGCGGTGGCGGATCAGCGACCCCGGCGCATGGCCGGTCAACTCCGCGAACTCGCGCGACATGTGCGGTTGGTCCGCGTACCCGCACGCCGCGGCGACCTCGCCCGCGGCGCGACCGGCCTCGAGTCCGCGGCGGGCGGCGTCGAAGCGCATCAGCCGCGCGGCCTGCTTGGGGCCGATCCCGAACTCTGCGACGAACAGGGCGGTCAGGCGCCGCGGCGACCAGCCGGAACGGTCGACGAGCTCGGCGATGCGCATCCGCCCCCGGCTGCGAGCGAGCAGCCGCCACGCCTCGTGTGCGTCGACCGGGGCGTCGGAGGGATCTGCGGCGCGGGCGAGCACGTCGGCGGCGACCCGCGCCCGAGCGGACGGGGCCGCGTCGGCCAGCCGGTGATACAGCTCGTCGGCGACCGCGTGATCGACCTGGGACAGCTCGACCGAGTCGTTCGCGAGTTCGGCGGCGGGCACCCCGAACAGGGTGCGGACCGTGCGCGGGTCGAGGTCGAGTTGGACACCGCGCTGGGTTCCGTCGTGATGGATCGTCACCGGCCGCAGGTGCATGCCCGCCAGGCAGCAGCGGAAGGTCTCGGTCGTCGGACGGGACTGCGAGCCGAGGACCAGGCCGTCGGCCAGATCGATGACGAGCGTCGCCGACGGCGACGGCAGCCCCAGATGTCGACCGGGTAGGCAGCCGGTGATGTCGTAGACCGTGACGTCGGCGCCGGTCAGCCCGCGTATGTTCCGAAGCTCCACGAGTTGCCCTCCGGGTCGGCGATGGAGAAGCCTCGCGACCCATAATCCTCTTCGGCCATGTCGCGGACAAGGCGTGCCCCGAGGGCGGTCGCTCGCGCGTAGACGGCGTCGGGGTCCAGGACGACGACGTACACGTTGCCCGCGCCGGTCGGCGTGACGAAGGTCTTGTCGGCCCTGCTCGCCGAACTGATCATCACCCGACCGCCGTCGGGCCAGAGCATCTCGGAGTGGATCACCTCCCCGTCGGCGTCGCCTTCGACGAGGATGCCCTCGGTGAAGCCGAGACTCGCGAGCCACGCTCGCTGGGCGAGCGGGTCGTGATAGGTGAGTCCGGGCCAGATGTTGGTGTCTGTTCTCTCGTTCATGACTTCAGTCTCGCCGCTCTCCAGCGGTGCTTCTTGAACAAATCGGCACCGATTGCGGACCGAGTGGGGTCTTTGGTCCCGTTCGGGCGAAATCAACCCTAGGTTAGGCTCGGCTTATGAAACGACTTCTTCGGTTTGCAGTGGTGATCGCGGCGACGCTGACGGCCGTGGCGTTGACGGCGATCGGCGTCGCGCCCGCAGAAGCGAAGACCTTCCGTCCCGCCATCGAGGTCTTTCTGGCCGACGGCGTCACGCCGGTCGGAGCCACGGTCCTGCACCCCGGTGATCGAGTGGTCGTCAAGGGAACCGGCTTCGACCCGCATGCCAACACCTCCGGTCTCCCGGTGCCCGTGCCGCCGGGCGTTCCGCACGGCACCTTCGTGACCTTCGGCGCCTTCGCGCCTGACTGGCGTCCGTCGACCGGGGCGCCGGAATCCGCGCGCACCACCGTCCGCGCGCAGACCAAATGGGTGCTCTCCCGCGACGCGCTGGGACGCGTGCCCGCCGTGCCCTTCGACATGCGACGCACCGTCCGCCAGCAGTGGGTGCCGCTGAGTCGTTCCGGCGAGTTCACGGCGACGATCGTCCTCGCCACCCCGAAGAAGACGCCCGCCGACGGCCGGTGGGGCATCTACACCTTCGGCGCCGCCGACTCGGTGAACGCCGCGCAAGAGCTGTCGGTGCCGCTTGACTACTCGACGGAGGCCGGCCCGAACACGCCGACACCGGCGCCGAAGAACCTGATCTGGAAGTACTCGCCGACCTTCGCCGACACCGTCCGGCAGACGACGGCCGGAGCGCTGTCGGGCAGCGGCGGCGCCGCGGTCGACGACGCGGGCCGCATGTCGTTCAAGCTGGTCGACAACACCGTCCGCAACGGCAGGGGCCAGCTCCGCTACGCGGGCACCGTCGTCGCGTCGACCAAGTTCCACCTGCTGGAGATCGCGATGGCGGACCCGATCATCCGTCTCGACGGCACTCGCGCCGTGCTCAGCATGCGCACCTCCACCACCGACATGAACGGCGACGACGCGCTGCGCCGCGTCGACATCGCCGACCTGACCCTCACCCGCACCCAGGCCGCCCGCCTGGCACGCGGCGAGAACGTCCAGGCCGTGGCCGCGTCCTTCCGCCCGGGCATCACCCCCACCTCGCTGGCCGCGCTGTCGCTCGGAGACGCCGCACCCGTGACGATCGAGTTCTGACCTGTGCCCCGCGCGGCGAGAGCCCGCGTCGCGCGGGAGGCGCCGGGTAGTCTCACGCCTGTGAAGCCCACACCGGACCGTCTTGAACCGACCGATGCCGGGTGGGCTGCCGCGCAGGTCCCGCCCGGGATTCGCGTCACCGCCGCCTGGACCTGGCGCCTGCTGATCATCGGCGCCGGCCTGTACGTGCTCGGGAAGCTCTTCCTGCGATTCGAGGAACTGGTGGTTCCCGTCGCGATCGCCATCCTGCTGTCGGCGTTGCTGGTACCGGTCGTCGGCTGGCTCGAACGGCATCGGATCCATCGGTCGGTCGGCGTGCTCTCGGCAGTCGTCCTGACCTTCGCCGTGATCGTCGCCGCCCTCGGCTTCGTGGTTCAACAGCTGATCACCGGCATCCCGCGGATGTCAGGCGACGTCGCCGACTCCATCGCGCAGGCCCGCGGCTGGCTCGAGAACGGTCCGCTGAAAGTCGAATCGGAGACCCTGCGCAACAGCAGCAACGACATCATCGGGTGGCTGCGGGCGCACGAGGCGACCATCGCGACCGGCGCCATCGACACCGCCACGATCGCAACCAAACTGGTGACCGCGGCGCTGCTGACCGTCTTCCTGCTCATCTTCTTCCTCTACGACGGCCGCCAGATCTGGAACTTCGTCACCCGGGTCGTACCGGTGCCGCACCGCGACCACGTGCGCGCCGCCGGCGGCGCGGGCTTCCGGACCCTGCAGTCCTATGTGCACGCCACCGTCCTGGTCGCCCTGATCGACGCGGTCTGCATCGGCATCGGGCTGGCGATCCTGCGGGTGCCCCTCGTGCTGCCGCTGGTGGCGCTGATCTTCCTCGGCGCCTTCATCCCGATCGTCGGTTCGGTCGCCGCGGGTTCGCTGGCCGTCGTCGTCGCCCTCGCGACCCGCGGCTGGCTCACCGCGGTGCTCGTGCTCGTCGTGCTGATCGTGGTGATGCAGCTGGAGGGCCACGTGCTCCAGCCCTTCCTGCTCGGACGGTCGGTGCGACTGCACCCGGTCGCCGTCATCGTCGTGATCGCAGGCGGAATCATGATCGCCGGCATCGTCGGCGGCCTGCTCGCGGTGCCGATCCTCGCCTTCCTCAACACCGCCGTCGGCTATCGGCCGGACACCCCCGAGACGGGGCTGGTCGAGGACCCGGTCGAACTGCCCGACGGCCCCGACTGACGCCGCTGGGCGGGGAGCGCCGCCACGCGGGGAGATGCGTTGGAGTTACGCGTGCGGGTTTTGTCCACTGGGTGGGCAAAAGTCGCACGCGTGATTTTTTGGGGGGGAGGGGAGTGTGGGCGAGTGGGAGTGGTGGGATGGGGTGGGGAAGCGGGGTGGCGGGCGGAGGATAGGGGACTCCGTCGCTTCGCGCCTCCTCGAATCGCCGTGCCCGAATGCAAAGGGAAAAGTCCCCCGCCGTCGAGGAACTCGACGGCGGGGGACTTTTCCCTTTGCGGAGGATAGGGGACTCCGTCGCTACGCTCCTCCTCGAATCGCCGTGCCCAAGACGGCAGTAGACCCCGACCTTCGTTCCTCAGGTCGGGGTCTACTGCCGTGGCGGAGGATAGGGGATTCGAACCCCTGAGGGCTGTTAACCCAACCCGCGTTCCAGGCGAGCGCCATAGGCCACTAGGCGAATCCTCCAGGCAGAAATGATGGTAGCGGGTGGGGTGCGCGTAACCCAAAACGACCCGCTACACTGTTCTACGGATCCCGCGCGGCGTGCATCCTGTGAACTCCCCCAGGGCCGGAAGGCAGCAAGGGTCAACGGGCTCTCACGGGTGCGCGGGGTCCGCCTACTTTTTCAAGCGTTACATCTGCAGCCACCGCGCGGTGCGTCTGTGGGAGAGGTGCTCCGTTGAACTTCCACTCCATGAGTGTCGACCAACTCCGCACCACCCAAGACGATCTTCGAAAGCGCTACGAAACACTCAAGGCGGCCGGGCTCAAGCTCGACCTCACGCGCGGCAAGCCCGCCCCCGACCAGCTCGACCTCTCCAACGAGATGCTGTCGCTGCCGGGCGAGACCTACACCAGCCCCGACGGCACCGACTGCCGCAACTACGGAGGCGTCACCGGGCTGCCCGCCCTGCGCGAGATCTTCGGCGAACTCCTCGGCACCGGCGCCGACCGCACCCTCGCCCTCGGCAACGCGAGCCTGCAGATCATGCACGACATCACCGTGCACGCCCTGCTGTCGGGCACCGTCGACTCCGACCGTCCGTGGTCGGCGCAGCCCATCAAGTTCCTCTGCCCGGCTCCCGGCTACGACCGTCACTTCGGCATCACCGAGCGCTACGGCATCGAGATGATCACCGTCCCGATGAACCCCGACGGCCCCGACGTCGACGCCTGCGCCGCACTGACCGCCGCCGACCCGAGCATCAAGGGCATGTGGCTGGTCCCCACCTACTCCAACCCCACCGGCTACTCGGTGTCCGACGAGGTCGCGCGCAAGCTCGCAGCCATGCCCGCCGCCGACGACTTCCGCATCTACTGGGACAACGCCTACGCCGTGCACACGCTCGTCGACCGCGAACCCGAGCCGCTGCCGATCCTCGACTACGCCGCCGACGCCGGAAACCCGAACCGCGTCTACGTCTTCGCTTCCACCAGCAAGATCACCTTCGCCGGTGCCGGAGTCGCCTTCTTCGCGTCCTCGCAGGCCAACCTCGACTGGTTCACCAAGACCCTCGGCGTCTCGACCATCGGCCCCGACAAGCTCAACCAGCTGCGTCACCTGATGTTCCTGCGCGACGCCGACGGCGTCCGCGAGCACATGGCCCGCCACCGCGCGCTCATCGCCCCCAAGTTCGCCAAAGTCCTCGAGATCCTCGAAGACCGCCTCGCCGACAGCAAGATCGCGTCGTGGACCGACCCCGACGGAGGCTACTTCATCAGCCTCGACGTCATCGACGGCGCGGCGGCGCGCACCATCGCGCTCGCCAAGGACGCGGGCATCGCGCTGACCGCGGCGGGATCGACGTTCCCGTACAAGAAGGATCCGCGCGACCAGAACATCCGACTCGCCCCGACCTTCCCGTCGATCGACGAGCTCGCCACCGCCATGGACGGTGTCGCCACCTGCGCGCTGCTGGCCGCGACCGAGGTGTTGCTGGACTCCGAGTAAGCGCGCGTCGTGAAGCTTGAACGGTCGACGCCGCTGCTCGTCGGATTCGGAATTGTCGGACTCCTGGCGATCTGGCTGCAGAACTTCGTCGTCCCGTACACCGAGCCCTACTGGGGGCTGTTCCAGAACTTCCTCGACCTCGACGTCTACCGGGCCGGTGCACAGGTCGTCCTCGACGGCGGCGATCTCTACGACGCCAAGCTCCTCGGCCAGATGGACTTCACCTACGCACCCGTCTCCGTGGTGTTGTTCGCGCCGTTCGCGTGGCTGGGCGCGGGGCCGGCGCACCTGGTCTGGACACTGGCGATCTTCGCCGCCCTCTACCTGGTCATCGTGCTCGGCTTCCGCAGCCTCGGGCACGAGCCGACGTGGCGGCTGCGACTCGTCGCCGCCGCCCTCGTCGCCCTGTCGGCGCTGCTGGAACCGGTGCGCTCGACCATCTGGTTCGGGCAGATCAACGTCTTCCTCATGCTCGTGATCGTCGCCGACCTGCTCCGTCCGGAGGGCAGTCGCCTGCGCGGGGCCGCGGCCGGACTCGCCGCAGGCATCAAACTGACACCGCTCGTCTTCGGCGCGTACCTGGTGGTGACCAGGCAGTGGCGGGCCGCGGTGACGATGGCCTGCGGCTTCGGCGGATCGGTGCTGTTGGGTGCCGTGCTGCTGCCGTCGGCGTCCAAAGACTTCTGGCTCAACGCCATGTTCGACTCCGACCGCGTCTCCTCACCGCAGACCGTCGGCAACCAGTCGATCCGCGGTGCCATCGCCGTCTTCGGTCGGACCGACCACCCCAGCACGCTGCTGTGGCTGATCCTGTCGGCGGCGCTGGTCGTGCTCGCCGGGACCGCGGCCGTCTACGCGCACCGGCACGGCCAGGAACTGCTGGCCCTGTCGATCGTCGGCATGACCTCGTGCGCGGTGTCACCGGTCGCCTGGTCGCACCACTGGGTGTGGGTGGTGCCGCTGCTGGTGGTCGCCATCCACCAGGTCGTCGAACGGCTGTCGGGGTGGCGGCAGGCGGCGGTGGCGGCGCTCGCCGCGGGCGGCTTCCTGGCCGCCGTCGCCTGGCCCACCTACTTCGGGTTCCCGATGTGGTACGCCAACCGCAGCGTCGAGTACGCCTACTTCACCGGGCTGTTCTTCAAGCATCCGCCGGCGTTCGACTGGTTCACCACGCAGCCGTTCACCCTGCTCCTGGTGCTGACGGCGGTGATCACCATCGTCGTGTACCGTCGGCCGGCCCGGCTCGAGGCGCGCACCGGCACGACTGTCTCCGGCCGCCGGTAGTCTTGCCTGCGTGGCTCTCTATCGCACTTACCGCCCGGCAACCTTCGCCGAAGTCGTCGGCCAGGAGCACGTCACCGCGCCCCTGAGTCGGGCGCTCGATACCGGCCGCATCAATCACGCCTACCTGTTCTCCGGGCCGCGCGGCTGCGGCAAGACGTCCTCGGCACGGATTCTGGCGCGTTCGCTCAACTGCGAGCACGGGCCGACCTCCACCCCGTGCGGGACGTGCGCGTCGTGCGTGGCGCTCGGTCCGGGCGGCCCCGGCAACCTCGACGTCGTCGAACTCGACGCCGCCAGCCACGGCGGTGTCGACGACACGCGCGACCTGCGCGACCGCGCCTTCTTCGCCCCGGCCGAATCCCGCTACCGCGTCTTCATCATCGACGAGGCGCACATGGTGTCGTCGGCCGGTTTCAATGCGCTGCTCAAGATCGTCGAAGAGCCGCCCGAGCACCTCATCTTCATCTTCGCGACCACCGAGCCGGAGAAGGTGCTGACGACCATCAAGTCGCGCACCCACCACTACCCGTTCCGGCTCCTGGCTCCGCCGGTGATGCGCGGACTGCTGGAGAACATCTGCGCCAAGGAGGGCGTGAGGGTCGCGCCCGAGGTGTATCCGCTGGTCATTCGGGCCGGCGGCGGTTCCCCGCGCGACAGCCTCAGCATCCTCGACCAGCTCCTCGCCGGCGCAGGTGAAGAGGGGGTCACCTACGACCGCGCACTGTCGCTGCTCGGCGTCACCGACTCGGCGCTCATCGACGCCGCCGTCGACGCGCTCGCCGCCGGCGACGGCTCGGCGCTGTTCGGCGTCGTCGAGAGCGTGGTGGACGCCGGACACGATCCGCGACGGTTCGCGATCGACCTGCTCGACCGGTTCCGCGACCTCATCCTCATTCAGGCGGTGCCCGACGCCGCCGAGCGCGGACTGGTGGAGGCGCCCGACGATCAGCTCGCGAGCATGCAGGACGCGGTGACGAGGATCGGCCCGGCCACCCTGACCCGGTACGCGGAGGTGGCGCACGGCGCGCTCGGCGAGATGCGCGGCACCACCTCGCCCCGGCTGCTGCTTGAGGTGATGTGTGCGCGACTGCTGCTTCCGGCGGCGACCGCCGACGACGCGGCACTCCTGCAGCGCATCGAGACCCTGGAGCGACGCCCGGCGGCGCCCGCCGGGACGGTGGCCGGGGGGACGGTGGCAGGGGGGACGGTGGCCGACGTCGTCGTGCCCGCCGTCCCCGGAGCGCCCGCGCCCGACGAACCCGCACCTCGGTTCGTCCGACCGTCCCAGCGCAAGGCGGCCGAACAGGCCCGTCAGTCGGCGGCCGAGGTCCCAGCGCCGGAGCAGCCCGCTCCGACCGACGCGCGAGTCGTCGCTGAACCGTCGGCGCCTGCACAGGCAGCACCCGCACCCGCGCCTGCACAGGCAGCACCCGCGCCCGCACAGGCCGCACCTGAGCCTGCCGAGGTTGCGCCCGCCGCACCGGCACCCGCCGAGGCTGCGCGCGAGCCGATCGAGCAGAATCCCCCGGCGCCCGAACCCGTGGTGCCCGCCGCTGCCGCACCGGAGCCGACCGCACCGGAGCCGACCGCACCGGAGCCGACCGCACCGGAAACGGTTGCACGGGAAGCGGTTGCGCCGGTGAACCCCGAGCTCGCGGCGACCGAGCCCGTGACGCCGGTGGCTGCCGAGCCCGCCGCGATGGCACCGCCCGCGCCGCATCCGCCCGCGGTGTCGGATCCGCGCGCGCCCGAGTCACCGGCTCGGCCGGTGCGGGATGCGGCCCATGCCTACGATGACGACATTCCGCTGCCGCCCGAGCCCGCGCTGGAATCGGAGTACCGCCCCGAATCCGACCGGCGGTCGGTTCCGCAGCCGCCTGCGGCCGAGCCGGAGCCGGAGCCGGTCGCGCCCACCGGGCTGAGCGTCGCCGACGTCTCGGCACGCTGGCCCGACCTTCGCGCCGCGGTCCGCAGCCGCAGCTCGGTCCTCGAAGCGATGCTGTCGGCGGCATTCGTGCACCAGGTCGACGGCGCGCACGTGGTGCTCGGCCATCCGCACACCGCGCTGGTCGGGCGACTGTCGGACGACCGTGGGCTGCGCGCGCTGACCGAGGCCCTCGGTGAGGTGTTCGGGCCCGGCTTCACCGTCGGCGTCGTGCACGCCCAGCCCGGCTCGGCTCCCGCCCAGAACGATCGAACCCAGAACGGCCAAGCCCAGAACGGTCAGACCCAGAACGATCGGACTCAGCAGGGGTCGACCCCGGCGGCCAGACGTGCTGCGGACGGTGCGCGGGGGCAGGCGAATCCGGGGTCCGAGGGGAGCGCGAGGGAGCAAGCTCAGACCGCGGCCGGGCAGGCTCCCGCCCAGCAGCCCCGGTCGTCCGGTGCCGCGGAGGCACCTGGGCAGCAGCCTGCGCGTCGGCCGGTCTACACCCGGCCGAGTCGGGCGCACGGCGCCCCGCCGCCGGACGACGGCTACGACGCACCGCCGCCGCCCGAGCCCGACGAGCCGGCGCCGCCCGTCCCGGACGAGGAACTGACCGACGCCGAGCGCGACGAGATGATCGCGCAGGCGCAGAACGGGACCCCCGACCACCGGTTGGATCCCGACCAGGTGGCACTGGAACTGCTCAAGTCGGAGCTCGGCGCCCGCCCCATCGAATAGCGTCGCCGAGGCCGCCCACCTGGAACGGGAGCGGGCGGAGTCGGCCGCCTACGGCTCCCACCACGGGCGCAGCGGCAGCGTGGTGGTCGAGTCGAGCTGCAGCTTCGTCGCCAGCACATGGTGCAGCTGAGTGATGTTGCGTTCGAACCCGATCCGGCAGCCGGCCATGTACAGGCCCCAGAGTCGGGCCGTGCCCTCGCCGACCTCGGCGACGGCCTCGTCCCAGTTCGCGACCAGGTTGGCGTTCCAGTCGCGCAGGGTCAGCGCGTAGTGGTGCCGGAAGTTCTCCTCGTGCAGCACTTCCAGACGCCCGACGTCCTGCATCTTCGAGATGATGGTGCCCGAACCGGTCAGCTCCCCGTCGGGGAAGACGTACCGGTCGATGAACGGTCCGGCCTTGCTGCGGGTCCGGTTCTCCGGTCGGGTGATGCAGTGGTTGAGGACGAGCCCGCCGGCGCGGAGCTTGTCGCGCATGAAGCCGAAGTACTTGGGATAGTTCGACACCCCGATGTGCTCGGTGAGTCCGATGGACGAGATGGCGTCGAAGTTCGACTCGGTGACGTCGCGGTAGTCGCTGAACCGGACCTCCGCGAACTCCGACAGGCCCTCGTCCTCGATCGCCTGCTGTGCCCAGCGCGCCTGCTCGCTCGACAGGGTCACGCCGAGCGCGTGGACACCGTGGCGGGCGGCGTAGCGGACCATGCCGCCCCAGCCGCAGCCCATGTCGAGCAGTCGGTCGCCGGGCTGCAGGCGCAGCTTCTCGAAGATGAGGCGATACTTGTTCTCCTGGGCCTCCTCGAGCGTCGCGTCCGGCGTCGGGTAGACGGCGCACGTGTAGGTCATCGACTCACCGAGGACCAGCTCGTAGAAGCGGTTCGACACGTCGTAGTGGTAGTGGATCACCTCGGCGTCGCGCTCGCGGCTGTGCCGCAGGCCCTCGGCCATCCGACGCCAGCGGGGCAGGCTCTCCTGCGGCGGCGGCGGAATCAGCTTGAAGTGTTCGAGTCCGATGGCGCGGGCGACCTGCGCCATCTCGAAGGCGCTCGGCTTGGTGAACTTCAGGTCGCCGGCCAACGCCTGCAGGGCGCCGTACGGGTCGCCGGGGTGGGCGCCGATCAGTTCCAGGTCGCCGGCCACGTAGGCCCGCGCCAGCCCGAGATCGCCGGGGGCGGTGACGAGATAGGTGGTGCCTCGCGGCGTCTTGAGGTTCAGGCCGTATGTGGCGTTCTCGGGGCCCGCGCTGCTCCCGTCGTACGCTGTGATCCGGATGGCCAGGTCGTGCCCGACGAGGGTCTCGAAGATCTGGGCCAATTTCATGCGCGCTTCACCGCTTTCTCGTAGAGGCTGAGCAGTCGGCCGCGGGGGTCGTACCGCCGCTTCAGCGCACGGTACCCGTCGCCGCCGTAAAGTTGGTCGAATTCTTCTGGGCTGTAGAAGGATTCGGAGTACAGGGACTTGTGTCCACCCAACTCGCTGACGCGTTGCTCGATGAGCCGATTGGTGTGTCCGGGCTTGCCCGGCGTGACCGGCACGCCCGACCAGAACCCGATGTTGACGTAGAACTTCCCGCGCTGCAGCGGGTACAGCGACCACGGTCGACCGATCGCCGCGGTCTCGCCGGGCCGATCGACGGGCGACGGCTCGGCCAGCTTGAGCGGACAGAGCCAGATCGGTTCGATCGGGATCTCGGCGAGGAACCAGTCGACGAACTCGGCGGTCCGCTCGATCGGCACCTCGATGTCCTGGACGACCCGTTCGGTGGGCGGCAGGCCCTTCCGGGCGTTCAACCGGTCGCCGATGTCCCACCGCTGGTCGTATCCGATGAGTTTCCAGTAGAAGCTGCTGCGCAGGTATCTGGCGGGCCAGAAGCGGCGGATCCGCGGATTCTGGGCCCCGAAGGCGCGCGAGCACCAGAACCAGTCGGTGTCCCAGCGCCACAGGTAGTCGTGAACGGTCAGCCGATCCCGCTTCGGCTCGACGTCGTCGTGCTGGATCGACCGGTAGAAGATGTGCGTGTCGGTGTAGTCGCTCACCGGGCCCGGCTCGTCGGTCTGCCTGCCCAGCACCAGGTAGCCCTCGTCGGCGGTGAAGACGACGCCGTCGAGGTAGTCGACGCGTTCGCCCAGGTACTCGCCGTCGGCGGCGATCTCGGCCATCAGCTCCTGCAGTTCCCGGGTGCCGTGCACCCGGACGTGCCGCAGTTCGACGTACGGCGCCACCTTCTCCAGGCGGATGGTGAGGCGGACCGAGTAGCCGAGCGTGCCGTAGGAGTTGGGGAACCCGAAGAACAAGTCGCGGTGTTCGTTGTCCGGTCGGGCGATCACCAGTTCGCCTGTGCCGGTGAGGATCTCCATCTCGATGACGGATTCGTGGGGGAGCCCGTTGCGAAACGAGCTGCTCTCGATGCCCAGCCCGGTGACCGCGCCGCCGAGGGTGATGGTCTTCAGCTGCGGCACCACCAGCGGGGCGAGCCCGTAGGGGAGGGTCGCAGCCACCAGGTCCTCGTAGGTGCACATCCCGGCCACCTCGGCGGTCTGCGCCTCCGGATCCACCGAGATCACCCGGTGCAGGCCGGACACGTCGAGCCCGGGCGCCGACGTCGCTGCACGCTTGCGGAACAGGTTCGACGTCTTCTTGGCGAGCCGGACGTTCGCCCCGTCGGGGATGGCGTGATAACTGTCCAGGAGTTTGCGCTTGCCACGCCGGAATGCGAGTTCCCCGTACTCGGATGCGTTCAAAGCCACATTCCCACCGTAGCCTGATCGCCAGTACGGTGGATGGAGTCTTTCCGCCCACCCGGAATCTTGCGCCGCGACGCGGTCTGCATGCCGACTCGTTCAAAGGAGCCACGACAAGTGGGACAGGTAACCGCCACGACCAGCCTCTCGATCAATGCCGCACCGGAGGCGGTCAGCGCCGCGCTCGCCGACTACGCGACCGTCCGCGAGTCCCTCCTGCCCGCCAACTTCCGTGATTACCGGGTCGACGCGGGCGGGCAGGGTGCGGGCACCGTGGTGCACTGGATTCTGCAGGCCACCGAGAGCCGTCAGCGCGATGTGCTCGCCGATGTGACGGTGTCCGGCGACACCATCACCGAGACCGACCGCAACTCGACCATGGTCACCACCTACCGCGTCACCGCGGCCGGGGCCGGCTCGCAGGTCGAGACCACCACCACCTGGAAGGGTGCGGGCGGCATCGGCGGCTTCTTCGAGCGCACCTTCGCGCCCAAGGGACTCAACCGCATCCAGACCGAGCTGCTGACCAACCTCAAGAACCGACTCGAGAACTGAGTCGTCGGGGACGCCGCCGCGTCAAACCGCTGCCCGCCCGGGATGGCATCGACGCCACCCGGGTGGTTCTGCGTGTGGGGCCGGCCTCGGTGCTGGAGGCGCTGCTGGCGGCGCCGTCGCTGAGCGGCCTGTCCGAGCGCGACCTGCGCGAGCGCGCGGCCGCGGGCGAGATCGTCGATCTGGACGGCCGCCCGGTCGAGCTGGGCGCCGCGGTCCCTCGCCCGGTGTCGGCGTACCTGTATCGCGATGTGCCGCAGGAGTTTCCGGTGCCCTTCCCGATGCCGATCCTGCACGTCGACGACGATCTGGTCGTCGTCGACAAACCGCACTTCCTGGCCACCATGCCGCGGGGCGCGCACGTGCGAGAGACCGCGCTGGTCCGATTGCGGCGTGACCTGGGATCCGACGAGGTCGCGCCCGCGCACCGGTTGGACCGGCTGACCGCAGGCGTGCTGCTGTTCACCCGCCGCCGCGAGGTCCGCGCGGCCTATCAGGAGTTGTTCGCCGAGCGTCGGGTGCACAAGGAGTACCGGGCCCTGGCGCCGGCCGACGACTCGCTGTCGGGCGGGGCCCGCGTGGTGAACCGGATCGTCAAGACCGCCGGCGACCTGCGAGCCCGGACTGCGCCGGGGGAACCGAACGCGATCAGCGACATCGCGCTGCTGCGCCGCCGCGACGACGGGCTCGCCGAGTACCGGCTGCTGCCCCACACCGGCCGCACCCACCAGCTCCGCATGCACATGGCTGCGCTGGGGGTCCCGATCCTCGGCGACCCGCTCTACCCCGAGGTCGATCCGGTCCTCGCCACCGCCGGCGATCGGGGCGACTTCTCGACGCCGCTGCACCTGGTCGCTCAGCGCCTGTCGTTCATCGACCCGCTGAGCGGCAGCCGGCGCACCTTCGAATCGGCCCGCTCCTTCGACGGCTGACGGTGCCCAGCGGGTCGGGTTCGGTCAGCGGTTCAGGTTCCCGATGTCGATCGGCATCTGCACGCCGGTCAGGTACTTCGCCTCGCTCGAGCACAACCATGCGACGACCGCGGCGATCTCGTCGGGCGCGATGATCTGGTCGGGCAGGGCGTTCATGTAGATCGGCCCCAGGGTGCTCGCGTGATCGGCCAGCAGCGACTGGAAGCTGCTCATGTCCATACCGGTCGCGACGCCCGCCGGGTGCACGGTGTTGACGCGGATCCGATCCTGCCCGAGCTCGTTCGCCATCACCTTCGCCAAGCCGGTGATGCCGTGTTTGGCGGCCGCGTAGGCGGCGAAGAAGGGGGTGCCCTTGAGACCGGCAACCGAACTGGTGAACACCATCGACCCGCCTTCGCCCTGCTTCAGCAGGATCGGGACGGCGGCCTTGGCGGTGTGGAAGACGCCGGTCAGGTTCACGTCGAGCATCTCCTGCCACGCCTGCGCGGTGATCTCCCACGACCGGCCCGTCGAGCAGATGCCCGCGTTGGCGATGACGAAGTCGAGGCGCCCCAGTTCGGCGACGCCGGCCGTCAGGGCGGACTGCAGTCCGTCGAAGTCGCGGACGTCGGTCTTGGTGGCGAGGATGCGGCGTCCGGTGGCCTCGACCAGGCGCACGGTCTCGGCGAGGTCGGCGTCGGTGGCGCCCGGATAGGGCGTGGAGTCGAACTCGGTGCACGCGTCGAGCGCGATGATGTCGGCGCCTTCGGAGGCGAACCTGAGCGCCTCGGCGCGGCCCTGTCCGCGAGCGGCGCCGGTGATGAAGGCGACCTTGTCGGTGAAGCGAGCGGGGGAGGTCATGGTGTGCTCCTTGTGGATCGACGGGCGACGGTGCTCCCCGCACCGTAGGACGCCGGCCGGTCGGATGTCGGATTTCCTCCCGCTCAGCGGCACGGCGGGGCGGGCGCGAGTCCGTCCGCGCCACGTACTCTCGCGTCCATGGCGATCATCGCGTCCTATGAGCGGCACCCGGATCTCGGTTGCGAGGCCGTGGTCTTCCTCGACGAGGACTCCGACGGTTGCTTCCAACTCCAGCGCGACCTGCCGGGCGGCCCGCGAGCCGGTCGGTGCTGCCTCACGACGGGGGCGGGCGCGCCGGTCTACGACGCGGTGATCCAGTGGCGGCGGGTCGGTGATCGGTTCGAGTTCGCCCTGACCCCGCGCGCGGCGCGGCTGTTCGGCGACGAGGTGCTGTCGTTCGAGGTGATCGCCGGTGACGGGGTGAGCGTGGATGAGGTCGCCGACCACATCGCCCGGCTGCTGGGGTGACGCGATCGGGCGGCGCGACCGACTATCCTGAGGGGCGTGACTGACGCATTCGATCCCAGTGCATTGTTCGGCGGCGGAGCCGGCGGCGACAACCCGATGGCGGGGCTGCTCGCCCAGGTGCAGCAGATGCAGAGCCAGGTGGAGTCGGCGCAGCAGGAGATGGCGGCAGCCGAGGTGACCGGCAGCGCCGGAAACGGCCTGGTCACGGTCACCGGCAACGGAACCGGTGAAGTGACCGCGGTGAAGATCTCGCCGGAGGTCGTCGACCCGCAGGACGTGGAGACGCTGCAGGACCTCGTCATCGGTGCGCTCGCCGATCTCGCTGATCGTCGCGACGCCCTGGTGGCCGAGAAGATGGGGCCGCTCGCGGGCGGGCTGCCCGGGCTGGGCTGACCGAGTCCGCCATGTACGAAGGACCGATTCAGGATCTGATCGACCAGCTCGCGAAACTGCCGGGACTGGGCCCGAAGGGCGCCCAGCGCATCGCCTTTCACCTGCTGGCCGGTGAGAACGTCGAGATCGATCGGCTGATCGGTGCGCTCGAGCACGTTCGCGACGACGTCACGTTCTGCGCCGAATGCGGAAACGTGGCGGCCGAGCGGCTGTGCCGGATCTGCGGCGACGGTCGCCGGGACGCCACCAAGATCTGCGTGGTGGAGGAGCCCAAGGACATCTACGCGATCGAGCGGACCCGGGAGTTCAACGGCCGCTACCACGTGCTCGGCGGGGCCCTGGACCCGTTGTCGGGGATCGGTCCCGATCAGCTTCGGATCCGCGAACTCCTGCGCCGCCTCGGCGATCAGCCAGACGGCCGGGAGGTCTCCGAGATCATCGTCGCGACCGACCCGAACACCGAGGGGGAGGCCACCGCGACCTATCTGCTGCGGATGCTCAAGGACTTCCCGGGACTGTCGGTCACGCGACTGGCGTCGGGCCTGCCGATGGGCGGCGACCTGGAGTTCGCCGACGAACTGACCCTCGGTCGCGCGCTGTCGGGTCGGCGCATCCTGGTCTGAACGCGTGTCCGACCTGCCTGCGGCCGGCCGCCCCCAGAGCCCGCCCGACCAGACCCCGCGCGATCCGTCCCCGCGCGACTGGGCGTGGTTGGCCGACGACGTCGCCGTCCGCGGCGGCCTGACCGACGGGATGGTCGCGATCGACGGCCCCTCGGGCGCGGGCAAGAGCACGTTCGCCGCCGAACTGGTGCGGGCACTGGCCGACCGGGGACGGCAGGCGGTGCTGATCAGCACCGACGACTACGCGACGTGGGACGATCCGGCGGCGTGGTGGGACGAGATGGAACGCGATGTGATTAGCGCTTACGAGCGACACCACGATTACACCTACCGTCCGCGGGTGTGGGTCGACGGCGTGCCCGCGGCGGGACCGGAGGTGTGGGTCCGGTGGCAGCCGATCCTCGTGGTCGAGGGCGTGACCTCGGCGCGCCGGCGCAGCGCGCACCGCTTCACCAAGCGGTTCTGGATCGACGGTCCGACCGCCGCCGAGCGGCTGGCGCGAACCGTCGCCCGCGACGGGGAGGCCGAACGCGACCACCTGCAGCGATGGCAGGACTTCGAGGAGGGCTGGTTCGCCGTCGACGACACCCGCGCGCGCTGCGAGGTCCTGGGGCCGTCCCGCCGCTGACACCGTCGGTCGCGTAGCGGAGACATGAAGCCGGCCGACCCGGCACGATCTCGTCGGCGGCCCGGCCCCGGGCGCTTCTCACCGTGCAGCGGCCAGCCGCTCCCTGCGCAGGCGTTCCACCTGCGGCAGCTCGAGCGGTGCCAGTTCGGTGCCGGTGGCCTTGCCGAGCAGGTAGTCGGCCAGTTCGGGATTGCGTGCCAGCACCGGTCCGTGCATGTAGGTGCTGACGACGCTGCCCTGCACCGCGCCTTCGACGGCCTCGCCCGCACCGTTGCCGACACCGTGGCGGACGCGGCCGAGCGGGCGGGCGGCCGGGCCCAGCGAGGTGGCTCCGCGGTGGTTCTCGAAGCCCGACAGCGGCTGCGACAGCCCGTCGATCGCCGGGACGGTGACCAGTTCGCCGATGGCGCGGGCCTCGCGCGGGGAGGTGGTGAGGTCGAGCATGCTGATGCCCGAGACCCGCTCGCCCGCGGCCGTCTCGTACCAGTGGCCGAGCACCTGGATCGCCGCGCAGATCGCGAGCACCGGGCGCCCGGCGTCGGCCGCGCGCTGCAGACCCGGGTAGCGCTGCAGGTGCCGGGTAGCCAGCCGCTGCGCATAGTCCTCGGCGCCGCCCAGGGTGTACACGTCCAGCGAGTCGGGGACCTCGTCGTCGAGGGTGATGGAGACGATCTCGGCGTCGATGCCGCGCATCCGCGCGCGCTGGCGCAGGATCAGGGCGTTGCCGCCGTCGCCGTAGGTGCCCATGACGTCGGGCAGCACGAGCCCGATCCGCAGTGTCGATTCGCTCATCGGAGGCTCCCCTCGGTGGAGACCGGCGTGGCGCCCGCGCGTTCGAGCGCCACCCCGAGGTCGCGGAACGCGGTGTAGTTGGCGAGCACTTCGACCCGGCCGGGCGGGCAGGCGGCGATGGCGTCGAACGGGTCGTCGATCACCGTGTGCTCGGATCCGGCGTACAGCAGGCGCACCGACAGGTCGGCGGCCCGCTCGCCTGCCGCGATCACCTTGGTCTGCTCGAAGGCTTCGAATCGCACATCCCACAGCCACGACAGGTCCTCGCCGTCGGGCACCTGGCCGTTGACCGCGATGACCAGGCTGTCGGCGGTCTCGTCGATCATCGACAGCGCCTCCTGCCAGCCGGCGGGATTCTTCGCCAGGAGGGTCCGGATGCGGTGACCGCCCAGGTCGACGGTGCCGTACCGGCCGGCGACCTCGCCGACGGTGCCGACCGCGCGGACCGCGGCGGCCGGGTCGGCGCCCATCGCTACCGCGGTCGCGATCGCCTGGGTGGCATTGCCGCGGTTGGCTCGGCCGGGCACCTTCAGGGTCATCGGCGCGACGAAACCGTCGGGGCCGTAGACGTTCTCGTCGTCGAACCACCACTGGGGCGCCGGGCGGGCGAAGGCCTCGTCGCCGGTCGACCGCCAGTGATCACCGGTGCGGACGATCGGCTCACCCGACCGCGGGCAGCTCACCGAGTCGCCGACCCAACTGGCGCCCGCCGCCACCCACACCACGTGCGGGGCGTCGAAGGCCGCCGAGGTGACCAGCACGTCGTCGCAGTTGGCGACGATGACGGCGCCGGGGTGCCGGGCGATCCCTCCGCGCAGGCTCTGCTCGATGACGT
Source organism: Gordonia aichiensis (assembly GCF_039946255.1). Classification (GTDB taxonomy): domain Bacteria; phylum Actinomycetota; class Actinomycetes; order Mycobacteriales; family Mycobacteriaceae; genus Gordonia; species Gordonia aichiensis_A. Next base: position 79,207 of record NZ_JBCDWL010000004.1, on the reverse strand, counting down.
TGATCTCGCCGACCCGGTCGAGCTGATCACGCGAGAGGTTCAGCAGGGTGATGACGGCGGGGGAGGTGTTGTCGGCGACGTGCGCGACGTGCAGCTCGTCCACCTCGAGCGCCGCGACGGGAGCGCTGCGGTGCAGGCTGAGGGTGGCGATGATGCCCGCATCCATGTTGGCGCCGTCGGCCTGGGTGGCGACCTCGCCGAGCCCGGCCAGGGCGGCCGCAGTCATCCGGGTGGTCGTCGACTTGCCGTTGGTGCCGGTGATCAGCGCCGTCGACTTGCCCGCCGCCAGCCGCGCCATGATCTGCGGATCGATCTTCTCGGCCACCAGCCCGCCGATCATCGAGCCCTTGCCGCGCCCGGCGGTTCGGGACGCCCAGCGGGCTGCTGCTGCGGCGGCGAGCGCCGCACGAGTGCGGATGGGTACGCGGGGTGCTTCCGGCATTACTCGAGTTTCCCACATCCGCGGGAGTGTCCGGCCCCACCGGTGACCGGACGCGTCGTCGCCCGGCGCACCGGGTGACTATTACAACGCTCGGTGATAAGTTCGCCCGTGTGAGTCGCGCAACAGCAGTCAAGCTGCCCCTCCCGTTCCGCATCCAACGGTCGCTGCTCAAAGCGACGAGCAGGACGCCCGCGCCCATCCGGTCGGTGATGGGTCGCTTCACCAGCGTCAACGCGGACGGCGACCGCCTGGATCCCAGCCTGGCACTGGTCGCGACGGCGTCGGCGCACATCCCGAGCCTGGCGTTGGTCGGCGACCGAGTCGACACCTCGCGGCGGTCGATCGAACTCAACAGCGCGATGATGGCGCCGGACTTCGAGCCCTTCGCCGTCGAAGAGGACCTGGTCATCGAGACCGGCGCGGTCGCGGTCCCCGCCACCCGCTACAGCGTGACCGGCCGTGGGCGCGGCCTGATCGTCTTCTTCCACGGCGGCGGCTTCGTGCTCGGCAGCCGGGCCAGTCACGACTCCGCGGCGCGCGCGTTGGCGGTCGCCTCCGGCGCCGACGTGCTGTCGGTCGACTACCGGCTCGCGCCCGAGCACCAGTTTCCGGCGGCGGTCGACGACTCCGTCGCCGCGTGGCGCTTCGCCGTCGACAAGGCCCCGGACTGGGGCATCGATCCGCGCCGGATCGCGGTGGCCGGCGACTCGGCGGGCGGCAACCTCGCCGCCGTCGTGGCCCAGCAGGTGCGGGGCGACGACGTGACGCCGTGCCTGCAGCTGCTCATCTACCCGGTCGTCGACATGTCGCGTAAGCGCGACTCGATCCGCGAGTTCTCGACCGGCTACTTCCTCACCGAGGCGCAGATCGACTACTTCTGCGACACGTACCTGGCCTCACGGGATCAGCTCGCCGATCCGCGGGTCTCGCCGCTGCTCGCCGCCGACCTGTCCGGACTCGCTCCCGCGCACGTCGTCGTGGCGGGTTTCGACCCGCTGCGCGACGAAGGGCTGGAGTACGCCGATGCGCTGTCGAAGGCCGGGGTCGCGGTGACCGTGGAGCGCGCCGGGGCGATGATCCACGGTTTCATCAACATGGCCCTGTTGAGTCCGGCGGCGCAGGCGAGCGTGACCCGGATGGGACGTGCGGTGGCCGAGGCGATGGACGCGATCGGCTGAGCACGGCCCGTCCGGGCGGGCCGTCAGGACCCGTGCACCACCATCACCGGGCAGGCCGCGGTCTGCAGCACCGCCTGGCTGGTGGAGCCGAGGACCAGTCCGCGGAAGCCGCCGCGGCCGCGGCTGCCGAGCACCACCAGTTGCGCTGTTTCGGCCAGGTCTGCGATCGCCTCTGCGGGCGGGCCCTCGCGGACCACCGGTTCGACGGTCACATCGGGATGGTTCTCGCGGTAGCCGGCGAGCTGGGAGCCGAGCGCCTCGGCGGCCTCCTCGCGCAGCTGGCGGACCAGGCGCTCGAACTCGTCGGGATAGAAGGCGGCGCCGGTCGTGCCGCCGTAGGTGTGGACCGCGGTCAGCGGTGACCGAAGCCAGTCGGCCCACTCGAAGGCGGCACCGATGGCCGCCGTCGACACGGGGGAGCCGTCGACACCGACGACCACCGGGCCGGACTCGGGCGTCGCGCCGCTGATCACCACCACCGGGCAGTTCGCGTGGGCGACGGCGTCGGTGCTCACCGATCCCATCAGCAGACCGCGTACGCCGCCGAGTCCGCGCCGGCCGAGCACGAGCAGTCGCGCCCGATGCGAGACATCGCGCAGGGTGAGCGCCGGCGCGCCCTCGATGATCTCGGTGGTCACCGCGACCTTCGGCGCCGCGGCGGCCGCCTCTTCCGCGGCCGTCGCGACGGCGGCCTCGGCGAAGTTGCGTGCGGCGTTGACGAAGGTGTCCGCGGCGTACGCCGAGGTCAGGCTGAACTGCATCACGTACGGAGGGGTGACGCTGATCACCTGCAGCGGCGCGTCGACGAGGGCGGCGGTCCGCGCCGCCCACCGGACTGCGTTGAGCGCGTGTTCGGAACCGTCGACCGCGACCACGACCGGCAACTGACCAGACATCATCACCACATCCTTCGGGGAGGTTTCGCTATCAGCCTGCCAGAGGTTGCGCCGCGAACACGCCCAACGGGACGAAAGACTCCGCCGGATCGGGACGCTCGGCCTCCGGTCGGCACCGCGTCGGCGTCGCGGTCACCTCGTCGTCGCCTGCGCCGGTGCGCGCGAACCCGACCCGTTCGCCTCCCGGTCCCAGGTGGTGGCGGTTCGTCCCCGCTCGCGCAGCAGGGCCTTCTTGATCTTTCCGTTCTCGGTCGCGGGCAGGGTCTCGACGATGTCGACGAAGCGGGGTACGGCGAACTTCGCCAACCGACCGTCGCAGTGGTCGATGACGGCCTGGGGCGTGAGCAGGCTGCTCTGCTTCGGGACGATCGAGACCATGACCTCGTCTTCGGCCATCTCCGAGGGCACCGGGTAGGCGGCCACGGTCTCGACCGCCGGGTGCAGCCCGATGATCTGCTCCACCTCGAACGACGAGATGTTCTCACCGCGGCGGCGGATGACGTCCTTCATCCGGTCGACGAATCGGAACCACCCGTCCGGCTCGCGGACGACTCGGTCGCCGGTGTGGAACCACAGGTTGCGCCACGTCTCGACGGTCATGTCCGGCAGCCCGAAGTAGCCGGTCGCGAACGCGTACGGCATGCGCGAGCGGACCAGGAGCTCCCCGGGCGTCCCGTCGGGAACCGGAGAGTCGTTCTCGTCCACCACGATCGCCTCGAAATCGGGTTGGACCTGGCCGATGTACCCCGGCCGGGGGAGATCGGGGGCGGAGGTCAGCACGGAGTTGGTCTCGGTGGAGCCGAAACCGTCGATGAGGCGGATGCCGAAGCGGTCCAGGAACGGGTCGGCGAGCGCTGCCGGGGTGGCCGGCGACAGGGCGCGGCGCACGCGGTGATCCCGTTCGAGCGGGTCCGCGTCGCGCGACCAGAGGATGTTGATCATCGCGCCGAGCAGGTACGTGACCGTCGCCTGCGACTCCGCCAGCTGCCCCCAGAACCGGCTCGCGGAGAACCGTCGGCCCACCACCATCGTCGATCCGGCGACGAGGGCCTGCACGAACGCGTTGAGGGCGTTCGTGTGAAACAGCGGCAGGACGGTGAACAGGGTGTCCTCTTCGGTGATCCCCAGCTGTTCGGAGACGTTGACTCCCCACCAGTAGAACTGGGCGTGCGGGCAGCAGACGCCCTTCGAGACGCCGGTCGTTCCCGAGGTGTACAGCAGCGCCGCCGTCTCGCCCGGCGACACCGGGCACGCGGGCATCGGTTCGGCGAGAGCCGGGAAGGTCGTCGTCGCGATGCCGGGCACCGTCGGTGCGTCCGATCCCAGCACCCACACCTGCCGCAGCTCCGGTGGGGTCGGGATCGACTCCAGGCGCGAGACGAGTTCGGGCTCGACCACCAGGATCCGGGATCGCGAGTCGGCCAGCGCGTGGTGGAGTTGGGTGCCCTGCAGTGCGGCGTTCAGCGGGACTGCGACCGCGCCCATCCAGGCGCAGCCCAGAATGGTCTGCAGCAGTTCGAGGCGATTCTCCGACAGGGTCGCCACCGTGTCGCCGCGGCGGACTCCGTGGTCGTGGAGGGTCTGCGCCGTCGCCGCGGCGAGATCGCGGACTTCGGTGTAGGTCAGCTCCGATGCCCCGATCTTGAGCAGTACCTTGTCGCGGTACCGGTCGGCCTGGCGGATCAACAGGGCCGGGATGGTGCACTCGCTCAGGGGCAGGCCCCGAAGCGGCGCGGCGACGGCAGTGACGGCGGTGCCGACGTTCTGCATGTTCTTCACTCCTTGGTGGTGGGCTGCGGGATCAGCGCGACGAGCCCGTCTGTTCGATGGGTGGTGGCCGGTGCCAGTTCGACCTCCGTGCCCGGTACGCCGCCGTCGCCGAGAATCCGTGCGATGACGATCGGTCCGAGGTCGGTGCGGATGGACGCGTACAGGGTGCCGGGCGTGCCCCGTTGAAGGGAGGTCTCTTCGATGACGCCGCGGTAGGCGGTCACCGGCACGAAGGCGCTGCCGTGGCAGTGGGGGCACAGACTGCGCGGCGGGAACGCCGACTTCGCACACTTGACGCAGCACTGCATGGTGATTCCCATGTCAGATCCTTTCCAAGACGGCCAGATTCGCGCACGCCCCGTAGCGGTAGGCGACCATGCCGTAACCGCTGACCGCAGCGGTACGCGCGTCGGGGATCTGACGGTCGCCCGCTCGGCCGAGCAGTTGGACGACCGCCTCGACGAGCCCGTGCATGCCCGCTGCGGAGCCGGCCTGCCCCGCGGACAACTGGCCGCCGGAGGTGTTCACCGCCCACTGCTCGTGGAGGAGGCGGTCGGCGAGCTCGTGCACGTTCCCAGACGGGGCGAATCCCAGGTCCGCGAGCTGAATCAGCACCATGACCGGGTAGTCGTCGTAGACGCTGATCACGTCGGCGTCGGAGGGATCGAGTCCGGCCCGGTTCCACAGCTCCGGCGCGATGTCGGCCAAGCCGGTACGAAGGCCGTCGCCCTCGTGCCGATCCCAGTTCACCGATCCGCCGATGGCGCTGACGCGGACCGCGGGGCTGCCCGCGGGAACCAGGTCCCGGCGGGTGACGACGACGGCGTTCGCCCCCGAGACCGGTGGCACGCAGTCGAAGCGGCGCAGCGGCGAGGCGATGACCGGTGCCGACAGGTAGTCGTCCATCGTCAGCTCGGACCGGTACACGGCGCCCGGATTCAGTGCGGCCCAACGTCGTTGGGCGACGGCGACGGCGCCGTACACCTTCTCGTCGAGCCCGTGCCTGCGCATGTGGCGGCGGGTGAGCATCGCGAACATCGCATTCGGTCCACCCAGCCCCATCGGGGTCAGGTAGTCGCGGGTGATGACGTTGTACTCGCCGGCGACGGCCTCGAAGTCGGCGGCGGTCATGCGGTCGCCCGCCACCAGGACGATCGCGCGGGCGTCTCCGGCTTCGACGGCTCGGACGGCGTGCTGGAGCATGTTGACCCCGCTGGCCCCGCCGTTGGTGTCCTCCATGATCCAGCGCAACGACAGTCCGCTGCGCAACGCGAGATCGACGGCGTGGTCGGGCTTCAGCGTGAAGCTGGACACCCCCAGCCCGTCGATGTCGGACAGGTCGAGGCCGGCCTGCGCGACGGCGTGCTGGATCGCCGTGGTCAACAGCGACTCGGTGGTCGCGTCCGCGCTCGGATGGCGGGTGTACGGGATCTCCACCGCGCTGACGATGGCTGCGCTGTGACCGTTAGTACCGGGGTCGTTCGGACGGGGGTCGGTCATGCCGGGGTCGGTCATGCGGGCTCACCGACCTTCTGCACCGGGTGGGGCGGGTCGAGGACCGTGTCGACGCCGGACACCGGGTCGACGCCCCTGGTCTCGGGAGCCTTGATCACCGCAATGGTGCTGAGGACGCCGAAGCAGGCCAGGTACAGGGCGATGGGCCAGTAGGTGCCCGACCACGCGAGCAGTGCGGTCGCGATGAGCGGGGCGACGCCGCCGGCGAAGATGGCGGCGACCTCGTGCCCGATGGACAGGCCGCTGTAGCGGACCTTCCCGGTGAACAGTTCGCTGAAGAAGCTGGGCTGCGTGCCGATCATCGCACCGTGGCAGCCGGCGATGGCCACGACCAGCGCGAGCCAGATCATCGGGGTGCTCTTCGTGTTGAGCAACAGGAAGAAGGGCAGCGCCCAGACGATCACGCCGACGGCGCCGATGAGGTAGACCGGACGTCGTCCGATGCGATCGGACAAGGCCGCGAAGCCGACCATCGTGAACGTCTCCAGAATGTTGGCGCCGATGATCGCGGTCAGGATCACGCCGCTGCTGATCCCGATGTGGACGCCGTAGGCGAGGGAGAAGACGGCGAAGATGTACGAGCCGCCGTTCTCGGCCATGCGCGCGCCGACGGCGATCAGGATCGACTTGCGCTGCGTCTTGATCGCTTCGAGTGCCGGGTACCGGACCTGGGCGTCCTCAGACTGCAGTTCCTCGAACACCGGGGTCTCCTGGACCTTCATCCGAATGACGAGGCCGGCGATCATGAGCAGGAGGCCGAGCAGGAAGGGAATGCGCCAGCCCCACGAGAGGAAGTCGTCCTTGGGGAGGAGACTGACGAGCGCGAACACCGAGGACGAGAGGATGAAGCCGAGCGTGACGCCGACCTGGCTGAACGCGGAGAAGAAGCCGCGGCGACTCGGCGGCGCGTTCTCACTGATCAGCAGGACCGCCCCGCCCCATTCGCCGCCGACGGCGATGCCCTGGACGACGCGCAGGGCGACCAGGAGGACCGGCGCCCAGATGCCGATCTGGGCGTGTGTGGGGAGCAGACCGATCAGGGCCGTGCACACGCCCATCATCATCAGGGTGATGACGAGCATCGACTTTCGCCCGAGGCGGTCGCCGAAGTGTCCGAAGATCACGCCGCCGAAGGGCCTCGCGATGAATCCGATGGCGAAGGTTCCGAAGGCCGCGATCGTGCCGATGAGCGAGTCGTCACCGGTGAAGAAGAGGGGCCCGAACACCAGGGCCGCGGCCGTTCCGTAGAGGAAGAAGTCGTACCACTCGAGTGCGCTGCCGATGAGGCTCGCGGTGGCCGCTCTTCGTGTTCGACTCACTACTTCGTGATTGGACATGGCAGGGGTATCCGTTCGTCTGTTCAGAGTGCCCGGGTGGGCCGCGCGTGGCGGGTCACCGGGCCTGGGGAGGGATCGAGGGGAGGGGAGGGTGCAGAGGGAGGAGGGGAGGTGTCGAGAGGGTGGGGAGGGTGGGGGAGGGTGGGAGTCGGATCAGGCGGGGATCAGTGGTCGGGGGTTCCGTGCGAGGAGCGGCTCAGTGGCCGAACGCCTCCACCAGCCACCACGCCGCGTCCTCGGAGACGACCTTGGCGTCCAGGACCATCGGCCCGTCGGGCCGATCGAGCCAGGCGGTGAGTGGATGCAGGTCGTCGAGGCGGTTGACGGTGAGTGCGGCGCAGCCGAATCCGCGGGCGATGGCGGCGATGTCGGTGTCCGGGAAGGTCACGGTGTCGAGGTCGGCGCCTGGACCGAAGTGGTGGACCTCGGCCCCGTACTGTGCGTCGTTGTAGACGATCACCAGCAGCGGGAGCTTCAGCCGGACCGCCGTCTCGAGCTCGTTGACGCCCATCAGGAAGCCGCCGTCGCCGCACGCCGCGATCGGCAGGCGATCGGGTTGAGCGATCGCGGCACCGATGGCGGTGGCCAGGCCCAGGCCCACCGACTGGAAGGCCTGGGTGAAGCAGAAGCCGTACTCGTCGGGGACGTCCAGGTACATGCTCGGATAGCCGAGGAAGTTGCCCGAGTCCACCGACAGGACCCGTTCGCGCGGGAGCAGGTCGTTGAGCCGTGCACTCAGGAGGCGAGGATCGATGAGGCCATCGGTGCTCTGGTCGTCGAACGGGACCCGGTGCCACCGGCCGTCAGTGCCGATCCGCTCGCCGACCTCGCTCGTCCGATAGCCCACCTTCGTGGAATCGCGGCCGGTGAGCCGGGCGGAGGCGTCCGCCGCGGTCTCGGCGACGCCCGCCCAGATGCCCAGATCGACGGGCCGGTGCCGGCCGAGGGCGTCTGGATCGAGGTCGACTTGGACGACCTTGGCGTCGTCCCCGATCAGGCGACCGTGACGCATGGTCCACATGTTCAGCGCGCAGCCCCAGCCGACGATGAGGTCCGCGTCGGAGATCAGCTCGGCGGCCAGGGGCGTCGAGAAGCCGCCGGCGACGTCGATCGCCCACGGGTGGCCCTCGAACATCCCGCGCGAGACCGCCGAGGTCGCCAGGAGCGCGCCGCAGCGGTCGGCGAGTTCGGCGAGCGCCTGTTTCGCGGCGCCGCCGCGCGCGCCTCGGCCCGCGACGAAGACGGGACGTTCGGCCGCCTCGAGCAGTTCGACGAACTCGTCGAGGTCGCCGTGCGGGGGGCGCGGGGCGCCGGGAGCGGTCACCGGCGCCACCGCGACCGTCTCGGGCACGAGGCAGTCTTGGACGTCGATGGGAATGTTCAGGACGACGGTCCGCTTCTGCGTGGCACAGATCTCGTAGGCGCCGGCGAGGTCGGCGACGGCGGTGGCGGCTGAGCGCACCCGGCGGGTGACGGCCCCGCAGCCCTGGCCGATCGCCTGCTGGTCGATGAAGAAGTTGGACTTCGGGTCGGGCGCCTCGGCGGTGAGCACCAGCAGGGAGGTGTGGCTCTTCGCCGCCTCGACGATGCCGGTCAGCGCGTTGGTGTATCCGCAGCCCTGGTGCAGTGACAGGACGGCCACCTCGTCGCTCATCCGCGCGTAGGCGTCGGCCATGACGGCTGCGCCGCCCTCGTGGCGCGCGGCGATGAACCGGCCACCGGCCTCGACGTGGGCGTTGGTGTAGTGGAAGTTCCCGCTGCCGACGACGCCGAACGCGGTTCGGGCGCCGAGGTCGAACAGGGCTCGGCCGATGGCTTCGCGAACATACATGATCAGTGGTCCTTCTCTGTGTCGGTCGAGGTGCTCACCAGTGCCATCACGCGGGCCGGACTGCCCGATCCGCCGACGATCTTCAAAGGGGCGACGACGAGGACGCCGCCCGTGGTCGGCAGCGAGGCCAGGTTCTGCAGTTGGGTGATGCCGTACTTGCCTGCGCCGAGCAGGAAGTGATGGCAGGGGAAGGGCGGATCGAAGGCGAACGCCTGACCGGCGTCGATGCCGACGGTCTCCACTCCGATGCCCCGGATCGGGGTCTGTTCCGCCAGCCACCGGGCGCACTCCACGGAGACACCGGGAGTGTGCGGCCCGTCGGCTCCGGCGTTGATGAACTGCTGTTCATCGGTGGAGCGTCGGTCCCACCCGGTGCGGTACAGCAGCCATCCGCCGTCGGGCAGCGGGCCGTGAGCGGCCATCCACTCCTCGACGTGCTCGACCTCGAGCAGGAAGTCGGGGTCCGCGGCGACCTCGTCGGCCTTGTCGATGATGACGAAGGAGCTCACCAGATCGGTGACCGGGACGCCGGCGACATCGGCGAGCTCACGACCGGTGATCCAGTGGCAGGGCGCATCGAAGTGGGTGCCGACGTGCTCGCCGGTGTGGATGCCGTTCTGATACGAGGTCTCTCCCCGCGCATCGAAGTGTGCGAGCTCCTCGAGGGAGAAGCGCGGGATCGGCGCCATCTCGTCGGGCAGCGGCAGGACGGGAGTGGCGGCCGACAGCGGGGCGGTGAGATCGACGACGGTGAGAGTCTTGTCGGTCAGCGCCTCTGCCAGGGCGAATGGCGAATGGGGATGCTCAGGCATGTGTTAGATACTTCACGATGTGGTTTGCCCCACATAATGCTCTTCCTGCTCGGTCCATGCCTGAACGGTTATGTCGAGCGTTAACGGTATGTCCTGAGTGGGGGGTTCGGGGAGTGCTGTGCCCGGCCCGGTCACCCCGCTCGGCGCGGCTGCGCGGCCGCTGGCGCCGGTGCCCGGACGGCCGCGGCGATCCGGGTGGGTCGCGTACGGCGTCCGGTGGTCGACGCGCGGCTCCGGGTTCGGTGAGGGGATAGGCTCACCGGGGTGGAGCAACAGCTACAGCGGCGTCTTCTCGACGGCGGATTCAAATTGCGGCACCTGCAGATCATTGCTGCGATAGCCGAGAACGGCACGATCGGCGGTGCTGCCCAGGACCTTTATGTCACTCAGCCGGTCGTCACTCGAGCGTTGCGTGAGGCCGAAGACATTCTCGGAGTGGAACTGTTCATTCGGGGGCCCCGCGGGGTGACGCCCACTCGGTACGGCACCTTGTTTCTGGAACACGCCGGAATCATCCTCACCAGTATCGAACGTCTCGCCGACAACATCGATCACCTGCAGAAGGACGACATCCTCCCGATTCGCGTCGGTACGAACATGACCGGATCGTATGCATTGCTGCCGCGCACCCTGATCTCGCTCAAAGAGGTCTATCCGGGACTGAAGGTGTCCGTGATCGAGGGGACCGATGAGGACCTGGTCGAACTGCTCACGCATCGCCAGGTGGATGTCCTGATCGGACGAATGATGAATCAGCATCCTAAAGACCTGAAGCAGTTGCATCTCTATGACGAGCCCATCGGAATCATGGGACGGATCGGGCATCCGATATTCGATATCGCCGACCCCACGGTTGCCGATTTCGCGTCGTTCCCATGGGTTCTTCCGCCGTCGAGTGCGGCCGGCAGCCGGTTGAGTTCGGTTTTCGGCGAAGCCGGGGCATGGGCGCCGTCGAACGTGATCGAATGCACCTCCATTCTGACGATTCGCGCGATTCTGCAGGCGACGGATTCACTGGCGCCCCTGCCGATGCTGGTCGGGACGAGCGACGCGCATCTGAGAATGGTGCCGATGGACCTCGACACCGTGCCGCGCACACTGGGCCTGACCTATCTGGCCGAGCCGGAGCCCAATCAGAGTACGAAGGTGTTCATCGAGCACCTCCTCGGTGTCGCCGCCGAGATCGATCTGGAGTTGGCGAACCGGCAGGAAGACTGAGGTGGCCAGGGGGCGGCCGGGGTGGGGCGGCCCGAGCGGGTCGGTGCGACGGTGTCGTCGTCGCCGGTCGTCCGGGTGGCGATCGCTACAGTGACCCCATGCAGGGGTCCGCGCGCACTCGCTCCGATACGCCGTCGTTCTGGTGGCTGGTGGCCTTGTCCACGCTCACCGTGCTCGTCGCGGGCGCCGTCCTCGTCGGCCTGTCCCGGTGGTGGGGCGGCCCGGTGGTCGCGGCCGGCTACATCGCGCTGATGTTCTTGGCGCCCGCGGTCCGGACCCTCGGATTGGTCGACATGATCAAGGCGACCGCGTGGGCGCTGTTGGTCTGTGCGGGCGGAGTGCTGATCGGAGCGCACGGCCCGTGGGTGCTCCTGGTCGGCGTCGCCGTCACCGCGCTGGTGCAGGGACTATTCGTGGTCGGCGGCTCGGCCGGCCTCAACCGCTCATCGGCGAGCCTGGTGGGCTTCGCAGCGTTCGCCGAGACCAGCTCCGTCGACGAACTGTGGCAGCCGCTGGTCGGGGTGCTGGTGGGTGCGACGGCGGTGACGGTGCTGGGCATCGTGGCGTTCGGCAGTTCGACGAAGCACAACGTGCCCGCGCCCTTGACCGAACGGCTCTACTACGGCGTGGGCCTGGCGGCGGGCTCGGCGGTGCTGACCGTCTTGTGGACGGTCTTCGGCTGGGGCGGTCTGGGCTACGCGCTGCTGGTGTTCTGCCTGATCTACGCCTTCGACTCGGGCAAGGTGCTCCACAACTCGGCCATCCGCGTGGCGGGGGCGGCACTCGGCGTCGGCGTGTCGGTGCTGGCCGCGCTGATCCTCCCGACCCCGCTGATGATCGCGGCCTTCGTGGTCTGCGGCATCCTCACCCTGGCGAATCTGCTCAGCCACCACGAGTTCTGGTACGTCGTCTTCATGGTGGCGGCCGTGGTCCACCTGGCCGAGGTGCGGCCGGGCGGTTCCGCGATCGACTCGGGCACCGAGCACATCGTCGGCGTGATCGTGGCGGCGATCGTCGCCGTCGCGCTGCACGCGGTCACGGTTCCGCTGCACCGACTGGTCATCGGTGCTATGGACGGTCCGGTGGCCGCGCGGTGACCTCGACTGCGACCGAGTGGTCGGCGGTCCGGGTGGCGCCGGCTTCCGCGGATCCGGACCGGATCGGTCCGGATCTTCCGGCATGATGCAGTCATGGCCGACCCGACCGCCCGCACGCTGAAACTGCTCGCGCTGCTGCAGGCGCATCGGCTGTGGCCCGCGCTGGAGCTGGCCGAGCGGCTGGGGACCACCGAGCGGACGGTCCGCCGCGACGTCGATCGGCTGCGTGAGCTGGGCTATCCGGTGCAGTCCGTGCGCGGCAACGGCGGCGGTTACCAACTCGCCCCCGGCGGTTCCCTCCCGCCCTTGGTGGTCGACGAGGAGGAAGCGGTCGCGATCGTCGCCGCGTTGCGCACCGCCGCCCACGGATCGGCCGCCGGGCTCGCCGAGGCCTCGGTGCGGGCACTGGCGAAGGTGACCCAGGTGCTGCCCGCGCGGCTGCGCCGACGCGCCGACGCGCTCACGACGATGAGCGTCCCGCTGCCCGGCCGGCGCGCGCCCGCAGTGGACGCCCAGACCCTGACCACGGTGGCGCTGGCCTGCCGCGACGCAGTCGAACTCGAATTCCACTACGCGCCGGGCGGGCGGTCGGCCGGCGTTCCCGGAAACCGGCGGACCGAACCGCTCCGGCTGGTCCCGGTCGGCCAACGCTGGTATCTGCTGGCCTACGACCTGGACCGGAACGACTGGCGCACCTTCCGGCTCGATCGCCTCCGCTCGCCGGCGCCGGGCAAGCGTCGTTTCGCGCCGCGCTCGGTGCCCGGCGGTGATCCGGCCGCCTATGTGCGCGAGAGTCTGCGCGGCGGACGCGACCACGACGTGCGCATCGTCGTCCACGCCGAACCGGACACGGTGCGAGAGCGCATCGGCCGATGGTCGGAGGTCGCCGAGCACGTCGACGGTTCCCTCGTGTCCATGCCGGCCGACGATCCCGGATGGATCGCGCTCGCCCTGGGGATCCTGGACGTCGACTACGAGTTCCTCGACGTGCCGGCCGAGGTGTTGCACGCGCTGCGTCGGCGACATGCGCGGGAGGCACGGGCGCTGCGCCTGTCCGACCGGTGACGCCGCCGGCTCAGCGTCTGCATACGCGTGTCTGCACGGTGCGCGTCCACGCACGACTTTGCGCACATTTATCCGTCAATCGAACGACGACTCGCCGGTATTGACCGATTCTGTGCCGAGGATCACACGCCGTCGAGTTCGCGGGGCCGGGTTCTGGGATACCTGGATTGCGAACTTTGCCATCCAACGAGTGAAGGAATCCCGTATGAGAAAGTCCACCGGCCGGGTGCTCGCTGTCGCGAGCTGCTCGGCGCTCATAGCCGGGGCGATGGTGGTCGCCGCCGCGCCTGCGTCGGCGGCGACGACCACCACCGACTTCACGGCGACATGCGTTGCCGGGTCGACAATCGGTGACCAGGTCGAGAACACGTCCAATTCGATGTCGGTCACCGCGCCCACGTCGGTGTCCGCGGGTGAGACGTTCACCTATCGAATCCAGCCCGGCCCCGGCTCGTATCCGGACAAGCAGCAGGCGGCGGGAGTCACGGCGACCCTGCAGAACCTGTCTCGACTGAAGTACGACTACGAGATCCCGGACAACGCCACCTTCGTGTCGGCGACCGTGGTGCCGGCTACGGCGGTCAACCTGGGCGGTGTCACGCCGAACGTGCTGCGGATCGACGACTCCGGCAACGTGAACAGCGCGGGCGAGTTCCTTCGCCTGTCCGGGAACAACGAGGTGATCGGCAACAGCCCGACGTCGAGCGAGAAGGCCGAGGGCGGCATCGTCGTCCCGAAGACGAAGAACGATCTCGACGGAAGCCCGTCGGCGAACGGCGCGACGTGGTTCCGGATGCCCGCGGTCGACGTCACGCTGAAGGCCGGCGCGTCGGGCACCGTCGAGCCTCGCGTGCGCGTCAGCGGCGACGCCGCGAACTCCAAGAACGCCAAGAACTTCAGTACTCAGCTGGGTAAGGCGACCGCGAAGATCATCGTCAACACGACGCAGTGGGCTCCGACCTACTGCAGTCCGCGCGATTCGAACGGAGCCGCCCTCAACGCCGGTGGCGGTCCGCTCGCGACGATCCAGATCGAATCGGCTCCGGTGGATGTGGAGACGGTGACGTCGTTGTCGGTGCCGGGGTCGGCGGTGAAGGGTGATGAGGTGACGTTGTCGGCGTCGGTGTCGCCGAATCCGGGTGGCGGTACGGTGCAGTTCAAGGCTGATGGCGTGAACTTGGGTGCTGCGGTGGCGGTGTCGAATGGTGTTGCGGAGTTGCAGCATTCGTTTGGTTCGTCGGGTGATCGGGTGATCACGGCGGTGTTCTCGGGTGTGGCTGGTTTTGCTGGTTCGACGTCGGCGGCGAAGACGATCGAGATCTCCGATCCGGCTCCCGGCGAGACGTCGACGACAGTGAAGGTGGTCGCGCCTGCGACCGTCAAGACCGGCTCGACCGTCGACCTCAAGGCCGAGCTGACGCCGTCGAACCTGTCCGGTGGCACCGTGCAGTTCAAGATCAACGGTGATGACGTCGGCGCGCCCGTCGCCGTCACCGACGGTGAGGCCAAGCTGCCGCACACGTTCGCCGCGGCCGGCGACTTCACCGTCACCGCGATCTACAGCGGCACGACGGGGCATTCCGGCTCCATCTCCGGCCCGGCCCTCGTCGCGGTGAGCGATGACGCCGGACCGGGTGAGCCCGGCACCCCGGGCACGCCGGGCGGCAATGGGAGTCTCGGCAGCAGCAGCGGCAGCCTCGAAGGTCTGGGCAGCCTCGGCGGCAGCCTGGTCTCCGGTCTGAGCCGCGGCGTGTTCTGACGCCCCCGCGTCGACAGACGCAGCAGGTCTCCAGACGGTGAGATCTGAATGCAGAAGGATCCCGCGAGCACTGCGCTCGCGGGATCCTTTTGACTCGCAGGCGGTCAGAGCGACCGGTACACCGCCGTTTCGAAGTCGAGGTACGCGTTGACCGACGCGGGATCGACGAAGGGCAGGATCTGAGTGCCCCACATGCCCGCTACATCGGCGTCGCGGTCGATCCAGTAGTAGAGGTTGGCCAGACCCGCCCAGGCCAGCGACCCCGCGGTCCGGCCGGTGGGCGCGGTCTCGTCGTTCACCATGAACGAGTAGGCCCACGACTTGCGCTGCCCGGGAAAGAACTCGGCGTCGTGAGAGAGCGCGGGCGCCGTCGTCTCGAGCATCCCGACCTCGAGATCGCCGAGACCGTTGGCCGCCGCGGCACGCACGGTCTCGGGCGCCAGGACCCGCCCGTGCTCGCCCTCGCCGTCGCGCAGCCACATCCGCAGGAACTTCGTGTAGTCGGGAATCGTCGAATAGAGTCCGTGGCCGCCCATCTGCACCTCCGGGTCCTGCGGCAGCACCAGACCGCTGGGAACCAGGCCGCCGTCGTCGACGCGCTGATGCACCTGCGCGAGACGCACGCTCATCGACGGCGTCATCGTGAACGCCGTGTCCGACATCCCCAGCGGAGTGAAGACGCGCTCGGCCATCACCTCGCCGAGGCGGGCGCCGCGCACCGATTCGACGACGAGGCCGGCCCAGTCGATGTTGGTGCCGTAGTTCCACCGGGTGCCGGGATCGAACAGCAGGGGCGTCTGCAGCGAGGCGCGCGTGGCGCCGATGATGTCGGGCTGGCCCGTCTCGGCCAGCAGCCGCCCGTACTCCTCGGAGAAGAAGCTGTACCCCAGGCCCGCGGTGTGCAGCAGCAGCATTCGCGTCGTGATCGGCCGGGCGGGCGGCCGCAGCCGCGGTGAGCCGTCGGCGGCGATCCCGTCGAGGACCTGCAACTCGCCGATCTCCGGCACGTACTCGGAGGTCGGGGCGTCCAGATCGACGAGCCCGTCTTCGACGCACTGCAGCACGGTGGTGGCGGTGACGGCCTTGGTGGTGGAGAACATCGCGAAGACGGTGTCGGCCGTCATCGCCTCGGGCGACCCGACCGACCGGACTCCGGCGCTTCCCTCGTAGGCGTCGCCGCCGCTGCGCGTCACCGTGGCGACGACGCCGGGCACCCGCGCGGCGGCGTCGGCGGCGTCGACGACTCCGTTCGTGATCGCGTCCAGGGCAGCTGAATCGATGGGCATGAACTCTCCTTCAACACGGTGATGGCGCATCGGTGATGCGCGGCACAGTGCAGTCTGGCGCGGTTCGCGTCGCCGGGACGTCTCCGATCGGCGGCCGTCGTCTGTGATCGGCAGTCGGGTTGCGGCCTCGGACGATTCAGGCGATCGATTCAGCAGTGGCGAGCCAGCGTCTGGGACGGATTCTCACCGAACCGGCGCCGGTACGCGGCCGCGAACACGCCCATGTTGACGTAGCCCCACGATCGTGCGGCCTGCGCCACCGACGGCGCACCCGCGGACAGGTCGCGGTAGACGCGCTGCAGGCGCTGCTCGATGATCCAGGCCCGCGGCGAGACGCCGAGATAGCGGGTGAACGACGCGCTCAGGGTGCGGGCGCTGACACCGACGGCGGCGGCCGTATCGGCGACCGTCGGCAGGTCGGACAGATGCTCGTCGATGTAGCCGACGGCACGCCGCACATAGCCCGGCGCCGCGATCGCCGGTTCGCCCGCGAGGTCGACCCCGGCCCGCTGCGACCAGTCCTCGAGCAACTGCGCGACGATCATCTCCTGCAGATTGATCCCGACCCGGCCCGACGCCGCCAGTTCCGGGGCCGCCGCGGCGGTCCGCGAGGCGTACTCCAGGAGCGAGAGCCACGGGCTGTCGGGCCCGCCGACCGGGGACAGATGCGCCCACAGCTCGTCGCCGGGGACTCGTCCGTACCACCGCAGCGCCAGATCGGCGAGCACCCGGTGCGGGATCGTCAGATTGAGCTGCAGGTGATCGGGATCGGCGCTGAGCCGGTACGCGGTGCGACTGCAATCGGCGACGAACGACTGACCCGCGGTCAGTTCGATGCTCCGCCGGGTGCTGACGCCGTGGCTGGTCCACCCCCGGATCGTCGTCAGCACCAGGACGTTTCCCGCGTCGGCGTCGAAGTCCCGCAGATCTACGCCGACGCCGTAGCTGAAGTGGGTCATCACGATCGCGCCGATCCGCGTGGAGAACAACGACGCCGCCGGCGTGAGGCCGCGGCCGACCGGACGCACGTCGAACTGCATGTACTTGTCGTCGGTCCACGCCCGAATCGCGTCCCAGTCCGACTCCGGCCGGCTTGACTGCTCGGCCGGCGGTCGCGGGTCCAGCGCCGTCTCCATGACAGCAGCGTAGGGGGCGCCCGCCTCAGACGGCGCAGAAGCACCGAACCCCGTGCCGGCGGCACGGGGTTCGGTGACGATCGGGTCCGATCGCTGCTACGGCGCCCAGGTGCGGGCGCCCTCGGCGGCCTCCTCGACCGGCGTCACCGCGCGGAAGGCGCGGTTGATGGCCGACACCACGGCGCGCAGGCTGGCGACGGTGATCGACGGCGCGATGCCGACACCCCACACGGTCTCGCCGTTGACCTCGGCCTCCACGTAGCTGGCGGCGCTCGCATCGTCGCCGGCGGTCATGGCGTGCTCGGCGTAACCCAGCACGCGGATGTCGTAGCCGATCGTCGACAAGGCGTGGACGAATGCGGCGAGGGGACCGTTTCCGCTGCCGGTGATCTCCTTCTCGACACCGTCGACGAGCAGGGTCGCGGTGACCGTGTCCTCGCCGTCGTCGGTCTCGGCGGCGTCGACGCGCTGACGGATGCGCTCCAGCGGCGTGATCGGATCCAGGTACTCGCGAGCGAAGACGTCCCACATCTCCTTCGGATTCACCTCGCCGCCCTCACCGTCGGTGAGCTTCTGGATCTCGCGGCTGAACTCGACCTGCAGGCGACGCGGCAGATTCAGGCCGTGGTCGGACTTCATGATGTAGGCGACGCCGCCCTTGCCCGACTGGCTGTTGACGCGGATCACGGCCTCGTAGGAGCGGCCCACGTCCTTCGGGTCGATCGGCAGGTACGGGACCTGCCACAGGATGTCGTCGACGTCCTGATCGGCCTCGTCGGCGTCGATCTTCATCTGGTCCAGGCCCTTGTTGATCGCGTCCTGGTGGCTGCCGGAGAAGGCGGTGTAGACCAGGTCGCCGCCGTACGGGTGACGCTCGGGGACCTTCAGCTGGTTGCAGTACTCGACGGTCCGGCGGATCTCGTCGATGTCGGCGAAGTTGATCTGCGGGTCGACGCCGCGGCTGAACATGTTCATGCCCAGCGTCACCAGGCAGACGTTGCCGGTGCGCTCACCGTTGCCGAACAGGCAGCCCTCGATGCGGTCGGCGCCGGCCATGTAGCCCAGCTCGGCCGCCGCGACGCCCTCGCCGCGGTCGTTGTGCGGGTGCAGGCTCAGAATGATCGAGTCGCGGCGCGCCAGGTTGCGGTGCATCCACTCGATCGAGTCCGCGTACACGTTCGGCGTCGCCATCTCGACGGTCGCGGGCAGGTTGATGATCAGCGGCTTCTCGGGGGTCGGTGCGATCACCGCGGACACCGCGTCGCAGACCTCCTTGGCGTAGCTCAGCTCGGTGCCGGTGTAGCTCTCGGGCGAGTACTCGTAGCGCCAGTCGGTGTCCGGGTACTTCTGCTCCTCGGCCAGACACAGCTTCGCGGCGTCGGTGGCGATCTTGGTGATCGCCTCCTTGTCGGCGCGGAAGACGACGCGGCGCTGCAGGATCGACGTGGAGTTGTAGAAGTGCACGATCACGTTCTGCGCGCCGGCGCAGGCCTCGTACGTGCGCTTGATCAATTCGGGGCGCGACTGCGTCAGCACCTGGATGGTGACGTCGTCGGGGATGGCGCCGTCCTCGATGATCTCGCGGACGAAGTCGAAGTCGGTCTGGCTCGCCGACGGGAAGCCGACCTCGATCTCCTTGTAGCCCATGCGGACCAGCAGATCGAACATGCGACGCTTGCGGGCCGGGCTCATCGGATCGATCAGCGCCTGGTTGCCGTCACGCAGGTCCACCGCACACCACATGGGGGCTCGGTCGATCACCTTGTCGGGCCAGGTGCGGTCGGGCAGCGAGATCTTCTCGACCTCGGCTTCGAAACTGCGGTAGCGGTGCGCGGGCATCGCCGAATTGCGCTGCGGATTCCACCCGGGCTGTCCGTCGGGAATGGGGCCGTTGGGCTCGACGATGCGGCTGGGGCTGGAACTGAAGGCGTCTGCTGGTGCCATGATCGGTCAATCTCCTACTTGAAAAGGATCCGCGGTTCGCCGAACGCATCACGTCCGGGGACCGGAGGGGCTGGGGTTGACCGGCGCGTGAAGAGGCCCCGCGACGGAGGGCCGGTCGGATCAGACCCCGCCGCGGCAACCGAGAAGGAGCGCGCGCTGCATGCATTCCAGGGTAGCACCGGCGCGCCCGAGGTCGGAACCGCGCCGCGAGCGTCATCTGTTCGCCGGAACGCGCATGACGCGGTACACGACGGCCGCGAGAATCAGCAGCGCGACACCGCCGACCACCGCCGCCACGTGCATGCCGTCGATGAACGCCAGCCGTGCGCTGTCGGCCAAGGAGTCGCCCGCCGGTCCGAGTCCGCTTGCCCGGGAGAGGGTCTCACCGAGCGAGTCGGCGAAGCCGAGGTCGGTGCCACGGGCGAGGAAGACGGCCGTGGCGATCGAGCCGAGCACCGCCAGGCCGAGCGCGGTGCCCAGCTCGAAGCAGGTCTCCGAGATGCCCGAAGCCGCGCCGGACTGCTCGGGCGGAGCGGCGCCGACCACGACGTCGGTCACCAGCGAGAACTGGATGCCGTAGCCGATGCCGGTGATCGCGGTCAGCGCCATGAACATCCAGATGGGAGACGAGGCGCCCAGCAGCAGGAAGCCGATGTTGCCGACCGCTGCCAGGAGCACCGAACCCGCCAACGCCGTTCTGGTCCCGAACCGGCGCGAGACCCGGTGCGCCAGAACGGAGAAGGTGGCGATCGTGACCGCCATCGGGAGCCCGGCCAGGGCTGCGGCCAGGACGTCATGGCCCAGCACCGACTGCAGGTACACGTTCGCGAGGTAGGCGATCCCGCCCTCGGCCATCATGCCGACCATGGCGATCGCCAGCGAGGCGCTGAAGGTGGGGTTCTTGAACAGCTTCAGATTCAACAGCGGTGCGGGCGTTCGCTTCTCGTGTCGGATGAAGGCGATGAACATGACGATGCCGATCGTCGCGGCCGCGACCGACTGTGGGGTCAGGCCCGCGGTCGCGACCGCCTTGACCGCATAGACGGCGGGCAGGATCGCGCCGAGCGAGAGCACCACGCCGACGACGTCGAAGCGAGCGGTGGCGGCGGCCCGGTACTCGGGCAGCAGGAACGGCCCCACGGTCAGCAGCACGGCCAGCACCGGCACGTTGATCAGGAACACCACACCCCACCAGTAGTGGTGCAGCAGGACGCCGCCGATCACCGGTCCCAGGGCGGCGCCGCCGGCGAACGCCGAGGTCCAGATGCCGATGGCGCGGGCGCGGTCACGACCGTGCGGGAACATGTTCGCGATCAAGGCGAGGCTGGCGGGCATCAGGGTGGCGCCGCCCAGCCCCATCAGCGCGCGGGCCGCGATGAGGGCTTCGGCGTTCGGTGCGAACGCCGCCAGCACGGAGGCCGCACCGAACACGGTCGCGCCGCCGAGCAGGATCCGGCGCCTGCCGATGCGGTCGCCGACGTTTCCCATCGTGATCAGCAGCCCGGCGATCAGGAAGCCGTAGATGTCGAGGATCCAGAGCTGCTGAGTCGCCGTCGGATTCAGTGAGTCGATGATCGTCGGCATCGCCAGGTACAGGACCGAGAAGTCCATCGACACCAGCAGCACGGGCAGCATCAGGACCACGAGGCCGAACCAGGTGCGACGGTCGCTCGTACCCGCGGCGGCGGGGTCGGCGGTGACGGCGGGAGCGGACATGCGTGCAGGAACTCCGAACGGGGATGGGGGAGGGGAACCAGCTCAGGTTACGCGTGTCTGCCGTGGTCAGCGACGTGGCGTGAGCAAGATCGCTTCACCGGTGCGGGGGCGTCGGCGGCCGCCGCGCCGTCGATGACCGATGCCGATCACAGGTATTGGAGAGTCGGCCCCGCCACAGTGCGGGTGCGGTCTCAGCCGACCACCGACAGTCCGTGCCCGATCGGCCAGCTCGGCGACTGCCCGTCGAGCAGATCGCCCGGCGCGACCAGCGGCGACGAGGTGACGATCGTGCGGTTCTCGGCGTTGACCAAGGCGGCGTCTGCGGAGACGGCCTTGAGGAGGCGGGCGATCCGTCGTTCCAGGGCGGCCGCGGTCACGTCGATGCCGACCACCCCGGCGGGACCGGCCGGGCGGTTCGGGCCGACCGGCGCTGTGTAGGTGAGGGCGAACTCGTCGGTGCAGAGGAAGTCGACGTACGGGCCGGTGATGGTGAGCAGACCGGTGCGGATCGGATCGCGGTACCAGTCGGCCGCCAGGTAACGCTCCGGCGCCGACTCCGACAGGTTGGCGACCGGATCGACGCGCTCGGCCGGCCGGCCCTGCCACCACGCCATGAAGTAGCGGTCGTTCCCCAGCCGCCCGGGGGCGGCCACGAACCCGGCACCCGCGATGTCGGAGGTCGGGTCGGCGATCATCGCATCCACCGCGGGCTTCACGATGCGCTCGACGGCGACCGCGGTGAGGACACCGCGATGAGCGGCCAGTTCGTGCTCGAGCCGGATCGCCCAGCGTTGCAGACCGTGGGAGAAGGCCGCGAGTGAGTGCGCCACCTCCGAGACCGCGGGCGGAGTCGTCACGGGAGGAGTCCTTTCGGGGCGGGGCGAGGCCGTCGCATCGGCCCGGTCAGACGAGTTCGTCACGCCGGACCAGCAGCCACGCCACCTGATCGCCGACCAGGCGGCGGACGGTCTCCTCGGCGTCCGTCTCGCTGCGGGAGGCGACGGCGGCGACGGTCGCGCGGCGATGCCGGGCGGATGCGTCGCGGTAGACGGGGTCGGTGTGCGGAAGGAAGGTCAGCACGCCGAACTCGGACTGCGCGCGCATCAGGGCACGGGCCAGCCGGGCGATCCGGCCGGTGGCGGCCACCTCCACCAGGAACTCGGTCTCGGACTGTCGCGAGCGGACCGGATCGTCGTCGACATCGTCGGCGAAGGCCCGCAGCAGGTCGAGGTCCTTGGCGCCGGCACGACGTGCGGCCGCCCGCGCGCAGGCGACGGCCAGCGCCTCGTAGTGCGCGCCGATCTCGAAGATGTCGATGCGGCTGGTGTCGCGCAGGCGGGTTTCGGCGCGATCAGTCGACGGTTCCAGGTCGGCGGAGATGAAGCTGCCGCCGTTGCGGCCCCGCGTGGTCACCACGATGTCGGCGTCGCGCAGGCGAGCCAGCGCCTCCCGGACGGTCAGCGGAGAGACTCCCAGCGACGCCGCGAACTCGACCTCGTTCGGCAGGCGCTGACCGGGCGGCAACAGCCCCGACTCGGCGGACTCGGCGATCCGATCGCTGATCTGATCCACCAGCGATCCCGAGCGCAGCGGGGTGAACACGGCCGACGTGCTTCGGGTCGGCGCAGAGGTCATGACGACGGTGTCCTCTCGTGGCGGTCGGGTAGGGCCAACATACTCGCCGCCGCCGCGGGACGACATCCGCCGCAGTCGGCACGCACGCGGTCAGACCGCATACGGGAACACCGTCAGCATGTGCGCGCCGAACCATCCCGACAGCAGCGCGACGACGGCGCCGAACGCGACGACCTCGCGCCGGGGTCGTCGGGCGATCCGCACGGCCACCGGTAGAAGCAGGACGAACGCGGGCAGCAGCAGCCGGGCCCGACTCATCATCAGCCCGTCCGAGAGCAGGACGGAGGCCATCACGATCGCGGCGTAGAGGACCACCGGCCACGGCACCCGGTCGACCACCGACCAGATCAGCAGCACGATCGAGGACACGATGACCAGCGCGGTGACCGTGGGGGCGAAGGCGGGTTCGAAACCGAGCGTGTGCGTCACGAACCGCCAGGTGGCCAGGCCGCCGTCGAACGAGGTGTTCCAGCCGTCCGACTGGATGCGGAACCAGCCGGTGAACGACCCGGTCTGCCGGCCGACGAAGGCGAGGTAGGCCAGATAGCCGAGCGGGGCCATCGCCACCGCCGACCATCGGCGCGGACCGTCCTCGCGCGCGAGCGCCGCAGCCAGCATCACCACCGCGATCACCGCGATCCCGGTGGGCCGCACCAGACCCGCGCACAGGGCGCCGGCGCCGGCGAGCAGCCACCGATGCTCCAGGACGCCGACCAGCGCCCACGCCGCGAGCGCGCAGAAGAGCGCCTCGGTGTAAGCGGTGTTGAGGACCACCGACATCGGCGTCGCCGCGAAGAGCGCCACCAGCACCAGGCCGACGGTGCGCTCGCCCGCCCCGGTCGGCGCGACCGCGGGACGGACCCGCTGGGCGCAGAACCGGCCGAGTCGGCCGATGGCCACCGCCGCCGCGATGCCCGCGACGACGTTCACGATCATCGCCGCCGCCAACGGCGAGAGTCCCGGCACCATCGAGACCGCTCGCACCGTCATCGGATAGCCGGGAAAGAAGGCGTAGGCGGTGAACTCGGTGTGCACACCGTTTCCGTCGGTGAACCACGGCGGGATGCCGCCGTATCCGTACCGGGCGATCCCGAGCATCCACTCGCCGTCCCACTTGGTGGCCAGCGCCGCCAACCCGGTGTCGTGCAGGTTCGCCATCAGCGCGAGGATCGCGACTCCGACCAGGCGGATCAGGAGATAGACGGCGATGCAGTGGAGGGCGAACGCATGGGTGGCGGCGAAGCGCTGCACCGCAGGCCCCGAACGGGCGGTAGTCATCGCCGACGATCCTACGGGCGCCCGCGTGAAATGTGACGAGTCAGGGGCGGCGGGTAAGGTGAACCACGCGCGTTTCCCGCGGCCGCCGATGTCAACGCCGTCGGCCGCAGGCGAGTCGTGCAGGGTCCCGGACAGTGATGCCCCCGATCAGTGACGTCCGCAGACAGTGATGTCCGCAGGCTGTGGCGAAGGCGGGCATCGCGTCCCCGACACAGACAGCGAAGTAGACAAGGAAGGTTGCACGACGTGGCACTGGTCGTCCAGAAGTACGGCGGCTCCTCGGTGTCGGATGCCGAGCGCATTCGCCGGGTCGCCGAACGCATCGTCGAAACCAAGCGTGCCGGAAACGACGTCGTGGTGGTCGCGTCCGCGATGGGCGACACCACGGACGAACTGCTCGACCTCGCCGAACAGGTCAACCCCAATCCGCCCGACCGCGAGATGGACATGCTGCTGACCTCCGGTGAGCGCATCTCCAACGCCCTGCTGGCGATGGCGATCGAGGCGCTCGGGGAGAACGCACGGTCGTTCACCGGTTCGCAGGCGGGCGTCATCACCACGAGCAGTCACGGCAAGGCCAAGATCATCGACGTGACCCCGGGCCGGGTCCGCAGCGCGCTCGACGAGGGCAAGATCGTGCTCGTCGCCGGATTCCAGGGCGTCTCGCAGGACACCAAGGACGTCACCACGCTCGGCCGCGGCGGCTCGGACACCACCGCCGTCGCCCTGGCCGCGGCGCTCGGCGCCGACGTCTGCGAGATCTACACCGACGTCGACGGCATCTACACCGCGGACCCGCGCATCGTTCACAACGCCAAGCATCTCGAGCACATCTCGTTCGAGGAGATGCTCGAGATGGCCGCGTGCGGTGCCAAGATCCTGATGCTGCGCTGCGTGGAATACGCGCGCCGCTACAACGTTCCCGTACACGTGCGCTCGTCGTACTCGACCAACCCCGGCACCATCGTGTCCGGCTCGATGGAGGACATCCCCGTGGAAGACGCAATTCTCACCGGCGTGGCCCATGACCGCAGCGAAGCTCAGGTCACCGTGGTCGGCATCGAGGACAAGCCCGGCTACGCCGCCAAGGTGTTCCGTGCCGTCGCCGACGCCGAGATCAACATCGACATGGTCCTGCAGGGCGTGTCGGCGATCGACACCGGCAAGACCGACATCACCTTCACGCTGCCCAAGGAACTGGGCGAGCTCGCCGTCGAAGAACTCGGCAAGCTCCGCGAGGAGATCGGCTTCACCGAGGTCGTCCTCGACGACAACATCGGCAAGGTGTCGCTGGTCGGCGCGGGCATGAAGAGCCACCCCGGCGTCACCGCGACCTTCTGCGAGTCGCTCAGCGACGCGGGCATCAACATCGAGCTGATCTCCACCTCGGAGATCCGCATCTCGGTCCTCGTCCGCGAGACCGACCTCGACCACGCAGTCCAGGTGCTGCACGAGACCTTCGAGCTCGGCACCGAAGAAGAGGCCGTCGTGTACGGCGGAACCGGACGATAGGAGTCAAAGCAATGGGTGTTCGTCTCGGAGTCGTCGGCGCCACCGGCCAGGTCGGCGGCGTGATGCGTCAGCTTCTCGAAGACCGGAACTTCCCGGCCGACGAGATCCGCTTCTTCGCCTCGCCGCGCTCGGCGGGCAAGAAGCTGCCCTGGCGCGGCGGCGAAGTGGTCGTCGAAGACGCCACCACCGCAGATCCCGCCGGTCTGGACATCGCCCTGTTCTCCGCGGGCGGCACCATGTCGAAGGTGCAGGCGCCGCGGTTCGCCGCCGCCGGCGTCACCGTCATCGACAACTCCTCGGCCTGGCGCAAGGACGCCGACGTGCCGCTGGTGGTCGCCGAGGTGAACGGTGAGCTCGCCAAGAACCCCGCCAAGGGGATCATCGCCAACCCGAACTGCACCACCATGGCGGCCATGCCGGTGCTCAAGCCCCTGCACGACGCCAAGGTGCTGCGCCGACTGATCATCTCCAGCTACCAGGCCGTCTCCGGCAGCGGACTGTCGGGCGTGCGCGAGCTCGCAGGCCAGGTGCGCGCCGGCGTCGATGACGCCGAGAAGCTGGTGTACGACGGCAGCGCCGTCGACCTCGGCGAGAAGATCAATTACGTCGCACCGATCGCCTTCAACGTGGTGCCGCTGGCCGGCGCGCTCGTCGACGACGGCAGCGGCGAGACCGACGAGGACCAGAAGCTGCGCAACGAGTCGCGCCGGATCCTCGGGATCCCCGAACTGCTCGTCAGCGGTACCTGCGTGCGCGTGCCGGTCTTCACCGGCCACTCGCTGTCGATCAACGCCGAGTTCGCCGAATCCGTGACGCCCGACGAGGCGCGCGCGATCCTCGCCGACGCGCCGGGCGTGGCGCTCGCCGATGTCCCGACCCCGCTCGACGCCGCCGGCGGCGACGTCTCGCTCGTCGGCCGGATCCGCCAGGACCCGGGTGCTCCCGAAGGGCGCGGGCTGGCGCTGTTCGTCTCCGGCGACAATCTGCGCAAGGGGGCGGCGCTCAACACGATTCAGATCGCTGAGCTGTTGGTTTAGATTTTCAGCGCTTGCTTGCTTGCGGGCGGCGCGTCGTTCTCGGTGGTCCTGCCTCGGCAGTCCTCGCCGCCTCGGCTTGCGCCTCGGAGGCTGCGGAGGGCTCGGCATGACCACTGAGAACGATGCGCCGCCCGCGGGTTTTGGGCCGCTGTGCGATAGATCACTGTTTCGACCGCTGTAGAGCCTACTCATCGGTAATACTGTGTCGTACATTACCGATGTGAGAAAAATTCGGGGCTTCGTCTCATTTGTTCATCCGGCCGTCTCTCGGTCGGCCAAGCGGGCGGCAGCGGTCGCGGTCGTCGGCGCGGTGGCCGGCAGCGGTCTGACGGCCGGTGTCGGCCAGGCCGATGCCGCCGACTTCTACACGCCGCCGGCGCGACTGTCGGACACGCCGGGCTCGGTGGTCAAGAAGCAGCCGACACCGCTGCTCCTGCAGATCCCGGGCGTGCGCAATCAATGGCCGGGGAACGCCACCCGCATCATGTACACCACCGTCCGTCAGGACGGGAAGCCGACGGCGGTGACCGGCACCGTCGTGGAGCCGACGGCACCCTGGCGCGGCAAGGGGAAGCGGCCGACCGTCGTGCTCGCCCCCGGCACCGTCGGCCAGGGCGACCAGTGCGCCGGGTCCAAGATGCTGTCGTTCCCGATGACGATCGACCCCGCCAAGCCGAGCCTGGGCGTCAACTACTCCGGCCTGGAGATGAACTTCTTCCTGCTCAACGGGGTCCGCGTCGTCATGACCGACTACGTCGGGATGGGGACGCCGGGCATCCACACCTATGTGAACCGGCTCGAATCGGGGCGGGCCGTCCTCGACGCCGCCCGCGCCGGACTCGCGGTCGCGAAGGCGTCCGCAGACGCCCCCGTCGCATTCTCCGGCTACTCGCAGGGCGGCGGTGCGGCCGCCTCCGCCGCCGAACTGGCGTCGTCGTACGCGCCCGATCTGAACGTGAAGGCCACCTACGCCGGTGCGCCGCCCGCCGACCTGTCGAAGGTCATCACCCAGATCGACGGGACGTTCATCTCCGGCGCCATCGGCTACGCGATCAACGGGCTGGCCGCGCGATACCCGGAGCTCAAGCCGATTCTGGCGAAGGAGACCAACGCGACCGGCAAGAAGGCGCTCCAGGACGTCGCGACGCAGTGCATCGCCGACACCGGCCTCACCCACGGCTTCCAGCGGACCGACCAGTGGACCCGCGACGGCAAGTCCCTCGCCGCGGTCGTCAAGAAGTACCCGCAGGTGCAGAAGATGCTCGACGACCAGCGGATCGGCCGGCTGAAGCCGAACGCGCCCGTGCTGATCTCCACCGGGATCGCCGACGACGTGATCCCGCACGGACAGGCCGTCACGCTCTATCGAGATTGGCGCAAGCAGGGCGCCGATGTGCGGCTGGCCAACGACTACACGCCGCCGATCTTCCCCGGCCTGGTGGTCAACCACGCCTTGCCGATGGTCTTCCAACTGCTGCCCGCCACCGGATTCATTCTGGGTGAGTTCAACCGCTGACCAGCGGACTGCCCGCGAAACGGGGCCGACGCGGGTCGTCGTGTGGTCGACTGATCGGCATGACTGACAAGTTGCGTTTCCTGATCGCGGGTGCGGCGGTGATTCTCGGGCTCGCCGCGGTGTCGACCACGTCTGCCGCGGCGAGCCCCGCCGTTCCGGGCGCCGGCCCGGCGGGAACGTCGTTGATGCACGGCGACCCCGAATCCACGGACAGCACCGCGTACCGCGGGCCCGGGCGCTCGGCCCGCGTCGCGGCCGCCGGCGTTCCCGGCGGCGTCTGCGCGGCCACCTTCGTCTCCGGCGACGGCTACGTGCTGTCGCTGTGCACCGCCTACCTCGCCGGCGACCCGCCACAGGTCGCGACGCCTGTGGTGACCATGTTCGACCCGCGGACCGCGCAGCCCATCGCCCGCCTGCCGCTGACCAAGGGGCAGCTCCTCGGCGGCGTCTACGGATTCCTCGACGACCGCGACCGCGTCGTCGTGGCCGACGGCTCCGGAAGCATCCTGCGCGTCGGACACCACCGCACGGCCGCCGGCTGGGCCCTGCGGATCGACGACCGCACCGACCTCTCTCGGCACCTCGGCGGCGACGGCATCACCGGGCTGGCGCCCGACTACCAGGGGCGCACCTGGTTCGCGACCACCGGCGGCGTCGTCGGGACCGTGTCCGCCGACGGACGCGTCGGCACCGCGCGGCTGCCTCGGGGCGAACGACTCGGCAACGGTCTGACGATCCGACGCGACGGCGCCTCGGTGCTCTCCACGCATGCGCTCTACGAGATGCGGGCCGACGACGCCTGGGTGCCCCGCACCGTGTGGCGCCGCACCTACGACCGCGGCGCCGCCCGCAAACCCGGCCAGCTGACCTGGGGTTCGGGGACCACACCGACCTACTTCGGCCCGGGCGGCGACGGCTGGGTGGCCATCGTCGACAGCGCCGCGGTGCCGGAACTGATCGTCTACCACTCGGCCGACGGCTCACCGGTGTGCCGCATGCCCGCATTCCGCGCACCGAACCAGGGCACCGAGAACTCGCCGATGGCCTGGGGTCGCAGCCTGGTGATCCCCAGCACCTACGGCTTCCAGTACCCGCCGATGGCGGTCAGCGGCGGCCCGAGCGTGCCCGCGTCGGCGCCCTTCCGCGGCGGCATGACCCGCATCGACGTCGCCGACGGTCGGTGCACGAGGGTGTGGGAGACCACCACCGACCGCATGGCGACGCTGCCGCGGCTCTCGCGCGCGGACGGCATGATCCACGGGCTCGCCTACGGGCCGCTGACACCCGGTCCGCAGCAGGTCGGGCCGGTGAACTATGCGGCCGTCGACTTCGCGACCGGCCGGCGGGTGGTGACCCGGCAGGTCGGCGTCGCACCGCTCGACGAGCCCCTGCAGCTGACCGGGATGATCGCGCCGAACGGCGTGCTCTGGCAGGGCACCGCCACTCGGATGCTGAAGATCGCGCCGTAGTCGGCGTGCCATGATCGATCCCATGACCACACCCGGACCGGCCGACCCCGGACCATCCGATCCCGCCGACCCGGAGCGGGTGCCCACCCAGGCCGAGCTCGACGCGGAGGACCTCGCCGAGATCGCCCGCACCTCGAAGGATCGGGAGCACTCCAACCGGTATCCGACGCGGCCCGGCGACCCGGGGCCTGCGCCGACGGTCCTGACGCGGGATGCGCGCGTCCTGTGGTGGGTGGCGGCGGCCGCGTGTGCGGCCTGGGTGCTGTACGGGCTGATCAATCTATCGTGGCTCGAGGGCTTGATGGCCCAGCGGCTGCTGCCCGGCCTCTACGGGGTGCCCGGCGTCGATCCGGAGGCCAAGGCGGCCTCGCTCGCGTCGTTCTGGACGCCGGCCCTGCTGATCGCGATGCCGGTGTTCACCGCCGTCGGCTATCCGCTGCTGGTGGGCATCGCCCGCGGACACAGCCGCAACCTGCGCAGCATCTACCTGTCGGTCGTCACGGTCACGGTTCTGTTCACCGTGGTGGGAGCCGACTTGTTGTTCAACTACGCGGAGGTCGGTCCGGCGTGGCGGATCCTCGCGTGGATCGAATGCGGCGCCCTCGTGCTCTCGGGTCTGGTCACGATGCGCCGGAGCGTCAACGAATGGCTCCCGAAGTCGATGACGATCAAGCCCTTCCGGAGTGCGCGCGACGAGTAGGTTGGGGGGACGGGTCCGCTTCCGGTGCGGATGTGCCCGGACGACCCGGTTCGACGTACGCAGAACTGAAGGAGAATGCCATGACCGTGACCCCCGTCTACCGTGTCTCGTCGACCTCTACCGGAGGCGGTCGCGACAGCGAGGTGGTCTCCGAATCGGGCCGGATCGACCTGGTCCTGGCGCCCCCGGTCGAGATGGGCGGCAAGGGCGACGGCGCGAACCCGGAGGAGCTGTTCTCCGCCGGATACGCCGCCTGCTTCATGGGGGCGCTGCGTCTGGTCGCCAAGAACGCCGGGACCACCGTGCCCGACGAGGCGTCGGTCAAGGTGACCGTCGGCATCGGCAAGGACGACGCTGACGACGGTTTCGGTCTCGTCGCCGACATCGACGTCTACCTGCCCGGACTCGACACCGCGCAGGCCGCGGAGTTGGCGCAGGCGGCGCACGGCTTCTGCCCGTACTCGAAGGCCACTCGCGGCAATATCGCGCACACCGTCACCTCGCGCGTGTGATTCGCGGCACGATGCCCGGTACGGTGAACTCTCGTGAACAACTGGGCTATCGTCGCCGCCGCCGGACTCCTGGCGGTCACCGTCGCAATCATCGGATACGTGCGCTACCGCCAGCATGAGACCTCGGTCTTGAAGCGAGACGCCGACCTCGCGGCCTCGCTGCGCGAACTCGCCGGAGACGACGCGGTCCGGCTCGCCGCCGTCGACGAGTTCGAGACCGCCGTCTACGAGCGCCTCTTCTACAGCCGGGTGATCGGCCCGCGCGTCCGCTCGGCCGCGTGGGCCCTCCTCGGCGCCGTACTGGCGTCCTCGGCCGTGGTGCTGCTGGACGGGCACGACGCCCTGGTGAGCGTCGTCGCCTGGGCGGCGGCGATCGTCCTCGCCGTCGGTTTCGGGGTGGCGACGGTCGTGTACGCCGTGATGGCCGTCTACGCCGCCCTGACCACCCCGCGCGTCTCGTTCGCCGACTCCTACGGTGCCGATGACTGATCCGACGCCGCGACCGTCGTCCGCGGACGCGCCGACGGTGTCCGGAGAACTGTCCTAGTGGCCCGGCGTCGGCTGCCGCGCGGTGGTCGGGCCGTCGTGGCGGGCGCACTGCTGGTGACGGTGGCGGTGCTCGCAGCGGCCTCGGCGGTGGCGATCAGCGGCGCCGAACCGGCACCGGCGCTCGCAGCGTCCTCGATCGACACCGTCGTCGAGCCGGGAGTCCCCGACGCGGTGCTGGTCAGCCGCACCCTCTTCGCCTCCTCACCCAGCGCCGTCGTCGTGGCCGCCGTCGCCGACCCGGCCGACCAGAAGTCCGCCGCCGACCTGGCGCGTTCGGGCGGCGTCCCGATGTTCCGCGTCGACGCTGCGATCGCCGACCGGATCGGCGCCGAACTGGATCGGCTCGGCGTGGAGCAGGCCGTCCGGGTGGGGCCGCCCACCGTCGAACTGAACGTCCCGGTGACCACCGATCGCGTCGCGGTCGCCGGCGGCGCGTCGAGCACGGGCCGCGGGGCGGTGATCCTGCTGTCGGGAGACCGGACCGATGCCGTGGCCACGGCGGAAGCCGCCGGTGCCCACGGCGTCTCGATGCCCGCGCCGGATCCGCGAAGCTCCGGTGAAGCGGTGCGGCTGCTGGCGGAGCTGCCCGGGGCGCCGATCCGCGGGATCGGTGCGGGCTTCGGCACCGCAGCGGATCTGGCCGAGCAGGTGGCGGCGGCGCGCACCGTCCCCGAACTCCC
This sequence comes from Gordonia aichiensis, assembly GCF_039946255.1. Classification (GTDB taxonomy): domain Bacteria; phylum Actinomycetota; class Actinomycetes; order Mycobacteriales; family Mycobacteriaceae; genus Gordonia; species Gordonia aichiensis_A. Next base: position 47,317 of record NZ_JBCDWL010000004.1, on the reverse strand, counting down.
CGGCGGAGGCCAGCTCCTCTTCCCCGGACGCCGGGTGGTGGCCCTGTACGGCTCGCCCGGCGCGCCCGAACTGGGGCCGCTGGGGCGGGCGAGCATCCCGGCGACCATCGCGCGGACCCGCGCCCTCGCCGACAAGTACCGCCGCCTGTCACCGGTTCCCGTGGTGCCGGGATTCGAGATCATCGTGACGGTCGCGTCGGCCGATCCCGGACCCGGCGGCAAGTACACGTCGGCGCTCGACGTGGCGACCGTCCGACCGTGGGTCGATGCCGCCCGCCGCGCCGGCGTCTACGTCACCCTCGACCTGCAGCCCGGCCGGATGGACTTCCTCACCCAGGCCAAGATGTATCGCGAGCTGCTGCTGCAGCCGCACGTGGGGCTGGCCCTGGATCCGGAGTGGCGGCTCAAGCCCGGACAGAAGCACCTCGAGCAGATCGGGGCCGTCGAACCGGCCGAGGTCAATCGGGTGTCGACCTGGCTGGCGGACCTGGTGAAGGCTCGGAAGCTGCCGCAGAAGGCGCTCGTCCTGCATCAGTTCGACGCCGACATGCTGGGCGATCGCAGTCTGCTCGACACCCGGCGCCCGGAGTTGGCCTTCCTCATCCACGCCGACGGGCACGGGGTCCCCGCGGTCAAAATGGAGACGTGGAACCGGATCGTCACCGGCTTGCCTCCGCGGACGTGGCTCGGGTGGAAGAATTTCTACACGGAGGACAAGCCCATGTTCTCTCCGCGACGGACCATGGCGGTCGAGCCCGTTCCCTGGTTCGTCTCCTATCAGTAGAGGGGACAGGCCATGACGGTGCCGGTTGGAGAGTTGGCTGCGGTTCCGGAGGCGCCTCGGCGCCGTGATCCGCTGGAGATCCTGGCCGCGCAGGATCGGACTCGGCTGCAGGGCCTGGTCCCGGTCCGGCACCACCGGATGGCGGCGACGCCGTTCACGTTCTATCGCGGCGCCGCCGCGGTGATGGCGTCCGATCTGTCGTGCACGCCCGACACCGGAATCATCACCCAGCTCTGCGGAGACGCGCACCTGAGCAACTTCGGCCTGTTCCGCTCTCCCGAACGCACCATGGTCTTCGACCTCAACGACTTCGACGAGACCCACCCGGGACCCTTCGAATGGGACGTGAAGCGGTTGGCCGCCAGTATCGTGATCGCCTCCCAGGCGAGCGGATTCGAACCGGACGTCGCGCGGAAGGCGGCCCGGCGAGCCGCCAAGACGTACCGCAAGTCGATGGTCGCGGCAGGTAGGAGGACGGCCCTGGAGTGCTGGTACGCGCGGGTCGACACCGCGGCCATCGCTGCCGACCTGGGCGACCGGTTCGATACCGCCACCTCGGTGAACACGCAGAAGATGATGCGCAAGGCGATGCACCGCGACAGCATGCAGGCGCTGGAGAAGCTGTGCTATTTCGACCTGGCGGGGGCACACATCAAGAGCGACCCGCCGTTGCTGGTGCCTGCCTCGGAGGTGATGACGGCGATGTCGCGCGAGCAGATCACCAAGGAGTTCGTCGCGGGCTTCGACCGATACGCGACCACGCTTCCCGGACACGTCGCCGAGCTGTTCTCGCAGTACCGATTCATCGAGGCGGCACGCAAGGTCGTCGGTGTCGGCAGCGTCGGCACCCGATGCTGGATCGCGCTCTTCGGCGGCAAGCACATCGGCGATCTGCTGTTCCTACAGTTCAAGGAGGCGAGCGAGTCGGTGCTGGCACCGTACGTGCCGGGCTACGACTATGCCGATCAGGGGCAGCGCGTGGTGTCCGGGCAGCAGTTGATGCAGGCTTCGAGCGACATCTTCCTCGGCTGGCTGCAGCAGCTCGCCTTCGAAGGCGGCGTTCTCACCGACTTCTATGTGCGACAGCTGCGCGACGGGAAGGGGTCGGTGGTCGTCGAGGCGCTCGCCCCGAAGGGGATGGAGTACTACGCGGCGTTGTGCGGCGAGGTCCTCGCGCAGGCGCACGCCCGCACGGCGGCCCGCGACGAGATCGCCGACTACCTCGGCGGTGCGGGGAAGGCCTTCGACGCGGCGATCGCGGACTTCTCCGTCGCCTACAGCGCGATCAACGTCGGTGACCACGCGGCGCTGGAAGCAGCGATCGCCGGCGGCGACATGGCCGCGCAAGCCGACGAATCAACGTCCTGACCAGGCGATTTAATACTTTCACCTCGTTCGTTGTAGGCTATTGCAGGCTAGAGACGGGGTATGGCGCAGCTTGGTAGCGCGCTTCGTTCGGGACGAAGAGGTCGTGGGTTCGAATCCCGCTACCCCGACGCAAGGTTGAGATTGCAGATGAGGCCCCCGGCCTGCGGAAACGCAGACCGGGGGCTTCCTCGTTGGTTGAAGGCCAGATCCGTGCTCGCCGTCGGTACGGTTGCAGGTCCACGACGAGGGGGCTTCCTCGTTCGCGTAGACGCTCCGTGGTCGACCGTTCATATCAACGGGTCTTGTCATATTCGGATGCGTCTGGTTCACTGGATGCCACCTGCTAACAATTGCAAGCAGGGGCGGTCGGTCCGACCGAATGCTCTGGGGAGGGTGATTGCCGGACCGCCGGGAAGGCGTCCCGTCCGGCTCCTGTCTTAAGGGGAGGGAGTCGGGCGGGGCACCTCAGCGTTCAAGCCCGCGTACACCGCCACCGGGACGCCGTCGAGCACGTGGACGCGGACGGTGGTGCCGAAGATCTCGGTGAGCAGCTCCGAGTCCATGATCTGCTCGGGCGTGCCGCCCGCCACGATGCGCCCCTCACGCAGCACGACGATGCGATCGGCGTAGGCGGCGGCGAAGTTCAGATCGTGCACCACCACGATGATCGTCTTGCCGAGGGCGTCGGCGGCTTTGCGCAGCCGGTCCATCATCCGCACCTGGTGGCGCATGTCGAGATTGTTCAGCGGCTCGTCGAGCAGGATCACCTCGGTGTCCTGGGCGAGCGTCATGGCGACGTACGCGCGCTGGCGCTGACCGCCCGACAGTTCGTCGAGGAATCGGTCGGCCAGCGGCTCGAGCCCCAGGAACCCGATAGCCTCGTCGATCTTGACTCGGTCGTGGTCGGTCAGGCGTCCGCGCGAATGGGGGAAGCGACCGAAGCCGACCAGATCGCGCACGCTCAGCCGGGCATTCACGCCGTTCTCCTGGCGCAGGATCGCCAGTCGGCGTGCCAACTCGCTCGGCTTGTAGTCGGCGATGGGCCGGCCGTCCAGCGAGGCCGCTCCGGCAGACGCCTCGGTCAGCCGCCCGAGGATCGTCAGGAGCGTCGACTTGCCGGCGCCGTTCGGTCCCACCAGGGCGGTGACACCGCCGACGGCGAACGAACCGGTCACCGGCCCCAGCACGGTGGTGGCGCCGTACGACTTCTCGAGGTCGGCGAACTCGATCACAGGGTTCCCTTTCGCAGGAGCAGGATCGCCAGGAACACCACGCCACCGCAGAACTCGATGATCACGGTGAGGGTGCCCGCAGCGTAGAAGACATTGGTGAGGACGAACTGGCCGACGGCGAGGGTGAAAACACCCAGCAGCACCGCCATCGGCACGGTGGCTCGATGCCGCCAGTCGCCGGCCAACTGGTAGGCGAGGGTGGCGATGATGAAGCCGAAGAAGGTGAGCGGACCCACCAGCGCGGTCGACACCGACACCAGGACGGCGATCAGGACCAGCGCCAGCGTCAGTTCGCGCCGGTGGTCCACGCCCAGCCCGGTGGCCGACTCCCGGCCCAGCAGCAGCACGTCGAGCACTCGACGACGACGCCAGACGATGACCCCGACCACCGCGCAGATCACCGCCGCGATGGGGAGCAGTTCGGTGTTGACCGACCCCAGCCTGCCGAACAGCTTGATCTGCAGGGCGTCGAAGTCCGACGGTGAGATCAGCCGCTGCAGGAACTCCGAGAGCGCTCGGAACGCCAACCCCATCACCACCCCCGCCAACAGCAGCAGGAACAGGCTCGCGAAACGACCGGAGAACATCCACCGATACAGCACGCCCGCGAACAGCACCATGGCCGCCGTCTGCAGGAGGAACTGCCAGACGGTGTCGCTGTTGTCGACGAACCGCGCACCGACGATCGCGACCCCGACGGTCTGGATGAGCACGTACAGCGCGTCCAGGCCGATGATCGACGGCGTCAGAATCCGATTGTGCGTCACGGTGTGGAACAGGACGGTGGCCACGCCCTGGCAGAAGGCGGCCAGGGCGATCGCGGCGACGGTGCGCAGCCGTCGCTCGAACGACGGACCGAACCGGAGATCCCAGCGCAGCGCGTCGTCGGCGCCGGTGCGCATCAACAGGTAGGCCGCGACGGCCGCCGCCGCGAGGGTCGCGGCGATCGCCAGCCGGGCCCGCCAGGAGAACCGGCCGGCCCGCCCGGCGTCGACGGACGGCGCGAACGTCTCAGAGACCGACACGGAACCTCCCGGAGAAGACGATGGCCAGGAAGGCGCAGGCACCGAGCACACCCATGATCACCGACGTCGGAATCTCCATGGGACGCACCACGATCCGACCGAGAAGGTCGCAGCCGACGATCAAGACGGTCGATCCGACGGCGATCCACGGCAGGTTCCTGCGCAGGTCGTCGCCGCGGAGCATGCTGACGATGTTCGGTACCACCAGCCCGAGGAACGGGATGAAACCGACCACCACGCTCGTCACTCCGGACGCCAGCGCGACGATCGTGACGCCGACCGCCACCGTGCGACCGTAGTTCAGGCCGAGGCTGGTGGCGACGTCGCGGCCGAGGCCGGCGATGGTGAAGCGATCGGCCAGCAGGTAGGCGGCGACGGCGACGACCAGGACTGCCCACAGCGGTTCGTAGAAGCCGCGGACGATGTGCGCGAAGCCGCCGGAGCGCCACGCGGTGACCACCTGCAGCATGTTCTGCGAGATCGCCAGATAGGTGGTGGCGGCGCCGACCACCGCGCCCAGCATCAATCCGACCAGGGGCACGATCGCCGACTTGCGGGCCCGGATGCGGTCGATGATCCCGAGGAACACCACGGTGCCCGCGAACGCCGCCGCGGTGGCCACGCACATGCGAACCAGCGGCGACGCGTCCGGCAGGTAGATGAAGCACAGCAGGACGCCGAGCCCGGCCCATTCGGCGGTGCCCGCCGTCGTCGGTTCGACGAACCGGTTCTGCGTCAGTCGCTGCATGATGACGCCCGAGAAGCTCATCGCCAGGCCGGCGAACACGAGCGCGAGGGTGCGGGGCACGCGGGAGATGAGGAACATCCGCCACACGTCGGCGTCGCCGGAGAGCAGCCCGGCCGCGGTGATGTGGTACTCGCCGGTCATCAGCGAGGCGACGAGCAGGACGACGCAGGCCACCGCGAGGGCGGGCAGGATGAACCGGCCCGGGCCGGGAGCGGGAGTGCTCTCGGCCCGGGCGGCGGTGGTGGCGGTGGTGGACACGACTACGCGGTCGAGCCCATCACGTCGGCGAGGTGTCGGTAGTTCTCGCCGTACGACTGGATGCCTTCACGCAGGTAGAACGCCGGATCGAGGTAGACGATCTGGCCCTTGTCGGCGAAGGTGGTGCCCGCGAACGCCTCCTGGGCGGCGAAGACCTGCTCGGCCGGCTTCGGCTTGGCCTCGCCCTCGGGCTTCACGACCGCGTCGCGGTCCATCACGATGACCCATTCCGGGTTCGCCTGGGCGATCGCCTCCGGGGTCAGGCCGGAGTTCTGGTGCAGGTCGCCCGACGCGCCGCCGAAGACGTCCTTGAGGTTCAGCGGGCCGGTGAACGGGCTGATCCGCTTGGCGCCGTTGTCGATCTTGCCGCCGCTCACCACGGCGAGGAACGTCCGCTGCCCGGTCGCGGCGCCCTTGGCCGCGTCGAGCCGAGTCTGGAACTCGGTGATGATCTCGGCTGCCTGGTCCTGCTTGCCGAAGATCTCGCCCAGCGTCTCGGTCTGACGGATCATCGCGGCCACCCGGCCGCCCTCGGCGTCGTCGCTCGCGGCGACGTCGATGAACGAGGCGCCGGTGGCGTCGGCGATCTTCGTCAGTTCGTCGTCGTACTTGCTGAACCGGTATCCGCCGATGATCAGATCCGGGTCGACGTCCTCGATCACGTCGAACTTCGGCTCGTTGTGGGTGCCCACGTCCTTCACGGCGTCATCGGCGGTCCAGTCGCTGAGCTGCTCGGTGGCGAACAACTGCTTGGGGATGGCGACCGGCGTGATGCCGAACGCCTTGACGGTCTCGGCAGCGGTGTTGTCGAGGACGACGACGCGCTGCGGTCGGGTCGGTACCTGGACCGATCCGGAGTTCGTCTGCACGGTGATGGTCTCGCCCGACGCCGACTTCTCGTCGGACGTCGTCGAGCAACCGGTCAGCGTGAGCCCGGCGGTGAGTACCGCAGCGGCGACGACGCCTCCTCGGCGGAGTCTGCGCAACATTAAGTAAGCCTCCCATTAGATAGGTGAGGCAAACGTAACAAATGACGACTTATGGGGTTGTCGCCGGGGTCGCCGGCGACAGGACGCGGCGCAATGCCCAGCGAACCGACATCAGAACGACGATGAGTCCGGTGACCGCGAAGAAGCCGCCCAATCGGACCTGGTCGCGGAACAGGAGCGAGGTCAGTTCCAGGACGAGCAACTTGCTGCCCGGCAGAACCAGCAGCAGGGTGGTGGCACTGACTACCCGGATCGCCGTCGGCGAGTCCGAGCGAACCCGACCGAGCAAACCGGCCTTGATCCGGGTCACCACTTCCAGCACCAGCTTGAGGATCACCGCGGTCATCAACGTCAACAGAACGATTCCGAGATGACCGCGGGGAAGAACTGGACGAACAGCCCCAGCACGGCGGTGTAGGCGAGGGCGTCCGCGGCATCGAGCGGACTGGGGCGAGGCATGCGCTGCAGCTTATCGGCGGACCGTCACTGCTCGGTGGGCAACTCTCGGATGACCCGCGCTGGATTACCTGCGGCGAAGACGTGATCAGGCAGATCTCGGGTCACCACGCTGCCCGCACCGACCACCGTGTTGCGCCCGACCCGCACTCCCGGGCAGACGATCACGCCGCCGCCGAACCACACGTTGTCGCCGATGGCGATCGGCGCGGCCGACTCCCAACGGGCGCGGCGCGCGCGATGGTCGTCCATCGGGTGCAGCGCGGTGAGCAGTTGCACGCGGGGGCCGATCGAGCAGTCGTCGCCGATGGAGATGGGCGCACAGTCGAGCAGGATGGCGTCGTAGTTCAGGAAGCTGTTGGCCCCGATCGTGATGTGCGAGCCGTAATCGCACTGGAACCGCGGCATCACCCAACTGCCTTCGCCGAAACCGCCCAACAGCTCCCGGAGGATCGCCGTCCGCTCGGCATCCTCATCGGCGACGGTCGCGTTGAACCGATCCAGCATGCGTTGGCAGGCTCTGCGCATGCCGACCAGCTCCGGATCGCCGTCCGCGTAGCGGGCGCCGGACAGCATCAACTCGCGATTCGACGCCGCCGTCCCGGTCAGGTCAGCTGGCTTTCGAGCTGGGGCAGCGACTGGGCGACAGAGTCGTCGTCGCCCCCGTGCGAGACGGCCGTCAGCGTGAGCAGGGACGCCTCGGGGCGGCAGCAGAAGCGGGCCGGCGCATACGGTGAGGTGCCGAGCCCGGCGCTCACGTGCAGCTTCATCGTCGAACCCCAGTTGGAGACGCCCTTGACCCGGGACCGGTCCAGATGGCAGTTGGTCACCAGCGCGCCGTAGCCCGGCAGGCACAGCTGGCCGCCGTGGGTGTGACCGGCCAGCACGAGGTCGTACCCGTCGGCGGCGAAGGCGTCGAGCACTCGTGGCTCGGGGGAGTGGGTCAGGCCCAGCCGCAGCTGCGCCAACGGGTTCGGGCGGCCGGCGACGGTCTCGTACCGGTCGCGCTCGATATGCGGATCGTCGACGCCGGCGGCGACCACGCGCACCGACCCGACCTCCAGTTCGCGGATGGTGTGGGTGGCGTCGAGCCAGCCGCGCTCGCTGAACGCGGCGCGCAGATCCTGCCAGGGCAACGGTTCCCCGTGCGTGCGCACGTGGTTCTTCCGGAAGTACTTGAGCGGATTCTTGGGCTTGGGGCCGAAGTAGTCGTTGGAGCCGAACACGAACAGTCCGGGCCGGGCCAGCAGTCCACCCAGCGCCTGCACCACCGCGGGCACCGCATTCGGATGCGCCAGATTGTCGCCGGTGTTGATCACCAGATCCGGCTCCAGGCGCTCCAGCTCCGAGATCCAGGCCTGCTTGAGGTGCTGGCGCGGCAGCATGTGGATGTCGCTGATGTGAAGCACCCTCAGCGGCGATGATCCCGGCTCGAGCACCGGAAGCGTCGCGTGTCGCAGAGCGAAGGCGTTCCGCTCGATGACCGTGGAGTAGACCAGCCCGGCGGCCGCGGCGCCGGCCGCGCCGGCGGCGACCCTGACCAGGGTGGAGGACTCACGCGAGGGTGCGGCGGAAGTGCCGAATCCAGGAACCGAAACCATGGCCACAGGATACGCGTCCGCCCCGACATCGGGTCTGCGTCAGCCGCCGGGGACCTCGATCACCACCGGGCCCACGCCGGGGACCTCCACCGTCTTCTCGGCCGGCGGACCGCCGTTGCCTTCACCCGACGACTTGCCGCGCCCGTTGCTCACGTAGATCGCGATGGTGCTGCCGGGCATTGCGCTGTCGGACGGCGCGGTGAAGACGACCGTGCCCTTGGGCTTGGTGCTGTCGACGTCGAGTTCGGTCACCTTGAAGCCCGCCTCCTGCAGACGCGAGGTGGCCTGGCTGGCGGGCAGTCCGCTGACCTGCGGGATCCGGCCGCGGTCGCTGCCCGCGACGAACCGAGGATCGGTCGGCGGCAGGTTCACCGGCCCGAACTTGGTCGCGATCGGCATCATCGTGGAGTACCACGTGCGGGCGGGTTCGAAGCCGCCGTACAGGTCGCCGTCGTAGCACTGCCGCAGCGGCGATGTGCAGATTCCGGCCGGGTGCGAGCCGTCGTTGTAGGTGTAGACGGCGGCCGCCAGCCGGTTGGTGAAGCCGAGGAAGGCCGCCGAGCGGTGCGCCTCGGTGGTTCCCGTCTTGCCCGACATCGGCAGCTTCCAACCCGCCGCGCCGGCCGCCGCGGCCGACGTGCCGCCGCCGCGGTCGTCCTCGCTCATCGCGTTCGCGAGGGTGTCGGCCAGCCCGGATTCCACCACCTGCTCGCATTTGGGGGGATTGAACGGCACGTTGACCATGGCGGGCTTGCCGTCCGGAGTCATCACCGCGTTGCTGTACTGATCGCGTTTGACCTGCTGGATGGATGCGATCGGATTGGGCGGGCACCAGGTGCCGCCCGAGGCCAGCGTCGCCGCGACGTTGGACAGCTCCAGGGCGTTGACCGCGAACGGGCCGAGCGTGAACGAACCGAAGTTCCCCTTCTTCACGTACTCGGCCAGGCTCTGCTCGCTGACCCCGGAGGTGCCCGGCTCGTTGTAGGAGCGAAGCCCCAGCCGCACCGCCATGTCGACGGCGGGCTTGACCCCCACCTGCTGCAACAACTGCACGAAGGTGGTGTTCGGCGAGGTCGCCAGCGCCTGCGTCACCGACGCGGCCGGCGGGTAGGCGCCGGCGTTCTTGACGCAGTACGCGTTGGGCGGGCAGCCGTTGGCGCCGTTGCTGTTGCCCATTCCGTACACCGCCACACTCGACGGGATCGGGAGCACCGCGCCGGTCCCGAGGCCCTTCTCCATCGCCGCGGCCGTGGTGAAGATCTTGAACACCGACCCGGCGCCGTCGCCGACCATGGAGAAGGGCTGCGGCTGGACGGTCTCGTTCTTCGCCGCGTCGAGGCCGTAGTCGCGGCTGGACGCCATCGCCAGCACGTCGTGCGAGTCCTTCCCGGGCGCGACGATGCTCATGACGGTGGCGATGCCGTCGGTGTTCGGGGACGTGTGCTGCTTGGTGGAGCGCACGGCGTCGGCCTGAACCTCCGGGTTCAGCGTGGTCCGGATCAGGTAGCCGCCGCGCATCACCTGGGCGCGGGGGATGCCGTTCTCGGCGAGGTACTGCAGCACGTAGTCGCAGAAGAAGCCGTTGTTGCCTGCGGCGATGCAGCCCTGCACGGGCGTCTTCGGCGACGGCAGCACCCCGAGCGGCTTCTGCTTGGCGGCCTCGAGTTCGGCGCGTCGCTCCGGGAAGTTCTCGATCATGGTGTCGAGCACGGTGTTTCGCCGGGCGAGCGTGGCCTGGGGGTCGGTGTAGGGGTTCAGTCCGGAACTGGACTGGACCATGCCCGCGAGCATCGCGGCCTGCTCGACCGTCAGCTCCTTCGCCGAATGGCCGAAGTAGGTCTGGGCGGCGGCGTCGATGCCGTACGCGTTGTTGCCGAACGGGACGACGTTCAGATAGCGGGTGACGATCTGCTTCTTGGCGTCCTGCTTGGCGGCGGCCGGGTCCAGGCCCTGCTCGCGTTCGGCCTGGTCGGTGAGGGTCTGCTCCAGCGTCAGCGCCATGCGCACTTCGCGGAGCTTGCGCGCCGGGGTGGTCTCGGTCGCGGCTTCGCGCTCGGCCTCGGTCCGGGCGAGCACCAGCAGTTGATAGTTCTTGATGTACTGCTGGTCGATCGTGGAGGCGCCCTGCTGGACCTCGCCCGACGACGAGTTCTTCAGCGCCGCGCGGATCGTGCCCTTCCAGTCGACGCCGTCGTGCTCGAGGAAGCGGCGATCCTCGATCGAGATGATCGCGCGGATCATGTCGGGCGAGATGTCGTTGTATCCGACCTGATAGCGGTACTGGTCGAACAGGATCGCGATGGGCGCGCCGTTCGCGTCGGTGACGGTGGTGACTTCGGGGACGGTGCCGCTGAGCAGCTCCGACGAGGAGTTCTCCATGGTGGCTGCCGCGCGATTGGACACGACTCCCATTCCGACGGCGACCGGAAACAGGAGCCCGGCGACCAGAACGGCGGCCATCACGACGGCGACGGCCAGGCCTGCGAGGTTCGAAGTCTTGCGCACGATCGTCAGGATACGTGTGATCGGCCACGATCCGGCGAAGCGACCTGCGCCAACGTGTTTCGCGATCGACGGCGGACCGGGCACCATAACCGACCGACTTGCGCTGTATCGGCAGCCTCAATAGATTGGAGACGTGAGTTACCTAACAGAGTGACTCGTTGGTAGGAACTGCTCACAGCGGGATCTTATGCATGCATCGCAACCGGATGCATGTCGATGGGTTTGTGAAAGGCGGGATCGCACAATGACTCTGGCGCCGATGTCCACCGTTGACTCAGAGGCTCGACTGGCTTGGGTCTCTCAGGCACGCTGCCGCGGGGGCGACCCCGACGACCTGTTCGTCCGGGGGGCCGCACAGCGGAAGGCCGCGACGATCTGCCGGCACTGTCCGGTGCAGCTCGAGTGCGGGGCCGACGCCCTCGACAACCGTGTCGAATTCGGTGTGTGGGGTGGAATGACCGAACGGCAGCGGCGCGCGCTGCTCCGCCAGCATCCCGAGGTCACGTCCTGGGCCTCGTTCTTCGAGGCGCAGCGCCGACGCCAGCGCCTCGGCGCCGTGCGCAGCCAGAACTGACCGCGACCGGGTCGGCAGCCGCCGAGCCGGTCGCTCTCATCGGGGGGTTCCACGTTCGGCCCGGCGGAGGCCGGACCGAACGTGTCGGGTTCAGCCTCGGCTGGTGATCTGCTCGGCGACGGCCCGCAGGGCCTTCGCGTCGGCTACTTCGAAGGGCAACGCGGGCACCCCGACCAGCGGGACGCTCGGATGCGACGACGTGAAGCGCTGTAGCAGGCGGACTTCGCGCTTGGCGGTCGCGGCGCGTTCCACGTGGACCTTCAGGACCCCGCGCGTGAGGTCGTCGTCGACGGTGGCCAAGGCCGTCTCGGCCGCAGCGGCCGACAGTGCGGTCAGCGTGGGGTGGGTGCGGTTGACGATCAGGCCCGACAGCGGCATCGAATCCTTCGACAGCCGCTCGACGAAGAATGAGGCCTCGCGCAGGGCGTCGGGCTCGGGGGCGGCGATGACGACGAACTCGGTGCCCGGCTGCTTGAGCAACTCGTAGGTGCGGTTGGCGCGTTCCTGGAAACCGCCGAACATCGAGTCGAGTGATTGGACGAAGGTCGCGACGTCGCGCAGGATGTCGCCGCCGATGATGGTGGAGATGCCGCGCATCGCCATGCTCATCGCGCCGGTCACCACGCGACCGACTCCGCGACCGCCGCCGACCAGCATCTTCATCAGGCGTCCCGACAGGAACGAGCCGAGCCGCTGCGGCGCGTCGAGGAAGTCCAGCGCGTTCCGGGACGGCGGGGTGTCGACGATGATCAGATCCCAGCGGTCCTCGTCCAGGAGCCGACTCAGCTTCTCCATCGCCATGTACTCCTGCGTGCCCGAGAACGAGGACGCGACCGTTTGATAGAAACTGTTGTTCATGATGGCGTCGGCGCGTTCGGGTGTCGAATGCTCGATCACCATGTCGTCGAAGGTGCGTCGCATGTCGAGCATCATCGCGTCGAGGGTGCCGGGAGACGTGCCGTCGACGGTCTCGAGCGGCACCGGCTGCGGCTCGTTGGTCAGCTCGTTCATGCCCAGCGACTGAGCCAGCCGGCGCGCCGGGTCGATCGTCAGGACCGCGACCTTGCGGCCCCGTTCGGCCGCATGCAAGGCCATCGCGGCGGCGGTGGTGGTCTTGCCGACGCCGCCGGAACCGCAGCACACCACCACGCGGGTGGCGGGATCGGCCAGCACCGAACCCATCTTCAGATCCGGCATGGCTAGGCTCCCGCCTTCTTCAGAACGGCCGACAGTTCGTACAGGGCGCCGAGGTCGACGCCGTTCTCCACCGTCGGCAGCTCCACCTGGGCCGCGGCGACGTCGTCGAGCTCGGCGCGGGCGATGTGCTGCGCCTGCAGGCGCGCGGCGTAGTCGATGGTCTCGGTCAGCAGGCCGGCGAGGTCGTCGTCGGACAGCCGCACGCCGACGTCGGCGAGGCTCTTCTCGATGCGCTCGGAGTCGATGCGCCCCTCGGCGATGGCGTCGGTCTCGTCCTCGGGCAGGTACGGCGGGTTGGCCCGATTGATGACGACGGCGCCGATGTGGAGGTCCTTCGCGGTCAGTTCGGCGACCGCCTCGATCGTCTCCTGCACCGGCATCGCCTCGAGCAGCGTGCACAGGTGCACCATCGTGTCGGGCGAATGGAGAAGCGTCGCAACCCCTTCGGACTGATTGCGGATGGGGCCGCTCTTGGCGAGGTCGCGCATCGCGGAGGTCACATCCAGGAAGTTCCCGATGCGTCCGGTGGGCGGGGAGTCGACGACGATCGCGTCGTAGAGGCGCGCGCCCTTCTTGTCGGTGGCGATGACGCGTTCCTTGATCTTGCCCGTCACCAGCACGTCTTTGAGTCCGGGCGCCACCGTCGTCACGAAGTCGATGGCGCCGACCTTCTTGATGGCCCGCCCGGCGAAGCCCAGGTTGTAGAACATGTCCAGGTACTCCAGCAGCGCGTGCTCGATCTGCAGGGCCAGCGCCCACACCGATCCGCCGCCGTCCATCGCTACCAGCTGGGTGTCGGTCGGCGGCAGCGGCGGAACGTCGAAGAGTTGCGCGATGCCTTGCCGCTCTTCGCATTCCACCAGCAGGACCGTTTTGCCGCGGGAGGCGAGGGTCAGCGCCAGGGCGGCGGCGACGGTCGTCTTCCCGGTGCCTCCCTTGCCGGACACGAAATGCAGCTTCGCCTCGCGCGCCCGCGCCGGCCACTCCCCGGGGCCGACCGCGGGGGCGGCGTCGGCCGCCTCGTCGTTGTGAACATCGTTGACCACGTCGCTCACCTTATCGACCACCTCTCGCGGGTCCGCAGATAACCGATAAGGTTGGCACCATGAGTGAAGTCACCGCCTGGGAATACGTCACAGTTCCGCTGCTCACGCACGCGACCAAGCAGATCCTCGATCAGTGGGGAGCCGACGGCTGGGAGCTGGTGAGCGTCCTGCCCGGTCCGACCGGCGAGCAGCACGTGGCGTACCTCAAGCGCGCGAAGGCCTGATCCGGTGACGGCTTCGTGGTCGGCGCGGCTGGCCGAACTGGGCATCGAACTGCCCGCGGTGGTGCCGCCCGTCGGCAGCTACACGCCGGCGCTGCGCGTGGGCGACCTCGTCTACACCTCCGGCCAGATTCCGGTGGTCGACGGGAAGGTGAGCCTCTCCGGCAAGGTCGCGGTGGGTGCCGAGGGGATCGTGACCCCCGAGCAGGCCACCGCCGCCGCCCGCCTGTGCGCGCTCAACGCGTTGGCCGCGGTGCATGCGGAGGTCGGCATCGATTCGATCGTCCGCGTGGTCAAGGTCGTCGGCTTCGTCGCTTCGGCACCCGGTTTCAACGGGCAGTCCGGTGTCATCAACGGCGCCTCCGACCTGTTCGGCGAGATCTTCGGTGACGCCGGCGTGCACGCGCGCTCGGCCGTCGGCGTGGCCGAGCTTCCGCTGGGCGTCCCGGTCGAGGTGGAGATCGTCGTCCAGGTGAAGTGACGCCGGCGATGACGACGGTGCTGCGATGACGGTGCTGCGATGACGACGGTGCGACGCCTGCGGACCTCGACGGCGCCTGCGGAGCAGGAGACGGTGATTCTGGCGGCGGCGCGCCGCGAGTTCGCCGAGGTCGGCGTGCGGCGCGCCAACATGGATTCCGTCGCACGCGCGGCCGGCGTCTCGCGCAGCACCCTGTATCGGCGCTTTCCCAACAAGGACGTCCTGCTGGCGAAGGTCGGGGAGACGATCGCCCTCGACACGCTCAAACGGCTGGCGGTGGCGGTCCGGGGGCTCGCGCCGCACGAAGCGGTGGTCGAGGCCTTCGTCGAGTACACCCGCACCGTCGCCGACGACCCGCTGGTGGGCCGGCTGCTCCTGGAGGAGCCGGAGCTGACCGACGTCCTGGTCGGGCGGACGACCCGCGGTGCCGCCGAGTTCTTGGAGGCCTCCGGCGCCACCGTCGCGAGCACTCTGCGTCGCGCCGGCGCCACCATGCCCGCCGACGATCTCGCACTGGTCGCCGAGCACCTGGTGCGGGTGGCGCTGTCCCTGGTTCAGGTGCGCACCACCCGGCTCGACATCGGCGACGTCGAGGCCATCCGCGCGTACGCGACGAAGTTCCTGGCGCCGCTGGTCTCCTGACCGTCCACGAGTGTGACCGACCGCTCGGTAGGCTTGGAGAATGTCTTCCGATGCACTGACGCCGAGCCCGGCGAACGACTCCGTCCCGACGCACCCGGCGTACGGGGTGCTGCGCCCGGTGACCCCGTTCGCCTCGGTCCTGCTGTGTGACAATCCGGGTTCGTTCGAACTCGACGGCACCAACACGTGGATTCTGCGCGCGCCGGGCTCGCCGAGCGCGGTGGTGGTCGACCCGGGACCGGTCAAGCACGGCAAGCACGTGCGGGCGGTCGTGGCGGCGGCGGGGGAGGTCGAGCTGGTGCTCATCAGCCATCGACATCACGACCACGTCGGTGCGTGCAAGAAGATGCGCAAGCTCACCGGCGCCCCGCAGCGTGCGTACTCGGCGAAGTACTCGGTGCGGGCTCCCCGCCTGCGCGACCGCGAGGTCATCGAGGCGGCCGGGCTCAAGATCACGGTCCTGCACACGCCCGGGCACACCGCGGACTCGACCAGCTTCCTCGTCGAATGGGAGGGCAGCCGGGCCATCCTCACGGCCGACACCATCCTCGGTTTCGGCACCACGGTCCTCGACCCGCTCGACGGCTCGCTGACCGACTACTTCCATTCACTCAACCGGCTCATCGTGGAGGCCGCCGACGCGACCCTGCTCCCGGGCCACGGCCCCGATCATCCGACGTTGGAGCCGGTCGCGCGCTATTACAAGGCGCACCGCGAGGAGCGATTGGCGCAGATCGTCGACGCCCTCGACCGGCTGGGAGTGTCTGCGGCCAAGGCGAAACCGATGCAGGTGGTGCGAATGGTCTACGCCGACGTCGACGAGAAGCTGTGGCCCGCGGCCAAGATGTCGGTCAAGACGCAGCTGGCGTACCTGCGCGGGCGGTAGTCGCACCCGCCGCCGACGGTCGGTACAGACGAAGAACTCCGAGGGCTGGTCGGCCTTCGGAGTTCGTCGTCTGCAGTGATGCTCGCGGAATGCTCAGCGGGCGCGGCGCGCCAGTCGCTCGGAGTCGGCGATCAGGACGCTCTTGCCCTCCAGTCGCAGCCAGCCGCGCTGGGCGAAGTCGGCCAGCGCCTTGTTGACGGTCTCGCGCGAGGCGCCGACGAGCTGGGCGATCTCCTCCTGCGTCAGGTCGTGGGTGACGCGCAGCGCGCCGCCCTCCTGCGTGCCGAACCGCTGTGCCAGCTGCAGCAGCTGCTTGGCGACGCGGCCGGGGACGTCGGTGAAGATCAGGTCGGCGAGGTTGTTGTTGGTGCGGCGCAGGCGACGGGCCAGCACGCGCAACAACTGCTCGGCGATCTCCGGGCGGTCCTTGATCCACTTGCGCAGGGCGTCACGGTCCATGGTGACGGCGCGGACCTCGGTGACGGTGGTCGCCGACGAGGTGCGCGGGCCCGGGTCGAAGATGGACAGCTCGCCGAACATGTCGGACGGGCCCATGATCGTCAGCAGGTTCTCGCGGCCGTCCGGGGAACGGCGGCCGAGCTTCACCTTGCCGGAGAGAATGATGTAGAGCCGATCGCCGGGCTCGCCCTCGTGGAAGATCACATGGCCACGCGGAAACTCGACCGGCTGAAGTTCCTTTGCAAGAGCAGCGACGGCAGTGGGTTCGACACCTTGAAAAATGCCTGCCCGTGCTAGTACTTCTTCCACCTAAAGAGCCTCTCTCGATACATTTCGCCGCGTCCAGTGACAAACACTACGTGAAAAATCATAGATGTTGGGTTGGTCACTGTACGCATTAGTAGACAACTACCGCGCGTCGTACATGTCGGCGGGGTCGGTCTGTGGGTCGCTCGGCCGATACGACGTCGGATTCAAACCGGTCAGGAAGCGCGCGTCTGTCCGGCGTCCGCGCATTCGGCGGCGGCCGGTTCGGCGGGCGCGGGCTTGCTGCGGCGGCTGCGCAGTTCGTCGAGCGCGGCCGGAAGCCCGTCCTTGGCAAGGTTGTCGACGTCGGTGGCGTCGGCGGATTCGAGGAACTCCTCGACGTGAGTGGGGCCGACCGAGAGTCGGTCGAGCCCGTTCTGAACCCTTTCCATCGCGAGTGCGAACAACATGAGCACAGCGGGAAACAGCAGCCCGGCCAATCCTTGCATAGGAAACAGTTAACACCGCGGCGGGCGGCGGCCACCAACCCGGAGGGCCGTCGTCACCGAGTTGTGACCTGCGGATTCGTGGTCGGACGGCC
Organism: Gordonia aichiensis; assembly: GCF_039946255.1. Lineage (GTDB taxonomy): Bacteria > Actinomycetota > Actinomycetes > Mycobacteriales > Mycobacteriaceae > Gordonia > Gordonia aichiensis_A. The sequence continues at coordinate 29,998 of NZ_JBCDWL010000004.1, read as the reverse complement.
TCGCCGGGGCGGGGCGCCGCCGGCGCGACGGCTAACCTGGACAGTTGTGAGCAGACGCAAGGAGGAGACCCGGCTGGGCCTGGTCAGGCGTGCGCGGCGGATGAACAGATCCCTGCAGGTGGCCTTCCCGCACGTCTACTGCGAATTGGACTTCACCACGCCGCTGGAATTGTCGGTGGCGACGATCCTGTCGGCGCAGTGCACCGACGTCCGCGTCAACCAGGTGACACCCGCCTTGTTCGCCCGATACCCGGACGCCCGCGCCTACGCCGAGGCCGACCGCACCGAGTTGGAGGAGTTGATCAGATCGACCGGCTTCTACCGCAACAAGGCCAACTCGATCATCGGACTCGGACAGGCGCTGGTGGCACGCTACGGCGGCGAGGTCCCGGGCAGGCTCGACGACCTGGTGACCCTGCCGGGGTTCGGGCGCAAGACCGCCAACGTCGTCCTGGGAAACGCCTTCGGGGTGCCGGGACTGACCGTCGACACGCACTTCGGGCGACTGGTGCGCCGCTGGGAGTGGACCGACGAGACCGATCCGGTGAAGGTGGAGCGGGCCGTCGGAGAACTGTTCGAGAAGCGGGATCGGACCGACCTGTCGCATCGGATCATCTTCCACGGCCGACGGATCTGTCACGCCCGCAAACCCGCGTGCGGAGTGTGCATTCTGGCCAAGGACTGCCCTTCGTACGGTGCGGGGCCCACCGACCTGCATGAGGCCGCGGCCCTGGTGAAGGGCCCGGAGACCGAGCATCTGCTCGAATTGGCTGGAGTGATGCAGTGAAGTTCCTGAAGGAGCCCGCTGCGCGGGCGACGCTGGCGTTCATCGTGGTCGCGGTGGCGCTGATCGTGGCCCTGTGGCCCCGGGGCGGCTCCGACGGCGCCGCCGACCCGACGGGCGGCCCGGCGGCCGGCGCGCCGACGTCGGGCATCACCGACCAGCAGGTGTCCGACGCGGAGTTGGCCAAGGCGCGAGCCGAAGCGGCCCTGCAGCCCTGCCCGGCGGGCTCCGGTCCCGTCGCCCCCGGCGCCGTGCTGGCGGGCGTGAGCGCGCCGTGCATGGCCACCGGTGCACCCGTCGACCTCGGGCCGGCCACCGCGGGAAAGTCGCTGGTCATCAACATGTGGGCGGTGTGGTGCCTGCCGTGCCGGCACGAACTGCCGGTGGTCGACGAGTTCGCCAAGCAGGCGGGCGACCGGCTGAACGTGCTGGCCGTGCATGCGCGCGAGGGCGGCGACAAGCCGTACTTCGTCCTGAAGTTCCTCCAGGAGGTCGGTGTGCACCTCCCGGTCGTCACCGACCCGGACGGCGCGATCGCCAAGGCGATCGGCGCGCCGCGGATCTTCCCGTCGACCGTGCTGATCCGCGCCGACGGCACCGTCGCGAAGGTGCTGCCGCAGATCTTCACCTCTGCGGACCAGTTGGCCGCCGCGGTGCGCGAGAACCTCGGCGTCGACGTGGGAGGCAGCCGGTGAACCACCACTCGAAGGGCACGCCGGTCGGGCCGCTGGTGGCCCGCGATCAGATTCCGCCGTGGCTGCGTGCGGTGACCGACGACCCGCAGATCGTCAACGAGAAGGTGCTGAACCGGGGCGGCGGTCGGGCCCGCCTGGCGGCGACGCTGCGCGGCCAGCGGGCGGCGGCCGTGCTGGTGCTGCTGGCCGGGGCGTTCGATCCCGATCCGTCCTCGCCCGGCGGGTTGCCCGCCGACGCGGACATCCTGCTCACCGAGCGCGCCGCCACACTCCGCACCCACAGCGGGCAGGTGGCCTTTCCCGGCGGCGCCCGCGACCCGGGCGACGACTACCCGGTCGGCACCGCGATGCGCGAGGCCGCCGAGGAGACGGGGCTGTCGAGCGAGGGCGTCACGATCCTCGCGAACCTGCCCGCGTTCCCCGTGCCGTCCGGGTTCGAGGTGCACCCGGTGCTCGCGCACTGGGACCGGCCCAGTCCGGTGTACGCGGTCGACCACGGCGAGACCGCGCGCGTCACGCGGGCGAACCTGCGGGAACTCCTCGCTCCGGGGAACCGTTTCCAGGTCAGTCGCACCCTGGTCGGCGCCACCGTCTACAAGGGGCCGGCGTTCCTGTACGAGGGCATGCTGGTGTGGGGATTCACCGGCGGACTGATCGCTGCGATCAGCGAAGCCGCCGGGTGGGACGTCCCCTGGGACACCGACGACGTCCGCCCGCTGGAGCAGATGATCGCCGAGACCGGTGGTCGTCAGGTGTCCGGATTCGTGGACCCGCCGAGCGGCCGCGCCGCTGACGTGAATGGAGATCGATGAGCGGATCGGTGTGGGTCGATGTGGTGATCCTCGGCGTCGCCCTGCTGGCGGCGTTCAGCGGATACCGCCAGGGGGCGGCCGCGTCGGCCCTCGCCTTCTTCGGCGTCGTGCTGGGTGCGGTGGCGGGCATTCTGCTCGCGCCCCTGGTGATCACGCGGTTCGACGATCCGCGGCTGCGGCTGGTGGTCGGCATCATGCTGATCGTGGTGTTGGTGGTGGTCGGCGAGGTCGCGGGCATGGTCCTGGGGCGCGCGGCGCGCAGCAGCATCGGCTCGCCGGTCCTGCGACGGATCGACTCGTGGGTGGGTTCGGCGCTGCAGGCGATCGCGATCATCATCGCCGCCTGGCTGCTCGCCTTCCCGCTCCGCGGCTCCGACCAGGTGCGCATCGCCGATGCGATCGATCAGTCCGCGGTGATCCAGACCGTCGATCGGGTGGCCCCGAAATGGGTTCGAGACCTGCCCGACGAGTTCACCGCCCTCGTCGACAGTTCGGGTCTCAAGGAGGTCATCGGCCCCTTCGGTCAGGCTCGGGTCGCCAACGTCCAATCGCCGGATCAGACGCTCGCCGACCAGCCCGCCGTGCGGTCGGTGCGGCCCAGCGTCGTCAAGATCACCGGGGTCGCCCGCAGCTGTGGGCAGGCACTGGAGGGCAGCGGGTTCGTCGTCTCACCCGAACGGGTCATGACCAACGCGCACGTGGTCGCGGGCACCGACACCGTCAGCGTGCACACCGTCGGTGGCCGCGAACTGCAGGCGAGCGTCGTCTGGTTCAACTCCCGCAACGACGTCGCGGTGCTCGACGTGCCGGGCCTGCGGGCGCCCGCGCTCAAGTTCGCCTCGCAGCAGGCGCAGACCGGCGATGACGCCATCGCCCTGGGCTACCCGGAGAACGGGCCGTTCACGGTGACACCGCTGCGCGTGCGCAACGTCGTGGAGCTGAACGGTCCGGACATCTACCAGAGCCCCCGGCAGGTGGACCGGCAGGTGTACACGGTGCGCGGCGACATCCGCTCGGGCAACTCCGGCGGCCCGATGATCTCGCCGTCCGGCGAGGTGCTCGGGGTGGTCTTCGGGGCGGCGCAGGACCCCACCGACGACACCGGCTTCGTGCTCACCGCCGAACAGGTCCAGCGTGATCTGGCGGCGTCGGAGCAGAACAACGCCGAAGTGAGCACGGCGCAGTGCGTGTCCGAGTAGCCGCGCCCCGACTTAGCTAGCGGCCCAACAGCTCCAGGATGAGGTCGTTCACCTCGTCGGGCGCCTCCTGGTGCGCGAAGTGGCCGGCGCCGGCGACGGTGCGATAGTCCATCCCGCGGGCCCACCGGCGGCTGTGCACCATCAGCGAGTCGAGGATGTAGTCGTCGTCGCGGCCGCGCACGCCCAGAACGGGGATGTCGAGCCGCGCGTCCATCAGATCCATGAAACGGCGGCCGTCGGCGCGGAACTGGGAGCGGAACGCCCAGCGCCGGTATTCCAGGCTGCAGTGGGCGACGCCGGGGATCTGGATCGCGAGCCGGTTGCGGGAGACGGCCTCGGCGAAGTCGTCGGTCCGCCGCCACGCCGTCCCCGATCGCTCGCGGAAGTAGTCCTCGACGAAGACGCCGTCCTCGCGGGTGAGCCGTCGTTCCCCGATCCGGGGGAGCTGGTTGTGCAGGAAGGGCGGCAGGAAGGCCGCGCGTTCCTCTGCGTTGAACAGGACCCCGCGCCGCAGTGCGCGCGGATGCGGGGACGAGAGCACCGCCACCCGGTCGACGACGGTCGGGTGCAGGGTCGCGGTCGCCCAGCACACCAGACCGCCGTCGGCGTGCCCGACGAGTGTGGCGCTCGAATGCCCGAGGGCCCGGATCAGAGCGTAGGTGTCACCGGCCAGCGTCCAGCCGTCGTAGCCGCGCGGGGGCTTGTCGGAGTCGCCGTAACCGCGCAGGTCGACGGCGACGGCCCGGTACCCGGCGGCGCTGAGGGCGGCCAGCTGGTGTCGCCACGACCACCAGAACTCGCCGAATCCGTGCAGCAGCAGGACCAGCGGACGGTCGGCGATGAACCGCTGCGTCTCCACCGCGTGGAACCGCAGACCGTTGGCTCGGACGTCGAAGTGCCGCCACGGTCCGTCGAAGCGGACGAGCGTCGGATCCGGGGGAGGGCCGGTCAATCTGGTGTGTCTGTCGGCGCGGTCAGCGCGACATCGGGTCGCGGGCCGGCGGGATCTGCGGGTGGGCCATGCCGCCGGTCGGCTCCTGCCTGCCCGGGATCACCGTCGCCAGCTCGCTGACCGACTCGATGGTCTTCTCCGGTGCCTTCAACCGTTTGAACAGCACATAGCCTGCGATGATCGCGATGATCGCGATCACCAGCAGGATCAGGAAGACGATGCCGAAGGCCGCCCACGTCGGCAGCCACACGTCCAGCAGGAAGCCGAGGAAGACGAAGAAGAACAGGCTCGCGTAAAGCAGCAGGACACCGGCGACGATCATCAGGCCGCTGCCCGCGCCGGCCTTCTTGGCCTCGCGGACCAGCTCGGACTTGGCCAGAGCGATCTCTGAGCGGAACAGGGTGGAGGCGCTCGCCGTGGCGTCCTTGACCAGATTGCCGATCGTCGGTTCGCCGCCCGGCCCGAGGTTCGCGTCCGACATCGGGATCGACGGAACGCGGGGAGCGCTGCTCGGTTCGCTCGGCCAGGTGTCGGAATTACCGCTCACGAATACTCCCTTGAAGATCGTTGGTCGGTCTCATGTTGCCACGTCGAGTGCCGCAGTGTGACGCCGCCGCCGACCCGGCGGGTCGGCGGCGGCATCGCTCGAGCGGCTGTGATCGGGGTCAGCCCCGGCGCGAGCGGATCGACTCGAAGACCGACGGATCGACCAGAGTCGAGGTGTCGCCGAGCTCGCGTCCCTCGGCGACGTCCTTGAGCAGGCGGCGCATGATCTTGCCCGAGCGCGTCTTCGGCAGTTCGGGCACCACGTTGATCTCGCGCGGCTTGGCGATCGGCGAGATGTCGACCGAGACCTGCTCGCGCAGCTCGGCGATGAGGGAGTCGCCGGAGTTCTCGGCGCCCTCCATCAGGATCACGAAGGCGACGATGCCCTGACCGGTGGTCTCGTCGGCGGCGCCGATGACGGCGGCCTCGGCGACCGACGAGTGCGACACCAGCGCCGACTCGACCTCCGAGGTCGAGATGCGGTGCCCCGACACGTTCATCACGTCGTCGACGCGGCCGAGGACCCACAGGGCGTGGTCCTCGTCGTAGCGCGCGCCGTCGCCGGCGAAGTACCAGCCCTGCTCGGCGAACCGCGACCAGTAGGTCTCCTTGTACCGCTCCTCGTCGCCCCAGATGCCGCGCAGCATGCCCGGCCACGGCTTGTCCAGGACCAGGTAGCCCTGCTCGCCGTCGGCGACCGGGTTGCCGTTGTCGTCGACGATCTTGGCACTGATGCCGGGCAGGGGCGCCATCGCCGAGCCGGGCTTGGTCGCGGTGACGCCGGGCAGCGGCGAGATCATGATGCCGCCGGTCTCGGTCTGCCACCACGTGTCGACGATCGGGCACTTCCCGTGGCCGATCACGTCGTGGTACCAGCGCCAGGCCTCCGGGTTGATCGGCTCGCCGACGCTGCCGAGCAGCCGCAGCGACGACAGGTCGTGGGCGTCGGGGATCTCGCGGCCCCACTTCATGAACGTGCGGATCAGCGTGGGAGCGATGTAGTAGATGGTGACGCCGTACTTCTCGATCACCTGGAAATGGCGGTGCTCGTCGGGCGTGTTCGGGGTGCCCTCGTAGATCACCTCGGTGGCGCCGTTCGAGAGCGGGCCGTACACGAGGTACGAGTGGCCGGTGACCCAGCCGATGTCGGCGCCGCACCAGAAGACGTCGCGACCCTCCTTGTGGTCGAAGACGTTGTGGAAGGTGTAGCTGGCCTGGGTGAGGTAGCCGCCGGAGGTGTGGACGATGCCCTTCGGCTTGCCGGTGGTGCCCGAGGTGTACAGCAGGAACAGCGGATGCTCGGCGTCGAAGGCCTCCGGCTCGTGATGCGGCGAGGCCTCACCGACGGTGTCGTCCCACCACACGTCGCGGCCGGCGACCCAGTTCAGGTCGGGGTCGTGGTTGGTGCGGCGGACCACGATCACCTTCTCCACCGAGGGCGCGGCGTCGGCGCCGGAGCCGAGCGCCTCGTCGACGGCCTCCTTGAGCGGTGCGGGCTTGCCGCGTCGGTACTGGCCGTCGGTGGTGATGACCACCTTCGCCTCGGCGTCGTCGACGCGCGAACGCAGCGCGGCGGCCGAGAAGCCGGCGAAGACGACCGAGTGGGTCAGGCCCAGGCGGGCGCAGGCGAGCATCGAGACGATGGCCTCGGGGACCATCGGCATGTAGATCGCCACACGGTCGCCGGTCTGCAGGCCGATCGACGCCAGGTAGTTGGCGGCGCGCGAGACCTCGTCCTGCAGCTGCCGGTAGGTGATGTCGCGCGAGTCGCCCGGCTCGCCGACCCAGTGGATCGCGACCCGGTCGCCCTTGCCCGCGACGACGTGGCGGTCGACGCAGTTGTATGTCACGTTCAGCTTGCCGCCGACGAACCACTTCGCGACGGGCGCATCCGACCAGTCCAGGACCGACTCGAACGGGGTGTCCCAGTCGAGGCGGCGTCCCTGCTCGGCCCAGAACTCGGTCGGGTCGGCCTCGGCGCGGCGGTACAGCTCCGCCGTCGCGTTGGCGCCGGCAGCGAATTCGGGGGACGGGGGGTACACCGGTGTTGCGCTCGAGGACATCGTCGTCAGCCTTTCCATGAAGTTCATCCGGCCCCGGCTGCGGGGCGCGAAGGTATCCGCCTTGTGAAGGTAGTCACTACTGATGGAAAGTGTGACGGCGGGACGGTTGCATGCGGGTTGCGAGCGACGAACGGTCGATCGTCAGCGACCGACGGCAGTCGGATCGCGGAGGGGATCCCGGACGCGGGGCCGGGTGCCCGCGAACCGGGCCGACTACTGTTGATCGGGTGAGTCAAGATCCGTTGGCGCCCCTGCTCGTTCTGCCCGGGGTGCGCGAAGCCTCCGACCGGGCGCGTGATGCGGTCAGCGCCGCGCACCGGCACCCGATCAACATGCGGCAGTGGGACAAGACGTCGCGGGAGGCGTCGTGGCGCGCCGGCCGCTTGTCGGCGGCGATGGACGGCGGCACCACCGACATCTCGCGCGAGGACCTCGGCGATCCGGTGGCCGCGGGCGCGATCCGCGTCGCGCAGTCGCTCGACAGCGACACGCTCGATCAGGCGGTCGCCGTCTTCCGGCGGGCGCCGGCGCAGTCGTTGGCGCGGTTGCACACCCTGGCCGCCGCCGATCTGGTCGACGACCGTGACCTGCTCGGGCGGCCGCGATCGGAACCGCACATCGCGCAGCGGCTCGATCTGCTCGGCCAGCTCATCACCGGTGGCACGTCGGCCCCCGCGCCGGTGCTCGCCGCCGTCGTTCACGGCGAACTGCTGGTGCTGGCGCCCTTCGTCGAGGCGAACGGCGTGGTCGCGCGGGCGGCGTCGCGGCTGGTGTCGGCGACGACCGGTCTCGATCCCCATCTGCTCGGCGTACCGGAGGTGCACTGGCTCAAGCGGCTCGGGGAGTATCGCGAGTTGTCGGCGCAGTTCGCGACCGGCGATCCCGAGGCGCTGGCGGCGTGGATCGTCCTGTGCTGTGACGGGATGGAGGCCGGAGCAGCCGAGGCGAAGTCGATCGCCGACGCGGCGCGCGCTCAGTAGGACACTAGGTCCGCGGGCGATCGGTGGGGCACCGACCCCAGGCACACATATATGCGGGCGGCCTCCCGACCGGTTAACCGGTTCGGATTGCCGCCCGCAAGCACGGACTTCCAGATACCAATGCGTGCATATGTGGGTTGTGGGATTCGCCTCGGCGAGGGAGAGCTGGCATCTCGTCGTGACTCGAAGGCAGATGCTGGACCTGCGGGAGTCGCGAATAATGCCCGCAATATCGCAGGCGCACAACACTTGTGCCAATGCGGCGCGCTCCGCGTGGATGCTAGCCGCCCGTGCTGGGAACTTGCCGATCCGGGGACTTCTGCCCTTCTCTTCCGGGAGAAGTTTTGCCGTCCGGGGTTCCGTAACTCATTTGTACATGGTGACGGCGATCACAGCAACCCCTTCGGCGGAATCGATCAGGCCGCCGCTGACCTGGTGTTTCTGGAATGGCGCAGCTGGTAGATTACGGCGGCCGCAGCGGCGGCGCCGATCCCGGTGGCGCACAATGCCGTTCGGGTCAGTGCCGGTCGCGACGCCCATGCCGGCGGCGGCAGTGGATTGGGGAAGTCCAGGATCTCCCAGCCGTTCTCGCTCGCGTGGCGGCGCAACGACCGGTCCGGATTGACCACGCTCGGGTGTCCGACCGCCTGCAGCATCGGCAGGTCGGTGCTCGAATCGGAGTAGGCGTAGCACTCGGCCAGGTCGTAGCCGAACTCGTCGGCGAGGTCGCGCATCGCGACCGCCTTGTTCTCGCCGTAGCAGTAGAAGTCGAGCTCTCCCGAGTAGCGGCCGTCCTCGATGCGCATGAGGCTGGCGCGGACGTGGTCGGCGCCGAGCAGGGCGCCGATGGGTTCGACCATCTCCATGCCCGACGCCGACACCAGGACCACGTCGTGCCCGGCATGCTTGTGCTGATCGATCAGTTCGGCGGCCCCGCTGAAGACGGACGGGCGGACGACGTCGTCGAGGGTCTCGGCGACGATCTCGCGCACCTGGGCGGCGTCCCAGCCGCGGCACATGTCGGTGACGTGTCTGCGCAGCCGTTCCACCTGGTCGGCTTCGGCGGAGGTCAGCAGGAACTGGAGTTGCGCGATGGCCGAGCGGAGCATCGCCCGGCGGGTCAGGAGGCCGCCGTCGAAGAAGGGTCTGGTGAAGGCCAGGGCGCTCGAGCGTGCGATGACGGTCTTGTCGAGGTCGAAGAACGCGGCGATCGGGGAGGACGGCACGGCGTCCGATTCGGGAGACGACGTCGAGGTCACAGCGAGAATCCTACGACGACCAGAGCTCTGGGCGAAGTGTGACGGAGGAAACACCCCTCCGGAGATAGTTGGTATTGCAATGTTCGCGTCCGCGCGTGTAGCTTGTAATTATCCGGTTTACGCCGGTAGCTTTCAGCCCGACCCCCCGGGGCTGAAACGCTGATGACCCCGGCCTCCTCCCCCCTGGCCGGGGTCGTCTTCTATTCTGGGCCCTTTTCTGGCCTTCAGTCCACCTGCGTGAGCTCCGTGCGGCTCTCGCAGCGCGGCGTGCCGAGACGAATTTCTCCGATCATCTCATATCGGCCGAGTCTTGGCGGTAGTTTCAGTCGCGACGGGCGCCCGACCGGGCGCTTCTCACCGCCAGGCACCCAGGGGGATCCCAGATGAAGTCAGCTGTCCGGCTCACGCTCGCGCTGTGCGCGGCGCTGCTCGGAGTCCTCACCGTCGTCGCGGCGCCGGCCGGCGCCGAACCGAAGCTGCCCGAGGACTTCAACTTCTTCGCGGGCATCCCGTACGAACTGCAGCATCCGGGCGGCTCCCTGCCCGGCTCGAACGACTTCACGTGCAAGCCGAGCCCGGAGCATCCGCGGCCGGTGGTGCTGGTCCACGGCACCGGCGGTGCGCGCACCACCAACTGGGGCGCCTACGTCCCGATGCTCAAGAACCGCGGCTACTGCGTCTTCGCCCTCACCTACGGGGCACTGCCCGGGCTGCCGTGGCCGTTCACCGCCATCGGTGGCATGGACCGCATCGACGTCAGTGCCGCGCAGTTGGCGAAGTTCGTCGACCGGGTCCGGACCGCGACCGGCGCGCAGACCGTCGACCTGGTCGGTCACTCCCAGGGCACGTATATGCCCACGTACTACCTCAAGTACCTCGGTGGCGCCGACAAGGTCACCAACTACGTCTCGCTGGCCCCGCTGTGGAAGGGGACCGGCTCCACCGGCCCGGTCGGCGAGGCGTTCGGGCGAGCGCTGGGCGATGTGCCCATGCCGATGTGCATCGGCTGCGGCGGAATGCTGCCCGGATCGTCGATGAACCAGAAGATCTGGCGCGGCGGCAGCCCGTACGTCAAGGGCGTCGCCTACACCAACATCATGACCCGCTACGACGAGCTCGTCGTGCCGTACACCGCGGGCTACGTGCCCGGACGCAAGGGCGAGACCGTGAAGAACATCGTCGTCCAGGACACCTGCGCGCAGGACTACAGCGATCACCTCGCGATCGCCGGTTCGCGCCGCGCCGCGTACATGGTCCTCAACGCCCTCGATCCGGCGCATCCGGTGAAGGTGCCCTGCGAGTTCGTGCCGCCGTTCACCGGCTAGGCGGCCTCGCCGAGCCTGTGGACAACCCCGTCGAATCTGTGGACAACGCAGTTCCCTGAGCCGCTGCCGTGGCGCAGGATCGGGGCATGGGGGAAGTACTTCTGGTCCTGGCCGACGAGCAGTTGCACGACGATCTGGCCCGGTGCAGCGCCGCGGCGGGGTACGAGATGGTGGTCGGGGAGGCCGCGGACTGCAGGCAGCAGTGGTTGCGGGCGACCGCGGTCGCGGCCGACCGCCGGGCGCTCGAACACCTCGCGCGGACCGCGCTCCCGGACCGGGACGCTCTCTTCGCGGTCGGCGGCGCCGCGGCCGACGGACGACTGTGGCGGTCGGGTCTGGTCCTCGGCGCCGACGGCGGCTTCGTCCTGCCCGACGAGGAGGATGCGCTGGTCGCCGCGTTGTCGCGGGTTCGCGAGCCCAGGCGCCACTCCGCCGGAGCGGTCGCGGTGGTGCCCGGGCACGGCGGGGCCGGCGCCAGCACCCTGGCCGCCGCGGTGGCGCTGACGGCGGCGAGATCGGCGAACGTCCTGCTGCTCGACGTCGACCAGGCCGGCGCGGGAGCCGACCTGCTGCTCGGGGTGGAGGCCGAGCCCGGGCTGCGGTGGCCGGATGTGCAGGGCGAGACCGGTGCGCTGGACGGGACGGCGCTGCGGGCCGCGGTGCCGCGGTCGCGGCGCGTGGGCGTGCTCACCGGGCGGCGCGACGATCCCGAACCGCTGCGGCCGGACACCGTGATGGCCGCCCTCGATGCCGGGCGGCGGGCCGGCGACGTCGTGGTCGCCGATGTGGGCCGTGAACCCGGGCCGGTGAGCGCGGGCGTGCTCGACTCGGTCGACCTCGTGGTCGTGGTGACGACAGCGACGGTGCCCGCGGTCGCCGCCACCCGGCGGACCGTCGCGCGCCTGCTGGTCGGCCGACGGTCGGTGCTGGTGGTCCGGGGGCCGTCGCCGAGCGGTCTGGGGGCCCGGCAGGTCGCCGAGGCGGTGGGACTGCCGCTGCTGACCGCGTGCCGACTCGACCCGGGACTGCCGGCCCGCTGTGAGAGCCGCGGACTGGTGCTGGGGCGCTTCTCCCCGTTGGCCCGGGCGGCCGAGGCCGTGTGCGAGCGCGCCCTGGTCGGTGCGCCGTGACCGGAGCCGATCCCGATCTGCTCGACCGCGTGAGGCGCAGGCTGGCGGCCGAGGCGGGCGGTCAGGCGCCCGGGCCGGCGGTGATCGCCGAGGCCATCCGCGCCGAGTCCGGCGGGCTGCTCGGCGACACCGATCTGCTGGCGGCGCTGCGGTATCTGCAGACCGAGATGGTCGGCGTCGGCCGTCTGGAGGGGCTGCTGGCCGATCCGGCGGTCACCGACGTCCTGGTCGTCGGGGCGCGGCGGGTCTGGGCCGACCGCGGCCGCGGACTGGAGCTCACCGACGTCGAATTCGACGACGAGCAGGGCGTGAGGCGGCTGGCCGCACGGTTGGCGCTCAGTGCGGGCCGACGCCTCGACGACGCGCAACCCTGGGTCGACGGCCGTCTGACCGGAGTGGGGCGCAGCGGCTTCCAGGTGCGCCTGCACGCGGTGATCCCGCCGCTGGCGCCCGACGGGACCTGCATCTCGCTTCGCGTCCTGCGCAGCGCCACCCACGACTTCGCGTCGCTGGTCGCCCGCGGTGCGATCGGCGACGAGGTCGCCGCGCTGGTGTCGGACGTCGTGGCCGCCCGACTGGCGTTCCTGGTGGTCGGCGGCACCGGTGCGGGGAAGACGACGATGCTCAGCAGCCTGCTCGGGCTGGTGGATCCGGCGCACCGGATCCTCTGTGTGGAGGACGCCCCCGAACTCGACCCGGATCATCCGCACGTGGTGCGACTGGTGGCGCGCGCCGCCAACGTCGAGGGAGTCGGTGAGGTCACCGTGCGGACCCTGGTGCGGCAGGCGTTGCGGATGCGGCCCGATCGGATCGTCGTCGGCGAGGTCCGCGGAGCCGAGGTCATCGACCTGCTGACCGCCCTGAACACCGGGCACGACGGGTGCGCGGGCACCCTGCACGCCAACTCGATCGCCGAGGTGCCTGCGCGGATGGAGGCCCTGGCCGCGTTGGGCGGCATGGGCCGCACCGCGCTGCACAGTCAGCTGGGGCCCGCGATCCAGGTGATCCTCGGGGTCTCCCGCGACGACGCGCGCCATCGTTCGTTGACGGCGATCGGGCTGGTGGAGCGCGACGGTGACGGCCTCGTCCGGGTGGTGCCGGTGTGGAGTCGGGCGGCCGGGTTCACCGATCGCCGCGCCCGGCTCGACGACCTGATCGCGAGTCGGCGATGACGACGGCGGCGGTCCTGCTCGCACTGGCCGGGGCGACGGTGCTGTGGCCGCGACCGCCGTCGCACCGCCGCCTGCACGTGATCGCCGGCGTCCCGGCAGCGGCGCGACGGCGGCTCGACCCGTGGTGGCTGGTGTGGGCGGTGCCGGCGGCGGCATTGCTGCTGTTCGGTGCGGCTCCCGGGGCGGCCGCGGCGATGGTGGCGGCCCTGATCGACGGTCGGCGGCGGCGCACGAGGCGAGACGTCGAGGCGCTCCGCGACGCGGAGGCGCTGATCTCCGCGCTGGCGGTGATGGGCGCCGAGCTCTCGGTGGGCGCACCGGTGGCGCGCGCCTGTCGGGCGGCCACCGACGAACTGGCCGCCGCCGGGACCGGCGGACCGGTGGGGCCGGAGTTGGCGCGGATGGCGGCGCGCGCCGAGCTCGGCGGCGATCCCGGTGCGGCGTCGGCGGCCGGGCCCGGCCCGGTGCGAAGGCTGGCGCAGGCCTGGTCCACGTCGCTGGAGTTCGGTCTGCCGATGGGCGAGGTCCTCGCCGCGCTCCGCGCCGATCTGGTGGCCCGGCAGGACTTCGCCGCCCGCACCCGGGCCGGGTTGGCGGGCCCGCGTGCGACCGCCGCGGTGCTGGCCGGACTGCCGCTGTTGGGACTGGTGCTGGGGCAGGCGATGGGCGCCTCGCCCGTACGCGTGCTGCTGCAGACGGGGATCGGAGGTGCTCTGCTGGTGACGGGCACGGCGCTGTCGGTGGTCGGGGTGCTGTGGGCCGGCCGCATCACCGATCGGGCGGTCGGGCGATGACCGTCGCGTTGCTGTTCCTGGCCGCGGCGCTGCTGATCTGGCCGCCACCGGACTGGGTGCTGGCGCGGCTTACCGGTCCGGGCGGCCCGGCGGTCGAGCGCGGCGGCGTCGGTCCGCCCGACCCGTTCGACCTGGCCGCGGGCTACGACACCCTGGCCGTGTGTCTGCGCGCCGGACTCCCGCTGGCCACCGCCGCGCGAGTCGCGGCGCAGGCCTCGCCGCCGGAGCTGCAGCGGCCCTTCGCGCGTGCCGCCGACCTGCTGGCGCTCGGGTCGGACGCCGATCATGCATGGCTGGCCGATGACCGTGTGCCCGCCGGTTTCGCCGACCTCGCCGCCCTCATCCGACGTGCCTCGCGCGCTGGCGCGGCGCTGGCCGAAGCCGTCGCGGGCTTCGCCGAGACGACGCGGCGACGGGCCGAGAACGCGGCACTGGAGGCCGCCGAGCGCGCCGGGGTGAAGATCAGCGGCCCGCTCGGCCTGTGCTTCCTGCCGGCGTTCGTCTGCCTGGGCATCGCGCCGGTGGTCATCGGGCTCGCGTCGGAGCTGCTCGTCGGCCTGTGAGGGATGGACCGCGTAATCCGGTGGGTCGGATAAGGAGCGTTCCGCGGGGGTCATTCGGTCAGCAGAAGCTTCGCGCCGTTCCTTCCCCGCGAAGGCTGACGAGCGCAAAGTGCTGAGATGAATGTTCGCGAAGTGACCCGCTCGGGAGCGATCGTGGCCGTGGCGACCATGCTGGCCTGCGGGGTCATCGCATGCGGCGGGAACGGATCGTCGCCGAGTTCGGCGGAATCGTCGCCAGTCGTCACCGTCACCGAGACGATCGGCCCGGCCGCCGAGTCCGGTTCGCGAGGCGGTCAACCCACCGTGACCGTCACCGCACCGCCCGGAGTCACCTCGACGAGCCAGGACGGTGGGACCTCCACATCGGTCGAGGCCGACCTGTCCCAGTACTTCGGCGAATGGACGGGGCACGGCAGGCAGATGACGCTGAATCCCGACGGTTCGGCGGTGATCACGCTCGCCGATGGCGCGACGAACGTGGAGAAGTGGACTGCCTCCTGGGGGCCGTCCGGAGACGGAGTCGTCGTGACGCTGGGAACCCTGACCTGGAATGTCGGGAGGGCGCTGGGAAACCACCCGGGACGGTCGTGGACGGGGCGGGTGGAGCCCTCGCTCGAGGACGGAGTCACCGTTCTGCACATGCCTGGATTCACCGATTGGTGCTCGGCCAGATTCGGGCGCTCGATCGTCTGCGGGGCGTGATGACGACACGCCCGGGCGGACCGCTTCGGAACCGAGCGCGGGTGCGCTGCGTCTAAGAGGTGTCAGGGTTCACCGGCATCAGCGCGGTGGCGACAGTCCGAATGACGAAGGGGGACGTCATGGTGGTCACGACGAAGTGGGGGCGCCGGTGGGTGGAGGTCCGAGATCTCACGGTGCGGCTGGCCGTCGATGAAGAGGGGATGTCGACGGCCGAATACGCAATTGGCACGATAGCGGCAGCTGCTTTCGGTGCGCTGCTGTACACGGTGGTCACCGGCGACTCGGTGATGAGTGCGTTGACCGGCATCATCGGCAAGGCGTTGAGCACGACGGCGGGCTGATCCGTGGTGCGCCGGTGCCTCGCGTGCTTTCGCCGACTGTCGCGAGACGATTCGGGGATGGTCTCGGTGGAGGCCGCGTATGCGATGGCGGCGATCGCCGCGTTTCTACTCATCGGAGTGGGAGCGGTGGCGGGGGTGTCGGTGCAGATTCGGTGTACGGATGCGGCGCGAGAAGTTGCTCGTCTGGCGGCCGCGGGCGATGAATCGGCGCGCAGCATCGGGACGCGGGTGGCGCCGTCGGGGGCGAGGATCGAGGTGGGCGGTGATGGGGATTCGGTGGTCGTCACGGTGTCGTCGGATGTTCCGTTGCTGCCGATGGTGCGGGTCTCTGCGCGCGCAGTTGCGGCGCGGGAGCCGGAGGTCGGCGAATGAGGACGGCTTCTCCACGGTCGCCGGGGCCGCGGTGATCGCGGCGTTGGCGGTTCTGCTGGTGGCGGTTCTGTACATCGGGGGCGCGGTGGTGGCACGACATCGGGCGCAGTCGGCGGCGGACCTGGCGGCGTTGGCGGGAGCATCGGTTCAGGTGTCGGGCAGCGGTGAGGGATGCGAGCAGGCGCGACGGTTGGCGGCGAGACAGGAGGGAGCGCCGCGGGTCGTCGAGTGCACCGTCGACGGCGACGACGTCCAGCTGCGCGTGGCGGTGACGATTCGATTGGGCCGGTGGGGCGTTCGGGAGGCGACGGCGCTTGCGCGGGCCGGGCCGGTTGAGCCGGGTCAGGCGTGATCGGTCGACGTCATCGGGCGACCGGACGTCGGCGGAGGCTCGGCGTGCATCACCTGCACGCCGAGCCCGCCTGTGACGCGGGCAGCCACCCTGCGGCAAACACCCGGTCAGCCTCGTCAGTGCAGTCGCCTGGTCCCATTGAGCAGTGCGGCCGCAGTCCCTGTCGACGACCCCCGACGGCGCCAAGTGAGATCACTCAGGGAGAGATCCCATGTCGTTTCAGGAGCGCCTTCGTCGAACGACGGTACGACGACGGCTTCGCGGGCAGGATCCACTGCATGAACCGGGTCATCGGACCCACGTTGGCGTCGATCTCGTCGAGTATCTCGTCGATCTGCCGTAGCGAGAACGGAATGATGTTGGTGCCGCGAGCCGGTTTGCCCTCGGTGCGTTCGATCATCCAGTCCAACCGCGTCCGCACGAATTCGCGACGCTGCTCGACCGGCGGCAGATCAGCACCGCCGAGCAGGTGATTCGCCGTCCAGAGCGCCGCCGCCTCAGCGCTGATCGGACTGAACAACGACGAGCCGTAACCGACGAAGTACAGGTTCGGAACATCCAGCGGCATGATCTGCCGATAGAGTTCGAAGTTCCCGTCGGCGTCAGTGAGCCGGTCCTGCAGGTCCTCGGTGAGAAACGGCACCCGCTGCTGGAACCCGGTGGCGCACACGACGACATCGGCCGGAACAAGTGCGCCGTCGCTGAGCTCGGCGACCGGCCCACCGTTCTTCTCGTGCAGCGCGATGATGGAAGTGCCTCGCCGCACCCGAATGATTCCCTGGGCAACCTTCTCGTAGAACTGCTCGGTCGCCAGACTCACCGCGTGCCGGACGATCCGCTCGAAGGAGCCCTCGGGCACCAGCCCGACCTGCTTCAAAAGGAGTTGGCGCTGCGCGATCGACTGGACGGAGCCGAGTAGGCCGTTGCGCAGGAAACGTCCCGGACCGGTGAGGAAACGTCCGAATCCGCGTTGGTCGATGTGCTCGAACAGGCCTTCACTCAATCGAGTCAGCAAGATGTATTTGTAGTTCAGGACGTGTCCGAGCTTCCGGGGCATCTTCCAGGTGACGTCCCGGGCGACGACTGTCGTCGACCTGGAGGCCTCACTCAGCGCCTCCGCGACATCGCACGCCGACTTGCCGTATCCGACGACCAGAACGTCCTTGCCCGCTACGTCCTCCAGACTGTGGAGGTCGGACGCGGAGCACAGGCGTCCGCCGGACTGCTCGTACTCGTCGACCCCCAGATACGGTGGCACGAACGGATCGCAGAAGATGCCGTTGGCGACCACCAGACGGTCGTACCGTTGCTCTTCGACGAGGCCGGAACCGACCTCACGAGTCGTGACGGTCCAGGTCCCGGTGCCCTCGTCGATCGTTGCGGTGGTGACCTCGGTGCCCAGTCGTAGCTTCGGTGCCAACGCGAAGTGTTCGACGTAGCCGGCGAGGTATTGCTGCACCTGCTCACCACTCGGCCACTCGGGGTACTCGCGAGGCATCGGGTAGTCGGAGAACGCGTACGTGCCCTTGTTGTTCTGAGTCGTCACCCCGGGATATCGGCGGGTGCGGCTCCATACGCCGCCAACGTCGGGCGTGCGGTCGTAGACCGTCACGTCGAATCCGAACTGTGTGAGGACCTTCGCCGAACAGAGCCCGGCCACGCCGGCACCGACGACGGCGATCCTCATGACATCTTTCCGCTCGATGCCCGCCCGTCAGCATGGTCGATGGCCTCGTCCAGGAATTGGCCGACGAGCTGCTGGAAGCGGGTGGCGTGCTCGATCTGGGTCCAGTGGCCACACTTGCCGAAGACGTGCAGTTGCGCATTCGGAATGGTCTCGAACAGGTGCATCGATGAGGCGAGGGGCACGACGGCGTCCTCGCGACCGTGCAGGATCAGGACTTCGTTGGTCATCGCGGCGAGGAGTTCGTCATCGACGATCTGCGCATCCAGCCACCGCTGTCGGGGCGGCGGAAAGACCTTCTCGAAGGCTTCCTGGGCGCCCGGCCGAATCGTCGCCCGGTAGCGCAGTTCGGCGAGTTCGTCGGTGACCAGCGAACGGTCGTACGCCATGATGTCCATGATCGTCTTCATGTTCTCGACCGACGGGGTGTAGCCCCACAGGGCATCGAGTTCGTCGGTGAACGCCATCGCCGCACCACCGGACCCCATCAGTGCGATCCGGCCGACCAAGTCCGGGAACCGGGTGGCCAGATGCAGTGCGAGCCCGCCGCCGAATGAGTTTCCGACGATGTGCACGCGGGTGATGCCGAGGCCCTCGAGCAGTGCGGTGATCTGATCGATCCAGGTGTCGAAGATCTGGAATGAAGGGTCGTCGGGCAGCGACGTGTAACCGAAGCCGACGAGGTCGGGGGCGATGATCCGGAACCGATCGGCGAGAACGGGGATGAGGCCACGCCAATTGGCCCAAGCCGAGACCCCGGCGCCGGAACCGTGCAGCAGCAGCACCGGCTCACCGGTGCCGACGTCGTGGTAATTGGTGACGAAATCACCCGTCGGCATGCTGCTGCCGAGCTCGGGGTTCGCCGGTGCGGTGGACGTCTGGGACATGTGAGGTCCTTTCGAGGGAGGAGAGTGTCAGCCCGGCAGACCGGCGGGCACGGCAGACAGGAGATCGTCCTGCACGAAGGCAGGCGACGGATAAGCCTTCTTACTGTGGGAGAGATCGCCGAGGACGAGCATCTGGCATAGCTGGAAGGCGATGACACCCGGATTGAGCACCGGCACCTCGAGATGTTCGGACAGGTAGGCGTGACTCTGATGCATGGTGGTCGAGCCGAGGATGATGACGTCGGCTCCGTCCTCGTCGATCGCGGCGCGCGCCTGCTCCTCGAGGGCGCCGAACACGAAGTCCTCCTTGCCTGCGAGCAACTCGGCGGTGTTCGGTGGGACGCCGATGTCGCGAACAGACGCGAGCTTGCTGGTGAGACCGTGTTCGCGTGCCGCCTTGTGGTAGAGGTCGTGCCACTCCGGCCACATCGTGATCACGGAGAACTGCTTGCCGAGCAGGGCGGCGACCAGCATGGATGCCTGACTCGGTGCGACTACGGGGATGTCGAGACGTGAGCGGAGCGCCGCCAGCGCGGAATCACTCATCGAGTTCACACAGACGGCCGCATAGCCCTCTTCCTGCGCGCGGCACCCGGCGTCGAGGACGAAGGCGTCGGCGAGCGTCGTCTCGTAGGCGCTGTCGAGAGTGCTCCCACCGGCCCGTGCAGAGACGAAGACGTTCTCGACGCCCGGATGGACGACGTCGTCGGGAATCTGTGCGGCGAAGGCGGCGAGCGCCTCGTCCGGGACGGGGACGGGGACGATGTTCAGAATCTTGTTCACAATCCAACCTCTTCGCGATCGCGGGTAAGGGTGTCGACGACGGCGAAAGCCACCGCTCGTACTGCTGTCATGACGTCGGAGACCGAGGCGACGCCCATGCCTCCGAGGCCTTCGTTGAGTTCGGCCGGCGCCGTCTCCGGGGGCCACGGATAGCCGATTCGAGCACAGGGAATGCCCATGCGGCGGATGAGAGTGCCGTCGGTCTGTCCGCCGAGCAGCGGCGTGCTCTCATACGGACGGCCCTCGACGTCCTCCCAGCCGCGTCGGCACGACTGGATGATCCAGTTGTCGGGGTCGGTGGCGCCGCCGGGGAGCGAACCGTACATCTCCCAGTCGAGTTCGATCTCCGGGTGCCGCGCGGTGAGCGCAGTCATCAACTCGCCGAACTGATGGCGCACCTCGCCGGGGGAGGTGCGGGGGTTGACGCGGACGTCGAGGTAGATCTCGGTGGTGGCCGAGGGGAACGCCGGCTTGTCCGGCGATCCGGAGCGGACCGCGGAGATCCATCCCTCGGGAATCGTGCTGCCGGAGGTATTGCGTGCGGTGTACTCGGGCAGCCACTTCTCGATCTCCTGGATCACCGTGGCCGCCGGCACGATCGATGAGCGGAAGCCGGGGGTGCCCCTGCTGATTCCTGCGTAGCCGAAGGTGCCGCGGACCGAGACCTTGAACCAGCACATGCCTGGTTCCTCGGGGTACACCGCCCACCAGGGTTTGAAGACGATCGCGTGATCGGGCGCCCCGCCGTGGGTGAGGAGATGGAAGACGCCGCTGCTCATCCCGGCGTTCTGCCGATCGCTCATCGTGACGGGCATGCCGCCGCCGGCGAACCCGAGCGCCAGGTCGCCGCGCAGTTCGATGCCCGACTCGATGACGGCGTGCGTCACCTCGGTGATGCCTGCGACCATGCACTTCGGGTTCGACGCCCCCAGCCCGATCACCAGGTCACCGTCGACCCGGGCCTGCGGCAGCATGTCGGACCGCAGCTCCGGACCCACCCAGGGCACATCGGCGTCGGGGTCGATGTGCGTGTCCAGCGGTGCGTACAGCAGCAGCCTGCTGCCGCCGCCGGTCCCCCGATACTCGCCGAGCACATTGCCGGTGTGTTCGGTCATCGGCTGATAGCCGCCGGTCATGCCCAGCGTGGTGCGGACGTGATCGCCGAGGTACTCGGCGATCGGTCGCTCCGCGCCTGTCGGGCTGTGAATGTTGATCAGGTCCACCAGCAGGTCACGGAACCGATCCGGATCCAGCTTGGCGCAGACGGCCTCGTAGGCCGCGCGTCGCTCGGCGTCCAGGGCCGTCGGACCCGATCGGTGGGCGGTCCTCGTCATGAGCTCTCCTCGTCACTTGGTAGGAATCGGCTGACCTCATGTCGGTCGGTCAGACAGGACGCGATCCGTACCAGCGACTGGTCGCTGTGTTCCGGACCGATCAATTGGATGCCCAGGGGCAGTCCACCGTCGCCGCGGCCCACCGGCAGGCCGACTGCGGGTAGGCCGGCGATGCTGGCGAGCTTGTTGAAGACCGGGTCGCCGGTCGAGTCGAGTCCATGTGGGGCCTCGCCCGGTGCGGCGAGAGTCAACAGGACGTCGACATCGGTGAGCAGTCGGGCGGCGAGGGCCCGGACGCTCCGCATCACCGCGCGGGCCTTCTGCACCTGCGAAGGTTGCGCTGCCCGTCCGGTAGCGAGGAAGGCCAGCGTCTGCTGGTCCACATCGCTTTCCCGACCTGTCACCATCGGGGCGAGCGCCGCCGCGGCTTCGGCGGCCATCAGGAGGGTGTGTGCCTCGTCGAGAGCTAGATAGTCGGCGTCGACAGGCACGTCGACGACGTCCGCGGCGACGCCGCGCAGAGTGTCCGCGGCCCCTTCGAGAGCGGCCGCGGCGGCCGGGGTGGCGCGGTCGGCCCAGGGCGGGCGCAGCACTCCGATCCGAAGTCCCGCGGTCGGGGGCAGCGTCGCGACGCCTGCGGGCTCGGCGACCGCGGTGTCGATGGCGCCGAGCCACGCCGGGTGCCGCGCGAAGGCACCGAGGGTGTCGAAGGTCAGGGCGACCGGCAGCGTCCCGTCGAACGTCCACCGTCCGTAGGTGGGTTTGAGCGTGAACACCCCGCAGAAGGCGCCTGGACGCAGGACCGACCCCGCCGTCTGGGTGCCGACTGCGACCGGCACTTGACCGTCGGCGACGGCGGCTGCCGAGCCGCTCGACGAGCCGCCGGGGGTGTGATCGAGCCGATGCGGGTTGCGGGCGGCGCTCGGTCGGTAGGTGGCGAACTCTGTGGTGGCGGTCTTGCCCAGGATCACTGCGCCGGCCCGACGCAGCCGCTGCACGACAGCCGCATCGGCCGCGGGGACATGACCGGCCCAGGCGTTCGAGCCGTAGGCCGTCGGCTGGTCGGCGGTGTCGATGATGTCCTTGAGTCCGACGGGGACGCCGTGCAGGAGGCGACCGTCGGACTCGACCCGGTCGACCAGATCGGCGGCCCGTCGTGCCTGCACCGGATCGAGGTGCGCCCACGCGTGGACCTCGTCGTCGCGGGCCGCGATCCGGTCCAGGCACTGCTCGACAGCCTCGCGACTTCCACCCGCTACGGTTCGGGTCACGGCTGCGCTCCGGCGACCTTCGGCGTCGGACTGGGTTCGTGCCCCCAGCGCGACGGCGACCGGTAGGTCTTCACGACCCAGTCGTCGGTCTGGATGAGCTCGCCGCCGTAACCGATCTCGATGGCGAAGCCGGACGGGGTGCGCAAGTAGAACGAAGTGACGCCGTCGTTGGTGTGCCGCCCGAAGTCCATCTGCAGGGAGATGCCCGCGGCCGTGATGCGGTCGTAGGCGCGGCCGACGTCGTCGAGGTCGGCGGTTTCGATCATCAAGTGATTGAAGTCGCCGCCGGTGAAGCTGAAGCACTCGTTCATCAACGCGAGGCTGTGATGACGGGCGTTGCAGTGCAGGAAAGTCGCGTCGGCGCCGTCCCACACGATGTAGTCGGTGGTGCGGAAGCCGAGTACCCGTGAATAGAAGTCGACGGCGGCCGGGTAGTCCTTGCACATCAGGACGACGTGCCCGAGGCCCAACTCGCCGGTGACGAATCCGGAGATCACCGATCCGGTGCGCACCGGCGCCTCGTCGACCGTCGGACCGAACCAGACCGCGTTCGGAAAGCCGTCGGCGTCGACGAAAGTGAACTCCTCGACAGCGCTGCGACTGGTGACGTCGGAGGTGTCGGTCCAGTCGACGGAGACGCCCTCGGCACTCACCCGATCGGCGATCGCATGCAGTTCCGCAAGGGTGTCCGCTTCCCAGGTGATCCTCCGGATGCGGTCTTCGGTGCCCGGGTGCAGCGCGATGCGATGGTGGTACTCGTCGATGCGGACCAGAAGTGGATCGTCGTCCGACGCTCGAGGCCGGACCTCCAGTTCCAGCAGGTCGACCAGCAGGTGGTGCCATGCTTCGAGGTCGGCGACCTCGACGTCGAGTGCACCGAGTCTGGCAATGCTCATGGGGAGGTTTCTCCTTCTGTCTGAAGCGGGCCAGGGGACCGGGGAAGGGCCACTGGCCGGTTGTGGTGTCAGCTCGGCAGGAAGTGTTCGGCGTGGATGCGGTCGGCGGGCAGCCCGAGCTCGATGAGGCGATCGCGTGCCGCGTCGAGCATCTTGGGCGGACCGCACAGATACGCCGAGGTGAGCGGGTCGGCGACGTCGTCCGGATGCAAGACGCTGACCGGATTGGCGCCGCCGACGATGCCCGGGGACTGGCAGTCCTCGTCGACGACGATCCGCACCGACAGGTCCGGCATGAAGGACTTCCGCGCTTCGAGTTCGTCGAGATGGAAAAGGTCCGACTCGTGGACGCAGCCGAAGACGAGTTGGAGTGGTCGGTCGCGTTGCAACTGCAGGGTGTCCATCATCGAGAGCATCGGCGCGAGACCGGTGCCACCAGCGATCATCAGGACCGGGCCCTCGTCGGCGGCGAGACCGAAGCTTCCGAGCGGGCCGTCGATCTCGATCGCGTCCCCGACCCGCGCGCTGGTGCGCAGATAGTTCGACATCGCTCCGGTCGGGAGCACCCGGATGGTGAACGTCAACTGCTTTCGCTGCCGCTCGCCAGACGCCATCGAGTACGAGCGCCACTCGTCGGTGCCCGGAACCCGCAGACGGACGTACTGGCCGGCGAGGAACGTCAGTTTGGCGGACTTCGGCAACTTCACCGTGAGTTCGACGACGGTGTCGGCGAGCCAGGACACCCTGCTGACCTTGCCGGTCGATTGGACTCGCGGATGCGCCGAGAGCATTTCCTGCGAGTAGTCCAACTCGATCTCGGCATCGCCGTCGATCTGCGACTGGCAGAGCAGCCGGTATCCGTCTGCCATCTCGGCGGACCGCAGTGCACAGACCTTTCCTTCGGGCATCTGGACGTCGCCGGTCACGATGCGACCGATGCAGGTACCGCAACTGCCGACCTCGCATTGGCTCACCATCGGGATGCCGGACTGCACGGCGGCCTCCAGGACTGAGCCGCCCGCCGGGACGTCGATGTCCACGACGGTGTCGGTGAAGCGCAGTCGCGCTCTGCCTCCGCTGCCGACCCTGGATTCTGTCGGACGATCTGTCACTGCGGTCACCGTTCAGTCCTCGTCTTGGTAGGGGGATTCGAAGAAGCCGCGCAGGTGACGGGCGGCCATCTTGCGCCACGCGACGATCGAGTAGTCCATGTCGCAGAGGACCTCGTTGTTCCAGCCGTCGAAGCGGGTGTAGTGCTCCTCGGTGGCCTCGCGGGCGAACACGTCCGAGTCGTTGAAGCCTTCCAGGGCCAGCGGCTGCAGGAAGTTCTCATACTGGAAGTCGAACTTGTCGCGCTCCTCCTGCGACGAGGCACGGACCGCGATGACCTCCCAGTACATGTGGTGGTGGTCGTCGATCGGGACGTAGAACTCGTACTGAACCTGGTCGGTGAGTGGCCAGTGCTCCACCATCAGAGACCCGGGCACCCACAGCGAGGTGCGGAAGTAGTGCTGCTCCCCGCCCCGGGCCTCCATGTTCACCTTGGGGTTTTCCAACACCGGCTGGTACAGGTCGGGACGGTCGTAGCGGTTCATCACGCCCTTGGGGCCGTCGGGGATATCGATCTCTTCGGTCGCGGAGTCTGCGACGGCGTTGACGCCGAGCGGCAGTGCGCGATTCAGCGCCAGAAGAATCGTGTTGTCCCAGTGGACGAGGAGGTGCCCCGGGTCGAGGCCGTTCTCGGCCGCCAGCCTCCAGTTGCCCACCAGCGTGCGTCGGATGCCACGGATGTGCACACCCTCCTCGAGCAGGTGCGCGACCGGATTGTCGTTGGGGTCGTTGTTGACGCGCATCGGCAGGTCTGACTCCAGCGGCGGCGGGGTGCCGAAGTCCTCGTCGCCGACGAAGACGTAGATGATGCCGTTGTGCTCCTCTGAGGGATACGTGCGAATCTTGGCCCGTCCGATGAGGGAGTCGTCCGGGTTGCCGACGATCGTGGTCAGCGTGCCGTCGTCGAGACCGTAGGTGAAGCCGTGATACCAGCAGGTGATGGTGCCTTCGGAAAGGCACATGGGCTTGGCGGACAGTTTGACGCCGCGGTGAATGCACCGATCTGACAGTGCGTACGCCTTGCCGGCCGACCGCCGGATCACGATGTCGTGACCACCGATCGTGATCCCCTTGGCTGAGCCGTCTTCGAGCTCGTGGCTGAACAGAGCCGGATACCAGTGATTGGCGTAGCCCCAGTCGGCCTCGACGTACGGCGCGTACTGACGGGTGACGGCGGACGAGCCGCCACTGTGGGCAGATGTCGAACTCGACATGGATTCCTCCGAGTTGAAGTGCGGGCGAGTGCCCGTCGATGGCTGAGAGCACCGGCGTGGTGATGTGGACTGTCCCATCGCCTTGAATGTGCTGCAGGCCATAGTATTCATTATCCATGAAAAGTCAATGGATTACCTCTACAGTTGCGCGAGCGGAGGATCGCGGCGAGTTGGACGTCGGCGGCCCACCGTGGGGGCCGGGGACTAGTGTCAGGCGCGTGACGATGCAGAGCAGTGATGATGACCCTCGCTCGAGGTCCGCAGACGCGGACCGTCCGATCCCGCTCGCGGCGGGGAGGCAATGGCATCTGGCGAAAGACACGCACGAAGAAGCGCTGACCAACTTCGAGTTCGCGGTGCTACAGGTCGCGGAGAGCTTTCAGCGCTTCGCGATCCAAGCGGTCAGGGTGGCCGGCGACGTGGACCTCACGTTCAACGAGGTGGTGGCACTGCATGTGGTGCGCATGCAGGAACGTCCGAAGGACTCCGCAACGATTGCGCAGCTGATGAACCGCGATGACCTGCCGAATCTGCAATACAGTCTGCGGAAGCTCGTGAACCTCGGGCTGCTGGAACGCACCAAGGCGCGCACGGCGTCGGTCTTCACGGTGACCGATGCCGGTCGCGCGGTCTCTGATCGGTATGCGGCCCTGCGCAGGCAGGCGCTGACGACGAACCTGGCGGAACTGACCGAGGTCACCTCGCGCCTGCAGCAGGTGGTTCGTAGCATGCACGTACTGACCGGACTCTACGACAACGCCGCGCGGGAACTGGCCACGATCGACCCCTCGGTGATCCTCACCGAGGACTACGACTAGGACGTCTCTCGACGTCAGAAGTCTTTGAGCAGCACCTTTTTCTGGACCTTGCCCATCGCGTTGCGGGGAAGCTCGGAGACGATCCGCACTTCACGTGGGCGCTTGTGCACCGACAGGCTGGAGGCGACTGTGTCGATCAATTCGTTGGGGTCGACGCCGTCTCCGACGATGTAGGCGACGATGCGCTGGCCGAGGTCGGCGTCCGGTGCCCCGATCACCGCGGCTTCGCGGACGCCGGACTGGGACAGGAGGGCATGCTCGACCTCACCGGCACCGATCCGGTAGCCGCCCGATTTGATCATGTCGACTGACTCGCGACCGGCGATGCGATGGAACCCGCCCTCGTCGATGGCGGCGATGTCACCGGTTCGGAACCAGCCGTCCGCGGTGGTGACCTCGGCCGTCGCAGTCGGGTTCGAGAGATAGCCGGCGAAGAGCGTCGGACCGCTCAGCTCCAGTTCACCGAGGCTTTCGCCGTCGTGTACGACGAGTGCGCCGTCGCTGCCGCGGATACGAGTGCGGACACCGGCAATCGGCTCGCCGACCCAGCCGGGCCGCCGTTCGCCGTCGAATCGCGTCGACAAGGTGATGACGGTTTCACTCATGCCGTACCGCTCAATGGGCGGCTTGCCGGTCAACTTCGTCAGTCGGTCGAAGACCGGAACGGGCAGCGGCGCGCTGCCTGAGACGAGCAATCGGGCCTTGGCAAGCTCTTGAGCTGAGGATTCGTCGTCGCACACACGGCTCCACACTGTCGGCACGCCGAAGTAGAGGGAGCCCCCGGCGGCTGCGTAGGCCTCTGGCCTCGGTCGCACGGTGTGGATCAGCGGTGAGCCCACCCGCAGCGCACCGAGTACTCCAAGGACCAGTCCGTGCACGTGGAAGAGCGGGAGGCCGTGGACGAGGGTGTCGTCCGGGGTCCACTGCCAGGCGTCGGCGAGTCCGTCGATGGAGGCCGCGAGTGCTGATCGAGGCAGTAGCACGCCCTTCGGCGCACCGGTGGTGCCGGAGGTGTAGACGATGAGCGCTGTGCGATCTGGATCGGGCTCCGTCGTCGGTACGTCACCCCGTTCGGTGATGTCGACCTCGTATCGGTCCAGGCCGACGGGGCTCGTCTCGACTCCGGGAGCGCACAGCCAAGCTTGGGCGCCGCTGTCGCTGAGCAGGTGTGCACGTTCGGTCTCGCCCGCGTCGGCGGGGATCGGCACCACCGGAGTGCCCGCCATCAGGCCTCCGACGACGGCCACCACGGTCTCGACAGAAGCCGATCCGTGCACGGCGATCGCCGAGTGGCCGGCGACCCGCTTCGCGACGGCACCGGCCGCCGCGATCAGCTCCTCTCGGCGAAGCTCGCGATCTCCCACGCGGACCGCCGTCCGGCCGAGGTCGTGGGCGAGGGATGACAGCAGTGGCTCGGCCAAGAGGGGCCTCCTCGGTTAGCTGGTCCACTAGATGGACCAGCGGTCTACAATATGGACCGATGGTATCGACGGGCGTGTTGAGGGTCAATGCATTCCCAGCGATGAGAGAAAATGGACCGATGATGAAGAGTGTTCAGACCGCACTCCGGATCTACGAGGCGGTGGCGGAACTGCAGCCGGTCGGCCTCAGTGAACTAGCGCGCCGGACAGAGACTCCAAAGAGCACCGTGCAGCGGTGTCTCGCGACTCTCGCCGAGGTCGGATGGCTGCGTCCCGCGCCGACCCCGGGGACGTGGATGATCACCGCCCGGGCCTACTCGCTCGGCAGTCGGATCGCCAACGAGAACGGTCTTCGCCTGCGAGCGCTGCCGATTCTCAACGATCTCCAGTTGGCGACCGGGGAGACGATCCACCTCACGGTCCCCGACGGTAATGAAATGGTTTTGGTGGAACGGCTCGACAGTGCTCATCAACTGCGCGCCTTCCTTCCGCTCGGCACTCGACTTCCGCTGCACGCCGCGTCCAACGGGAAGGCCTTCATGGCCGTCCAGGACGACGATTGGATCGCCCGGTATCTGACCAGTGGATTCGCCGCACAGACCGCGAAGACCAAAGTGACTGCCGCAGCGCTCTGGCGCGACGTCGAGGAGACCCGAACGCGCGGATACGCGATCACCGACGGGGAACTGCACGACGGGATCTCGTCGGTGGCGGTTGCCGTCCGCGATCCGGCGCGCCGGGTCGCCGCCTGCTTCAGCGTGTCGGGGCCGTCGTCGAGAATCCGACCCGATCGCTATGCGGATCTGGGGCAGTTGGCCATGCAGACCCGCGATGCCCTGGAAGCCGGCCTGCACCGTAGTTGAGCGACGAGGATGCGTCGAAGACGGGTTATTCGTGCAGCCGGCCGATCAGCCTTAGCAGTTTGATCGCGTGCTCCTTGTCGAGCGGCTCGTTGCCGTTGCCGCACTTGGGGGACTGCACACACGATGGGCAGCCGGACGTGCATTTGCACGAGGAGACCGCGACGTCGGTCGCCGAGATCCAGTCGGTGAACGCCTCGAAGCCGCGGTCGGCGAAGCCGGCGCCGCCGGGGTAGCCGTCGTAGACGAACACCGTCGGGAGCCCGGTGCCCGGGTGCAGCGCCGTGGACAGGCCGCCGATGTCCCAGCGATCGCAGGTGGCGACCAGGCCGAGCATGCCGATGGCGGCGTGTTCGGCCGCGTGCAGGGCGCCGGGGAACTTGTCGAGGGCGATCCCGGCGTCGATCATCGCCTCCGGGGTGATCGTGTACATCACGGCGCGGGTGGTGAGGGTGTGCTCGGGGAGGTCGAGGGGCACCGAGTCCAGGATCTCGCCGGACAGGGCCTTGCGCAGAAAACCGACCACCTGATTGGTGACCTCGACCGAGACGCTCGCGACGGTGAGCGGCCCGAACGACCGCTGCTCGCGGGTCGCGATGATCGTGACGTCGCTGACCTCGCGTGCGGACGTGGTCCAGTCGGGTTCTTCCGGGTGTGCCAGGGCCAGACCGTCGTCGAGGTCCAGCTCGTCGATCACGAAGCTCTCGCCCCGGTGCAGGTGGACGGCGCCGGGGTGCACCGACGTCATGGCCCACGTGTCGCACATCCAGTGAACATGAGGTGTCGACTCGTCGAAGTTCCACACCACGCCGTGGACCGCGTCGTGGCCCCCGGTGAGGACATCGGTGGTCAGGTGCTCGTGCGTCTCGGCGAACCAGCGAGAGACCGCCGCGCGACCGGCCTCGTTCTCGGGCATCACCCTGATCCACCCCGGGTTTTCCGGAGAGCTCAGTTGTTGAGTGCTGCCTCCGGATTGAGGGAGCTCGTTCGAGCGTAGTGGAGTCGCTCAGCGTGGTCGGGGGTCAGGTCCTGGCAGTAGCTGTGTGGGCGTTCCCGGTTGTAGAACGCGACCCATTCGGCCGTTGCCAGGGACAGTTCGGCCAGCCCGCGGTAGCGTGCCCCGAAGTCGACGAGTTCGTTCTTGTAGTCGGCGTTGACCGACTCGGCCAGTGCGTTGTCGTAACTGTCGCCGACGCTGCCGATCGACGCGGCGATGCCGGCTTCGGCCAGACGTTGCCCGAACGCGATCGCCGTGTACTGGGCAGGTTCAACTGGTCGTCGCAACACCCCAGGTAGTGGAGGTGGATTGTGGGTAGGCCTGCAGGATGGATGAAGGAGCTCACGGGAAGGTCGGCGTTGAAGTCGCCGGGCCGGCCCTCGCACCGTCGTGAGGTGGAGCGGTTGTTCTGGAAGCAGATCGCCACGGGGGTCACCAGCGAGCAGGCCGCCGCGGCGGTCGGCGTGTCGAGTGCCGTCGGCACGCGGTGGCTCCGCCATCGTGGTGGCATGCCGCTACACCTGGCCACGGATGTGTCCTCCTGGTACTTGTCCTGGTAGTGCCCCTTAGAGTGGTGTAACCGCGGTGACCAGCTGCTCGGTACGAGAGCGGTCACCGTGTGATCCTTCGAGTCAACCTTCCACAGAATCCTCGAACGGAGTCATCACGATGACCGCACCTC
>NZ_JBCDWL010000003.1:122469-320672 GCF_039946255.1 Gordonia aichiensis | reverse complement strand
CGAGCTGACAAGTCGAGACGAAGCCCACCATGATGGCCGCACATACGACACCAGTCCCACTCGGACAAGGAGCTAGAACCAAGCCTTCCAGCTAGCACCAGACCAGCCAATACCCATTAGAGATACGCCGCCTCGCTGCGCTCGGTGGCTACTCGACCGGCCTGGGGTCCCTGCGCTCGGTGGCTGCTCGACCGGCCTGTTTCCAGGGTTGTCGAGTAAGCGGAGGAGCGGAGCGGGGGAGCGCATCGAGACGATGGTGCGGGGTCTCGATACGCCGCCTCGCTGCGCTCGGTGGCTACTCGACCAGCCTGGGGTCCTTGCGGAGGTGTCTTTCAGGGGGAGCGAGTGTATCGAGATCGGGGGCGCCGGGTCTCGATACGCCGCCTCGCTTCGCTCGGTGGCTACTCGACCGGCCTGGAGAGGCGTCTTTCAGGGTGATCGAGTAGCCCGGCGAGCGTATCGAGATCGACCGGGTCAGCGGCTGATGCCGAGGGCTCGGATCCGGGCGTACAGGGTGGTCCGGGAGACGCCGAGGGCCTTGGCGGCGTGCGACTTGTTGCCGCAGGCGGCGTCGAGCGCGTCGATGATCGCTTGGCGTTCGGCCTGCTCCATGCCCATCAGCCGCGAGGCGCGGCTGGAGGCGCGATAGCCGTCGGGCAGATCGGCGGCGGTGACCTGTCGGCTGCCGCGGGCAAGGGTCGCGGCGGCGGCCTGGTCCATCACGATGCCGAGTTCGGTGAGGTTCCCGGGCCACTCGTGGCAGATGAGAGCGTCGGCGGCGTCCGGCGCCAGACGCAGCGCGGGGTCGATCCGCTCGAGGGTCTGCTGCCCCAGGGACGCCAGTTCACCGCCGCGTTGACGCAGGGGCGGCAGCGACACCCGGCGGCGACAGCAGGCGACGGCCGCAGCCAACGCCGACGACCCCGAGACCGGCTCGGAGACCAGCACGAGCGGCGGCGGCCCCGGATCGGTGGCCGAGAGCGCCGACTGGAGCAACCGCAACGACCGGTCGTCGAGCAGATCGGCGCCGTCGACGATCAGCCCGCGCGCACCGGTCCGGGCGGCGCGGATCGCGCCGACCAGGTCGGGGCCGGTGCCGTCGAGCAGACCGGCCGCGACGTCGACGAGCACCGCCTCCGGCAGCAGTGCTCGGGCCCGGGACGAGCGGCCGGTGCCGGGTTCACCGCAGATCGCGACCGTCTCGTCGCCGGTCCGACGCGGCGGCAGGACCGCGGTCGCGCCGCCGCCGACCCGGTCGGGGTCGATGCGCGGCCGCAGCCGGAAGACGGCCGCGTGCCGGACGCCTGCGATGCGCTCGACGGCGACGTCGGCGGCGATCCCCGACACGAGGGTCACCGTGCGCTCGCCCGCGGCGGGATCGGTGACCATGGTCCGCAGGGTGCCGAAATCGCCCGGCGCCAGCAGTTCGGCCGCGAGGGCGTTGGTGAGCTGAAGGTCGTCGCCGACCGCGGCGACCGCCAGATCGCGGCGCGACGACGCCTGTTGGAAGGCCGCGATCACGGCACGATGATCCGAATGCGACCGATCCAGCAGGCGTTCGGCGATGTCGTCGACCAGGCCGCGGATCAGCGGCACCGACAGCGGATTGACCTTCGGAGCCACCTCGGTCATGCAGATGATGCCGGCCAGGCGCCGCGTCGCCGGATGGATGATCGGACGGCCGAAGCAACTGAGCTTCTTGAACTGCTCGAGGTAGTGCTCCTGACCGTTGATGAGCACATCGCCGCGGACCTCGGCGGTGGTCCCGAGCGCGGTGGTGCCCATCTCGGTCTCGTCGAATCCGGCGCCCTCCACCGCCCCGGCCTGCTCGAGCCAGCGCTCCAGCGTCGACCCGGCGGTGACCCGTGAAACCATCCGGCACTGACTGTCGACCAGAAGCAACGCGGTGTCCGTACCGGTGAGCACCGATGCGGCGCGCGCCAGGACCGGTCGGGCAGCGTCGAGCAGCGGATCGGCCTCGCCGATATCGCTGACCACCGGCACCGGGCGGGTGTCCGGGGCCAGCCCGGCGCGACCGGACCGCCGCCACGAGGCGGCGATGACGGAGCGCTGCGACAGGTCGGTCTTCACGACACCACTGTGGCACGGATTACACCGGCGGTCGACAGCCCATCGCGCTCCCGCCGGTTTCGGGCGGTCTGCGACGGGTGTGCCGGTGAGGGTTGTCGGGGCCGCCGACTACGGTGGTCGGCATGCGCGTGGCGACCTGGAATGTGAACTCGGTGAAGCAGCGGACCGCACGGCTGCTGCCCTGGCTCGACGAGCGTGCCCCGGACGTGGTGTGCCTGCAGGAGACCAAGGTCTCCGACGAGGTCTTCGCCGACGAACTGGGCGACCAGCTGGCCGCGCGCGGCTACCAGTTCGTCCACGCCGGCCAGGGGCAGTGGAACGGTGTCGCCCTGTTGAGCCGGGTCGGCCTGGACGACATCCGGGTCGCGTTCCCCGGTGCGCCCGGATTCCCCGACCCGAGCGCGGAACCGGAGGGGCGGGCCGTCTCGGCGGTGTGCGACGGGATCCGCATCCACTCGGTGTACGTGCCCAACGGGCGCGAGGTGGACTCCGACCACTATCACTACAAGCTCGCCTGGCTCGACAAGCTCCGCCAGTCCGTCGCCGCCGACGCCGATTCGACGATGATCTGCGGCGACTACAACATCATCCCGACCGACGCCGACGCCTTCGATCCGGCTGCCTTCGTCGGCCACACCCACGTGACAGTCCCCGAGCGGCAGGCCTTCGCCGACCTCAAGGCGCTGGGTCTGCGGGACGTGGTCCGCGACCGCTGGCCGGACGAGCGCGTCTACACCTACTGGGACTATCGGGCGGGGATGTTCCACAAGGACCTCGGGATGCGGATCGACTTCATCCTCGCCGGCGGCCCGGTCGCCGAGCGCACGCAGGCGGCGTGGGTCGATCGCAAGGCGCGCAAGGGCACCAAGCCCAGTGATCACGCCCCGGTGATCGTCGACCTCGACACCGCGCCCGACGGCGACGTCGGTCCCGTGGTGCCGCCGCCCTCGCGCCCGGCGAAGGTCGCGTCGGGGTCGGTGAAGCTGCCGCACACCGTCGCCGACTGACGCCGCCGACCTCGGCGGCATCGCGAGTCCGCCGGGCGGCTATCCCGGCTCGCGCAGCAGCAGCGCGACCAGGGACAGCGCGGTGTCGATCTCGGCGGCGTCGCCGCCCAGCAGCGGCGCGTACAGGTGGACGTCGCAGATGCGGACGATGGCCCGCGCGAGTGTCTCGGCGGGCAGCGGCAGACGCAGGGCGCCCGACTCGGCCTCGCAGCGCAGGACCTCGGCGGTCAGCCGGGTCGAGACGTCCTCGATCGTGCCCGGCATCAGCGCCAGTCGGATGAACACGAGGGGTTCGCGCGCGGTGAGCGCGCGCAGTTCGGGGGAGGAGTCGACGGCTCGGAGGACGTGCTCGGTGAAGTCGAGGACGCGGGCGGCGCCGGCTCCGCGGGCCCGGGCGATCGCCCGACCGTAGGTGCGTTCGGTGGCCTCGGCGAGGACGTCGGCCAGGAGCGCGTCGCGGTTGCCGACGTGTCGATACAGCGTGGCGCGGCCGATCCCGAGCTCGGCGGCCAGCGTCGACATGTCGATCGGTCGCTGGGACAGATAGAGCCGGGTCGCCGCGTCGAGCGCCTCGCGCCGGGGATTGTGAACGGTCACCGGTCCATCACCTCACGACCGGAATCGGCGGTGCAAGCCGGACCGTTGACAGCTGAAGTGGCGTGAGACACACTCCAATTATGTCTCATGTGTGAGCGGGTCATAGGAGGAGAAGGCATGTCACAGGTGGAAACAGTTCGCGGCCCCATCGACACCGCGGAGTTGGGGAACGTGCTCATGCACGAGCACGTGTTCGTCCTCGGCACCGAGTTGCGCCAGAACTATCCCGACTACCCCAACAGCTTCGACGAGGACGCGCGGATCGCCGACGCCGTCGCTCAACTGCGCGAATGCGCGGGCCGGGGGATCGACACGATCGTCGATCCGACGGTGATCGGGCTGGGTCGGTACATCCCGCGGATCCAGCGGATCGCCGAGCAGGTGGACATCAACATCGTCGCAGCGACTGGCGTTTACACCTACAACGAGATCCCCTTCCAGTTCCACTACACCGGACCCGGGCTGCTCTTCGACGTCCCCGAGCCGATGGTCGAACTGTTCGTCAAGGACATCCGCCAGGGCATTGCAGGCACCGAGGTCAAGGCGGCCTTCCTCAAATGCGCGATCGAGGAGCAGGGGCTGACGCCGGGCGTCGAACGCGTGATGCGGGCGGTCGCGCAGGCGCACGTGGAGACCGGTGTGCCGATCACGGTGCACACCCATCCGGCCTCCGGGTCGGGGCTGGTGGCCCAGCGGGTCCTGGCCGAGGAGGGAGCGGATCTGACGAAGGTCGTCATCGGACACTCGGGGGATTCCACCGACCTGGACTACCTGATGAAGATCGCCGACGCCGGCTCGCTCCTGGGAATGGACCGGTTCGGGCTCGACGTGCTGCTTCCGTTCGAGGACCGAGTGAACACGGTGGCCGAACTCGCGCGGCGCGGCTACGCCGAGAAGGTGGTGCTGGCCCACGACGCAGCCTGCTTCATCGACTGGTTCGACGAGGACGCCAAGAGGCAGGCCGTGCCGAACTGGAACTTCACCCACATCAGCGACGACGTGCTGCCCGCCCTGCGCGACCGCGGCGTCACCGATGAGCAGATCGCGACGATGATGGTCGACAATCCCCGCCGCTACTTCGAGGCCGCGTCGTGACCGTTGGCGCCGGGCGCTCGAGTCGCTCCGGTCCGGAACCGGGCAGCCCGCGGAGCCTGCCCGAGGAGTATCCGACGGCGCTGGCGATGTTCCGCGCGATCGCCGCGACCGCGCCCGATGATCCGCTGGTGCGGTACTTCGATGGGACGCTGACCTATCGCGAGGTCGACGAGGCCTCCGACGCGCTGGCCGTCGCCATGACGGAGCGGGGGATCGGGTGCGGCGACCGGATCGCGGTGGTGCTGCAGAACGTGCCGCAGTACTTCCTGGCCGTGGTGGCGGCCTGGAAGATCGGGGCGGTACCGGTGCCGATCAATCCGATGTACAAGCGTCGCGAACTCGCTGGGATCTTCGCCGACAGCGGCGCGGTGGCGGTGATCTGCCTGGAATCGGTCGTCGACGAGGTCGGCGCGGGCGCCGAGTCGACCGCCGTGCGTACGGTCTGGACCACCTCGGAGCTCGACCTGCAGACGCGCGACGATCCGCGGGTGTTCGCGGCCGTGCAGCGTCGCCGCGGCGGCGGTGACGCCGACCTGCTCGACGACCTCGAACGCCACCGCGGCCGTCGACCCGAGCCGGTCGCCCTCGCCCCCGACGATCTGGCCTACCTGCCGTACACCTCGGGGACCACGGGTCCGCCCAAGGGGTCGATGAGCACCCACGCCAACGTGGTCTTCACCGCTCAGGTGTACCGCGACAACGTGAACATGCGGCCCGGCGGCGGCATGTTCGCGGTGGCGCCGCTGTTCCACATCACCGGCCTGATCGGGCATCTCGCCGCGCCGATCCTCACCCGCTCGCCGGCCATCCTGACCTGCCGGTTCCATCCGGTGGTCGCGGCCGAGGCGATCGCCGAGCACGGCGCCACCAGCATCATCGGTGCGATCACGGTGTTCATCGCCTGGACCGCGAACGACGAGGTCACCCGAGATCAGCTGGCGAGTCTGGAGGCGGTCTTCTCCGGCGGGGCGCCGGTCCCGAAGGCGGCGTTGGAGGCCTTCCGTGCCAAGTTCGGCCACTACATCCACAACGGCTACGGGCTCACCGAGACCAACAGTCCGGCGATAACCGTTCCGTTCGGAACGGAGGCGCCGGTCGACGCGGATTCGGGTGCGGTCTCGATCGGCACGCCGGTACCGGACACGATCGCCGAGATCGTCGGCGACGACGATCGCGTGGTGCCGGTCGGCGAGGTCGGCGAGATCGTCGTCGCCGGCCCGCAGGTGTGCGCGGGCTACTGGGGCAAGCCCGATGAGACCGCGCACGCGATGCCCGGCGGCCGCTTCCACACCGGCGACGTCGGGCTGATGGACGCCGCCGGCTGGTTCTACGTCGTCGACCGGAAGAAGGACCAGATCAACGCCTCCGGCTTCAAGGTGTGGCCGCGCGAG
Source organism: Gordonia aichiensis (assembly GCF_039946255.1). Taxonomy (GTDB): domain Bacteria; phylum Actinomycetota; class Actinomycetes; order Mycobacteriales; family Mycobacteriaceae; genus Gordonia; species Gordonia aichiensis_A. The sequence goes on along the minus strand of NZ_JBCDWL010000003.1, from coordinate 314,491 downwards.
GTGGAGGACGTGCTGTACGCGCATCCGGCGGTTCGCGAGGCCGCGGTCGTGGGGGCGGTCGATCGGTATCGGGGCGAGACGGTCAAGGCGGTGATCTCCCTCAACGCCGGATTCGGTCCCGGCACCGACCGTCCGGTCGATCCCGACGAGGTCATCGCCTTCTGCCGCGCCAACATGGCGGCGTACAAGGTCCCGCACGTCGTGGAGGTGCGGAACGAGCTGCCGAAGACGGTGACCGGCAAGATCCTGCGCAGGGAGCTGCGCGACTGATCCGACTGCTCGACGAGCACCGCGCGCCGCGTCCCGCACAGGGCACCGGAACCTGTGCGGGATGCGTCGCGCGGTCCTTCGCTGTCGGCCGTTCGATGGATGTGCGTGGGAGCACAACGATTCGTGAGATGTGATTGACGACACTCGCATCCTTGGGCAAACTGAAGTCGTCTTCAACTTGAAGATGACATCAAAAGCAACTTCGGGAATCGGCTCCGCGACGGATCCCGTGAGAGGAACGCAACCGATGGACTCACCTTCCACCACCGCCGTCGACGGGACCGGCAGAGCGCAGCGTCGCCTGATGGCCGCCGGGCTGATCGGCAGCTCGATCGAGTGGTACGACTTCTTCCTCTACGGAACCGCGGCCGCGCTGGTCTTCCCGCACGTCTTCTTCCCGCACTCCTCCGCGCTGATGGGCACCCTGCTCTCGTTCGCGACCTTCTGGGCGGGCTTCGTGGCCCGCCCGATCGGCGGGGTGGTGGCCGGACACTACGGCGACAAGTACGGACGCAAGCCCGCCGTGGTGGTCTGCCTGATCGCGATGGGCACGGCGACCTTCCTGATCGGGCTGCTGCCGTCCGCCGCGATGATCGGCGGCCTCGCGCCGGTCCTGCTCGTGCTCCTGCGCTTCGTGCAGGGCATGGCCGCGGGCGGCCAGTGGGGTGGCATCGTCCTGCTGCTGGTGGAGTCGGCCGACCCGAAGCGCAAGGGCTTCGCGGGCACCTTCGGTCAGATGGGCGTCCCGTTCGGCGTGATCCTGGGCAACGTGGTCTTCCTGGCGGCCACCGCGGCGTTGTCGACGGAGGCCTTCCTGAGCTGGGGCTGGCGTGTGCCCTTCCTGGCCAGCGCGGTGCTCTTCCCGGTGGTGCTGTACATCCAGACCAAGGTGGAGGACACGCCCGACTTCAAGGCCCTGCAGGCGGAGGTGGCGCAGAAGGCGGCCGGTGCCGGGACCGTCGCCAAGGCGCCGCTGGCCGAGGTGATCCGACACCACTGGCGCAAGATCCTGCTCGGCTGCGGCCTGCTCGCCGCCACCAACTCGGTGTTCTACATCTCGATCGCCGGCGTGCTCAGCTATGCGACGAACGAACTCGGCATGGGCTACGACGGCCTGCTGGCGATGGCCCTGCTGAGCTCCATCGTCGGCGCCGGCGTCATCCTGTGGTCGGGCGCCAAATCGGACCAGGTGGGCCGCCGTCCGCTGCTGATCGTCGGCGCCATCGGGCTGATCGTGTGGGCCTTCCCGTACTTCTGGCTGGTGGACACGGCCTCGCTGCCGATGTTCCTGGTGGCCGTCACCGTGGCCGCGGTGTTCCAGTCGATGACGTACGGGCCGCTGGCGGCGTTCATGTCCGAGATCTTCGCCCCGCGCATCCGCTACTCCGGGCTGTCGCTGGCCTATCAGCTGGCGGCGATCACGGTCAGCGGCGGCACCCCGCTGATCATGACGGCGATCGTCGCGAGCACCGGATCGACGACGCTGGTCGCGGTCTTCGTGGTGGCGATGAGCGTGATCACGCTGGGCTGTGCGCTGGCACTGCGGGAGACCAATCCCGCCTCGGTGCGGACCGACCCGACGGCGGTGCCCGGGCTCGAAGCGGTCGCATGAGCCCGGCCGGAGGCGTCGGGCGATCGGGGTCGCGCGGCGCCGCGGTGCAGGCGCGCGGGACTGCGGGTGAACGAGCATCGGGTATAACGGACGCCATGTCCGACGGACCCGCACCCAGCATGTTCACCGTTCCCGACCCTCCGGTGAGCGTCCGGGGGCGTCGTACCCGGGAGAACCTGATCGAGGCGGCGCGCACGGTGTTCGAGAAGGTCGGCTTCCTGGACGCGCGACTGATCGACATCACCACCGAGGCCGGGTGCTCGGCCGGTACGTTCTACACGTACTTCGAGACCAAGGAGCAGATCTTCGCCGCGGTGATGGATCGTGCGCGCGAGGAGATGCTCCATCCCGGCGTCCCGCATGTGACCGAGCAGGACGATCCGCGAGCGGTGATCGAGGCCAGCACCCGCGCCTACCTCGAGGCCTATCGCGGCAATGCGCGATTGATGGCGGTCCTCGAGCAGGTGGCCAACATCGCGCCGGAGTTCCGCCGGCTGCGCAACGACCGGGCCAAGGCCTTCATCGCGCGCAATGCGCGGGGGATCGCCGAACTGCAGGAGCGCGGCCTGGCCGACCGCACGGTCGATCCGGAGCTGGCCTCGAGCATCCTGTCGGGAATGATCAGCCGACTCGCGTTCTCGTACTTCGTGGCCGACGTCCAGCTCGGCGAGTTCCCGCGGACCGATCTGGACACGCTGGCCGCGACCGCCGCCCGCCTGTGGGCCAATGCGCTGCTGATCCGCGAGACGCCCTGATCGGACCCCACCCGCCCCGAACGACGATGCCCGCTCACCGCTGAAATGCGGTGAGCGGGCATCGTCGTTCGGCGGTGTCGTCGGAGTCAGTTCCCGGCCGGCTCGACGAACAGGTCGCGGTCGATCGCCCGCTTCAAGATCTTGCCGGTCGATCCCTTGGGCAGGGCATCGGCGAAGCGGACGACGCGGGGGATCTTGTACGCCGACAGGTGCTCACGGGTCCAGGCGTCCACTCCGGCGGCGTCGAGCGCGGAGCCCTCGGCGGTGACGATCAGCGCGGCCACCTGCTCGCCGTAGTGATCGTCGGGAATGCCGATCACCGCGGCCTCGACGATGTCGGGATGCCGGTACAGGACCTCCTCCACCTCGCCGGGATAGACGTTGTAGCCGCCGTGGATGATCAGGTCCTTGAGTCGGTCGACGATGCGCAGGTCGCCGTCGGCGTCCAGCACTCCGAGGTCGCCGGTCCGCAGCCAGCCGTCCGGGGTGATCGTCGCCGCGGTCGCGTCGGGTCGATTCCAGTACCCGGTGGTGACGGTCGGGCCGGCCACGAAGACCTCGCCGACCTCGCCGGCGGGAAGCGGATGCCCGTCGCCGGGGTCGCGGACCTGGACCGACATGCGGGGCATCGGACCGCCGACGCTGCCGATCTTGCCGCCCCGGTCGATGTCGTTGAAGGTCGCGATCGCGGTGGTCTCGGTGAGCCCGTACCCCTCCAGCAGGGTGCAGCCGAACTTCTCCTCGAAGGCGGCGGCGACGGCGCCGGGCAACGACGCACCGCCGGATACCGCCACGCGCAGGCTCGCGAAGTCGGCCGGGGAGGCGTCCGAGGCCGCGTGGAGCATGGCGTTCCACATCGTCGGCACCCCGCACATGATGGTGAGCCGGTCGCGGCGCAGCATCGCCAGCATCTCCACCGGATCGAAGCGGGCCAGCAGCGACAGCGAGCCGCCGCCCACGAAGGTCGACATCATCACCGACGCCTGACCGAAGACGTGGAACAGCGGCAGGCCCGTGCCGGTGCGGTCGGCGGCGGTGCCGCGCGCCCCGGCGGCACCGATCTCGCCTGCGGCCAGCAGATTGCCGACGGTGAGCTGCGCGCCCTTCGGACGACCGGTGGTTCCGGAGGTGTACAGCAGGGCGCAGGTCTCGTCGGCGGGGCGGTCGGCGATCGGCACCTCACCGTGTCCGGCCTGCTCGCCCGGCTGCATCGGGCCGAGGGTGCGCAGCGGGATCTCACGCGACGCGGCCTGCGCGGCGGCCGGGCCCAGCGCGTGGTGGGCCAGCATGAGGCGGGCGCCGGAGTCGTCGAGGAAGTAGCGCAGTTCATCGGCGGTGGCCATCGTGTTGACCGGTACCACGATCGCGCCCACGGCCTGGGCGCCGAGGTAGGCGATCACGAACTCGGGCGCCGTCGGCGCGGCGAGCACGAGGCGATCGCCGGCGGCCACCCCGTCGGCGACCAGGGAGGCGCCGAACCCGAGCGCATCGGCCAGCAGGGTTCCGTAGGTCCAGACGGTGTCGTCGGCGCGGATGGCGACGGCATCGGGTGCGGTGGCGGCCCAGGAGCGGACGGGATCGATGACGTTGGGCATTGGCGGCCTCCTGCCGAGCGACGGGAATCATGAAAATGAATATGAAGACAAATTCAAGATTAACGTGTGATGAGAGCCGTGTCACGGCGTGAAGGTGTCGACAGTCACATGTTGCCCCCTTCGGCTGCGTGGGTGAAAATAATCTTGACGTCAACTTCAACTATGGGTAGTGTCCGTGATGTCGGTCACCGTCGGGTGGCTGCGGACCAGTCCGATGAAGTCGAGAAGGGTGGGGTACGTGGTGCCGGGAAGTGAGCGCGCAAGGAGTCGGCGATCGATCGGGGGCCGGCGATGACAGTCGCCGCCCGAGGCGTCGTCGACGCCGTCCTCGTCGACTTCGGCGGTGTGCTGACGACGTCGGTGATCGACGCCTTCAGCGAGTTCGGCGCGGAGCTGGGCGATCCGGGACTGCCCATCCGACTGCTCGCCGGCGACGCCGAGTCCAAAGCGCTGCTCGCCGATCACGAGTCCGGGCGGATCGACGCCGACGCCTTCGAGCAGGGCTTCGCCGGTCGGCTCCGGGCGCACGGCGTCGAGGTCGAGGCCGCCGGCCTGCAGGCGCGGATGCAGTCTCGGCTGCGTCCGGACGAGCAGATGCTGGACCTGGTCGATCGCCTGCGCCGGGCCGGGACCCCGGTGGCCTTGGTCTCCAACGCCTTCGGTCGGGACTGCTATGCGGGCTTCGACCTGACCAGCCTGGCCGACGAGGTCGTCATCTCCTCCGAGCTGGGAGTACGCAAGCCTTCGCGGCGCATCTACCAGGAGGCGTGCCGTCTCCTCGAGGTACGGCCGCAGTCGGCCGTGATGATCGACGACCTACAGCAGAACCTCGACGGTGCCGCGCGCCTGGGCATCGCGGGCATCCTGCACACGTCCGCGGCAGAGACCGAGAGCCGACTGGCGGACCGATTCGGCATCGAGGCTCCCCGCCGACTGATCTCCGACGGCAGGCGCTGACCCGACCCGATCCAGAGCTCACTGACCCGGGCCCGACGTCCCCGACCCGCACCGCGGTGCGTCCGGCCGTCGCGCTCACATCGACCGAGAGGACCCCAGCATGCAGATCGAAGACAGAGTCGCCATCGTCACCGGCGGCGGCGGAGGCATCGGTTCGGCGATCGGCGCCGCGCTCGCGGCGCGGGGCGCGCGCGTGCTGCTCGCCGACCTCGATGGCGACGCCGCCGCCGCGGCCGCGGCGCGGATCAACGACGATCATCCCGGCCGCGCGATCGCGGAGAGCGGGGACACCGCGCGCACCGAGGTGATCGCCGGCCTGATCGCTCGGGCGCAGGCCGAGTTCGGCCCGGTCGACATGTACTTCGCCAACGCCGGGATCACCGGTGGCCCGGGGTTGGACCTGACCGAGGCGCAGTGGGACCGGGTGCTCGACGTGAACCTGCGGGCCCACATCCGCGCCGCGCAGCAACTCCTGCCCGGGTGGCTCGAGCGCGGCGAGGGTTACTTCATCACCACCGCCTCGGCTGCGGGACTGCTGACACAGATCGGCTCGGCCGGGTATGCGGTGAGCAAGCACGCCGCGGTCAGCTTCGCCGAATGGCTGTCGGTGACGTACGGCGACCGCGGGGTGCGGGTGAGCTGCCTGTGCCCGATGGGAGTGGAGACGAAGCTGATGCGCGAGGGCGAGAACTCCGGCGATCCGCTGGGGGAGGCGGCCACCCGCGCCGTCACCTCGGCCGGCGACGTGCTGACGCCCGACCAGGCGGCGGCCACGGTGATCGAGGCGCTCGGCGACGAACGCTTCCTGATCCTGCCTCACGCCAACGTTCGGGACATGTACCAGCAGAAGGCCTCCGACTACGACCGCTGGCTGCGCGGCATGCGTCGCTATCAGGCATCGCTGCTCGCCACGGCCGACGGGCCCGCTCGATGACGACCCCCGCCGACGCGTACACCTCGGCTCCCGAGGCGCCCGTCCTCGCCGAGCGGCACGGGCCGGTGCTGCTGCTGACCCTCAATCGCCCCGACAAGCTCAACGCCTGGAACCAGGAGGTGGAGACGCGCTACTTCGACCTCCTGGACCGGGCCGATGCGGACCCGGAGGTGCGCGCGGTCGTGGTGACCGGCGCCGGCCGCGGCTTCTGCGCGGGGGCCGATCTGGCCGGCCTGGCCACCGTCGGTGAGCGCACGGCCGCCGATCTGGCCGCACGCCGTCCCGCCGACACCGCCCGCGGGCTGCGCAAACCGCTGATCGGCGCGATCAACGGCGCGGTCGCCGGCATGGCGTTGGCGCAGGTCCTCCACTTCGACGTCCGGTTCGGCTCGCCGGCGGCCAGGTTCACCACCGCGTTCGCCCGCCGCGGGCTGATCGCCGAGTACGGCACCACCACGCTGCGCGCGGCGACGGTCGGACGCAGCCGCGCGGCGGACCTGCTGCTCTCGGCGCGCCTGGTCGAGGCGCCGGAGGCATTGCGCATCGGTCTGCTCGACCACCTCGCCGACGACGTGGTCGCGGCCGCCCTCGATTACGCCGCCGACCTCGCCCGCAACTGCTCACCCCGGTCGATGGCGGTGATCAAGGCGCAGCTGCGGCAGGACGTCGACGGCGAACCCGGCGTACCGACCGACCTCCCGACCGTCGCCCGACGCGCCGACGAGCACATGCTCGCGGCCTTCCACTCGCCGGACGCGGCCGAAGGGGTGTCCAGTCACCTCGACCGGCGGCCGCCCCGGTTCGCTCCGCTTCCCTCACAACCCACCGAACACCAGGAGTCATGATGACCAGCATCTTCGAGATGTCCGAGCGCACCCAGAAGCTGAGCGAAGAGCTGCTCTCCTTCATGGACTCGCACGTCTATCCGGCCGAGGCGGTCTACGCCCAGCAGATGGCCGAGTCGGGGAATCCGCATCACCAGCCGCAGATCCTCGAGGATCTGAAGGCCGAGGCGCGTCGTCGCGGCCTGTGGAATCTGTTCCACCCGCACCCGTCGTCGGGCGTGGGCCTGACCAACCTCGAGTACGCACCGCTCGCCGAGATCATGGGCCGCAGCGTCCACATCGCACCCGAGGCGTGCAACTGCAACGCGCCCGACACCGGCAACATGGAGGTGCTGGAACTGTTCGGCACCGAGGAGCACAAGGAGAAGTACCTGGCGCCGCTGCTGGCCGGTGAGATGGCCTCCGCGTTCGCAATGACCGAGCCGGCGGTCGCCAGCTCGGACGCGACCAACGTCGAGCTGGCGATGGTCCGCGACGGCGACGGCTACGTCCTCAACGGCCGCAAGTGGTTCGCGTCCAACGCCCTGCACGCCAACTGCAAGGTCATGATCGTGATGGGCAAGACCGATCCGACGGCGCCGGTGCACCGCCAGCAGTCGATGATGGTGGTGCCGATCGACGCTCCGGGCGTCACGGTGCTGCGCGGACTGCCGGTCTTCGGTTACCAGGACCGTGAGGGGCACGCCGAGATCGACTTCAAGGACGTCTGGGTGCCGGCCGGGGACGTGCTCAAGGGCGAGGGCGAGGGGTTCGCGATCAGCCAGGCGCGCCTCGGACCGGGTCGCATCCATCACGCGATGCGCGCGATCGGCATGGCCGAACGCGCCCTGGAGATGATGTGCCGCCGGGCGCAGTCGCGCGTGACCTTCGGCAAGCCGGTCGCCGACAACGCCAACATCCAGGACTGGATCGCCGAGTCGCGCATCGAGATCGAGATGGCGCGACTGCTCACGCTCAAGGCCGCCCACATGATGGACACCGTCGGCAACAAGGAGGCGAAGATGGAGATCGCCGCGATCAAGATCGCCGCTCCGGAGATGGCGTTGAAGGTGCTCGACCGCGCCATTCAGGTGCACGGCGCAGGCGGCGTCACCGACGACTTCCCGCTCGCCATGAGCTGGGCGGGCATGCGGACGCTGCGCCTCGCCGACGGCCCCGACGAGGTGCACAAGCGGGCCATCGCCCGCCAGGAGCTGGGCCGCTACCGCGCCGACCGGCCGGAGGGGATGTAGTCATGACGACGGACCTGTCGGGGCGGACCGCACTGGTCACCGGGGCCTCGCGCGGCATCGGCCTGTCGGTCGCGCAGCATCTGGCGGCCGCCGGGGCCGACGTGGTGCTGACCGCCCGCACCGCCGAGGCCGCGCAGGCCGCGGCGGCGCAGGTCGCCGGGCCCGGAACCGCTGTGGGGATCGGCGCGCACGCCGTCGACGAGGAGCAGGCGCGTGCGGCCGTCGCGGCGACCGTCGAGCGGTTCGGCGGCCTGGACATCCTGGTCAACAACGTCGGGACCAACCCGGCCTACGGACCGTTGATCGCGCAGGACCGCGCTCGGTTCACCAAGACCTTCGAGGTGAACCTGTGGGCCCCGATCCTGTGGACCTCCTTGGCGTTGGACGCCGCCATGCGCGAGAAGGGCGGGGTGGTGATCAACACCGCCTCGATCGGCGGCATGGTCCACGAGGCGGGGTTGGGCGTCTACAACGCGTCCAAGGCGGCGCTGATCTACGTCACCGAGCAGTTGGCGCTGGAGCTGTCGCCGCGGGTCCGGGTCAACAGCGTGTGCCCCGGGGTGGTCCGAACCAAGCTGTCCGAGGCGTTGTGGAAGGAGCACGAGGAGGCGGTGGACGCGCTGACCGCCGCGGGCCGGATCGGGGAGCCCGACGACATCGGCGCCGCGGTCGCCTATCTGGCCTCCGACGCGGCCGCCTGGATCACCGGCGAATCGATGGTCCTCGACGGCGGTCAGCGGCTCGGGGCGCCCGGGGCGTTCCGGGAGGAGGCGTGGACCCGTGGCTGAACGTCCGGACGCGGCGGCCACCCCGGGCATCGCCGCGGACGCGGTGGCCGGGTGGCTGCGCACGCTGGGGCACGACGTCGCGGGGACGCCGACCCTGACCCGCATCGGGCTCGGGCAGTCGAACCTGACGTACCTGGCCGTCGACGAGCGCGGCCGCCGCTGGGTGCTGCGCCGACCGCCGCTGGGCCACCTGCTGGCCTCGGCGCACGATATCGGACGGGAGGCGCGGATCCTCGCCTCGCTGGCCGACACCGACGTGCCGGTGCCGCAGATCTACGGGGTGGCCGACGAGACGACGCGCGTCGGGTCCGTCGCGGTCACCGGTGCCCCGCTGGTCGCGATGGAGTACATCGACGGTCGGTGGCCGTCGACCGCCGGTCGGTGGCCGAGGACTTGTCGCCGGCCCATCGCCGCGCCATCGGCATGTCGATGCCCGCGGTCCTCGCCCGCATCCACGCGGTCGACCTCGAGTCGGTCGGGCTGGCCGATCTGGCGAGCCGGAGCCCGTACGCCGAACGACAGCTGCGCCGATGGGCCCGGCAGTGGGAGCAGGCCAAGACCCGCGAACTGCCCGCGTTCGACGCCCTGACGCGTCGGCTGGAGGCGGCCGTCCCCGAGCAGACCGAGACCACGCTGGTGCACGGCGACTTCAACCTGAGCAATGTGCTGGTGGCGCGGACCCTCGGCGACGGCGGTCGGGCCGCGTGCGGCGAGGTGGTGGCGGCCCTGGACTGGGAGCTGTCGACGCTCGGAGAGCCGCTGGCCGACATGGGCAGTCTGCTCGCGTACTGGCCCGAACCGGGAGAGGGGCTGGGCGGCGAGCTGACCGCCAGCACCCTCGACGGGTTCCCCCGTCGAGACGAGTTGGCCGCCGAGTACCTGCGGTTGACCGGGCGCGACGAGCGGGCGCTGCGGTACTGGCAGGTGCTGGGGCTGTGGAAGCTGGCCTCGATCGCCGAGGGCGTGATGCGCCGGGCGCTCGACGAGCCGCGCAACCGGGCGGCGGCGGGCACCCCGACCGCCGAGCGCATCGACGCGATCGTCGAGACGGCCACCCGCATCGCCGACGACGCGGGGCTGTGAGCGCGACCGGCCGGTCCCGATGGGGAACCGGTCGGTTCAGCGCACCTGATCCTCGAGGTACCGGGGTCGGCAGATGATCCAGGCGCCGGCGAGCATGATCGCGACGGTGGCGGTGAGGAAGACGAACGGCAGGGTCCACGATCGGGTCTGTTCGTGCAGGACGCCGAACAGGATCGGCCCGGCGCACGCGAGCAGGTATCCGACGCCCTGTCCGAAGCCCGACAGCGCCGCGGACGCGGCACTGGTGCGGGTGCGCAGGTTGATCAGCGTCAGCGCCATCGGGAAGGTGGTGGGACCGACGCCGATGAGGACGGCCCACAGCCACGGGGCCCAGAGCGGGGCCCACAGCAGCCCGGCGAAACCGCCCAGCCAGCACGCGGCGAATGCCGCGGCGAACGGGAACGGATTGGCGAACTTGGCGCAGAGGACGGGCGCCACCAGCGTGCCCGCGAAGCCGACTCCCGAGAACAGCGCGACCATCGCGCCGCCGAGGGCCTCGCTGCCGCCGGCCTCGCGGAAGATCGCGGGCAGCCACGTGAACAGCGAATAGGTCATCAGGGAGGTCATGCCGAACATGAGCGTCAGCCCCCATGCCATCGGGGTGCGCCAGAGCCGGAGGCGGACGGGCGACTCCGAGGCGGGCCGCGCCTCGTCGGGCAGGTCGGCTTGCGCGCGCAGCGTGGCACGCCGTTCGCGGACCACCCACACCCAGGGCAGCAGTGCGGCCAGCGGGACCAGCGCCCACACGCCCAGCGACATGCGCCACCCGCCGGCATCGGCCAGGGGGATCGCGACGGCCGCCGGCAGCGCGGTCCCGATCTGCACGAAGGTGATGTAGACCGTGCTGATCAGGGCGATCCGGTCGCTGAAGTACCGCTTCACCAGCGGCGGGATCAGGATGTTGCCCACGCCCATGCCGAACAGGGCCGCGCACGACAGCAGCACCAGCGTGGGGACGTCGTCGGCCAGGGAGCGGGTGGCGATGCCGACGCCGGTCAGGACGACCGCACCCAGCGTGACCTGCTCGATGCCGAAGCGCCGGCCGAGCGACGGCGCGAGGATGCCCGCGAGGCCGAACATCAGGGTCGGGAGCATCCCGAGCACGCCGCTGACGCTGTCGCCGAAGCCGATGTCGGACGAGATCCGCGACAGCAGGGGAGTGATCGAGGTGACCGCCGTGCGAAGGCTCAGCGAGAACAGGATGATCGCGACGAGCACGATCACGCGGCCGCGCCACGCGGTCGTCATCGCGGTCCGCGGACGAACGGGGCTCGGCGTGCTCCCGTCATCACCGCGCGCACGGTCATCACCGAGCATGCGCAGCCCCGATCCGTTTCGGCCCTCTGATTCACCCATGGGTGAAATCGTAGGATGAATGGTTGTATCGACGCAAAGTGATTTACACTGCTGGCGTGCAGACGGTTAAACGGCGCAGTCTCATTGCGCAGGTGACGACCCAGCTGCGGACTGAGATCGCAGCCGGGCGCTGGTCGGTCGGCGACCGGATTCCGACCGAACCCGAGTTGTGTGAGATGGTCGGCACCTCGCGCAACACCGTGCGCGAAGCGGTCCAGTCGCTGGTGCACGCCGGCCTGTTGGAGCGGCGGCAGGGCTCGGGCACCTATGTGATCGCCACCGACGAGCAGGAGGTGGCCTTCGGCGGGTTCTTCGCCACCGCGCGCCGGCGCGATCTGTTGGAGCTGCGCGAGGCGCTCGAGGTGACCGCCGCGGGTCTGGCCGCGCAGCGACGCGACGCGGCCGACATCGCGCTCCTGCGCGAACTGGTGGACGACCGGAACCGGGTGTGGGCGGTCGCCGAGGTCGTCGGCGACGACGAGGTCGAAGAGGCGATCGCCGTCGACGCGCAGCTGCATCGCGCGATCGTCGCGGCCAGCCACAACAAGGTCTATCTCGAGTTCTACGATCTGCTCCTGCCCGCGCTGTGCCGGTCGATCGCCGAGCGTCACGTGGGGGCCTCGGAGTCCCATGAGCGAACGCACACCGCGCTGGTCGAGGCCGTCATCGACGGTGACGCCGAGGCGGCGCGCGCAGCGGCGGGGACCCTGCTCGCGCATGTCGGTCGATCCTGACGATCGAGCCAGGCAGGCGACTGTTCTCGTGCTGTTCGCCCGAACGTGTCAATGATTTTGACCGTGATAAAGCGGGGCGGTAAAGTATTTCGTCGGCGCCTTGCCATGCTTGGCGCTGCTCACCTGTCGATGATCCACCGATTGTCGGACGGGAGAGGGATCGTGGGGAAGCGTAAGCCGGGTGACACGCCCGACCGCGGGTGCACGATTCAAGCCTGACCAGCACGAAGGTGCTGGTGGGGCGAGTTGCGGAGGTCGTTTTTTCGCGCAGGCGCGCGATCTGGCGGCTTGCCCGGAGCACGAACCGCAACAACAAAGAAACAGGCCCGGCGGGAGCCGGTCCTCAAGGAGAAAAGAACTCAGTGCCAACGATTAACCAGCTGGTCCGCAAGGGCCGCAAGGACAAGACGTCCGCCAAGAAGACGGCCGCCCTGAAGGGCAGCCCGCAGCGTCGTGGCGTGTGCACCCGCGTGTACACCACCACCCCGAAGAAGCCGAACTCCGCTCTGCGTAAGGTCGCCCGTGTGCGCCTGACCAGCGGCGTCGAGGTCACCGCCTACATCCCGGGTGAGGGCCACAACCTGCAGGAGCACTCGATGGTGCTCGTCCGCGGCGGTCGTGTGAAGGACCTCCCCGGTGTTCGTTACCGCATCATCCGCGGCTCGCTCGACACCCAGGGTGTCAAGGACCGCAAGCAGGCTCGCAGCCGCTACGGCGCCAAGAAGGGGAACTGATCTAAATGCCACGTAAAGGACCTGCTCCCAAGCGCCCGCTGATCAGCGACCCGGTCTACGGTTCGCCGCTGGTCACCCAGCTCGTCAACAAGATCCTGCTGGACGGCAAGAAGTCGACCGCCGAGCGCATCGTGTACGAAGCCCTCGAGGTCGCCCGCGAGAAGACCGGCACCGATCCGGTCGTCACCCTGAAGCGTGCGCTCGACAACGTCAAGCCCACCCTCGAGGTCAAGAGCCGCCGCGTCGGCGGTGCCACCTACCAGGTGCCGATCGAGGTCAAGCCCGGTCGCGCCAACACCCTCGCCCTCCGCTGGCTGGTCACCTTCAGCCGGCAGCGTCGTGAGAAGACGATGGTCGAGCGTCTGGCCAACGAGCTCCTCGACGCCTCGAACGGTCTCGGTGCATCGGTGAAGCGTCGCGAAGACACTCACAAGATGGCCGAAGCCAACCGCGCCTTCGCTCACTACCGCTGGTAAGAGAGCTGCGCAGGGCTGCTTCCGTAGGGGGCGGCTTCGCGCCAGTCGGCACGGCGCCGGACCGGGGGATGCGCACGCAGGGCCCGGTCCGGCCCACCCGAACACAGTTCGGGTCGCCGCCCCGCACATACAGAAGACTTCAGACCTAAAGAGAATCCCGGAGGGATTAGATGGCACAGGAAGTGCTCAACGACCTCACCAAGGTCCGCAACATCGGCATCATGGCCCACATCGATGCCGGCAAGACCACCACCACCGAGCGCATCCTCTACTACACCGGTGTGAACTACAAGATCGGTGAAACCCACGACGGTGCCTCGACCACCGACTGGATGGAGCAGGAGAAGGAGCGTGGTATCACCATCACCTCCGCCGCCGTGACCTGCTTCTGGCACAACAACCAGATCAACGTCATCGACACGCCCGGCCACGTCGACTTCACCGTCGAGGTCGAGCGCGCGCTCCGCGTGCTCGACGGCGCCGTCGCCGTCTTCGACGGCAAGGAAGGCGTCGAGCCCCAGTCCGAGCAGGTCTGGCGCCAGGCCACTAAGTATGACGTCCCCCGCATCTGCTTCGTCAACAAGATGGACAAGATGGGCGCGGACTTCTACTTCACCGTGCAGACGATCATCGATCGCCTCGGCGCCAAGCCGCTGGTCCTGCAGCTCCCGATCGGTGCCGAGGATGCCTTCGACGGCGTCGTCGACCTGGTCGAGATGCGTGCGCTGACCTGGCGCGGCACCACCGAGATCGGCACCGACGCCACCATCGAGGAGATCCCCGCGGATCTGGCCGACAAGGCCGCCGAGTACCGCGAGAAGCTGCTCGAGACGATCGCCGAGTCCGACGAAGCCCTCATGGAGAAGTACTTCGCCGGCGAGGAGCTCAGCCTCGAGGAGATCAAGGGCGCGATCCGCAAGCTCACGGTCAACTCCGAGGTCTACCCGGTGCTCTGCGGCACCGCCTTCAAGAACAAGGGCATCCAGCCGGTGCTCGACGCGGTCGTCGACTACCTGCCGAACCCGCTCGACATCGGCGAGATCGAGGGCCACGTCGTCGGCAACGAGGATGAGGTCATCACCCGCCACCCGAGCAAGGACGAGCCCTTCTCGGCACTGGCGTTCAAGATCGCCGCGCACCCGTTCTTCGGCAAGCTGACCTTCGTCCGCGTGTACTCGGGCAAGGTCGATCCGGGCACCCAGGTCCTGAATGCCGTCAAGGGCAAGAAGGAGCGCATCGGCAAGCTCTTCCAGATGCATGCCAACAAGGAGAACCCGGTCGACGACGCGGTGGCCGGCCACATCTACGCGATGATCGGCCTCAAGGACACCACGACCGGCGACACCCTGTGCGACATCGCCAACCCGATCGTCCTCGAGTCGATGAGCTTCCCGGACCCGGTCATCGAGGTCTCGATCGAGCCCAAGACCAAGTCCGACCAGGAGAAGCTGGGCACCGCGATCCAGAAGCTCGCCGAAGAGGACCCGACCTTCTCGGTCAAGCTCGACGAGGAGACCGGCCAGACCGTCATCGGCGGCATGGGCGAGCTCCACCTCGACATCCTCGTCGACCGCATGAAGCGCGAGTTCAAGGTCGAGGCCAACGTCGGCAAGCCGCAGGTGGCCTACCGCGAGACGATCCGCAAGACCGTCGAGAAGCACGAGTTCACCCACAAGAAGCAGACGGGTGGCTCGGGCCAGTTCGCCAAGGTCATCATCAAGCTCGAACCGCTGGTCGACGCCGAGGACGGCGCGACCTACGAGTTCGCCAACGCCGTCACCGGCGGTCGTGTCCCGCGCGAGTACATCCCGTCGGTGGATGCCGGTGCGCAGGACGCGATGCAGTACGGCGTCCTGGCCGGCTACCCGCTGGTCAACCTGAAGGTCACCCTGCTCGACGGTCAGTACCACGACGTCGACTCCTCGGAGATGGCCTTCAAGATCGCCGGCTCGCAGGCCCTCAAGGAGGCCGCGCGGATGGCGTCCCCGGTTATCCTGGAGCCGATCATGGCCGTCGAGGTCACGACTCCCGAGGAGTACATGGGCGACGTGATCGGCGACCTGAACTCCCGCCGTGGCCAGATCCAGGCCATGGAGGAGCGCAGCGGTGCACGAGTCGTCAAGGCTCAGGTGCCGCTGTCGGAGATGTTCGGCTACATCGGAGACCTTCGGTCGAAGACTCAGGGCCGCGCAAACTACTCCATGGTCTTCGATTCGTACGCTGAAGTTCCGGCGAACGTCTCGAAGGAGATCATCGCGAAGGCGACGGGCGAGTAATTCGTCCGTCCGCCCTTGCGGACCTCGCGCCCGGGGACGGCTAACGGTTCCGCGCGCAAAAGAATAAGGTGGACGGTCAAGGCTCGGCATCACGTCGGGTCGGCCGCACACCGAACCAGAAGAACTGCTCCTGCCGACGGCAGGAAGTAAGAAACCCACTGCCGGGAACCACTCGGCAGCGACGAAGTCCAGGAGGACACAAGTGGCGAAGGCGAAGTTCGAGCGGACCAAGCCGCACGTGAACATCGGCACCATCGGTCACGTCGACCACGGCAAGACCACCACCACGGCGGCCATCACCAAGGTGCTCGCCGACCAGTACCCGGACCTGAACGAGAGCTTCGCTTTCGATCAGATCGACAAGGCGCCTGAGGAGAAGGCTCGTGGTATCACGATCAACATCTCCCACGTCGAGTACCAGACGGAGAAGCGTCACTACGCTCACGTCGACGCTCCGGGTCACGCCGACTACATCAAGAACATGATCACCGGTGCCGCCCAGATGGACGGTGCGATCCTGGTCGTGGCCGCCACCGACGGCCCGATGCCGCAGACCCGCGAGCACGTGCTGCTGGCTCGCCAGGTCGGCGTTCCTTACATCCTCGTCGCCCTGAACAAGGCCGACATGGTGGATGACGAGGAGATCATGGAGCTCGTCGAGATGGAGGTCCGCGAACTGCTGGCCGCCCAGGAGTTCGACGAGGACGCTCCGGTGGTCCCGATCTCGGCGCTGAAGGCGCTCGAGGGCGACCCCAAGTGGGTCGAGTCGGTCCAGAAGCTGATGGCTGCTGTCGACGAGTCGATCCCGGACCCCGTCCGCGAGACCGACAAGCCCTTCCTGATGCCCGTCGAGGACGTCTTCACCATCACCGGTCGCGGCACCGTCGTCACCGGTCGTGTGGAGCGCGGCGAGGTCAACGTGAACGAGGAAGTCGAGATCGTCGGCATCCGCGAGAAGAGCACCAAGACCACCGTCACCGGTATCGAGATGTTCCACAAGCTGCTCGACTCGGCTCAGGCCGGCGACAACGCGGGTCTGCTGCTCCGCGGCCTCAAGCGTGAGGACGTCGAGCGCGGTCAGGTCATCGTCAAGCCGGGCACCACGACTCCGCACACGGAGTTCGAGGGCCAGGCTTACATCCTGAGCAAGGACGAGGGTGGCCGTCACACCCCGTTCTTCAACAACTACCGTCCGCAGTTCTACTTCCGTACCACGGACGTGACCGGCGTCGTGACCCTCCCCGAGGGCACCGAGATGGTCATGCCGGGCGACAACACCGAGATGAGCGTCAAGCTGATCCAGCCGGTCGCCATGGACGAGGGCCTGCGCTTCGCGATCCGCGAGGGTGGCCGCACCGTCGGTGCCGGCCGCGTCACGAAGATCATCAAGTGATGACCTCCCGCCGGGCACTGACTGGAAGAGATTTCAGGGCGCCCGGCGGGACATCACGGATCATCAAGTGATCTAACAGACGGCAAAGAACGCCCGTCCCGCTTCGGCGGGGCGGGCGTTCTGCTGTCTGCAGCGGGTCGTGCGGCCGCGGGCAGGCGTCAGGCGCGACGCAGTTCGGCGCGCAGGTGATGGGAGAGCGGCACGTCGGCGTAGGCCATCCACAGGTCGTAGGTCAGGGTGTCGCCGGACAGCTCGAAGCGTCGTCGTACCGCGTGGACCTGCTTCGCGTCGGGGGAGATGCCGAGGGTGTGCTGGACGAAGTCGAGCACCGTCGGATGGGCGGGGGCACGCTGCAACTCGACGAAACCGGTCGGTTGCGCCACCAGCAGCTCCACGTGGTCGCGACCGGCACGGCGCAGATAGCCGGTCTCGGTGTGCATCGGCCGCCCGCCGCCCGCGCCTCGGGTCTGGGAGCGATAGAACAGGAAGGGACGCCCGCTCGGGGTCAGCTCCATCTCCTCGTCGTAAGTGAAACTGTCGATCGTCGCGTAATGACCGACACCGCTGCCGCGCCAGAGACCCGCATACGGGGCGAGCGGATCGAAGACCTGATCATCTGAACCGGACATGAAGCCAGGTTAGCGCGGCCGACGATGTCCGATGACAGTGTGCGAGATCACACTCGAGTTTTGCGAACATCGTTGTCAAGAGTCCTGTTTGCGTAGCGGAACGGGCTTTGGCGGCACGGATCGGCCGACTATAAATAAGGCCATGCTAACCAAAGTTGCCAATGCCTCTCCCGGTGTCGTCTCCGCGTTCCGCGTCGTCGTGGGATTCCTGCTCCTGTGCCACGGCACGTCCACCCTGTTCGCCTGGCCCGCTGCCCCGTACGGCGGTCAGACCGCCGCTGTCGGGGCGTGGCCGTCGTGGTGGGCCGCGGTGATCCAGCTCGTCGCCGGAGCCGCACTGATCATCGGACTCGGGACGCGGCCTGCCGCGTTCATCGCTTCCGGATCGATGGCGGTCGCGTACTTCTGGAAGCACCAGCCGGCCGCGCTGCTGCCGATCGCCAACGACGGCGACTCGGCGGCCCTGTACGCCTGGTCGCTGTTGCTGCTCGTCTTCCTGGGGGCCGGACCGTGGGGACTCGACGCACTCGTCCGACGCCGCCGCGGCCGTGATGCGGCGGCGCAGGGCACTGCGGCGCAGACCTCACTCGGAGCGGATGTCCAGTCGGCGTGACCTCTTGGCGGGCGGGTCGTCAGACGGTGACCGGGACTTCGGTCTCGGCGTCGTCGCTGACGACCCGCTCGCCCTTCTTGATGACGATCACGCCGGCCAGGACCAGTGCGCCGCCGACCAGCTGGATGCGGTCGGGCACCTGGTCGAGCAGCAGCCACGCGGCGACGATGGCGGCGAGCACCTCGGTCAGGGCGATGAACGCCGCAAGGCGCGGCCCGAGGCGCCGTACCGCGGCGATGCCGGTGGCGTAGGCGAAGGCCGCGGTGATGAGGCCGAGGCCGGCGACGGCCACCCACCAGGGGTACTGTTGGCCGGCGAGCTCCACTGAGGCGGTGCTCGCCGTCATCGGCAGGATTCCCAGCAGGCCGACGATCGCGAGAATCGCCGCGGAGTAGAGCAGGCCGAACGAGGCCATCGCGATGCCGGGAACCGCACTGTCGCTGTTCCCGGACAGGATGAAGTAGCCCGCGCTGCCCACCATGGCGCCGATCGCCCAGGCGACGCCGGCGGCATCGAGCGACACCGACCCGAACAGCTGCAGCACCAGCACCAGGCCCGCGGCGGCGATCAGTCCGCCGACGAAGGTGAGGCGGGTCGGTTGCTGACCGTGGCGGAGCCACATCCAGGCGACGACCGCGACGGGCGAGGTGTACTCGATCAGCAGAGCGACGGCGACGTCCAGCGTCGAGACGGCGTAGAAGTAGCACAGCTGCGGGATCGTGACGGCGACGAGTGCGTAGAACGCCAGCATCAGGTGCACGCGCAGACTCGCCAGGACCGACCACCGGCCGCGCATCGCATACGCGGCGGGACCGAGGAGCGCTACGGCGCCGAGCCCGATCCGTGCGCTGACGGCCGCGCCCGACGACCATCCCGTGTCGGCCAATGCCCGCGCGAAGGGGCCCGACATGCCGAAGGCGACCGCCGAGGCGACGGCGAAACCGAGCCCGGCGCCGGCCGCCGATTCATTCCTGACCTGCATTGCGTTCACGTTAGCGGCAAGCGAGGCTGAACTGAGTGATCAATCAGTTGGAGTGTTCGCGAGATCACACCGTGGGCGTCGGTCAGCCGCCCAGGGCGGCCACGTCGAACTCCAGAAAGTGCATCGGCACTCCGCAGACCGTGACCGTGCGCGAGTCGACGACCGTGCGCGCGGAACTGAATCCCTGCCGCAGGTCGTCGCTGCCGGTCCAGCAGGTGTACGGGCGCCCTTGGGTGCGGCACAGTTCTTCGACCGGCTCGACCAAGGCGTAGAGGGTGCCGCCGCGGCGGTGCTCGGGATCGACGGCGGCGATCTGGACGGCGACGGCGGTCGGGTCGGGGTGGGTCAGCAGGGTGTGCTCGTCGTCCCAGGCGCGCTGCAGTCGTCCGGCCAGGTCGGGGAGTCCGGCCAGGAAGCGGGCGTCGGCCGCGAGCTGGTCGGGTTCGGGAGCCGGGGCCGGACGGTCGCCGATCGACCAGGTCAGCACGCCGACCAGGCGGTCGTCGGCGAAGGCGCCGACGGCGGTCCCGCCCGCGATGGAGCCGCGGATCAGGGCGCGGCACAGCCAGTCGCGGATGTCGGCCCGCTCGGTGTACTGGCCCAGCATCGCCTGGTAGAGCGGGATCTGGTGGAGGGTGCCGTCGACGAGCCGCGCCGCGGCGGGCAGATCGTCGGGGCGCAGGGGGCGGATGTCGGTCATCGGTGTCTCGGTCGTCTCGTACGGGTGAGTCGTGGGTGCAGACGTGAATGAAGGCAGGCTGCGCTGAGCGCCGCCTGCCTTCATTCGGTCAATTCTGAGTCGTCTTTAGGAGCCCGAGCTGCCGCTGCCGAGGCTGCCGTCGGAGCTGCCGCTGGTGAGGTCGGTGACGCTGCCGAGGATGCCGTTGACCGAGCTGAGGATGCTGGCGATGTCACTGAGTCCTGACATGGAGGTATTCCTTCCGGAAGTGATTGGGTGATGCGCCCGACGACCGGCCGGGTACGGCGATGACATTACGCACAAAGATCGTCAAAACGAGAGATGGAACACGTTCCTCGGGCGAACGGCTGACAGGGGACGGCACGGAAGTGTCGCTCGGAGCACGAATCCGTGCCGTCGTCGACGGTGGCTGCGAGGTCTACGCTGAGGTGATGCGCGTGATCAGCGGGACCGACCCGTATCTGCCCGATCTGGCCGTCGACGTCTCGGGTTCCCTCGCCGGGCAACTGCCGGTGGTCCTGGTGCACGGGATGGGCGGTGATCACAGCACCTGGCGCAATGCGGTTCGCACCCTGCGCGCCGCGTGCCGGCCGACCGTCGCCGTCGACCTGCGCGGCCACGGCCGCAGCGGGCGGGCGTCGGCCTACCGGCTCAACGACTTCGCCGCCGACATCGGCCGGGTCGTCGACGGCCTGGGGCTGACCCGGTTCGATCTGGTCGGGCACTCGCTCGGCGCCCACGCCGCCGTGCGCTACGCCATGCGGGAGCCCGACCGGGTGCGTCGGCTGGTGCTCGAGGAGGTGCCGCCGATGCCGCGCGACCGTGCAGACCTCGCCGAGCAGATCGCACCCGCCGCGACCCTCGGCGAGCGCGTCCGGGGGATCGGGGCGCTGCTGGCGAATCCGGGGCCCTTTCTGCGTCTGGATCGGTCGCTGCCCGCGGCGGTGACCGCGCAGTTCGACGTCGCCGACCCCGGCTGGTGGCAGTCGTTGGCACTGGTGAGCGCACCGACGCTGGTCGTCTCCGGTGGCGAGCGCAGCTTCCTGCCCGCGCGGCACCTGCGCGCCGTCGCCGAGGCCCTGCCCGACGGCAGGTTCGCGACGATCGATGCCGGACACAGCGTTCACCGCGACGCCGGCCCGGAGTTCCTTTCGGTGCTGATCGAGCATCTCGACGTGTGAGCTCGGTGGTGGGCGAGGCGGCGGTCTCGGACCGCGGCGTCGTCGGTACGGACAGGGTTCCCCGCTGAAGGCGGACGCCGCGCTGACGAGGCATGTGACGCCTCAGCGGGGAATCTGGTCCGGTTCCTCGGTGTCACGGGGACCAGGGAGGCGAATCGGTGTGCCGGGCCTGCGCCGGCGTGCTCGGGATTCCTTGATCGTGCATCTCGACGTCTGAGGTTCGCGGCGGTCGCACGGCGCCATCGCGTAGGCGGTCGTGGGCGCGCGGCACCCGGTCCCGAAAAGCGACATTTTCACGGTGTACGTTCGGACTAATCGTTCGAAACCGTCCGTATGGGCCGACCGTGAAGGGGCACGACGTGGCGCAAGCCTCGGAGCACACGCACCAGGACCAGACGCAGAAGGTGAGTCTGCCGCCCCTGACCGCGATGGTGGTCGGATCGATGATCGGTTCGGGAGTCTTCCTGCTCCCGCGGCGGTTCGGAACCGAGACCGGAGCTCTCGGCGCGATCATCGCATGGACCATCGCGGGCGCGGGCATGCTGATGCTCGCCTTCGTGTTCCAGCGGTTGGCGATGCGCAAACCCGACCTCGACGCCGGGCTGTACGCGTATGCGAAGGACGGCTTCGGCGACTACATCGGCTTCAACTCGGCGTTCGGCTTCTGGGCGTCGGCGTGCGCGGGCAACACCTCGTACTGGGTGCTCATCATGGCCACCACCAGCGCGTTGTTCCCCGAACTGGGTGACGGATCCACCTTGCTGGCGGTGGCGATCTCGTCGGTGGGCGTCTGGGCGTTCTTCCTCCTGATCAGCAAGGGCGTCCAGCAGGCGGCGTTCATCAACCGGATCGCGACCATCGCCAAGGTCGTCCCGCTGATCGTCTTCATCGTGCTCGCGATCGCACTGTTCGACGCCGGATACTTCGCCGACAACTTCTGGGGCGGCAACGGCATCGAGGTCGGGTCGCTGTGGACGCAGGTCAAGGGCACCATGCTGATCACGGTCTTCGTGTTCATGGGCATCGAGGGTGCGAGCATGTACTCGCGGTACGCCCGCAGGCGCGAGGACGTCGGC
The DNA here is from genome assembly GCF_039946255.1 of Gordonia aichiensis. Lineage (GTDB taxonomy): Bacteria > Actinomycetota > Actinomycetes > Mycobacteriales > Mycobacteriaceae > Gordonia > Gordonia aichiensis_A. The sequence continues at coordinate 292,270 of NZ_JBCDWL010000003.1, read as the reverse complement.
AAGGCGACGGTGATCGGCTTCCTCGTCGTGCTGGGCGTGTTCGCACTGGTCACCCTGGTCTCCTACGGCGCGATGCCGCAGGGCGATCTCGCTGCAGCCGATCAACCGTCGGTCGCCTCGGTGCTGGCCCACCTGGTCCGCGACTGGGGATCGGTGTTCATCCGCGTCGGCGTCATCGTCTCCGTGCTCGGCGCCTATCTGGCGTGGACGCTGATGGCGGCCGAGATCCTGTACATCCCGGCACGCGCCAAGGACATGCCGAAGTTCCTTCAGCGAAGCAACGCCGCCGGCGCGCCGGTCGCCGCGCTGGTGCTGGCCAGCGCCCTCGTGCAGACGCTGCTCGTCCTGCTGCTGTTCGTCGACGACGCCCTCGACTTCATGCTCGACCTGACCGCGGCGCTCGCCCTGGTGCCGTACTTCCTGTCGGCGCTGTACATGCTGCGGCTGGTACTCCGCCACGAGACCTACGACGACGGCGATCGCCGTCGCAACACCGACCTGGTGATCGCGGCACTCGCCGTGGTGTACACGGTCTTCCTCGTATACGCGGCCGGCCTCGAGAAGCTGCTGCTGGCGTGTGTACTCTACGCGCTCGGCACGATTCTGTTCGTCATCGCACGCCGGGAGCAGCGGCTTCGGGTGTTCCGACCGTTCGAGGCCGTGCTGTTCGGCGTGATCGCGGTCGGCGCGATCGCCGGGGTCGTGCTCATGGCGACCGGCGTCGAGGACATCTACGACCATCCCGAGCAGGAACGACACTCGTATTACGTGACCGATCCGTCGGGTCCGTAATACGCATCGGCCCGCTGCCCCCGCTGTCACATCGATTGAGAGGAACTCTCGAATGACCGACCGACCCTCAGCCTCGTACGGTGTCCACTCCGAGGTCGGGAAGCTGCGCAAGGTCCTGGTCTGCGCGCCCGGACTGGCCCACGAGCGGCTGACGCCCACGAACTCCGATGACCTGCTCTTCGACGACGTGCTGTGGGTGCAGAACGCCAAGCGCGACCATTTCGACTTCGTCACCAAGATGCGCGACCGCGGCGCCGAGGTCGTCGAACTGCACAACGTGCTGGCCGAGACGATGGACGATCCGCAGGCGCGCAACTGGCTGCTCGACCGCAAGATCGTCGTCAACGACGTCGGCGTCGGGCTGGTTCGTGAGACGCGCTCGGACCTGGCCGAGCTGCCCTCCCGGGCGCTGGCCGAGCTGCTGATCGGCGGGATGTCGACCCGCGATCTCCCCGCCGAGCTGCGGCCGGGCTACATCGCGTTGGCGCGCGACTCGCTCGGAGTCAACGAGTACCTGATGCCGCCCCTGCCGAACACCCTCTACACGCGGGACACGACGTGCTGGGTGTACGGCGGCCTCACGTTGAACCCGCTGTACTGGCCGGCCCGGCACGACGAGACCCTGCTGATGAAGGCTGTGTACCAGTTCCACCCCGACTTCGTCGGATCGACGGTGTGGTGGGGAGATCCCGAGCAGACCTGGGGGCAGTCGAGCATCGAGGGCGGCGACGTCCTGGTGCCCGGCGACGGCGTGGTCCTGATCGGCATGAGTGAACGGACGTCGCGTCAGGCGATCACCCAGTTCGCGCTGAAACTGTTCGAGTCCGGTCAGGTGCAGAAGGTGATCGTCGCGGGAATGCCCAAGCTGCGGTCGGCCATGCATCTGGACACCGTCTTCACGTTCGCCGACCGCGACCTGGTGACCGTGTACCCGAAGATCGTCGACGCGATCAAGCCGTTCACACTCGTTCCCTCCGACGCCCATCCCGGGCTGGAGGTGATCGAGGAGTCCGACCACTTCGTGGAGGTGGTGCGCAAGGCCCTCGGCCTGGACGTGCTGCGGGTCGTCGAGGCCGGTGGTTCGGAATACGCCTCCGAGCGGCAGCAGTGGGACAGCGGCAACAACCTCGTCGCGGTCGAGCCGGGCGTGGTCTTCGCCTACGACCGCAACACCCACACCAACGCTCTGCTACGCCGCGAGGGCATCGAGGTCATCACGATCGTCGGCGCCGAACTGGGCCGCGGCCGCGGCGGCGGTCACTGCATGACCTGCCCGATCATCCGGGATCCGCTGCCCGCGTGACTCGGCTGCTGTGTGACTCGGCTGCCTGCGGGACTACACGCCGTCGCGCTCGAGCAGGAAGAAGTACGGGGCGGGGGAGTCGCGCAGATCCATCGCGCCCAGCAGGGCGTCGGCGTTCAGCCGGCGGAAGTTGTCGATGATCGGCAGATCGTCGTAGACCATCGCCGCGCTGACCGTGCCGCGGTACTCGACCGCGCGCAGACGGGCGCGGTGGCGGCGGGTGCGCAGCGCCCGGAACGCGAACGACGATCCCGGCAGCCGGTGTTTGGGCAGCCGGGGCCCCACCGAGTCCAGCAGTGTCATCGGGATGAGCTTCGGGTTGACCGCGTAGAAGTCGCCGGGGCGGCCGAAGAGCAGCGGGTGGACGTGGTCGGGGTCGTCGAACTGCTTGCCGTACCACCCCGAGACCTCCAGCAGTCCGTCCATCGGGTGTCCGGTGGGGACCTCGCTGCCGCGCCACCGGCCGACGATCTCGTCGACGCCGACGGCGGGCAGGGCGTCGAACTGTGCTTCGGCGGCGGCGCGCGGCAGTCCGGCGCGCAGTTCGTCGACGGTCGGGGTGGTCATCGGGTGCGGCTCCCGTCAGAGGTGTTGCCGACCGGGGCGCGGTCGGCCGGGGTGTTGTGGATCCGGCGCGGGTCGACCCCGGTGCGCTCCCAGCCCTCCACCGCCCATTTCACGTACAGAATGCGCAGGGGCAGTCGGTTGAACAGCGGATTGAGTGCGCGCATCGTGGCGGCGAACCGATCGAACCGGCGTTGCCTGCGCGGACTCCAGTCGAGTTCGCAGACACGTTTCATCTGGTCGGGCAAGGTGCCGACGATGATCGTCTGCAGGAAGGCGTTGAGCGGGGCGCTGACGATCCGCCAGACCGGAGACGGCAGCCACGCCGGTCCGGGCACGCCTTTTCGCAGGTAGCCGGTGGCGTACATGATGGTCCGCGTCGGAACGAACTTGTCGCACATCCGGTCCCAGTAGAGGCGGAACTCCTCGTAGGTCTGCGGCTGACTGCGCGCGGAGACCCCGTAGAGCTGATACCAGGTCTTGCTCTCCTCGAAGATCGCCGCCTTCTCCTCGTCGGAGAGTCGGCGAATGAACGTGTCGGTGATGAACAGGACCTGATCGACGAAGGTGGCGTGGGCCCAGTAGTACAACTCCGGGTTGAGCGCGTGATAGCGCGAGCCGTCGCTGATGGTGCCCTTGATGTCGCGGTGGAAGTCGCGGACCCGCCGGCCCCACTGCTGCGGCTCGTCGGAGTAGACGGTCCGCATGATCGGCGGGCCGGTGCGACGGGCGCGGCCCAGGAAGTCGGCGAAGATAACCGAGTGGTCCTCCACGCCCTGCGCGAGCTGCTCGATGCAGTTCTCGGTACCCGCCAACCGCTGGAATCCCAGCAGTCCGCGGATGTCGCCGTAGAACTTCCAGACCAGTGAATCGGCGCCCAGGCGCAGGTCGATCGAGTCGATGTCGACGTAGGACGGCTCCACCTCGCGGATGCCGTCGTCGAAGGCGTCGAGTGTCGTCATGGACACGACACTAGCCGCCGTCTGACACAGATGGAAGATTTTGTTCCAAAGTTCTGGTCGGTTCGAGCGCCTCGATGCGGGGATACCCTGGCCCCATGGTCTTCTCCTCACCGGTCGGGCGGAACAAGGAATCGAATGTCGGCGCCGCCGACGACCGCAAGAAGGGGGTGCCGACCTTCCGGCTGCAGCCGAAGAGCCCACCCCCGCCGACGATGCCGAGCGCCGACGACCTCCTCGCGAACGCGCATGTGGTCTCGTTGCCGATGCACACCCGCTTCCGCGGGGTGAAGGCGCGCGAGGCGCTGGTCTTCGCCGGGCCCGCTGGATGGGGCGAGTTCGCGCCCTTCGTCGAGTACGACGACGCCGAGGCCCGGACGTGGCTGGCCGCAGGCATCGAGGCCGCCTACCTCCCGGCGCCGGAGCCGGTGCGCGAGGAGGTCCGGGTGAACGCGACCGTCCCGGCGATCCCGGCCGCGGAGGTCGCCGCGCTCATCGCCCGGTATCCGGGTGTCGACACGGTGAAGGTCAAGGTCGCCGAGGCCGGTCAGACCCTGCACGACGATGTGGAACGGGTCGCGGCTGCACGTGAGCTCGTTCCCAACGTGCGGATCGACGCCAACGGCGGCTGGTCGGTCGCCGAGGCGATCGAGGCGCTCGCGGCGATCGGCGAGGTGGAGTACGCCGAGCAGCCCTGCCGGAGCGTCGAGGAGCTCGCCGAGGTCCGGGCCGCGACGCGTACGTTGATCGCCGCGGACGAGTCGATCCGACGCTCGAGCGACCCCATGCGGGTGGCCGCCTTGAAGGCCGCCGACATCGCGGTGCTCAAGGTGGCGCCGCTCGGCGGGCGGCGCGCGCTGCTGGCCCTGGCCGCCAAGCTGCCCCTGGACGTCGTCGTCTCCAGTGCGCTCGACACCGCGATCGGCATCTCGGCGGGCGTCGACGCCGCGACCGCGCTGCCGAACCTGCACCGAGCGTGCGGCCTGGGAACCGGGGAGCTGTTCAACCGCGACGTGACCGCGTCGTTCCGGATCCACGAGGGCGCGCTGCGCCGGCGTCGGGTGGAGCCGGGCCTGGACCTGCCGCTCGCCTCCGCTGAACGCACGCAGTGGTGGCACGACCGGCTCCGTCGCTGTCACGCCCTGCTGGTGGGGCGCTGACGGCGAGCGGTCGGGGGAGCTCGTGTTTCGGACGGATTCGCTGATCTGTCCCACGGGCTATAGACACAGATTCCTTCATTTGTTTCAATTGGGTTATGGGCCGCGTCACATCGGCGCGACCGTGACCGAGGAGGAACGATGGGTGCTGTGCTGGCCGAGCCCGCGGCGGGAAGCGATCTGAAGGCGGTCCCGCTCAGCGACCGCAACGGGGTGCTGGAGATCCTGAGCATGCGCCGCGACCCCTTCGGGTACGGCGAGGCCAAGCGCATGCGGTACGGACAGGTGTCGGGGATGAACGCCTTCGGCATCCGGATGGTCAACTGCGCAGGCGCCGAGGCCGCCAACGAGATCCTGATGAACAAGGATCGCGCCTTCGCCAACGCCCCCGCGTGGAGCTTCTTCATCGGGCCGTTCTTCAACCGCGGCATCATGCTCCTCGACTTCGACGAGCACCGCCACCACCGGCACATCCTGCAGCAGGCCTTCACCCCCAAGGTGCTCCAGGGCTACATGGACGAGCTGCAGCCGATGGTCGCCGACCGCCTCGCCCGCTTCCCGACCGGGCGGGTCAAGCTGCTCTCGGAGTTCAAACAGCTCACCCTCGACGTCGCACTCGAGGTCTTCCTCGGCCTGGAACTGCCGCAGCACGAGGCAGACCGCCTGAACAAGGCGTTCATCGAGACGGTGCGCGCCGGCGTCGCCTTCGTCCGCAAGCCGGTCCCCGGCGGACGCTGGTGGAAGGGGGTGCGCTCACGCAAGATCCTGGAGGAGTTCTTCTACGCCCACATCGACGCCAAGCGCGCCGTGCAGACCCCCGACCTGTTCTCGGTCCTGTGCCACGCCGAGAGCGACGACGGCGACGTCTTCACCGACGAAGACGTCGTCAACCACATGATCTTCGTGCTGATGGCCGCGCACGACACCTCGACCATCACGATGACCCAGATGGCCTACCACATGGCCAAACACCCCGAATGGCAGGAGAAGGCGCGGGCGCAGTCGTTCGAGTTCGGAGAGAACCTCGAATACGCGGACCTGAACAAGCTCACCGTGCTCGATCTGGTGATGCGCGAGTCGCTGCGGATGTGTCCGCCGGTGCCCGCACAGCCCCGGATGGCGATCAAGGACACGCAGGTCCAGGGCTTCTTCATCCCCGAGGGCACCATGGTCACGGTGCCGCAGATGACCAATCATCGCGACCCGCAGTACTTCTCGCACCCAGACATGTTCGACCCCGAACGATTCTCGCCCGAGCGGGCCGAAGACAAGGGGCACCGCATGGCGTGGATGCCCTTCGGCGGCGGCGTCCACAAGTGCATCGGCCTGTACTTCGGGCAGATGGAGATCAAGACGGTGATGCATCACCTCCTGCGCGGTCACGAGTGGTCGGTGCCCGCCGACTACGTCATGCCGATGGATTACAGCGCGCTGCCGGTCCCCAAGGACAAGCTGCCCGTCGCGCTGCGCCGGCGGTAGCGGTGCCGGTCGCACGCAAAGCCCGGATCACCGCCTCGGCGTCCGAGCAGGAGCGCACGATCCTCATCGCGGCGGCCGCCGAGTTCACCGCGGTCGGCCTGCGGCAGGCCAACATGGACGAGGTGGCGCGGGCCGCGGACATCAGTCGCTCGACCCTCTATCGGCGCTTCCCCAACAAGGAGTCGTTGTTCCGGGCCGTCGCCGTCGACACCTTCGAGACCGGGCTCGCCGCGCTCGAAGACGCGGTCGCCGGCCTGCCGCCGGGGGAGGCGGTGGTGGAGGCGTTCGCGCTCGGCGCCGAGATGATCGAGTCGCAGCCGCTGCTGCGGCGAGTGGTCCTGGAGGACCGCTCGGTGCGCGAGGTGACAGGCGGCGTCGGCTCGCTGTTCATCGAGATGGTCACCGCGCGGATCGCGGCCACGCTGCGGGCCGCGGGAGCGACGATGCCGGACGACTCGCTTCTCGAAGCCGTCGAGATCCACGTGCGGCTGGTGATCTCGTACCTCGACGTCCCCGCCAGCGACCCCGAGCGGCGCACCCCCGACTCGGTGCGCCGGATGGCGCGATGCCACCTCGCGCCGATGATCCACTGATCCGACCACGGGCTCGTCGCCCGCATCCCTCAGGAGTCCCACCCATGTCGTTGACCACCCTGTTGTCCCGCTCGGCGCGCGCGGAGGCACGCCGCCTGCGGCTGCGCCGCGCCGTCGCAGGAAAGATCGTCGCGATCACCGGCGGCGCCCGCGGCATCGGTCTCGAGGTGGCCGCCGAACTGCTCGACGCGGGCGCGCGGGTCGCCATCGGAGACATCGACGCCGACGCGGTCGGCAAGGCCGCCGCCGACCTCGGCATCGAGGGCGTCGCCCTCGACGTGACCGACCGGGCGTCGTTCGAGAGCTTCCTGGCCGAGGTCGCCGCCCGCGTCGGTCCGGTCGACGTGCTGGTCAACAATGCGGGCATCATGCCGGTGGGGCCCTTCACCGGCTACCGCGAGTCGTTGATCCGCGCGACCCTCGACATTGATCTGCTCGGCGTGATCCTGGGCAGTCAGGTGGCCGCGGAGACGATGCTCGCGCGCGGACAGGGCCACATCGTCAACATCGCCTCGGTCGCCGGACGGCTGCCGACACCCGGGCTGACCGTGTACAACGCGGCGAAGGCCGGCGTCATCGAATTCTCGGAGGCGCTGGACTCCGAGCTCGCCGGGCGCGGGGTGCGGGTGAGCACGGTGATGCCGACGTTCACCAACACCGGCCTGATCGACGGGCTCGCCACCAACGCGATGGTCACGTCGGTCGACACCGACGTCGTCGCCCGCCAGGTCCTCGAGACCATCGCCGGCGCCCGGGTGCGGGTCGCTGCGCCACGGTCGATGGGATGGGTCAACGCCTACCCGATCCTGCCGCGCCCGCTCAAGCGCGCGCTGCTGCGAACCACCGGGTCGGGCGAGATCTTCTTGAATCCGGACCCGGACTCGCGGTCGGCCTACAACCGCCGGATCGGCCAAAGCTGACCGGCGAGTCGCTACTCTCGACCGGGTGGGGAGCACAACCTCGGACGACCGATTGAAACAGTGGCGCCAAGCGCGCCGAGAGTTGCGCGCTGCCCGCGACGACCTCACCGACGCCGAGATCTCGGCCGGACTGCGCACCCGGATGTCGACGCGGCTCATCGCAGTTCTGGGCGCGGTGGTCGCGGCGTGCGTCATCGTCGCCGCCGTCGCGGTCTGGTACGCGGCGTCGGCCCCCACCCGGTTCAGCGACGAGGACTACGTGGCCGCCGCCACCAGCCGGGTGGACCTGTTGCTCAACGTGGACGCCGACGATCCCGCCCGCGCGAAACGCATCCTCGACGTGGCCACCGGCGCCTTCCATGACGCCTTCGCGCAGTCCGCTGACGCCTACAGCACCTACGTCAAAGACACCGGCGCCCGCGGTCACGGCAGCGTCGACGCCGCCGCCGTCCAGTACCGCTCCGACGCGGGAGCCGATGTGATGGTCGCCGCCAACGTGCAGGTCGGTGATGAGAAGTCGGACGCCGACGCCCAGCCGATCAAGCCCCTGCGGTTGATCGTCGGGATGGTGCCCGACGGCGGCGTCCTCAAGATCGACGGTCTGGTCCTGGTGCCGTGAAGCCGATCATCGCATTCCTGGAGAAGCCGATGCGGGCCGTCGGGGTCCTGATCCGGCTGGTGGTCGCGGCCGTCCTGTTCGTCGTCGCCCTCGGCTACTGCATCGGCGGGGTGGACGCCCGGACCGCCGCCGACCGCGCACAGCAGGTGCGGGCGACCCTGCAGGAGTCGGCGGGCGGGATCGTCGCCGACGTCTTCTCGGTCGACTCCCGCACGTGGTCGAGCGACCGTCGGACGGCGCAGAGTCTGGTCGCGCCGCCGCTGTCGGTGTCGTCCCAGCGCGGGCTGACCGGGCCGCCGCCTGCGGGGATCGCGTCGGTGAGCTGGGTGCCGCAGCATGTGGCCGTGTCGTGGGCCGACGACCGTGCGGGGGAGGCGCTGATCATCGTCCGCGTCACCGTCACTGCGCGCGGCGGTCACACCGAGAGCCGATTGAAGTCCGTGCAGGCGGCGTACGTCCGGTCCGGCGACCGGTGGCTGCTCAACGGATTGGAGGAACTGCAGTGACCGACGAGGACGGGCAGAGCCTGCGACTGCGGCAGGCGCAGACGCGGTTCGCCGATGCGGTCGTCGCCGAGGCGCAGGCGCGCCAGGCGGCCGAACCCGCGGTGGCGCGGCGCGGGCGGCGACGCGCCGCGGGCATCCGACTGGCCGTGATCGCGGCGGTGATCGCCGCGATCGGGCTGGCGGGCGCCGGATGGTTCGCCCACCGCGGCGCCGACCACGCCCTCGCGCGCGCGGCTGACACCGAGGCCGCCCGGGTCGCCGCCGAGCACGCGATCGTCACGATGCTCACCGCCGATCCCGCGCACGCCGACCGCTACGTCGACGAGGTGATGTCGATCAGCACGGGCGACCAGCGAGTGCGCGTGCAAGGCTCCAGAGCCGGGCTGGTCGCGCTCGTCGCCGGGCTCCCGCAGCCGACCACCGGGCAGATCCTGTCGGCGGCGTCGGTCGGCGAGAGCGACGTCTCGGGTGATCGGGCGACGTCGATCCTCCTGGTGGCGCAGACCACCGGGCCCGAACTGGTCGGCGGCGACGCCGGGCAGAGTCGTGTGGGACTGGCCGTCACGATGGTCCGCGTGGGCGAGCGCTGGCTGGTCCGGCAGGCCGAGGCGGTCTCGTGATGGGCGCACATTCGGCCGATGGCCAGACCCCTGATCCGATCCCGCACGACTCCCCGGTGAGCGGCGACGGCGATGCGCCGCCACCCGGTGACGCGACTCCGACGCCGCACAGCCTGCGTCGACGATGGCGCAGGCAGCCGCGCGGTGACCGTCGACTCCAGGCGGCCGCTGCCGTCGTCGTCGTGATCGCCGCCCTGGTCGCGGCCATCGGTTTCACGTCGGGCGTGCAATCGCGTGCCGAACCGCAACCGGCGGACCACACCGCGATCCGTGCCGCGGTCGACGCGGTGACCGCGCTGATGACCTTCACCCCCGGCGACACGCCGAAGCAGCGAGCCGCCGTCGCCGAACACCTCACCGGAGCGCTGTCGGCCGACTTCGCTGCTCGCGGGCCCGACGTCGTGTTCCCCGACGCGAGGGCGTCGGACATCTCGATGAAGACGACGGTGTCGAGCGCGGCGTTGGGGGACCGTCACGGCGAGCTGGCGCGGGTGCTGATCTTCGCGACGCAGGAGATCGTGGTGGGTAAACAACAGGACTACCCGACGCGCGTGGGTATCGCGCGGTGGGCGACCGTCTCTAAAGTGAACGACGTTTGGCGGTTGTCGCGCGTGACGACCGTGTCGCCCCAGTGAGTTGCGGCAACCCTCGTGTGCTGCAGTAGGAGTGAGTCGCGGCCACCGTGGGGCGGCGACGTGACCTTCGAGGGAGACATGCAGTGGTGACATCACCGGTGGTGATCGTGGGAGCGGGACTCGGCGGGATCCGAGTGGCCGAGAACCTGCGCAGTGGCGGGTACGACGGACAGATCATCCTGCTGGGTGCCGAGGAGCACCCGCCGTACGATCGGCCGCCGCTGTCGAAGACCGTGCTGACCGGCGCCGATGATCGCGTCGACCTGAAGCCGTCGGAGTTCTTCGACGAGTCGGGCATCGACCTGCGGACCGGCTCGCGCGTGCGGGCCGTCGACCCCGAGGCCCGCACCGTCAGCGTGGAGCGGGGCGGCGCGGTCGAGGAGCTCGGATACGGCACGCTGATCCTGGCCACCGGCTTGGTCGCTCGTCGATTCCCCGGCACCGACGGGGTGGCCGGCGTCCATGTGATCCGCACCGTCGAGGATGCGCTCGCCCTCCGTGCGGCCGCGGCGTCCGCGCGGCGCGCGCTGGTGATCGGGGCCGGCTTCATCGGGTGCGAGGTCACCGCCAGCCTGCACGGACTCGGCGTCGAGGTGACCCTGGTGGAGCCCACACCGACTCCGCTGTCGGGTCCGCTCGGTGCGCAGATCGGCCAGATGGTGACGCGCCTGCACGTGGCGGCGGGGGTCGATCTGCGCGTCGGCGTCGGCGTCGACGAACTGCTCACCGAGGCCGGTCGGGCCGTCGGCGCAGTCCTGTCGGACGGGACCCGCGTCGAGGCCGACGTGGTGGTCGTCGGCATCGGCGGCTACCCCGACCTCGACTACCTCGAGGGATCCGGGATCGCGCTCGCCGACCGCGCGGTCGGCGGCGGCATCGCGTGCGACGGTGTCGGCCGGACCAGCGCCGCCGACGTCTATGCGCTCGGCGACTGCGCCAACTGGCACGACCCCGAGGGCAACGCGCACCGCGTCGAGCACTGGACGCACACCGTCGACCACGCGGCGCTGGTGGCCGCCCAACTGCTGGGGCATCCCATCGCGCATCAGCCGGTGCCGTACTTCTGGAGCGACCAGTACGGCCTCAAGTTCCAGATGCTCGGCTCACCGCGACCCGACGACGAGGTGCACGTGGTGGACGACGACGGCCGCAAGTTCCTGGCCTACTACAGCCGCGAGGGTCTGCTCACCGGCGTGGTCGGCGCCGGGCGCGTCGGCAAGCTGATGAAGGCCCGCCAGTACCTGCTGACTCCGACGCCGGTCGCGACGCTGCTCGGGTAGCGGCGGGCGGTCGTCGTCCGCCGGGCGTGCCGGGAGCCGCCCCGGCTCGGGGCGGTGAACGGGCGCCGATGACCGGGATTTTCGGGCTCTCTGTCGTTTGACCAGGTGAAAGCCACATTTTTGGGTCACCGGACCGCGAGAATCCACCGCAAGCCTGGATATTTCGGTCTGTGACGTCAACTTTGCGCCAATAGCACGGATCGGTCGTGAAACGGCTGGATGCAGGCGAACTCGATGGTCAAGATATGGAGTAAGGATCGTCACGGACGTGCATCTGATGTGACGCGACACCCACTGGCATCCCGGATCGAAACGGAGAACCCATGTCCCCTCGTTCACTGCGCACCCGCCTCGTCAGTGTGGCCGCGGCTGCCGCTATCGCCGGCGGCGGTCTCGCTGTCGCGCCGTCTCCCGTCGCAGGTACCGCCGCGGCGGCGGAGTGCAAGGCTTCGTCGACGTACACGGTCAGCGATGCCGTCATTCCGAGCATCAAGTACATCTTCGAGAAGTCGACCGATGCGAAGGTCGCACAGGGTACCGCGGTGAAGTACACGATCGCCGCCAGCACGACGGGTGCGGGGAATCCGTACATTCAGGGCGTCTGGGATACGCCCCCGGCGGCTCTCCGCGACGTCAAGCCCACCGTCAAGGTCAAGTCCTTCACTCTCCTCGGCGGCATCCTCGGCGGCGGCGGCATCTTCGGCAACCTCATCCAGGAGAAGGCGATCGATCCGGTGGGCGTCGTCAAGGACGGTGACAGCTGGAAGATCAGCCATACCGGCTGGGCGATCTTCGCAAGTGAGGCGTACACGGCTGAGTTCACCTATGCGCTCCCGAGTGACGTCGGTGTCGGCAAGCAGCTGACCAGCGGCGGTGCGACCGTGAAGGGTACCCCCGACTGGTCGATCGCCACGCTGAGGATGCCCAACCTGACCGCCTGCACCACCGTCCGCGGCCAGAACGCCGGTGAGTCGATCGGTGGAAGCCTGGACGACAACGGTCTCGGTTCCGCCGAGGGTCAGCTGTCGAGCACCGGCTCGCTGGCCGACATGATCCCGGGCATCGTCGGTGGTCTGATGGGCTGATCTGCAGCCGCTGACCATTTCGGTCCGAACAATCGGGTCCGGTCTGCCACGACAAGTGGCGGACCGGACCCGAGTCGTTTCTCGGGTGGCAGGGCCGTTCTTACCGGCGATCGGTGCCGGCCGGGCGCCGCGCGCCGCGTCGGACGATCAGGGCGAGCGCGATCAACGGCAGCTGCAGCGGCAGTCGAGCCCAGGCCAGGGTCTTCATGGTCGGACTCTTGTCGACCCATTCGCGGATCATGTTGACGTTGGCGGGGAAGACGGCGACGAACAGTGCGGCCGCCAGGCTCGCTGCCAGTCGGCGCGATCGCGGGGCCAGCACCGCGACGCCGAGTCCGATCTCGGCCGCACCCGACGCGTGGGTCCAGGTGCGCGGGCTGCCCGGCAGTTCCTTCGGGACGATCGAGTCGAAGGGTTTCGGCGCCACGAAGTGCAGCAGACCCGGCACCAGCAGGATCGACGACAGGATTCTGGCCAGGCGATCATTCGTCATGCGGACGAGCCTAGCGTCCTGCTGTGGCGTCACCGCTTCGTCACCGCTCGGACCTGCGCGAACTCTCTAAAATAAATGTAAGTTGATTTTAAGCGGCGGCGAAGCCTATTCTAAAAACAGCACCGTAGTTTTTAGAAAGGGTCAGACATGTCCACCAGCACACAGCCCGCAGCCGGCGTCGACCGTCGCACCGACCGTGGCTACCAGGCGTTCTTCATCCTCCGCACCGTCTTCACCGTGGCGCCGATCCTGTTCGGCCTCGACAAGTTCTTCAACGTGCTGACCGACTGGCCGCACTACCTGGCACCGTGGATCGACCGGATCCTGCCGGGCAGCGCGCAGACCGGGATGTACATCATCGGCGTCATCGAGATCGTCGCCGGCCTACTGGTCGCGGTGGCCCCGCGGATCGGCGCATGGGTGGTCGCGCTCTGGCTGCTCGGGATCATCGTCGACCTGGTGAGCCTCGGCGAGTACTACGACGTCGCACTTCGCGACTTCGGTCTCCTCGTCGCCGCGTCCGCACTCGGCCTGCTGGCCCTCAAGTACACCGGTCCGCTGAAGCGCTGACGCGCAGCGGATCACGCAGGCCCGGCGCGCACGCGCCGTCCCGGGGAGGGAGTCAGGGCTCCGGCATCGTCAACGATGCCGGAGCCCTTTCGTCATCTCGGCGGCTGGATCTCGTGCGATGGATCTCGTGCGATCTCGGCGACCGCTACGTCAGGAGGCGCTCCAGCGCGGACGCGTCGACGCCGCGTTCGAGCGCCACCAGCTCCAGCAGCGACTGCACGTCCTCCAGACACGCGGGGCAGGCGCGCAGATGGGTCCGCATGGCCGGATCCGGCGCCTGACCCCGGGTGATCAATGCTTCGACGCAGGTGTCGGTCCGATCGAAGCACTCGTCGCACGACATCCAGGGGTCGCTGTCGAGGAGCAGTCGCTCGACGGCCTCCGCGGAGACCGGTCGGTACTCGTTCATCATGCTCGTCTCCCTACGGGGGTGGAATCGGTGAGGTAGCCGGCGGCTCGCAGATGCCGTCGCAACCGCGAGCGGGCGTCGTGCAGGGTCTTGTACAACGCATTGCGGGTGGTGCCCATCCGCTCCGAGAGGACGTCGATCGGCACCTCGTCGATCAGCAGCGCGATCGCCACGGTCCGCTGGTGGCGGGTCAGCTCGGAGTCCATGGCGCGTCGTACCGCGCGCGACAGATCGGAGGCCTCGGCCAGCTGTGTCGGCGAGGGCTCGGTGGACGAGGGCTCCGCGGCGGCCGCCAGATCCAGATCGTGGCGTCGCCACAGGGATCGCCGCACCTCGGTCGCCATCTGCAGGATGGCGAACTTGTACGCCCAGGTGGTGAACCGGCTGCGGCCCTCGAAGGTCGGCAGTTTCCGCAGGACCGACAGGGTGGCTTCGGTGGCGGCCTGCTGAACCAGATCGTCGAGGAAGACGCCCTGCAGGTTGGCGCCGGCCTCGGGCATCCGGCCGATCTGGTGGCGGGCGGCCTTCACCATCAGCACATGCAGGTCGGCGACGGCCTCGTCGAACTCCGGGCCCACCGAACTCAGTCGGCGGACCCACTCCCGATCGGTGTGCGCGGAGCCGGTCGCACGCGGTGCGGAGTCGGCACGTCGGGAGCCGCCCGCAACGGCGCACGGACCGTCCTGCTCAGTCGTCGTCATGGTGTGATCATCCCGCTTCGCTGGTCCGCACACCGCGGATCGGCGGGGTGCGCGTGCTGCGGCCACCCGCCGACGTGGACGGGCGCGCCGGCGCAGAACATGATTCGCCTCATGCCTGTTAGTGCATCGGCGGGCCGAGGATCTTACCGAGATCGTCGAATGTCGCCCGCAGGGTAAGAATCCGCAGATGCGGCGTCACTAACTCATCAGTGACCCACCCGCCGAACCGCGGCAGGTGCCGGGAGGTCCCCGGAAGGTCCGTCGAGTGAAGGAACTCCGATCATGACTACGTCAATCAAGCCGCGGCGTCGCCGCGCCTCGGTGGTCGCGGCGATCGCCGCCGCCTCGATCACGATGGGCTCGCTCGTCGCCTGCAGCGACAACGGGGCAGACGCCCACCCCGCGGCCGAACACGCGGTGTCGGCGTCGTCGGTCGCGTTGACGGCCAGTGCCGCGGACCTGTACAGCGCCATGCAGACCCTGTGGCTGCAGCACATGGAGTGGACGTACTCGGCGATCGACGCCTTCGCCACCGGCGCCCCGAACTTCGACGCGACCGCCGCCCGGCTGATCCAGAACCAGGTCGACATCGGCAACGCGATCAAGCCGTACTACGGCGACGAGGCGGGCGCCGCGCTGACCGACCTGCTGAAGGTCCACATCACCGATGTCGTCGACGTGCTGAAGGCGGCGAAGGCCGACGACAAGCCCGCGCTCGACAAGGCGATGGCGGCCACGTATCAGAACGCCGACGACATCGCCGACTTCCTCGCCAAGGCCAACAGCAACTGGTCGCAGGACGACCTGCGGAAGATGATGAAGGGACACATCGACCAGACGGCCACGTACGCCACCGCCGCACTCCAGGGCCGGTACGCCGACTTCATCGCCGGCTACGACGTCGCGGAGAAGCACATGGTCGAGATGTCCGATCAGCTCAGCGCCGGAATCGTGAAGGCCTTCCCGGACAAGTTCAAGAACTGACCGCGGGTCCGCACCTCACGACGGCGTCGGCCCCGTCCTGCCGGAAGCAGGGCGGGGCCGATGCCGTTTCGCGCTCGTGGTCGAGCGGTCAGAACTCGATCTTGAGCTTGTCTGCGGTGGGTCGCGCCTGGCAGCCGAGGATGTAGCCGTCGGCGATGTCGTCGGGGTCCAGGGCCCCGGTGACCTCCATGTCGACCGAACCCTCGACGAGGGTGCAGGCGCACGAGCCGCACTCGCCCTCCTTGCACGAGTACGGCGCGTCCAGGCCGGCGCTGAGCATCACGTCCACCAGCGTGCGCGAGCGGGGCCACGACAGGGTGTGCGTCTCACCGTCGAGCTCCACCTCGACCTCGGCCGCGGCCGCGGCCTCCTCGGCCGAGACCTCGCCGAGCTCGACGTCTTCGAACGGATCGCCGGAGAGCGAGTTGTAGATCTCCACGTGCACGTTCTTGCTGTCGAACCGCGCCTTCGTCAGGCCGCTGTGCGCGGCCTCCATGAACGGGCCCGGGCCGCACATGTAGGCGCTGTGGGTGGCGGCCATCGGAGCGAACAGGGTGGCGAGCGTGCGATCGCTCGGCAGGCCCTGCACCGATTCGAGCCAGTGCAGCACCGTCAGTCGCGCCGGGTACTTGGCCTGCAGGTCGCGCAGTTCCTCGGCGAAGATCACGTCGTGCTCGCCGCGATTGGCGTAGAAGAAGGTGATCTTGCCGGTGCCGGTCAGCAGGGCGTGCTTCAGGATCGACATCACCGGGGTCACGCCCGAGCCTGCCGCGATCAGCAGCAGCGGAACGTGGAAGTTGTCCGGGGTGAACACGCCCGACGGCGGCAGGGCCTCGATCTGGGTGCCGGCCGCGAGGTTGTCGCAGATCCAGTTCGATCCGTAGCCCTCGGAGGTGCGCTTGACGGTCACCTTCGGCAGCTTGTCGTGCCCGGGCGCCGACGACAGCGAGTAGCAGCGGGCCACCGAGCCGGTCAGGTCGGACGGGATGCGCAGGGTCAGGAACTGTCCCGGCTGGTAGTCGGCGAACTTGTCCGAATGCACCTCGGGAAGGTCGAAGACGATGCTGCGCGCGTCAGCTGTCTCATCGATCACCTCAGAGACGGTGAGGATGGCGCTCCGGGTGCTGTGCGGGGTCAGTGCGGTCATCGGCGGACTCTCTGTGCATGAGGTCGTGGCGTGCACGCCGCGACCAAAATAGAACGTGTTCTATAAAAGAATATCAGCGTTGGCGAGTGTGCCACACGGACTGTCCCGGACAGCGGGAGCGGCCCGCCCGGGCCTCGTCGCCGTCGTGCTCCGCCGTCATGCTCCGCCGGTGTGACCGCCGCCGGTGAACGTTGGCTGCATGGACCACCCGTGAGGGCCTCGATGCAGCCAACGTTTCACGCCGTCAACGACGACACCCCGTTGATCAGGATGTCACCGCCGGCGTGCAGCAGTTCGGTCAGGTCGGCGTCGGCGTCCAGCAGCCACTGGTCGTACGCGGCCAAGGCGGTGCCGAGCGCCTGCCAGGCGATGGTCTGCGGGATGTGCGAGGCGGCGTCGAGGCCGAGTCGCTCGGCGCAGTGCTCGGCGATGACCGCGCGCCAGTCGGCGTAGACGATCATCGAGTGGGCCTGCAGCGCGGGGACGCCCAGCAACAGCGACATCCGGCGGCGATGCTCGTCGCGCTCGGAGGCGGGCACGGTGTTGAAGGCGATCAGCGCATCGCGCAGCGACACCCCGAGCGGTGCCTCGCTCGGGCTCGAGTGCAGCAGGTTCCGCAGTTCGGCGAGGTGCTCTTCGAACTCGCCCCACGGCAGGGAGTTCTTCGACGGGTAGTACCGGAACAGGGTCCGGCGGGCGATGCCCGCGGCCGCGGCGATGTCGTCGACGCTCGTCTCGTCGAATCCGTTGGCGGTGAACAGGTCGATGGCGACACTGCTCAACCGGCCGCGGGTGGTGGCCGCGGGTCGTCCGCCGAGCACTCCGCTTCGCCTGGATCTGGTCATCGTGTCGCCTTTCGCGGCGGAAAACCGCCGGTCACCATGCTACTGGCATAAATCTTCGCTCAAGTACTAGCGATTATGCACCGAGTGCCATTATGGTGTGAGTCGAACCACATCAGTACTCGTGAAGGAGGATGGTTCATATGGCCGATCAGGCGAATGCGACTCAGCAGGATCTCGTGGCTGAGTCTCTGGTGGAGGAAGTGTCCATCGACGGGATGTGTGGCGTCTACTGATGACGGCTCCATCGACGACCGTTCCCGGCGGCCCCGCGGCCGCCGGGAACGGCACCCCGTTTCAGCTCGACCGCGCCTGGCGGCTCAACCCGAAGGTGGCCCTGCGCCCGGAACCCTTCGGCGCGCTGCTGTACCACTTCGGTACCCGCAAACTCTCGTTCCTCAAGAACCTCGTCGTCGTCGAACTGGTGCAGGCCCTGTCCGAGCACGCGACCGCAGAGGAAGCCATCGTCGCGGCGGGCATCGCCGACGCCGACCGCCCGCTCTACCTTCAGGCCCTCGGTGCGCTGGCTGAATCCGGAATGATCATCCCGACCTCCGCTGACCCAGGAGTGACCCCGTGACCACCGTGGAAACCCGCCCCGGCACCGAGCCGCTGGGCATGCCCTCGCTGACCCCGCCGCTGACCGTGCCCGCCCCGCCCAAGGTCGGGCGCCTGGTGGACCAGTTCGAGAAGGGCCTCGACGCACCGATCTGCCTGACGTGGGAGCTGACCTACGCGTGCAACCTGGCCTGCGTGCACTGCCTGTCGAGTTCGGGCAAGCGCGATCCGCGCGAGCTGTCGACCGACCAGTGCAAGGCGATCATCGACGAACTGCAGCGCATGCAGGTCTTCTACGTCAACATCGGCGGCGGCGAACCGACCGTGCGCCCGGACTTCTGGGAACTCGTCGACTACGCGACCGACCACCAGGTGGGCGTCAAGTTCTCCACCAACGGCCTGCGCATCAACGAGGAGGTCGCGCAGCGGCTGGCGGCGTCCGACTACGTCGACGTGCAGATCTCCCTCGACGGCGCGACCGCGGAGGTCAACGACGCCGTCCGCGGCCCCGGCTCGTTCGACATGGCCGTCCGCGCACTGCAGAACCTGGCCGACGCCGGCTTCAAGGACGCCAAGATCAGCGTCGTGATGACCCGCCACAATGTGGCGCAGCTCGACGAGTTCAAAGCCCTCGCCGACAAGTATCAGGCCACCCTGCGCATCACCCGCCTGCGGCCGTCGGGCCGCGGCGCCGACGTCTGGGACGATCTGCACCCGCTGCCCGAGCAGCAGCGTGAACTGTACGAATGGCTGGTCGAGCACGGCGACCGCGTCCTGACCGGCGACTCGTTCTTCCACCTGTCGGCGTTCAGCACCGGCGGCGGCAGCGGC
This sequence comes from Gordonia aichiensis, assembly GCF_039946255.1. GTDB lineage: Bacteria > Actinomycetota > Actinomycetes > Mycobacteriales > Mycobacteriaceae > Gordonia > Gordonia aichiensis_A. The sequence continues at coordinate 273,223 of NZ_JBCDWL010000003.1, read as the reverse complement.
CTGCCGGGCCTCAACCTGTGCGGTGCCGGGCGCGTGGTGTGCCTGATCGATCCGGTCGGCGACGTCTACGCCTGTCCGTTCGCCATCCACGAGAACTTCCTCGCGGGCAACATCACCACCGACGGCGGCTTCCAGGAGATCTGGCAGCGCAGCGACCTGTTCACCGAACTGCGCGAACCGCAGAGCGCCGGTGCCTGTGCCAGCTGCAACCACTTCGACGCCTGCCGCGGCGGCTGCATGGCCGCCAAGTTCTTCACCGGTCTGCCGCTCGACGGGCCCGACCCCGAATGCGTTCAGGGCTACGGCGAGGAGCTGTTGGCCGGCGAGCGCAGCAAGCCGACCGCCAACAAGGACCACTCCCGCGGCGTCCCGCTCACCCTGATGACCCGTCCGCCCTCACGCGACTGCGACGAGAACCCGCTCGCCGGTTTCGCGCCGACGTCGGCGTCCGGCTGCTCGTCGACCTCGGGCTGCTGCTGAGCGCTCGATGCGCTTGCTCGACTCGGCCGGTTCCCAGGCTTGTCGAGTAGCCCGCGAACGGAGTGAGCGAGCGTATCGAGACGAGCGTTCGGGGGTCTCGATGCGCTTCGTCGCTTCGCTCCTGCGCTTACTCGACCAGCCTATGCAGGCTTGTCGAGTAGCCCGCGAACGAAGTGAGCGAGCGTATCGAGACACCCGGACCGACCCCCACCACGGTCCAGAATCCAGACCACAGAACAAGAAGGTACGAACATGTCCAAGTTCTCCGAACTGATGGAGAAGAATCCGTGGCGGCAGAACCCCTGGTTCGAGACCGTCGGTGAAGCTCAGCGTCGCGCCAAGAAGCGTCTGCCGAAGACGGTGTACTCGTCGCTGATCGCAGGCACCCAGGCCGGGATCACGCTCAACGACAACGTCGAGGCCTACGAGGAACTCGGCTTCGCCCCGCACGTCATCGGCACCACGCCCGAGCGGAACCTGACCACCACGGTGATGGGGCAGGAACTGCCCTTCCCGGTGATGATCAGCCCGACCGGCGTGCAGGCCGTCAACCCCGACGGCGAGGTCGCCGTCGCCCGCGCCGCCGCAGCGCGCGGCACCGCGATGGGACTGTCGAGCTTCGCCTCCAAGCCCGTCGAAGAGGTCACCGCGGTCAACGACAAGATCTTCTTCCAGATCTACTGGCTCGGCAGCAAGGAGGACATCCTGGCCCGCGCGCAGCGCGCCAAGGAGGCCGGCTGCAAGGGCTTGATCGTCACCACCGACTGGGTCTTCAACGTCGGCCGCGACTGGGGCAGCCCCGAGATCCCCGAGCAGGTCGACTTCAATGCGGTCGCGAAGCTGGCGCCGGAGATGATCACCAAGCCGCGGTACGCCATGAGCTGGTTCCGCGACGGGAAGCTGATCATCCCCGACCTGTCGGCACCCAACATCGCGCACAAGGGCGAGCCGGGCCCCACCTTCTTCGACGTCTACGGCCAGTGGATGAACACCCCGCCGCCCACCTGGGAGGACCTGCAGTGGCTGCGTGAGCAGTGGGACGGCGAGTTCATGGTCAAGGGCATCACCCGGATCGACGACGCCAAGCGCGCCGTCGACATCGGCGCCACCGCTATCTCGGTCTCCAATCACGGCGGCAACAACCTCGACGGCACGCCCGCCACCATCCGCGTGCTCGGACCGATCGCCGACGCCGTCGGGAACGATCTCGACGTGCTGCTCGACGGCGGCATCCGACGCGGCAGCGACGTCGTCAAGGCTCTCGCACTGGGTGCCAAGGCCGTCATGATCGGCCGCGCCTACCTGTGGGGTCTGGCCGCCAACGGTCAGACCGGCGTCGAGAACGTCCTCGACCTGATGCGCATGGGCGTCGACTCGGCGCTGATGGGCCTCGGCAAGTCCGACGTCGCCGACCTCTCGCGCGAGGATCTGATCATCCCGGAGGGCTTCGAGCGTAGCTTCGGGGTCTGATCGCACAGATGCGGAAGGGCCGTCACCGATCTCGGTGACGGCCCTTCCGCATTTCCAACGCGTGCGCGATGAAGTCTGGGATGACACGCCCGGGATCCGGGCTTCTACGCGTTGGTACTGCGAGGCTGGGATCAGACCTTCGAATGACCCATGTCGATCTGGAACTCGGCACCGGTCACCGACTTGGCGGTCGACAGGTAGAGGACCGCGTCGGACAGGTCGTCGAGGGAGGCGACGGGGTAGTGCTGCAGCAGCGACGGGAAGTGCATGCCGTACTCCTCGAACGCCTTCATCGCCGCCGAGTCCTCCAGTCCCATCGGGGTGTGAACCGCGTACGGGTGCACGGTGTTGACGCGGATCCGCTTGGGGCCCAACTCTTTCGCTGCGGTCTGCGCGAGACCGCGCAGACCGAACTTCGACGCCGAGTACGACGCCTGGACGGGCATCGCCTTCAGGCCGGCGACGGAGGAGATGATGGTGATGCTGCCGCCGTTGCGGGCTTCGAGCATGGCGGGGATGGCGGCCTTGAGGGTCTTCCAGGTGCCGACCAGGTTGACGTCGACGACGTCGGTGAACTGCTCCTCGGTCAGCTCCCAGGTCAGGCCCCAGGTGAGGATGCCCGCATTGGCGACCACGTGGTCCAGGCGTCCGAACAGCTCGACGCCGTCGGCCACGAGCTGCTGCTGGAAGGCGAGGTCGCGGGTGTCGCCCTGGCGGGCCAGGATCTTGCCGCCCGCCTCTTCGACGAGGCGGACCGTCTCGGCGAGGTCGTCCGGGGTCGACGACGGGTAGGTCATGTGCTCGGCCACCGGTCCGGCGATGTCCATGCCGATGATCGACGCGCCTTCGCGGGCGAAGCGCAGCGCGTGGTTGCGGCCCTGGCCGCGCGCGATGCCGGTGATGTAGACGACCTGACCGTCGAACTGTCCCATGCTGATGCCTCTCGTCTCTGGTGAGAACCCGACTGTAACATGTTCTAGTTTTGGCCGGTTGGTAGCTCGTCCGGCTTGATTCGCGGTGGTCGCGTGGGTGTGTCGAGGTGTGGGGTGCGGGGGTCTCGATGCGTTCCCCCGCTGCGCTCCTCCACTTACTCGACCAGCCTGGGGCGGCTGCGTGGAGCTGGAGGCGGTGTGCGCGTGGTGTGCGTGGAGGTGCGGGGTCTCGATGCGTTCGCCCGCTTCGCTCCTCCACTTACTCGACCGGCCTGGGGCGGCCGCGTGGCGCTGGGGGCGGTGTGCGCGTGGTGCGCGTGGTGTGCGTGGAGGTGCGGGGTCTCGATGCGTTCGCCCGCTTCGCTCCTCCACTTACTCGACCAGCCTGGGGCGGCTGCGTGGAGCTGGAGGCGGTGTGCGCGTGGTGTGCGTGGAGGTGCGGGGGTCTCGATGCGTTCCCCCGCTTCGCTCCTCCACTTACTCGACCAGCCTGGGATGGCCTGGGGGCCTTGATCCGGGGGTCGAGTGAGTGGAGGAGCGGGGCGGTCAGTCCTGCCAGACGGTGGCCGGATCGGTGGCCTCGCGGGCCGGGCCGGTCGGCGTCTGCGTCGCCGAGCGGGCGAAGCGGGGAGCCACCTGTGCCTGCATGACGCCGTCGATCTCGACCAGGGTGCCGCGGGCCGCCAGGTGCGGGTCGGCGGGCGCCTCGGTGAAGTCGAGGATCGGGGAGGTGCAGGCGTCGGTGCCGTCGAAGATCGCCGCCCACTCGTCGCGGGTCTTGGTCGCGAAGGTGTCGACGAAGATCTGCTTCAACTCGCCCCAGCGGGAGAAGTCGTTCTGATGCGGCAGCGACTCCGGATCCAGCCCGAGCCCCTTGATCAGCTCGGCGTAGAACTGCGGCTCGATGGCGCCGACGGCCATCCACTTGCCGTCGGAGGTCTCGTAGACCTCGTAGTACGGTGCGCCGGTGTCGAGGAGGTTGACGCCGCGCCGGTCCTGCCACAGGCCGGTGCCGCGGAAGGCCCACATCATCTGGCCGAGCGCCGAGGCGCCGTCACACATCGCGGCGTCGATCACCTCGCCCTTGCCCGACGAGGCGCGTTCGACGAGCGCGGCGAGCACGCCCATCACCAGGAACATCGAGCCGCCGCCGAAGTCGCCGACGAGGTTGAGCGGCGGGGTCGGCTTCTCGTCGGTGCGACCGATCGCGTGCAGCATGCCGGTCAGCGAGATGTAGTTCATGTCGTGGCCGGCGAGCTCGGCGCGCGGACCGTCCTGACCCCAGCCGGTCATCCGGCCGTAGATCAGCCCCGGATTCACCGCATGCAGGTCGTCGGGCCCGAAGCCGAGCCGCTCCATGACGCCGGGGCGGAAGCCCTCGATGACCACGTCGGCCTTGCCCACGAGGTTCAAGATGGTCTCGCGGTCGGCGGGGTTCTTCAGATTGGCCTCCACCACGCGGCGGCCGCGCAGCAGGGCGTCGGCGTTGCGGTCGGGCGCGGGCAGCTCGCCCGGCCGCTGCACGCGCAGCACGTCGGCTCCGAGATCGGCGAGGAGCATCGCCGCGTGCGGGCCGGGGCCGATGCCCGCGAACTCGATGACGCGGATGTCGGACAGGGGGCCGGAACGACCGGACGGACGGCGGTCGGCGGGGGAGGTCATGGCGAAAACTCCGATCTTCCAGATCTCATTCAGTTACGCGGCGTGGCCTGAGCCACTGTCGCAGGTCACTGTACACACGTACCGTCGGCGGACCCGGGTGGACGCGGGACGGCCTGTGGCAGCGGTCGATTCGGACCATCTGGCACGTAGCGTTCCCTATTCGACGCCCGTATCGGTAACGTTGTCGCAATGACACCGGCGACCGACTTGGCGACTCGGACGTGGCACGACCTCCGCGGTGCCGAACCGATCCTCGTGGTGCCCGTCGGCGCCGTCGAACAGCACGGACCTCATCTCCCACTGGACACCGATGCCCAGATCGCCGTCGCGGTCGCGCGTGAAGCCGTTGCCGCGCTGGGCGACTCGGACGAGGCGATGGTGGCGCCCGCGATCTCGTACGGTGCCTCCGGCGAGCACGAGGGCTTTCCCGGGACGGTGTCGATCGGCCGCGAGGCGCTGGAACTGCTCGTCCTCGAGTTCGGCCGCAGCGCCATGCGCTGGGCGCGCCGGCTGGTCTTCGTCAACGCTCACGGCGGGAACGCGCTCGCGCTCGCGGCCGCGGTGGCTCGCCTGCGCTACGAGGGACGCGACGTCGCCTGGTTCCCGTGCGCCTTCCCCGACGCGGACGCGCACGCCGGACACACCGAGACCAGCGTGATGCTCGCCGTCGCGCCGACGCACGTGCGGACCGCGGCGATGGCGCCGGGCAACACCGCCCCGATCGCCGAACTGCTGGACACCCTGCGCGAGGGCGGCGTCGCGGCCGTCTCCGACAGCGGGGTCCTCGGCGACCCGACCGGGGCCGACGCGAGCCGCGGTGCCGAGCTGACGGCCGCCCTGGCGAACACGCTCGCCGGCTCGTTGACCGCCTGGTCGGTGGACCAGACCGGGAGGCTTCGGTGACACCTCCACCGGTCACCGATCTGCCGATCGGTTTCCAGGTTCAGATCGACCGGCGCACGATCCGTCGCGGCGACCTGCGCAACCTCGTCGGCGGATCGCCGCTGCGGGTGCTGAAGCTGTCGGACGCCGCCCTCGGCATGACCTCGGCCGACGGCCGGGTCGAAGTGCACGACGCCGGGACGCGCGCCTTCGCGCGCAAGCTGCTCGATGCGGGCATCGCCCATCCGCGCCCGATGTCGGGGCCGTGCGAGACCGACGTGACCGTCGTGGTCCCCGCGCACGAGAACCAGGCGGGCGTCGACCGGTTGCTCGCCGCGCTGCCGGGACTGCGCGTCATCGTCGTCGACGACGCCTCCGCCACCCCGCTGACCGTGCCCGACGACGATCACGTCAGCCTCATCCGACTCGAGGAGAACTCGGGGCCGGCGGCGGCGCGGAACGCCGGCTTCGACGCCGCGGGCACCGCCTTCGTCGCCTTCCTCGACTCCGACACCGTCCCGCGCGACGACTGGCTGATGATGCTGCTGAGCCACTTCTCCGACCCGACCGTGGGGATCGTCGCCCCGCGGATCGTCGGCCTCGACGCGGCCGGGGGACCGGTCGCGGCGTACGCCAACCGCTACTCCTCGCTCGACATGGGCCCCGACGAGGGGCCGGTGCGGCCGGGCACGCCGATCGCCTACGTACCCAGCGCGGCGATGGTGGTGCGGGCCGCCGCCTTCGGCCGGTTCGACGAATCGCTGCGGGTGGCCGAGGACGTCGACCTGTGCTGGCGGACCCACGCGGACGGGTGGACGGTGCGCTACGACCCGATCGCACACGTGGCCCACGATCACCGACAGTCCTTGCGCGCACTGCTCGATCGCCGCCGCTTCTACGGCACCGGCGCCGCCGAACTCGCCGGCCGGCACGCCGGACTGGCCGCACCCGTCCAGTCCAGCGCCGTCCTGGCGGTCGCGGTCCTGGCCCTGCTCTCGCGTACCCGGGCGGGGCTGGCCGTCGCGACGATCCTGTCCGGCTGGATCTTCAGCCGCATCCGGCGACCGCTGGCCGGCGTGCCGGCGCGCGACGCGATCGCCGCGCGCAATGTGGGTCGCGCACTCGGCTACGGGGTGCTGCAGGTGTGGTCGGCGGCGCTGCGGCACTACTGGCCGCTGTCGGTGATCGCGCTGCTGGTGTCGCCCCGGTACCGCCGCTGGTTCGCCGAAGCCGCCGCCGCGGAGGCCGCCGTGATGTGGCTGCGGTCGCGGATCGCCGAACCGACGTCGCCGATGGTCGGACCGATCGAGTACTCGGTCCTGCATCGCCTGGACGACTTCGCCTACGGACTCGGGCTGTGGCAGGGGGTGCTGGCCCGCCGGGACTGGTCGGCGCTGCGCCCGGTCATCACCCGCTGATCCCGTGTCCGGTACCGCCGCCTTCGCCGTGGCCGACGTCGTGGTTGTCGGCGCGGGGAGCGCGGGCTGCGTGGTCGCCGAGCGTCTCTCGCGCGAGCCGAGCCGACGGGTGGCGCTGCTGGAGGCCGGTCCGGGGTCGCTGCCCGACGCTGCGGTGACCGCGCTGACCCGACTTCCGATCGAACCCGGCGCCCCGCGCGTCCGCCGACATCCGGAGGTCCGCGGACGCGATGTGGTCCGCGGCGCAGGCCTGGGCGGATCCTCGGCCGTCAACGGCGGATACTTCCTGCGCGGGCATCGCGACGACTACCGCGAGTGGCCGTGGCCCGCAGCCGAACTCGAGGCGGCCTTCGACGTCCTGGACGGCGGCGCCGCGGGCGGCGGGCTGATGTCGGTGAGCGCCTTCGACGACGCCGACCTCGGCACGGTCGCCGTCGCCTTCGAGGAGTACTGGCGTCCGCGCGCGCCGGTCGGGTCCGGGCCGTGGCCGACGGTCGGCCTGAACCGGGTGCGCAGCAATCGGCGCGACGGTCGCCGGTTCACCGCGGCCGAGGCATTCCTGTCGTCGCCGCGCCCCAATCTGCGGGTGATCGGCGGATGCCCGGCCGCCGAGGTGACGGTGCGCGCAGGTCGCGTCCGGGGCGTCGTGACCGACCGCGGGCGAATCGACGCCGAGACGGTGGTGCTGACGGCCGGGACGCTGGGGACCGCCGCGCTCGCGGCACCGGTGCTGGGGGGCGTGCTCCCGGTTCACGAGCACGCCGAACGGCTCGTGCGCTTCCGTCCGCGCGGGTCGGTAGCGGCCCCGGCGCTGCTGCAGACCGTGCTGCACACCGACGACCGACTCGAGATCCGCTGCTACGGAGACGACTTCGCCGCCTTCATCGCCTCGGTGCCGACGTCGGGGGTCGCACTCGGCGTCGCCGACATGGGTGCGGGCACCGCAGGGAGCCTGCGGTGGGACGGTCGCCTGCGGATCGATCTCGGCGAACCGGACGCGGCGTCGTCGTCGCGCCTCGCCGGTGGGGTGGACGAGGTGCGGCGACTGCTGGAGAGCAGCGACTTCGCCCACCTCGTCGTGCCGGGCTCGGTGCGGGTGGACGAGATGACGGGAGCGTCGTCGCACGCGTGGGGCTCGCTGCCCGCCGGTCGGGCGGTCGGGGCCGACGGCGCAGTTCCCGGGATCACCGGACTGCACGTGGCCGACGCCTCCGTCCTGCCCGGTCCGCTGCGTTCGGGGCCGCACGCGAGCGTGATGGCCGTGGCCACGGTCATCGCCGAGCGACTGGCGGACTGACCGCGGGCGGCGAAGAAAAAGATCTCGGTGCCTCCGCGGTTCACCACGAACCACGAATGCACCGAGATCTCACGGCTCGGGGAGACGCCCGTCAGAACAGGGTGCTCCAGTAGTCCCAGAACTGAACGGTGCCCATCGCGATGACGACCACGTAGTAGAGCGGCAGCGCGATCCACAGCGTCTCGCGCATCGACCGCCCGCGGTCGGAGTCGGGGAGCGCGCGAGACAGGCTGAGCACCAAGACGATCGGCGTCACCGTCCACACGACCATGCAGTAGGGGCACAGCGCGTGGATCCGGTAGATGCTCTGGAAGATCAGGTAGCCGACCAGGACCATTCCGGCGGCGGTGACCGCCGCCTGCGCCGCCCAGTACCAGCGCGGCAGCTTGACCCGGCCGATCGACAGCACCGCCGTCACCAGCACGACCGCGAACGCGGGCAGTCCCAGGAGCGGATTGGGGAAGCCGAAGAATCGGCCCTGCTCGGTCACCATCACCGAACCGCAGGAGATGATCGGGTTGATGCTGCACGCGGGGACGAAGCTCGGATCGATCAGGAGCTGGATCCGATCGAGGGTGAGCGCGACCGCGGCCGCCATCCCGAGAACACCGCAGATCAGCAGCACCCACGCGGCCGTGACCGGCACCGGCCGCGGCCGCGTCCAGAAGCCACCGGAGTCCGCGGCCGCGTCCGGGCGATCGCGCTCGTGACCGGACGCTGCCGGCTCTGGAACCTCGTCTGCGATGACTGCAGTGTTCTCGTCGGTCACGATGCCTCCGTGATGTGGCTGTGGCGGTTACTGGGCCGTGGCGTCTACTTGGCTGCCGCGTTGACCAGGTCGGTCAGCTCGGTCGGGGACTGCGGGTTGATGGTCTTGCCGTTGAGCTGAACCCACGGGGTGCCCTTGAATCCGGGATCCTTCATCACTTCGCTGGTCTGGTCGGCGACCCACTTGCCGAACTGCTTGTCGGCGATGCACTGCTTGACGCCCTGGACACCCGCCTGGCCGGCCATGGAGTTCAGCTCCGAGTCGGTGAAGCCGGGGCCGCCCTCGGCGCGCTGCTCGGCGAACATCAGGTTGTGGAACTTCAGCCAGTCGGCCTTGTCGCCGTTCTTGTCGAGTGCTTCGGCGACACACAGCGAGGCGTTCATCGCGTTGGCGGAGTACTCGGTCTGGCCGCGGTCGAGGAAGGCGATGGGCCGGTAGTCGACGGCGACGTCGGGGCGCTTGCCCAGTTCGGCGAGGGTCTGACCAAACTGCTGCTCGAACGCACCGCAGGCGGGGCACTGGAAGTCTTCGACGACGGTGAGCACGGCCTTGGGCTGGGTGCCCGCGGCGGCGCCGGTCAGGCGGACCGCGCCGTTCTCGGTCACCCCGGTGGGGGTGGCCGAACCACCGGTCGCGGAGTCCTCCTTGTTGGAGTTGATCGCCCAGAAGGTGACGCCGACTGCGATGATGACCAGGACGACGGCCGCGAGGATCTTGTAGATCAGGGAACGACGACGTTCGGCCTGCCGCGGGTCGATGACGGTCCGGTTCTTCTGGGCCACGATGGGTTTCCTCCGCTATAGCTCAAGACAATCCGGGCACCGGCTGCCCGGAGTAACTGGGTGCAACACTACTGGCCGCTGCCTAAGAATCTCATTACAGATCCCTTGGGGGCGGGCGTCGATCACCGCGGCGTCACCCAGGTCGTGATGTCGCAGTGCACCACCTCGGCGCCGGTCTTGTCGCGGATGGCGATCGACACGACCACGTCGCCGCCCTGGGCGACCCGGCCGAAGTCGATCGGCTCGGCGAGTTCGGCATGGGCGGTCAACCGGGTGGTCGCCGGCGCGAGGTAGCGGGTGCTCATCGATTTCGGGATCCACCGGTGCGAGGCGGGGACGGTGGCCTCCATCAGCATTCCCATCGCGGTTTCGGCGAGATTGCACGCGGCGATCGCATGAAAGGTCCCGAGATGGTTGTGAACCCCGAACCAGTTGGGCGCGCTCACGCGGCAGTACCCGGGCTTCATCTCCTCGACCAAGGGCGCGATGGTGCCGAAGTAGGGGACCCGGGCCACCATGCCGAGCGAGAACAGCACGTCGCCGATCCGTCCGGCGGGCAGCCGCTTGCGCAGCGAGAGCGTGGCAGTCGCTTCCGTGTTACCAGGAGTATCACTCATTTTGCCATCGTAGACGGCCTGCCTGCGCTGTCACAGGGCCGCTGCTTCTGGGCGGGCAGGCGATATCCGGTGCCTACCCTGCGCTGCCGGCATGCTCGACGGCGTCGACGAGCCGGGCGAACTCTTCGCGGAGTCGCCGCACGTAGTCCGCGATGTCCGGCATCGCCGCGCTGTCCGCCGTCACGGCGATCGCCAGGAGGTCTCCGCACGAGGTGATCTCGTGTTGCAGCGAGAGGTCTCCCATGAACGGGAGCCAGGTGATCTGATGCAGGATGCGTGCCCCCCAGGAACTCGGCGTGCTCGTCGAGTCCACTCGGCACGTTGGCGATGTTCGTCGCCGGGCGCGTGCCCGGGGGCGCCGGTCGCGGTCGTCGAAACGCCAGGCGTGCGATCCAGCAGGGGAGGCTCTGATGTCTGTCGATCAGCTGATGGATCGCCTCCTGTGACAGGCGGCGCTTCTCCGCCTGGGAGGCGGCTCGCACCCGATCGAGCCGAGTCAACGGGTCGGCCTCGTCGGTGTGCATGTTCACGACGCCGACCGCCAGCGAGTTGGCGCTGCCCGAACGCCGCGTCGCGCTGATCGGCATCAACGTGTGCAGGGAGTCCGCGGGCTTCTCGCCGATGGCCGTGAGGAACTCTCTCATCGCGCCGCCGATGACGGTCAAAGCGACATCGTTGACCGTCGACGACGCGGCCGCTGCGCGAATGATCCGAACAGTGGAGAGGGGGAACTCGACGAAGCCGATGCGGGGATGCCCGGACACGCCCTGGGTGAACCGAAGATCCGGGAACACGCGGGGCGCCTCGCCCGGATCGAGGGCGGCCGCCGGTTGGCGTAGGGCGCGCAGGTACCGGGCCGTGTCGCCGGGGATGGCTGACAGGGCGCGCACGGTGGATGCCAACGGAACGGTGGTGGGTGCCGACGACGGGAGAGGGTCGGCGCGCAGCATGCGGCGCATGGTCTCCGCCTTGGCGAGTCCGTCGCTCGCGGCATGGTGGACGCGGTACACGAGGATCGAGCATCGGCCGGGAAAGCCGTCACCGAGGTCGCGCACGCCTTGAATGAGGGTCACGTCCCACGGAGGCCTGTCGAGATCGACACTGGTCGCCAGTAGTCGCACGATTATCTCGGAGGCCTCCCCCCAGTTGGTGACGTCATGGACTCGTACGTGGTTCTCGACGACCAGATCGGGCGCGGGCACCCATGCCGGGGGGGCGAGATCGCCGGGATAACGGTGAAGTCTGCGGCGGTGATACCACGCGCAGTCGAGGCGATCGCGCATCCAGTCGCTCAACCCGGATTCGCTGACGTCCTGGCGCGATCCGTCGAAGAACGCCGCATACTGCGTGGTCTTGCTGTCGCGGTAGCGGTCGGAGAACACCAGACCGGCGTCACCGACCGACATCGGTACGGCTTGCGCGCGTGGAGTATTCACGGGATGGGCCTCCTGGCTGGTCGGCGATGCTGAGACGTGGCGGGCGGAATGCGAACCGCTTCGACATCTGACTGCACGATATCGGCCGCTCGGAGCCGATGCGGCAGTTGCCGGAAAGGCCACCGTGCGGCGGCCGACGGCCGGGACGTCTCGGGCAGGGCAGGCGATTTGAATGCCGGCGTTCGCTCGTGCATACTGTTCAGGTTGCCTCGCGTAGAGGCGAAGAACTTCCAGGACCGTTAAGTGCGGAACTGGGCGTGTAACGCGGACCCGCTCTGCGGGAACTTCGGAAGAACTCTCGTCCGAAGGACCGGCCCGACACGCCCGACCGCGGGTGCCGGAGGCGACGTCGGTGAAAGCCGACAGCCGGACGAGAGTTCGGCACCGTACAACGACAGTAGAACAGCGTCGATCCGCCATATGTCAAGGCGTGGTCTGTGGCCTCAGTTGCCGCCTGCGAGTCATTGCCGCAGGTGTGGAGTCACGCGGTGTTGTGCTGTCGAGAGATGAACAGACGGAAGAGGACACAGCGTGGCGGGACAGAAGATCCGCATCAGGCTCAAGGCCTACGACCACGAGGCGATCGACGCTTCTGCGCGCAAGATCGTGGAGACCGTGACCCGCACGGGTGCACGTGTGGTCGGCCCGGTGCCGTTGCCCACCGAAAAGAATGTGTACTGCGTCATCCGTTCGCCGCATAAGTACAAGGACAGCCGCGAACACTTCGAGATGCGCACTCACAAGCGACTCATCGACATCCTCGACCCGACGCCGAAGACGGTCGACGCGCTCATGCGCATCGACCTCCCGGCCAGTGTCGACGTCAACATTCAGTGACGGGGGATTGGACTAAATGAGCAATCAGAAAGCACTCAATCAGAAGGCCACCAAGGGCATCCTGGGCACCAAGCTCGGCATGACCCAGGTCTTCGACGAGAACAACCGGGTCGTCCCGGTGACCGTCATCGCGACCGGCTCGAACGTCGTCACGCAGCTGCGCACCGCAGACCGTGACGGCTACACGGCCGTGCAGCTCGCCTACGGCGCCATCGACCCCCGCAAGGTGAACAAGCCGGTCGCCGGCCAGTTCGCCAAGGCCGGCGTCACCCCGCGTCGCCACCTCACCGAGATCCGCGTCAACGACGTCTCGGACTTCCAGGTGGGCCAGGAGCTGGGTGCGGACATCTTCGCCGACGGCGTCAAGGTGGACGTGACCGGCATCTCCAAGGGCAAGGGCTTCGCCGGCGTCATGAAGCGTCACGGCTTCGCCGGCCTGGGCGCCAGCCACGGTGCACACCGCGTGCACCGTTCGCCGGGCTCCATCGGCGGCTGCGCCACCCCGGGTCGCGTCTTCAAGGGCACCCGCATGGCCGGCCGCATGGGCTCGGACAAGGTGACCACGCAGAACCTGACCATCCACAAGGTGGACGCCGAAGCCGGTCTGCTGTTGATCAAGGGCGCGATCCCCGGCCGCAAGGGCGGCATCGTGGTGGTCCGCGACGCAGTGAAGGGTGGCAACAAGTGAGCACCGAAACCGCAACCAAGCTGACGCTCGACGTTCGCAACGCCGACGGCAGCACCAACGGCACCGTCGACCTGCCGGCCGACCTCTTCGATGCGACCGCGAACATCGCGCTCATGCATCAGGTCGTCGTCGCTCAGCAGGCCGCAGGCCGTCAGGGCACGCACTCGACCAAGACCCGTGGCGAGGTCCGCGGCGGTGGCGTCAAGCCGTACCGCCAGAAGGGCACCGGCCGCGCACGTCAGGGTTCGATCCGTGCACCGCAGTTCGTCGGTGGCGGCACCGTTCATGGTCCGCAGCCGCGCGACTACACCCAGAAGGTGAACAAGAAGGTCAAGGCCGCTGCGCTGCGCGGAGCCCTGTCGGATCGTGCTCGCAACGAGCGCATCCACGTGGTCACCGAGCTCGTCGCCGGTCAGACGCCGTCGACCAAGTCGGCTCGCCAGTTCCTGGAGCTGCTGAGCGACCGTCGTAAGTTCCTGGTGGTCCTGTCCCGCGAGGACATCACCGCGTGGAAGAGCGTCGCGAACCTGGGCAACGTCCTGCCGATCGCGCCGGACCAGCTCAACACCTACGACGTCCTCGACTCGGATGAGGTCGTGTTCAGCGTTGAGACCCTGAACGCCTTCATCGAGCAGAACACCAAGAAGGAGGCCTGAGATGGCTACGCAGGCAGACCCGCGTGACATCATCCTGGCGCCGGTGATCTCGGAGAAGGCTTACGGGCTGATCGAAGACGGTGTGTACACCTTCCTGGTGCACCCGGACTCGAACAAGACGCAGATCAAGATCGCCATCGAGGCGATCTTCGATGTGAAGGTCACCAGCGTCAACACCGCCAACCGCCAGGGCAAGCGCAAGCGCACCCGCTCGGGCTTCGGCAAGCGCAAGAACACCAAGCGCGCCATCGTGACGCTGTCCGCTGACAGCAAGCCCATCGAGATCTTCGGGGGCGCGGTCTCCTGACCGCCCGCGAAGAAGAGTAGGGACTAAGACTCATGGCAATTCGTAAGTACAAGCCGACGACCCCGGGTCGTCGCGGTTCGAGCGGCGCCGACTTCTCCGAGGTCACCCGTTCGCACCCCGAGAAGTCGCTGGTGCGCCCGCTGCACAGCACCGGTGGCCGCAACGCGCACGGCCGCATCACCACCCGTCACAAGGGTGGCGGCCACAAGCGTGCCTACCGTCTGATCGACTTCCGTCGTAACGACAAGGACGGCATCAACGCCAAGGTCGCGCACATCGAGTACGACCCCAACCGCACCGCGCGCATCGCGCTGCTGCACTACGTCGACGGCGAGAAGCGCTACATCCTGGCGCCGAAGAACCTGAAGCAGGGCGACGTCGTCGAATCGGGACCGAACGCCGACATCAAGCCGGGCAACAACCTGCCGCTGCGCAACATCCCGACCGGTACCCAGGTCCACAACGTGGAGCTTCGTCCGGGCGGCGGCGCCAAGATGGCCCGTTCGGCCGGTGCGTCGATCCAGCTGCTGGGCAAGGAGGGTCCGTACGCGACCCTGCGCATGCCGTCCGGTGAGATCCGTCGCGTCGACGTGCGCTGCCGCGCCACCGTCGGCGAGGTCGGCAACGCCGAGCAGAGCAACATCAACTGGGGCAAGGCCGGCCGCATGCGCTGGAAGGGCAAGCGTCCCTCCGTCCGCGGTGTCGTCATGAACCCGGTCGACCACCCGCACGGCGGTGGTGAGGGCAAGACCTCGGGTGGTCGCCACCCGGTGAGCCCGTGGGGCAAGCCCGAGGGCCGCACCCGCAAGACCAAGGCCAGCGACAAGATGATCGTTCGTCGCCGTCGTACCGGCAAGAACAAGCGATAACTAGGAGGAGGTAAAAAATGCCACGCAGCCTGAAGAAGGGCCCGTTCGTCGACGACCACCTCCTGAAGAAGGTGGATGCACAGAACGAGAAGGGCACCAAGCAGGTCATCAAGACCTGGTCGCGCCGCTCGACCATCATCCCCGACTTCATCGGTCACACCTTTGCGGTCCACGACGGTCGCAAGCACGTGCCCGTGTTCGTGTCGGACAACATGGTCGGTCACAAGCTGGGCGAGTTCGCCCCCACCCGCACCTTCAAGGGTCACATCAAGGATGACCGGAAAGCGAAGCGCCGGTAACCATGACTACTGAGACTGATACGACTGCTAACCACGCAGTGCGCAGTGCCCGGGCGACCGCGAAGTTCGTTCGCGTGACCCCGATGAAGGCACGTCGCGTCATCGACCTGGTCCGCGGCAAGAACGTCGACGAGGCTCTGGACATCCTGCGGTTCGCCCCGCAGGCCGCCAGCGAGCCCGTCTACAAGGTGCTCGCCAGCGCCGTCGCGAACGCCGAGAACAACGTCGGCCTGGACCGCCGGACCCTCGTGGTCTCGGAGGCCTTCGCCGACGAGGGCCCCACCCTGAAGCGGTTCCAGCCGCGCGCTCAGGGCCGTGCCTTCCGCATCCGCAAGCGCACCAGCCACATCACCGTGGTCGTCACCGCTGCTTCGGAGAACGGCGGACGTGCTCGTTCGCGCCAGCAGAAGAAGAAGGGAGCCTAACAGTGGGCCAGAAGATCAACCCGCACGGTTTCCGGCTGGGCATCACCACTGACTGGAATTCGCGTTGGTACGCCGACAAGCAGTACGCGGATTACGTCAAGGAAGATGTCGCGATCCGCAAGCTGCTGAGCACCGGCCTCGAGCGCGCCGGCATCTCCAAGGTGGAGATCGAGCGCACCCGTGACCGCGTCCGCGTCGACATCCACACCGCTCGTCCGGGCATCGTCATCGGCCGCCGCGGCGCCGAGGCCGATCGCATCCGCGGCGACCTGGAGAAGCTGACCGCCAAGCAGGTCCAGCTCAACATCCTCGAGGTCAAGAACCCCGAGGCCGACGCACAGCTCGTCGCGCAGGGCGTGGCCGAGCAGCTGAGCAACCGCGTCGCATTCCGTCGCGCCATGCGCAAGGCCATCCAGTCGGCCATGCGTCAGCCGGGCGTCAAGGGCATCCGTGTCCAGTGCTCGGGTCGTCTCGGCGGCGCCGAGATGAGCCGCAAGGAGTTCTACCGCGAGGGTCGCGTCCCGCTGCACACGCTGCGCGCCGACATCGACTACGGGCTCTACGAGGCACGCACCACCTTCGGCCGCATCGGCGTGAAGGTCTGGATCTACAAGGGTGACATCGTCGGCGGCCGTCGTGAGCTGGCCGCTGCCGCACCCGCCGAGGACCGCCGCGGGGCGCGTCGTCCGAGCCGCCCGCGTCGTGATTCGCGCGGTGGCCAGGGCGGCCGCAACGAGGCGCAGCAGGCTCCGGCCGCCGACGCCAACGCGTCCGCAGCAGCGCCTGCAGAGAATCAGGAGGGCTGAGGCCATGTTGATCCCTCGCAGGGTCAAGCACCGCAAGCAGCACCACCCCAGCCTGAAGGGCCGGGCCAAGGGCGGAACCAAGGTCACCTTCGGTGACTACGGCATCCAGGCTCTGGAGGGTGCGTACATCACCAACCGACAGATCGAGTCGGCTCGTATCGCGATCAACCGCCACATCAAGCGTGGCGGCAAGGTCTGGATCAACATCTTCCCGGACCGCCCGATCACGAAGAAGCCCGCCGAGACCCGCATGGGTTCCGGTAAGGGCTCGCCCGAGTGGTGGGTGGCCCCGGTGAAGCCGGGCCGCGTGCTGTTCGAGATGAGCTACCCCAATGAGGAGACCGCTCGCGAGGCCCTGCGTCGCGCTCAGCACAAGCTCCCCATGAAGACCCGTATCGTGACCCGAGAGGAGCAGTTCTGATGGCACTCGGAGTTGCTGCCACTGAGCTCCGCGAGCTCAGCGACGCCGACCTGGTCGCGCGGCTCAAGGAGTCGAAGGAAGAGCTGTTCAACCTTCGTTTCCAGATGGCCACCGGTCAGCTCGACAACAACCGCCGTCTGCGGACCGTCCGCCGCGAGATCGCGCGCATCTACACGGTCATGCGTGAGCGCGAGCTGGGCCTGGCGTCCGGACCGGAGGGTGAAGACGCATGAGTGAGGACCAGAAGGTGAACACCGAAGATCGCGCCAGCCGCAAAGAGCGGATCGGCTACGTCGTCAGTGACAAGATGACCAAGACCATCACGGTCGAGCTGGAAGATCGTAAGAGCCACCCGCTCTACGGCAAGATCATCCGCACGACCAGCAAGGTCAAGGCGCACGATGAGGAGCAGATCGCCGGCGTCGGCGACCGCGTCCGCATCATGGAGACCCGACCGCTGTCGGCCACCAAGCGCTGGCGTCTGGTCGAGGTGCTGGAGAAGGCCAAGTAAGGTCCGCTCCACGCTTCACGCGACAGATTTAGACTGGCGAACCGCCCGTTCCCGGAGAGATCCGGGAACGGGCGGTTCGTTTTCGGTCGGTTAGCATGGGCGAATGAGCGCGTCATCGATTCCCCTGCGACGAGTCAAGGCTCGCAACTTCCGTTCGCTGACCGAGGTCGATGTCGAATTCGGGGCGTTCAATGTTCTCGTGGGACCGAACGGCTCGGGTAAGTCCAATCTGCTGAAAGTCCTTGAGTTCGTTCGCGATACTTCCCGTTTCGATATCAGGCAGGCAATTGACATCGCGGGCGGTTTTGACCGAGTGCTCAGTCATGCGCAGTCGGCGTCATCGGCGGTTGAACTGACTGTCGAGGGGAGGATCACTGCGCATTCGACCTCCAGGGCTCCGGACTCGTACCGATTGGTGCTCGAGGCATCAGACAGTGGTGCTCTGAAGAAGGAAGAGGTCTACCAGTTCAAACGTGTCCCCGGCCAGGGACGCCGATACAAGGTGACCGCACTGGACGACAACGTTGAGATTCAGATGCAGGATCGCAAGAACAGTCTTCGTCTCGCCTCCGAGAACGTCTCGGCACTGGGGGCGCTCGCTCGTGTCGACAGCGAAGACCTCGGGACCGGTCCCAGCGAGTTCTTTGCCTTCCTATCGAGTGTTCGCTACCTGGATCCGATCGTGAGGGAGGCGCGAAGGCCCAGTCGCATCTCCAACGCGACGCTCGACGATGACGCAACGAATCTGGCGTCAGCCTTGTATACGCTGTACCAGCGGTCGAACGACGCGTTCGAGGCGTTGATTCACGACTTGCGCAGGTGCCTGCCGGGACTGGAGACGTTGACTTTCGACCATGTCGGAGGCAGCCGCGATGCGCTCGTCGTACAGCTGATCGAGACGGGTCTGCGCGAACCCATCGATCTTGCTGACGCCTCGTTCGGTACGGTTCGTATCCTCGCGCTGCTCGTGGCGCTACATGAACCGAGTCCACCGGCGCTGACGATCATTGAAGAGGTGGACCACGGCCTGCACCCCTATGCGCTTGATGTGCTCGTCGATCGGATGCGAGAAGCCAGCACGCGTACGCAGATCATCGTCGCTTCGCATTCTCCGACCTTGGTGAACCGGCTCGCCGCTGACGAAATGATCGTGTGCGATCGGGACCCGGTGACCGGTGGTTCGGTGATCCCGTCCATCGCACCTGATGAGATCAGGGAACTGTTGGCGGGTGGCGGACGGAAACTCGGCGAACTGTGGTTCGCAGGCTCCCTCGGTGGAGTGCCGCAGTGAGCGGTCGGGCAAAGGACGGTCGAGGTACACCGGGAGCCAGACGCAGACCACCGGTGATTCTGGTGTTCGGCGAGGATTCGAATGACACGGAGTCGATCAAGGTACTGGTTCGGCATCTGTGCCCGAGAGCGCCCGGTGAGGTCGTTGTGGAAACGAGGCGAGAGCCGCCCTCCTTGACGAAGGGCGCCACCGACGCGAAGGTGCGGTCGTGGATGGATGAGATCGCAGACCTGGTCGAGAGGGAATCGAGGGCCAGAGTCGTCCACGCGGTGCTCGTCCATCAAGACTCGGATGGGCCGGATCCGTCAGGGAAGGTCGAACACCGACTCGCAGCGGAGCTCGCTGCGGCGATCCCCGGGCATGCCACGCACGCGGTGGTACCGGTTCAGATGACCGAGGCATGGTGGTTGGCGTTTCCAGATGCGGTGCGTGGTGTGAAGCCGACCGCGTGGCGGCAGGTGAAGTTTCCGCGGCAGGCCAACACCGAGACCATCGCTGAGCCGAAGCGGGAGCTGAAACGAATAACACGGGCCGCGAGTCCGAAGCAGGAGTACAGCGAAACCGACTCGGTCGCCATCGCTGAGCAGATTGTCACGAAGAAGCTCAGCCTGGACGTTGACAATCCCTCGTGGAACAGATTCGTCGCGGTCGCGTCGGCGCTCTGAGGAGGACTGCTGGTTCGTCGCTGTGATGAGGATTCCGTGCGATGGGTTCGGGGGTGGCGCTGTTGACAGGTCTCTGCGCGTCTCGCGACGAACATTCGAACGGCCCGTCCCCCATTCGGGGGGAATCGGGCCGTTCGGCGTTCCAGGACCCGGCGAATCGGTCTGGTGGTGCATTACGGTCGGACCCATGTCGAGGTCGTCGTCTGTTCTCACCCGCTGCTGCCTGCTCCTGATCGCCGCCCTGCTGTCCGCATCGCTCGCGGCTCCGGCGGCTCGGAGCGCCCCGGCCCCGCTGGGCACGACGCCGATCACCCCGTCGGCCGCGCAGTGCGGCAGGCAGACGAGCGTGGCGACCACCGCGGCGTGCGGTGCGGCGCTGCGCGACAAGTTCCTGCGGGCGCGCGGCCAGTCCGACGTGGTCCGACACACGGTGGTGACACCGCCCGGCTGGGGTGGGGCTGGTGGTCGCAGGCCGGACCGACGATCTGCGGTTACGCGGACTTCCCCGCAGTGCCCGGTCTGCCCGTGCTGGCGGTCGGCACGCATCACTGCGACCGGACCACGTTCGTCGTGGCCAATCGGGACCGGTACCTGTTCGCCGACGACCTCCGCGCGACGGTCGTGCTGATTCACGAATCGGGACATGGCGTGCAGGAGAAGGCCGGGGCCGACGTGGTGCTGCCGACCCTCCTCGGCGACGTCGCCACGCAGAAGCCGCTCGAGCAGTCGGCGGACTGCTGGGCCGGCGTCGGAATCGGCTACCTCATCGCCGAGGGCGACCTGCCCGCATCGGCGCGCGACGGTGCGCTGGCACTGATGAACGCGGTCGGCGACGGCGTCCCGGGCACGATGCACGGGACCGGAGCGGAGCGACAGGCGGCCTTCGAAGCCGGGCTCCGCGACGGCGTTCGAGCGTGCAACGCGCTCGCTGGTCGGCGCATGTTCGCCTGACCGACCCGGCTCGATGGGGAGCGGCGCCGGGGACTTCGCCCGATCGGCGGAAAGTGCCGGACACGTGCGGCCGGAGTGACGACTGAGAAACGATCTGCCGATTGGTGCCGATAAGCTAGTGGTTTCGGGTTCAAATTCGATCGGCGGAGCCCCGTCGCCGATCAGACCGCAGACGTTAGGAAGACATGCCGGACGCTGGCCACAGTCGAGACGATGCACCGACTTCGGGCGGTGGCGGGGAACGCCCACCGCTGGATCCCCTCCGCGACACCGTGCCGTGGGACATGGAACAGGACCCGGTTGCCGAGCAACTGCGAGCCTGGCGCAAGGAACTCGGTCCGGAGTCCGGACGGGGCGCAGCTACGCCCGGCCTGGTGGAACCGGCGGCGCAGGAGCGGCGGCCGAGCGCGGTGCAGACTCCCGATCGGCCGGCCCGATCCGACCGGCCCGAAGGCGAGCCGGAACGGTCGCGGCCCGCGCCCGACCATCGCGCGCGCTCGTCGGCGCGGACCCGCGAGGGCGGCCAGCAGTGGCGGGTGGACACCTCCTCGCCGCCGAGCGCCCCGTGGCCGTTGAACAGTCTCGTCCGCCGACGAGCCGAACCCGAACTGGTCGACGAACTGGAACCCCGCGCGCCCCAGCAGCTGCCCGCGGGCCGGCAGGCCGCGTGGGACGTGACCTCCGCGATGCCCGCGCAGCCAGCGGCGCCGGTGCGGCGCGTGCACCCGGCGGAGGAGGCGAATGCGGCGGCCCGGACGGTGGCCTTCCCGGCCCTCGACCTGGTCCCGATCGCCGACGACGACGCCGAGGTCGAGTACGCCATCGAGGTCCGGGGTCTGCGCAAGGTCTTCAAGGACATGGTGGCGGTCGACGGCGTCAGCTTCAAGGTGCCCAAGGGGCAGATCATCGCGCTGCTGGGACCCAACGGCGCGGGCAAGACGACGACGGTCAACATGCTCTGCACCCTGCTGCGACCCGACGGCGGTTCGGCGACGGTCAACGGTCACGACGTCGTCGACGACGCGGCGGGCGTGCGGCGCTCGATCATGCTGACCGGGCAGTTCGCGGCGCTCGACGAAGCGCTCACCGGCCGGGAGAACCTCGTCCTGTTCGGCCGGCTGCTGGGGTTGAGCAAGTCGGCGGCCAAGGCGCGCGCGACTGAGCTGCTCGAGACGTTCTCGCTGGTCGGCGCCGCAGACAAGAAGGTGGGGCAGTACTCGGGCGGCATGCGCCGACGCATCGACATCGCCTGCGGTCTGGTGACCGAGCCGTCGGTGGTGTTCCTCGACGAGCCGACCACCGGTCTGGACCCGCGCAGCCGGCAGGAGGTGTGGACCCTGGTGGAGCAGCTCCGGCAGGACGGCGTCACCGTGCTGCTCACCACCCAGTACCTGGAGGAGGCCGACATGCTCTCGGACCGCATCGTGGTGATCGACCACGGTCGGGTCATCGCCGAGGGCACCTCCGACGAGCTGAAGGCGGCGACCGGCGCCGCCTACTGTGAGATCACGCCCGCCCATCCGGCCTACATTCCGCGGCTCATCGGCAAGCTCGCCGACCTGTTCGGCCCGAGCGGGGCCGAGATGGACGAGGACCGCGGCACCGTCGCGGTGCCCGCGCCGAACGGGCCCGAGACGCTGGCCGAGGTGATCCGCCGGACCGAGGCCGCGCAGATCCCGCTCTCCGACATCGCGCTGCGCCGCCCGTCGCTCGACGAGGTCTTCCTGTCGTTGACCGGGACGCCGCGCGTCCACGACGAAGAGGACGACGATGACGACCAGTGAATCGCGCCGCACCGCGATGCCTGCGCCGCACGTGTGGGGGCAGCTCGCGGCGCTCAACGGGCGCGGTCTGCGCCATGTGATCCGCAACGGTGAACTGATCGTCGCGTTCATCTCGCCGGTCTTCGTCGCAGTCTGCTTCTACGTTCCGCTCCGACGGGTCATGGACCTGTATCCGGGCATGGACTACGGACAGTTCCTGATGCCGATCATCATTCTTCAATCGGTGGGGTTCGCGGCCTCGTCGGCGGCGATGAAGTCGTCGTTCGACGGGGTCAAGGGGATCCACACCAGATTCCGGGTGCTGCCGATGCCCTCGTGGGTGCCGATGGCGTCGCGTCTGGTGACCGATGCCGCGCTGCTGGTGGTCTCGCTGCTGTGCGCCGTGGTGGCGTGCCTGCTCATCGGCTGGCGACCGGCGAACGGCGCCTTCGGGGTGGTGCTCGTCTTCGTGATCGCCGGCATCATCGGATTCGTCCTGGCGATGGTCGCCGACGGGCTCGGTCTGGTCGCGGGCAGCCCGCAGGCCACCAGCCAGGCGATGAGCCTGCCGACGTTGATCCTCGGCATGCTCTCGACCGGTTTCGTCCCCGAGGAGCGATTCCCGGAGTGGATCCGGCCGTTCGCGCGCAATCAGCCGGTCTCGCAGTTCGTCGAGGTGATCCGGGCGGCCGATCAGGGGCGCCTGACCTGGCAGATCGCGATGCCCTCGGTGTTCTGGGTGATCGGCCTGTTCGTCCTCGCCCTGGTGTTCCTCGGCGTCTACAAGCGGAGGACGGGCGCGTGACCACCATCGAACCCGTGAAGAACTACCGGTTCCCGACGGCGCACCCGCGCCCGGAGGGGTCCCTCGCCGCCTGGTTCAGCCAGGCCGGGATTCTGGCGGGCAGGCAGCTGCTCGTCGTCGTCCGCGACGTGCCGACCCTGCTGCAGTCGCTGATCGTCCCCGGGCTGTCGATGATCATGTTCAAGGTCGTCCTGGGCGATGCGGTCGGGTCGGCGACCGGAATGAACAGCGCCTACGGCACCGTGCCGCTGGTGATCATCATCGGCGCGATGTTCGGCTCCATCGCGTCGGCGGCGCGGCTCAACATCGAGCGGATGTCGGGCCTGCTGAGCCGCATCTACGTGCTGCCGATCAATCGCGGCGCCGATCTGACGTCGCGGGTGATCTCCGAGCTCGCGCGCATTCTGGTGACCACGCTGCTGCTGCTCGCCGCCGGTCATCTGATCGGCTTCCGGTTCACGCAGGGGATCGGACCCGCGATCGGGATCGTGGCGGTAGCGCTGGCCTACGGCGCGGCCTTCGCGGTGCTGACCCTGGCCGCGGCGGTCAACGTCGCCCCGGGCGCGCCGTTGGTGCCCGTCATCTCGCTCCTGTCGACACTGATGATGTTCTTCAACTCCGGATTCTCTCCGGTCGACATGTACCCCGGCTGGCTGCAGCCGATCGTCGCGAATCAGCCGATGACGCCGGCGATCGAGGTCATGAGGGCCTTCGCTTCGGGCGGACCGGTCGCCGAGAATCTGATCAAGGTGAGCATCTGGGTGGTCGTGATCATCGCCTTGTCCACGTATCCGGCACTGCGCGGTTACCGGAAGGCGGCGACCGGACGCTGACGTTCCGCGGGGCGAAAAGGCATCGTTCGGACGCTTTCCCATGCGGTCATTCGGATGAATCTGGCAAGTGACTGACCAGTACAGTCGCTGGTCCGAGGGGTTGACCGCGACGGCGTCTGTTGTAACGGATTGGGGGATGCGGGACGATGTACAAGGTCAGAACGCAGATCGAAAGGATTTCAATATGCTGCGAACAATGATGACATCGAAGATCCACCGTGCCAAGGTCACGCAAGCGGACCTGCACTACGTGGGCTCGGTGACCATCGACGAGGATCTCCTCGACGCGGCGGATCTGCTCGAGGGCGAGCAGGTCACCATCGTCGACATCGACAATGGATCGCGCCTCGAGACCTATGTGATCGCGGGCGAGCGGGGTACCGGTGTCATCGGAATCAACGGTGCGGCCGCACATCTGGTGCACCCCGGCGACCTCGTGATCATCATCGGTTACGGGATGCTCAACGAGGCCGAACTGAAGGCGTACTCGCCGCACGTGGTCTTCGTCGACGAGAACAACAAGGTGCTCACCGAGGGCACCGATCCGGCCGACGTGCCGGTGGGCAGCGGCCTCAAGGATCCGCGAGTGGTCGAACTGGTCAACGCCTGACCGACGCCGCGCCGTCAGGCGGGAACCGGCATCTCCGGCCGCAGGTCGAATGCGGGCGATGCGGACATGCCGGATGGCTGTCGGTCCCATCGCCGATGGCCCCGATGGCAGATGACATAGTCTGGTGGGAGATGTGACGGCCACGAGTCCGATGGGGGTGAACTTCAGATCTGGACCCATAGATCGAATGTCGTGAAGGTGAAGGCGGCACGCTGATGTGTATCGGTGGTCCGATTCGGTGACCGCCCGACATTGCGACAGGACTGTCGGAGGCGACGCGTAAAGTCTGCGAGGCACCGGGCGCCGCGAGTGGGCGCTGCGCCGGGCCGATCGTGGTTCGTCGGAGTACAGGTGGGTTCAATGGTCGAGTGACCGTTGAGCGATCTTGAGTGAGAGAGGTTGACTCGATGGATGGGGTGACGTTGTCGGCGGAGTCCGACGCCTCCCTGGAACTGCTGCCCCTGACGCCGGCCCAGCGGGGGATGTGGTTCGCCGAGACCCTCTCGCCCGACTACTCGGTGAACATCGCGCAGTACCTGGATCTGCGGCACGCGCCCGGTGGCCTCGACATCGATCTGCTCGTCGAGTGCTGCGAAGCCGTCGGCAAGGCCATTGAATCGCCTTATGTCCGCCTTGTCGAGGTGGACGGTGTGCCGATGCAGTACGTCGACGTCGACTACGACCAGCACGTCGACGTCTACGACTTCCGCGGTCACGACGACCCCTTCGCCGCGGCGACCGAGTGGATGCAGGCCGACTACCGCCGTCCGGTCGACCTCCTGAACGACCAACTGATCGTCGTCGCCATGCTGCGGATCACCGACGAGCGCACGCTCTGGTACACCCGCTGCCACCACATCATGCTCGACGGCTACGCCGCGCTGGCGGTCTCCCGCCGCGTGGTGAACCGGTACAACGCCGCGCGCCGCGGCGAGGAACTGGTCGAGAAGGCGCCCCTGTCGATGTCGGGGATCATCGCCTACGAGGAGGCGTACCAGACCAGCAGCCGCCGCGAGACCGACCGCGCGCACTGGCTCGAACGCGTGGGGGCGCTCCCCGAACGCGTCACCCTCTCGCACGTTCCGACGACCGCACCGGTCGTCCTGGACAACCTCGTCACCAGCAGCAAGCTCGACACCGATCTGCAGGAGCGGATCGAGGCCACCGCGCGCACCTGCAATTCGTCGATGGCGGTCCTGCTGTCGGCGGCCTTCGCCGCCTTCCTCGGCCGCATGAGCGGGACCGACGACGTGGTCCTGAGCCTGCCGGTGACCGGCCGGTCCACCGCCGCGATCAAGCGCTCGGGCGGCATGGTCTCGAACATCCTGCCGATCCGTGTCACCGAGGTGCTCGACCGGACCGTGCGCGAGCTCATCGACGCCACCCAGCTCGAACTCACCGGGGCGCTGCGCTACCAGCGGTACCGCTCCGACGACATCAAGCGCGACGCGGGTCTGGACGGCAGCACCTACGGTTTCGGTCCGCGGATCAACATGGTCTTCTTCGACGAGCCGATCAGCCTCGACGGCGTCGGCGCCGAATACCGCATCCTGACCTCGGGAATGCTGGAAGACCTGCTGGTCAACCTGTACCAGGCCAGCCCGGAAGAGCCGCTGGTGCTCGACCTGCACGGCAACCCGCACCTGTACACGCAGGCGGAGATCGACGAACACCATCGCCGGTTCCTGCACTTCGTCGACGCCTTCATCGGGCGACTCGATGCAGCGGTGGCCGATGTCGCGCTGCTGCTGCCCGGTGAGTCGGCCAAGCTGATCGCGCTGGAGGCCGGACCGCGCACCGAGCCGGCCCGCGACGGACTGCTCGACCCCTTCCTGCGCCAGGTGAGTGCGCACCCGGATCGGATCGCCGTCGCCGACGACGACCGCGAGTGGACGTACGCGGAGTTCGACCGACTCCGACGGACCCTCGCCGCAGAATTGGCGAAGGCCGGAGTGCGGCGCGACGACAAGGTCGTCATCGAACTCGACCGCGGCATCGAGCAGGTCGTCGCGATCTACGCGACGCTGACCCTCGGGGCCGCCTACGTGCCGCTCGACCCGAGCGCGCCCGCCGGACGCCGCAGCGCCGTGGTGGCGGCCGCGAAGCCGGCGCTGGTGGTCACCACCGAGTATCTGGCGTCGGTGTCCTTCGACGCCGTGCCGCGTGCTGACGCGCCGTCGGTGCCGACCGAACGCGGTCACAGCGCGTACATCATCTTCACCTCCGGATCGACCGGTGTCCCCAAGGGCGTCGAGGTCTCGGTGTCCGCCGTCGCGAACCGGCTGGCCTGGATGCAGCGCGACTATCCGGCGAGCGCCGCAGACATCGTCATGTACAAGACCCCGTTCACCTTCGACGTCTCGGTGTGGGAGCTGTTCTGGCCGCTGCAGGTCGGGTGCCGGATGGTCATCGCTCAGGCGGGTGGACATCGGGATCCGGCCTATCTGCGCGCGTTGATCGATCACCGCGAGATCACCACGGTGCACTTCGTCCCGTCGATGCTCGACGTCTTCGTCGACGCGGCGGTGCCCGGAAGCCCGGTGATGCCCGCCTCGGTCCGGCACGTGTTCACCTCCGGCGAGGGCCTGCCCGCACCGCTGGCGCAGCGGGTCACCGCCGAATCCGATGCCCAGCTGGTCAACCTGTACGGCCCGACCGAAGCCGCCGTCGAGGTGACCGCGTACGACGTGCGCGGGGACGAGCCGGTGATCCCGATCGGCCGACCGGTCCCGAACACCACCACCTACGTGCTCGACTCGCGACTGCGCCGAGTGCCCGTCGGCGTCGCCGGCGAGCTCTACCTGGCCGGTGTGCAGTTGGCCGACGGCTACGTGGGGCAGGAGGCGCTGACCGCGGAGCGGTTCGTCGCCGACCCCTTCGACACCGGCGCCCGGGCCTACCGCACCGGCGACCTGGTCCGGTGGAACGCCGACGGCGACATCGAGTACCTGGGGCGCACCGACTTCCAGGTGAAGATCCGCGGGCAGCGGATCGAGCTCGGCGAGATCGAGGCCGCCCTGCTGGCCGAGGGCAGCGCCGACAGCGTCGCCGTCGTCGTCCGTCACGACACCGGCTCGCCCGCGATCGTCGCCTACATCCGGACGACCGCGACCGAGTCGACCGCCGAAGCCCTCGCCGAACGACTGCAGCGCTGGTGCGTGCGGCAGCTGCCGCGCTACATGGTGCCCGCGGCCTTCGTGGTCCTCGAATCGTTCCCGGTGAACTCCGCAGGCAAGCTCGACCGGTCGGCGCTGCCCGCACCGGTGTACGCCTCCACCGACGTCGTCGAGCACGTCCCCGCCACGAGCGAGACCGAGAAGACCCTCGTGCGGATCCTCCACGACCTCGTCGAGGTGGAGCAGATCGGCATGCGCGACAACATCTTCGCGCTCGGTGCCGACTCGCTGACCGCGGCGCGACTGGCCTCGCGCCTGCGCAACGAGTGCGGCGTCGACGTCCGGCTCACCGACATCTTCGAGAGCGGCGACGTCGCCGAACTCGCGGCCCGCGTCAGCGACGCGCCGGCCAGCGGCGATCGCCTCCCGCTGCGACCCGTGCCCCGGCCCGACCCGATCCCGGTCGCGTACGCGCAGACCCGGCTGTGGTTCATCAACCGGCTCGACCCCGAGTCGCCCGCGTACAACATGCCGGGCGCCGTGCGGCTCGGCGACCAGGTGAACCTCGACGCCCTGCGCGCCGCGGTCCTCGACCTGGTGGCCCGCCACGAGGTGCTGCGCACCCGTCTCCCTGCGGTCGACGGCGAACCCACGCAGGAGATCCTTCCGCTCGCGGACGTCGCCGACGACTTCGCGCTGCCGGTGCGCGAGGTCGCGACCGACGACCTGTCGGCCGCGATCCTCGGCGCGGTGTCCGGCGGCTTCGACCTGATCTCGCAGATCCCGTTCCGGGTGACGCTGCTGCGGGCCGACGCCGAGTACGTCCTCGTCGTGGTGCTCCATCACGTCGCAGGCGACGGCGCGTCGTTGCGCCCGCTGATCGCCGATCTGTTGGCCGCCTACGGCGCCCGGTCGACCGGGCAGGAGCCCGCGTGGACTCCGCTCCCGGTCCAGTACGCCGACTACGCGCTCTGGCAGCGCGAGATGCTCGGTGAGGCCGACGATCCCGAGTCGCGGCTGCGGACCGAGCTCGACTTCTGGCAGGGCGAGCTGGCCGGCATGGCCGAGATCCTCGAACTGCCCGCCGACCGACCCCGGCCCAAGTCGCCCTCGGGTGCCGGCGCCTACGTCGACGCGACCATCCCGGAGGCGACCGCGGCCCGCGTGCGGACCGCCGCGGCCCGGCTGGGCGTCACCACCTTCACGATCCTGCACACCGCGCTGGCGACGGTGCTCGGCCGGTTGGCCGACATCGACGACGTGGCGGTCGGCACCGCGGTCGCCGGCCGTGACGAGGCGGCGACCGCCGACCTGGTCGGCATGTTCGTCAACACGGTGGTGCTGCGCACGGCGCTCTCGCCCGCGCAGAGCGCCGCCGACGCGGTGATCGCCGCCCATCGCACCCGCACCCGTGCGCTCGCGCACTCGCAGGTGCCCTTCGAGGAGGTCGTCGACGCGGTCGCCCCGCACCGCTCCCGCACCATCAGCCCGCTGTTCCAGGTCACCCTGACCCTGCAGAACGACATCGAGGCGGCCGCCGACATCCGCGCGGCGGGCGGCGACCTGCTCGACGCCCGGCCCCCGGTGGCCAAGGTCGACCTCGCGGTGGCCGTCACCGATCGCGCTCACACCGAGGGCGGCATGGCCGTGGAACTGTGCTACGCCACCGACCTGTACGACGAGCACCGGATCGCCGCGCTCGCCGCGCAGTTCCGCGCGGTCGTCGAAGGCATCGTCACCCATCCCGACGCGCCGATCGGCCGGATCGACCTGGTCGACGCCGAGCGCCTCGCCGCACTCGCGGCGCCGATCGAGCCGCCGGCCACCCCGGGCACGCTCCGCGCACTGATCGAGGCGGGCGCGGCGAAGGTGGCGCCCCTCGCGCCGGCGATCGTCGGCAACGGCACCCTGACCCACCGGCTGCTCGCCTCGCGGACCAATCAGCTCGCCCGCGAACTGATCGCCCGCGGGATCGGCGCAGGCGACGCGGTCGCCGTCAGCATTCCCCGCTCCCACCACTCGGTGGTCGCGATGATCGCCGTCGCCAAGACGGGTGCGGCCTTCGTGATGATCGATCCGCGGCATCCGGCCGAGCGGCGGGCCGAACTCATCGCCGACGCGGGAGCGACCATCGGCCTGACCTCGACCGCGGTCACGGACCCGGCGGCGGGCCCGGACTGGATCGTCGTCGACGGTGAGGCCGACGAACTGCAGTTGGCCGGGCACAGCGGACGCGCCGTCACCGACGACGAACTGGTGCGCCCGGTGCGGCCGGACAACGCCGCCTACATCCTGTTCACATCCGGTTCCACCGGAAAGCCGAAGGGTGCGGTGGTCAGCAACCGGGCCATCACGAACGTCGCGGTCAACACCGTCGCGAAGTACGAGATGGACACCTCCTCGTGCATGCTGCACGTCGGCGCCCCCAGCTTCGACGGCGCGATGGGCGAGTTGGTGCCCGCATGGCTGGCCGGTGCCCGCATCGCGGTCGCCGACTTCGACACCTTCGCCGGCCGCGACCTGGAGCGCTTCATCGCCAAGCACGGCGCGACGCACGCCAACTTCACGCCGGCCGCCGCCGCGACCCTCGACCCGGTCGAGATCCCGACCTTCACCCACGTCGCCTGCGGCGGCGAGGCGCTGCCGCCGGAGATGGTCAACCGCTGGGCGGCGCTCGGCGACCGACAGATGTACAACATCTACGGCCCCACCGAGGCCGCCGTCTGGGTGACCTGCGACGGTCCGTTCCGGGTCGGCGACGAGGTCACCATCGGGTCGGCGGGCGAGGGCGTGGGCGCGCTGGTCCTGGACCGCGGGCTGCGCCCGGTGCCCGACGGCGTGATGGGCGAGCTGTACGTGTACGGCGATCAGGTCGGCCTGGGCTACCTCGATCGGCTCGGACTGACCGCCGCCCACTACGTGGCCAATCCCTTCGGCGACGGCATCCGGATGTACCGGACGGGCGACCGCGTCACCCGCCTGGCCGACGGCCGGTTCACCTATCACGGCCGCAGCGACTTCCAGCTCAAGATCCGCGGTCAGCGCATCGAACCGGGCGAGCTCGACGGCGAACTGCTCGGTCACCCGGACGTCACCAACGCCATCAGCCTGGGCGTGCCCGGGCCGTCGGGCGACACCGTGCTCGCCTCGTACGTCACACTCACGGCCGGCAGCACGCTGACCAGTGACGATCTGATCGACTACGTGGCGGGCCGGCTGCCGACCTTCCTGGTGCCGCGCGCCTTGATGATCGTCGACGAGTTCGCGTGGACGCCGATCGGCAAGATCGACCGCAAGCGACTGCCTGCGATCGACTTCGCGTCCTCCACCGTGTTCGAGGCACCGCGCACCCAGCTCGAGTCGGTCGTCGCCGACATCTTCGGGCAGGTGCTCGGCCTGGACCGGGTGAGCGTCAACGACGACTTCTTCGACCTCGGCGGCAACTCGCTGTCCGCGACGAAGGTGACGGCGCGGCTCGGCGCGGCACTGGACTGCGAGGTGCCCGTCGCGACGCTGTTCGAGGCACCGACCGTCGCCGCACTGGGTGAGCGGGCCGTGGAACTGATGGGCGGGCGCCCGGCGGTCCCGCTGGGACCGCGCACCCGGGCCGAGGTGGTTCCGGTGTCGGGCGTGCAGCGCGGCATGTGGTTGATCAACCGCGCCGATCCGCACTCGCCGGCCTACAACATCGCCCTGGCCTTGAGCCTGGCCGGCGAGTTGGACGTGGCCGCACTCACCGCGGCGGTCGGCGATCTGATCGCCCGCCACGAGTCGCTGCGCACCAGCTATCCGATGATCAACGCCGAGCCGTCGCAGTTCATCAGCAGCCCCGAAGCGGTCCTCGACCGGATCGATCTGACCCCGGTCGACGTCGTCGGCTCGCTCGACTCCGCGATCCGCGGAGTCACCGGAATCGGCTTCGACGTGACCCTGGCGCCGCCCGTGCGGCTGGCGCTGCTGCGGGTGGCCCCCGCCGAGCACGTGATCGTGCTGGTGATCCATCACATCAGCGCCGACGGCGCGTCGATGTCGCCGATGGCGCGGGATCTGATGATGGCCTACACCGCGCGCAGCAACGGCGCCGAACCCGCGTGGCGACCGCTGCGTGTCCAGTACGCCGACTTCGCCCTGTGGCAGGGGGAGCGGCTCGCCGCGGTCGACGCCGACGGCGTCACCGTCCGCAGGCGTCAGCTCGACTACTGGCGTCGCAGGCTCGCGGGCGCGCCGGAGGTCCTGGCCCTGCCGACCGATCGGCCCCGACCGCCGGTGCCGAGCTTCGTCGGCGGCGTGGTGCCCTTCGAGATCCCCGTCGACCTGGTGCGCAGCCTCGAGTCGGTGGCGCACCGGCACAACACCACGCTGTTCATGGTCACCCAGGCCGCGTACGCGATCCTGCTGGCGCGGCTGTCGGGCAGCACCGACGTCGTGGTCGGCACCCCGTACGGCGGTCGCGGCGACGCCGCGCTCGACGACGTGATCGGCATGTTCGTCAACACCCTCGCACTGCGGACGATCGTCGATCCGGGGGAGCGGTTCGACGCCCTCCTGTCCCGCGTGCGGGCCGACGACCTGGCCGACATGTCGAACGCCGACGTCGCCTTCGACGAGGTGACCGCCGAACTCGGCGTCTCGCGCACCGCCGCGGTGAACCCGGTGTTCCAGGCGATGTTCTGGTTCCAGAATCTGGAGTTCCCGGCGGTCTCGCTGGGCGGGCTCGACATCGCGCCGGTGTCCGAGGAGCTCGCCGCCGCGAAGGTCGACTTCCAGCTGACGCTGTTCCCGAACGATCCCGCCGACCTGACGCACGCGGACGCACCCCGTCCCATGCGCGGCGAGATCATGTACGCCACCGACCTGTTCGACCCGGGCACGATCGAGAAGCACGCCCAGCGCTATGTGAGCATTCTCGAGCAGATCACCGCCGACCCGGAGATCGTCGTCGGCGATCTGTCGATCTCGACCGCCACCGACCGGATGGTGGCCGAGGTGCCCGCGACGGCGTCGTTGCCGGAACTGGTGACCGCGGCCGCCGCGGCGGCACCCGAAGGAACGGCCCTGGCGCACGACGGCGCGGTGGTCACCTTCACCGGCCTGTCGACGATGACGACCGCGATGGCGGCGGCGCTGCCGGACATGGATTCGGCACTGGTGACCGCGCTGATGAGTCTGGCGCCGACGCTGGCCTCGGCCGGCCCGGAGGCGCTGGGCACAGCACTCGAATCGATTCGGGCGAATGCAACGAGCCTGATCGGCAGTAATTTCAACAAGATGACGGGGCAAGATACTGGTGTCTGATCTGAAAACGTTGGCTGCGGCTTTCTCTCGCGTGTGGGGGGCCGACCCGGCCACCGTCGATCTGATCGCCTTCGCTTCCGCCGCACGACCGGATCTCACCGCCTTCGAGACCGCAGCAGGACCGGTCACCTTCGCGACCCTGGGCACCCAGGTGGCCGCCACCTCGGCCGTCTTCGCCGCCCAGGGCCTGGACCCCGACGCCGCCGTCGGCGCCGCAGTCACCCCCGCGGTGGCCGCGGGCCTGGCGCCCGAGCAGATCGCCTCCGCCACCGCCGAGGCCATCGCCACCCTCCGGGCTGCTGCACTGACCGCTGCGCAGAGCGCCGACCTCGGCTCGCTGCCCGGCCTGTTCCGCTCCAGTGCTCGCCGCTTCCCCGACCGCATCGCCCTCGTCGACATGGCGGGCGTCGAGCTGACCTATGCCGAGCTCGACGAGCGTTCCGACGCGCTGGCCGCCGGTCTGATCGCCGCGGGCGCCGGACCGGAGGAACTCGTCGGCGTCGGCCTGCCCCGAGACGCCGACCTGATCATCGCGCTGTTGGCCGTCACCAAGTCGGGCGCGGCGTACCTGCCGCTGGACCAGACGCACCCGGTGGAGCGGCTGGCCTCGATCGTCGACGACGCGCGGCCGGTGCTCGCCCTGACCGACGCGCAGACCGCGATCGAATGGGCCGAGCTCGACGTCGAGCTGTTGACCGTCGAGCAGGCCGCCGCCCGCGGGACCGCGCAGACGCGCGCGGCCATCCCCGAGGTGGTCCATCCGCTGCACCCGGCGTACGTCATGTACACCTCGGGTTCGACGGGCAAGCCGAAGGGCGTCATCGTCACCCACGCCGACGCGGTGACCCTGCTGTCGGCGATGGGACGCGAATACGACTACTCGCCCGACGACGTGTGGACGATGTTCCAGTCGTACGCCTTCGACGTGTCCGTCGGCGAGATCTGGGTGGCCTTCGCATTCGGCGGCCGCCTCGTCGTGCTCGACTACCTCACCACCCGCACCCCGGGACGGTTCGTCGAGGTGATGGCCGAGCAGTCGGTCACCATCGTCAACCTCACCCCGTCGGCCTTCTACCAGCTGGCCGGTGCCGTCCGCGAACCCGCCCCCGGGGTGATGCCGCAGTCGGTGCGCTCGATGATCTTCGTCGGCGAGGCCCTCGACTTCGAGCAGGTGCGCCGCTGGTTCGTCGACCGTCGCCGCTACGACGGCAACGACGGGCCCGAACTCAACAACATGTACGGGCCGACCGAGGCCACCGTCTACATGACCCGGCGGATCCTGACGCCGGAGTTCGTCGAGGCCACCACCGCCAGCGACGTCGGCATGGCGTTGACCGGCTCCCGGATGTACGTCCTCGACTCGCGGCTGGCGAAGGTGCCCGACGGCGTGCCCGGCGACCTGTACCTCGCCGGTGAGCAGTTGGCCCGCGGCTACGCCGGCCGCTTCACGCTGAACGCGACGCGGTTCGTCGCCGATCCGTACGGCGGGCCGGGCGAGCGCATGTACCAGTCCGGCGACGTCGCGATCTTCCGCAACGGCAGCCTGGAGTTCCTGGGCCGCGCCGACGACCAGGTGAAGCTGCGCGGCTATCGCATCGAACTCGGTGAAGTGGAGGCCGGGCTGCTGGCCGCCGACGGCGTCAACGCCGCGGCCGCCGCGATCAAGAGCCGGCCCGGCTTCCCGGACCAGCTCGTCGGCTACGTGGTCGGCGCGCGCGCCGACGGCAGCGACCTCGACCCCGCGCAGATCCGGCAGACCGCCGCCACCAAGGTGCCGGACTACATGGTCCCGGACATCATCATGCTGATGGATCAGCTGCCGCTGAACGTCAACGGCAAGCTCGACCGCAAGGCGCTGCCGCAGCCGGTCATCACCGCGACCGCTGAGTTCGTGGCGCCGCAGACGCGCACCGAGACGGTGATCGCCGAGATCTTCGCCGAGGTCCTCGGCCTCGACGAGATCAGCGTCGTCGAGTCGGTCTTCGACGTCGGCGGCAACTCGCTGCTGGCCGCTCGGATCGTGGGTCGCGCCTGCGATGAACTCGGCGTGGAGCTGAACCTGCGCGACCTGTTCGAGGCGCCGACGGTACGGACCTTCGCCGAGCGGGCCGCCACCGTCGACGAGGGCCTGCCGCCGATCACCGCGGCCGACCCCCGCCCGGCGTCGGTGCCGCTGTCGTTCGCCCAGCAGCGGATGTGGTTCATCAACCAGTTCGACCCGAGCGAAGCCACCTACAACCTGCCCGCGCTGCTCAAGCTGACCGGCGACGTCGACGTCGCCGCCCTCCGCGCGGCCGTCCAGGACGCGGTGGTGCGGCACGAGGTCCTGCGCACCACCTTCCCGTCCGTCGACGGTGGGCCTGTGCAGCTGGTCTCACCCGCCGCGGAGGTGCCCGACCGACTCGACTGGCAGGTCGTCACCGACCGCGACCGGCTCGCGGCGGCCGTCGCCACCGGGTTCGACGTGTCCGTGGACTGGCCGGTGCGCGCCCGGCTGTGGCGCGCCGCCGACGGCTCGCAGGTCTTCGCGCTGGTGGTCCATCACATCGCCGCCGACGGCGAGTCGATGCGACCGCTGGTCGCCGACATCGTCGCCGCCTACACCGCGCGCGTCGAGGGCCGGACGGCCGACCTCCCGGCACTGGCGGTGCAGTTCGCCGATTACGCGCTCTGGCAGCACGCGGCTCTCGGCTCCGCCGACGACCCGGGCACGGTGCTCGGCAAGCAGTCGGCCTACTGGCGCGACCAGCTCGCCGGGCTGCCCGACGTGCTCGAGCTGCCCGCGGACCGGCCGCGGCCGAAGGTCGCCTCGCACCTGGGCGACCAGGTGCCGTTCACCATCCCCGCGCACGTGGGCGCACGCGTCGAGGAACTGGCGCGCACCAGCGGCACCACCGCGTTCATGGTGGTCCACGCGGCATTCGCGGCTCTGCTGTCGCGGCTGTCGGCGACCGACGACATCGCGATCGCCACCCCGATCGCCGGTCGCGGCCAGACCGCGCTCGACCACCTGGTCGGCATGTTCGTCAACACCCTGGTGCTGCGCACCCGCGTGGACGGCCGCGTCTCGTTCAACTCCCTTCTCGACCAGGTGCGGACGGTCGATCTCGACGCCTTCGCGCACGCCGACGTACCGTTCGAATCGATCGTCGAGACCGTCGACCCGGTGCGTAGCGAGGCCTTCTCGCCGCTCGCCCAGGTGATGCTGTCGTTCGATCCGGCGGCGTCGGCGCAGCGCCTCGAGGTGTCGGTCGCCGGCGTGGACTTCGAACTCCTCGATCCGCCGTCGGTGCCCGCTCAGCTCGACCTGTCGATGATCGTGCGGACCGGTGCCGACGGCGCCGACTGGACCGGCCTGGCCGTCTTCGCGACCGACCTGTTCGACGCCACCGGTGTCGAGGTGCTCGCGCGGCGTTTCGTGGCGCTGCTCGACGAGCTGACGGCGGCTCCCGCGCTGCCGATCGGCGACGCGTCCGTTCTCGACGCCGCGGAGCGCTCCGCCGTGCTCGCCGCCGCGGTCGGCGAGTCGGTGCCGGTGCCCGGCGGGACGATCGCGGATGCGGTCGCGGCGGGTTCCGAGGCCGCGGGCAGCGGTGTCGTGCTGCGGTACCGGGACCGCGAGGTGTCCGGTGCCGAGTTCGCGGCGCGAGTGAACGTGCTGGCGCGAGAACTGATCTCGTACGGCGTCGGACCCGACGTCGCGGTCGGCGTGGCGATCGACCGGAGCGTGGAGATGCTGGTCGCCGTCCACGCGGTGATCGCCGCGGGCGGGCAGTACGTGCCGATCGACACGCAGGCGCCCGCCGACCGCGCGGCGTACATGGTCGACACCGCCGACGTCCGCGTGCTGTTGACCGCGCGCGGGACCGAGCCGGCCGCCGTCGCCGGACTCACCCACCTGACCGTCGTACCGGTGGACACGTCGGCGCCCGTCGGGTCCGGTCCCGCGGCCGCGCCGCTCACCGACGCCGATCGACTCGCGCCGCTGCGCCCCGAACACGCCCTGTACACCCTCTTCACGTCCGGGTCCACCGGGCGGCCCAAGGGCGTCACGGTGACCCACCTCGCGGTGCGGAACCGACTGGAGTGGATGCGCGCCGACCACGGCCTGACCGCCGCGGCGAGGTTCGTTCAGAAGACGCCGTACACCTTCGACGTCTCGGTGTGGGAACTGCTGCTGCCGCCCATGCTCGGCGCACCGCTGGTGATCGCCGAACCGGGCCGCCACGGCGACCCCGAGTACCTGGCCGACCTGATCGTCGAGCATCGGGTCGATGTGATCCACTTCGTTCCGTCGATGCTGTCGGCGTTCGTCGACACCCTCGGCGACCGGCTGGCGGGCCTGACCTGTCTGGCGCGGGTGTTCACCTCGGGCGAGGCGCTGACCAGTGCACCGGCGCACCGTCTGATGGCGGCCACCGGCGCCGACCTGATCAACCTGTACGGACCGACCGAGGCCGCGGTCGACGTGACCGCCTACCGGCTCGACGGCCGCGAGCCGGTCGTGCCGATCGGTCGTCCGGTGGCGAACACCGCGACGCTGGTGCTCGACGCCCGGCTGCAGCCGGTGCCCGTCGGCGTGCCCGGCGAGCTGTACCTGGGCGGCGTGCAGCTGGCCCGCGGCTACGCCTCGCGCGGCGATCTGACCGCGGACCGGTTCGTCGCAGACCCGTACGGCGGCGCAGGGGAGCGCCTGTACCGCACGGGCGACCTCGTCAAGTGGAACGCCGCGGGGGAGATCGAGTACCTCGGCCGTACCGACTTCCAGGTCAAGCTCCGCGGTCAGCGCATCGAGCTCGGCGAGATCGAAGCGGTCCTCGCCCACGCGCCCGGCGTGGTGCACGCCGCGGTGACGGTGGTGACCGCGCCGGGCGGCGCCGATCACCTGGTGGCCTACCTGGCGCCCGCGTCGGTCGACGTCGAGGCCGCCGAGGCCGCCGCCGCGACCGCGCTGCCGCCGTACATGGTGCCCACGGTGTGGAACACCCTCGACCGACTCGAACTCAACAGCGCGGGCAAGATCGACCGCCGCGCCCTGCCCGCCCCCGACTTCGGTGCCTCGGCTGCGGCGTACGCCGCACCCGTCGGCGCCGTGGAGGAGCAGCTCGCGGCGGTCGTCGCCGGCCTGCTCGGGGTCGACCGGGTCAGCGTCACCGAATCGTTCTTCAGCCTCGGCGGCGATTCGATCATGTCGATCCAGCTCGCCTCGGCCATGCGGGCCGCCGGCCATGCGCTGTCGCCGCGCCAGATCTTCGAGTTCAAGACCGTCCGCGCGATGGCCGCCGCCATCGCCGCCGACGAGGTGGCCCTGCCGACCCTGGCCGAGCTGCCCGGCGGGGCGAGCGGCGCGAGCGTGCTGCCGCCCGCCGTCGCCTGGATGCTGGAGTTCGCCGACCGGCCGACCGATTTCGCCGACCACTCGCAGGCGCTGGTGCTCGCCGCGCCCGAGGGACTCACCCTCGACGCGCTGGGCGAGGTGCTCGGCGCGGTGGTCGAGCACCACCCGATGCTCACCGCGAGCCTGACCGACACCGGATCCGCGCCGGCCCTGGTCGCCGGCAACCCGTTCGACGCGGCCGCCGCCGTCAGCGCGGCCGCCTCGACCGCCGCCGCCGGGACGCCGGAGTTCGACGCCGACCTGGTGGCCGCGCACGCGGCCGCCGCCGCCCGGCTCGATCCTGCCGTCGGTCGGCTGGTGCACGCGGTGCTCGTCTCCGGCGCCGACGCCGCGTCGCGCATCGTCCTGGTGATCCACCACATCGGCGTCGACGCCGTCTCGTGGCGCACCCTCATCGAGGATCTGGTCACCGCGTGGGCTCAGCGCAGCGCCGGCCAGGCCTGCCGGCTGCGGGAGAACACCACGTCGGCGCGCGCGTGGTTCGCCGCGCTGACCGACCGGGTCGCCGACCGCACCGACGAGGTGGACTACTGGCGTCGTCGTGCGCCGTTGCGCACCACCGACTTCGGCGTCGCCGTCGACCGCGAGCGCGATCGCCAGTCGACCGCCCGGACCGTGCGGTGCGCGGTCGACGAGGCGGTCACCGAGTCGCTGCTCACCACCGTCCCGGAAGCCTTCGGCGGCAACGTCAACGACGCGCTGCTCGCCGCCTTGGCGCGGGCCGTCCGCGGCTGGCAGCAGGCCCGCGGCATCGCCGACGACGCCCCGGTGTCGGTCCTGGTGGAAGGCCACGGCCGCGACGAGGAGGTGCTCGCGCACGGCGCCGAACCGGTGCGCGCCGACCTGTCGCGTTCGGTCGGCTGGTTCACCGCGATCGCGCCGATGAACCTCGATCCGGGCGCCGACGCGGTGCACGCGGTCAAGGCGGCCAAGGAGGAGCGGCTCTCGCAGCCCGACGGCGGCATCGGCTTCGGCCTGCTCCGTTACGCGGGCGCAGGCGAACTCGCCGACCGTCCGCTGCCGTCGATCATCTTCAACTACCTGGGTGCGGCCACCGCCGCCGAGGCCGCCGCGGCGCCCGCGTTCACCGCGGTCGCCGGGCCGGCGTTCGACTCGGCGCCGTCCGGCGCGATGGCGGCGCAGGCCGCGTTGACGATCAACGTCGGCGTCGAGCAGACCGGCGGCCGACGACGCCTGGTCGCCTCGCTGATCGCACCCGAGGCCGTGCTGCCCGAGACCGAGCTGCACGCCCTCGGCGACCGGTGGGCCGCCGAACTCGCGACGATCGCCGCCCGGACCGACGCCGACGAGCCGATCGGCCTCTCGCCGTCGGACGTGTCCGGCGTCGCCGTGACCCAGCAGGATCTCGATCTGCTCGCCGACCGCTACCGCGGCGCCGACGTGTGGCGGCTCGCACCGCTGCAGCGCGGCTTCGCCTTCCAGGCCGAGCTCGCCGAGGCCGGCGACGGCATCGTCGACGTCTACGTGGCGCAGGCCGCTGTCACCCTCCGCGGCGACGTCGACCTGCCGCGGCTGCGGCAGGCGGCGCAGTCGCTGCTCGACCGGCATCGGGTGCTGCGCTCGGGATTCGTCCGCACCCGCAGCGGTGAGATGGTGGCCGTGGTGCCGCCGCACCTGCCCGTCGTGTGGGACGAGATCGACGCCGCTGGCGACGTCGCCGACCTGACGCAGACCGTGCTGGACGAACAGCGGGTGCTGCCCTTCGACCTCGCCGCGCCGCCGCTGCTGCGGTTCGTGGCGGTGCGGACCGCCACCGACGTCCGGCTCGTCATGACCAGCCACCACATCCTGATCGACGGCTGGTCCTCGCCGCTGCTGATGGCCGACCTGCTGGCGCTGTACGCGACCGGCGACACCTACACCGGCCGGGCCGCCGACGCCGGCGCCGACTTCGCCGACTTCCTGAACCACATCGGGACCGTCGACGACGCGGCGGGCCTGGCCGCCTGGCGCGAGCTGCTGGCTCCGCTCGACGGACCGACCCTCGTCGCAGCCGACGCCGAGTCGACCGCGCAGTCGCTGCCGCGC
The DNA here is from genome assembly GCF_039946255.1 of Gordonia aichiensis. Taxonomy (GTDB): domain Bacteria; phylum Actinomycetota; class Actinomycetes; order Mycobacteriales; family Mycobacteriaceae; genus Gordonia; species Gordonia aichiensis_A. The sequence goes on along the minus strand of NZ_JBCDWL010000003.1, from coordinate 232,883 downwards.
GACCACGTCTTCGTCCTCGACACCGAGACCGCGGCGCAGATCGACGACCTCGCCCGCGTGCACGGCGTCACCGTCTCGACGGTCATGCAGTTCGTCTGGGCGGTCCTGCTGTCGAAGCTCACCGGCAACCGCGTGGTGGCCTTCGGCGAGACGGTCTCGGGCCGGCCGGCCGAACTGGCCGGCATCGACACCATGATCGGCCTGTTCATCAACACCCTGCCTGCCGTCGTCGACGTCGATCCCGAGGCGACGATCGCCGAGGCCCTGGCGAAGCTGCAGGCCGCGCGGATCACCGTGCTCGACCATCAGCACGTCGGGCTGCCGGAGATCACCGCCCAGACGGGCACCGCGGTGCTCTTCGACACCCTCACCGTCCACGAGTCGTACCCGGTCGACACCGAGTCGCTGGCGACCGTCGACGCCACCGCGGTCGGCGGGCTGACAGTCGCCGACGTCATTGCGCGCGACGCCACGCACTACCCGCTCACGATGGTGACCGCGCCGACCGCCGCCGGGCTCGAGGTGAAGCTCAAGTATCTGCCCTCGGTGTTCGGCCAGACGCAGGTCGACGGATTCGCGCACATCCTGCGCCGCATCGTCGACGCGGTGCTGCATCGCACCGAGGAGCCGGTCGCGGCCATCGAGATCGCCGACGCCGACGCCTATCGGAGGGCGGTGGTCGCACCGATCACCGCGACCGCCAACAGCGGCCGCACCATCGTCGACCGCTTCGCCGACACGGTCGGCTCTCACGGGCAGGCCCCGGCCGTCACGGCTGGCGCCGACACACTCGTCTACGCCGACCTCGACGCCCGCGCGAGCGCCGTCGCCGCCGCACTGCAGGCGCGCGGGGTGCGCCCGGGCGATCTGGTCGGCATCGCGACCGACCGCACCGTCGACCTCATGACGGCGATCGTCGGCGTGCTCAAGACGGGTGCGGGCTATCTGCCGCTGGACCTGTCGAACCCCGTCGACCGCCTCGCCTACATCGTCGACGACGCACGTCCGACCGTGGTCGTGGTGGACCGGACCGGCGCCGACCACGACCTGTGGGCGGCGACGGCCGGACACGGTCTGGCCGTCGACGTGCAGGACCTGATCGCCGACGGAATCGAACGCCAGTACGAGAAGCCGTCGTTCTCGGCCGACACGCGCGCCTACGTCATCTACACCTCGGGCTCCACCGGACATCCGAAGGGCGTCGAGGTGACCCACCGCGACGTCGTCACGCTGATGGACTCGGCCGCAGGCGACTTCGACTTCCGCACCGACGACGTGTGGACCATGTTCCACTCGTACGCCTTCGACTTCTCCGTCTGGGAGATGTGGGGCCCGCTGCTGTCCGGCGGTCGGCTGGTCGTGGTCGACCGCGACCTGGCCCGCGACCCGGCGGCCTTCGCCGCCCTGCTGGCCGACGAGCAGGTCACCGTTCTGAGCCAGACACCGTCGGCGTTCTACCAGCTCGCCGAGGCCCGGCGCCGCCGCGAGCTGCCCCTGCACCTGCGGTACATCGTCTTCGGCGGCGAGGAGCTCAGCTTCGAGCAGGCCCGCCGGTGGTTCGACGATCACCCGGCCGAGCCGACCCGCCTGGTCAACATGTACGGCATCACCGAGACCACCGTGCACGTGAGTTTCCGTGAACTGGACCCGGAGTCGGTGCGCGCCCCCGACCCCAGCTTCATCGGGCGGCCGCTGGCCTCGCTCGGCATCCACCTGCTCGACGACCGGCTGCGGCCGGTCCCCGCGGGCGTCGTCGGCGAGATGTACGTCACCGGCGGACAGTTGGCGCAGGGCTACCTGCGCCGACCCGACCTCACCGCGACCCGGTTCGTGGCCAATCCCTACGATCCAGCCGGCTCGCGGATGTACCGGACGGGCGACCTCGCGCGCCGGATCGACGGCGACATCGAGTATCTGGGCCGCGGCGACGCACAGGTCCAGCTGCGCGGCTTCCGCATCGAGTACGGCGAGATCGAGGCCGCCCTCCTGGCCGCCGACGGCGTGACGGCCGCGGCCGCGCGAGTCGTCGAGCTCGGGGCCCGCGGACAGCAGCTGATCGGCTACGTCGTCACCGACCGCGCCGACCTCGACCCGCGCCAGGTGCGCGCCGCGGCCGCCGCCGCGGTGCCCGGCTACATGGTTCCCGACCACGTGGTCGCGGTGGCGCAGCTGCCGCTGACCGCCAACGGCAAACTCGACCGCAAGGCACTGCCGGTGCCCGACGTCGAGCACGACGCGGGCGTCCTGGTGGCGCTCGAAGGCGAACGCGAACACGCGGTCGCCGCCGTCTTCGCCGAGGTGCTCGGCGCCGAGCAGGTGGGCGCCACCGACTCGTTCTTCGACCTGGGCGGCAACTCGCTGTCGGCGACCCGGCTGGCGGCCCGCCTGTCCGACGCCCTCGACGCCGACGTCTCGGTCCGCACCGTGTTCGCCGCACCCACCGTGCGCGAGCTGGCCGCGGCCGTGCCCGCCGCAGGCGAACGCCTGCGCCCGGTGACCGCGGTGGTGCCGCGACCGGAGCGCATCCCGCTGTCCTTCGCCCAGCAGCGGATGTGGTTCATCAACCGGTTCGAACCCGATTCGCCGGTCTACAACGTGCCCGCGGTCCTGCGCCTGTCCGGCGAGCTGGACGCCGACGCGCTGCGTGCCGCGGTCGGCGACCTCGTCGGCAGGCACGAGATCCTGCGGACGGTGTTCCCGGCCGTCGACGGACAGCCGAACCAGGTGGTCGGCGACGCCGCCGAGTTCGCGGCTCGCGGCATCTGGCAGACCGTCGACTCGCAGGCCGCGCTCGCCGAGACGGTGATGGCCGGTTTCGACGTCACCACGCAGTGGCCGCTGCGCGTGCGCCTGTACTCGCCGTCAGCCGACGAGCACGTCCTGGCCGTGGTCTCGCACCACATCGCCGCCGACGGTGAGTCGACGCTGCCGCTGATCACCGACCTGATGACCGCGTACCTGGCCCGCACCGCGGGCGCGGCGCCGCAGTTCGCGCCGCTGGAGGTGCAGTTCGCCGACTACGCGCTCTGGCAGCACGAGGTCCTCGGCTCGCCCGACGACGCCGACTCGGTCGTCGGCCGCCAGCTCGACTACTGGCGCACCCAGCTGGCCGGCCTGCCCGACGTGGTGGACCTGCCCGCCGACCGGCCGCGCGCAGGCGCCGCCTCGCACCGCGGCCGCACCGTCGGCTTCGAGATTCCGGCACCGGTCGCCGCCGGAGTCGGGGAGCTCGCCCGCCGCGCCGGCGCCACCGAGTTCATGGTGGTCCACGCCGCGCTCGCCGTGCTGCTGTCGCGGCTGTCGGCCGTCGACGACATCGCGATCGGCACCCCGATCGCCGGTCGCGGGCAGGCCGCCCTCGATCCGCTGATCGGCATGTTCGTCAACACCCTCGTCCTGCGCACGCCGATCGACGCGGGCGAGTCGTTCAGCGACCTGCTCGGTCGCGTGCGGGCGATCGACCTCGACGCCTTCGCACACGCGGACGTGCCCTTCGAGACCGTCGTCGACGCCGTCGACCCGGTGCGGTCGGAGGCCTTCGCGCCGCTGACCCAGGTGATCCTGTCGTTCGACCCCGGTGCCTCGGCGACCGCCGCCGATCTGGCCGTGGCCGGCCTGACGGTCACGCCCGTCGAACCCGACGAGATGCCCGCCCAGCTCGACCTGTACGTGACGGTGTCGACCGCGCAGGCGGGCGAGCCGTGGACCGGTTCGGTCGTCTTCGAGACCGACCTGTTCGACGCGGGCACCGTCGAGGCGATGATGGCACGGCTGGTCGACCTGCTGGCCGCACTGTCGGCGGCGCCGTCGACGCCGGTCGGCGACCCCGCGCTCCTGGCCGCCGCCGAGCTCTCCGCGCTCGACGCCGTCGAATGGGGCCGTGAGGTCACCCTGGCGCCGGAGACGGTGGCCGACGTGGTCGTCGCGCAGGCCGCGCGCACCCCGGACGCGACGGCCCTGTGGTTCGAGGGCCGCGAGGTGTCGTACGCCGAGTTCACCGCTCGCGCCGCCACGCTGGCGCGCGAGCTCATCGCCGCGGGCGTCGGACCGGAGTCGGCCGTGGCCGTCTGCGTGCCGCGCTCGGTGGAGATGATGGTCGCCGTTCACGGCGCCGTCATCGCCGGCGGCGGCTACGTGCCCGTCGATCTGGGCACCCCGGCCGACCGCGTCGAGTACATGTTCGCCACGGCCGCCGTCGACGTGCTGCTGGTGTCGGCGACGACCGCCGACTCGGCCGCCGCGCAGGCCGCGGCGGCATCGGGGATCACGGTCGTCACCGTCGACGCCTCGGGCGAGGCCCCGCAGGGGGTCGCACCGGTCGCCGACGCCGAGCGGCGGTCGCCGCTGCGGCCCGACCACCCGGTGTACACGCTGTTCACGTCGGGTTCGACGGGTCGCCCCAAGGGCGTGACGCTGACGCACGAGGCCGTCGTCAACCGCTTGTGGTGGGGCCTGGACGAGCTGCCGATCGACGGCACCGACGTGGTGGTCCAGAAGACGCCGTACACGTTCGACTGCTCGGTCCCCGAGCTGTTCGCGCCGCTGATGGTCGGCGCCGAGCTGGTGGTGCTGCGCGACGGCGGCCACACCGATCCGCTGTACGTGGCCCAGGTGATCGAGCAGACGCGCGCCACGATGGTGCACTTCGTGCCGTCGATGATGTCGGTGTTCACCGAACTCGTCGGACGCGAGCGGATCGCCGCGATGGATCACCTCCGGATCATCTCGACCACGGGTGAGGCGCTGCCGCCCGCGTTGGCCGGACAGATCCGCTCGTGGCTGCCCGACATCTTGTTCTACAACCTCTACGGGCCCACCGAGGCCGCGGTCGAGATCACCTACCAGCGCATCGATCACGTCGGCGACGACGACCTCACGGTGCCGATCGGCGTGCCGGTGTGGAACTCGTCGGCGCTGGTCCTGGACTCGCGACTGCAGCGGGTGCCCGCCGGCGTGCCCGGCGAGCTGTACCTGGGCGGCGTCCAGCTCGCGCGCGGCTACGCCTCGCGCGGCGACCTGACCGCCGACCGCTTCATCGCCGACCCGTTCGGTGAGCCGGGCGCCCGCCTGTACCGCTCCGGCGACCTGGTGCGGCGGCTGCCCGACGGCGGCATCGAGTACCTGGGCCGCACCGACTTCCAGGTGAAGCTGCGCGGCCAGCGCATCGAACTCGGCGAGATCGAGTCGGTGCTTGCCGGTGCACCGGGCGTGGTGCACGCGGCCGCCACGGTGGCGGACGGCCCCGGCGGCTCACAGCACCTGGTCGGCTACCTCGCCGGACGTCCCGGCGAGAGCCTCGATCTGGCGGCGGTCAAGGCCGCGGCCGCCGACGCGCTGCCCGGCTACATGGTGCCGACGGTGTGGACGGTCCTGGAGGACATCGCCCTCAACACCGCGGGCAAGCTGGACCGCAAGGCGCTGCCCGCCCCCGACTTCGAGTCGGTGGCGGCCGAGTTCGTGGCACCGGCCGGAGCGGCCGAAAGTCGGCTGGCGGAGGTCTTCGCGACCGTGCTCGGCGTCGAGCGGGTCTCGGTGACCGAGTCGTTCTTCGACCTCGGCGGCAACTCGCTGTCGGCGATGCGGTTGGCCGCACGCGCCGGTGAGGCGCTGGGCGTCGAGGTGTCGGTGCGGGAGCTGTTCGAGGCCCCGAGCGTGCGGGAACTGGCCGACGCCGTGGCGGGCAACGCCGCGGCCCTGGCGCCGATCGTCGCGGCCGTGCCGCGCCCGGAACGGATCCCGCTCACCTTCGCCCAGCAGCGGATGTGGTTCATCAACCAGTTCGACCCGGGCGATGCGACCTACAACATCCCGGCGATCCTGGAACTGACCGGCGACCTCGACGTCGCCGCGCTCCGGGCCGCGACCGTCGACGTGGTGGTGCGGCACGAGGTGCTGCGGACCACGTTCCCGGCGATCGACGGGGAGCCGGTCCAACTGGTCGGCACCGCCGACGCGGTCGCCGCGCGCCTGGACTGGGCACAGGTCTCGTCGTGGGACGAGTTCGTCGCCGCCGCCTCGGCCGGCTTCGACGTGGCCGTCCAGGAGCCGCTGCGCGTGCGACTGCTCGCCAAGAGCGCCGACCGCCATGTGATCGCGGTGATCGCGCACCACATCGCCACCGACGGTGAATCGATGCTGCCGCTGGTCACCGATCTGGTGACGGCGTACGAGGCGCGGGTGCGCGGGGCGGCGCCGGAGTTCGAACCGCTCGAAGTGCAGGTCGCCGACTACGCGATCTGGCAGCACGCGGTGCTGGGTTCGGCGGCCGACGCCGACTCCGTGGTCGGCAGGCAGCTGGCGTTCTGGCGCGGGCAGCTCGACGGCCTGCCCGACGTCCTCGATCTTCCCGCCGACCGGCCGCGGCCAACGGTCGCCTCCCATCGAGGCGCATCCGTCGACTTCCCGATTCCCGCCGACGTGGCCGCGGGCGTCGAGGCCGTCGCGGAGCGTTTCGGGGTGACGCCCTTCATGGTGGTGCACGCCGGACTGAGCGTGCTGCTGGCCCGGCTGAGCGCCACCGGCGACATCGCCGTGTCGACCCCGGTCGCCGGCCGCGGTCAGGCCGCGCTGGACCGTCTGGTGGGCATGTTCGTGAACACCCTCGTGCTGCGCGCGCAGGTGGACTCCGGAATGTCGTTCGCCGACCTGCTGAGCCAGGTCCGGGAATCGGACCTGGAGGCGTTCGCGCACGCCGATGCGCCCTTCGAGTCGGTGGTCGAGGCACTCGATCCGGTGCGCTCGGAAGCCTTCTCACCGCTGGCTCAGGTGATGCTGTCGTTCGATCCGGCCGCCTCGGTGACCGACGCGAGCATCTCCGTCGCCGGCTTGGACGTGACGCCGGTGGCGCCGCCGGTCCTGCCGGCGCAGGTCGACCTGTCGGTGATCGTCTCGTCGGCCCCGGCCGGACAGGCGTGGGCGGGATCGGTGATCTTCGCGACCGATCTGTTCGACGAATCGACGGTGGCCGGGCTCGCCGACCGCCTCGTGGCGGTGCTGGCGTCGCTGACGGCCGATCCCGACCTCGCGGTCGGTGACGCCGCGTTCCTCGACGAGACCGAACGGGCCCGGGCACTGGCCGCGTCCGCGGGCCCGGCCGGGTCGGCGGAACTGCCGACCGTCGCCGATCTGCTGACGAGGCGAGTCGCGCGCACCCCGGACGCCGAGGCGCTGCGCCTGGCCGACCGCCGGGTCTCGTACGCCGAGTTCGGGGCGCGGGTGAACCTGCTCGCCCGCGAGCTCATCGCCGCGGGCGTGGGCCCCGACGTCGCCGTCGCCGTGGCCATCGACCGGAGCGTCGAGCTGATGGTCGCCGTCCACGCGGTGATCGCCGCGGGCGGGCAGTACGTGCCGCTCGACCCGGACGCGCCCGCCGACCGGATGACGTACATGCTCGCCACCGCCGACGTGCAGATCGTGCTGACCGCCGCAGCCGTGCCGCCCGCCGCCGTCTCGGCCTGCGTGCGAGTGCTGACGGTCGACGCCGCCGGGCCCGCGGACCTCACCGTGCCCGCGGTCACCGCCGCCGACCGCGTCGGCCCGATCTCGCAGGCACACGCCGCGTACACCCTGTTCACCTCGGGGTCGACGGGACAGCCCAAGGGCGTCACCGTGACCCACGGTGCGCTGGGGAACCTGCTCGGATGGTTCGACGAACTGGTCGGCGACCTCGACGACCCGTCGATCATGCTGAAGACCCCGTTGACCTTCGACGTCTCGCTGCCGGAACTGTTCTGGCCGGTGCTGCGCGGTGCGCGGACCGTGATCGCCGAACCCGGCGGCCACCGCGATCCGGCCTACCTGCGGGCGCTGATCGCGCAGACGCAGGTCTCGATCGTCCAGTTCGTGCCGTCGATGCTGTCGGTGTTCTTCGATGAGCTCGGCGGCGACGACTCCGCCCTCGCCGGTGTGGAGCGCGTCTACATCGCCGGTGAGGCGTTGACCCCGGCCGTGGCCGACAAGGTCTTCGCAGCCGTGCCGCACGCGCAGGCGCTCAACCTGTACGGACCCACCGAGGACACGGTGTACGCGACGGTGGCCGAACTGCGGCCCGGCGCCGCGTCGGTCTCGATCGGTCGGCCCGTCGCCGGAACCGCGGCGCTGGTGCTCGACGATCGGCTGCACCCGGTGCCCGTCGGGGTGCCCGGCGAGTTGTACCTGGCCGGTGTCCAGTTGGCTCGCGGCTACGCGGCCCGCACCGACCTGACTGCCGAACGCTTCGTCGCCGATCCGTTCGGCGCGCCCGGATCCCGGCTCTACCGCACGGGCGACCTCGTCCGGTGGAACGGCGCCGGCGAGATCGACTATCTCGGCCGCACCGACTTCCAGGTGAAGCTCCGCGGCCAGCGCGTCGAACTCGGTGAGGTGGAGGCTGCGGTCGCTGCCGTGCCGGGTGTGGTGAAGGCCGCGGCGACCGTCGTGGCCGCACCCGGCGGTGCCGAGCACCTGGTGGCCTATGTCTCGCCGGCGACGGTCGACGTCGAGCACGCCAAGCGGGTGCTCGCGCAGAAGCTGCCGTCGTACATGGTGCCGACCGTGTGGGTGCCGCTCGATGATCTGGTGCTCAACACTGCGGGCAAGATCGACCGTCGGGCCCTGCCTGCCCCGGACTTCGGGGCACTGGCGACCGCGTACGTGGCGCCGGAGAATCCGACCGAGCAGGTGCTGGCGGAGGTCTTCGCCGAACTGCTCGGCCTGGACCGGGTCAGCGTCGCCGACTCCTTCTTCGATCTCGGCGGCAACTCGCTGTCGGCGATGCGGCTGGCCGCTCGGGCCGGTGAGGCGCTCGGCGTCGAGGTGTCGGTCCGCGACGTCTTCGAGGCGACCAGCGTCCGCGACCTCATCGCCCGCACCCGGGACCACGCCGCCGCGCTGGCCCCGGTCACCGCGGTCACCCCGCGACCGGACCTGGTGCCGCTGTCGTTCGCGCAGCAGCGCCTGTGGTTCCTGAACCGCCTCGACCCCGACAACGCCACCTACAACGTGCCGATCGTGCTGCGGCTGACCGGCTCGCTCGACGTACCCGCGATGCGCGCGGCGATCAGCGATCTGATCGGCAGGCACGAGGTGCTGCGCACCACGTTCCCGGACGTCGACGGCACCCCGCACCAGCTGATCCACCCGGCGGCCGACATCGCCGACGCGCTGTCGTGGACGGAGGTCTCGTCGCTCGACGAGATCGCCGCCGACGTGGCGCGCAGCTTCGACCTGACCACCCAGTGGCCGCTGCGCGTGCTGCTGTGGCGGCGATCGGCCGACGAGCACCTGCTCGCCGTGATCGGCCACCACATCGCGATGGACGGCGAATCCTTCAAGCCGCTCGTCACCGACGTGATCACCGCCTACGCGGCGCGCTGTGCCGGACGCGCCCCCGAGTACCGGCCGCTGCAGGTCCAGTTCGCCGACTTCGCACTCTGGCAGCAGACCGAGCTCGGCAGCGCCGACGATCCGGAATCGGTGGTCGGCAAGCAGCTCGCGTACTGGTCGCAGCAGTTGGAAGGGCTGCCCGGGCTGCTCGAGTTCCCGACCGACCGGCCCCGTCCGGCGGTCGCGAGCAACCGCGGCGACCACCTCGAACGGCCGCTGGCCGCCGAGACCGCCGCGGGTCTGCGCCGACTCGCCGGCGACCGCAACGCGACCCCGTTCATGGTCGTGCACGCCGCCTTCGCCGCGGTGATGGGCCGCCTCTCGAACGCCACCGACGTCGCGATCTCCACGCCCGTCGCCGGCCGCGGCCAGGCCGTGCTCGATCCGCTGGTCGGCATGTTCGTCAACACCCTCGTCCTGCGGGCGACGGTGGACGGCGGCAGCACCTTCGACGCACTGGTCCGGCAGGTCGCCGACACCGATGTGGCGGCCTTCGGCAACGCCGATGTGCCCTTCGAAGCAGTGGTGGACGCGGTCAAACCGATCCGCAGCGAGGCCTTCGCCCCCTTGGCGCAGGTGTCGCTCAACTTCGATCCCGGTGCGGGAGCCTCGGACGGCATCGAGGTCGCCGGACTCGGCATCACGCCGGTCGACCCGGGCATCACCAGCGCCCAGGTCGACCTCTACCTGACGGTCCGCACCGCCGCCGACGGCGACGACTGGACCCTCGACCTCGCCTACGCGACCGACCTGTTCGACGCCGACACCGTCCGGCGGCTCCTCGACACGCTCGCCGGCGTGCTCGCGCAGACCGTCGCCGACCCGGACATCCTGATCGGCGACCTGCAGATCCTCGACGACGCGCAGGAACGCGAACTCGACCGGTTCGAGCACGGACCGATCGTGGAATTCGATCAGCGGCTGCTGACCGAGGTGATCGCCGAGCAGGTCTCGGTGTCGCCGGAGGCGGTGGCGTTGGTGTTCGGTGAGCGTGAGGTCTCGTATCGGGAGTTCGGTGCTCGGGTTGCGACGTTGGCGCGTGAGCTGATCGGGCTGGGTGTGGGGCCGGATGTGACGGTGGCGTTGTGCATGCCGCGGTCGGTGGAGATGGTGGTGGCGATTCATGCGGTGGTCGCGGCGGGTGGGCAGTACATGCCGATCGCGGTCGATGCGCCGGATGAGCGTGCCGAGTACATGTTGGAGGTCACCGGTTCGGCGTTGCTGCTGGTGACCGATCGGGCTCTGGTGTCGCATGTGGTCGCCTCGGCGCAGCAGCACGGCCTGCCGGTGGTGTCGGTCGACGCCTCCGGCGCGGTGGATCTGGCTGCTGCTCCGGTCACCGACGCCGAGCGGACCGGCCCGCTGCGGCTCGAGAATCCGATGTACACGTTGTTCACGTCGGGGTCGACGGGTCGGCCGAAGGGCGTCACCACCCAGCACCGCGGCATCAACAACCGGCTGTGGTGGGGAGTGGGTGCCATGCCGATCGATGAGACCGATCGGGTGGTCCTCAAGTCGCCGTACACGTTCGACGTGTCGATCGCCGAACTGTTCGCGCCCCTCATGGTGGGTGCGCGGATCGTCATCCTGGCGCCCGGCGTGCACCTCGACCCGCTCGCCCTGGCGGCGGAGTTCGCGCGCGCCGAAGTCACGACCACCCACTTCGTGCCCTCCATGATGTCGGTGTTCCTCGACATCTGCGGGCAGGAGACGGTGTCGTCGCTGACCTCGCTGCGGATCATCTCGACCACCGGTGAGGCGCTGCCTCCGTCGATGGCCGCCACCGTCCGCGAGTGGCTGCCCGACACCATGCTGGTCAACCTCTACGGACCCACCGAGGCCTCCATCGAGATCTCCGGCCAGCACGTCACCGGCGTGCACGCCGACGATCCCACCGTCCCGATCGGTTCGGTCGTCTCCAATGGTGCGGTCGCGGTGTTGGATCGTCGGTTGCGTCGGGTGCCGGTGGGTACTGCGGGTGAGTTGTACATCGGTGGTGTTCAGGTGGGTCGCGGGTATGCGGGTCGTGCGGATCTGACTGCTGATCGTTATGTGGCTGATCCGTTCGGGGAGCCGGGTGCGCGGATGTATCGCACGGGTGATCTGGTGCGGTGGAATGCCCGTGGTGAGCTGGAGTATCTGGGGCGTACGGACTTCCAGGTGAAGTTGCGTGGTCAGCGGGTGGAGTTGGGTGAGATCGAGACGGTGATCTCGTCGGTGCCGGGGGTGGTGCACACGGCGGCGACCGTGTTGCCGAGTGCGACGGGTGATCAGTTGGTGGCGTGGGTGTCGCCGGCGTCGGCGATCGACATGGCTGAGATGGAGGCTCGTCTGGCGGAGGCGTTGCCGGTGTACATGCGGCCGACGGCGTGGGTGGTGATGGATGAGATGCCGTTGAATCCGTCGGGCAAGGTCAATCGTGGTGTGTTGCCTGCGCCGGAGTTCGAGGTCGCCGAGTATGTGGCGCCCGAGGGTGAGCGGGAAGAGCTGGTCGCCGGGGTGTTCGCCGATGTGTTGGGCGCGGATCGGGTGAGTGTGACCGGGTCGTTCTTCGATCTGGGTGGTAACTCGTTGTCGGCGACGCGGGTGGCTGCTCGGGTGGGGCAGGTGTTGGGTGTGTCGGTGTCGGTGCGTGATGTGTTCGATGCGCCGTCGATCCGGGAGTTGGCTGCGGTGGCGGCGACGAAGGGGTCGGCGTTGGCGCCGATCGCGGCTGTCGTGCCGCGGCCGGAGCGGATTCCGCTGTCGTTCGCGCAGCAGCGCATGTGGTTCATCAACCAGTTCACCGAATCGGCCGTCGCCGCCTACAACCTGCCCTTCGCGGTCAGGTTGACCGGCACCGACGGACGGGCCGTCGACCCGCGGATCGTCACCGAAGCCCTCTTCGACGTCATCGAACGGCACGAGACGCTCCGCACCCGCTTCGTCCAGGAACCCGGTGGCGAGGTGCTCGCGCGCATCGAATCCCTCGACACCGTCCGCGACCTGCTCGACTGGTCGGATGTGACCGCCGCCGACGACGCGGGGGCGTATGCGACGGTCGTCGAGCTGGCGACCCGCGGCTTCGACGTCGCGACAGACCTGCCGATCCGGGGAGCGCTCATCGCCCTCCCGAACGGTCAGCAGGTCCTGTCGCTGGTGCTGCACCACATCGCCGCCGACGGCGAATCGTTCGGCCCGCTGCTCACCGACATCCTGACCGCGTACGCGGCTCGGGTCGCCGGGCAGGCACCGGCGTGGGCTCCGCTGGAGGTCCAGTACGCGGACTTCACCCTGTGGCAGCGCGGCGTGCTCGGCGACACCGACGACGCGTCGTCGATCGCCGGCCGCCAACTCATGTACTGGCGCGGCCAACTCGCCGGACTGCCCGACGTGCTGCCCCTGCCGACCGACCACCGCAGGCCCGCGGCCGCCACGATGGCCGGCGACACCGTGTCGTTCACGCTGCCGCCGCACATCCGCGACGCGGTCACCGAGGTGGCCCGCCGACACAGCGCCACCGAGTTCGCGGTCGTCCACGCGGCGATCGCGGTGCTGCTGGCACGCCTGTCGGCCACTGACGACATCGCCGTCGCCACGCCGATCGCCGGCCGCGGACAGCAGGTCCTCGACCCGCTCGTCGGCATGTTCGTCAACACCCTGGTGCTGCGGACCCGGGTCGACGGCTCGATGACCTTCGACGACTTCGTCCGCTACACGGCCGGCGTCGACGTCGACGCGCTCAGCCACGCCGACGTGCCCTTCGAAGCCGTCGTCGATGCCGTCAACCCGGTGCGTTCGGAGGCCTTCGTGCCGCTGGCGCAGACCTTCTTCACCTTCGATCAGAACGAACCGGGCACCGTCGACCTCGACGGCATGCGGGTCGAACCGATCGACGCGGGTGCCGAAGCGGCCAAGGCAGACCTCAACTTCGTGGTCTTCCGCGCCGACGACGGCGGCTACCGCGGTCACCTCGTGTTCGCGACCGACCTGTTCACGCGGGACTCGGCGCAGACGATCGGCAGCCGCTTCGTGCGTCTGCTGAGCGAACTGGCGACAGCGCCGCACACCGCGCTCGGCGACGCCGAGCTGCTGTCGTTGGCCGACCGCCAGAAGCTGGCGGCGCTGCCCGCACCGATCGTCGACACGGCCAACGCCGACCGCACCCTGGTCGACCTGTTCGCCGACAGCGTCGCCGGCCACGCCGCGGCGGTCGCGGTCACGGCGGGCGACGAGAGCCTGACCTACACCGAGGTCGACGAGCGATCCGATCGCCTCGCGGCCGGGCTCGCCGCCCGCGGCGTCGCGGCGGGCGACCTCGTCGGCATCGCCACGGCGCGACGCGCCGACCTGGTGAGCGCGATCATCGGCGTCCTTAAGGCGGGCGCGGCCTACGTGCCGCTCGACACCACCAACCCGGTGGGCCGACTGACGCACATCATCGGCGACTCCGGGGTCCGCGTGGTGCTGACCGACGACTCGACGGCCGGACATCCGCTGTGGGACGCCCTGCCCGACGGCGCGACCGTCCTCGACGTCGACGACGCGGCGGCAGCGGCCGGAGCGACCGGTTTCGTCCCGGTCGTCGTCCCGGCCGATGCGCGCGCCTACGTCATCTACACCTCCGGCTCCACCGGCCTGCCGAAGGGCGTGGAGGTGACCCACCGCGGCGTCGTCACCCTGCTCGACAGCGCGGCCGGCGACTTCACCTTCCGCACCGACGACGTGTGGACGATGTTCCACTCGTACGCCTTCGACTTCTCGGTGTGGGAACTGTGGGGACCGCTGCACACCGGTGCCCGCCTGGTGATCGTCGACCGGCAGCTCGCCCGCGACCCCGACGCCTTCCTGTCGCTGGTCGCCGACGAGGGCGTCACCGTCCTGAGCCAGACGCCGTCGGCGTTCTACCAGTTCGCCGACGCCCGTCGCCGTGATCGGAAGCGGCGCGAACTGTCGCTGCGCTACCTCGTCTTCGGCGGCGAGCAGCTCGGCTTCGAACAGGTCCGACGCTGGTTCGACGACTTCGGCGACGACCGAGCCCAGCTGGTCAACATGTACGGAATCACCGAGACCACCGTCCACGTGAGCTTCCGGGCCCTCGATCAGACGATGACCTCGGAGGCCGATCCGTCGTACATCGGCCGCCCGCTCAGCTCGCTGGCCATCCACATCCTCGACGACCGGCTGCGGCCGGTCCCCGACGGGGTGGTCGGCGAGATGTACGTGGCCGGCGGCCAGCTGGCGCAGGGCTACCTGAACCGGCCCGACCTGTCGGCGACCCGGTTCGTCGCCGACCCGTTCGGCGAGCCCGGCTCGCGCCTGTACCGCACCGGCGACCTCGGTTGCCGCCGCGGGAGCGACATCGAGTACCTGGGCCGCGGCGACGCCCAGGTGCAGCTGCGCGGATTCCGCATCGAGTACGGCGAGGTCGAGGCGGCCCTGCTCGCCGCACCGGGCGTCGTCGGCGCCGCCGCGCGCGTGGTCGACATGGCCGGACGGGGCGAGCAGCTGATCGGCTACCTCGTCACCGACGACGGCCGGTCGATCGACACCGCGCAGGTCCGGCAGGCGGCGGCCGCCGTCGTGCCCGGCTACATGGTGCCCGACCAGATCGTCACCGTGCCGCGACTGCCGCTGACGGCCAACGGCAAACTCGACCGTTCGGCGCTGCCGATGCCGGAGGCGCACCGCGCCGACGGGGAGATCGTGACGCCCGTCGACGCCGTCGAGACCGCGATCGCCGAGGTCTTCGCCGACGTCCTCGGCCTCGAGCTCGACCAGATCAGCGTCGTCGACTCGTTCTTCGAGCTGGGCGGCAACTCGCTGTCGGCCACCCGCGTGGTGGCCCGGGTGAGCCAGGCCGTCGACTCGGACGTCTCGGTGCGCGACCTGTTCGACAATCCGAGCGTCCGCGAACTCGCCGCGACGATCACCGCGGGCAGCGGCTCGCTGGCGCCCATCGTGGCCCTCGACCCGCGACCGGACCGGATCCCGCTGTCGTTCGCGCAGCAGCGCATGTGGTTCATCAACCAGTTCGAGCCGAGCCGGCCCACCTACAACATCCCGATCGGGGTGCAGCTGACCGGCAGCCTCGACCCGGAGGCCCTGCGGGCCGCGGTGCTCGACGTCGTCGTCCGGCACGAGGTGCTGCGCACCACGTTCCCGGCGCCCGGCGGCGAACCGGTGCAGCAGGTGCACGACGAGGCGTGGGCTCGCGAACACCTCGACTGGACGATCGCCGGATCACAGGAAGAGATCGTCGCCGTCGCCGCACGCGGCTTCGACGTCGCCCGCCAGGCGCCGCTGCGGGTGGCTCTCTGGCGCAGTGGACCCGACCAGTGGGTGTTCCTGGCCGTGCTGCACCACATCGCGGGCGACGGCGAATCCATGCGCCCGCTGGTGGGCGACGTGGTGACCGCGTACCTGGCCCGCTCGCAGGGACGGGCACCCGCCTTCGCCCCGTTGCCGGTGCAGTTCGCGGACTTCGCGATCTGGCAGCACACCATGCTCGGCGACCCGAAGGACGCCGGATCGGTGTCCGGCAGGCAGCTGGCCTACTGGACCGAGACGCTCGCCGGGCTGCCCGAGGTGATCACGCTGCCCGCCGACCGCTCGCGCCCGCTCGCGGCCACCGCGGCCGGTGCCATCACCACCGCCCCGGTGCCCGCCGACCTGGCGCGCCGCATCGAGGAGCTGGCGTCGGCGCACGGCGCGACCGTGTTCATGGTCCTGCACGCGGCGCTGTCGGTGCTGCTGGCACGACTGTCGGCGACCGACGACATCGCGATCGCCACCCCGATCGCCGGTCGTGGCGACCGGGTCCTCGACCCGCTCGTCGGCATGTTCGTCAACACCCTCGTCCTCCGGACGCAGGTGGAGCCGGACATGACCTTCGCCGACCTCGTCGACCAGGTCCGCGGCGTCGACCTCGACGCCTTCGCCGCGGCCGATGTGCCCTTCGAGTCGGTCGTCGAAGCGGTGAACCCGACGCGGTCGGAGGCGTTCGCGCCGCTCGCCCAGGTGATGCTGGTCCTGGACCATCGCACCGCCGAGGACGAGTCGGTCACCGTCGAGGGACTGACGGTGGCGCCGATGCAGGCGCCGGCCGCGTTCGCGCAGCTGGATCTGTCGTTCCGGATCGGCGTCTACGAGCAGCAGGAGTGGAGCGTCGAACTGACCTACGCGACCGATCTGTTCGACGAGGCGACCGCCGAATCGTTCACCCGCCGCTTCGTGGCGTTGCTGGAGGCCCTGGCCGCACAGCACGAGTCCGCGGTGGGCGACGCGCCCATCGTCGACGAGGTGGAGCACAAGGAGCTGACCGGCTGGTCGCGCGGCGCTGTCCAGCAGATTCCCGATGCGACGGCCGTGTGGACACTGACACGTTCGGGCGACGATGCTAATGGTCGCGGAGCGGCAAGCGATAATTGATCTGGTGCACTCTCCGGTTGCCTGAAAACAACCGGAGAGTGTTCGAAAGCCGGCCGGGGATCGCTGACGAACTCCCGGGCCGAGAACGTGCAACCGTGAGGGGCGTAGAGAACCGTGGCCGATTTCATCCAGGTGCCTGCAGACTCGGACAGCGTCGCGCTGGTCTGCGGGGACGATGAGGTCTCGTTCGGCGATCTGTCGGCGCGCGTCAGCGTGCTGGCACGTGAGCTGATCGGGCGGGGAGTCGGCCCCGAGACGGCGGTCGCGGTCTGCATGGACCGCTCGGTCGAGATGGTGATCGCGGTACACGCGGTGGTCGCGGCGGGCGGACAGTACGTGCCCGTCGACCCGGACCTGCCCGCCGATCGCGCGGGCTACATGCTCGACACGGCGGGCACCGGGCTCGCCCTGGTGCGCCCCGGCGACCTGCCGCCGGCGCTGCGCGGCCACGAGGCGCGGGTGGCGACGGTGACCGTCGACGCCCGGACCGCGGTCGACGCCGCGGTCGCACCCGTCACCGACGCCGAACGGCTCGCGCCGCTGCACCCCGACCACGCCGTGTACACGCTGTTCACCTCCGGCTCCACCGGCCGCCCCAAGGGCGTCACCGTCACCCACCGGGCCCTGATGAACCTGCTCGACTGGTTCGACGGCGTCGTCGGCGAGGTGACCGACCCGGTCATCATGCTCAAGACCCCGTACACCTTCGACGTGTCGGTGCCCGAACTGTTCTGGCCGCTCCTGCGCGGCGCGACGACCGTCATCGCCGAACCCGACGGACACCGGGACCCGGCGTACCTGCGCGACCTGATCCGCGACACGAACGTCTCGATCATCCAGTTCGTGCCGTCGATGCTCTCGGTCTTCCTCGACGAACTCGGCGACGTCGCCTCCGCCCTCGCCTCGGTGCAGCGCGTCCACATCGCCGGCGAGGCCCTGCCGCCCGCGGTGGCGGCCGGCGTCTTCGACGCGATCCCGCACGCGCGCGCCTTCAACCACTACGGGCCCACCGAGGACACCGTCTACGCCACCACCGCGGTCCTGAGCCCGGACGACGACCGGGTCACCATCGGCGAGCCGGTCACCAACACCGCCACCTACATCCTGGACCGCAGGCTACGGATGGTGCCGCGCGGCGTGCCCGGCGAGCTGTACCTGGGCGGCGCCCAGGTGGCCCGCGGCTACGCCGCCCAGCCCGCGCTCACCGCCGAGCGCTTCATCGCCGACCCGTTCGCCGAGACGGCGGGCGAGCGCCTGTATCGCACCGGCGACCTGGTCCGCTGGAACAGCGGCGGGCAGATCGAATACCTGGGCCGCACCGACTTCCAGGTGAAGCTGCGCGGTCAGCGCATCGAACTCGGCGAGATCGAAGCCGTCCTGGCCGCGGCGCCCGGCGTGGTGAAGGCGGCCGCGACCGTGGTGACCGCCCCCGGCGGCGCCGACCACCTGGTGGCCTACCTGTCGCCGGCGACGGCCGACGCCGACGCCGTCCGCGCGAGCCTGGAACAGACGCTGCCCGCCTACATGGTCCCCACCATGTGGACCGTGCTCGACGACATCGCCCTCAACACGGCGGGCAAGGTCGATCGCCGGGCGCTGCCCGCCCCCGACTTCGGCACCCTCGCCGGCGAGTACGTGGCGCCGGCGACGCCCGCGGAGGCGACCCTGGCCGTCGTCTTCGCCGACGTCCTCGGCCTGGACCGGGTGTCGGTGACCGAATCGTTCTTCGACGTGGGCGGCAACTCGCTGTCGGCGATGCGCCTGGCCGCGCGCGCCGCCGACGCGCTGTCGGTGGCGGTCTCGGTCCGCGAGGTCTTCGAGGCGCCGAGCGTGCGCGAACTCGCCGCGGCCGTCGCCGGGAACGAGGCGGCGCTGCCGCCGGTGACCGCGGCGCAGCCGCGACCGGATCGCATCCCGCTGTCGTTCGCCCAGCAGCGGATGTGGTTCCTCAACCAGTTCGAACCGGGCGGGGCCACCTACAACATCCCGTCGGTCCTGCGCGTGACCGGCGACCTCGACGTCGCCGCGCTGCACGCGGCGGTGATCGACGTGGTGACGCGTCACGAGGTCCTGCGCACCACCTTCCCGGCCGACGCGGGCGTGCCCGCCCAGGTGATCGCCGACCCCGACCGGATCGCCGACGAGCCCGGACTGTGGGCCGTCGTCGACACCGAGGCCGAGCTGACCGCCGCGGTGACCACCGGCTTCGACGTGACGGCGCAATGGCCGCTGCGCGTGCGGCTGTGGCCGATCGGCGAGCGCGAGTTCGTCCTCGCCACGGTCGTCCATCACATCGCCGCCGACGGCGAGTCGATGGCGCCGCTCATCACCGACCTGGTCGCCGCATACGCCGCGCGCAGCGCCGGACGGGCTCCGGAGTTCGCACCGCTCGACGTCCAGTTCGCCGACTTCGCGATCTGGCAGCACGAGGCGCTCGGCGCCCCCGACGACGTCGACTCGGTGGTCGGCCGCCAACTGGCGTACTGGCGCGACCAGCTGGCCGGGGCGCCCGAGGTGCTCGATCTGCCGATGGACCGCCCGCGGCCGGCCGTCGCCTCCCACCGCGGCGGCACGCACGGATTCGTGATCGGCGAACAGGTCGGCGAGCAGATCCTGGCGGCCGCCCGCGCCGCCGGGGTGACCCCCTTCATGCTGGTGCACGCGGCCCTGGCGGCCTACCTGGGTCGGCTCAGCGCGACCGACGACATCTCGATCGCCACCCCGATCGCCGGGCGCGGTCAATCGGCACTCGACCCGCTGATCGGCATGTTCGTCAACACCCTGGTGCTGCGCACCCGACTCGACTCCGGTGCGCCCTTCACCGACCTGCTCACGCAGGTCCGACAGACCGACCTGGCGGCCTTCGCCCATTCGGATGCGCCCTTCGAGACCGTCGTGGAGGCGGTCGACCCGGTGCGCAGCGAGGCCTTCGGCCCGCTCGCCCAGGTGATCCTGCTCGTCGGCGACGGCGCCCCCGAGGAGCTGTCGGCGGAGGTCGCGGGCGTCCGCGTCGAAGCCGCGGGCACCCTCGACCTGCCCGCCCAGTACGACCTGCACGTGAACGTGGCCGTCGAACCCGGACAGGACTGGACCGCCTCCCTGATCTACGCCGCCGACCTGTTCGACGAAGCGACCGCGGCCACCATGGCGGCGCGGTTCGTGCGCGTGCTGGAGACCGTCACCGCGGACCTGAGCGTTCCGGTCGGCGACGTGCTGCAACTGACCGACGCCGAGCGGGCCGACCTCCTCGCGGGCTCGCAGCGGCGGCCGGCGCCGGCCGGGGAGTCGCTGGTGGCGGCGATCGCGGCGCGAGCGGCGGCCGACCCGGCTCGGCGCGCGGTGGTCGGCGACGGGGTCGCGTACTCGTACGGAGAGCTGGTGCGGCGCGCCGACGCCCTGGCCGCGGCGCTGGCCGAGCGCGGCGTCGGGACCGACGACGTGGTGGTCCTCGCGCTGGAGCGGTCGGTGCACTGGGTCGCGGGCATGCTCGCGGCGTGGAAGGTCGGGGCGGCGTACGCGCCGGTCGATCCGACCGGCCCCGTCCGGCGCATCGAGGCGCTGGTGACCGATACCGGCGCCGCGGCGATGCTGGGCCGGCCGGAATGGCTGGCCGAACAGGGGATCGGCGACGACTTCGCCGGAGCGGCAGTGCTGCCGGTGTCCGACGAGCCGGTCGGGGAGGTGCCGGCGCTGCCGCTGCCGCAGGGCCGCGCGGATCGGCTGGCCTACGTGATCTCGACGTCGGGATCGACCGGACGGCCCAAGCCGACGATGGTCCCGATGGGCGGTGTGGAGAACACCGTCGGGTGGTACCGCGAACAGTTGGCGCTGTCGGCGGGCGAGGGCGTGCTGATCGCCTCGGCACCCACCTTCGACCTGACGCAGAAGAACGTGTGGGCCGGCCTGGCCTCGGGCGCCACCCTGCACCTGGCCGACGCGATGTTCGATCCGCGGCAGATCCTGGCGGTGGTGGCCGCCGAGTCGATCGCGGTGATGAACACGGCGCCGTCGGCGTTCGAGGCGATCGTCGACGCCGACGAGACGGGTGCCCTGGCCGCGCTGCGGGTGTTGTTCCTGGGCGGCGAAGTGGTCAAACTGGCGCCGCTGCGAGCACTGATCGACGGCGGCCTGCGAGTGGTCAACAGCTACGGTCCCACCGAGGCGTGCGACGTGGTGTCGTTCCACGAGGTGACCGCCGACGAGCGCGGCGTGGTGCCGATCGGACGCGCGGTCCCGGGCGTCGATCTGTATGTGCTGACCGACCGGTTGGCGCCGGCCCCGGTCGGCGTGCCCGGCGAACTCTACATCGGCGGGATCGCGGTGGGCCGCGGCTACGGCGCGATGGCGGGCCAGACGGCCGACCGGTTCGTCGCCGACCCGTTCGCGACCGACGGTTCGCGGCTGTACCGGACCGGCGACCTGGTGCGCTGGACGGCCGACGGCGAGCTGGACTACCTCGGTCGCACCGACTTCCAGATCAAGTTGCGCGGACTGCGGATCGAGCTCGGCGAGATCGAGTCGGTGCTGGCGCAGGTGCCGGGAGTCGATCGGGCCGCGGCCGTGGTCGCGACCGGTCCCGACGGCGGCGAGCACCTGGTGGCCTACGTCTCGCCCGGCGACGTCGATCTGGACGCGATCAAGACCGCCGCCTACGCGGAACTGCCCGGCTACATGGTCCCGACGGTGTGGACCGTGGTCGACGACATCGCGCTGAGCCCGTCCGGCAAGGTCGACCGGCAGGCCCTGCCGCCGGCCGAGTTCGCGGCCGTGCGCGCCGAGTACGTGGCACCCGAGACCGAGGCCGAGACCGCGGTCGCGGCGGTGTTCGCCGAGATCCTCGGCGTCGACCGCGTGTCGGTGACAGAACGGTTCTTCGATCTGGGCGGCAACTCGCTGTCGGCCATGCGGCTGGCCGCCCGCGCCGAGCAGGCGTTGGGCGCGTCGATCTCGGTCCGCGACGTCTTCGAGGCGCCGACCGTCCGCGGACTGGCGGCGGTCGCGGCGAACGCGGACCGCAGCGCCGGACAGATCCCGCTGACCTTCGGCCAGCAGCGACTGTGGTTCGACAATCAGCTCGGGGCAGGCACCGGTCGCGCCAACCTCGCCCTTACCCTGCAGCTGGCCGGTCCGCTCGACCTGACCGCCCTGCACCGGGCGGTGCTGGACGTGACGGCGCGCCAGGGCGCCCTGCGCACCACCTTCCCGACCGCCGACGGCATGCCGTATCAGGCGATCGACGATGCCGAGACCGCCGCACCGCGGATCGACTGGGCCGTCGCGGCGTCGCAGGCCGAGGTCGACGACGCGGTGCACGCGCGCTTCGATCTGACCGCCGACTACCCGTTCCGGGTCCGGGTGCTGACCGAGGGGCCGGGCGAGCACGCCGTCACCCTGGTGGCCCACCCGATCGTCGCCGACAGTCGCTCGTGGCTGCCGCTGGCCGCCGACCTGGTCGCCGCGTACGACGCCCGCCGCGACGGCGCCGAGCCGACGCCCGCGCCCCTGCCCCTCGAGTACGCCGACTACGCCCGGTGGCAGCACCGCGAGCTCGGCGCCGCCGAGGATCCGACGTCTCCGGTCGGCGCGCAGCTGGACTACTGGACCGGAGCGCTCGCCGGGCTGCCGGAGACCACCGGGTTGCCCACCGACCGTCCCCGCCCGGCCGTCGCGAGCGGTCGCGGCGCCGTCGTCCGCACGTCGCTGCCTGCGACGACCGTCGCCGGAATCCGCGCCGCGGCCGGCGCGCACGAGACCGGCGAGTTCACGGTCGTCCACACCGCGCTCGCGGTCCTGCTGTCCCGGCTCGGCGCAGGCACCGACCTCGCGATCGGCACCCCGACCACCGGGCGGGTCCGCCCCGAGCTCGACGCGCTCGTCGGCGCCTTCGACAACATGGTGGTCCTGCGCAGCCGCCTCGACGACGACGCGTCCTTCGACGACCTGCTCGCGGCGACCGCGGCCGTCGAGGCCGAGGCCTTCGGCCGCGCCGACGTGCCCTTCGAGACGGTCGTCGACGCGGTCGCCCCGGTGCGGTCGACGGCGTTCGCCTCGCTCGCGCAGGTGTGGCTGACGCTCGACGCCTCGCTGCTGCCGGAGACCTTCGACCCCGCGCCGCTCGCAGGCGAAGCGGCCGGGCTGACGGTCTCGCCCGGCCCGCGGCGGGACGTCGGTTCCCGAGCAGACCTGCTGATCAGCGTCGATTCCGGCGCAGCCGACTGGACGGTCGAGGTCCGCTACGCCACCGACCTCTACGACGAGTCGACCGCGATCCGGTTCGGCGACCGCCTGGTCCGGTTGCTCGCCGCCCTGCTCGCCGACACCGCCGCACCCGTCGCGGGCGCGGCGATGGACGCCCCGGCCGCCGCCGCAGCGGTCGAGCTCGATCCGCACCCGCTGCCGATGACCGCGCCGACCTCCGACGCCGTCCTGTTCGCAGGCACCGGGACCGCCGCGGTGACGCTGGCCGACCTGCTCGCCGCCTCCGTCGAGCGGCACGGGCCGCGCCCGGCGGTCGCCGATCCCGACGGACGGCTCCTCACCTACGCCCAGCTCGACACCGCGGCCGACGCCCTGGCCCGCACGCTCATCGCCCGGGGGATCGGCGCCGAGACGACCGTCGTGGTGGTCGCCGACCGATCGGCGGCGCTGCTGACCGCCATCTGGGCGATCGCCAAGACCGGCGGCGCCTACCTGGCCGTCGACCCCGCCACCCCGGCCGACCGCATCGCCGACGCGGCCAGGACCTGCGGCGCCGTGCTCGGGCTGGCCGCCACCGCCGCCGACGTCCCGGACGCCACCGAGCTGCCCTGGCTGCGACTGGACGACGAGTCGATCGCAGGCGACGCGACCGCCCCGAGCGCCGCCGAACCGGTCCGCCCGGCACGGATCGGCAACACCGCGTACGTGAGCCTCACCGCCGACGGGCGGCGCGCCGTCGCCGTCACCCACGCGGGCGTGGCTAACCTGGCCGCCGAACAGTCGCGCCGCGCCGGCGTCGACGAGTACTGCCGCGTCCTCGGGCACGCCGCGCCGAGTTCGGCCGCCTTCACCGGCGAGTACCTGCTGGCCGCGACCGCCGGCGCCACCCTCGTCTTCGGCCCGGACTCCGACGGCGACGCGCTCGCCGAGTTCATGATGCGGCAGGGCATCACCCATGCGCTGCTGTCGCCGACCGTGCTGGCGACCCTCGATCCGGCGACGCTCCACTCGCTGCGCGTGGTCTACGCGGGCGGCGACGAGCTCACCGTCGAACTCAAGGATCAGTGGGCGCTGATGCGCCGCATCCAGAACGTGTACGGGACGGCGGAGACGACCGGCGCTGTGACGATCAGCGAGCCGCTCCCGCTGGGTGCGACCGTCGACCTCGGCGGGCCCGTCGACGGCGTCGGCCTGCTCGTCCTCGACGACCGGCTGGCGCCGGTCGCGCCCGACACCGACGGCGACCTGTACGTGGTCGGCGGCGCCCTGGCCCGCGGTTACCTCGGGCAGGCCGGGCTCACCGCCGACCGGTTCGTCGCCAACCCGTTCGGGACGGCCGGGCAGCGGATGTTCCGCACCGGCGACGTGGTGCGCCGCCGCACCGGCGACCTCGGGCAGACCGTCCTCGAATACGTGGGGCGCCGCGCCGACCGACCGGCCACGGCCCCCGGCGAGGACGCGGCGCTCGCCGCCGGGGCGGGCGCACCGGCGAACGTCGCCGAGGAGCGCGTCGCGGCGATCGTCGCCGACCTCCTCGGCAGCGACCGGGTGTCGCTGACCGAGTCGTTCCTGGCGCTCGGCGGCAACCCGCTGCTGGCCTCGCGGGCGGCCGCCCGCATCTCGGAGGCCCTCGGCGCCTCGGTGACGATGGGCGCGGTGCTCGAAGCCGAATCCCTGCGCGCGCTGGTCGGCTCCGTCGACACGCGCGGCGCGGCGCTGCCGCCGGTCACGGCCGTCGTGCCCCGACCGGACGTGATCCCGCTGTCGTTCGCGCAGCAGCGCATGTGGTTCATCAACCAGTTCGAACCGTCGCTGGGCACTTACAACATCCCGTCGGTGGTCCGACTGTCGGGCGCCTTGGACGTCGACGCCATGCGCGCCGCCTTCGCCGACGTCCTCGCCCGCCACGAGGTCCTGCGCACCACCTTCCCGTCCGTCGACGGTCGGCCGGTGCAGCAGATCGCCCCGGTGGAGTCCATCGCCGACCAGCTCGACTGGGCGGTCGTCGACTCCCAGCGCGCCGTCGAAGAGGCGGTGACCGGCGGCTTCGACGTGGCCCGGCAGTGGCCGATCCGGGTCCGGCTGTGGCCGATGAACGCCGACGGCACCGAACACGTGCTGGCCGTGGTGGTCCATCACATCGCCGCCGACGGCGAATCGACGGGCCCGCTGCTCACCGACGTGGTGCTGGCCTACCTGGCGCGCGCGGCCGGGCACGCCCCCGAGTTCGCGCCGCTGGAGGTGCAGTTCGCCGACTTCGCCCTCTGGCAGCACACCGAGCTCGGCTCGCCCGACGATCCGGCCTCCGTGGTCGGCGGTCAGCTGCGCTACTGGGCGCGGCAGCTCGCCGGCCTGCCCGACGTGCTCGACCTGCCCGCCGACCGGCCGCGGCCGCTCGTCGCCTCGCAGGAGGGCGCCTCGGTCGGCTTCGAGATCCCCGCCGAGGTGGCCGCCCGGGTCGCCGCGTTGGCCGCCGACCGCGGACTGTCGGCGTTCATGGTGGTCCACGCGGCGCTGGCCGCGGTCCTGACCCGCCTCAGCGCCACCGACGACGTCGCCGTCTCGACCCCGGTCGCCGGTCGCGGGCAGCGCGTCCTCGATCCGCTGGTCGGCATGTTCGTCAACACGCTGATCCTGCGCACCGAGGTGACCCCGTCGACCACCTTCGACGAGCTCCTCGAACAGGTGCGGACCACCGACCTGGACGCCATGTCGCACGCCGACGTGCCCTTCGAGTCGATCGTCGACGCCCTGAAGCCGACGCGGTCGGAGGCCTTCGCGCCGCTCGCGCAGGTGATGCTGACCTTCGATCAGTCGACGCTTCCGGAGCTGAACACCGGTGGCGATACCATCGACCTCGGGGGACTGACGATCAGTCCGGTCGATCCGCCGGAGCCGCCGGCCAAGGGCGACCTGACGATCGGCGTCTCGGTCGCCGACGGCGGGCAGCCGTGGCCGGGGGTGATGGTCTACGCCACCGATCTGTTCGACGAGGCGACCGTGCGACGGTTCGGCGAGCGGCTGGTCACGGTGCTGAGCGAGGTGGTCGTCGCGCCGGGCACGCCGGTGTACGACGTCGTCCTCACCTCACCGGAGGAAGAGGCCCTGATCGAGGGCTGGGGAACGGGACAGTCAGTCCAGATAGAATGTGAGACCGTTGTCTCGGGTATGGAGGAGTTGCGTTGATCGAGTCGGTGGTCACCCGGAAGGCGATTGATCCGGAGGCGACGGCCATCGAATTCGGGGGTCGACGCGTCTCGTACGCGGAGTTCGACGCCCGGGTCGCGGAGCTGGCTCGGACCCTGATCGGGCAGGGCGTCGGTCCCGACGACGCCGTCGCCGTCTGTCTGCCGCGCTCGGTGGAGATGATGGTCGCCGTGCACGCGATCGTCGCCGCCGGCGGCCAGTACGTGCCGATCGACACCGAGGCGCCGGCCGACCGCGCCGCCTACATGATGCAGACGGCGTCGGCGCAGATCCTGCTCACCGACGGCGCCGTCTCCGACGCGGCGCGCGCGGCGACCGAACTCGGCGTCGACGTCCGCGCCGTCGACGCCTCCGGGCCCGCAGATCCGACCGCGAAGCCGGTCACCGACGCCGAGCGACGGTCGCCGCTGCACGGCGACCACGCCCTCTACACCCTGTTCACGTCGGGATCGACCGGCCGCCCCAAGGGCGTCACCGTCTCGCACCGCGCGGTCCTCAACCGGCTCAAGTGGGGGCTCGCCGAGTACCCGTGGGGCCCCGACGACCGGGTGATCCAGAAGACCCCGTACACCTTCGACGTGTCGGTGCCGGAGATCTTCGCGCCGCTGATGGTCGGCGCCCGCGTGATCCTCGCCGAACCCGGCGGGCACACCGACCCCGACTACATCGCCGCGCTCATCGAGGAGTCCGGCGCCACCTCCGTCCACTTCGTCCCGTCGATGCTGTCGGCCTTCCTCGACTTCGTCCCGGCCGCGACGCTGGCCCGGCTGACCAGCCTGCGCCTGCTGTTCGCCTCCGGCGAGGCGCTGCCCGCGCCGGTGGTCGCGCAGGCCCGCCGCGAACTGCCGTGGGTCAGCGTCCACAACCTGTTCGGACCCACCGAGGCCGCCGTGGAGGTGGCCTACGCCGACGTGACCGCGGTGCCCGACGTGGTGCCGATCGGCCGGCCGGTCTGGAACACCACGCTGCGCGTGCTGGATCCGCGGCTGCGGACCTGCCCGGCGGGGGTGCCGGGCGAACTGTATCTGGGCGGAGTCCAGTTGGCGCGCGGGTACGCCGCGCAGCCCGGACTGTCGGCCGAACGGTTCGTCGCCGACCCGTTCGGCGTGCCCGGAGCGCGCCTGTACCGCACCGGCGACCTGGTCCGCTGGTCGCCGACCGGTGAGCTGGAGTACTTGGGCCGCACCGACTTCCAGGTGAAGCTGCGCGGTCAGCGCATCGAACTGGGCGAGATCGAGGCCGTGCTGGCCGGGGTGCCCGGCGTGGTGCACGCCGCCGCGACCGTCGCCACCGCGCCCGGTGGCGCCCAGCATCTGGTGGGCTACCTGTCGCCGGCGACCGCCGAGATCGACGCCGCCCGCGCCGCCGCGGAGGCCGCGCTGCCCGAGTACATGGTGCCCACCGTGTGGACCGTCCTCGACTCGGTGACCCTGAACTCGGCGGGCAAGCTCGACCGCCGGGCCCTGCCCGAACCCGACTTCTCGTCGGCGGAAGCCGAGTACGAGGCGCCCGTCGGTGACCTCGAGGAGCAGTTGGCGGCCGTCGTCGCCGGACTGCTGGGCATCGAGCGCGTCAGCGCCACCGAGTCGTTCTTCGCGCTCGGCGGCGACTCGATCATGTCGATCCAGTTGGCGTCCGCGATGCGCGCGGCCGGCCACGGGCTGTCGCCCCGCCAGATCTTCGAGCATCGGACCGTGCGCGCGATGGCCCGGGCGATCGCCGACACCGACGCGGCGCTGCCCGCGCTCGCCGAACCCCGCGGCGGCGCCGCCGGCGACGTGGTGCTTCCGCCGGTCGTCGAGTGGATGCTCGAATACTCCGACACCGCAGCCGATTTCGCCGACTTCAACCAGGCGGCGACGCTGGCCGCCCCGACCGGCGCCGCCGTCGACGAGGTGGCCCAGGCGCTGGCGACCGTCGTCGCCCACCACCCGATGCTGACGGCGTCGCTGACCCGCGGTGAGGACGGCTGGACGCTGACCGCCGGACAGGACTTCGACGCGGCTGCCGCGATCACCGCGGTCGCGAGCCCCCACCGCGCCGACGCCGCCGAGTTCGCCGCCGACCTGTTGGCCGCGCACGCGGCCGCGGCCGCACGACTGGATCCGGCGCGCGGCCGGCTGGTGCAGGCAGCGCTGGTCACCGCGTCCGACGGCGCCGCCCGCCTGGTGCTCGTCATCCACCACCTCGGCGTCGACGCCGTGTCGTGGAGCACGATCATCGAAGACCTGGTCACGGTGTGGGCGCAGCGCAGCGCCGGGCACCGCGTGCACCTGCGCGAGGTCACCACCTCGCAGCGCGCCTGGTCGCAGGCGCTCGCCGACCGGGTCGGCGAGCACGCCGCCGAGACCGGCTACTGGCTCGACCGACTTCCGGTGCGGCCCACCCACTTCGGCACCGACCTCGAGCGCGGGCGCGACCGGGTCGCCACCGCGGGCACGGTGACGCACCGGGTGGACGCGTCGGTCACCGAAGCCCTGCTCGCCGCCGTCCCCGAGGCCTTCGCGGGCAATGTCAACGACGCCCTGCTGGCCGGCCTGGCCCGGGCGATCCGGTCCTGGCAGTCCGCGCGCGGCATCGCCGACACGGCACCGGTGTCGGTGCTGCTGGAAGGCCACGGCCGGTACGAGGAGGTCCTCGCCACCGGAGACGCGCCGGTGCGCGCCGACCTGTCGCGATCGGTCGGCTGGTTCACCTCCATCGCCCCGATGAACCTCGACCCGGGCACCGACCCGGTGCACGCGGTCAAGGCCGCCAAGGAGGAGCGGCTCGCGCAGCCCCACTCGGGCCTCGGCTTCGGCTGGCTGCGCTACCGTGCCAACCCCGAATCGGCCAACCCCGAATCGGGCGACCCCGAAGCGGGCGGCACCGAACTGTCGAGTCGCCCGCTGCCGTCGATCGTCTTCAACTACCTCGGTGCGGGCGGCGGCGGCGCCGCGGGAGGCGAGACCCTCCCGTTCACCGGTGTCGGCGGGCCGTCCTACCCGTCCTCGCCGGCCGGCGGCATGGCCGCCCAGGCCGCTCTCACCATCAACGCGGGCGTCGAGCACACCGCCGACGGCCGCGAGCTCGTCGCGTCGATGATCGCGCCGAGCGCGGTCCTGTCGGCCGCCGACCTCGCCGACCTCGGCCGCCGCTGGTCGGCCGAACTCGCGGCGATCGTCGCGGCGGTCGACGCCGACACCCCGATCGGCCTCTCGCCCGCCGACGTCCCGGGCGTCGACCTGACCCAGGCCGACCTGGACGCCCTGGCCGCCCGCTTCCCGGGCGCCGACGTGTGGCCGCTCTCGCCGCTGCAGAGCGGACTGTTCTTCCAGGCCGAGCTCGCCGCGGAGCTCGCCGGGGCCGTCGACGTGTACGTGGCGCAGGCGATCCTGACGCTCGACGCCGGATTCGACGCCGACCGGCTCCGCGCCGCCGGCCAGCGGGTCCTCGACGAGCACCGCGTGCTGCGATCGGGCTTCGTCACCACCGGCAGCGGTGCCACGGTCGCCGTCGTCGTCGACCGCGCGGAACTCCCGTGGGCCGTGGTAGATCTCGAAGAAACCGACGAATCGGACGTCGCTGCGGCGGTGGCGGCGATCGCCCGGCGCCAGCTCGTGGAACCCTTCGATCTGGCCGCGCCGCCCCTGCTGCGTTTCGTGCTGGTCCGACACGGCGACACCGCGACCCTCATCGCCACCAACCACCACCTCATCCTCGACGGCTGGTCCGGGCCGCTGGTGCTGGCCGACGTGCTCGCCGTCTACGCGACCGGCGCCACCTACACCGGGCAGGCCGCCGGCGGCGCCACCGGCGATTTCGGCGACTACCTGCGCCTGATCTCGGCGCGCGACACCGCCGCCGGACTCGACGCCTGGCGTCGCGTGCTCGCTCCGGTCGAGGGCCCGACACTGGTGTCCCCGGCGGCCGCGGGCGCCTCCGAGCAGCTGCTGCCGCAGAACGTCGACCTGACCGTCGACGCCGACCTCCTGACCGCCCTCGAGGCGGTCGGTCGCGCGCACGGCGCCACCCTGGCCACCGTCCTGCAGTCCGCGTGGGCGGTGCTGCTTTCCCGCCTGACCGGCAACCGGGTCGTCACCTTCGGCGAGACGGTCTCGGGCCGCCCCGCCGACCTCGACGGGGTCGAGGCGATGGTCGGCCTGTTCATCAACACCCTGCCCGCCGTCGTCGACGTCGACCCCGACGCCACCGTCGGCGCGATGCTCGAGCGCCTGCAGGCCGACAAGGTCGCGGTCCTGGACCACCAGCACCTCAACCTGCCGGAGATCGCCGCGGCCGCCGACGCCCCGATCGGCTTCGACACCCTCACGGTGCACGAGTCGTACCCCGTCGACGCCGACTCGCTGGCCTCCGACGACGCGCAGGTGGCCGGGGGACTGGTCATCACCGACGCGCAGATGAGCGATGCCACCCACTACCCGCTCAACATGATCACCATGCCGGCCGGCGACGGCCTGACCGTGCGGATGAAGTACCTGCCCGCGGTGTTCACCGCCGACCAGGCCCGCACCCTTGGCGAGAGCGTCCTGCAGATCCTGTCCTCGATCGCGGCCGACGCCGCCCAGACCGTCGCCGACATCGCGCTGGCCTCGCCGGCCGGGGTCGACGCCGTCCTGGCGCTCTCCTTCGGTGAGCGCGTCGCCGTTCCGGCCACCACCCTCGGCGACGCCGTCGCCGCCCAGATCCGCCGCACCCCCAAGCGCGTCGCCGTCTGGTTCGAGGGCCGCGAAGTCACCTACCGCGAGTTCGGCGCCCGCGTCGCCACCCTGGCCCGCGAGCTGATCGCCGCGGGTGTCGGCCCCGATGTCGCCGTCGGCGTCGCGATCGACCGCAGCGTCGAGATGATGGTCGCCATCCACGCGGTCATCGCCGCCGGCGGCCAGTACGTCCCGATCGACACCGCCGTCCCCGCCGACCGCGCGGCCTACATGGTCGAGACCGCAGGTGTTCGCGTGGTCCTCGTCGCCGCGGGCACGGCGCCGGAAAGTGTTGCCGCACTGGACGGCTCGGTGCGTGTCATCGCCGTCGACGCCGCCGCCTCCGAGGTGGATCTCGAGACCGCGCCGATCACCGACGCCGATCGTCTGGCACCGCTGTCGCCCGATCACGCCGCCTACACCCTGTTCACCTCCGGCTCCACCGGCCGCCCCAAGGGCGTCACCGTCTCGCACCGCTCGGTCGTCAACCGCCTGGCGTGGGGTTATGCGACGTTCCC
Source organism: Gordonia aichiensis (assembly GCF_039946255.1). Lineage (GTDB taxonomy): Bacteria > Actinomycetota > Actinomycetes > Mycobacteriales > Mycobacteriaceae > Gordonia > Gordonia aichiensis_A. The sequence goes on along the minus strand of NZ_JBCDWL010000003.1, from coordinate 201,487 downwards.
GTGGACCCGCGGAGACCGGGTGATCCAGAAGACGCCGTTCACCTTCGACGTCTCGGTGCCCGAGCTGTTCGGTCCGCTGTTCTCCGGCGCGACGATCATCGTCGCCCGCCCCGGCGGCCACGCCGACCCCGACTACCTGCTCGGTCTCCTCGAGGACACGGCCGCCACCTCGGTGCACTTCGTGCCGTCGATGCTGTCGGTCTTCCTCGACGTCGTCGACCCCGACCGGGTGCGCGCCCTCACCTCGCTGAAGTGGCTCTTCGCCTCGGGTGAGGCGCTGCCGCCCGCCGTCGTCGCGAAGGCGCACGCCCTGCTGCCGCACATCGGCATCCACAACCTGTTCGGACCCACCGAGGCCGCCGTCGAGGTGACCTGGGCCGACGTGTCCGACGCACCCGCCGTGGTGAGCATCGGCAAGCCCGTGTGGAACACCGAGGCGCTGGTCCTGGACTCGCGGCTGCGGCCGGTCCCGGCGGGCGTGCCCGGCGAGCTGTACCTGGGCGGTGTCCAGCTGGCCCGCGCCTACGCCGACCAGCCTCGGCTGACGGCCGAGCGTTTCGTCGCCGACCCGTTCGGCGAGCCCGGCGCACGCCTGTACCGGATCGGCGACCTGGTCCGCTGGAACGCCGACGGCGACCTGGAGTACCTGGGCCGCACCGACTTCCAGGTGAAACTGCGCGGTCAGCGCATCGAACTCGGCGAGGTCGAGGCCGTCCTGGCCGGTGCGCCCGGCGTCGTCAAGGCCGCCGTCACCGTCGCCTCCGCCCCGGCCGGCGGCGAACACCTGGTCGCGTACCTCTCGCCCGCCACCGTCGACGTCGAGGCCGTCCGCGCCGCCGCCGCACACGAGCTGCCCGGCTACATGGTGCCCACCGTCTGGACCGTCCGCGACGATCTGGCCCTCAACAGCGCGGGCAAGATCGACCGGCGCGCCCTGCCCGAACCCGACTTCGGTTCGGTCGCCACCGAATTCGTGGCGCCGGCCGGGCCGCGCGAGGAAGCCCTCGCCGCGGTCTTCGCCGACGTGCTCGGCCTCGACCGGGTGTCGGTCACCGAATCCTTCTTCGACGTCGGCGGCAACTCGCTGTCGGCGATGCGCCTGGCCGCACGCGCCGGCGACGCGCTCGGCACGACGATCAGCATCCGCAAGATCTTCGAGAGCCCGTCGGTGCGGGCACTGGCCGCCGCGGCACCGGTCGGCGGCGCGGTGCTGCCGCCGCTGGTCGCGACGACGCCCCGGCCGGCGCAGCTCCCGCTGTCGTTCGCGCAGCAGCGGATGTGGTTCATCAACCAGCTCGATCCGAGCTCGGCGGCCTACAACATCCCGGCCGTCCTGCGGTTGACCGGCGACCTCGACGTCGACGCCCTCACCGCGGCCGTCGCCGACGTCATCGCGCGGCACGAGATGCTGCGGACCACGTTCCCGGCGGCCGACGGCCGGCCCCGCCAGCTGATCGGCGACCCCGCCGAATTCGCCGCGCGCCGCGTGGTGCAGTGGACCGACACCGAAGCCGCCCTGTTCGATGCGGTCGCCGCCGGATTCGACGTCGCCGTCGACTGGCCGATCCGCGTCCGGCTGTGGCAGGCTCCCGCAGCGTCGGATGCCGCCGACGAGACGATCCTCGCGGTCGTCCTGCACCACATCGCCGCCGACGGCGAATCGCTGGTGCCGCTGGTCACCGACCTGGTGACGGCCTACAACGCGCGCAGCCGCGGCGCCGCCCCCGAGTTCGCGCCGCTGCCGGTCCAGGTCGCCGACTTCGCGATCTGGCAGCGCGCAGCCCTCGGCTCGCCCGACGACCCGACCTCGATCGTCGGTGCTCAGCTCGGCTTCTGGACCCGGCAGCTGGCCGGGATCCCCGACGTCCTCGACCTGCCGGCCGACCGCAGCCGTCCCGCCGTCGCGTCGCGCGCGGGTGCACGGACCGGCTTCGTGATCCCCGCCGACGTCGCCGCCCGCATCGAGACGATCGCGCGCGAGCGCGGCATGACCACCTTCATGGTGCTGCACGCGGCGCTGGCCGTACTGCTCTCGCGCCTGAGCGCGACCGACGACATCGCCGTCGCGACCCCCATCGCGGGCCGCGGCGACCGCGCCCTCGAACCGCTCGTGGGCATGTTCGTCAACACCCTGGTGCTGCGTACCCCGATCGCCTCGGGGGAGTCGTTCGAGGAACTCCTGGGCCGCGTGCGCGCCATCGATCTGGACTCCTTCGCCCATGCCGACGTGCCCTTCGAGGCCGTCGTCGACGCGGTCGACCCGGTGCGCAGCGAAGCCTTCGAACCGCTGGCACAGGTGCTGCTGTCGGTCGACCCGGCCGCCGGGCTCGCCGACACCGCACTGACCGTCGGCGACCTGCAGATCAGCGGCGTCGCCCAGCGCGTGGTCCCCGCCCAGCGAGACCTCACCTTCGAGATCTCGGCCGCCGACGGCGACTGGACCGGTTCGCTGGTGTACGCCACCGACCTGTTCGACGAGGCGACCGCAGTCTCGATGACTGAGCGCTTCTTGTCAGTGCTGGAGACAGTGACCGGTCGGGTGAATGTTCCGGTCGGTGATGTGCTGTCGGTGGCCGGCGAGGAGCGCGCGGCGATCTTAGCGATGTCGCAGCGTTCGACGGATGTGGTGGCGGAGTCGTTGGTAGCGGAGATCAATGCACGTGCTGCGGTGAATCCGTCGGTGGCGGCGGTTGTCGGTGGCGGCGTTCGGTACTCGTACACAGAGTTGACGCGCCGTGCCGACGCGTTGGCGGCTCAGTTGGCTGCCCTAGGTGCTGGCGCTGATGACGTGGTTGTTTTGGCGGTGGAGCGGTCGGTTCATTGGGTTGTCGGGATGCTGGCCGCATGGAAGGTCGGTGCGGGGTATGCGCCGGTTGATCCTGCGGGGCCAGTGCGGCGGATCGAGTCGCTGGTGGCCGATACGGGTGCGGTCGCGTTGGTAGCGCGGCCGGACTGGATCTCCGAGCAGGGTGTTGGTGGGGACTTTGCCGGCGCGTCTGTTCTAGCGGTATCCGACGAGGTCGCCGAGGGGACCATCGCTTCGTTGCCGGTGGTGCTGGAGCATCGGCAGCAGTTGGGCTATGTGATCTCGACATCGGGATCAACTGGTCGGCCGAAGCCGACGATGGTGCCGATGTCGGGTGTGGAGAACACAGTCGCGTGGTACCGGGGTCAGTTGGGATTGTCGGTTGGTGAGGGCGTGTTGATCGCGTCGGCGCCGACGTTCGACCTGACGCAGAAGAATGTGTGGGCAGCGCTGGCGTCCGGTGCGACAGTGCATCTGGCTGACACGGTGTTCGATCCGCGGCAGATTGTGGAGACGGTGGCCGTTGAGCGTGTCGCGGTGATGAACTTGGCACCGTCGGCGTTCGAGACGATCGTCGACGCAGATGACGCGGGAGCGTTGGCGGCGGTACGGGTCCTGTTCCTGGGCGGTGAAGTCGTGAAATTGGCACCGTTGCGGGCGTTGATCGACGGTGGCCTGCGTGTTGTTAACAGTTATGGTCCCACCGAGGCTTGTGACGTCGTGTCGTTCCATGAGGTCGCCGTCAGTGAACGCGGTGTTGTTCCGATCGGTCGGGCGATCCCTGGCGTGGACTTGTACGTGCTCACCGATCGGCTGGGGTTGGCTCCGGTGGGGGTGCCCGGTGAACTCTACATCGGTGGTGTGGCAGTCGGTCGTGGTTACGGTGCAATGCCTGGTCAGACAGCGGATCGGTTCATCGCCGACCCCTTCGCGGCGGACGGTTCGCGGCTGTACCGCACCGGCGACCTGGTCCGATGGAATGTCGATGGTGAATTGGATTATCTGGGTCGTACCGACTTCCAGATCAAGCTGCGTGGCCTGCGCGTCGAACTCGGTGAGATCGAGTCGGTATTGGCGGCGGTGCCGGAGGTAGATCGCGTGGCGACGATCGTCGCGACCGGTCCGGACGGGATCGACCAATTGGTGGCCTATATATCCCCGGCCGATGTCGATGTGGAGGCATTGAAGGTCGCTGCCTTCGCCGAACTGCCCGGTTACATGGTCCCGACGGTATGGATGATGGTCGAGGACATCGCCTTGAGCGCATCGGGGAAGGTGGATCGGCAGGCGTTGCCGCCGGTCGATTTCTCGGTGACTCGGGCGAAGTACGTGGCACCCGAGACCGAAACCGAGTCGGCGGTGGCGGCGGTGTTCGCCGAGATTCTGGGGGTCGAGCGAGTCTCGGTCGCTGAGCGGTTCTTTGACTTGGGCGGCAACTCGCTGTCGGCGATGAGGCTTGCCGCCCGTGCCTCCGACGCTCTCGGCGTGCGTGTCTCGATCCGCGACGTCTTTGACGCTCAGAGCGTCCGCGAACTCGCGGCAGCGGTGACCGGCGCGGCCGCCGCACTCCCGCCGATCGTCGCCGGGCCCCGCCCGGCGCAGCTGCCGCTGTCGTTCGCGCAGCAGCGCATGTGGTTCCTGAACCAGTTCACCGAGTCGGCCGCCCCGGCCGCCTCCTACAACATCCCGTTCGCGGTCCGGCTCGTCGCGTCCGACGCGGCCCACCGGATCGATTCGGCGGCCGTCGCCGCCGCCGTGCACGATGTGATGGCGCGACACGAGACGCTGCGCACCCGTTTCCGTCAGGCCGACGACGGCACGGTGACGGCCGAGATCGCCGACGCCGCCGCGGCATTCGACTCCATCGGATGGGCCGAACTGTCGGCGGCCGACGAGAACGCCACCTACCGCACCGCGGCCGAATGGGCCACCCGGCCCTTCGACGTCGCCCGCGAGTTCCCCGTGCGCGGCGGCCTGATCGACCTCGGTGCGGGCGAAGTGGTGCTGGTCCTCGTGCTGCACCACATCGCCGCCGACGGCGAGTCGATGGCGCCGCTGCTGACCGACCTGCTCACCGCCTACGCCGCCCGCACCGCCGGGCAGGCGCCGGCGTGGGAGCCGCTGCCGGTCCAGTACGCCGACTACGCGCTGTGGCAGCGAGCCGTCCTCGGCGACGCCGCCGACGCGTCGTCGATCGCCGGAACCCAGCTCGACTACTGGCGCGACCGGCTCGCCGGCCTGCCCGACGTCCTCGACCTGCCGACCGACTTCGCCCGCCCCGCGGTCGCGACGATGGCCGGCGGCTCGGTGGCGTTCACGCTGCCGGGCACCGTCCGGTCGGCCGTCGCCGACCTCGCCCGAGCGCACGGCACCACCGAGTTCGCCGTCCTCCACGCCGCGATCGCGAGCCTGCTCGCCCGACTGTCGGGCACCGACGACATCGCCGTCGGCACCCCGATCGCCGGCCGCGGCCAGAGCGTCCTCGACCCGGTCGTCGGCATGTTCGTCAACACCCTCGTGCTGCGGACCCGGATCGACTCGGGCAAGTCGTTCGCCGACACGGTGGCCGACACCGCCGCCGTCGACCTCGCCGCACTGAGCCACTCCGACGTGCCCTTCGAGCACGTCGTCGAGGCCGTCAACCCGGTCCGCAGCGAAGCCTTCGTCCCGCTGGCCCAGACGCTGTTCACCTTCGACCAGCACGATCCGGAACCGATGGCCGTCGACGGCCTGCTGGTGGAACCGGTCGACGCCGGCGCCGAATCGGCCAAGGCCGACCTCAACTTCGTCGTCGCCCGCGACGCCGACGGCGGCTACGCCGGCCGACTGGTCTTCGCGACCGACCTGTTCACCCCGACGACCGCGCAGTCGATCGCCGACCGGTTCGTCACCCTGCTGACCTCGGCCGTCGCCTCGGTGTCGACGCCAGTCGGCGACATCGACCTGCGCAGCAGCGCCGAAGTCCAGGCGCAGGCCGAGCTGCCCGCGCCCGTGTGCGAGACGGTGAACGCGGACCGTTCGCTGGTGGAGCTGTTCACCGCGGCGGCGACGCGACGCGCCGCGGCGACGGCCGTCACCGCGCAGGGATCGTCGGTGACCTACGCCGCCTTGGCGGAGCGCTCGGATGCGATCGCCGCCGGCCTGGTGGCGCGCGGCGTCCGCGCGGGCGATCTGGTGGGTGTGGCGACCGGCCGTTCGACGGACCTGGTGGCCTCGATCCTGGGCGTGCTCAAGGCCGGTGCGGCCTACGTGCCGCTGGACACCTCCAACCCGGCCGAACGGTTGGCGTTCATCGTCGCCGACTCGGGCGTGCACGTGGTCCTCACCGATGCCTCGGTGGCCGACCACGACCTGTGGTCGACGGTGGGGGCGTCGGTGTCGGTGCTCGACGTCGCCGACCTGAACGCCGACGGCGCGGCCTTCGCTCCGGTGTCGGTCCCGGCCGACGCGGCGGCGTACGTGATCTACACGTCCGGCTCCACCGGACGACCGAAGGGCGTCGTCGTCAGCCACCGCGACGTGGTGACGCTGATGGACACCGCCGCGGGCGACTTCGAGTTCCGCGACGACGACGTGTGGACCATGTTCCACTCCTACGCCTTCGACTTCACGGTGTGGGAACTGTGGGGTCCGCTGCTCTCGGGTGCCCGGCTGGTGATCGTCGACCGCGATCTGGCCCGCGATCCGGTCGCCTTCCTGACCCTGCTCTCGGACGAGGGCGTGAGCGTCCTGTCGCAGACGCCCTCGGCGTTCTACCAGCTCAGCGAGGCGCGTCGCGACTTCAGGGGACAGTTGTCTCTCCGATACGTCGTCTTCGGCGGCGAAGAACTCGGATTCGAACAGGTGCGCCGCTGGTTCGACGCCTTCCCCGACGACACCGCGCAGCTGGTCAACATGTACGGCATCACCGAGACCACGGTGCACGTGTCGTTCCGCGCACTCGACCGGGCGACGGTCTCCGCGGGCGACGGCTCGTTCATCGGCCGCCCGCTGGCGTCGCTGGCGATCCACATCCTCGACGACCGCATGCATCCGGTGCCCGCGGGCGTGCCGGGAGAGATGTACGTGTCCGGCGGACAGCTGGCCCACGGCTACCTGCATCGCTCCGGCCTCACCTCGACACGGTTCGTGGCCGACCCGTTCGGCCCGGCCGGATCACGGCTGTACCGGACCGGCGACCTCGCGCGGCGGGTCGGCGACGACATCGAGTACCTCGGCCGCGGCGACGCGCAGGTGCAGCTGCGCGGCTTCCGCATCGAGTACGGCGAGATCGAGGCCGCCCTGTTGGGCGCCGCCGGCGTCTCCGGTGCCGCGGCGCGGGTGGTCGAGGTGCCCGGACGCGGCGAACTGCTGATCGGATACGTGGTCGGCGACGACGGCGACGAGATCGATCCGTCGTCGGTGCGCTCGGCCGTCGGCCGGGCGGTGCCCGGCTACATGGTCCCCGACCAGGTGGTGGCCGTCGACACGCTGCCGTTGACGGCGAACGGCAAACTCGACCGCAAGGCGCTGCCGATCCCGGAGTCGTTGACCGGGCTCGGGGAGTTCGTCGCGCCGGTCGGCGACATCGAGGCCGGCATCGCCGCGGTCTTCGCCGACGTGCTCGGGCTGGAACAGGTCAGCGTCGTCGAATCCTTCTTCGACCTGGGCGGCAACTCGCTGTCGGCCACCCGGGTGGTCGCCCGCGTCGGGCAGGCGCTCGACGCACACGTCTCCGTGCGCGATCTGTTCACCAACCCGAGCGTCCGCGAACTCGCCGCGACCGTCGACGCCGGTACCGGCGCGCTCGCGCCGATCACCGCGCAGCCGCGCCCGGACCGGGTGCCGCTCTCGTTCGCGCAGCAGCGGCTGTGGTTCCTGAACCGACTCAACCCGGGCGACGCCACCTACAACGTGCCGATCGCGCTGCGCCTGACCGGCGCACTCGACGTGGCCGCACTGCGGGCGGCCGTCGTCGACGTGGTGGCCCGCCACGAGGTGCTGCGCACCACCTTCCCGGAGATCGACGGCGAAGCCTTCCAACTGGTGCACCCGATCGACGAGATCGAGTCGTCGCTGCCGTGGACCGTCGTCACCTCCCGCGAAGAGATCGAGGCCCAGGCGACCCGCGGATTCGACCTCACCGCGCAGTGGCCGCTGCGGATCGTGCTGTGGCCGATCTCGGAGACCGAGCACGTGCTCGCTGCGATCAGCCAGCACATCGCCATGGACGGCGAGTCGCTCCGACCGCTGGTCACCGATGTGATCACCGCCTACGCGGCCCGCGCCGCGGGCCAGGCCCCCGCCTTCGCGCCGCTGGCCGTCCAGTTCGCCGACTTCGCGCTCTGGCAGCATCGGGTCCTCGGCTCGGCCGACGACCCCGACTCGGTGGTCAGCAAGCAGCTCGCCTACTGGACCGAGCAGCTCGCCGGACTCCCCGGCGTGCTCGAGTTCCCGACCGACCGCCACCGGCCGCTGGTGGCCTCCGGCCGCGGCGCCAACCTGATGACCGCACTGCCGGCCACCACCGCCGCGGCGATCGTGGACTACGCGCATGCACGCAGGGTCACCCCGTTCATGGTGATGCACGCCGCCCTCGCGGCGACCATGAGCCGGATCGCCGGCGCCGATGACATCGCGATCGCGACACCCGTCGCGGGCCGCGGCGACGCCGTGCTCGATCCGCTGGTCGGCATGTTCGTCAACACCCTCGTCCTGCGGGCGTCGGTGGACGGCGGTGCCGGTTTCGACGCACTCGTCCGGCAGGTCGCCGACACCGATGTGGCCGCGTTCGCGCACGCGGACGTGCCCTTCGAAGCCGTCGTCGACGCGGTCGACCCGGTGCGCAGCGAGGCCTTCGCCCCGCTCGCCCAGGTCCAGCTGAACTTCGACCCGGGCGCCGGCGCCGCCGACTCCGTCGACATCGCCGGGCTCGCCATCGCGCCCGTCGACACCGCGGTCACCCGCGCACAGCTCGACCTGTACCTCACCGTCCAGACCGGCGGTGAGGACCAGGACTGGAACCTCAACCTCATCTACGCGACCGACCTGTTCGACGAGCCCCGCATCCGCAGGCTCCTCGACACCCTCGTCGGCGTCCTCGACCAGGTCCTCGCCGACCCGATGGCGCCCATCGGCGATCTGCAGATCCTCGACGAGAGCGAACGCCGTGAGCTCGAGGCCTTCGAGCACGGACCGATCGTGGAGTTCGACGAGCGGCTGCTGACCGAGGTGATCGCCGAGCAGGTCTCGGTGTCGCCGGAGGCGGTGGCGTTGGTGTTCGGTGAGCGTGAGGTCTCGTATCGGGAGTTCGGTGCTCGGGTTGCGACGTTGGCGCGTGAGTTGATCGGGCTGGGTGTGGGTCCGGATGTGACGGTGGCGTTGTGCATGCCGCGGTCGGTGGAGATGGTGGTGGCGATTCATGCGGTGGTCGCGGCTGGTGGTCAGTACATGCCGATCGCGGTCGATGCGCCGGATGAGCGTGCCGAGTACATGTTGGAGGTCACCGGTTCGGCGTTGCTGTTGGTGACCGATCGGGACCTCGTGTCGCATGTGATCGGCTCGGCGCAGCAGCACGGTCTGCCGGTGGTGTCGGTCGACGCCTCCGGCGCGGTGGATCTGGCTGCGCCGCCGGTCACCGACGCCGAGCGGACCGGCCCGCTGCGTCTCGAGAATCCGATGTACACGTTGTTCACGTCGGGGTCGACGGGTCGGCCGAAGGGCGTCACCACCCAGCACCGCGGCATCAACAACCGGCTGTGGTGGGGAGTGGGTGCCATGCCGATCGATGAGACCGATCGGGTGGTCCTCAAATCGCCGTACACGTTCGACGTGTCGATCGCCGAACTGTTCGCGCCCCTCATGGTGGGTGCGCGGATCGTCATCCTGGCGCCGGATGTGCATTTGGATCCGTTGGCGCTCGCCGACGAGTTCGCGCGGGCGGGCGTCACCACGACGCACTTCGTGCCGTCGATGATGTCGGTGTTCTTGGACATCTGCGGCCAGGAGCGGGTCGCCGCACTCACGTCGTTGCGGATCATCTCGACCACCGGTGAGGCGTTGCCGCCGGCGATGGCGGCGACGGTGCGGCGTTGGCTGCCGGAGACGATGTTGGTCAACCTGTACGGGCCGACCGAGGCGTCCATCGAGATCTCGGGTCAGCACGTGGAGCACGTGTCGCCGGACGATCCGTCGGTGCCGATCGGTTCGGTCGTCTCCAATGGTGCGGTCGCGGTGTTGGATCGTCGGTTGCGTCGGGTGCCGGTGGGTACTGCGGGTGAGTTGTACATCGGTGGTGTTCAGGTGGGTCGCGGGTATGCGGGTCGTGCGGATCTGACTGCTGATCGTTATGTGGCTGATCCGTTCGGGGAGCCGGGTGCGCGGATGTATCGCACGGGTGATCTGGTGCGGTGGAATGCCCGTGGCGAGCTGGAGTATCTGGGGCGTACGGATTTCCAGGTGAAGTTGCGTGGTCAGCGGGTGGAGTTGGGTGAGATCGAGACGGTGATCTCGTCGGTGCCAGGGGTGGTGCACACCGCGGCCACCGTGTTGCCGAGTGCGACGGGTGATCAGTTGGTGGCGTGGGTGTCGCCGGCGTCGGCGATCGACATGGCCGAGATGGAGGCTCGTCTGGCGGAGGCGTTGCCGGTGTACATGCGGCCGACGGCGTGGGTGGTGATGGATGAGATGCCGTTGAATCCGTCGGGCAAGGTCAATCGTGGTGTGTTGCCCGCGCCGGAGTTCGAGGCGGCGGAGTATGTGGCGCCCGAGGGTGAGCGGGAAGAGCTGGTGGCCGGGGTGTTCGCCGATGTGCTCGGTGCCGACCAAGTGAGTGTGACCGGGTCGTTCTTCGATCTGGGTGGTAACTCGTTGTCGGCGACGCGGGTGGCTGCTCGGGTCGGGCAGGTGTTGGGTGTGTCGGTGTCGGTGCGTGATGTGTTCGATGCGCCGTCGATCCGGGAGTTGGCTGCGGTGGCGGCGACGAAGGGGTCGGCGTTGGCGCCGATCGCGGCTGTCGTGCCGCGGCCGGAGCGGATTCCGCTGTCGTTCGCGCAGCAGCGCATGTGGTACGTCAACCAGATCGACCCGTCCTCGGCGGCCTACAACCAGCCCGTCGTCCTGCGCCTGACCGGCGACCTCGACCTCGACGCACTGCACGCCGCGGTCGTCGACGTCGTCACCCGCCACGAAGTCCTGCGCACCACGTTCCCCGAGACCGACGGTGCCCCGCACCAGAAGATCGGCCGCGCCTCGACCATCGGCGCCAAACTCGACTGGGACGTCGTCGACGACCTCGACGAACTCCGCGAGGCCGTCGGCACCGGATTCGACGTCACCAAGCACTGGCCCATCCGGGCCCGCGTGTGGGCCGACCCGGCGAACGCCGACGCGGCCCCGGCCGACCGCGAATTCGTCGTCGCCGTCGTCGTCCACCACATCGCGATCGACGGCGAATCGTCGACGCCGCTGGTGACCGACCTGGTGACCGCCTACAGCGCCCGCGCCGCCGACACCGAACCGGTGTTCACCCCGCTGGCCGTCCAGTTCGCCGACTTCGCGCTCTGGCAGCACGAGGTCCTCGGATCGGTCGAGGACCCCTCCTCGATCGTCGGCCGCCAGCTCGGCTACTGGCGCGAGGCTCTCGCCGGACTCCCCGAACTGGTGGAACTGCCCGCCGACCGGCCGCGCCCGGCAGTCGCCTCGCAACGCGGCGCCGCCCTCGCCTTCGAGATCCCCGAAGCCGTCGGCAACCGCATCACCGAGTACGCCACCGCGGCCGGTGTCACGCCGTTCATGGTGGTGCACGCGGCCCTCGCCGCCTTCGTCGCCCGCCTCACCGGCGTCGACGACATCGCCGTCGGCAGCCCCATCGCCGGCCGCGGCGAGCCGGTCCTCGACCCGCTCATCGGCATGTTCGTCAACACCCTCGTCCTGCGGACCGAAGTCGATCCGGCAGCGAGCTTCGACGACCTGGTCCAGCGGGCGCGCCGCACCGACCTCGACGCCTTCGCGAACGCCGACGTGCCCTTCGAGACGATCGTCGCCGACAGCGACGCGCTCCGCTCGCAGGCCTTCTCGCCGTTCACCCAGGTGTGGATGACCCTCGACCAGTCCGTGCTGCCCGAACTCGCCGGCTCCCGACTCGCCGAGGGCGAAGTCGCGGGACTGCGCGTGCAGCCGGTCGCGGCACCGGAGATCCCGGCTAAGGTCGACCTCCTGGTCTCCATCGGCCGCGCCGACGAGGGACCGTGGCACTCGGCCATGGTCTACGCCGTCGACCTCTTCGACGAGTCGACGGTCGCCGTCTTCGCCGCGCAGTTCGTGGCGGTGCTCCAGGCCGCCACGGCCGACCCGCTCACCGCGGTCGGCGACCTGTCGTTCGGGGACCGGACCCTCGGTGACCGCGTTCGCACCGCGCCCACCGGCGCCCGCACCGCTGACGTGAGGCGCGAAGCCAAGATCGTCGTCGAATCCGACGCCGTGGTCTCCGGTGGCCCCGGCTCCGAACCCCGGTCGATCGCCGAGATGTTCGCCGAGGCCGTCACCAAGTGGGGCCCGCGCCAGGCCGTGGTGGGACCGGACGGGACCGCCTACACCTACGCCCAGCTCGACGCCGCCGCCAACCGGCTGGCCCGACTGCTCATCACCCGCGGCATCGGCCCCGAATCGATCGTGGCCGTGTCGATGGGACGCTCGGTCCACCTGCTGACCGCGATGATCGCGATCTCCAAGACCGGCGCGGCCTACGCGCCCGTCGACCCGAGCTTCCCGGACGATCGCCGGCGCGCGATGCTCACCCTCGCCGACGTCCCGCTGTGCGTGACCGACTCGGCGACCCCCGCCGTCGCCGACACCGGCAGCGAATGGCTCGTGATCGACTCGGAGGCCGTCCGAGCCGAACTCGCCGGCTGCAGCGACGCGCCCGTCGCCGACACCGAACTGCTCGCCCCCGTCCGCCCGGACAACGTCGCCTACGTGATCTTCACCTCGGGCTCCACCGGCCGCCCGAAGGGCATCGCCGTCACCAACTGGCATCTCCACAGCCACGCCCGGGACGTGTTGAACCAGACGAGCACCGACGAGTACACCCGCATGCTCGGGTTCGGGTCGATCAGCTTCGACATCACCTTCTACGAGACCCTGCCGACGCTGATGGCCGGCGGCACCCTGATCTACCGGCCCGACGACGTGGTCGGCGGCAAGGAGCTGGAGGAGTACATCCTCCGCAACGCCATCAGCCACCTGGTCGTCACCCCGACGGTGCTGGCCAGCATCGATCCGGCGGCCGTGCCGACCGTGCGCCAGGTCGTCACCGGCGGCGAGGCGCTGCCGCAGCCGCTGAAGGACCAGTGGGCGGCGATGCGTCGCGTCCAGAACTTCTACGGTCCGTCCGAGACGACCATCACGGTCACCGGCACGCCGCCGCTGCCGGTCGGCGAACCGGTCACCCTCGGCGAGCCCCAGGCCGGCGTCGGCGTCCTCATCCTCGACCACCGCCTGCGCCCGGTCCCCGCCGGCGGGATCGGCGAGCTGTACGTGACCGGGGGAGCGCTCGCCCGCGGCTACCTCGAACGCGCCGACCTCACCGCGACGGCGTTCGTCGCCAACCCCTACGGGCTGCCCGGCGAACGCATGTACCGGACCGGCGACATCGTCCGCTGGCGGGTCGGCAGCGACGGCGGTCGGGGACTGGAGTACTCGGGCCGCGCCGACGACCAGGTGAAGCTGCGCGGTCTGCGCATCGAACTCGGCGAGATCGAGGCCACCCTCGGCGAGGACCCGGCCGTGCACTCGGCCGTGGTCGTCGGGATCGGCGGCTCGGTCGCCACCGCGCTGGCCGCCTACCTCGTCGCCGAGCCCGGCGCCGAGATCGACGTGGCGCGCGTCAAGGAGCTCGCCGGCGCCCGCCTGCCCTCGTACATGGTGCCCGCGTCGATCATGGTGCTCGACGAGCTGCCGCTCACCCCGATCGGCAAGCTCGACAAGGACGCGCTGCCCGAACCGGTGATCGAGGTCGGCGAGTACGTAGCGCCCGACGGACCCGCCGAAGAGGCGGCGGCCCGGATCTTCGCCGACCTCCTCGGCCTCGACCAGGTGTCGGTGACCGACTCGTACTTCGACCTCGGCGGCAACTCGCTGTCGGCCACCCGCGCGGCCGCCCGCGTCGGCGAGGCGCTCGGCGTCGACGTGTCGCTGCGCGACATGTTCGAGGCCCCCACGGTCCGGGACCTGGTGGCGGCCGTCGCCGGCCGCGACGGCGGACTGCCGCCGATCGTCGCCGCCGACCCGCGGCCCGCGCGCATCCCGCTGTCGTTCGCGCAGCAGCGCATGTGGGTCCTCAACCAGCTCGACCCGACCTCGGACGCCTACAACATCCCGACCGTGCTGAAGCTGACCGGCGACGTCGACGAGGCCGCGCTGCGGTCGGCGATGGTCGACGTGGTGCGACGCCACGAGGTGCTCCGCACGCTGTTCCCCGAGACCGCCGACGGACCGGTCCAGCAGATCGCGCCCGCCGACGACGTCGACGCGACGCTCGACTGGCAGGTCGTCGACACCCTCGGTGAACTCGAGACCGCGGTGCGCTCGGGCTTCGACCTCACCACCGAGCAGCCGATCCGCGTCCGACTGTGGGAGGCCGAACCGGACTCGGCGGGCTCGCGCACCGTCGTCTTCGCGGTCGTCATGCACCACATCGCCGCCGACGGCGAGTCGACCGGACCGCTGCTGAACGACGTGCTCACCGCGTACTCCGCCCGCTCGGCGGGCCGGGCCCCCGAGTTCGCGCCGATGCCGGTCCAGTTCGCCGACTTCGCGCTGTGGCAGCACGAGGCGCTCGGCTCGCCCGATGACGCGGAGTCGGTGGTCGGCAAGCAGTTGGCGTACTGGACCCGACAGCTCGACGGGCTCCCCGACGTGCTGGAACTGCCCGCCGACCGGCCGCGCCCCCAGGTCGCGTCCCCGCGCGGCGGCGCCGTCACCTTCCAGATCCCGGAGCAGACGGCCGCCGCGGTCGTCGACACCGCCGCCGAATACGACATGACCCCGTTCATGGTCGTCGACGCCGCGCTGTCGGTGCTGCTGGCGCAGCTGTCGGCGACCGACGACATCGCGATCGCCACCCCGGTCGCCGGGCGCGGTCAGAGCGCCCTCGACCCGGTCGTCGGCATGTTCGTGAACTCGCTGGTCCTGCGCTCGCGGGTGACGCCCTCGATGCCCTTCGGCGACCTGCTCGAACAGGTCCGGACGGTGGCGCTCGACGCCTACTCGCACGCGGACATCCCGTTCGAGACCCTGGTCGACGCGCTCGACCCGGTGCGCTCGCAGGCCTTCGAGCCGCTCGCCCAGGTGATGCTCTCGTTCAACCCGTCGGCCTCCCTCGACGGCGTCGACGTCGAGGTGGCCGGTCTGTCGATCACCGCGGTCGGCAGCGGCGAGATCGCCGCGCAGCGCGACCTCACCCTCGTCATCACCCAGGCCGACGGCGACTGGTCCGGCGCCCTCACCTACGCCGCGGACCTGTTCGACGAGTCCACCGCGCAGGCGATGACCGACCTGTTCGTCAGCGTGCTCGGGCAGCTGACCGCCGACACGGCGATGGCCGTCGGCGACGCCGCACTCCTCGGCGCGCAGCAGCGCCGGGAGATCATGGCCTCGTCGACCGGAGCCGAGGCCGCGGTGCCCGCGACGACCGTGCCCGCCGAGGTGGCCGCGCAGGTCGCGCGCACGCCCGACGCGGAGGCGATCGCGTTCGAGGGGCGCAGTGTCTCGTACGCCGAGTTCGGTGCGCGGGTCAACGTCCTGGCCCGCGAACTGATCGCGGCCGGCGTCGGCCCCGACGAAGCCGTCGCCGTCGTGATCGATCGCAGCGTGGAGATGGCGGTGGCGATCCACGCCGTCGTCGCTGCGGGCGGACAGTACGTGCCGATCGACTCGGCGGCCCCGGCCGACCGCGTCGAATACATGGTCGACACCGCCGGCGTCGGCCTCGTCCTCGTCGCGGGCGCCGCGCCCGATGCGGTGGCCGCCCTCGGGTCGTCGGTGCGGATCCTGGCCGTCGACTGCTCGGCCGAGGCCGAACTGTCGGCGCAGCCGATCACCGACGCGGAACGACGCTCGCCGCTGCACCCCGACCACGCGCTCTACACCCTGTTCACGTCCGGATCGACCGGACGACCCAAGGGCGTGACCGTCAGCCATCGCGCCGTCCTCAACCGGCTGCACTGGGGTCTGGACGTGTTCTCGTGGACGCTCGGCGACCGCGTGATCCAGAAGACGCCGTACACCTTCGACGTGTCGGTGCCCGAACTGTTCGGGCCGCTGCTGTCGGGGGCGTCGATGGTCGTGGCGCGTCCCGGCGGGCACGCCGACCCCGACTACCTGATCGGTCTGCTCGAGGACTCGGCCGCCACCTCGGTGCACTTCGTGCCGTCGATGATGTCGGTCTTCCTCGACGTCGTCGACCCCGACCGTGTCCGCGGCCTGACCGTGTTGAAGTGGCTGTTCGCCTCGGGTGAGGCGCTGCCGCCGGCCGTCGTCGCGAAGGCGCACGCGCTGCTGCCGCACGTGGGGATCCACAACCTGTTCGGGCCCACCGAGGCCGCGGTCGAGGTGACCTGGGCCGACGTGTCCGACGCCCCCGACGTGGTGAGCATCGGCGAGCCGGTGTGGAACACGCAGGCGCTGGTGCTCGACGCCCGCCTGCAGCCGGTCCCGGTCGGCGTGCCCGGCGAGCTGTACCTGGGCGGCGTTCAGCTGGCCCGCGGCTACGCCGCGCAGGGCGACCTCACCGCCGACCGGTTCGTCGCCGACCCGCTCGGCGCACCGGGCGCTCGCATGTACCGCACCGGCGATCTGGTGCGGTGGAACCGGTCCGGGCAGATCGAGTACCTGGGCCGCACCGACTTCCAGGTGAAGCTGCGCGGTCAGCGCATCGAGCTCGGCGAGATCGAGTCGGTGCTGGCCGGTGCGCCGGGCGTGGTGAAGGCCGCCGTCACGGTGGCCTCCGCACCCGCGGGCGGCGAACACCTGGTCGCCTACGTCTGCCCGGCGACCGTCGACGTGGACGCGATCCGGACCGTCGCCGAAGCCGAACTGCCGGCGTACATGGTGCCCTCGGTGTGGACCGTGCTGGACGACCTCGCGCTCAACAGCGCGGGCAAGATCGACCGCCGCGCCCTCCCCGAACCCGACTTCGGTTCGCTGCAGTCCGAGTACGTCGCGCCGATCGGCGCGCTGGAGGAGCAGCTCGCGGCGACGATGGCGGCGGTCCTCGGCCTGGAGCGGCTCTCGGCCACCGAGTCGTTCTTCGCCCTCGGCGGCGACTCGATCATGTCGATCCAGTTGGCCTCGGCGATGCGCGCGGTGGGGCAGGACCTGACGCCGCGGCAGATCTTCGAGCACAAGACGGTCCGCGGGATCGCTCGCGCCATCGCCGACGCCGGTGCCGCGCTGCCCGCGCTCGCCGAACCGGCGGGCGGCGGCCCCACGACCGGCGCCGGCGAGATGATCGTGCCGCCCGTCGTGTCGTGGATGGTCGAGTTCTCCGAGACCGCACGCGATTACGCGGACTACTCGCAGTCGATGCTGCTGGCGGCACCGGCCGGACTCACCGGCGACGACCTCGCCGAGGTCCTCGACCTGGTGGTGCCCGCCCACCCGATGCTCACCGCGCGGCTCGACCACGGCGCCGACGGCGGTCTGCGACTGGTCGCCGGAACCGACTTCGACCCGGCCTCGGCGATCGCGGTGACCGCGTCGTCGGCGACCGTCGGGACGCCGGAGTTCGACGCCGACCTGGTGGCCGCGCATGCGCGCGCAGCCGGCCGACTCGACCCGTCGACCGGGTCGCTGTTCCAGACCGAACTGGTCACCGACCCCGCCGGGGTCGGCCGCCTCGTCGTGGTCATCCACCACATCGGCGTCGACGCCGTCTCCTGGCGGGTCCTGATCGAGGACCTGGTGACCGTGTGGGCTCAGCGAGCGGCCGGACACCCGCAGCGGGTGCGCGAGGTCTCCGCCTCGCAGCGGGCCTGGTCGGCGGCGCTCGAGGCGCAGCTCACCGACCGCCGCGGCGAACTCGACCACTGGCTCGCGCGACTGCCCGAGCACGCCACCGACTTCGGGGTGCGGCTCGACCGGACGCGAGATCGCATGCACACGATGGCGACCGTCGGCGTCGCGGTCGACCCGCAGATCACCGAGACCCTGCTGACCTCGGTGCCGGAGGCCTTCGGCGGCAACGTCGACGACATCCTGCTGGCCGCGCTGGCCCGGGCCGTCCGCTCGTGGCAGCGTGCCCGCGGGCTCGCCGACACGGCACCGGTGTCGGTGCTCACCGAAGGCCACGGCCGCTACGAGGAGGTCCTCGAGAAGGGGGCTGCGCCGGTGCGCGCCGACCTGTCGCGGTCGGTCGGCTGGTTCACCTCCATCGCGCCGATGGCACTGGACCCGAGCGACGACGCCGTGCACGCGGTGAAGGCCGCGAAGGAGGAGCGGCTGAACCGACCCGACGCCGGCATCGGCTTCGGCTGGCTGCGCTACCGCGCCGACACCGAACTGACGCGGCGCCCGCTGCCGTCGATCATCTTCAATTACTTCGGTGCCGTCGGCGCGGGCTCGGCCGAGGGCGCCGACCCGGCCGCCCCGATGGACTTCGGTCCGGCGGGCGGCCCGGGCTTCGCCCCGTCGCCCGCGGGCGCCATGGTGATGCAGGCGCTCGTCACGGTCACCGCGACCGTCGGCGCCGTCGACGGCGGACGGCAGCTGCGCGCCTCCCTGGCGTTCCCCGAGGGGGCGCTGGCGGCGGACGACATGACCGAACTGCTCGACCGCTGGTCGCAGGAACTGTCCGCGATCGCCGCGGCCGCGACCGTCGACGGCGGAGTGGGACTGTCACCGTCCGACGTGCCCGGCGTCGACCTGACCCAGGACGACCTCGACGCGCTCGCGGCCCGCTTCCCGGGTGCGCTCGTCCGGCCGCTGTCGCCGCTGCAGGGCGGCCTCTACTTCCAGGCCGAGATCGCCGCGCAGATCGACGGCGCGGTGGACGTCTACGTGGCGCAGGCGCGGATCGAACTCGGCGGCGACGTCGACGCGGTGCGCCTGCAAGCGGCGGCCGACGCGGTCGTCGCCCACCACGACGTGCTGCGGTCCGGCTTCGTCCAGACCGGTTCGGGCACGGTGGTCTCGGTGGTCCACCCGCACGCCGACGTGCCGTGGTCCGAGGTGGACCTCGGTGAGCTGGAGCCTGCGCAGGTCGCCGAGCGCGTCGACGAGATCGCGCGCGCCGCGCGCCTGACGCCCTTCGACCTCGCCGCACCGCCCCTGCTGCGGTTCAGCCTCGTCCGCCACGGCGACACCGCGACCCTGGTGGTGACCAACCACCACATCGTCCTCGACGGATGGTCGGGGCCGCTGGTGCTCGCCGACGTGATGGCCGTGTACACGACCGGGGCGCCATTCACCCCGCGCACCGACTTCGGCGACTACCTGAACATGGTCGCCGGTCAGGACCGGGCCGAGGCCGTCGAGGCGTGGCGCGAGATCCTGGCGCCGGTCGAGGGCGCGACGCTCGTCGCCTCCGGCCAGGCCGGGGCGATCGAGATGCTCTCCCGCGACGAGGACGTCCTCCTGCCCGCCGAGCTCACCGCCGAGCTGCATCGGGTCGCCCGCTCGCTGGGCGTGACGATCGCGACCGTCACCCAGTTCGCGTGGTCGGTCCTGCTCTCGCGTCTCACCGGCAACCGCGTGGTGACCTTCGGCGAGACCGTGTCGGGGCGGCCCGCCGACCTCGACGGGGTCGAGACGATGGTCGGCCTGTTCATCAACACGCTGCCCGCCGTGGTGGACGTGGACCCGGACGCGCGCATCGCCGACGTCCTGCGCGCACTGCAGGCCGACAAGGTGAAGGTCCTCGACCACCAGTACCTGACGCTGCCGGAGATCCTGGCGGCCGGCGGTCACGGCGTCCTGTTCGACACGCTGACCGTGCACGAGTCGTTCCCCGTCGACACCGAATCCCTCGAGCGGGCCGACACCTCGGCGGCCGGACTCGACGTCCGCGCCGTCTCGGCCCGGGACTTCACCCACTACCCGCTCAACCTCGGCACCACGCCGGCCGGCGACCGCCTGCACGTCAAGATCAAGTACCTGCCGGGCGATTTCACGGCCGCCCAGGCCCGCGTCTTCCTCGACGTGGTGGTCGCGGTGCTGCAGCGGATCGCGGACGCCCCCGAATCGCCCATCGCGGACATCGACCTCGCCGACGAGGCGGGGGCCGCGGCCCTGCGCGAATGGTCCCATCCGGCCAAGCCCGGACCGGGCCCGGAGACCGCCGCCGACCTGCTGATGGACCTCGCACGGCGGACCCCCGAGGCGACCGCGCTGATCGCGGGGGAGCGCACGGTGACCTATCGGGAGCTCGCGGCGCGCGCCGCGCGCCTGGCCCGCGACCTGATCGCGGCCGGTGTCGGCCCCGACGTGGCCGTCGCCGTCTCGGTGCCGAGGTCGGTGGAGATGATGGTCGCCATCCACGCGGTGCTCGCCGCCGGCGGCCAGTACGTCCCCGTCGACGTCTCGGCCCCGGCCGACCGCGCCGAGTACCTGCTGTCGACGTCGGGGGCGGCGATGCTGCTGGTGTCGGCGGCGTCTGCGACGACCGCGGTGGCCGACACCGCGCGGGCGTCGGCGCTGCCGGTGACCGTCGTCGACGCGGCGGCACCGGTCGATCCGACGCAGCCGGCGATCCTCGAGCCGGCCGAACGGCTCGCTGCGCCGCGACCGGAGAACGGCGCCTACACCATCTTCACCTCCGGCTCCACGGGCCGGCCGAAGGGCGTCACCGTGCCCCACCGCGCGCTGATGGCCGAGGCGATCGCCGACATCGAGTACTACGGCTTCGACGACTCCGACGTCTTCCTACAGGTGCTCGAGTACACGTTCGACCCATCGGTCCTGGAGTTCGTCCGCCCGGTGATGAGCGGCGGCTCCCTGGTCCTGCTGGAGCCGGGGACCCATCGGGACCCGTTCGTCCTCCGCGACGCCGTCGCCGGATGGCGGGTCACCTCGGCCATGATCGTGCCGTCGATGCTGGCGGTGATGACCGAGGTCCTCGCCGATCAGGATCCGGCGTGGATCGCTTCGATCCGGCACCTGCACACCGGCGGCGAGGCGCTGCTGCCCGCGGTCGCCGCCGCGGTCACCGGACTGTGGCCCGACCTCACCCTGCACAACCAGTACGGACCCACCGAGACCACGATCTTCTCGACCGTCCAGACCTTCGACCGGGCGACCGGTGCGGTCACCATCGGACGGCCGATCGCGGGCTCGGAGGGCTACGTCCTCGACAGCAGGCTGCGGATGGTTCCGGTCGGCATGCCGGGTGAGCTGTACGTCGGCGGGCTGCAGGTCGCGCGCGGCTACGCGCGGCAGTCGGCCCTGACCGCCGAACGCTTCATCGCCGACCCGTACGGTGCGCCCGGCTCGCGGCTCTACCGCACCGGCGACCTGGTCCGGTGGAACACCGCGGGGGAGATCGAGTACCTGGGTCGCACCGACTTCCAGGTCAAGCTGCGCGGTCAGCGCCTCGAACTCGGTGAGGTCGAGGCCGTCCTCACCGGGGCGCCCGGCGTGGTGCTCGCGGCCGCGGCCGTCGCCGCCTCGCCGGCGGGCGCCGACCACCTGGTCGCCTACCTGACCCCGTCGACGATCGACCTCGACGAGGTGAAGGCGTCGGTCACGGCGTCGCTGCCCGCGTTCATGGTGCCCACGGTGTGGACCGTCGTCGACGACCTCGCCGTCAACAGCGCGGGCAAGATCGATCGCCGGGCCCTGCCCGCGCCCGACTTCGGCGGCTCCGACCAGGAGTACGTGGCCCCCGCCGACGACGCCGAGCACCTGTTGGCCGACCTGTTCGCCGACCTGCTGGGCGCCGCCCGGGTCTCGGTCACCGAGTCGTTCTTCGACATGGGCGGCAACTCGCTGTCCGCGATGCGGTTGGCGGCGCGGATCGCCACCGAACTCGGCACCCAGGTGGGGGTGCGGGACCTGTTCCTGGCCCCGACCGTCCGCGACCTCCTCGGCCACATCGCGGGCCGGGGCGCCGGACTGGAGCCGATCACCGCGGTCACCCCGCGGCCGGAGCGGCTGCCGCTGTCGTTCGCACAGCAGCGGATGTGGTTCATCAACCAGTTCGACGCGGTCTCACCCGCCTACAACATTCCGGCCGTGCTCCGTCTGCGCGGACCGCTCGACGTCGACGCGCTCCGTGCGGCCGTCGCCGACGTGGTGGCCCGCCACGAAGTGCTGCGGACGACGTTCCCGGCGGTCGACGGTGAGGCGGTCGCCGTGATCGCCCCCGTCGCGCAGATCGCGGAGCGGCTCGACTGGCGGCTCGTCGGCAGCCTGGACGCGGTGCTCGACGCGGCGCGGGCCGGCTTCGACGTCACCGCCCAGTGGCCCCTGCGGGTGCGGCTGTGGCAGGTCGACGCGGACGAGACGGTCCTCGCGCTGGTCCTGCACCACATCGCCGCCGACGGCGAGTCGCTGCGTCCGCTGGTCACCGATCTGGTGACCGCGTACGCCGCGCGTGCGGAGGGCGGCGCCCCGCAGTTCGCGCCGCTCGAGGTCCAGTTCGTCGACTACGCCCTGTGGCAGCACCGGGTCCTCGGCTCGGCCGACGATCCGTCGTCGGTGCTGGGTCGCCAACTGTCCTACTGGACGCGGCGGCTGGCGGGCCTGCCCGAGGTCTCGGCGCTGCCGACCGACCGCCCGCGACCCTCGGTGGCCTCCCAGCGCGGTGATCGCACCGCCTTCGAGATCCCGGCCGACCTGGTCACCGCCGTGCACGCCCTCGCAGGCGCGCACGGGGCGACGCCCTTCATGGTCTTCCATGCGGCGCTCGCGGCGGTCCTGTCGCGGCTGTCGGGCAGCACCGACATCGCGATCGGCACCTCGGTGGCCGGGCGCGGTCAGGCCGTGCTCGACCCGCTGATCGGCATGTTCGTCAACACCCTGGTGCTGCGCGCCGAGGTCGACGGCGCCCAGTCCTTCGCCGGGCTCCTCGACGCCGTCCGCAGCGGCGACCTCGATGCGTTCGGTCACGCCGACCTGCCCTTCGAGGTCCTCGTCGACGAGCTCAACCCGGTCCGCTCCGAGGCGTTCGCGCCGCTGGCGCAGATCCTGCTGTTCTTCAACCAGCGCAATGTGGACGCCGACGCGGTGAACGTCCTCGGCGAGATGTCGATCGAACCGGTCGCCGCACCGACCGGCACCGCCCGGGCCGACCTCACCTTCGAGGTGTCCGTCGGCGCCGCCGACGAGCCCTGGACGGCATCGGTCGAATACGCGACCGACCTGTTCGACGAGGACACCGTGCAGCAGCTCGGGGCGCGGGTGGTCGCGATGCTCGTCGCGGTGACCGACCGCCCGGCGCTCCCGGTCGGCGACGTCGACCTGCTCGGCGACCACGTCGAGACGGTACGACGCACCGAGCACGGCGCCGAGGTGGCGGTCAGCCGCCGAACCGTCGCCGATGTGGTGGCCGCCCAGGTGGCGCGCACCCCGGAGGCGATCGCGCTGCGCTTCGAGGGCCGCGAGGTCACCTACCGCGAGTTCGGCGACCGGGTCGGTGCGCTGGCCCGCGAGCTGATCGCCGCAGGCGTCGGACCGGAGACCGCGGTCGCGCTGTCGATCGACCGGTCGGTGGAGATGATGGTCGCGATCCACGCGATCGTCGCCGCAGGCGGCCAGTACGTGCCGCTCGACACGCAGGCCCCCGCCGATCGCGTCGAGTACATGCTCGAGACCGCGGATGTGCGCGTGGTCCTGGTGGCGGCGGGCGACCGGCCCGCCGGGCTGGGGCACGCGACGGTCCTCACCGTCGACGCGGGCACCGCCGTCGAGACCGGTGCCGGGCCGATCACCAACGCCGAGCGGCGCGCGCCGCTGCGGCCCGAGCACGCCGTGTACACGCTGTTCACGTCGGGTTCGACGGGTCGGCCCAAGGGCGTGACGCTGACGCACGAGGCCGTCGTCAACCGGTTGTGGTGGGGTCTGGACGAGCTGCCGATCGACGGTACCGACGTGGTGGTCCAGAAGACGCCGTACACCTTCGACTGTTCGGTCCCCGAACTGTTCGCGCCGCTGATGGTCGGCGCCGAACTGGTGGTCCTGAAGGCGGGTGGGCACGTCGACCCGCTGTACGTGGCCGAGACAATCGAGAACACGCGGGCCACGATGGTGCACTTCGTGCCGTCGATGCTGTCGGTGTTCTGCGAACTCGTCGGCACCGAGGCGATCGCCGCGATGACCTCGCTGCGGATCGTCTCGACCACCGGTGAGGCGTTGCCGCCGGCGGTCGCCGGACAGTTGCGTGCGGCGCTGCCGAACGTGCTGTTCTACAACCTGTACGGGCCCACCGAGGCCGCCGTGGAGATCACCTACGAGCGGATCGAGGAGATCGACGCCTCGGCGACGGCCGTCGCGATCGGACTGCCCGTGTGGAACAGCTCCGCCGTGGTGCTCGACTCGCGTCTGCACCGGGTCCCCGACGGGGTCGCCGGCGAGCTGTACCTGGGCGGCGTGCAGCTGGCCCGCGGATACGCGGCGCGCCCCGACCTGACCGCCGAGCGGTTCATCGCCGACCCGTTCACCCCGGGCGAGCGGCTCTACCGGTCCGGCGACCTGGTTCGTCGCCTGCCCGGCGGACGGCTGGAGTACCTGGGCCGCACCGATTTCCAGGTGAAGCTGCGCGGCCTGCGCATCGAGCTCGGCGAGATCGAGTCGGTGCTGGCGTCGGCGCCGGGCGTGGTGCACGCCGCGGCGACCGTCGTCGACGGCCCCGGCGGCTCGCAGCACCTGGTCGGCTACCTGTCCGGCGGCGCCGAGGACATCGACCTCGACGCGGTGCGGGCGGTCGCCGCCGACGCGCTGCCCGGCTACATGGTGCCGACGGTGTGGACGGTGCTCGAGGACATCGCGCTGAACTCCGCGGGCAAGCTCGACCGCAAGGCGCTGCCGGCACCCGACTTCGCCGCCGTGGTCGACGAGTACACCGCGCCCGAGGGCGCGGCCGAGGAAGCGGTCGCGACCGTCTTCGCCGACGTGCTCGGGCTGGAACGGGTCAGCGTCACCGAGTCGTTCTTCGATCTGGGCGGCAACTCGCTGTCGGCGATGCGCCTGGCCGCACGCGTCGGCGAGGCCCTCGGTGTGGAACTGGCGGTCCGCGACGTCTTCGACGCACCCTCGGTGCGGGAGCTGGCGGCCGCCGCGGCCGTCGGCGAGGTCGCCCTCGCCCCGATCACCGCGGTCACCCCGCGGCCGGCATCGATCCCGCTCTCGTTCGCGCAGCAGCGGATGTGGTTCATCAACCGCTTCGACCGGACCTCCGCGGCCTACAACCTGCCGATCGTGGTGCAGTTGTCGGGCGGCCTGGACTTGGCCGCGCTGCGCGCCGCGATGGTCGACGTCGTCGTGCGCCACGAGATCCTGCGGACCACGTTCCCGCTGTCCGACGGTGAACCGATCCAGGTGATCGACGATGCCGCGACGGTCGACGAGGGCCTCGACTGGGCCGTGGTCGACACGCCCGAGCAGATCGAGGCGGCCGTCACCGGCGGTTTCGACCTGTCCGACCGGTGGCCGGTCCGGGTGCGGGTGCTCCCCGCCGGGGACGGCGAACACGTCCTGGCGGTGGTCCTGCACCACATCGCGGCCGACGGCGAATCCTTCGGGGTGCTGCTTGCCGACGTGGTCGGCGCCTACGCGGCCCGCGTCGCCGGTCAGGCACCGCACTTCACCCCGCTGCCCGTCCAGTTCGCGGACTTCGCGATCTGGCAGCACCGGGAGCTCGGCTCGGTCGACGACCCCGAATCGGTGGTCGGACGCCAGCTCGCGTTCTGGCGCGAGGAGCTCGCGGGCATGCCCGACGTGCTCGAACTGCCCAGCGACCGGCCCCGTCCGGCGGTCGCGAGCCAGCGCGGCGGACGCCTGGAGTTCGAGGTGCCCGCCGATCTGGGCGAGCAGATCGCCCGGCTGGCGGTGACCTCGGGTACCACGTCGTTCATGGTGATCCACGCGGCGCTCGGTGCCCTGCTGTCCCGACTGGCGGCCACCGACGACATCGCGATCGGCACGCCGGTCGCGGGCCGCGGCCAGGCCGTGCTCGACAACCTGGTCGGCATGTTCGTCAACACGCTGGTGCTCCGCACCCGCATCGACGGCGCCGAATCGTTCGAGCAGCTGCTGGCCCGCGTGCGCGAGGTGGACCTGGCGGCCTTCTCGCACGGCACCACGCCGTTCGAGGCCGTGGTGGACGCCGTCGACCCGGTCCGCTCGGAATCCTTCGCGCCGCTGGCACAGGTGTACCTGTCGGTGCGACAGGACGCCGGCGACACCGGGCGCGGCCCGGTGCCGGTGGTCGGCGACCTGCAGGCGACCCCGCTCGCGCACGACGAGGCGCCCATCGAGATGGATCTGCTCGTCGACGTCACCGTCACCGAGGCCGGACGACCCTGGCTCGGCTCGGTCCGGTACGCGACCGATCTGTTCGACGAGGCCACCGCGGCGACCTTCGCCTCCCGACTGCTCGCCGTGCTGACCACGCTGGTCGATCACCCGGCGACGCCGGTCGGCGACGCGGCAGTCCTGTCCGGCCCGCAGGCGCGGGCGATCCGCGAGTGGTCGCACGGACTGGATCTGACCGATCGCCCCGACGATCGGACCCTCGCGGACCTGGTGCGGACCCGCGTGGCGGCGACGCCGGACGCGACCGCCCTGCTGTCGGTCGACGCCGAACTCACCTACGGCGAGGTCGACCGGGCCGTCGCCGCGACCGCGGCACGGCTCCGAGCCGCGGGCGTGACCGGCGAGACCGCGGTGGCGGTCGCGCTGGACCGGTCGGTGTCGTTGCCGGTGTCGGCGTACGCGATCACCGTCGCGGGCGGCCAGTTCGTGCCGGTCGATCCGGCGGCTCCCGCCGACCGACTGCGGCACGTGCTGTCGACGGCCGCCGTCCGCGTGCTGGTCGTCGCACCCGACGCGCCCGCCGACCTGCGGGCGGTGGCGGCCGAGCTCGGCGCCGAGGTCGTCGAGGTCGACGATCGGGAACTGGTGGCCGCGGCGCGCAGCGGGTCCGGAGCAACGCTCGCCGACCTCGACCTCGGCACCGTCCCGGCGGACGGCGCCGCCTACACCCTGTTCACGTCCGGATCGACCGGACGGCCCAAGGGAGTCACGGTCTCGCACCGGTCGATCGTCACGCAACTGCGGCACGATGCGGTGATCCACGGCTACACCGCCCGCGACGTGTACGCCCAGGCGGTCTCGCCGACCTTCGACCCGAGCGTCGTCGAGTACTTCCGGCCGATGCTCTCCGGCGGTTCGCTGGTGCTGCCGGCCCCCGGCGCGCACCGCGATCCCCGGGCGCTCGCCGCCGAGTTCGCTCGGCGCCGGGTCACCTCGGCGATCATCGTGCCGTCGATGCTGTCGACGATGTTCGAGGTCCTCGACGACGACGAGCTCGCCGCGATGGATTCGATGCGATCGCTGGACGTCGGCGGCGAGGCCTTCCCCGCGCCGCTGGTCGACCGACTGCTGACGGTGTGGCCCGACTCGGCCCCGCACAACCTCTACGGGCCCACCGAGGCTGCGGTCATCGCGACGTACAAGCCGGTGGAGGCGGGCCGCCCGGTGACCATCGGTCGACCGGTCTCGCACCTGACCACCTGGATCCTCGACGACCGGCTGCACCCGGTGCCGCCGGGCGTCCCCGGTGAGCTCTACCTCGGCGGCGTCCAACTGGCCCGCGGCTACGCCGCGCGCCCGGACCTGACCGCCGAGCGGTTCGTCGCCGACCCGTTCGGGACCGGCGCACGGCTGTACCGCACCGGCGACCTCGTCCGGTGGACCGCCGACGGCGAGATCGACTACCTCGGCCGCACCGACTTCCAGGTGAAGCTGCGCGGTCAGCGCGTGGAGCTCGGCGAGATCGAGGCCGCGATCATGCGCGCACCCGGGGTGACCGGCGCGGCCGTCGCGGTCGCCGCCGCGGCGGGCGGCGAGAAGTACCTGGCCGCCTACGTGACACCCGGCTCGGTCGACGCGGCCGCCGCCCAGCAGTCGGTCTCCGGCGAGCTCGCCTCGTACATGGTGCCGACGGTGTGGACCGTGCTCGACGAGTTCCCGCTCAATGCGGCGGGCAAGATCGACCGCGGCCGACTGCCCGCACCGGATCCCACGGTCACCGCGGTCGCCCACGAGGCGCCCGAGGGCGTCCGGGAGCAGGTGATCGCCCGTGCCTTCGCAGACGTCCTGGGCGTGGACGAGGTATCGGCGACGGCGTCGTTCTTCGCCCTCGGCGGCAACTCGCTGTCGGCGGTGCGGATCGTCGAACGGTTGCGCCGCGACCTCGACACCGACGTCGAACTGGCGGCGCTGTTCGCCGAGCCGACGGCGCGGGGACTGGCCGAACAGTTGGCCTCGGAGTCGGCGGCCGCGAACCGCGTCCTGCTGCCGCTGCGCGCCGACGGCGGCCGACCGCCGCTGTTCTGCGTGCATCCGGCCGGCGGGCTGGCGTGGTTCTACGGCGGGCTGGTGCCCTTCCTCGCCGATCGGCCGATCTACGGGCTGCAGGATCCGCACGTGGTCGCCGACGAGGAGATGTCCGGCGACGCGGCGGCGTGGGCCGACCGCTATCTCGCCGAGGTCCGCTCGGTGCAGCCGACCGGTCCGTACCACCTGCTCGGCTGGTCCGTGGGCGGCGTCATCGCGCAGGCGATGGCCACCCGACTGCAGGCCGCCGGCGAGGAGGTCGCCTACCTCGGCGTGATGGACGCGGCACCGGTTCCGGAAGCCCCCGAGGCCGATGTCGCTGAGGCCGATGTCGCTGAGGAAGGCGTCGCCGAGGCAGGGGTCGCCGACTCGGCGGGGGTCGTCGACCAGGCGGCGTCGACCGACGGCGAAGACCCTGACGGCACCGTGGTCGCCGACCTGCTCGGCGGCTGGCGCGAGCTGTTCGACCTCGGCGACGACCTCCAGGCCAGCACGCCGGAGGAGGTCGTGGAAGTGGTCCGCGCGCAGATCGCCGGAATGGGCCTGTTCGACCCCGAGCAGGTTCAGCGGATCATGGACAGCTTCTCGTCGGCCGAGGACGTGGTGATCGGATACCGACCCGACCGGTTCGACGGCGACCTGCAGGTCTTCGTCGCGACGGCCGACAAGGACGATCCCGCCGTCGTCGCGCAGGCGTGGCGGCCGTACGTGGGCGGTGAGGTGTCGCAGACGTACGTCGACACCCATCACCTGGGCATGGCCAATCCCGAGGCCTTGGCGGTGATCGGCCCCGCGCTGGCGGCCGCGCTCGACGGGCCGGCGGGACATCAGACGGATGAATTCGGCATATCGGAATAGTCGGATCGGCGTGACCCCGGCAGCCTGCCGGGCAGTATCAATGAGAGAATGTGGGGCGAGATTCGCCCCGCTTGGAAGGAACACCTGAGATGACCAACCCGTTCGACGACGAAAACGGCCGCTTCTACGTGCTCGTGAACGAGGAGAATCAGCATTCGCTGTGGCCGACCTTCGCCGACATCCCCGCCGGCTGGACCAAGGTCTTCGGCGAGGACAGCCGGGAGGCCTGCCTGGCGTACGTCGAGAAGAACTGGACGGATCTGCGTCCGCAGAGCCTCATCGACGCGATGGAAGCCGACCAGCAAGGCAGCTGATAGCACACCTTTCGGACACTCGCCGACGCCGTCCCCCGAACATGTGACATATCTCTCATTTTCAAGAGTGGGTGGGACTGGTTGCATGGATGGTCTAAAACCCCAGTTCACGGGGCGGCGTGAGGTGACAGGACGATAACTGAATCGGCACATTTGGGTCGTTCGGTCGATCGACCTGTCTACCAGGGCGAACAGACGATAATCTGATCAGCAGAAGGCCCCGCGGGGCCGGCTCCCGAGAATCAGGTATGTCGTACCCGGAAGGGCGTTGGAGATGAGCAACTACGTCGGTGTTGAACGCACGGATTGGATTCGTAGTCTCAGTGTGCATCTCGCAGATCGCGCCGATGCCGCTCCGTGGATGACCGCCGTTCGGATCGGGAGCGAGAGCGTCACGTTCTCCGATCTCGTCGATTCCCTCCACGGATACCGCCGCGTCGTCGACGCGGAGTTCATGTCGGTGGAGAGTGCACTCACCGCCGCGGTGATGCACAACCTGCCGGGCCTGAGTGTTCTCGAACCCAGCGACTTGGCGCGATCCATGCAGGACATCGTGCAGTGGCTCGGCCGCGACCTGCCCGCGGTCCGGCCCGGTCTGCGTTCGGTCGGCTAGCGGGAGGGTCACTCCCCGTAACCGCGTCACTCCCGTAACAGCGCCGCCTCGGCTCAGTAGAGTTCGGGGAGTGATGGCGCGCAGGGCACCCTGGAAGCCGGTCCTGCAACAGATCCAGTCGACCGGCACCGCGATTCTCGGAATCGCCTACCTCGGCGTCTTCGCCTTGGTGCCGACGGATCTGGCCCGATACACCTCGGTCGCCGCCCGCTGGTGGGCGTGGTCGGCCACCGCGGTCGTCGCGGCGTCCGCGGCGGCGATGGTATGGGCGGGCGTGGCCCGAAGAGTCGAATCACTGTCCGTCGTGGCATCGGTCTGCGCGCTCGGCTACCTGGCGGTCGTGGCCGCCTGGTGGCTCGCCTGGGACGGCACGAGGCCCGCCGACCCGGGCCCCCCGCTCGATCTCTGGGTGGTGTACCTCCCGCAGGTCGGCAGTTGCGTGCTGGTGATGAACGGCAGCCTGCGAGGGGGATTGGCGAACGTGGCGGTGGCCGGCGGTGCGAGCCTGGCGATCTCCGCGACGCTCTCCGGCACCGCAGACTGGGACGATCTGGCGACCGGGGTGTGGCTGCTGGCGCTGCTGACCGTGTATCAGGTGATCGCCTGGGCGGTCACCGTCGGTGCCCGCCGGTTCGACGAGGACCGGGACCTGGCGATGCGCCAGGCCGTCGCCCGACTGCCGAGCAGATTCCGCACCGCCGAGCGGCGTCGGCTGGATGCGATCGTGCACGACCGGTTGATCGCCCTGCTGTTGGCGTTGCGGCCCGGGCCGCTGTCGGAGGGCATGACTGCGGCGATCGGGCAGGTGCGCGCCGAACTCGCCGAGCTGCCGACCGCCGCGCTGCGGGGCCCCGAGCGGATCGGAGTCGAGGATCTCCTGGAACGACTGCGGCTCGCAGTCGACGACTCGGGCCGCACGGTCCCCATCGAGACCGTGATCCGGGCCGACCCCGGCACCGCCTTTCCGGCCGCGGCCACCGATGCGCTCATCGACGCCCTCGCCGAGGCGGTTCGCAACGTCCACCGCCATGCGGGTGCCGAAGCGGGCGCCGTCGCGGTGTGCACCATCGACGCCGACGCAATCACCGTCACCGTCGTCGACGACGGGGTCGGTTTCGATCCGGCCGCGGTGCCCGCCAATCGCATCGGCGTCGCCCTGGGGATCGTCGAACGCATGCGCCAGCTCGACGGAGGCAGCGGCCGCGTGCTCAGTGCGCCCGGCGGCGGCACCCGCGTGGACCTGTCGTGGTCGGCGCAGCGGGGTGCCCGGTGAGCCACGAGTCGATCGATGTGCGGCAACTGATCACCGCGCCGCTGGTCCACCGCGGACCGGTGGTCGCGGTCCTGGTCGGCTATCTGGCGATCCTGGCGGCGGTGATGACCGTCCGGGGCGTCGTCGACGACGTGGGCTGGGAGTACTGGGCCGGTGTGGGCGGCGCGCTGATCCTGTACACCGCGGCGACCGTCGTGACGCTGGCCGCTCCACCGGGCCGCTTCCGGACGAGAGCGGCGCTCGGCGCGGTCCTGCTGATACTGCTGGCGCAACTGTCGGTCTGGGGCGCGATCGCCGGTCACACAGCGGTCGACGGTCACACAGCGGTCGATGTGGGCGACTTCGCGCCGATGTTCGTCACGGCCTATCTCATCGCGATGATGCTGCTGTTCCGGGATCGGCTCGTCCTGGCCTGGCTGAGTACGCTGGCCGGCATGGCGATGGGGGCGGGGGTCGCGCACGTGCTGCAGCTGAACTCGTGGTGGGCGCCGGTGCAGACCACGAACGTCATCGCCCTCGCAGTGGCGAGCGTCGGCTTCCTGGCGCTGGCGCCGATGATCGGCGACATCGATGCGCTGGCCATCAAGCACGGGCGGGCGGCCGACCGCGAGCGAGACGAGCGGTTCGCGATTCAGGAGCGGCACGAGCGGATCTCGCGCATCGACCAGTACGTCGGTCCGTTCCTGTCCGCGCTGACCGAGTCCGGGCGGGTCACCGACGCCGATGTGAACACCGCGCGGTTGATCGAGGCCCGTCTGCGGGACGGCATCCGCGCACCGGCCCTGGACACCGACAGCGTGCGTGCGGCCGCGTGGGCGGCCCGCGAACGCGGCGTCTCGGTGATCCTGCTCGATGACAGCGGTCTGAACGGAGCCGCCTCGGCCGAGCCGCTGCTGACCGGGTTGGTGTCCCTGGTGTGCGCCGAACTCGACGGGCTGCGTTCCGGCTCGCTGATCGCTCGCGTGGCGCCGCTCGGTCGGACTCCCACCGCCACCGTGACCGTCGTCGACGACGGCGGTCGTCGACGGCTCGAGATCGGCCCGGACGGCGTGGTCACCGAGGTGGTGCAGTCGTGAACGAGCTGTTGATGCGCCGGGTCGCCGCCGTCTGCATGGGATTGACCACGTTGATCGTGCCCGCCTCCCTGTTCGTCTCCGCCGAGGTGGTGGCGCAGCTGCTCGCGTCGTGGTGGGTGCCGGTCAGCCTGGTCCTCGTGGTGGGTTCGGCGGTGACCCTGCTCGGTGCGGCGGTCGCCGATTCCGGCCGGTGGATCGGGCCGGCGGCCCTGCTTCTCGGCGCAGCGAATGCGACGGCCCTGGTGCTGCTGCTGATCGCGTGGAACGGGAGCGTCGCCCCCGAATGGATGGGGTCGCCCCCGGTGTGGCCCGCCAACACGGTGGCGCTGCCCGCGGTCGTGATGGTCACCGTGTACCCGGCCCGGATCGCGATCCTGTACACCGCCGGCGTCCTGCTCCTGCTGGCCACCGCGCAGCAGATGCTCAAGCACGCCGCCTTCGGCGTGCCCGCTTACGCGAATGCGCTGCTCACCGGGGCCCTGGTCGGGGTGCTCCTGACCGCCGAACTGGCCGTGATGGATGCGGTGCGCGCCGCCGACCGACGGCGGGACGAGGTGCTGGCGGCGAGTGCCCGGAATGCGAGCCGGGCCGCCCGGATCGCCGAGCGGCAACGGCTCGACGTCCTGGTGCGCGACGAGGTGATCGCCGTGCTGCGGACCGTGCGCGCCGGAACCCCCGACCCCCGCCACCGCGATCAGGCGGCGCAGACCCTGGCCGACCTGGCCGGACGCAGCAACCCGGCGCTTCGGCCGGCCGAACTGTCGGCCGGTCAGGCCGCCCGGTGGCTGCGGGAGGCGGTCAACGATCTGGGCGATGACACCCACGTCGACGTGCAGGTCACCGGTCGGCGTGTGCGGTACCCCTACCCGGTGTGCGAGGCGCTGACCGACGCCGCCGTCGAAGCCGTGGCGAACGTGGTGCAGCACGCGGGGCCGGGGGCCTCGCGCGCCCTGGTCGGCGTGCTGGGGGAGGACCTGATCCGGCTGCGGATCGTCGACGACGGCGTCGGATTCGACCCGCGCCGGGTGGCGGCCGACTGCGCGGGCATCGAACTGGGCATCCGCGGGCGACTGCGCGAGCATGCCGGCGCCGCCGCCTGGGTGGAGTCGGCCTGCGGCGAGGGCACCATGGTCTCGCTCGAATGGAGGCGGCCGTGAGGGCGTCCGTGTGGTCGATGCGCGAGGTGTGGCGCCGCACCGGCGACGGCGCCGACGCCCGCGCGATGGTCGAGATGCTCGGGCTGCGGCGCGCGGCCATGCGGATCGCCGTCGCCGGGGTGCTGGTCGCCTACGTCGCCGTGGGCCTGATGCTTCCGGACCTGGAGGTCAGCGGCCTGCGGTGGTGGGTGTCGATCATCGGGTCGATCGGTCTGGCCGCAGTGCTGTGGCTGACGGTCTCCGGTGATCGGGACCCGCTCGGCATCGCTCCGACGGTGATCGCAGTCGGCGTCGGAGCGGTGTCGGGGGCGGCGGTGTGGTGGTCGATCCCGGCCGGGGTGATGAACTGGGTGCGTCCGGGCGCGCCGATGATCCTCTACGCGGTGGCGATGTGCCTGCTGGCGGTCCGCGGCCGCGTCGGCTGGGCCTGGGTGGGATTCGGGCTCACCGTCGTCATCGCCGCGGTGGCGGTGGGCGCGTGGGGCTGGCGGCCGGGCACGTCGGTGCCGGTGGTGCTGCGGATGTTCCTGTCACTGCTGCCGGTGACGCTGATGATGTGGTTCGTCAGGCCGCTGCTGCGGATGCTGCGGGTACTGGATCGGCGCGAGATCGCCGCGGTCGCCGCGGACGCCGCTCAGGCGGCGACCGCGGAACAGCGGCGTCGGCAGTTGACGGCGCTCGGCGCCGAGGTCGGACCCCTCCTCACACAGATCGCCGAGGGACGCAAGCTCTCCGAGGACGACGCCGCGCGTGCGCTCCTGCTGGAGGCGGCTCTGCGCGACGAGGTGCGGGGTGCGGGTTGGATGTCCGCGCAGGTCCGCGTCGCGGCGGCGCGGGCCCGGCGGCGCGGAGTCACGGTGAGACTGTTCGACGACCGCAGCGTCGCCGACGGCGCCGTGGGGACGGTCGGGGTGCTGCATGCCGAGTTGATCGCGATCCTCGACGGTGCGACCTGCGGCTCGGTGACGGCGCGACTGCTGCCCGTCGGTCGAGAGGTGGCGGCGACCATCGGCGTGGTCGCCGAGGGGCGGGTCACCCGCTGGGCGGGACGGATCGGGGCCGACGGGCCACGCTGGGAGAACGGCGCCGACGGCGCGCTCGTCGAAGACGGCGCACCGCCGGTGCCGGGGTAGCTGGGGCCGGGGTCGGCGTCAGCGCTTGGGCATCATCGAGGTCAGGGTGGTCACGGCGACGCCCGCGAGCTTCCACTGGCCGTCCTGGCGCACCATCGCCAGATCCATGTCGACCGGCGCCGGGGCGTGCGGGGACTTGATGGCGGTCACTGCGACGGCCTTGTTCTCGCCGTCCGCCTTCACCGCGGTCACCGTGTAGGCGTCCGGGGTGTAGCCGGCCGGCGCGGCGGCCTTGGCGAAGGCGTTGAGGGCCTCGGCCGCGCCCGGGGTGGAGGTGTCGACGACCTTCGAGAGTTCGGCGACGGCGGTGTCGGCGCTGACCGCGGTGCGGATGATGGTCTGGGCCTGCGCGGTGTCGAGGCCCTCGACAGCGGCCGCCGACTGGGTGGTCGACTCGGCGGCGGCGCTCGACGACGGGCTCGCGGTGTCGTCGGAGTTCGAGCAGGCGGTCACCAGGGCCGCGGCGGCGGCGAGGGCGGCCAGGGCGGCGGCGGGACGGCGAAGCTTGGGGGACACGGTCATGACTCTCCTGGTTTCGGCACAGCGGGGCGGGCGGGATGCGACCGCTCGGGCATCCGGCCGGAGACCGAACGGTGACTTAGGGGAGCCTAACAGAAAGCCTGCGTGTCAGATCGTCGAGGGCAGGACGACCGCGTCGTCGAAGCTCATCGACAGCTCGGCGACCGAACTGGTCATCAGGGCTCTGCGCGAGAGGTCCAGGCGGCGCAGTTCCTCGGCGATCGGGTGGTCGCCGAGCCTCAGCTGCGCGCCGCCGATCCGCGACCGGGTGCCGGTCGTCGACGTCAGTCGCCACGGCGTGCGCCGCACGACCCCGTCGAGCTGGGAATAGGCCTGCAGGACGGTGTCCTTCGAGGCGTCCGGAAGGGCCAGGCCGGGGGCAACCGACAGGTCGACGATCAACCGGCCGTCGCGACTGACCCGACCGCGCTTGCGGGGCGAGTCGTGGTCGACGTCGAACTCGGCGAGCTGCTTGGGGAACCCCCAGATCTCGCGGCCGGCGGCCATCGTGAACTCGCCGTCGACCGGCAGCTCGTGAATCAGCGCGTGCGCCTCGCCGGAGCCGAGTGCGGCGAGCGCTCGCGCCGGCGACGCGGGGCGCCCGGGTGTCTGCATCAGGAAGCAGACGCCGAACTCGTGGTAGGGACCCAGGTCGCCGTCGAGGTATTCGACGAAGACCAGCATGCACAGGGACCGGCCGCGGCGCACCTGCAGCGGCCGGGACGGGGTCGGGCCGCGTCGGTCGAGCGCCGCCGACGCCGCCTCGCTCGACGCGGTGAAGGCCGCGACGAAGCAGCGGGCGGATCTGATCTGGACGGGCATCGGCACCGCGACGCCGGCCACCTGGTGTACGGGGGAAGCGGTCATGGCATCCACGCTACGAGTCCGGTCCCGCCCGGCGCGGCGGGTTCGGCCGGGACCGTCCCGGATTTGGTACCGACCTTGTTCCTATGAACGGTGGAACGGGCCGGAATTGTCAGAGCCGTCAAGTAACTTGAAAATCAGCAGTACTAGGTGACAGGGGAGATGACAGATTTGGCCGAGGAAGGTGCCGACCGGACCACGGTCCGGGCGGGTGTGGTCCGCGTCGGGATGGTCGACGACCACCAGTCGCCGGTCTGGGGAATCGAACGGATTCTCGAGCGCCAGGACGACATGGAGTTGGTCGGCGCCGGGGCGACGGTCGCTGAACTGCTCGACGCGGTGACCGACCTCGACGTGGTCATCCTCGACTTGCGGCTCAACGACGGCACCACCCCTCGCGAGAACGTGAACCGGCTGACCGATCAGGGCATCGTGACCGTCGTCTACACCTCCGGCGAACATCCTGACCTGCTGCGATCTGCGGCGCGCGCGGGTGCGCTGGGCGTTGTCCTGAAATCGGCGTCCGAGGCCGAGATCCTCAGGGCCCTGCGTGCGGCAGGCAGCGGCGAGGAGGTCTTGACGACCGAATGGGCCGCGGCCATCGACGGCGACCCGAACCTCGACGCCGTCGATCTGAGCCCGCAGCTCCAGCGGGTGCTGACGCTGTACGCCTCCGGCGGAACCTCGGCCAGCGTCGGACAAGAGCTGGGCGTCGCCCCGGACACCGTCAACGAGTACCTCAAGCGGATCCGCCAGAAGTACGCCGATGCCGGTCGGCCGACTCGCACCAAGCTCGACCTGTTCAAGCGTGCAGTGGAGGACGGCTGGCTGCCGATGCCGCACCGCGGCAGCGACGCCTGAACTTCTTTGACCCCCTATCAAGAACTTTGGGTCACGATCTGTGGTGACACCATTCGCGGGAGTATCCTGCTGCAGGTGACGTGCCTGCACGGCGCCGATGCGCCCTACCGAGCCCCGAGGTGAGATGTCGGCTTTGGGTGCTTTGATGCAAGCTATGGCAGTCCGTGAAGGCGACGACACCGAGCCCCGGCAGACGAGCGAGCACTCCCGGATCCTGGTGATCATGGCGCGGTTCGTCGGTGCGGGCTTCGGCGCCTACTTTCTGACCTGCATTCCGTCGTTCGGCCGGCCGGCCGGACTGGTCGCGGGCTGGTTCACTCCGGTCGGCGTGATCGTGGCGTTCGGGCCCGGGCTCGCGCTCCTGGCGATCTCCTTCGTGCCGAGGCTGCAACGCTGGATCCCGCCGACCGCACTCCTGTGCACGACCGGATACCTGCTCGCCTGCGCCCTGTGGATGGTCGCCTGGACGGGCGGGACCGCCGACGCCGAGCAGGTGACCTGGCTGATGACGTTCTCCGGTCTGCCGAGCCTGGCGTGGGCGCTGGTGCGGCCGGTCCGCGAGGCCTTCGTGGTGCTGGTGGTGTGTGCCGGCGCGGCGTCGGTGATCACCGATCTCGGTCGCTCCGAGGCGATCGAGTCGAATGTCTTCGTCGACGCGGTGTGGGCCATGACGTTCACCATCTGCTTCCTGCTCGCCGCCGGACGGGTGGTCCGGACCGGGCGCCTCCTGGACCGCACCCGCGCCGAGGCCATGGCCGCGGCCGCCGACGCCGCGGCGGTCGCCGCGCGCAACACCGAACGCGCACGCTTCGACGCGCTCATCCACGATCAGGTGATCGCCACCCTGGTCGCGGCCTATCGCAATCCGGGAGAGGCCCGACTGCCCGCTCAGGCGCAGCGGGCCATCGAGGAACTGCACCTGCTGGCCGGCGGCCTCGAGGAGAGCGGCGAGATCGACGCGGGAGAGACGCTGGCCCGCCTGCGCGCCGTGGTCGCCTCGGCCGACCCGGACGTCTCGGTTCTCGGCGACCGCCCCGAGGACTCGGCGCGATACCCGGTGGCCGTCGTCCGAGCGCTGGCCGAGGCGGTCGGCGAAGCCGTGCGCAACAGCGTCGACCACGCCGGACCGGACGCCGCGCGCGCGGTTCTGATCGAGATGACCTCCGAACTGCTCTGCGTGACCGTCGCAGACGACGGCGTCGGCTTCGAGCCGGACTCGATAGCACCGGAACGACTCGGCATCGAGGTCAGCATCAGGCAGCGGCTCCGGCGACTCGACGGGGCCGCGATGGCCCTGCGCAGCGCGCCCGGCGAGGGCACGGTGGTGCAGATGCGATGGGAGCGCGGATGAGCCGGTCGAGCGACACCCGCGCCGCCGCATCCACGCCGTGGTGGCGGCGCCCGCCGCGCAGCGACGCATGGACGATCATGGGGATGCGGAGTCCGTGGACCGCCGTGACGGCGGTCGCGGTCATCTCGGTGGCGGTGGTGCTGGGGTTCGCCGCAGGGGGCGTCCTCAGCCCGATCCGGTACGTCGCGGCCATGCTCGTGATGCTGGCGTCGGTCGGTGTCCTCCTCGGTGCGGCCGCCGATCCCCTCGGCCGGTGGGCCACCGCGTTCATCGTGTCGGCTCCGCCCGCGGCCATCGCGTTCGCGATACCGGGGCTGACGCCTCGAGCCGGCATGGCGTACGCCACGCTCACCGGCGTCGCCGTCATCATCACCGGTCTGTTGACGGTCCGCGGCCGCCCCTACTGGGCCTGGGCGGGCTACGTCCTGGGGGTCGTCGTGGAACTGCTGGCCATCCGATACGCGGGCCCGCGGCCGGCCCTGCTCGTGGTCCAGGCGCCGAACCTGACGGTGCAGTTGATCGCCACCGTGTTCGCCGCCATCGTCCGGCCGCGGGCCCAGCGGATCTACGCGCTGCGCGAAGGCACCGAACGTGAAGCGGTGGCGCGCTCGGCTCACGAGGCGACGCTGGCGGTTCGGGACCAGCAGATGACCGGCCTCAACGAGGGGGCCCGCGATCTCCTGGACCGGATCGCCGCCGGACACGGACTCGACGCCGAGCAGTTGGAACGGTGCCGTCTGGTGGAGGCCCGGCTGCGCGACCGCATCCGGGCGCCCGGCTTCGACAACGCCCCGATCGCGGCTGCGGCGTGGCGGGCCCGGTCGGCGGGAGTCCGCGTGGTGCTGCTCGACGATCTGGTCGCGGACAGTCGGACGGCGGCCGCTCCGGCGATCGCGGCGGTGTCGGCCGAACTCGTCGGCATGCTCGACGGCGCGCAGGCGGGCGACGAGGTTACGGCTCGCCTCCTTCCCGCCGGTCGGCGGTCGCTGGCAACCCTCGCGCAATCGTCGCGGGGACGGGTCGTCCGAGTCGACTTCGACGGCGACGGACGTCGTATCGACGCGCAGCCCGCGCTCTGACCGGTGCAGATGCCGCCGTCGGGGAGTGAGACGGCAAGGCGGGGGACACCGGTCCTGGTGTCCCCCTTTCTGGGTCTACCGGGGCGAGTAAACAACTCGTAACGTTTCAGGCAACCTGGGAGATTGTCTGTTCTGGGGGAGACCTAGCCGGTCGGGGACTTGCTACAGGAGGAACGACGATGAGCGTGGCCGAACTCGAGGTCGGAATCGAAACCGCGCGAGTCCCGCGTGGCGCGGTGAGCATGCCGCCGAGGGTCGGGATGCCGCACCTGATGGTGGCGCAGCCGACCCGTCCGGCGCTCTCGACCCGTGAGATCGAGGTGCTCCTGGCGTGGATGGCCGCCGAATCCAAGGAGGATGCGGCAACCAAGCTGTTCATCTCGCAATCGACCGTGAGCACGCACATCTCGCGGATTCGAGCCAAGTACGCCGCTGTCGGACGCCACGCGCCGACCAAGGCTCACCTGTTGGCTCGCGCACTACAGGACGGATACACCACACTGGAAGCGTGGTGACACGGAGCTTCGTCAAACAGTTCCGCCCGCTGCCCGTTTCTCCGGAGAGCGGGCGGAAGCTTTTCGACCGGGCCGACCTTCGCGACTCGCGCGAGCGCGACCGGGTGGTCGTGCTGCTCGCACGCTTCGTCGGCATCGGTTATTTCGTGTACGCCGTCATCGTCTTGCCGCAGATGGTGGTCGAAGCCGACGATCTGCTGCCCGCCTGGTACCCGCCGACGGCGGCCCTGCTCGCCTTCGGGCCCGGGATCGGCATCTTGGCGGCCTCCTTCGTCCGGCGCTGGCAGCGTCACATCCGGGCGATGGTCATCGCGTGCGTGGCGGGCCTGCTCGCAGCGGGCGTGCTGTGGCTGCTGGTCGCGCGAGGTGAATCGACGACCGCCGCCACCTGGATCCTCGACTTCGCCGGCCTGGCCGGAGTGACGCTCGTCCTGGTCCGTCCGGTGTGGGAGGCGATCGTCGCCGTCACCGCGAGCAAGCTGCTCGGTGCGGCGGTCGCCGTGGCGAACGTGTCCGACGCGAACGTGTGGGCGGCCGTGCAGGAGGCCCTGTTCGGGATCGTCTTCAGCACGGTGTGCATCCTGCTCGCCAGCCGCGTCCTGGTGATCGGCGATGCGCTGGACACTTCACGCGCGCACACCGAGCGGCTGGTCGCCCGCGGGGTCGCGAACGTGGAACTGGCCCGGATGGACGCGCTCATCCACGATCACGTGCTGGCGACCTTCGTCGCCGCCGCGGCCGATCGCGACGATCCGCGGGTCGTCGATCAGGCGCAGGGCGCACTGCACGCCCTCGGGCGGTTGCTCGACGACGAAGGCGGGTCCGACTGCCGGATCCCCGGACACGAGGTGGTGCTGCGGCTGCGGGCGGTGATCGCCGAGCAGGGGGCCGACGTGCCGGTCACGGTCGAGGTGACCGATGACGCCGTCGACTGCCCGGTCGACGTGGTCGCCGCCCTCTCCGAGGCGGCGGCCGAGGCGATCCGCAACAGCGCCGTGCATGCGGGCGGGCGGGCTCAGCGCGCCGTCTTCCTCGGAGTCGGGCGTGACCTCGTTCAGGTCGTCATCGCCGACGACGGCGTCGGCTTCGACCCGGCGACGGTGCCCGCCGACCGCCTCGGGCTCGCATTGAGCATCAGGCATCGGATCGGTGCCCTGCCCGGCGGCGAGGCCGCGGTCGTCAGCGCCCCGGGCGCGGGGACCACCGTGCGCCTGCGATGGCGCCCCGATCCGCGAGACCGCGCCTCGTGACCGCGCCGGCGAACGGCCACACCGACGACATCGTCGCCGTGCTCGGCATCCGCAGCCGGGCCGGGACGGCCGTCGCAGCCGTCGCCTGGCTGTCGTTCCTGGTGCTGGGATTCACCAGCGGATCGATCGACGATCCCGACGCCTACTTCGGCGGCTTCGTGGCGGTGGCCTTCGGTTGGTGGCTGGTTCTGGCGTCGCCGGGTGATCCGAT
Source organism: Gordonia aichiensis (assembly GCF_039946255.1). Lineage (GTDB taxonomy): Bacteria > Actinomycetota > Actinomycetes > Mycobacteriales > Mycobacteriaceae > Gordonia > Gordonia aichiensis_A. The sequence continues at coordinate 160,077 of NZ_JBCDWL010000003.1, read as the reverse complement.
GCGGCTGACGGACGCGGCGATCGCGACCGCGACTGGACCGGTGGCCGCCGGCCTTGCGACGTGGGCGGTCGAGCCGAGCAGCCGCCCGGCGCTGATCGCGCTCGGAGCGGCGCCGGCGCTGACCTTGGCGATGCTGGCGATCCGCGGACGCGCGTGGTCGGCGTGGCTCGGCGGTGCGCTCATCGCCGCCACTATCGCGGCGATCGGATTGTGGGGCGATGTCGACATCGAGACCGCGGCCACCGTGATCATTCCGGGGACCGTCGGCGTGCTGGCGATGGTGACCTTCTTCGCCTCGCTGGCGCGGCCGCGAGCCGCCCAGATCGCAGCGCTGCGCCGACTGGGCGAACGCGATCGGGAGGCCGAGGGGGCGCGGCAGGTCCGGGACGCGCGGGTGGTGCGCCTGCAGACGCAGGTCCGACCGCTGCTGGAGTACATCGCGTCCGGACAGCGGCTGTCGGACGACCAGGTCGCGGTGTGCCTGCTGGTGGAGGCCGGCCTGCGGGACCGGATCCGAGCGCCGGGGCTGAATCTCACCGAACTGGTGGACGCGGCATGGGATGCCCGCGCTCGCGGCGTGCGGGTGGTCCTGCTCGACGACCGGGAGGTGCAACTGCCCGGATCGGAGACGCCGCTGACGGCGAAGGTCGCCGATGCGGCCGTCGGTGCGCTGATCGGTGCGCGTTCGGGCGCGCAGGTCACCGTCCGGCTGCTGCCGGAACGGCGGGACGGGTTCGCGACGATCGCGATCGCCGAGGAGGGGCAGGTCCGCCGAATCGACTTCCCGGCGGCCGATCTCGACGAGTCCGCCGACGTGTGAGCGCACATTTGCGCTGGTCCAGCCCCATCTGGCCGGGCGAAACGATTTTGCCGACCGGGCAGGCTTGGCCTACACTAGAGCGGTTGCCTGCGGCGCGTGCGTCGCACGTCGGCGGACGAACCCACTGCAGAGGCGCCCGGTTTTCCGGGAACTCCCAGGCAGGCGCCCGTTCGATGGCAACAGACCGTGTGCGTCGGGTCGGCAATCCGGCGGACATCAATTTCCAGGTCAAGGAGACTACGCAGTGATTCAGCAAGAATCGCGGGTGCGCGTCGCCGACAACACCGGGGCAAAGGAAATCCTCTGCATCCGCGTGCTCGGTGGATCGTCGCGCCGCTACGCCGGCGTGGGCGACGTCATCGTCGCCACCGTCAAGGACGCCGTCCCCGGCGGCAACGTCAAGAAGGGCGAGATCGTCAAGGCGGTCATCGTGCGCACCGTCAAGGAGCGCCGTCGTCCGGACGGTTCGTACATCAAGTTCGACGAGAACGCCGCCGTCATCCTCAAGAACGAGAGCGACCCGCGCGGTACCCGCATCTTCGGACCGGTCAGCCGCGAACTGCGCGACAAGAAGTTCATGAAGATCGTTTCGCTCGCACCGGAGGTGATCTGACCCATGAAGATCCACAAGGGTGACACCGTCATCGTCATCGCGGGCAAGGACAAGGGTGCCAAGGGCAAGGTCATCGAGGCCTACCCGAAGCGCGAGCGCGTGCTCGTCGAAGGCGTCAACCGCATCAAGAAGCACACCAGCGCATCGGCTAACGAGCGTGGCGCATCGTCGGGCGGCATCGTGACGCAGGAGGCTCCGATCCACGTCTCGAACGTGATGATCGTCGACGCCGACGGCAACCCGACCCGCGTCGGTTACCGCCGCGACGAGGAGACCGGCAAGAACGTCCGCATCTCCCGCAAGACCGGGAAGGACATCTGATATGACCACCTCTGAGAAGGTCCAGCCTCGCCTCAAGCTCAAGTACCGCGAGGAGATCAAGGGCAAGCTGAACGAAGAGTTCGACTACGCCAACGTCATGCAGATCCCCGGCGTGGTCAAGGTCGTCGTCAACATGGGTGTCGGCGACGCCGCCCGTGACGCGAAGCTGATCAACGGTGCGGTCGCCGACCTGGCGCTCATCACCGGTCAGGCTCCGGAGATCCGCCGCGCCCGCAAGTCGATCGCCCAGTTCAAGCTGCGCGAGGGCATGCCGATCGGTGCTCGCGTCACCCTCCGCGGTGACCGCATGTGGGAGTTCCTCGACCGCCTCGTGTCGATCGCCCTCCCGCGTATCCGCGACTTCCGCGGCCTGAGCGACCGCCAGTTCGACGGCAACGGCAACTACACGTTCGGTCTGAACGAGCAGTCGATGTTCCACGAGATCAACATCGACTCGATCGACCGTCCGCGCGGTATGGACATCACGGTGGTCACCACGGCGACCACGGACGACGAAGGCCGCGCGCTGCTGCGTGCCCTGGGCTTCCCGTTCAAGAGCAACGACGCAGCCGCGAACTGAGATAGGGACAACTGAGATGGCAAAGAAGGCTCTGGTCAACAAGGCCAACAAGAAGCCCAAGTTCGCAGTCCGGGGCTACACCCGCTGCAACAAGTGCGGTCGTCCGCACTCGGTGTACCGCAAGTTCGGCCTGTGCCGCGTGTGCCTGCGCGACATGGCTCACGCAGGCGAGCTGCCGGGCGTGCAGAAGGCCAGCTGGTGACTTCGGCACCACGCCGCTGACGAGAACCCCGCCTCTCTTCGAGAGAGGCGGGTTCTCGCTTTCGTGCGCTCAGCCGGTCTGCTGCTCGTCGCAGAGGGAGGCCAGCTCGCGGCGGAGCCGGTCGAGGTAGCCGTCGAGGTCGGGAAACCGGTCGGGGTCGGCGATCACGCCGATGGCGAGCCAGTCGCCGATCGTGGACACGGTGTGGTTGACGGCGAGCCCGTCGGTGATCGGGCTGACGCCGAAGTTCGCGATCACGCCCAGTCCGCACAGCTCCCACTGGTCGGCCGAGCCCTTCGGGATGGTGCTGATCTTCAGTTGGGTGAGCGTCGGGCGGCAGCCGCGGGCGGCCGCCGCCTGCCAGACTCGCCCCAGCAGGGCGTACGCCATCCCGGACAGTCGGGGGAGGGAGGCGGCCGAGAGCTCGGCGAAGCCGGCGAGCGCGAATCGGCGGCGTTCGGCCGTGACCTCGCGATGCACCGCGCGCGCCCGGGCACACGGCGGCAGATGATGGTGCAGGCGCACCACTCCCGTCGCCACCGCGTTCCGGGAGTCCGGGCCCGCGGTCCGGCGCACCGAGACCGGTACCGCCGCCAGGAGCGGGGCGGACTCGCCGAGATGATCGGCGACCGCGCCGCCGACCGCGCCGAGCACCAGGTCGTTCACCGACACCCCGCCGATCGCGTCGGCCGCGGCCCGCAGCTGCGGCAGTCGCCAGAAGACGATGTCGGCCGCGCGGTCGTCGCCGACCGGACCGTTCAGCAGGCAGGTGCGGGGGGCGACGTCGGGCGCTGACCACTCGCCCGACGATCGATGGCGCCGGATCAGGCGTGCGGCGCGGGTCAGGCGCCAGAGATCGGCGGCGACGAGGAAGGGGCGCAGCGGCAGCCGCGCCACCTCGAGCGCCGTGATGTGGGTCCGTGTCACCGGGCGCCCCGGGCGGTAGCGGCCGATCCGCGAAGAGAAGAGCTGACGTGCGATCTCCGCCGACCCGAGGCCGTCGGTCATCGCGTGATGGAAGCGCAGCACGACGACGATCTGCGGTTCGTGCGAGCAGTGGGCGCCGACGACGTTGCGTGCCACATAGGCGTCCCAGAGCGGTAGGTCGGGCGCGAAATCCGTGTCGTGCAGCGTCGCGAGGAAGGTGCACAGGTCGGCCCAGGCGAGTTCGGGCAGAGGGTGGACGTGATCGCGCGCATCGAAACCCGGGGCGTCCGACCAGTAGGCCTCGCCGATGTCGCCGAACGGACGCAGCAGCCGCTGGTGCAGTTGGGGGATCTGCTGTGCGCGCCGAGCGATCCAGGCGATCAGCTCATCGGTCGGCACGCCGGCCTCCGGAAAGGAGTAGGCGGTTACGATCGACGTGCGGTTGGCAGCGGATTCGGTGTACGCGAAAACACTGTCACGGGGGTCGGCGCGCCAGAGTGTCACACCCTGGACGTTAGACCGTTCAGATGACAAACAGTAGTTCGATCGGCGGACTGTCGGTTTAGTCGGGGTTTCGTGTCGGGTCATCAAGTCTTGAATGTCGCGATAAGTAATTTTATGACACGATATGGCGCTCTGGCAGAATTTTGTTGTGTCCAGCGATAAGCGACCTCCCATCGATCACCTGCGGACGTTGCTCGCGGTCTATCGGGCGGGATCCTTCAGCGATGCGGCGCGTCGACTGGGGATCTCGCAGCCGACGGTCACCAACCACATCGGTGGGCTCGAGGCATGGTTGGGCAAGGACCTGTTCGCCCGCACCGCGACCGGCGTCGAGCCGACGTCGTACGCGCACCATCTGGCCGCTGCGATGGGCGACCAGATCGACCAGATCGACCGGATCTTCACGACCCCGACCGGGGCGGAGTCGGCGATCCGGCGGATCGTGATCGGCGGACCACGCGAATTCGTCGTGCGCGCGGTGATTCCCGCGTTGGGGCCGGATGCGTCGACCCTGCCGGCGCTGACCGTGCATTTCGGGCAGTCGCAGGAACTGCTCAAGGAGTTGGAGTCGGGCAAGCTCGACCTGGTGGTCTCGACCGTTCGACCGCGCCATCCCGAGTTGACCGCGTGGCCGATCGCCGATGAGGAGTTCTGGTTGGTCGCCGCCGCGGACTATCCGATTCCGCAGGGGTCGTTGACGCAGTTGTCGGCGGTGCCGATGGTGTCGTACAACGAGGGGCTGGCGATCATCCGCCGCTTCTGGAACTCGGTGTTCAACGCCGAGCCCTTCTTCGATCCCGCGGTGGTGATCCCCGATCTGGTCGGTGTTCGCGACGCGGTGCTCGCCGGCTTCGGGATGTCGGTGCTGCCGAGTTACCTGATCCGCGACGAGGTCGGCAGCGGCCGGCTCAAACGGATCGACGACGCCGAGGACCCGCCGATCAACACCGTCTTCCTCGTCGCCTCGACGGCTGTGCTCGCGACGCGGCCGCACCTGCGCGCCATCGCCTCGCGCATCGTCGCGCGAGTGAAGGAGTACCAGTCCGCGGCGGAGTAGTCGCCGCTCCCGCCGAGTGCGATCAGTCGACGAGGTTCGCCGAGTCGTCCGACAGCCAGACGACCGCTCGATTGCGCCCGCCGCGTTTGGCGCGGTACAGCGCCCGGTCGGCGCGCGCGAACGCGGATTCGGCGGTGTCGGTCGCCGAGATCACGGCGAGCCCGGCCGAGACCGTGACCACCTCGCCCGCGGCCGGGGCGTCGATCTGCAGTCCGGCGACCTCGGCGACCGCGTTGTGGGCGCGCGCCTGAAGAAGACCTTCGTCGCGTTCGGCGAGCAGGAGCGCGAACTCCTCGCCGCCGAGCCGGGCCACCGATCCGCGACCGGGCGGGGACTGCTGCGCGAGGCATCGCCCGATGCGGCGGATGCAGGCGTCCCCGGCCAGGTGCCCGAACCGGTCGTTGAACTCCTTGAGGCGGTCGATGTCGACCAGGAGCAGGCCGTCGGCGCGACGGCGGGGCGAGGCGTGCGCCGCCCGCAGCGCGGCGTCGAGGTCGGCGGTGAACTGCCGACGGTTCGGCAGACCGGTCATCGGGTCGACCCGGGACTGACCCGCCAGCGCTTCGGCGCCGAGCCAGTCCAGCCGCCGAGTCCGCTCGACGCGATAGGCGAAACGGACGGTGACCGCGGCCATCAGTGCCGCCGTCGCCAAGGCCAGCACGCGGTTGCCGGTCAGCGGAAAGGCGATCACCTCGGCGGCGCAGACGCCGGACAGGAGCACCGCGGTGGCCGGCAGCAGCATCGAGTAGCGGATCTGGACCACGCTCATGCTGAGCAGCACCGAGACCGGCATCAACCAGGGAACCACGTCGTAGCCCTTCGGCAGTTGCACGATCCGCTGCACCATCTGGGCCGTGACGATCACGGCGATACACGCGATGTAGACGTGCGCCGACCACGGCCGCAGCCGCGTCGAGAAGGTGACCGCCAGCGCCACCGCCATGGGCGGCATGATGCCCAGGGCCAGCGACAATCGGCCGAACAGGGAGGCGTCGGCCGGCATCTGCAGCACCGACCCCTGGAAGACGAAGATGAGCGCGCACACGGCCAGCAGCCCGGCCATGATGACTCGGCGGGCGGGCAGACCCTGTGCGTCGAAACCGTCGCGGAACCGCTGTTCGACTGCAGGCGGCAGGCGCAGTGACCAGAAGCTCGCTGTCAGGCCGGCAGCGTCGTCGTCGGTCGGGGCGCGCCAGGCCGCGGTGTCGGGTGTCGGTCCGGCCGGTCCGTCGGCGATCGCGGCCGCGGACACGAGAGCGGGTGCGGTCGCGATCCGGTCGCGGCCGCCGCATTTGGCCCGATACAGTGCGGCGTCGGCGGCACCAAGCAGGTCGGTCCATGTGGTGTCGGGATCGGCGGCGGGATCGGCGGCGTCTTCCAGCGCCGCGATGCCGATCGAGACCGTCAGCGTGCCGTGGCAACCGACCGGCAGTCCCAAGCGTGCGATGCCGGAGCGGATCTCCTCGGCCCGGCGAATCGCCTCGGCGGTGTCGAGCCCGTGCCAGAGCATCACGAACTCCTCGCCGGACAGACGCGCGATGAACTCGTGCCCGGGATCGGTCCGTCCGCTCAGGTACCGGCCGACGGCGCGCAGACAGTCATCGCCGACCGCGTGCCCGTAACGGTCGTTGACCGCCTTGAACCGGTCGACGTCGATGATCGCCACGCTCAGCCGGCCCGACGGAACGGAGACCAGCTCGGCGAACGCCTGCCGCAGCGCGTACCGGTTGGGCAGGCCGGTGAGCGCGTCGGTGCGCGTCAGCTCCGACAGCCGACGTCTGCGTTGCCACGCGGTCCGGGTGGCGCGTTCCAACTCGCGCGCGGAGGCCAGCGGGACCGTCAGCACGGCGGCCGACGCGGCGAGATCGAACAGCCGGTTGCTGTCGATCGGCAGGAAGAGCAGTTCGGCGGCGGCGATGCCCGCGAAGCCGGCGATCACCGCCGGGGCGAGGACGGCGAACCGGATCTGCACCACCAGCAGGCTCGCGAGCACCGCCACCGGGACGATGATCGGCAGCACGTCCAGACCGTGGCGGATGCAGACGATCCGGGCGGTCATCAGCGCCGCCAAGTCGATGTACACCGCGACGATGAACAGGGCCGACGACCATCGTCGGATGGGGCTCTGCGCGCCGCTCAGCCAGCGCAGGACCATCGGGATCACGACGCCGACCACGAAGTACGGGCCGAGCGGGACCAGCTCCGGAGGCACGCGCAGCAGATAACTGTGAAAGATGAGCAGAACGCTGATCGCCACCAGCAGGATCAGCCACAGTTCCGAACGGTACGACCGGCCCGAGTCGTCGAAATCGGTGTGGAACTGATCGTCGGGATCGGGCGGCATGGCTCGGATCATCGCAGAGCCCGGCCGGGGTCTGCGAGCGGCGACGGTCGCCGGAGTGCAATTCATCCGAGCGGATGAGCCACCGGTGGCCGATCGGCGTGCGACGATGCGGGCGTGTGTTTCAGTGCGACGGCCAGCTTCGTCGGCGCCGGCGTCGTCGCGGCGGCGGGCGTCGTGTCGCTGACCCTGGTGCGGGAGCGTCGGCAGGTGCCCTTCGCGGCGTTGCCCTTCCTGTTCGGCATCCATCAGGCGCTGGAGGGATGGACCTGGCTGGCGCTGGACGGACGGGAGTCGGCGACCCTGGGCGGGCCGGGCGTGCACATGTGGGTGATGTTCGCCTGGGCGGTGCTGCCCGCCTACATCCCGTGGTCGGTCCGCCTGATGGAGACCGACGCGCGGCGTCGCCGACGCCAACTGGTGCCGCTGGCGGTGGGGGTGGTGCTCTCGCTGTACATGATCACGCTCGCCGCGGCGCCGACCGTCTCGGTCACGGTCGTGCACGGCAGCCTCGACTACGGTCTCGGCGTCCCGTTCAGCGCGGCCTGGGCGGCGGTCCCGTACGTCTTCGCCACCTGCCTCGCACCGATGCTGAGCTCATTCACCTTCGTCGTGGTGATGGGGGCGGGCAATCTGGTGGCGATGTCCGTGGCCGCGATGATGAACGCGGCGGGCTATGCGTCCATCTGGTGCACGTTCGCCGCCTTCCTGAGCTTGATCGTCTGCGCGCACCTGATCGCCGACCGGCGTGCGGTGCGGACGAGGTCCCGCCTCAAGTGACGCCCCAATTGCTACGGATGCCAGGCGAAGCGGTACCAGTCGCCGGTGACGTGGTCGAAGGCCATCCCGAAGTGCGTCATGTTGTTGGTCGGCGGCCCGCCCTTGAGCCGCACCAGACCCACCTCGTCGATGAACCCGCCCGGCCGGTAGAGGAAGCAGTGGCCCTGGAAGCGCGCAGTCCGGATCACGTACACCGCGCCCGCCCAGGTGTTGCGGGTCTCGGGGCACTCGTCGGCCAATCGGTCCAGCGCCGATGTCGACGCGCGGATCTGAATCTGCGCGACCAGCGGTGTGGCGACGATCAGCGTGGTCATCAGGACCACGAACGGAACCGCCAGCGAGCTCTTCCAGCGTCGGTACCGGAGCGCGCCGATCAGCAGCAGGGCCAGCCAGGCGAGCCCGCTCGGCACGATGCCCCAGGTCCCGATGACCAGCGACCAGAAGACATCGATGACCCGGAGGTAGCCGAGGATGTAGACGAGGCAGAAGGCGGTGCAGGAGACGGTGGCCGCCGCCATCGACAGCGCCCACCAGCGGGGCGCGGTCACCGCCTCGGGGGTCGCCGATGGCAGGGGACTGAGCATGAGACCACTCTGCCAGCATCGTCAGGTGCGACGAGGTGGGGGCATCGGCGTCGCCGCGCAGGGCATGGAGCCTACGCTGAGAGACGGCTCACCTCGATGATCGTGACCGTGGCAGAGAAGGGGCGGTGGCGATGGCACTCGCACTGGTATCGGAGTTCGACAGTGCGATCTCGCTGGTGCACCGGGTAGGGGAGACGCTCGGCGTCGCGGCGTTCGCGGCCTCGGGGGCGCTGCAGGCGGTGCGGCACAATCTCGACATCGTCGGCATCCTGCTGCTCGCGGGGGCCACGGCGCTCGGCGGCGGCATCATCCGCGACCTCATCATGGGACGGACGCCGCCGATCGCCTTCACCGATCTGCAGTATGTCGGCGTGGCGCTGGCGGTCGGACTGATCGTCTTCGTGTGGAGTCCGCCCGCGCGGCTGACCAGTTGGCCGCTGCACGTCTCCGACGCCATCGGCCTCGGGATGTTCGCGGTGCTGGGCACCGTCGCCGCGTTCGACTGGGGTCTGGCGGCGCCCAGCGCGGCGATGCTGGGACTGACCACCGCGATCGGCGGCGGCATCATCCGCGACGTGCTGTCCGGCGAGATCCCGGCCGTGCTCAGGCCGCAGCAGCACCTGTACGCGATCCCGTCGGCCGTCGGTGCCGGCGTCACCGCGCTGCTGCTCGACCTCGGCTGGTACCGGCCGTGGGCGGGACTGCTGTGCGTGGTGTTGGTGACCGCGTTCCGGCTGGCGTCCCTGCGGTTCGAATGGCACGGTCCGCGGCCGTGGTACTCGAAGCGGCAGGGACGCAGCGACGACTGAGCCGGGTCGGTCCGGCCGCTACTGCGCGGTCGCGGTCCGGCGACCCCGCAGGAGGTAGGCGGCCGGGAGCACGCCCGCCGTGTTGACGGTCGACAGGGCCACCGACCACACCGCCTTGGGGCCGCGGACGTCGGACTTGGCGCGGGAGCGCAGATCGCTCAGCGCCCAGACGCGCAGGCCGGCGTCGGCGGCGGCCACGGCGATGATCCCGGCGCGGGCTGCGGGCGGAAGGTCGGTCCACTTCTTCTTCTTCATCATCGGTATTGTGCCCCAATCGCTTCGCCTGCCGAGCCCGGCCCGGCATATCCGACCCGGCAATACTTCGCCCCGCCGCGCGGGACGTGGCACCCTCGAAGGTGTGGAGTCCAAGCAGATGCGCGCGACGGTGATCACGGTCTCGGACCGCTCGTTCGCCGGGGAGCGCGAAGACGTCTCGGGACCGCTCGCCGCCGAACTGCTCGGCGCGGCGGGCTGGAGCACCGAGGTGATCGTCGTTCCGGACGATCGGGACACGATCGCGCGGCTGATCGTCGAGGTCGTCGAGGCCGGCAGCGAACTGGTGGTGACCACCGGCGGTACCGGGGTGGGCCCGCGCGACGTGACTCCCGAGGCCACGTCGCTGCTGCTGTCCCGCCCTCTGCCGGGGGTCGCCGAGGAGATCCGCCGCGTCGGGATCGCCTCGCTTCCGCAGGCGATGCTCTCGCGCGGGGTGGCGGGTATGGTGCGCAGATCGCTGGTGGTGAACCTGGCGGGCTCGACCGGCGCGGTCCGCGACGGCGTGCCGGTGATCCTGTCGGTCGCGCAGCACGCCGTCGCGCAGGCGGTCGGCGAGGATCACCGATGATCGTGCTGACCGCGATCAGCGCCGCGGACCTCGACGTCGCCGCACACCAGGCCGCCGTCTCGGCGCCCGACGCCGGCGCCGTCGCACTGTTCGTCGGAACGGTCCGCGACAACGACCCAGGCGCCGCCGGCACAGTGGTCGAACTCGAGTACAGCGCCCATCCCGACGCCGACCGCTTCCTGCGCGAGATCGCCGAGCAGGTCGACCGTCCCGACGTCCGGATCGCGGTGAGTCACCGCGTCGGACGGCTCCCGGTCGGTGCCGCCGCCATCGTCGCCGCCGTGTCGTCGGTCCATCGCGCGGACGCCTTCGAGGTGAGCCGCGAACTCGTCGAACGGGTGAAGGCCCAACTGCCGATGTGGAAGAAGCAGATCGAGGACGACGGCTCACACACCTGGGTGGGGCTGGGCGCGGTCGTGGCGGCAGGACCGGAGGGGGCGACATGACCGGCGGACTCGTCGACTCGTTCGGCCGCGTGCACCGCGATCTGCGCATCTCGTTGACCGATCGCTGCAACCTGCGCTGCACCTACTGCATGCCCGCCGACGGGGTGCCGTGGATACCGCGCCCGGAGTTGCTCAGCACCGACGAGATCGTCGTCCTCGCCGAGGTGTTCGCGCGGCTGGGGATCGTCGAGACCCGGCTCACCGGGGGTGAGCCGCTGTTGCGGCCCGACGTGGTGGACGTGGTGCGCAGGCTCGCCCGCGTGACGGGCCCGCAGGGCCCGCTGCGGGTATCGATCACCACCAACGGCATCGGACTGGCCCGGCTCGCCGGCCCGCTCGCCGAGGCCGGGCTCGAACGTTTCAACATCAGCCTGGACACCCTGCGTCCGGAGCGGTTCGCGGCGCTGACCCGGCGGGACCGGCTGGGCGATGTGCTCGCCGGGATCGCCGCCGCCCGCGACACCGGCCTGCGTCCGCTCAAGATCAACACCGTCGCCATGCGCGGGGTCAACGACGACGAGTTGACCGATCTGGTCCGCTTCGCCCGCGATCACGACGCGCAACTGCGGTTCATCGAGCAGATGCCGCTCGACGCCGGGCACACCTGGTCGCGCGCCCAGATGCTGACCGGCGCCGAGATCCTGACCCGGTTGGCGGCGGAGTTCGAGTTGGAGCCCTGCGAGGGTCGCGGCTCCGATCCGGCGCAGCGGTACACGGTCGACGGCGGCGCCACCACGGTCGGCGTCATCGCGTCGGTCACCGCACCGTTCTGCGGCTCGTGCGACCGGGTCCGCCTGACCGCCGACGGGCAGCTGCGCAACTGTCTGTTCGCGCGCGACGAGTCGGACCTGCGGTCACTGCTGCGGTCGGGCGCCGACGCCGCCGACATCGAGGCGATGATCCGGGCGTCGGTGACCGCCAAACGCGCCGGCCACGGCATCGGCGAACCCGGCTTCGAACAGCCCGACCGTCCGATGTCCGCGATCGGCGGATAGCTCGGAGGTCTCGATAACCCGGGCTCGCAAGCTCGCTCGGGAACTCGACCAGCCTGGGGGTGGCTGGCGGGTTTCTTTAGGTTGGTGGAGCGGGGGCGGATCGAGGTCCCTTTAGGTTGGTCGAGTGAGCGCAGCGAATCGAGGCCTCGATAACCCGGGCTCGCAGGCTCGCTCGGGAACTCGACCAGCGGGGGGGGGGGTGGCTCGCAGGCTCGCTCGGGAACTCGACCAGCCTGGGGGGCTCGCAGGACTCGGTCGGGAACTCGATCGGCCTGGGGTGGGGAGCTTCGCGTCAGCCGCCGGCGAAGGGCGGCAGGATGTCGACGGTCGCGCCGGTCGGGGCGTGGGTGGCGTCGGTGGCGCGGACGCCGTCGACGAGGACCGAACAGCAGGTCAGGACCCTCGCGAACTCGGAGCCGTGCTCGGCCGACAGCGCCGCTTTGAGATCGGCAACCGACAGTCCGCCGGCGCGCGACTGCTCGGTACGACCGGCCGCTTCGGCCGCGCCGGCGAAGAACCGGACGATCACTGCGATCCCCCTGCGTCCGATTGCCCCGCATCCGATTCCCCCGCATCCGACGCATGCGCGAGCACCAGCTCGTGGACGCGGGCGGCCGCGTCCTCGGCGCTCATGCCGCCGGCGACGGCCAGCCCGATCAGATAGGTGGTGACCGGACCGGCCGGACGCAGGACCGTGTGCGCGACCTCGCGCGTCGCGTCCAGCAGCAGGGCGGTCGGGACGCTCGCGTCGGCGAGTCCCAGGGCGGGCGCGAGTTCGGCGACCCAGCGGTCGAGGCCGGGCGGGTAGGTGGTCATCTCGGATCCTCCTGATTGCGGTATCTGTGCACATCGTCCCAGGTGTCCAGGTCCATCGAGGCGCCGACGCGATCGAGGACCGGATGCATCCGCAGGCCGGCGACGAGGGCGCGCATCGACGCGTCACGGACGCGGGGCAGGGCGGCGACGGCGTGGCGCAGTGCGGTCACGCGATAGCGTCCGGCGAGCCACTGGTGGCGGCCGTCGGCGTCGGTGAGGATCAGCGCGTCGGCGCCGTCGGGGATCGGCAGTTCGCGCAACTGCGCCACCACGCTGCCCGCACGCGGCAGATCGCAGGCCAGCACCCACGCCTCGGACGCCGGTCCCGCACTCTCCGCGAGGGCCGACAGCGCGGCGTCGAGGGCCGCGACCGGCCCGCCGAAGGGCGGATCCTCGCGGACCACGCGTACGCCGGGGGCGGCGAGGCTCGCCGGTCCCACCGCGATCACCGGGTCGGCGCCCGCGACCGCGTCGTAGACCATCTCGACCAACCGCCGCCCGCGCAGATCGACGGCGGCCTTGTCGACGCCGCCCATCCGCGTGGCGCGACCGCCGGCGAGGATGATCGCGGCCGTCATCGCACCCAGTCGCCGCTCTTGCCGCCGGTCTTGCGCAGCAGCCGGATGTTCTCGATCTCGACGGACTTGTCGAGGCCCTTGACCATGTCGACCAGGGCCAGCGCGGCGACGCTGACCGCGGTCAGCGCCTCCATCTCGACTCCGGTGCGGTCGGCCGTGCGGACCGTCGCCTCCACGGTGACCCCGTCCGCACCGACCGCCAGGTCGACTGCCGCGCCGTGCACCCCGATCACGTGTGCCAGGGGCAGGAGTTCGGGGGTCCGCTTCGCGGCGGCGATTCCGGCGATCCGCGCGACCGCCAGCACGTCGCCCTTCGGGACCGTGCCGTCGCGCAGGGCCGCCACGATCGCCGGTGAGCATCGGACGAAACCGGCCGCGGTGGCGCTGCGCACCGTCGGGGACTTCTCCGTGACGTCGACCATCCGGGCCTGTCCGGCGGCGTCCAGGTGGGTGAAGGGCTGGTCGGGGGCGCCGGTCATGACAGCACCATCACGGTGATCGGGTCGCCGGCCGCCACGGTCTCGACGTCGGCGGGCACCAGGGCCAGCGCGGTGGCGTCGGCCAGGGACGACACCAGGTGCGAGCCGCTGCCGCCGCGGGCGGCCGGTCGGACGGTCTGCTCGTCGACGACGGCGGGCAGGATCTGCATGCGGCCGGGGCGGCTGCGCCAGCCGGTGCCCGCCCGGCGGGTCACCAGCGGCCGGTCGATGCGGGTGTGCCCGGCCATCCGCCGCAGCGCCGGTCGGACGAACATCTCGTACGAGACGGCGACGCTGACCGGGTTGCCGGGCAGGCAGAAGACGGGTCGGCCCGCGTCGGTGAGGCCGAAGCCCTGGGGTTTGCCCGGCTGCATCGCGACGGTGGTGAACGCGATGCTGCCTGTCCCGTCCAGGACCGCCTTGACCACGTCGAAGGCGCCGACGCTCGCGCCGCCGGTCAGGATCACCGCGTCGGCGTCCAGCTCGGCCAGCAGAGCGGTCAGCGCGGCCTCGTCGTCGGCGACGCGGCAAACGGACACCACCTCACCGCCCGCCTCCCGGACGGCGGCGGCCAGCAGCACCGAGTTGGATTCGGGGATCTGCCCGCGCTCCGGCGTGCCGGACGGATCGATCAGCTCCGATCCGGTGGAGACGACGGCCACCCGCGGACGGGGATGCGCCTGCACGGTCTCGTGGCCGGCCGAGGCGATCGCCGACAACTGCCACGGCCCCAGCACGGTGCCGGCGGCGACGACCGTCGAGCCGGCGTCGGCGTCCTCCCCGGCGCGCCGGATGTGTGCGCCGGGCTCGGGTGCGGTCGTGACCGTGACGGTGGCGGGCGGTGCGGCGAGGATCGCGGTGCCCAGGTCGGTGTGCTCCAGGGGGACCACGGCGTCGGCGTCGGTGGGCACCGGCGCTCCGGTCATGATGCGGACCGCCTCTCCGGGACCGATCGCCGGATCGTCGGGACAGCCCGCGGGCACGTCGGCGACCACCCGCAGGACGGCCCCGGGCACCGCGTCGGCCGCGCGGACCGCGTAGCCGTCCATCGCGGAGTTGTCGAACAGCGGGACGGGCCAGCGGTTGGCGACGTCGGCGGCCAGCACCAGCCCGGCGGCGTCGGCGGAGCGGACGGCGACCGGTGCCAGCACGGGCACCGCGTCCAGCACGCGTGCGCGGTGCTCCTCGATCGGAATCACTTCGGGCTCCGGACAGCAGCTGCGACCATGCAGCCAGCCTATCGTGCTGCCCGGTCGGCGTCGGGCGACGGCGCGACCGCCGCGGAACCGTCGCGTTGTTCCGCAATTGCGGATAGATTCGTTGACTATGACCGCATTTCGGGTTCGCGAGGCCGCGGATCTTCTCGGCGTGAGCGACGACACCCTCCGGCGCTGGGTGGAGAACGGCCGGATCGCGGCGCGCACCGACGATGCCGGACGCGTCACCGTCGACGGCGCCGAGCTGGCCGCCTTCCTGCTCGCCGAGGACACCGGACCCGGCGACCCGGTGGCCCGGGCCACCAGCGCGCGTAATCGTTTCGTCGGCATCGTGACACACGTGCAGTCCGACCCGGTGATGAGCCAGGTGGAGATGCGTTGCGGCCGCCACCGCGTGGTGTCGCTGATGTCGACCGAGGCGGTCCGCGACCTCGGCCTGGAAGTCGGCTCGCTGGCGACGGCGACCGTCAAGGCGACCACGGTGATCGTCGAGACGCCGCGCAGCGAGCGCGGCCGATGAGACGCCTGCGGATCGTGATCGCGGTGGCCTGCCTGTTGGCGGTGACGGCGGCGTCGGTCGGCTGCAGCGGCGCCGACTCGGGGCCCGGGACACCGATCAAGATCTTCGCCGCCGCCTCCCTGCAGGGGGCCTTCGACGACCTCGCGGCGGCCTTCGTCGCCGCCGAACCCGGGTACGCGGTCGCGCCGATCGTCTACGACGGCTCATCGGCGCTGGCCACCCAGATCGTCGAGGGCGCCGACGTCGACGTCATCGCCTTCGCCGACGAGTCGAGCCTGCGCCCGGTCACCGCGGCCGGCCGCGCCGGGCCCGCGACGGTCTTCGCGACCAACACCCTGCAGATCGCCGTCGCACCGGGCAACCCGAAGCACCTCACCGGCCTGGCCGACCTCGCCCGCCCGGACGTGACGACCGTCCTGTGCGCCCCCGAGGTGCCGTGCGGGAAAGCGGCGCGCCGACTGCTCGACGCCGCCCACGTCGCGGTGCGACCGGTCAGCGAGGAGACCAACGTGACCTCGGTGGTGACCCGGGTGCGGGCCGGGGAGGCCGACGCCGGACTGGTCTACAAGACCGATGTCGCCGCGGCGGGCGCGGCGCTCACCGGCATCACTCCCGCCGACGCGGAGGTGGCTGTCAACCGATACCCGATCGCGGTGGCGACCGCGGCGCCGTCGCCCGCCGCGGCCCGCGCCTTCGTCGACTTCGTGCGCTCGCCCGCAGGTGAGGCCGTCCTCGCCCGCCACGGATTCGGGCCGCCGTGACCGCGGCGACCGTGCGCCCCGCCCTGCCTGCGCCGCTGTACGTGCCCGCGATGCTCGCCCTGGCTCTGCTGGTGACGCCGATCATCGGCCTCGTGTCGCGGGTGCGGTGGGAGAGCCTGGGCGCCGACCTGTTCTCGTCGGCGTCGCTGACCGCGCTGGGGCTCTCGCTGACGACCGCGGCGTCCGCCACGGCGGTGTGCGTGCTGCTGGGCACGCCGCTGGCGGTCGTCATCGCCCGCGCACCGGCGCGCTGGGCGTCGGTGCTGCGCGCCGCGGTGCTGATCCCGCTGGTCCTGCCCCCGATGGTCGGCGGGCTGGCGCTGCTGGCACTGCTCGGGCGCTCGGGCCTGATCGGCGGACCCCTGTTCGAGACGACCGGGTTCAGCCTGCCCTACACCACCGCGGCGGTGGTGGTCGCACAGTCGTTCGTCGCGATGCCCTTCTACGTGATCACGGTCGAGGGCGCGCTGCGGACCGCCGACGACGGCTTCGAGCAGATCGCGGCGACGCTCGGCGCCGACCGCTGGCGAGTGCTGGGCACCATCACCGTGCCTCTGGTGCTGCCGGGGCTGGCGGCGGGCGCGGCGCTGGCGTTCGCGCGGGCCCTCGGCGAGTTCGGCGCCACCGCGCTGTTCGCGGGCAACTCGCCGGGCGTCACCCGCACCATGCCACTGGCGATCTACACGGCGTTCAACGGCGTCGGAGTCACCCCCGACTCGGCCGTCGCGCTGTCGTTGCTGTTGCTGGTCAGCACCGCGGTGATCGTGATGGGGCTGCGTTCGTGGCGACCGGACGCGATCCGATGACGCCGACCGGCACCGCGCTGACCGCGCACGTCGAGGTGGACCGGCCCGGCTTCACGGTGTCGGCCCGGCTGCACGTGGACGCCGGCCAGTGCCTGGCGATTCTGGGACGCAACGGTGCGGGCAAGTCCACCGTCCTGGGCGCGCTGGCCGGACTCGTCCCGCTCGCGCGCGGCCGGATCCGGCTGGGCGAGCGGCTCCTCGACGATCGCGGCGCCGCCCCGCCGGTCCGGGTGGCGCCCGAGCATCGTCGCATCACCATGCTGGAACAGAAGCCCCGGCTCTTCCCGCACCTGAGCATCGCCGACAACCTCGCCTACGGCCCGCGGTCGCAGGGACTGTCGAAGGCGGCGGCCCGGGCGATCGCCGACGAGTGGCTCGAGCGCATCGACCTGCCCGGAATGGGCCGCCGACGGCCGCGAAGCCTGTCCGGTGGGCAGCAGCAGCGGGTCGCGATCGCCCGGGCGCTGGCCGCCCGGCCGGAGGTCCTGCTGCTCGATGAGCCCTTCGCGGCGCTCGACGCGGCCGGCGCCCCGCTGATCCGGCGGATGCTCGCCGACGAGCTCGCCCGCACCGGGACCACGAGCGTGCTGGTGACGCACGATCTGTCGGACGCCTGGCAGTGGGCCGGACGCTGCCTGGTGCTCGACCGGGGGGTCGCCGTCGAGGAGGGCACCCCGGCGCAGTTGGCGGCCGCGCCGCGACATCCGTTCACGGCGGCGCTCGCCGGGTACAGCGTCGTGCACGGTCGATGGGAGGACGGCGGACTCGTGGTCGGCGACGACGTGCTGCCGGGTGTCGCCGACGGGCCGATCGCCGACGGTCGGCCGGCGGTCGGGGTGGTCGTGCCGCACGCGGTGACCCTGTCGACCGCGTCGGGGGCGCTGCGCACCCGCGTGCGCGCGGTGTCGGTGCATGCGGGCCGGGCGCGCGTCGAGACCGACAGCGGGCTGACCGCCGAGGTCGAGATGGGCGCGGGCCTGCCCGCGGCGGGGGAGCCGGTGTGGCTGACTCCGACGGGGATGCGGGTGCTCGGTGCCGGCGTCGGCGCGCCGCAGCACCGCGTGCGGGTGGCCGGGTGAGGCCGGTCAGCTGAGGGCGACGGTCAGCAGGACCGTCGAGTCCTCGTCGGCGATCAGACCGTGCCGGACCGGCGGGATGTCGACGAGGGCGCCGGTCGTGCCCGCCCATTCGCCGTCGGCGCCGGTGAGGCGGACCCGGCCGGACAGCACCTGCAGGGTCGCCTCGCCGGGACTCTCGTGATCGGACAGCTCCGAACCGCCCCGCAGCGCGATCAGCGTGTGTCGCAGCCGGTGATCGCGGTGCCCGCGAACGGTTCGGGAGGCGCGGCCCGAGTGTGCGGCGCGGGCTTCCGCCAGCAGCTCGGCGGCCAGGTCGGGAAGGGATACGGCGGTCATGCCTGCACGGACTCCTGTTCTTTCTCGTCGGCGTGTCGGGGGATGCCGAACACGGTGAACAGGCAGGCCACCGTCGCGAAGGCGACGAGCAGACCCAGCCCGATCGTGTACGAATGCGAGGCGGCGTCGTAGGTCGCGCCCATCACCAGCGGCGGGAAGAAGCCGCCGAGGCCGCCGGCGGCACCGACCAGGCCGGTCACCGCGCCCACCCGAGCCGGCGGCGAGGCCACCGCCACCCAGGCGAACACCGAGCCCGCACCCATGCCCATCATCACGGCCATGAGGATGAAGTCGACGGCCGCCAGCCCGTCCATCGGCGGTTTGGTCATCATCCAGACGGCCAGGACCGCGGCGCCGCCGCACGAGATGGCGGTGATCAGCCGCGGACCGAACTTGTCCGAGAGGACGCCGCCGATGGGGCGGAAGACGACGGCGGCGATCGCGAACCCTGCGGTCCGGGCACCGGCCGACTTGAGGTCGACGATGTCGTAGACGTCGTGCAGGTAGGTCGGCAGGTAGGTGGAGAAGGCGACGAAGCCGCCGAACGCCGCCGCGTACAGGAACGACATCTGCCAGGTGATCGGCAGCTTCAGCGCGCTGACCAGCTTGGGCACGGCCGGCTCGGTGTTCGGCGCCCACGATGGGGCATCGCGCATCGACATCCAGCAGATCACCGCCATCACCACCAGGGCGACCGCGATGATGAGGTGGGTCGGGAAGTAGCCGAACCACTCGCGGAACCGGGGCGTGAAGAACGCCGACAGCGCGGTGCCGCCCATGCCCGCGCCGAAGACGCCGGTCGCGAAGCCGCGGCGGTTCGCCTCGTACCAGTTGTTGAGAAAGGGGATTCCGGCGGCGAAGCTGGTGCCTGCGATGCCGAGGAAGAAGCCGATCACCAGCATCATCGGGTACGACTTCACGGTGCCCGCGACGGCGACGAGCAGGACGAAGGGTGCCGAGATCAACAGCAGCGCGGTGAACATCACCCGCCCGCCGAACTTCGGGGTCAGCACGCCGACGATGATCCGGCCGAGGGAGCCGACCAGGATCGGCACCGCGATCAGGATGGACTTCTGCGTCGAGTCGAGGTCGAGCTGGTCGGGGCTCGCATAGAACACGCCGAGCGGCGCGATGAGGTTCCACGCCCAGAACGAGATGGTGAACGCGGCCGTCGCGAGGACGAGGTTGAGTGTCTGGGCGGATTTCTCCGCCCGGGCCGAGGCAGTCATCAGTCGCGGTCCTTCACACCGATCGGATCCCAACCGCGGCGGCTCGGTGCGTTGCCGGGAGCCGAGCGCACGTCCTTGCTGCGGTAGATGATGTACGGGCGGAACAGGTAGTGCAGCGGTGCGGTGAAGATGTGCACCAGCCGGGTGAAGGGCACCAGCATGAACATCACCATGCCGATCACCACGTGGATGTGGAAGCGCAGGGGAGCGGCGTCCATGGCCGCGATGTCGGGCTGGAAGTAGAACACCGACCGGAACCACGGCGAGACGGTCTCGCGGTAGTTGACGCCCGGACCGTGCGGGTCGATCATGCCGACGACGGTGATGTAGGTGCCGGCGATCAGGGCGGCGAGCAGCACCGCGTACATCAGCTTGTCGTTGCGGGTGGTCGCGATGAAGACCGGCCCGACGGTGCGCCGCCGGTAGATCAGGATGCCCACCCCCACCAGCGTCGCGATCGCTGCGACGAGACCGCCGCCCGCGGCCACCCAGTGGTAGGCGGTCTCGGAGATGCCGATCGCCGAGGTCCACGACTCCGGGATCACCAGACCGATCGCGTGCCCGGCGATCACCGCGAGGATCCCGTAATGGAACAGCGGCGACCCGATGCGCAGCAGGCGGGACTCGTACAGCTCCGACGAGCGCGTCGTCCACCCGAACTTGTCGTAGCGATAGCGCCAGACGGTGCCGCCGATGACGCTCAGCAGCGCGATGTAGGGGAGGACGCCCCACAGGAAGATGCTCATCGATACACCTTGTCGCCGTTGGATGTGAACAGGGGCAGCAGACGCGGATCGGAGGAGGCCAGCCCGACGGTCTCGGGGTCGGGCGGCGAAGCCATCGCCAGCGCCGCCGCACGGTCGGGAGGGGACTGACCGGGCAGCGTCGCGCACACCGCGGCCAGCACGTCGGTGTACGGCGAGTCGACGTCGGCCAGCGCGAACTTGATCAACTCCAGCGCGGGCCGGTTGTCCGACAGCGCCTCCGTCCCCCGCACCGGGTCGGCGAGCGCCGCGAACTCCAGCACGATCGGCAGATGGTCGGGCAGCTCCCCGTGCAGGTCGACCAGGAAGCCGCTGTCGCGGTAGTACTGCTTGAACTCGGCGAGCACGGCGCCGCGCCGACGGGTGTCGCCCGCCGACCAGTACGACAGGTACAGCGTCTGCTTGCGCGAGAGGTCGAAGACGTCGGTGTAGTGCTGCGCCAGGTCGGCGCGGTCGGTGGAGGCGGCGTGAGCGAGGAAGCGCTGCAGGGCCTGCGCCGGTTCGCCGGGCGGCTGCTCGGCGAGCGCGGCCTGCATCAGGTCGAGGCGCTCGAACAGCTGTCGGTCCGGGTAGCCCAGGCACCAGGCGGCCACCTGGTGGATCACCCGCGCGTCGAGCCGCTGCGCCGGCGCGCGGCGGGAGAGCAGCCTCATGAGTCCGACCCCCGCTTCGGGAACAGGCCGTCCGGGGCGCCGTTGCCGTCCCAGTTCAGCAGGTTGGTCCGACCGTGCAGCGTGGCGGCGCCGGCCGGCACGTCGGTGCTCTGTCGCTGCTTGAGGGCGGCGAAGGTCTCGACCGAGACCGGCACCGGCCGTCCGCTGGCCTCCCCGAAGGCACCCGACTCGTACATGCCGGGACCGTCCTCGTAGTCGAGCGGGCAGGCCGTCTCCTCGAGCTTGTGCGCCTGCTCGTGGTGCGCGGTCGGGATCACGTACCGCTCGTCGTACTTGGCGATCGCCAGCAGCCGGTACATCTCGTACATCTGCTCCTCGCTCATCCCCACACTGCCGGGGATCAGCGGGTTCGTCTCGCGCCCGAGGTTCACATCGCGCATGTAGGCCCGCATCGAGGCGAGCTTCTGCAGGACGAACTCGACCAGGTCGGTGTCGCCCGCGGTGAACAGCTCAGCCAGGTACTCGACGGGGATGCGCAGCGATTCGATGGCGCCGAACAGGTTGTCGCGGTCCTCCCCGTCGTGGCCCTGTTCGGCCAGCAGGTCGACGATCGGCGACAGCGGCGGGATGTACCAGACCATCGGCATGGTGCGGTACTCCGGATGCAGCGGCAACGCCACCTTGTACTTCTTGGCCAGCGCGTACACCGGGGAGCGGCGGGCGGCGTCGAGCCATTCGTCGGGGATGCCGCCGGCCTTGGCCTGCCGGACGACCTCCGGGTCGGTCGGATCGAGCATCAGCTCCAGCTGGGCCTCGTAGAGGTCCTGCTCGTTCGGGACCGAGGCCGCCGCGGTCACCGCGTCGGCGTCGTAGAGGAAGATGCCGATGTAGCGCAGCCGGCCCACGCAGGTCTCGGCGCACACCGTCGGCTGGCCGACCTCGATCCGCGGATAGCAGAACGTGCACTTCTCGGCCTTGCCCGACCGGTGGTTGAAGTAGATCTTCTTGTACGGGCAGCCGGTGATGCACTGGCGCCACCCGCGGCAGCGATCCTGGTCGACCAGGACGATGCCGTCCTCCTCGCGCTTGTAGATGGCGCCGGAGGGGCACGAGGCCATGCACGACGGGTTCAGGCAGTGCTCGCAGATCCGCGGCAGATAGAACATGAAGGTCTGCTCGAACGAGAACTTGATCTTGTCCTCCGACTCCTTGCGCAGGCGCTGCGTGCGCAGCTTGGCGATGATCGGGTCCTTCTCCCCGTGGTCGATCGAGCCGCCGAGGTTGTCGTCCCAGTTGGCCGACCAGGTGACCTTCGTGTCCTCGCCGGTGATCAACGACTTGGGGCGGGCGACGGGGAAGTCGTCGCCCAGCGGGGCGTTGACCAGGGTCTCGTAGTCGTAGGTCCAGGGCTCGTAGTAGTCGTCGAGGGTGGGCTGGACTGGGCTGTGGAAGATGGTGAACAGCTTCTGCAGTCGGCCGCCGGTCCGCAGGCGCAGCTTGCCCTGCTTGTTCAGGTGCCAGCCGCCCTTCCACTGCTCCTGATCCTCGTACCGGCGCGGATAGCCCTGACCGGGGCGGGTCTCGACGTTGTTGAACCACACGTACTCGGTGCCCGCACGGTTGGTCCACGCCTGCTTGCAGGTCACCGAACACGTGTGGCAGCCGATGCACTTGTCGAGATTCATCACCATCCCGACTTGAGCCATGACTCGCATCAGTAGGTCACCTCCTGGCTCCGCTTGCGGATGGTCGAGACGATGTCGCGCTGGTTGCCCGTGGGGCCGAGATAGTTGAACGCGTACGACAGTTGCGCGTATCCGCCGATCAGGTGCGAGGGCTTCACCAGCAGCCGGGTCGCCGAGTTGTGGATGCCGCCGCGCCGGCCGGTGGCCTCCGACTTCGGCACGTCGATGGTCCGCTCCTGCGCGTGGTGCACGTAGCAGACGCCCTCGGGCATCCGGTGGCTGACGACGGCGCGGGCCACGTAGACGCCGTTGGCGTTGACGCATTCGATCCAGTCGTTGTCGCGGACGTCGATCGACGCGGCGTCCTGCGGCGACAGCCATGCGGTCGGCCCGCCGCGCGAGAGCGACAGCATGAACAGGTTGTCCTGGTACTCGGAGTGGATCGACCACTTGTTGTGCGGGGTCAGGAAGCGGACGGTGATCTGCTTGGACCCGTCCGGCCCCAGCTTGGGTTCGCCGAACAGCTTGTGCATGTCGAGCGGTGGACGGTAGGTCGGCAGCGCCTCGCCGATGTCGAGCATCCAATCGTGGTCGAGGTAGAAGTGCAGTCGCCCGGTCAGCGTGTGGAAGGGCTTGTCGCGTTCGATGTTGACCGTGAACGGCGCGTACCGGCGCCCGCCGGTCTCCGACCCCGACCACTCCGGCGAGGTGATCACCGGAACCGGCGCGGCCTGCGTGTCGGCGAAGGTGATCCGCTTCTCGTGCGAGCCCTCGGCGAGGTCGGCCAGGCGTTTGCCGACGCGGCGTTCGAGCTTCTGGAAGCCGTCGACCGCCAGCTCGCCGTTGGTGGTGCCGGAGAACAGCAGGATCGCCTCGGCCAGTTTGGCGTCGGTGTCGATGGCGGGCCGGCCCTCGGCGACACCTGAGGGCATCACCCCGTTCGCCGCGGCCAGCTTGCCCATCTGGGAGCCGACGTCGAAGGTGACGTTCTTGACGGTGAAGCCGAGCTCGTCGGCGAGCGGTCCGACGGTGGAGAGCTTGTCGGCGATCGCCGTGTAGTCGCGCTCGACCACCTGGAAGACCGGCGTGTTGACGCCGGGCTTGGCGGGGGCGCCGTCGCGCCAGTCCATGACGCGGCCGTGCGGCTGGGCCGTCTCACCCGGGGTGTCGTGCTGCAGGGCCGTGCTGACCAGGTCGTATCGGGTGCCCAGGTGCGTCCGCGCCTGCTTGGAGAGTTCTTCGGCCAGCAGATGGAAGAGGTCGAAGTCGCTCTTGGCCTCCCACGGCGGGTCGATCGCCGGGGAGAAGGCGTGCACGAACGGGTGCATGTCGGTGGAGGACAGGTCGTGCTTCTCGTACCAGGTGGCGGCAGGCAGCACGATGTCGCTGAGCAGGGTGGTCGAGGTCATCCGGAAGTCCGCCGACAGCAGCAGATCGAGCTTGCCCTCGGGCGCCTGCTCGTGCCATTTCACCTCACGCGGGCGCGGGGTCTCCGGGTTCTCGCTGCCGAGCACGTTGTGGTGGGTGCCCAGCAGGTGGCGCAGGAAGTACTCGTCGCCCTTGGCCGAGGACCCCAGCAGGTTGGACCGCCACAGCACCAGGGTGCGCGGCCAGTTCTCCGGCGCGTCGACGTCGCAGATCGCCGGCGTCAGCGAACCGTCGACGAGCTGCTCGGCGACGAAGGCGGCCGGGTCGGGGGCCTCGCCCGCGTCGACGGCTGCACGGGCCGCGTCGGCCACGTCGAGCGGGTTGTCGGAGAACTGCGGGTAGAAGGGCATCCAGCCCAGGCGTGCCGACTGCGCGATCGCGTCGGCGGTGTGCATCCCGTCGAGGGTTCCGGACGACAGCGGTGAGGTGAGCGCCGAGGTGGAGTAGCCGTCGTTGCGCCACTGGTCGGTGTGCATGTACCAGTACGAGGTGCCCGGGGTGGTGCGCGGCGGCCGACTCCAGTCCAGGGCGTTGGCCAGCGAGATCCATCCGGTGATCGGGCGGCACTTCTCCTGCCCGACGTAGTGCGCCCAGCCGCCGCCGTTGCGTCCCATGCTGCCGGTCAGGATCAGCATCGCCAGGATGGCTCGGTAGGTGGCGTCGCCGTGGAACCACTGGCAGATGCCGGCACCCATGATGATCATCGACCGCCCGCCGGACTCCTCGGCGTTGCGTGCGAACTCGCGTGCCACCCGGATCGCGGCCTCGGCGGGCACGCTGGTGATCTCCGCCTGCCAGGCGGGGGTGTAGGGGCTGGTGGCGTCGTCGTAGCCGGTGGGCCACCGACCGGGCAGCCCGTCGCGGCCCACGCCGTACTGGGCCAGCAGCAGATCGTAGACGGTGGTGACCAGACCGCCCCCGAACCGGCGGGCCGGCACGCCGCGGGTGATCACCGTGCCGCTGCCGTCGGGGGAGTCGAACGACGGGAACGACACCTCGACGGCCTGGGCGTCGGGTTCGCCGAGCAGGGTCAGGCGGGGCGTGATGCCCTGCAGGTCCAGGTTCCACTGGCCTTCGCCGGACTCGGAGTACCGGTGCCCCAGCGTGCCGTTCGGCACGAATGGCCGACCCGTCGCGTCGTCGACGAGGACCGTCTTCCAATGCTCCTCGGCGGGGGCGCCGGGATCGAGTTCGTCGGCGGTGACGAACTTGCCGGGCACCAGCGTCCCGTCGCGTTCGTCGAGATGGATGAGGAAGGGCAGGTCGGTGTACTTGCGGGTGAAGTCGGTGAAGAAGGGGGTGCCGGCGGTGCCGTCGTCGCCTCGGCGGTCGACGTAGAACTCCTTGAGGATGACGTGGCCCATCGCCATCGCCAGGGCCGCATCGGTGCCGGCCTGCGCGGGCAGCCACTCGTCGGCGAACTTCGTGTTGTCGGCGTAGTCGGGGGAGACGGCGACGACCTTGGTGCCGCGGTAGCGGACCTCGGCCATCCAGTGCGCGTCCGGGGTTCGGGTGACCGGGACATTGGAGCCCCACATCATCAGGTAGGAGGCGTCCCACCAGTCGCCGGACTCGGGGACGTCGGTCTGGTCGCCGAAGACCTGCGGGCTGGCGACCGGCAGGTCGGCGTACCAGTCGTAGAACGACGTCATGACGCCGCCGATGAGCTGGATGAACCGGGTGCCGACGCAGTGGCTGACGATCGACATCGCCGGGATGGGGGAGAAGCCGGCGCAGCGGTCGGGGCCGTAGGTCTTGATGGTGTGCACGTGTGCGGCGGCGGCCATCTCGGTGGCCTCCTCCCACGAGACGCGCACCAGCCCGCCCTTGCCGCGGGCCTGCTGGTAGGAGCGGCGGCGGAGCGGATCGCCCACCACGTCGGCCCAGGCGAGCACCGGATCGGTCAGCCGCGACTTGGCCTCCCGGTACATCTCCAGCAGCACTCCGCGGGCGTATGGGTGCCGCACGCGGGTCGGCGAATAGGTGTACCAGGAGAAGGCGGCGCCGCGGGGGCAGCCGCGCGGCTCGTACTCGGGCCGGTCCGGGCCCACCGACGGGTAGTCGGTCTCCTGCGACTCCCAGGTGATGATGCCGTCCTTGACGTACACCTTCCACGAGCAGGAGCCGGTGCAGTTGACCCCGTGCGTCGACCGCACGATCTTGTCGTGACTCCACCGATCGCGGTAGAAGACGTCTCCGGCGCGACCGCCGTGACGGAACACCGCCCGAGCGTCGTCCGTCTCGTCCCACTTGGTGAAGAACTTGCCGACGTCGAGCAACGCTTGCGCCGCCGGACCCTGCACTCCCGATGAGCCGCTCATGACTACCGACTGTAGGACTTAATCGTGATCGGCGGTGCGCATTCAGGGGGACGGATTTCGGCGATTAGTCGAACTCTGTGAAACTGTGCGGAGATGGCGAATTACGAAACGAATTCGTCGTGGAATTCGGTGGATGACAAGTCGACTCGGCTCCGGCGCTGGTCCGGCCGGGTGAGGTCGGTGTCCGGGCCGCGGTCGCCGACGGGCCGGGCCGCCGGCCTGGGACTTTGGTCCTGGTAGACGTGGGGTCGAAGTATGACGTGCTATCGCTGAAAGTGCCGATCCGAAGAATTCTCGCAGCGGCCGAATAAGGGCCGAAAGGCCCGTCGTCGTCGCGCGATTCGCGCCGCGAGGCAATGGCCGGAACGCGCTGTCTCGGGTTCGAATTCAGGCTGCTGCTCTCGGTGCCGGTGATGCCCGTCAGGAATCCCGCAGCGTCTCGAGTTCGGCCAATGCCGTGCGCAATCGATCCAGATAACCGGGCAGGTCGGTCACCTGATCGGGGTCGGCGGTGACGGTGATCCAGATCGTCTCACCCAGGCTCGTGACGATGTGGCAGATGCCGCAGCCGCCGCCCGGCGCGGTCACGCCGAACCGGCCGATCACCGGCGAACCGCAGACCTGCCAGCCGGTGGAGTCCGACCGGGGAATGCTGCTGACCCGGGTGTCGGCGACCGTCAACGGAGTGTCGACGGGATGGCGCCTGCGTCGTCGCTCGAGCAGGGAGTAGACGAAGGCGGGCAGGCGCGGCATCTGCGGAACCATGCCCTCGGTACGCAGGATCCGCCGGGCATTGCGCACACCGTCGTGGATGGGCCCCAGCCGCTCGCCCAGCGGCCGCGTCGTCGCGAGGTTCACCAGGCCGCCGGTGACCAGGTTGCGCGCCGTCGCCGGACGGTCGTCGCGCAGCGAGACGGCGAAGGCCGACACCATGTCCCGGTCGTGTACGCCGCTGAAGTCGGCGATCGCGGTGCCGACCGCGGCCATCAGCAGATCGTTGATGGAGACGCCGGTGGCGACGGCGATCGGGTACAGGTCGGCGATCGGGCAGCTGATCACCCCCAGGACGGTCGACGGTCCCAGCGGTTGGGTGATCGACGTCCGCTCGAAGATCGCTCCGGCGAGGCCCTCGGCGTGAAAGGCCGCCCGGAGACGCTTATGCGACCGCAGCATCCGAATCGTGTCCGCGGCGACGAAGAACGGTCGCAACGGAATGCGGGGCACCTCCCGCAAGGTCGCGTGCAGCCGGGACACGGCTTTCCGGTGCGGTTCGGGCGAGAGGTCGGCGGAGTACCAGGAATCGGCCATCGGCATGAGATACAGCGGTTCGCCCAGGCAGTGGTGAACCTTGGTGATCACGGCGAAGCAGCGCCCGTCCACCCCCTCGACCCCGTCGACGCCGCGGACGATGTGCAACTCGACCAGCGGCTGACCGAACTTGAACGGAACCGCCAGCAGTTCGGCCGCGAGGTCCAACAGGTCGGACATGGCGGCGGCGCGATGGAGGTGGATCCGGTCGCGGGCGACGAAATGCGGGGTGTCCGACCAGTAGGCGTCGCCGATCCCGAAGTACGAAAGCACCATTCGATCGCGGGCCGCCGGGGCGCGGGTGATGCGGTCGGCGAACCAATCGATCAGCTCGGCCGAAGAGACATCGGTCTCCCGTACCAGATCCATGAACATCATCGTCGACTGCTGCGCGGCAGATCGATCGAAGGCCATCATCAGGTCGATCGGAGCGACTCGTTCCACGGCGACTCCCAAGTGCAGACAGGTGACGCCGCCGGCGTCGGCGCCGTCCGCCGAACCAGTGGCGCGCTTATGTGTTCACGGTAGGAGCCGCACTGCTGCCGACACGAGCGTTACCGGCGAGGTTCACGCGAACGACCGATCCTCCTGGTGGGGGGTGCAGAGCTCCTCGATCACGCGGCGCAGCGTGTCGAGGTAGCCCCGAGATCGGGGACCTGCGCGGGGTCCACGAAAGCGCTGATCGCCACCGTGTCGCCGAGCGCGGTGACCGCGTGGCACAGCCCGCACGACGCACCGGGGGCGACGACCACGAACCGGGAGACTGGCTGGGCGCCGCACAGCCGCCAGTCGGTGATGTCGGGGCGGCCGGGGCTGCTGATGCGAGTGTGCGCGGCCACCATCCCGTGCGCCTGCCTGGACCGCTGGTTGCGCTGCAGGAACCACGCGTAGGCGAAGCCCGGTGCACGCGGCGGAGAGGACGTCGCCTCCGGCGCGCTCAACAGCGTCCGTTCGGTCCGCACGTCCCGGTGGATGCGCCGAACCCGATCGGGCCACGGGGTGTCGTCGGCCACGCGCACCATGCCGCCGGCCACACTGTTGCGCGGCTCCGGATTCACCTCGCGGGTCGAGACCGCGATGAAGGCCGTCACGTCGGGCCCGACGTCGTCGAAGTGCTCGGCGATCGCGCTGCCGATCGCGCCCAGGATCAGATCGTTGGCCGACACACCCGCGGCGCGTGCCGCGGTGCGGAGGCGATCGAGGGGGAAGAAGGCCGCATCGGCGTCGACGCCGAGACCCATCGGCGCAGTGATGGAACAGCGTTCGACGGGCGGTGGGCGGTGACCGGACTCGGCGAGGGCAGCGCCCAGGTGCCGCTGGGCGCGCGCCGACGACTTGGCGTCGGCGACGAGCATGACGGGCCACAACGGCAGTCGGAGCAGCTCGCGGAGGGTCACCGACAGCCGGGAGGCGGGCTGCGGGTCGGCCTCGACGGGCGGCAGGTCGGCGGCGTACAGCGCATCCCAGACGGGAGCGAAGAACGACGGATCGCCGAACGAGTGGTGGAACTTCGTGACCACGGCGAAGCAGCGCCCCGGGCTGTCCCTCCACGCCGTCGATGCCCCGGATCACGTGGAACTCCCACGGCGGGCGGTTCTCGGCGAAGGGCTGAGCCCGCACTTCCAGGAGCTTGGCGCGCAGCGCCGACCAGCTGTCGGCTTCGTGGGCGTGGACGTGATCGTGCACGTCGAACTTCGGTGCGCGTGCCCAATGGGGTTGACCGATTCGGCCGTACGGCTCGACGGCCACCTTCTTGAGCACCGCCAGGCGGTCGGTGCGAGTGGTGATCCACTCGATCAGATCGGCGGTGGGCCGATCGGTCTCCGGGAACAGGTCGACGTACATCGAGGTGTTCGCGCGGTTAGGGGTGTCGTCGTAGAGGAAGACGGCGTCTTCGAAGGCCATCCGTTGCGCAGCATCTCCGTAGGGTCGGCGGCGGGTGCCGCCTCACGCAGCGGCGGCGGGCAGCATCTGATCGAGCCGGCTCTGCAGCCGGGCCAGGTAGCCCGCGAGGTCGGGCACCTGGTCCGGGTCCACGAAGGCGTTGATGGCAGCGTAGTCGCCGAGCGTGGTGACGGCGTGACACAGGCCGAGCCCCGAGCCCGGCAGCAGGACGCTCAACCGGGCCTTCGGCCGATTCCCGCCGAACCGCCACTCGGAGACGTCGGGTGGCGGAAAGCTGCTGACCCTGGTGTGCGCCGGGGCCAGGGAGCCCTGACTCGACTGCTGGCGCTGCCAGTACCAGTCGTAGAAGAAGCCCGGCGCGCGTGGCGAGACCACCTGGTGCTCCGGTGCGATGAGGACGGTGCGCAGGGCGCGGATCGCGTGGTGGATGCGCCGCGCACGGTCCGGCAGCGGTCGCTCGGGCGACAGGCTGATGATGCCGCTCCTGATGCGGTTGCGCGACGCGGTGTCCGCGGTGCGGGCGGAGACGGCGAAGATCGACGTGATGTCGGCGGACCGGAGGTCGTCGACGTGATCGGCGATCGTGCCGCCGATGGCGGCCATGATCACGTCGTTCGCCGATGCGTCGAGAGTCGCGGCGATCGCCCGCAGGCGGGCCCGCGGGTAGAACAGGGTGCCGAAGTCCACGTTGGATCCGGACGGCTGGGTGATGGAGCAGCGGGGCACCGGCGCTGCGCCCTGTCCGGTCTCGGCCAATGCCCGGGTGAGGTGCTGCTGGGTGCGGGTGGAGGCGACCATGTCGCCCAGCATCAGGAACGGGCGCAGCGGAAGCTTCACGAGTTCGCGTGCCGTGACCGTCAGACGGGCGTGGCGCCGAACCCGACCCGGCGACGGGTCGGGAGCCGACGGCGGCTCGGGCGCGTAGAGGCGGGCGGTGATGTCGCTGAAGTATCCGGGTTCGCCCATCGCGTGGTGGTATTTGGTCGCCACCGCGATGTGGGGGCCGCTCAGTCCCGGGATCCCGGCGACGTTGCGGAACACATGGGTCTCCCACAGCGGCCGGTCCGGTGCGTACGGGCGGGCACGAAGGGCGAGGAGACGGTCGTGCACCTGCTCCCAGCCCACCGCTTCGTCGAGGAAGACGTGATGGCCGACGTCGAAGGTCGGCAGCTCCACCCAGTACGAGTCGCCGATCCGCCCGTACGGCGACACGACGCTCTGCCGCAGTTCGGGGATCTGCTCGGCGCGCACGCGCAGCCCGGCGAGCAGTTCGTCGGAAGTCGCGGCCGACTCGGGGAACAGGTCCACGAGCATCACCGTGTTCACCTGGGTCTCGAGGTTCTCGTTGTGAAGGTAGACCGCGTCGTCGAGTGCGATGCGTTGCACGGGTTCCTCCGTCGTCGTCTCGAGCTCAACAGGAGGGTGGGGACTCTCGGGGCCCCACGGCGGGGCGAACCCGACCGCGAATGGTCTGGTTTGTCAGCTCTTTGGAATACGAATCCTCCGCCGCGCGGAGGGCGTCCGACAAGGGATTCGAGGCAGATTCAACTGAACGAACCAAGAGATCGGGAGCTGTTGTCGATCGATCGATCGACGGTCGCCCGATTTGGCTTCTGCCAGCCGGTTCCCTACAATGTTTCAGGTTGCCTGGGTGAAGTGTGCCCCCAGGGCCCACAACTTCATACAGCCCGACGGTGCCGGCGAAAAGCCAATGGCATCACCGGGCGTAGAAAATGCACAACTATCCACTTCGTGGAAGGCCCACCAGTGCCAACCGGGACCGTCAGGTCGCGGGGACACCGCTGCATGGGAACCGCTACGAGAAAGGTTGACGGTCAACCATGACCATGACTGACCCGATCGCAGACTTTCTGACGCGTCTGCGTAACGCCAACTCGGCGTACCACGACGAGGTGTCGCTGCCTTCGTCGAAGATCAAGGTGAACATCGCCGAGATCCTCAAGCGTGAGGGCTACATCACCGACTACCGCGTCGAAGACGCCGAGGTCGGCAAGAAGCTCACCGTGACCCTGAAGTACGGCCCGAGCCGCGAGCGCAGCATCGCCGGCCTGCGTCGCGTCTCCAAGCCGGGTCTGCGGGTTTACGCAAAGTCCACCAACCTGCCCAAGGTCCTGGGTGGCCTCGGCGTGGCGATCATCTCCACGTCGTCCGGTCTCCTCACCGATCGCCAGGCAGTCAACCAGGGCGTGGGCGGCGAAGTCCTCGCTTACGTCTGGTAGGGGAGCGAACAATGTCGCGTATTGGTAAGAACCCCATCGAGATCCCGGCCGGCGTCGACGTCGCGATCGACGGCCAGGACGTCAAGGTCAAGGGCCCCAAGGGCGAACTGAGCCTGACGGTCACCTCGCCGATCGCCGTGGCGAAGGAAGAGAACACCATCGTCGTCACTCGGCCCGACGACAACCGCGAGAACCGTGCCCTGCACGGCCTGAACCGCTCGCTGATCGACAACCTCGTCATCGGCGTCACTCAGGGCTACACCCGGAAGATGGAGATCTTCGGTGTCGGCTACCGCGTCCAGGCCAAGGGCAAGGACCTCGAGTTCGCCCTCGGCTACAGCCACCCCGTGCCGATCGAGGCTCCGGAAGGCATCACCTTCGCGGTGGAGTCCCCGACCAAGTTCTCGGTCTCGGGAATCGACAAGCAGCTAGTCGGCCAGATCTCGGCGAACATCCGTCGCCTGCGTCGTCCGGACCCCTACAAGGGCAAGGGCATTCGCTACGAGGGTGAGCAGATCCGCCGCAAGGTCGGAAAGACGGGTAAGTAGAAATGGCTGAATCAACTCAAACCACCGGAACTGCGCGCAAGCCCATCGGCAAGGACGTGTCGACCCGTCGCCGCACCGCGACCAACCGTCGTCACTTCCGTCTGCGCAAGAAGATCAACGGCACCGCCGAGCGTCCGCGCATGGCAGTCAAGCGCAGCAGCCGTCACATCCATGTCCAGGTCATCGACGACCTGACCGGCCGCACCCTGGCCGCCGCCAGCAGCATCGAAGCTGATGTGCGGGCAGCCGGTGGCGACAAGACCGCTCAGGCCGCCAAGGTCGGCGAGCTCGTCGCCGCCCGCGCCAAGGCCGCAGGCATCGAAACCGTGGTCTTCGACCGCGGTGGCAAGTCGTACCACGGTCGCATCGCGGCCCTGGCCGACGCCGCCCGTGAGACGGGCCTGAAGCTGTGATGACCAACAAGATGATCAACGGAGGGGACCTCTGATGCCCGGACGTCAGCGTGTTGGCGGCAACGGACCCGCCGGCAGCAACAACAACAGCAATGACAACCGCGGCGAGCGTCGCGGCCGCGGCGACCGTCGCGACAACCGCGGTCGCGAGCGCGAGGAGAAGAACCACCTCGAGCGCGTGGTGACCATCAACCGCGTGTCGAAGGTCGTCAAGGGCGGTCGTCGCTTCAGCTTCACCGCGCTCGTCGTCGTCGGCGACGGCCAGGGCATGGTCGGCGTCGGCTACGGCAAGGCCAAGGAAGTTCCCGCGGCGATTCAGAAGGGTGTCGAAGAGGCTCGCAAGAACTTCTTCCGCGTCCCGCTGATCGGCGGCACCGTGACCCACCCGGTTCAGGGTGAGGCTGCGGCCGGCGTCGTCATGCTGCGCCCGGCCAGCTCGGGTACCGGTGTGATCGCCGGTGGCGCCGTGCGTGCCGTCCTGGAGTGCGCCGGTGTCACCGACGTGCTCGCCAAGAGCCTCGGCTCGGACAACGCGATCAACGTCGTTCACGCGACCGTCGCCGCACTCAAGATGCTGCAGCGTCCCGAAGAGGTCGCCGCCCGTCGCGGACTGCCGGTCGAGGACGTCGCTCCGGCAGGCATGCTGCGTGCACGCGCAGCAGCCGCAGCGAACAAGGGAGCATAAGCCATGGCTGAGCTGAAGATCACCCAGATCAAGGGCACCATCGGTACCAAGAAGAACCAGCGTGACAGCCTGCGCACCCTTGGTCTCAAGGGCATCCGCCAGACCGTCACCCGCGAGGACACTCCGATCAACCGCGGCCTCATCAACGTGGTTCGTCACCTCGTGACAGTCGAAGAGGTTTAGTCATGACCATCAAGCTGCACCACCTTCGCCCCGCACCGGGTGCGAAGACCGAGAAGACCCGCGTGGGTCGCGGTGAGGGCTCCAAGGGTAAGACCGCTGGTCGCGGTACCAAGGGCACCAAGGCGCGCAAGAACGTTCCGGCCCGCTTCGAGGGCGGCCAGATGCCGATTCACATGCGCCTGCCGAAGCTCAAGGGCTTCACCAACCGCAACCGCGTGGAGTACCAGGTTGTCAACGTCGGCGACCTCGCCCGGCTGTTCCCGGAGGGTGGCACCATCGGTGTCGCCGATCTGGTCGCCGCCGGCGCCGTCCGCAAGAACCAGCTCGTGAAGGTTCTGGGCGACGGTGAGCTGAACGTCAAGGTCGACGTGACCGCTGACAAGTTCACCGGCTCCGCCAAGGAGAAGATCGCCGCCGCAGGCGGCACCGTGACGCAGGCCTGATCCTTCGTCGCATGCAGAACTGCCGAACCGGTCAGGTGAGCGAGTGCGAGTGGCTTTTCGAGCCGTCGCGCCGCGCACCTGACCGGTCGCAGTTCTGGGACTGTTAAAGTTTTTCCGTGGGCGTCCGTCGTCGGACGCCCGGGTCATTTCCGAGTCGACCGCCAAAGGCACGATGACGCGCAGTATCGAAGCGATGCCGCGCCCACCGACACTGCGGTGCTATAGGAGGAGTTAGTGCTTTCCCCCCTCGTGGCGACCTTCAAGACGCCCGACCTGAGGAAGAAGATCTTCTACGCCCTCGGCATCCTCGTGCTCTACCGCCTCGGTGCGACGATCCCGTCGCCCGGTGTGGACTTCAAGGAGATCGAACGCTGTGTCGATGCCGCCAGTCGTGGCGACTCCGGTCAGATCTACTCGCTGATCAACATGTTCTCCGGCGGCGCGCTGCTGCAGCTGTCGGTGTTCGCGATCGGCATCATGCCGTACATCACGGCCAGCATCATCGTTCAGCTGCTCACCGTCGTCATTCCGCGGTTCGAGCAGTTGCGCAAGGAAGGCCAGTCCGGCCAGAACAAGATGACGCAGTACACCCGCTACCTCACGGTGGCGCTGGCACTGCTGCAGTCGACCGGCATCGTCGCACTGGCCGCCACCGGCAATCTGTTGCCGTCCACCGGCCAGGACTGTCGCGCCGAGTCGATCCTGAACGACACCAGCGTGCTGGGCCTGTCGATCATCGTCCTGGTGATGACCGCCGGCGCCTGCCTGGTCATGTGGTTCGGCGAGCTCATCACCGAGCGCGGTGTCGGCAACGGCATGTCGCTGCTCATCTTCGTCGGCATCGCCGCCCGCATCCCCGCCGAGGGACGCACCATCCTCCAGCAGCGCGGCGGCCTCGCCTTCGGCCTGGTCTGCGTGGCGATCCTGCTGATCCTGGTGGCCGTGGTCTTCATCGAGCAGGGCACCCGGCGGGTTCCGGTCCAGTACGCCAAGCGCATGGTGGGACGCAAGATGTACGGCGGCTCGTCCACCTACATGCCCATCAAGGTCAACACCGCGGGCGTCATCCCCGTCATCTTCGCCTCCTCGCTTCTGTACATTCCGCAGCTGATCCTCCAGCTCACCGGAAGCGGCGACGGCGAGGCGGCCGGCTGGAAGCTGTGGCTTCAGGACAACTTGATCAACCCGTCCAGCTGGTTCCACATCACGTTCTACTTCCTCCTGATCATCTTCTTCACCTACTTCTACGTCGCGGTGACCTTCAACCCGGAGGAACGCGCAGACGACATGAAGCGGTACGGCGGCTTCATCCCGGGCATCCGCCCCGGCAAGCCGACCGCCGACTACCTGAGCTATGTGCTCAGCCGGATCACGCTGCCCGGTTCGCTGTACCTGGGCATCATCTCGATCCT
This sequence comes from Gordonia aichiensis, assembly GCF_039946255.1. Classification (GTDB taxonomy): domain Bacteria; phylum Actinomycetota; class Actinomycetes; order Mycobacteriales; family Mycobacteriaceae; genus Gordonia; species Gordonia aichiensis_A. The sequence continues at coordinate 124,484 of NZ_JBCDWL010000003.1, read as the reverse complement.
CCCGAACCTGTTCATGGATCTCGGCGGGGGCGGCGCGGCCAACATTCCGTTCGGCGGCACCGCGCTCCTGATCATCGTGGCCGTCGGCCTCGACACCATCAAGCAAGTGAACAGCCAGTTGATGCAACGCAAGTACGAAGGGTTCCTGAAGTGAGACTCGTCATCCTCGGACCGCCCGGAGCGGGCAAAGGCACGCAGGCCGAACTGATGTCGGAGGCCCTGGGCATTCCGCACATCTCGACTGGCGATCTGTTCCGCGCCAACATCTCGCAGGGCACGCCGATCGGCGTCGAGGCCAAGAAGTACCTCGACGCGGGCAACCTGGTGCCGCCGGAGATCACCATCAACATGGTCCGCGAGCGGGTCGCCGAGCCGGACGCCGCGAAGGGCTTCATCCTCGACGGCTTCCCCCGATCGACGGAGCAGGCCGTGGCCCTCGAAGGCATCCTGGAAGACCTGTCGGTCAAGCTCGACGGCGTCCTGTCGTTCAAGGTCGACACCGACGTCGTCGTGGAGCGCATGCTGGCCCGCGGTCGCGCCGACGACACCGAAGAGGTCATCCGTAACCGCATGGCCGTCTACGACGCGGAGACCGCACCGCTGCTCGACCACTACGCCGGTCAGGTCACCGAGATCGATGCCGTCGGCGCGGTCGACGAGGTCCACCAGCGGGTGCTGACCGCCCTCGGTAAGGCCTGATCCGCACCGTGGGTTTCCGTAAGCCGAAGCCGGTGCCGTTCAAGTCGGCCGGTGAACTCGATGCGATGGAGGCGGCCGGCCGGATCGTCGGCGCCGCCCTGGTCGCGGTGCGCGCGGCGGCGAAGGCCGGCGTCAGCACCCTCGACCTCGACGCGGTCGCCGAGGCCGTCATCCGCGACGCGGGGGCGGTCCCGTCGTTCAAGGGCTACCACGGCTTCCCCGGATCCATCTGCAGCTCCGTCAACGAGGTCGTGGTGCACGGCATCCCGTCGCGCGAGGTGATCCTCGCCGACGGGGATCTGGTGTCCATCGACTGCGGTGCCATCCTCGACGGCTGGCACGGCGACTCGGCCTGGACCTTCGGTGTCGGCGAACTGTCGAGTGCCGACCAGGAGCTCAGCGAGGCGACGAGGCTGTCGATGGAGGCCGGAATCGGCGCCATGATCCCCGGCAATCGGCTCACCGACGTCTCGTACGCGATCGAGGAGGGCACCTACGCGGCGGCCCGCATGTTCGGTCGCGAGTTCGGGATCGTCGACGGTTACGGCGGGCACGGCATCGGCCGCGAGATGCACATGGAGCCCTTCCTGCCGAACGAGGGCAAGCCGAATCGCGGTCCGCGGCTGGTCGTCGGCTCGACGCTGGCGATCGAGCCGATGCTGACCCTCGGCACCGACCAGACGAGCGTCCTCGCGGACGACTGGACGGTCGTCACCGACGACGGCTCCCGCTCGGCTCACTGGGAGCACACCGTCGCCGTCACCGAGGACGGGCCGCGGATCCTGACCCCGCGCCCCTGACCGTCAGACGCTCACGAGAAGGGCCCCGCCACCGGTTCGCCGGCGGCGGGGCCCTTCTCGTGGGCGCTTCTTCAGGGTTATCGAGTGGCCCCGCGAACGAAGTGAGCGAGCGTATCGAGATGATCGTCTCGATACGCCGCCTCGCTGCGCTCGGTGGCTACTCGACAACCCTGGGTGCGGCCGCGCGGTCCCTAGGCTTATCGAGTAGTCCGTGAGCCTCAGGCTTATCGAGTAGCCCGCGAACGAAGTGAGCGAGTGTATCGAGATGCGTGTCTCGATACGCTGCCTCGCTGTGCTCGGTGGCTACTCGACAAGCCTGGCTGCTGTGCGGCCGGGCGGTCCTCAGGCTTATCGAGTAGCCCGCGAACGAAGTGAGCGAGTGTATCGAGATACGCTGCCTCGCTGTGCTCGGTGGCTACTCGACAAGCCTGGCTGCTGTGCGGCCGGGCGGTCCTCAGGCTTATCGAGTAGCCCGCGAACGAAGTGAGCGAGTGTATCGAGATACGCTGCCTCGCT
>NZ_JBCDWL010000003.1:0-122372 GCF_039946255.1 Gordonia aichiensis | reverse complement strand
GCTGTGCTCGGTGGCTACTCGACAACCCTGGCTGCTGTGCGGCCAGGCGGTCCCCAGGTTTATCGAGTAGCCCGCGAACGAAGTGAGCGAGTGTATCGAGATATGCAGTCTCGATACGCCGCCTCGCTTCGCTCGGTGGCTACTCGACAACCCTGTATGCGGCCGCGCGGTCCCTAGGTTTATCGAGTAGCCCGCGAACGAAGTGAGCGAGCGTATCGAGATAGTTAGCCCGATGCGCCTGCATACAGGCGTTCAGCGAGCGTCTCGATCAGGTGTCGAGGATGACGGTGACGGGACCGTCGTTGACGAGAGCGACGTGCATGTGCGCGCCGAACCTTCCGGTCGCGACGGTCGCGCCGAGGCCCGACAACGCTGCGACCACCGCGTCGACCAGGGGCTCGGCGACCGGACCCGGCGCGGCCGCGCTCCACGACGGCCGTCTGCCCTTGTCGGTGTCGGCGTAGAGAGTGAACTGGCTGATGACCAGGATGGGCGCGTCGAGGTCGGCGGCCGAGACCTCGCGGCGATCGGCGCCGTCGAAGATGCGCAGGCGCCAGATCTTGTCCGCCAGCTTCTGCGCCGCGGCCTGATCGTCGCCGTGGGTGACGCCGACCAGGGCGACGAGGCCGAGGAGGCCGTCGGCGAGATCGAGCGCGCCGACCGTCTCCCCGTCGACGGTGACCGACGCCGCACTGACGCGTTGGATCACAGCACGCATGCGGACGCCCTCACAGGCCGGCGTTGTCGCGCATGACCATGGCGGTCAGCCAGCTCACCACCGAGACGACGAGAGCGCCGAAGATCGCCGACCAGAAGAAGTTCTCCACCACCAGGCCGTGGTGGAAGACGTTGTGCGTCAGCCAGCTGGTGAGTTGCAGCATCAGCGCGTTGATGATGATGTGCACCAGCCCCAGCGTCAGGATGTAGAGCGGGATCGACAGGATCTGGACGATGGGCTTGACGAATCCGTTCACGAGGCCGAAGACGACGGCGACGAGGAAGACGATGCCGACTTTGGCCCACCACGAGGTGAGGTCGCCGTAGTCGAAGCTCACTCCGGGGACGATCAGGGTGGCGATCCACAGGGCGAGGCCGGTCAGGGCGCTGCGAATGAGGAATGGACGCATGTCGTCCAGTCTTTCACGGCGCGGTCCCGGAAGGGGGATTCGACCCGGTTTGGCGTGGTCGTGGATCTGGCGTAACATAGAACGTCGGTGCGTCGTGCGGTCATGCACGCCCGCGCCCGGTGCCTCGCAGCGCCGGACTCGGGTAGCCGTTCGATATCGCCACCGTAGCGGATAGACGAAGCAGAAGTCGGCAGACACGGCTGAGACCGGTCGCCGGAGAATCGCGGAGGATATGGCGAAGAAAGATGGGGCCATTGAGGTCGAGGGTCGCGTAGTCGAGCCCCTGCCCAATGCGATGTTCCGCATTGAGCTGGAGAACGGACACAAGGTCCTTGCCCACATCAGCGGCAAGATGCGGCAGCACTACATCCGCATCCTGCCGGAAGATCGCGTGGTCGTGGAGCTCTCGCCCTACGATCTCGGTCGCGGACGCATCGTCTACCGGTACAAGTAGCCCTCTGTGGGCAGTCCGGGAGCGATGCGTCGCTTCCTGCTGTCCGGAGACATGGCGCACGCCATACGGCATGCGTCACTGGAAGATTAAAGGGAGAAAGCTGACGTGAAGGTCAAGCCGAGCGTCAAGCCGATCTGCGAGAAGTGCAAGGTGATCCGCCGCAACGGTCGGGTCATGGTGATCTGCGAGAACCTGCGTCACAAGCAGCGTCAGGGCTGATCAGCTTCTTCAAGGCGGCTTGAAGACAGACAACTGAAGATCGTCGTATGAGAAGAACTCCCAGAACCAGCATTCGCAGACGCGCGGATGCCGACCCCCGGTTCAGAGGCCGGGGCCTGGCGCAGAGTCCAGGACGGACTGGGAGCAGACCTCTGAAAATGGTTAGGAAACCGCCACATGGCACGTGTTGCAGGTGTGGATCTCCCCCGCGAGAAGCGGCTGGAGATCGCGCTCACCTACATCTACGGGGTGGGTCGCACCACCTCGAAGGAAATCCTCGCCGGCACCGGTCTTTCGGCCGACCTGCGAGCCAAGGATCTGACCGACGCTGACGTCGCGAAGCTCCGCGAGTACATCGAGGCCTCGGTCAAGGTCGAAGGCGACCTGCGCCGCGAGGTGCAGGCCGACATCCGTCGCAAGATCGAGATCGGCTGCTACCAGGGTCTGCGTCACCGTCGCGGCCTGCCGGTCCACGGTCAGCGCACCAAGACCAATGCCCGCACTCGCAAGGGCCCGAAGAAGACCATCGCCGGGAAGAAGAAGTAATGCCACCCAAGTCACGTAGCGCTGGCCCCAAGAAGGGCACCCGTCGTCGCGACAAGAAGAACGTCCCGCTGGGCCACGCCCACATCAAGTCGACGTTCAACAACACCATCGTCTCGATCACCGATCCCGAGGGCAACGTGATCAGCTGGGCCTCGTCCGGCCACGTCGGCTTCAAAGGCTCGCGCAAGAGCACCCCGTTCGCCGCGCAGCTCGCCGCCGAGAACGCCGCCCGCAAGGCGCAGGAGAACGGCGTCAAGAAGGTCGATGTGTTCGTCAAGGGACCGGGCTCGGGTCGTGAGACCGCCATCCGGTCGCTGCAGGCCGCCGGCCTCGAGGTCGGCACCATCTCCGATGTGACCCCGCAGCCGCACAACGGCTGCCGTCCGCCCAAGCGGCGCCGGGTCTAGCGGGAAAGGAAGAGATAAGACATGGCTCGTTATACCGGCCCCGCAACGAAGAAGTCCCGTCGTCTCCGCGTCGACCTGATCGGCGGCGACCAGGCGTTCGAGAAGCGTCCCTACCCGCCCGGCCAGCACGGCCGCGCGCGGATCAAGGAGACCGAGTACCTGCTCCAGCTGCAGGAGAAGCAGAAGGCTCGCTTCACCTACGGCGTCATGGAGAAGCAGTTCCGCCGCTACTACGAGGAAGCCAACCGTCGCAACGGCAAGACCGGCGACGTGCTGCTGCAGATCCTCGAGTCGCGTCTGGACAACGTCGTGTACCGCGCGGGCATCGCCCGCACGCGTCGTCAGGCCCGCCAGATGGTCAGCCACGGCCACTTCACCGTGAACGGTGTTCGCGTGGACGTGCCCAGCTACCGCGTCAGCCAGTACGACATCATCGACGTCCGGCCCAAGTCGCTGCAGACCACGCCTTTCCAGATCGCCCTGGAAACCGTCGGTGATCGCCCGGCTCCGGCTTGGCTGCAGGTGGTTCCGTCGACTCTGCGCATCCTCGTGCACTCGCTGCCCGAGCGCGAGCAGATCGTCGTTCCGCTCACCGAGCAGCTCATCGTCGAGTACTACAGCAAGTAATCTCGACCGAGCTCCACTGCGAACCCTGATGTTCGTGCGGCCTTCGCGGGTCGCGCGGACGAGCTGAGCGGCATCCGCTGCTCGGTCCACCCTCGAAGCCGTCAAATAGTGGGCGGCCCAAGGAGAAGTCCACCTCAATGCTCATCTCACAGCGACCCACCCTGTCCGAAGAGGTCATCGCCGAGAACCGCTCGAAGTTCACCATCGAACCCCTCGAGCCGGGCTTCGGCTACACCCTCGGCAACTCGCTGCGGCGCACGCTGCTGTCGTCCATCCCGGGCGCGGCGGTCACCAGCATCCGCATCGATGGTGTCCTGCACGAGTTCACCACCGTCCCCGGAGTCAAGGAAGACGTCACCGACATCATCCTGAACCTCAAGGGCCTCGTGGTCAGCTCGGAAGAGGACGAGCCGGTCACCATGTACGTCCGCAAGCAGGGGCCCGGCACCGTCACCGGTGCCGACATCGTGCCGCCCGCCGGCGTCACCGTGCACAACCCCGACCTGCACATCGCGACCCTCAACGACAAGGGCAAGCTCGAGATCGAGCTCGTCGTCGAGCGGGGCCGCGGCTACGTGCCGGCCGTGCAGAACAAGGCCACCGGCGCCGAGATCGGCCGCATCCCGGTCGACTCGATCTACTCGCCGGTCCTCAAGGTGACCTACAAGGTCGAGGCCACCCGTGTCGAGCAGCGCACCGACTTCGATCGGCTCGTGCTCGACGTGGAGACCAAGAACTCCATGACCGCGCGTGACGCCCTGGCGTCGGCCGGCAAGACCCTGGTCGAGCTCTTCGGCCTGGCTCGGGAGCTCAACGTCGAGGCCGAGGGCATTGAGATCGGACCGTCGCCGCAGGAGGCTGATCACATCGCGGCCTTCAGCCTGCCGATCGAGGATCTGGAGCTGACCGTCCGTTCGTACAACTGCCTCAAGCGCGAAGGTGTTCACACCGTCGGCGAGCTGGTTGCACGGACCGAGTCGGATCTGCTCGACATCCGCAACTTCGGTCAGAAGTCGATCGACGAGGTCAAGGTCAAGCTGCACAGCCTGGGCCTGGCCCTCAAGGACAGCCCGGCCAGCTTCGACCCGTCGCAGGTCGCCGGTTACGACCCGACGACCGGCACGTGGTCGGACGACGCCTCGTTCGACGCCGACGGTGGCGAGGACTACGCCGAGACCGAGCAGCTGTAGGGCTCGCACCAACCACCTCGGTTCCTGGGCGCGCAGCGTTTCAGCGAACCGCTGAGCTACTGGTCACCAGAACCAACGGACTTCCGGTCGAGAGACCGGCCGGTCCCTCCTAGGAGAAAGACATGCCCAAGCCCACCAAGGGTGCCCGCCTCGGCGGGTCGGCCAGCCACCAGAAGGCGATCCTGGCGAACCTCGCCACGGCGCTCTTCGAGCACGGCCGAATCACCACCACCGAAGCCAAGGCTAAGCGGCTGCGTCCGTACGCCGAGAAGCTCATCACCCACGCGAAGGCCGGCCAGCTGGCCAACCGTCGCGAGGTCATGAAGGACATCCGCAGCAAGGACGTCGTTCACACCCTGTTCGCCGAGATCGGCCCGCACTTCGCGGACCGCAACGGTGGCTACACCCGCATCATCAAGACCATGCCGCGCAAGGGCGACAACGCCCCCATGGCAGTGATCGAGCTGGTGCAGGAGAAGACCGCGTCGTCGGAGGCCAACCGTGCCACCCGCGCTGCGGCTTCGAAGGCCAAGGCTGCTGAAGAGACCGATCCGGCTGAGGCCGAGGTCGCCGAGACCGAGGCTCCGGCTGAGGCCGAGGCCACCGAGGCCAAGGACTAGGAACCCGCCCGGTCGGCGTGCCCTGCGCGCCGACCGAACGGTTGCTGATCTTCATGACGACACCGCCCGCCCCCATCATCGATGAGGGCGGGCTGTGTCGTCTTCGGCTGCTGATCGGCTACGACGGGACCGACTTCTCCGGCTGGGCCACCCAGCCGGGACGTCGCACCGTCTGCGAGACGGTCGAACAGACCCTCAGCACCGTCCTGCGAGCGCCCGTGCGACTGACCGTCGCCGGCCGCACCGACGCGGGCGTGCACGCCACCGGACAGGTGGCCCACTGCGATGTACCGGTGGTCTCGCTGCAGACTCGCTCGATCGGCGGTGATCCCGCACGCCTGGTGCGCAGGCTGGCCAAAATGCTGCCCGACGACGTGCGGGTCAAGCAGATCGAGATCGTCGCCGCTGAATTCGACGCCCGATTCTCCGCGCTCGCGCGGACCTACGAGTACCGGCTCACCGATGCGCCCTGGGGCGCCGAACCGGTCTTCGCGCGCAACACCGCCGACTGGACCAGACCGCTCGACGTCGAGGCCATGAACGCCGCCTCCGCCGAGCTCGTCGGCCTGCACGACTTCGCCGCCTTCTGCCGCCATCGCGAGGGCGCGACGACGATCCGTGAACTGCAACGCTTCTCCTGGCGCCGCGACGGCGCCGTGCTGGTCGGCACCGTCGTCGCCGACGCCTTCTGCTGGTCGATGGTGCGCTCCCTGGTGGGCGCGGTCGCCTCGGTCGGCGACGGCCGACGCACGGTCGAGTGGTGCGCCGCGCTGCTCGCCGAACGGAGCCGCTCGGCGCAGGTGCCGGTGGCGCAGGCCCGCGGGCTGCACCTCGTCGGCGTCGCCTACCCGCCGCCGGAGCAGTGGGCGGCGCGCAACGAGCGGACCCGCGACACGCGAGACCGATCAGACTTGGGCTGCGTCGCCGACTGACCCGCTGCCGGTCGTGGCGCTCCCGGTGAGGGGAGCGCCCCGGCTCCGACGTCTGCGTTGGGAGGGACGGGGCCGTCGGAGCCGGGACGCATCATGGGGAGGGAGTCATCCCGGGATCAGGTGGGCGCGATCGTGCGCCCGGAACTCGTCGGCCAGCTGCTGCGCGGTGGCCTCGTCGAGCAGTCGGTAGCGACCGTCGGTCCGGCAGAACACCGGATCGGTGGTCCGCCAGCCGGACCGGCGCAGCGGCGCCTTGTCGAGCTTGCGGGTCGCGGTCAGGGGGAAGGCGTCGGTGACCCGGATGAACGACGGCGTCCACTTGGTGCCCAGGTCGGGCTGCGCATCGAGGAAGTCGTCGAACCGGTCGGCGTCGAACTCGCCGCGGTACTCGAGGGCGACCATCACCCGGTCGCCGGTCTGCGGATCGGGGACCGCGTAGGCGGCGGCCCCGGAGACGCCGGGGAAGCGGGTCAGGATGCGTTCGAGCGGTGCGGTGGCGAAGTTCTCCGAATCGACCCGGATCCAGTCACTCGTGCGTCCGGCGAACCAGTAGACGCCGTCGGCGTCTCGGTAGGCGAGGTCGCCGCTCCAGAAGTCGCCGTCGCGGACCTTGGCCGCATACGCCTCCGGGTTGCGGTAGTAGCCCTCGAAGCGGGCGGCGCCCCGCGCGCGATGATCTCGCCGATGGCCTCGGCGGCGTTCAACAGGGTGCCGTCGGCGGCGAACTCGGCGGGCGGACAGTCGGTGCCGTCGGGACGGACCACCGCCATCCCGAGCGCCGGGTTGGGGATGCCGAGCGCACCCGGCGGAGTGCTGTCGTCGCGGATGATCACGCAGACGCCTTCGGAGGCACCGTACGACTCGCTGATCGGGGCGCCGAAACGGCGGGTGAACTCGGCGCGGTCGTGCGCCGAGGCCTCGGTGCCCCAGCCGAAGCGCAACCGATTGTCGGACTCGGCGGGGCGTTCGGGCTGCGCGAGGATGTACGCGAGGGACCAGCCGACGTAGTTGAAGAACGTGGCGCCGAACTTCTGGATGTCGGGCAGGAAGCCGGAGGCGGAGAACTTCGATCGCAGGGCGTAGGTGCCGCCGACGGCGGCGATGGGGGCCCAGGCGCTCATGATCGCGTTGCCGTGGAACATCGGCATCGCGTTGTAGGCGACGTCGTCGCGGGTGATGCCGTGGACGTTCAGCACGCCGATCGCGGCGAGCCTGGCGGAACTGCAGATCACCGCCTTCGGGGCGCCGGTCGATCCGGAGGTGAACAGGAGCAGCAGGTCGTGGTTGGCCGGGGCCGAACCGATCCAGTCCTCCGGCGTCGACGAGGCGGCGTCGGCGAGCAGCGCGCGGTACTCCGGGCCGGTGACGGGCAGGAGCGGGACGTCGGCGGCGAAGGCCTGTGCGGTGTCGAGGTGGTTGTCGGCGACGATCACCGTCTGGCAGTCGGTGCCGACGACGTCGGCGCGCAGTTCGGCGCCGCGGCGAGTGGGATTGACGCCGACGATCGTGGCGCCGGCCAGCGCCGCGCCGCCGATGAGGAACAGATACTCGGGATCGTTGTCCATGAGGACGCCGACGTGCCAGGGCGCCGCCGACGGCGAGCGGCGAAGGGCGGTCAGGGCCGCGGCGCGGATCGCGCATTCGGCGACGAACTGCCGCCACGTCCACCGGCGGTCTTCGAACGCGAGGGCGGGGGAGTCGTCGTCACGGCGTGCGTGCAACAGGTCGGCGGTGGTGACCGGATCGGTGGCGGGTGCGTCGGACATGCTTCCTCCTCACTTACGTTCCGTAATAGAACGTAATGTAATGACAGAATGTGAGCTGGGTCAACTGCTGCCATCAGAGTGCGGCTCGCGACTGCCGTTTGGGGGAGGTCGTCCCAGTCAGTGATCATGGTCGACAGGAGGTGGTGCGGCGGTGGAGCCGACGAACATCGGGCGTCCGCGGGACGATCGGATCGATCGCGCAGTGCTGGCGGCCACCCTGGAGCTGCTCGCCGAGGGCAGTTACGCCGAGCTCACCTTGACCGCGGTCGCCGCGCGGGCGGGCACCTCGGTGCCCGCGGTCCGGCGGCGTTGGCCGAGCAAACTGCATCTGGTGCATTCGGCGGTCTTCCCCGAGGAGGCCGCCATCCCGCCGCGACGTGCCGGGATGAGCATTCGCGACGAGATGGCGTCGGTCGTGGACAACTGCGCCCTGATGATGTCGCACGCCTCGATTCTCGGCGCCATGACCGGGTTGATCAGCGACCTGTCGGCCGACCCGGATCTGCTCGCCGAACTCACCGATCGGCTGGGGCGGGTGGTGTGGGACGACCTCGGCGAACGGTTCGCCGCTGCCGCGCGCAATGACGGCGTCGACGTTCGCATCGACGTGGGCCTGGTGGCCGAGGTCGCGTTCGGCGCCGCGCTGATGGCGGCGGTGGTGCGCGGCCACGACGGCCTCGACGAGCGGTGGCGGGCCGACCTGACCGACCTGCTCGTGGCGGGCCTCGGGGCGGCGCCGCAGTCGGCCGGGCCCGCGCCGGTCGGTGCGAGTCCCGGCGCCGCGAACACCGTGCGCACGATCGAGTAGCTCGCCGCCCGCCGCCGACGACACGCCCGCAAGCGACCCGATGGAACCGAATCGGGTTCGCGTGCGTCTAAAGGGGCATGGCAGAAGTGAAACAACTCGCAGAGCCGGTCACCGGGCCGGAGGGCCTCACCAGCGTTCGGTCCCGGTCGGGTGCCTTGGCGATCACGTGCACGGCCGCCGGACTTCCGGTCCGGATGCGGATCTCGGCAGCGGCCATGCGACGGTCGCCGGACGCGCTGGCGCAAGAGATTCTGGCACTGTGTCGATTGGCCGGGGCCGCGGCCGGAGTGAGTAACCGCGCCCAGTTGGTCGGCGACGGCGTCGACGAGGAGACGCTGGGGTTGCTCGGGCTCCCGTCCCGCGCCGAACTGGTGGCCGCCGAGGCCGCCGCCGACGCCTGCGCGGTGAGGGGGCGCCGATGACCGCCGAGTTGGATGCGATCACCGACCGAGTGCAGCGGCAGCTGGGGGCACTCGAAGACGTGCATCGGCGCCTGCAGTCCCTCCAGGCCGCCGGCGTCGGCGACGGTGGCCGCGTGCGCGTGACGGTCAACGGGAACGGCGCCCTCGTCGACCTGCAGATCCAGGCCGGAGCGGGCGGAGGGAAGGCGGCCCGGCTGTCGGACGAGATCGTCGGTGCCGCGGTCCGCGCCGCCACCGACGTCTTCACCGACCGGGCCGCGATCATGCAGGAGTTCTTCGCCGAGTTCGAGGCGCTCGCCGGGGCTCCCGGCATGTCGATGGAACCGAACAGCGCCGGCGTGCGTCCAAACTTCTGACGGCCGGACCGCAGGTCCGATCGTCGTTTCGACACAGGGGGAGAAGATGAATCAGATGACGGTGCACCCGCAAGAGGTGCAGGCCTTCGGTGCGACCGCCGCGGCACTGGGCACCGCCACGGGAGCCGTCGGCGCTGTCGACACCGTGGCGGTCGGAGCGGCGGTGACCGCGGTCTTCGGGTTGATCGGACAGGAGTTCGCCGCGGCTTACGCGGTGGCTCAGGCGAATCATCTGCACGGGGTCGGACGACTCGCGGCGGCCCATGCGGCCACCGCGGTGGCCGCGACCCGGGGCCTGGCGGCCTTCGCCGAGACCGACGGTGCGGGCGCCGGCGGAATCGGGGTGTGATGAGCCGCTCGGTCGTCGGCACCGAATGCCCACCGGAGACGGTCAGAGGGCAGCCGGAGGCGGCCGGCGTCCCACCGGTGCCCGCGCCGCTGCATCTGCAGATTCCGCCGCTGCCCGCACTCCCGGTGCTGCCGTCGATCGATCCGACCGCATTGGTCAGACCGATCACCGATCTCCTCGAGGTCTTCGGGACCGGCTGCCCGGAGGCGGGCGGGTCGGGTGATCCGGCCCATGTCCATCAGCAGATCACCGGGGTCATCAACGGCGGGGTCGATCGACTGCTGAGCGCGACGCGGGCACTCGACGGAGTCTGGACCGGGCAGGGGGCGGCCGCGGCGGTGACCGCCGCGCTCCGCACGGCGGGCGAGGCGGGACTGCTCGCGGCGCAGGGCGCCGGGATGTCGGCCGATCTGCAGGCCGCGGCGGCCATCGTCGCCACGGGTGCGGCGCAACTGCACGGCGTGATCGCCAAGACCGCGGGCCTGCTGACGGCGATGGCGCCGACGCTGGCGACTCCGCCCGGGCAGCTCGCCGCGGTGGGGGTGGCCGCCGAAGGGCTGGCCGAGGGGCTCGGCGTCGTGGCGGCGACCCGTGCGCAACTGGCCGGACCGACCGCGCACATGGCGGCCAACGGGCGGCCGGTGCCGGTCACCGGACTGCCCGGCATTCCGGCCGGGGGAGCCGACGATGCGGGCTTCGGTCTCGCCGCGCAGTTGCTGCAATCGGCGCTGCCCTTCGTGCAGGCCGGTACGGGCCTGGCGACGTCGTTGCTCTCGGGCACCGGCCTCACGGCGGAGCACGACGCGCCGCCGCCGGCCGCTCCGGTTCCCGCGGGTACCGCCGGGGCCTGTGCACCGACCTGTGAGCGGACCGCAGTGCCGACCACTCCGCCGACCGCTCCGCCGGGCACGCCAGGAACGCCCGCCGCCGGCGGGGCGGGCGCGTCCAGTGCGTCGAGCGCTTCGGGTGGGGCGAGTGCTTCCGGGTCGGTGAGCGCCAAGATGTCGACCGCAGGGGCGGGCGCCGCGGTCGGCCCGGCCGTCGCCGCGACCGCGGGCGTCGCCGCCGACCCCGCGCCGCTCGCGGACAGGCCGACCACCACCAACGCGTCGGCGGCATCGCCGACACCGAGCGCGGTGACCGCGTCGTTGTCGCATCCGGCGACCGCCGCATCGGTGATGGCGCCGCCACTCGCCCCGGTCGCGACGAGGGGAGGCGACGACGGACCGCGCGCGTCGATCGTCGCCGCGGCCGCTCCCGCGGCGCCGCCCGCGACGGCGGCAACGCCCGACTGGTTGGCCGCCGCGACGGCGGACTCCCTCGATTTCGATGTGGCGCTCGCCCTCGGACTCGGCGACCAGGACTTCACCGGATCGGCGTGATCCGGTGGTGGATAGAGAAGCACGAAGAGCACCAATGAGAGGACGGACGACACCATGCAGGGACTCAGACTCGACATCGCCGCCGGTCAGGCCTCGGCCGCATCGATCAAGGGGGTGGTCGACGACATGCAGCGGACGATCGGGCAGATCCAGAAGTCGGCGGTCAGCGGCCGGTCCGGCTGGGACGGCCGGGCGTCGACGGCGTTCGAGAGCACGCACACCGACTGGCATGCGATCGCGGTGAAGCTGCAGGCCGCGCTCAACGACATCGAGACCAGGCTGACCACCGGCTTCCGCGGCTACGACGACGAAGACGCGACGGTGGCCGGCACCTTCACCGGGATGCAGGGCGGGCTGTCGCTGTAGTCCCGGCCGAGGCGGCCACCGGGCTGCGACAGTCCGGCACCGGATCAGCTCAATTCACGAATTACCAAGGGGGAGAACATGAGCGGTGGGCTCATTCGTTACGACTTTGCGAACCTCGGCACCCTGTCGAGTGATCTGCGCGGACACTTCCAGCGATTGGAGGAACTCTCCGGTCAGCTGAAACGGCAGGTGGCGGCCCTGTCGTCGCACTGGGACTCGGGCGCGGCCGCGCAGTACCAGCAGGCGCAGGCCGCCTGGGACCGGGTGTTCCTCGACGCCCGTGGCCGGCTCGACGCGCTCGGGGTCGGCGTCGACAAGGCGGCCACGCACATGAGGGAGACCGACCTGCGCGTCGGCAAGACCTTCTCGGGCTGACCGGGCCGACGCCGGACCGCGACCGTGCCCCCGGCGGCGCGAGGGGCACGGTCGTGCGGGCGGGTCACTCGCCGGTGTGACCGCGAAGCAGTTCGGCGAAGGGCGTCACCTCGCCCAGGTCCAGCGCGCCGTTCGAACGACGTGGGGCGTCGAGCTCGGTGGGGCCGCCGAAGCCGGCGACCGCGGCCGTCCCGACGAGCCGCTGAGCCAACTCGGCGGCGGCCCGGCGCACGCGACGGCCGAGCTCGGCGGTGCCGAAGTCCTCGGTCGCCGCGAACACTCCGGTCGGGACCGTATCGGCGCGCAGATGACTCATCAACGGTCGCAGCGCATGGTCGAGGACCAGACTGTGCCGCGGCGTGCCGGCGGTCGCGGCGACCAGCGCGGGCACACCGGTCAACGCGTCGGGATCGAGGACGTCGAAGAACATCTTGAACAATCCGCTGAACGAGGCCGCGAAGACGGGCGTCACCGCGATCACGCCGTCGGCCGCAGCGACCGCGTCGCGGGCCCTGGTCACCTCGGCGGGGGCGACTCCGGAGGTGACCGTCGTGGCCAACGACGCCGCCAGCGGCGCCAGTTCCAGGACCTCGACGGTCACCGACTCGCCACGGGCGGTGACTCCCGCGACCACGGCGTCGGCGAGCTGGTCGGCCAGCAGCCGCGTGGACGAGGGCGTCGACACGCCCGCACTGATCACCAGCAGTTTCCGTGCCATGTCACCGACCTCCGGCCGCTGCGGTCGCCCCGGCCTGCGCGGGGGTGACCAGGCGGTGCGGTGCGTCGGCGCCGGCGGCCGCCAAGCTCTCGTGGGTCGGCGGGTCCGACGGCACGTGGGCCGGGCGGCGCCGCTCGAACTCGGCGCGCAGCACCGGGACGACGAGCGTGCCCAGCATCTCCACCTGCTCGAGGACCTGGTTCAGCGGCAGTCCGGCATGGTCGAGCAGGAACAGTTGGCGCTGGTAGTCGCCCGCGTAGTCGGCGAACGAGAGGGTCTTCTCGATCACCATCTCCGGGGTGCCGACGGTCAGCGGAGTCATCTCGGTGAAGTCCTCCATCGACGGGCCGTGGCCGTACACCGGCGCATTGTCGAAGTAGGGCCGGAAGCGGCGCTTGGCCTCCGCCTCGGTCTCGGCCATGAAGACCTGACCGCCGAGTCCGACGATCGCCTGGTCGGCGGCGCCGTGCCCGTAGTGCTCGAAGCGCTGCCGGTACAGCCGCACCATCTGCTCGGTGTGCTCGGTGTTCCAGAAGATGTTGTTGTGGAAGAAGCCGTCACCGTAGAACGCGGCCTGTTCGGCGATCTCCGGCGAGCGGATGGATCCGTGCCAGACGAACGGCGGCGTGTCGTCGAGCGGTGCGGGGGTGGACGTGTAGCCCTGCAGCGGCGTGCGGAAGCGGCCCTCCCAGTCGATGTTCTTCTCGCGCCACAGCCTGCGGAGCAGATGGTAGTTCTCGACCGCGAGGGGGATGCCCTGTCGGATGTCCTTGCCGAACCACGGGTACACCGGGCCGGTGTTGCCGCGCCCCAGGGTGATGTCGACGCGCCCGTTCGACAGGTGCTGCAGCATCGCGAAGTCCTCGGCGATCTTCACCGGATCGTTGGTCGTGATCAGCGTGGTCGCAGTGCTGAGCCGCAGCTTCTGCGTCTTGGCCGCGATCCAGCCGAGCATGGTCGTCGGGGAGCTGGGGACGAACGGGGGATTGTGATGCTCGCCCGTCGCGAACACGTCCAGGCCGACCTCTTCGGCCTTGAGCGCGATGGCGGTCATCGCCTCGATGCGCTCGTGCTCGCTGACGGTGGTGCCGGTGGTGGGGTCGGTGGTCAGGTCGCCGACGCTGAAGATGCCGAACTGCATCGCTCGCTCCTTAGGTCCTCTGGCCGCTCACGCGGTGGTTGTCACCCAGCATAACCGGACTGCGGTCCGGTTAATTCCCGGTCCGGCCCTCCCGAGGTCGGCGGGCCGTGGCGACTAGTCTTTTCCTGCGCACCGCAAGTCCGCAGACCACTGTCGAATCCGGAAGGCCCTCAACCATGTCCACAGAAGGTTCGACGCGAGCCATCGTCGCCGCGCTGGCGGCGAACGCCGGCATCGCCGTCGCCAAATTCGTCGGATTCGCGATCACCGGCTCGTCGTCGATGCTCGCCGAAGGCGTCCATTCGGTGGCCGACACCTCGAACCAGGGGCTGCTGCTCCTCGGCCAGCGCAGCGCCACGCGCAAGGCCGATCGGCTGCACCCCTTCGGCTACGGGCGCAGCCGCTACTTCTACTCGTTCGTCGTCGCGCTGGTCATCTTCGCGTTGGGTTCGCTGTTCGCGCTGTACGAGGGAGTGCAGAAGATCCGCCACGCCGGCGACCACGGGCTCGACTCGCCCCTGGTCGCAGTGGTGATCCTGGTCGTGGCGATCTGCCTGGAGAGCTACAGCTTCCACACCGCGCGCAAGGAGTCGGCGCCGCTCAAGGGGGACGCCTCATGGTGGCGGTTCATCCGGACCTCGCGAAACCCGGAGCTGCCGGTCGTTCTGTTGGAGGACACCGGTGCGCTGATCGGCCTGGTGCTCGCCCTGGCGGGCGTCGGACTGACCATGCTGACCGGCAACGCGATCTGGGACGGCGTCGGCACCCTGTCGATCGGCGTCCTGCTCGGCCTGATCGCGGCCGTGCTGATCGTGGAGATGAAGAGTCTGCTGATCGGCGAGGGCGCCACCGAGGCCGAGGAGGCGGCGTTGCGTGCGGCGATCCCCGGTCAGACCGTCGATCGCGTCATTCACATGAAGACCCAGTATCTCGGGCCCGAGGAGCTCCTCGTGGCCGCCAAGATCGCGATCGCCCCAGGCAGTGATGCCGTCGCCATCGCGGTCGCCATCGACGGCGCCGAAGCGCGGATGCGGGCGGCGGTGCCGCAGGCACGGGTGATTTATCTCGAACCGGACATCGATCGCGGCGAGAAACTTTTCCTGAAGATCAACTGACGCCGATGCGACCTCCGCGGGCGCGCCGATGCGCTAGCGTCGTCACACGTCAGCAGAAATGTGAAAGGAGTCACTTCAGTGACCACAGTTCAGTCGCCGGCCCCAGAAGGGCGGGAGACGTGGACCAGTAACCGCGGCTTCATCCTTGCCGCGATCGGGTCCGCAGTGGGTCTGGGCAACATCTGGCGATTCCCGGGTGTTGCCTATGAGGGAGGCGGCGGCGCCTTCCTGGTTCCCTACCTCATCGCGCTCGTCACGGCGGGCATCCCCATCCTCTTCCTCGATTACGCGGTCGGCCATCGGTTCCGGGCCGCCGCACCCCTCGCCTTCCGCCGCATGTGGCGCAGGGCCGAAGCGCTCGGCTGGTTCCAGACGGCGATCCTGTTCGTCATCTCCACCTACTACGCGGTCATCATCGCGTGGTCGCTCAGCTACTTCTACTTCTCGTTCGGCACCAAGTGGGGCGACGACTCCAAGACGTTCTTCCTCAGCGAGTACCTGAAAGTCGGCGACCCCGGCGTCTCGGGCGAACTCGTGAGCGGCGTCGCCTGGCCGCTGATCATCGTGTGGGTGCTCATCATCGTCATCCTCGCGCTGGGCGTGGCGAAGGGCGTCGAGAAGCTCAACGCGGTCGGTCTGCCGCTGCTGGTGCTCGGCTTCACCGCGCTGGTCATCAAGGCCCTGACCCTCCCGGGCGCCTCCGACGGCCTCAATGCGCTGTTCACCCCGGACTGGGGCGCCCTGAGCGACCTCAACGTGTGGATCGCCGCCTACAGCCAGATCTTCTTCTCGATGTCGATCGCCTTCGGCATCATGATCTCCTACGCCTCGTTCCAGCGGCGCAAGGCGAACATGACCTCCTCCGGACTGGTCGTCGGCTTCGCGAACTCCTCGTTCGAGATCCTCGCGGGCATCGGCGTCTTCTCGACGCTCGGCTTCCTGGCGCACGAGCAGGGCAAGTCGGTCGGGGAACTCGAGGGGATCACCGGGCCCACGCTGTCGTTCATCACCTTCCCGAAGGTGATCTCCGAGATGCCCGGCAGCGCCTTCTTCGGCGCCCTGTTCTTCGGTTCGCTCGCCATCGCGGGCTTCACCTCGCTCATCTCGCTGATGCTCGGCGTCTCGGTGGCCTTCCAGGAGAAGTTCGGCCTGTCGAAGGAGACCGCGTCGGTCAGCGTCGGCGTGGTGACCGCGATCGTGTCGTTCGGGCTGTTCTCCACGACCACCGGTCTGATCGCGCTCGACACCGTCGACCAGTTCGCCAACAACATCGGCATCGTCGTCTCGGCGATCGCCATGTGCGTGATCGTGGTGTGGCTGGCGCGCACCGTCGAAACACTGCGCGGGCACCTCAACGCGGTCTCGACCTTCAAGGTCGGGCGCTGGTGGATCCCGGTGATCGGCCTGTACGCGCCGGTCTTCCTCGGGATCATGCTCGTCCAGAAGGTCTACGACCTCATCAAGAACGGCTACGAAGGCTATCCGGCCTGGTACGTCGGCGTCTTCGGGTGGGGCACCGTGGCCCTGCTGGTGGTCTTCGCCGCCGTCTTCACCGCGATTCGCTGGAACGGGCGCGACGATCCCGGGTTCACTCCGTGGCCCCCGGTGGGCGCCGACGCCGAACGGGTCGAGCCGGCGAAGGAGGGCGTGCGATGACCGCCACCGCCATCGTGCTGCTCGTCGTCGCCGCGATCGTCGTGTGGGGCGGCCTGCTGGCCAGCATCGTCTTCCTGTCGACGCACCCGGAGGTCACCGATCTGCCCGACGAGGATGCGGCGATGCTCGCCGACGACGTGAGTCGGGCGGCCGAACCCCACCCCACTCGCGACACCTGACGCGGGTCGATCCGTCCATCCCCTCCACACCCACCCCTACATCAATTCAGCGGCGAACCCGCATCCTTTCAGTAAGGGAGCACATTCGTGGGTAATCCATTCGGTCGCGTGAAGTCGGTAGAGCAGTCGATCGCTGACACCGACGAACCCGACAGCAAACTCCGGAAAGAACTCACCGCCTGGGACCTCACGGTCTTCGGCGTGGCCGTCGTCGTCGGCGCCGGCATCTTCACTCTCACCGCCCGTACCGCGGGCAACGTGGCGGGCCCGGCGGTCTCGCTGGCCTTCGTGCTGGCCGCCGTCGCCTGTGCGCTCGCCGCACTCTGCTACGCCGAATTCGCCTCGACGGTCCCGGTCGCCGGGTCGGCGTACACCTTCTCCTATGCGACCTTCGGCGAGTTCATCGCCTGGATCATCGGCTGGGACCTGATCCTGGAGTTCGCGCTCGCCGCCTCGGTGGTCGCGAAGGGCTGGTCGCTGTACCTGGGCAACATCATCGGGCAGGGCCACAACACCTTTGTCCTGTGGGGTCACACCTTCGACTGGGGCGCCCTGGTGCTCATCGTCGCGCTGACCACCCTGCTGGCGTTGGGCACCAAGCTGTCCTCGCGGGTCTCGCTGGTGATCACCGCGGTCAAGATCGCCGTGGTCCTGCTGGTCATCATCGTCGGCGCGTTCTACATCAACACGAAGAACTACACGCCGTACATCCCGCCCGCCGAAGCGGCCAAGAGCGGTGCGGGCACCGGCATCCACCAGACGCTGTTCTCGTGGATGACCGGCAGCGAGGGCAGCAACTTCGGCTGGTACGGCCTGCTGGCGGCTGCCTCGCTGGTGTTCTTCGCGTTCATCGGCTTCGACGTGGTCGCCACCACCGCCGAGGAGACCAAGAATCCGCAGAAGGCGCTGCCGCGCGGCATCCTCGGATCGCTGGCCATCGTCACCGTCCTGTACGTCGGCGTCTCGCTGGTGCTCACCGGCATGGTCCCGTACAAGCAGCTCTCCGGCGACGAGTCGACTCTCGCGACGGCCTTCGCGGCACACGGCATCGACTGGGCCAAGTGGGCCATCAACATCGGCGCCCTCGCCGGCCTGACCACGGTCGTCATGGTGATGCTGCTCGGCCAGACCCGCGTCGGCTTCGCCATGGCGCGCGACGGCCTGCTGCCGCGCGGGCTCGCGCACACCGGCAGCCGGGGCACTCCGGTGCGGATCACCGTCATCGTAGGCTTCGTGTCGGGGCTGCTCGCCTTCGTCTTCCCGATGGGGACGCTCGAGGAGATGGTCAACATCGGTACGCTGTTCGCCTTCGTGCTGGTGTGCATCGGCGTGGTGGTCCTGCGGCGCACCCGGCCCGACCTCAAGCGCGGCTTCCGCGTGCCGCTCGTCCCGCTGGTTCCGATCCTGGCGGTCATCGCCTGCTTCTGGCTGATGATCAACCTGTCGATCGAGACGTGGGTCCGCTTCGTCGTCTGGATGATGATCGGCATCGTCGTCTACCTCTCGTACGGCGTCAAGCACTCCGTGCTGGGGATGCGCGAGCGGAAGGAACTGCCCGGGTTCGCGACCGTCGACGACGCGCCGGGCGGCGGCCCGACCGCCGTCACGTGAGCGCGATAGCGTAAGAGAACCAGGACACGGTACCGGTCGCCGCGACGGCGACCGGTACCGTCGTTCGAAGATCTTTGACTTTCAATCGAGAGGGACCAGATGACCGCGCCCGACAGCGCTCTGACCACCGAAATCCGCAACGGCGTCGAGTTCAAGGTCGCCGACCTCTCCGAGGCCGACTACGGCCGCAAGGAGATCCGTCTGGCCGAGCACGAGATGCCCGGGCTGATGGAGCTGCGCCGCGAGTACGCCGACGTCAAGCCCCTCAAGGGCGCCCGGATCTCCGGATCGCTGCACATGACGGTCCAGACCGCGGTCCTGATCGAGACGCTCGTCGACCTCGGCGCGCAGGTGCGCTGGGCGTCGTGCAACATCTTCTCCACCCAGGACCACGCGGCGGCCGCAGTCGTCGTCGGCCCGTACGGGACCGTCGAAGAGCCGCGGGGCGTGCCGGTGTTCGCGTGGAAGGGCGAGAGCCTCGAGGAGTACTGGTGGGCGGCCGAGCAGATGCTGACCTGGCCCGAGGTCGACGGTCAGCCGTGCCACGCCAACATGATCCTCGACGACGGCGGCGACGCCACCATGCTGGTGCTGCGCGGTTCCGAGTTCGAGAAGGCGGGCGTCGTGCCGCCGGCCGACGCCGGTCACCCCGCCGAGTACAAGGTCTTCCTGGAGCTGCTGCGCCGCTCGCTGGCCGCCGACCCGGGCAAGTGGACCGCGATCTCCGAGTCCGTCCAGGGCGTCACCGAGGAGACCACCACCGGCGTGCTGCGCCTGTACCAGTTCGCCGCTGCCGGTGAGCTCGACTTCCCGGCGATCAACGTCAACGACTCGGTCACCAAGAGCAAGTTCGACAACAAGTACGGCACCCGCCACTCGCTGATCGACGGCATCAACCGCGGCACCGACGTCCTCATCGGCGGCAAGAAGGTGCTGGTCTGCGGTTACGGCGACGTCGGCAAGGGCTGCGCGGAGTCCCTCGCGGGTCAGGGCGCGCGCGTTCAGGTCACCGAGATCGACCCGATCAACGCCCTGCAGGCGCTGATGGACGGCTACGACGTCGTCACCGTCGACGAGGCCATCGCGAACGCCGACATCGTCATCACCGCCACCGGCAACCTCGACATCATCTCCTTCGAGCACATGAAGAAGATGAAGAACCAGGCCGTGCTCGGCAACATCGGCCACTTCGACAACGAGATCGACATGGCCGGCCTGGAATCGGCCGAGGGCATGACCCGGATCAACATCAAGCCGCAGGTCGACCAGTGGGTCTTCCCCGACGGGCACAGCATCATCGTCCTGTCGGAGGGACGTCTGCTGAACCTCGGCAATGCGACCGGCCACCCGTCGTTCGTCATGAGCAACAGCTTCGCCAACCAGGTGATCGCGCAGATCGAGCTGTGGACCAAGGGCGACGAGTACGACAACGAGGTGTACCGCCTGCCCAAGCACCTCGACGAGAAGGTCGCGCGGATCCACGTCGAGGCGCTCGGCGGTTCGCTGACCAAGCTGACGAAGGACCAGGCCGAGTACATCGGCGTCGACGTCGAGGGCCCGTACAAGCCGGAGCACTACCGGTACTGACTCCCGACCACCGCAGGCCGCCGGGGCGACGATCGCATCGTCGCCCCGGCGGTTCTCGCTTCCGGTCAGCCCAACTGCGCCAGCACCGAGTCGACGGCGGCGTCGCCGTCGGCCCAGGTCCACGTCGACATCCAGTTGCTCTCCACCAGTTCGCCGTACACGCGGTAGACGGCGCGCTGCAGATCAGCGTCGCGCTCGTAGGCGTCGACGGGTCGGTCGGCGTCGGTCTCGGCACGACCGGCGGCGCGGCTCATCGCCACTTCCGGCGGGACCCCGAGCAGCAGCTGGTGGTCGGGGACCGGGAGCGCGAAGCGCCCGAACTCGAGGTCGGCGACCCACGAGACGACGGGGGAGTCGGCGCCCTCGTTCAACCGGGCGGCGCTGTAGGCGGCGTTCGAGGCCGCGTACCGGTCGCACAGCACGAGGTCGTGCTCGGCGACCGCCGCGCGCAGGGCCGACCGCGCCGCGGCGCGATCGAGCGCGAACAGCAATCCCATCGCGTACACGCTGTCGCGAAGATCTCCGTGCCTGCCGTGCAGCGCCTCGGCCGCGATGTCGGCCGTGATCGACTCGCCGTACCGGGGAAAGGCCAGCGTCGTCACCGACGCGCCGCGCTGCGCGACGGCCTGCTCGATACGGCCGACGATGGTCCTCTTGCCTGCTCCGTCGAGGCCTTCGACGGCCACCAGAATGCCCACGCCCGACAGTCTATTCAGTCGCCTCCGAGACGTCTGGAGATGCCTCGTCCGGCGGTGAAGGCGTGTCGCACCGGCGGATTCGGGCGCGAGGTGACACCATGGCAGGCATGAAGCCGCGCATCCTGGTCGTCGACGACGACGCTGCCCTCGCCGAGATGCTCACCATCGTTCTGAAGAACGAGGGCTTCGAGCCGTTCGTCGTCGGCGACGGCACGCAGGTCCTGACCGCGGTCCGCGAGATCCGCCCCGACCTGGTGCTGCTGGACCTGATGCTCCCTGGCATGAACGGCATCGACGTGTGCCGCGTCCTGCGCGCCGACTCCGGCGTGCCGATCGTGATGCTCACCGCCAAGACCGACACCGTCGACGTCGTGCTCGGCCTGGAGTCGGGCGCCGACGACTACATGGTCAAGCCCTTCAAGCCGAAGGAGCTCGTCGCCCGCATCCGCGCCCGACTGCGCCGGACCGAAGACGATCCGGCCGAGCTGCTGGCGATCGGGCCGGTGCAGATCGACGTGCCCGCGCACAAGGTGACCCGCGACGGGGTGCAGATCTCGCTGACGCCGCTCGAGTTCGACCTGCTGGTGGCGCTCGCCCGCAAACCGCGCCAGGTCTTCACTCGCGACGTCCTGCTGGAGCAGGTGTGGGGCTACCGGCACCCGGCCGACACCCGCCTGGTCAACGTGCACGTGCAGCGCCTGCGGGCGAAGGTCGAGATCGATCCGGAGAATCCGGAGATCGTGCTCACCGTGAGAGGGGTCGGCTACAAGGCCGGGCCGCCGTGATCGGGGGCCGCCGGATCAACCGGGGGCTGATCGACCGATTCCTGGCGCTGATCCGGCGCGGCGCCGCCGCGGTCGCGCGGATCGTCGGACAGATCTGGCGCCGATCAGTGCAGACCAGGGTCATCGTGTCGACCCTGGCTCTGTCGTTCGTGGTGCTGCTCATCCTCGGCTTCGTGCTGATCAGCCAGATCACCGGTCGGCTGCTCGACGCCAAACAGGAGGTCGCCTCCGAGGAGATCGCGCGGATGCGGTCGGTCGTCGAACGCGTGCTGAGCAGTGCCGAGTCGAACACCGCGGTGCAGAACCGCTTGGCGCGGGCGCGGTCGCTGCTGACCGATCAGGACACCGAATCGACGCAGGGCGCCTCGGTGGCCGGCTCGTTCGACAGCGTGCTGGTGGTTCCCCCGGACACGGCCGCCGATCAGGACGTCGCGGTCGGGCCGGTGCACGATGTGCCCGCCGCGCTCCGGAAGATGGTCGCCGGCGGCCAGATCGCCTTCCAGTACACCTCGATCGATCAGGGCGGCGACTCGGTGCCCGCGCTGATCATCGGCAGCCCGGTGGAGAGCCCCATTCAGGGGCTGGAACTGTATCTGGTGTTCCCGCTGGGCAGTGAACAGAACACCGTCTCGCTGGTCCGGGGCACCCTGCTGACCGGCGGCGTGGTGCTCCTCGGACTGCTTGCTGCGATCGCGTGGCTGGTGACGCGCCAGGTGATCGCGCCGCTGCGCGCGGCGACGAGAATCGCCGTCAGGTTCGCCGACGGCAGGCTGTCGGAGCGGATGCCCGTCCAGGGCGAGGACGAGTTCGCGCGGCTGGCGGTCGCGTTCAACGACATGGCCGAGAGCCTGTCCCGACAGATCAACCACCTCGAGGAGTTCGGCGGCCTGCAACGCCAGTTCACCTCCGATGTGAGCCACGAACTGCGCACCCCGCTGACGACCGTGCGGATGGCCGCCGACCTGCTTTACGACGGGCGCGAGGACCTCGACCCGGTGCAGCGGCGTTCGGTGGAGCTGTTGGACAAGGAGCTCGGGCGGTTCGAGACGCTGCTGACCGAGCTGCTCGAGATCTCCCGGCACGACGCCGGCATGGCCGAGTTGGTCGCCGACCGCATGGACATGGCGGTCCCGGTCGACGCCGCGGTCTCCACCGTCGCTCACCTGGCGGCCGAGACCGGCAGCGATCTGATCGTCGACCTGCCCGCCGAACCGGTGTTCGCCGAGATCGACCCGCGGCGGGTGGAGCGGATCCTGCGGAACCTGCTGGCCAATGCGATCGACCACGGCGAACACAAGCCGGTCACCCTCACCATGCGCTCGGACGGTGACGCGGTCGCGATCACGGTGCGCGACCACGGCATCGGTCTGCGGCCGGGGGAGGAGAAGCTGGTCTTCAACCGGTTCTGGCGGTCGGACCCGTCGCGGGTGCGTCGCTCCGGCGGCACCGGCCTGGGGTTGGCGATCAGCATCGAGGACGCGCGGCTGCACCAGGGACGGCTGGAGGCATGGGGCGAGCCCGGCGAGGGCTCCTGCTTCCGGCTGACGCTGCCGCTGGTGCGGGGCCACAAGCTGCTCGGCAGTCCGCTGCCGCTCAAACCGATCGCGGAGGGCAAGCGATGAAGCGGGTGACGGTGCTGGTGGCATGGCTGCTGTCGGCCGCGCTGGTGCTGACCGGTTGCGTCGACATCCCGGTGTCGTCGCCGCCGCAGCCGCTGCAGGCCTTCGACCGGAAGCGGCCGACCAACATCGTGCCCGCGCCGCGCCGGGGCGACGATCCGGAGACGGTGGCGCGCAACCTGCTCAAGGCGATGTCGGATCCGACGGCCGGGCACCGGTCGGCGCGCAAGTTTCTCACCGCCGGCGCCAGTCAACGCTGGGACGATCAGGGCGATCTGACCATCGTCCGCGACGTCGGCGTCGTCATCGACGAACGCACCGAGACCGCGGTCCGGCTCCGCGTCAGCGCCACCAAGACCGGTGTGCTCTCCCCGGACGGCAGCCTCCGGCCCGCGGCCGGCCCCGAGATCATCGCGCTGTCGCTGACGCGCGAGAACGGGTCCTGGCGCATCAACGGCGACCTGCATCCGGGGGCGGTCACCGACACCTCCCAGTTCCTGACCGCCTACCGGCAGGCCGACCTGTTCTTCCCGGATCGGACCCTGACTCGACTGATCGCCGACCCGCGCTGGTTCTTCGGCGCCGAACCGGATGCGTCGGTCCTGGTCAACCGGTTGCTGGGCGGACCGTCGTCCGGTCTCGAAGGGGCCGTGGCGCTGGGCGCCGCGCGCGGCGCGACCCTGACCGGGCCGGCGACGACTTCCGGCGACACCGTCTCGATCCCCCTGGGGAACGTGGGCGACGCCGATCAACGACACCGGACCATGCTGGCCGCGCAGATCGTCTGGACGCTCGACTACGCCGGGATCTCCGGCACCTACCGCATCACCGCGGACGGTGCGCCGCTGGTCGCCGGTCGGGAGGCGGGCTGGCGGCCGGCCGACGTGAGCGCGGTCGAGCCGGATTCGGCGCCGCGGTCGGCGGACTCGGTGCACCTGGTCCGCGATGGCGCGCTGACCCGGCTCACCGGCAATCGAGCGGTCCCGGTCGGCGGCGAGCTCGGCGCCGGGCACGACGTGGAGTCGGCGGCCGTCTCCGCCGATCTGACCCGGGTGGCCGCCGTCGTGGTGCGCGACGGGCAGCGGACGCTGATGGTCGGCCCCTACGGCGGGACGCCGGTGGCCGCGGTGACCGGAACGTCGATGACCGAGCCGACCTTCGGGACCGACGCCGACTCCGGCTACGTCGTCGTGGACGGCCGCCCGATGCAGTGGGTCTACGACCAGGCGAGCGGGACGGCCCGGTCGATTCCGGTCGACGCGAGCGCGGTGGCGGCGGTCGCGCCCGGGCCGATCACCGACCTGCGCGTCTCGCCCGACGGAGTCCGGGTGGCGCTGGTGGTCGGCGGTCGGACGATGCTGGCGGTGATCTCGGTCAACGACGTCGGTGCGGGCTCACTGACCGGGGTGTACCCGCTCACCCCCGGCGCCGACGGGGCGGCGGTCGGGGTGGCCTGGGCGACGGCGAAGACCCTGTACGTGGCGCGGCTCGCCGTCGACGTGCCGGTGTGGAAGACCTCGATCGTCGGCACCCAGCCGATCGAGCTGGTCAGCGGCAACCTCAAGCCGCCGGTCGTCGACATCGCGGCCTCGCCGACGGCCGTCTACGTCTCCGACAGTCGAGGCGTGCAGCAGCTGGGCACCGCGCAGGTCCGCCCGGATCAGTACTGGACGGCGGTCGGACCCGACGCCGGGCCCGGGACCGTGCCGGTGATCCCGGGCGCCTGACGGGCGCGGGCGGCGCCCTGGGGACACCGGCGGTGACAGCGGCCGACCGGGCGCGGACAATCGACGGACATGACGGGGGACCGGTTCGGGGTCCGGGCCGTGGGGGCGGCGCTGGGCGATCTCGTCGCGCCCGTCGAATGCGGCGGATGCGGACGTCCGGCCGTCCGCTGGTGCGACCGCTGTGCGGCCGGGCTCCGCGACGTGCCCCGACTGCTGGCCCCGCGGATCGATCCCGGGGTGCCGGTGTGGGCGATCGGCCGATACGGCGGACCGATGGCGTCGGCGGTGATCGACCTCAAGGAGCACCGACGACGCGACCTGGCGCCGGTGCTGGGTCGGTTGCTCGCCGACGGACTGGTGGACCTGGCGCGCTGGGGCGACCTGCCGTCGTCGGCCCGGCTGACCCTGGTGCCCGCGCCCACCCGGATGCTGGCCGCCAGGGTCCGCGGCGGCGACACGGTGACGGCGGTCGCCGCGGAGGCCGCCGCCGTGCTCGGACCTGCGGTCCGGGTGACCCCGCTGCTCGCCACCGCGGCGCTGACCCGCGATTCGGCAGCCCTGGGAGCCGGTGCCCGACATGCGAATCTGGCCGGTGCGGTACGGCTGCGTCGGCCCCTGCCCGAGGCGCTGAAGCGGGCCCGGGTCCCGGTGATCCTGGTCGACGACGTGCTGACCACCGGCGCCACCGCGGCCCACGCCGCCCGCGTCCTGCGCCGAGCGGGGGCGCACGTGGCGGCCGTCGTGGTTCTGGCCGGTGCCTGATGCGGCAAAACGTGGCCGGAAGACGAGTTTGCGGATACCTTCGGAAGTGGCAGTGATGAACATCGAGTGCCGGGAGGTGACAAAGCCTTTTCCACCGCGCCGATGTCGTCGTGCGCGTACTGGAATCCTCCGCTTCGGCTACAGCGGATCACTGTCCTCGCACCGAATCACCAATCGATAAGTGATTGTGCGACAAGCGAATTGGTACCTCGATCCGAATCTGGTGTTCGGACGAGCGCAACCTGAGGAGGATGTCGATATGACGGTCGTTCATCGCAAGGGCCAGCGTGAGTCGAAAGCCGTGCCTGCTGAACGTCTCGACCTCAAAGCTGCTTTCGAGCTTCCGCCCACCGTGGACACGTCGAATGCCGGCGAGTTGACGGCGGACCTCACCATGAGTGGACGCAACGTCGAGATCCCGGACCACTTCCGCGTCTACATGAGCAGCAAGCTGGCCCGGTTCGAACACTTCGACGAGTCGATCTTCCGGTTCGAGGTGGTGCTCTACCACGAGCCCAACCCGCGCCAGGCCAAGAGCGCCGAGATCGTCGAGATCACCGGCCGTGGACGCGGCCCGGTGGTCCGCGCCCAGGCGGCCGGCGAGAACTTCTACGCCGCCAGTGAACTCGCCTTCGACAAGCTGCACAAGCGTCTCCGCCGGGCCAAGAGCCGCAAGCGGATCCGCAAGGACGGCATGCACCGTCCCACCTCGCTGGCCGAGGCGGCAGCCGATGCACCGCATCTGATGCCTCCGACGCCGGAGCCGTCGGCCGATCCCTTCGAGAACACCGTCGAAGACCATCAGCCGGGTCAGGTGGTTCGCGTCAAGGACCACCCGTCCGCACCGATGTCGGTCGACGAGGCGCTCTACGAGATGGAACTCGTCGGGCACGACTTCTACCTGTTCCATGACTGCGAGACCGACAAGCCGTCGGTGGTCTACCGTCGGCACGCGTTCGACTACGGACTCATCAGACTCGCCTGAGTACTGAGGTCTGCGCACTGTGGCCGGCGCCCCGATCGGGGTGTCGGCCACAGTCGTGTGGCGGCTCGGCGGTCGTCGGCGTCGCGGGTCGGGCGGGTCAGCGGGCGTCGCCGACCATCTTCCGGCGGAACCGTTTGTGCACTGCCTGGCGGCTGACGCCCAGGGCCGCGGCGATCGCCTCCCAGCTCACGTGCATCTCGCGCAGTGACAGGACGAGGAAGTACTCGCGCCGGTCCAGGTCCTCGCGCTCCTGCGCTATCGCCCGCAGCGCCCGCAGCGCGTCCACGGAGTCGTCGCCGGAGGCCGAGTCGATCGCCGTCTCACTCATGGCTGTCATCTTAGGTTGACGGAATGCGTG
Organism: Gordonia aichiensis; assembly: GCF_039946255.1. Lineage (GTDB taxonomy): Bacteria > Actinomycetota > Actinomycetes > Mycobacteriales > Mycobacteriaceae > Gordonia > Gordonia aichiensis_A. Next base: position 95,485 of record NZ_JBCDWL010000003.1, on the reverse strand, counting down.
CCGTCAACAATGGTTGACGAGCTGGAGTCGAGGGTGACGGCGACGATGTTGTGTGTCGGCCGAAGAGTCTCGGTGGGGCATCGGCGGGACAAACCCGTACCATGGACCGAGTTCTGTCTGTCGAACCGGTTGACGGCGAGACGGGCAGGTGAACAGATACGCGAAACCCAGAGGATTGCCGGTGCTCAACAAGCTGCTCAGACTGGGCGAAGGCCGCATGGTCAAGCGCCTGGACGCTATCGCGACCAGCGTCGAAGCGCTCTCCGACGAGATGGAGAAGCTCTCCGACGACGAACTGCGGGGCAAGACCCTCGAGTTCCGCGAGCGGCTCGAGGCCGGTGCGACGCTCGACGACCTGCTGCTCGAGGCGTTCGCCGTCGCACGCGAAGCGGCCTGGCGAGTGCTCGCCCAGAAGCACTTCCACGTGCAGATCATGGGCGGCGCGGCGCTGCACTTCGGCAACATCGCCGAGATGAAGACCGGTGAGGGCAAGACCCTGACCTGTGTGCTGCCCGCCTACCTGAACGCGCTCAACGGCAAGGGCGTGCACGTGGTCACCGTGAACGACTACCTCGCCAAGCGCGACGCGGAGTGGATGGGCCGGGTGCACCGCTTCCTCGGCCTGGAGACCGCGGTGATCCTGACGGGCATGTCGCCCGACCAGCGCCGCGAGGCGTACGCCGCCGACATCACCTACGGCACCAACAACGAGTTCGGCTTCGACTACCTGCGCGACAACATGGCGCACTCGCTGGACGACCTGGTGCAGCGCGAGCACGCCTTCGCCGTCGTCGACGAGGTCGACTCGATCCTCATCGACGAGGCGCGGACCCCGCTGATCATCTCGGGCCCGGCCGACTCGTCGAGCAAGTGGTACTCCGAGTTCGCGCGCATCGCGCCGCTCCTCGACAAGGACGTCCACTACGAGGTCGACATCAAGAAGAAGACCGTCGGCGTCCACGAGGCCGGCGTCGCCTTCGTCGAAGACCGCCTCGGCATCGACAACCTCTACGAGCCGTCGAACTCGCAGCTGGTCGGCTACCTGAACAACGCGATCAAGGTCAAGGAGCTCTTCCACCGCGACAAGGACTACATCGTCCGCAAGGGCGAGGTCATGATCGTCGACGAGTTCACCGGGCGTGTGCTCGACGGCCGCCGGTTCAACGAGGGCCTGCACCAGGCGATCGAGGCCAAGGAGGGCGTCGAGATCAAGGCGGAGAACCAGACTCTCGCCACCATCACCCTCCAGAACTACTTCCGGTTGTACAGCCGGCTGTCGGGCATGACCGGTACCGCCGAGACCGAGGCCGCCGAGTTCCAGCAGATCTACAAGCTCGGTGTGGTCCCGATCCCGACCAACCGGCCGCTGCTGCGCATGGACAAGACCGACCTCATCTACAAGACCGAAGAGGCGAAGTTCAACGCGGTCGTCGACGACATCGTCGAACGCCATGAGAAGGGTCAGCCGGTCCTGATCGGCACCACCAGCGTCGAACGGTCCGAGTACCTGTCGAACCTGCTGACGCAGCGCGAGGTCAAGCACACCGTCCTGAACGCCAAGTTCCACGAGCAGGAGGCGCAGATCGTCGCCGAGGCCGGTCGGCTCGGCGCGGTCACCGTCGCGACCAACATGGCCGGCCGCGGTACCGACGTGGTGCTCGGCGGCAACCCGGACGTCATCGCCGACACCCGGCTGCGCAAGGCGGGCCTGGATCCGGTGAACACCCCGGAGGAGTACGAGGCCGCGTGGGACGAGGCGATCGTCATCGCCCGCGACGACGCCGCCACCGAAGCCGAGAACGTCCGCGAGGCGGGCGGACTGTACGTGCTCGGCACCGAGCGGCACGAGTCCCGTCGCATCGACAACCAGCTGCGCGGACGCTCCGGGCGCCAGGGCGACCCGGGCGAGTCCCGCTTCTACCTCTCGCTCGGCGACGAGCTGATGCGGCGGTTCAACGGCGCGGCGCTCGAGACGATCATGATGCGCCTGAACCTGCCCGACGATGTGCCGATCGACGCCAAGATGGTCACCCGTGCCATCCGCAGCGCGCAGACGCAGGTCGAGGAGCAGAACTTCGAGATCCGCAAGAACGTCCTCAAGTACGACGAGGTGATGAACGAGCAGCGCAAGGTCATCTACGGCGAGCGCCGCGAGATCCTCGAAGGCGAGGACCATCACGAGCAGGTCCGACAGATGGTCGTCGACGTGGTCGGCGCCTACGCCGACGGCGCCACCGAGCTCGGGTACGCCGAGGACTGGGACATCGACAAGCTGTGGGAGGCGCTCGGCAACCTGTACCCGATCTCCCTGGACCCGAAGAAGGCCCTCGGCGAGAACGAGTTCGGGGAGCGCGACGACGTGTCGCGGGAGGAACTGCGCCAGGTGCTGGTCGAGGATGCGCTCGCCGCCTACGACCGCCGCGAGGCCGAACTCACCGAGATCGCGGGCGAGGGCGCGATGCGTCAGCTGGAGCGGTCGATCCTGCTGAACGTGATGGACCGCAAGTGGCGCGATCACCTCTACGAGATGGACTACCTCCGCGAGGGCATCCACCTGCGTTCGGTGGCGCAGCGCGACCCGGTGGTCGAGTACCAGCGCGAGGGCTACGACATGTTCATGCGGATGCTCGAGGCGATGAAGGAGGAGACCGTCTCGTACATCTTCAACGCCCAGGTGGAGACCCAGGCGCCGGCTCCGGCGCTCGGCACCTCGGTCACCGACATGCTGGCCGGTGCCGCCTTCGGCGGCGGCGAGCAGGAGTCCGATGCCGCGGTGACCTACAGCGGTCCGGATGAGAGCGGCGAAGCCGAAGTGCTCTCCTCGATCGAAGAGCTGGCGTCGGGGACCCCGTCGGAGGTCATGAGCGGCAGCCGACGCGAGCGTCGCGCCGCGGCCCGCTCGGGTGCCAAGGCCGGCGCCGGAGCCTCGGCCGACCGGCCCGCCAAGGCCCGCAAGAAGAAGCGGTAGTCGAACAGTCGAATCCCGGTCCGGCCCCGTGGCGCGTAGTGCGCCGCGGGGCCGGACCGTTGTTCACGGGGCCTGCGTCACAGGCCGGCCCCCGACGGTGACACGAGGATCTTGACCGCGGTCTCGTTGCGGTGCAGCAGGGTCTCGTAGCCCTCGGCGATCAGATCGTCGAGGGCGATGCGGCCGGTGATGAACGGGGCCAGGTCGATCTCGCCGCTCTCCACCAGGGCGATCGTCGCGGGGTGACTGTTGACGTAGGCGATGGTGCCGCGCATGTCGATCTCCTTCAGCACCAGCTTCTGCATGTCGACGGAGGCCGGGCTGCCCCAGATCGACACGACCACCAACACGCCGGTGGGCTTGAGCGCGTCCAGGAGCGCGTCGAGCGCAGGTTGCACCGAGGTGCACTCGAAGCCGACGTCGGCGCCGCGCCCGCCGGTGAGCTCGCGCACGCGGCTCGCGACGTCGTCGACGCTCGGATCCACGACGTGGTCGGCGACGCCGGTCTCGACGGCCTTGGTCCGGCGCAGCGGGCTCGGTTCGCTGACGATCACCGTGATGCCGCGGGCCCGGCAGATGGCGGCGGTCAGCAGGCCGATGGGGCCCGCACCGGTGATCAGGGCGGTCGCCCCGGCGCTCGCGCCGCTGCGCTCGACCGCGTGGAAGCCGACGGCGAGCGGCTCGATTAGTGCTGCCTGATCGAGCGGCACCTTCGGATCGATCCGGTGAACCCAGCGTCGCTTCACGACGATCTTCTCGGCCAGTCCGCCGCCGCAGCCGCCGAGTCCGATGAAGTTCATGTTCGCCGAGAGGTGGTAATCGCGGCTGTGCGGTCCGGTGTCGACGTCGTCGGCGACGATGTACGGCTCCACCACCACGTGGTCGCCGACCGCCAGATCGGTGACGCCCTCACCCAGGGCGGTGACGACGCCCGACATCTCGTGGCCGATGGTCACCGGCGCGCTCTCGCCGCTGAGCGGCTGCGGATGACCGGCCGGCGGGATGAAGATGGGCCCGTCCTGGTACTCGTGCAGATCGGTGCCGCAGATCCCGCACCACGCCACCGCGATCCCGACGGTGCCCGGGCCGACGACGGGCTCGTCGACCTCTTCGATTCGTACGTCTCCTCGATCATGAAAGCGTGCGGCGCGCATGGGGACTCCTTCGCTGGCGGGGCAGGATGACGACGGTGACCCAGATCACCGAGGTCGACGATCCTCCGCGGCGGCCCGCACGACAAGGGGTTGCAGGAGGTTGCGTGGCCGCCGAGGCGGCGCTTGTCGTCGATCGCAGTGGATCTCGGCGAGTCGTGGAACCGAAACGCCGTCCGCTGCGTCTGTACTTGTATGACGGTGATCACGGTGGCGGGGGTGGAAGTCGGGGCGCGATCATCCGACGGGACACGAGCGGAGGGCGGGAGGCGAGCAGGCGACGGCCCGCCGGGGCCGGAGGCCGAGCGCACCGCGCGGATCGAGGCGACGGCGCGGGCCCGATCGTCGACGATCCAGATCCTGCAACTGGTGATGGAGGTGCTCGACGGACGCCGACCCGTCGAACAGCTCCTGCGGGTGGTCACCGAGGACGTCTTCGCGCAAGTCACGGTGCTGGTGGGGCAGCGGGCCCGACCCGTTCCCGGTCGGCCGGGCGGCACCGAGGCCGCTCGGCTGCGGCGCGTGCACCTGCAGTTCGCAGGCCCTCGCCGAGCCGAGTACTTCGGCACCTTCGTCCGCGGTGAGCGAGTGCGAGCCGTCGCCGGCCGCGTCGAGGTCCGAGCGGTGCCGCCGCCCGCGTCCGATCGCACGCGCCGCCGTGTGGAACGGTGGGTTCTGGTGGAGCTGTCCATCGTGTGAGCAAGGGCCGGCGCAGCGCGTCATCGCGAGTCGCTGAACTAGACTCGACCGCATCATGGTGAATCGGCTGTCGCCGGACGAGGCGATGTACTACTTCCTGGACGGGACGGGAACATCGACCCACCTGGGGGCGCTGTTGATTCTCGACCCGGGCAAGCTCCCGAAGGGCCAGTCGCGGGTCCTCGACTACCACTCGCTCGTCTCGCTGGTGGAGAACCGGCTGCAGGTGGCGCCCCGGTATCGGCAGACCGTCGCCGAAGTGACGCTCGGGTTGGCCCGGCCGGTGTGGGTCGACGACCACGACTTCGACATCAACTTCCACGTGCGACTGTCGGCGCTGCCGCACCCGGGAAGCGTCGAGCAATTGCAAGAACTCATCGCCCGGGTCATGTCGCGGCCGCTGGACCGCAGCCGACCGCTGTGGGAGATGAACCTCATCGAGGGCTTCTTCGGCGGCCGCTCGGTGATTCTCACCCGGACGCATCGCTGCCTGCTGGGACCGGGGAATCCCGAGATCAGCGAGGTGATCTGCGACGACATCGCCGAGGCGGCGCCGCTGGCCGAGGACCTGTGGATGCCCGGACGCCCGCCCGGTGCGGCGGCACTCACCGCGGGCGCACTGGCCGAGGCCATGGCCCGACCGGGCGAACTGCTCGACTCGCTGATCCGCGGCAACGGCCCGGTGGCCGACCTGTGGTCGGTCGCCGACCGATCGGTGCGGATGGTCGGCGGAGCGGTCACGCAGTTGGTCAACGCCGCGCCCGACAGTCCGCTCAACACCGTGACCACCTCGGCGCGACTGTTCGCCTTCTCCTCGGTCTCGCGGCGCGATCTGGAGAAGGTCGCCGACCGCTTCGAATGCTCCTTCAACGACGTGGTCTTGGCGATCCTCACCGGAGTGCTGCGGCGCTGGTCGATGTCGGTCAAGGACTCGGTCGGCCACGGTGCGACGATGCGCGCCACGCTGCCCCTGGCGGCGCGTGACCCGGCCACCGTGGAGCCCGAACCCTCCGGGGTGTGGATCGTGGTCGGCGGCACCGAGTTCGTGACCGACCTGCCGATCGGCGAGGACGCGCCCGCGGTACGGCTGATGCAGGTCGCGGGGCTGGCCGACCGCTACTCGCAGTCGGTGCGGCGGATGTCGCAGGGCATGCGGCCGCTGCTGCCGGAGATCGGGCTGGTGCCCTTCGCCGACTTGTCGACCCGGGCCTTCGCCGGGCTGTTCCAACGCGCGTACAACGTGCCGATCTCGATGAGCTCACAGCGGATCGGCCGCAAGTTCGTCGGCGGCGTGCCGGTCACCGGCGTCTTCACCATTCCGACGCTGGCGGCTCAGCGAGCCCTCGCGATCAGCGTCAACGAGTACGCCAACCAGGTGCAGTTCGCGTTCATCGCCGACCGGGCCGTCGTCGTCGACCTGCCCGCGATGGCCGAGTACGTGACCGAGTCCCTCGACGAGTTGCTCGCGAGCGGCCAATCATACGATCGAGACCACTGATGGAGAAGGACCTCATGCGCGTCTACCTGCCGGCAACGCTGTCGATGATCGAGCACCTGGTCGCCGAACCGGGGCGCGCCTTCGAGCCGGTCGGGGGGACCGGCTTCGCCCTCACCCCGGCGCTTCGCGAGGCCTATTCCTCCGGCGACGACGAAGAGCTCGCCGAGGTCGCCCTGCGGGAGGCGGCGCGCGCCTCGCTGCGCCTGCTCGCGGTCGACTCGTCCGATCTCCCGGTGCGGCGCGTGGTGGTGGTCGTCGACGCCGACGCCACCCCGCGGCCAGACCTCGACGACGCCGTCGTCAAGGTCGTCGGCTCGATTCCGCACGCCGACATCGTCGCGGTGCACGTCGACGGCGCCGACGCCGAAGAGGCGGTGAAGGCGGCGGTCGACGCCGTCGACCACGCCGATCTCGGTGACGAGGACAGCGAACTGACGATCGGCGACGTCGAGGACCACGACCTCGGGTGGTACGCGACCCAGGAGCTGCCCTTTCTGTTGGAACTGCTCTGACGCTGAGCTTCCCAAGCGGATTCTCGAGGGAAGAATCCATTCCGGACAGGATCTGACCGGAACGGTTGCGAGGCTGATGGGGCAAGGAACCAGAACCATTCTTGGAGGCCACCATGTACGCACCCGCTCGCGACGACGAACTCACCGGACTCGTCAACTACGCCGATCAGCAGCTCGACGCCATCCGCGCGGCGAGCTTCGGACTCACCGAGGAACAGGCCCGCCTGCGGCCGTGCCGCAGTGAGCTCTCGATCGGCGGGATCATCAAGCACATCGTTCGAGGCATGCGCGGGGCGGTGTCGCAGCTGCAGGGAACGGGCGGGGAGTTCGTTCTCGACGAGGCCGCCTTCGCCGCGTACATGGGGAGTTTCGCCCTCACCGACGACGAGACCGCGGCCGGCGTGATCGCCGAGTTCGATCAGGTGCGCGCCGAGTTCCTCGCGGCGATGCGGGCGAGCGATCCGGACGCCGATGCGATGGCGCCGCCCGCGCCGTGGGCCGGGATCAACGAGCCGCGGCCGATGAAGAACCGTTATTTCATGGGCCACCAGGTCGAAGAGTTCGCCCGTCACGCCGGGCACGCCGACATCATCCGCGAGCAGATCGACGGGCAGTCGGTGCCCGCGCTGGTGATGTCCCTCGCGGGAGCCCCGGCGAACCGGTTCTTCACGCCGTACACCGCGGCGCCGGGCACGCTCTTGGCCTGAAATGCGTCACACTCCGTTCGCCACGGACGCCTCGAGGCGCTAACCTACGGAATCGTAAGTTAGGTGTCTCGGGGCGATCCGGGACCGGCGGAGGAGACGACGAGATGGCGTGGCGCGAACGATTCGAGGCACCGGCGGCCGGCGTCGCGGCGCGAGGCAGGCGAGCCACCTGGTTGCGCGCCGCGCTCGCCCGCGTGACCACTCCGCTGCTGCCCGACGACTACCTGCACCTGGCCAATCCGCTGTGGTCGGCACGTGAGCTGCGAGGCAAGGTCGTGTCCGTGACGCCGGCCGCGGCCGACAGCGCGACCATCGTCATCCGCCCGGGGTGGGGATTCTCGTTCGACTATCACGCGGGCCAGTACATCGGCATCGGCGTGCTGCTGGACGGGCGTTGGACGTGGCGGTCGTATTCGCTGACCTCGGCGCCGGCGGCTTCGCGGGCCGATCGGACGGTCGCGATCACGGTCAAGGCCAACCCCGAAGGATTCCTGTCGTCGCACCTGGTCAACGGTCTGGAGCCGGGGACGGTGGTCCGACTGGCGGCCCCCGCCGGCGAGTTCACGCTGCCCGAACCGCTGCCCGCCAAGGTCCTGTTCGCGACCGCGGGCAGCGGCGTCACGCCGATCATCTCGATGCTGCGCAGCATGCGCCGCCGCGATCAGCGGATCGATGTCCGCGTGATCCACTCGGTGCCCACCGACGCCGACCTGCTCTTCGGAGACGAGCTGCGGGCGATGGCCGCCGAGGGGCTGATCGACCTGCACCTGCAGTTCACCCGCGTCGACGGCAAGGTGACTCCGGCGCAGTTGCGTGCGCTGTGCCCGGACTGGGCCGAGCGGGAGACCTGGGCGTGCGGGCCGAGCGGCTTCCTGGAGATGCTCGCCGAGCAGTTCGAGGAGGCCGGGCGGACCGAGCATCTGCACATCGAACGCTTCGCTCTCGAACGCGGCGCGGTCGGCGCCGAGGGCGGCGTCGTCACCTTCGGCACCCCCGACCGGCAGATCGAGGTCGACGGTGCCACCACGCTGCTGGAGGCGGGCGAGCAGGCGGGCGTGCTGATGCCCTTCGGCTGTCGCATGGGCATCTGCCAGAGCTGCGTGGTCATGCTCGACAAGGGCTGCGTGCGCGATCTGCGGACCGGTGTCGAGCACGTGGAGGGCGAACGCATCCAGACCTGCGTGAGCGCGGCGGCGGGCGATTGCACGCTCGACGTGTGATCGGCGGCGGTGACATGGGCCACCGCCCGCGGGACTAGACAAGCTACGGATCCGTAACCTACGCTTGCGTAAGTTAATGAGTCGCAGGCAACGAGGAATGGTATGGCGATCTCCGACATCCCCGAATATGCACACCTGACAGACGACGACGTCGCGGCCCTGGCCGCCGAACTCGATCAGATCCGCGCCGACATCGAGGCCTCGCGCGGTGAGCGCGACGCCCGCTACCTGCGCAACACCATCCGCTTCCAGCGGACCCTGGAGCTGACCGGCCGGGCCCTCACCTTCGGTGCCCGCAAGCGCAGCCTCTGGTGGGCCGGCGCGGCGACCCTCGGGGTGGCGAAGATCGTCGAGAACATGGAACTCGGCCACAACGTGATGCACGGTCAGTGGGACTGGATGAACGATCCCGAGGTGCACTCCACCACCTGGGAATGGGACAACACCGGTCCCAGCGCCCACTGGAAGCACACTCACAACTTCATTCATCACAAGTACACCAACGTGCTCGGCATGGACGACGACGTGGGCTACGGGCTGCTGCGCGTCACGCGCGATCAGCGGTGGAAGCCCTTCTACCTGGGCAACGTCTTCTACAACACGCTGCTCGCGCTCGGCTTCGAGTACGGGGTGGCCGCTCAGCACCTGGAGCTCGGCAAGAAGCGCAAGACGCAGGAGGCCAAGGACGAGTTCCGCAAGGACCTGCGCGACGTGGGCCTCAAGATCGGCCGCCAGGCGGGCAAGGACTACGTCGTCTACCCGGCGATCGTCGGTGCGGCCACCGGCTCCCGGCGCGCCGCCCGCAAGGCGGCCACCGCCAACCTGATGGCGAACGTGATCCGCAACGTTTGGACCAACGCCGTCATCTTCTGCGGGCACTTCCCGGACGGCGCCGAGAAGTTCACCAAGCGCGACATGGAGAACGAATCGCGCGGCGAATGGTACCTGCGGCAGATGCTGGGCAGCGCCAACTTCCGGTCGGGTCCGGCGCTCGCCTTCATGAGCGGCAACCTCTCGTACCAGATCGAGCACCACATCTTCCCCGACCTGCCGAGCAACCGGCTCGCCGAGATCTCGGTGCGGGTGCAGGCGCTGTGTGCGAAGTACGACCTCCCGTACACCACCGGTTCGTTCCCGCTGCAGTACGCGAAGTCGTGGCGGACCATCGCCAAGCTGTCGTTGCCGAACCAGTACCTGACGGCCACCGTCGACGACGCGCCGGAGACCGCTTCCGAGCAGCGGTTCAAGGACGCACCCGAGGCGCGGTTGGTGTCGACCGTCGACCCGGTCACCGGTCGTCGCAACGGTCTGAAGACCGCGATCACGGGACTGCGCGACCGGCGGCGGAGCCGTCGGTCACCGGCGCGGGCATAATGTGACCGATGGCCATTTCCGATATCAATGAGTACGCGCACCTGACCGACGCCGACGTCGAGGCGTTGGGCGCCGAACTCGACATGCTGCGCCGGCAGATCGAGTCGAGCCTGGGCGAGAAGGACCGCCGCTACCTGCGGCGGACCATCTACGCCCAGCGGGGGCTGGAGGTGCTCGGCCGGGCCGCGCTGTTCGGCAGTCACCGCAGGCCGCTGTGGCTGCTGGGGGCCGGCGCCCTGGCCGCGGCCAAGATCATCGAGAACATGGAACTGGGCCACAACGTGATGCACGGCCAGTGGGATTGGATGAACGATCCCGAGGTGCACTCCACGACGTGGGAGTGGGACATGGTGTGCGCGGCGCCGCACTGGAAGCACTCGCACAACTACATCCATCACAAGTACACGAACGTGCTCGAGATGGATCACGATGTGGGCTACCGGGCGCTGCGGGTGACCCGCGACGATCCCTGGGAGCCGCGACGGCTGTTTCAGCCGGTGCTCAACATCGTGCTGGCCGCGGCGTTCGAATGGGGCATCGCCCTCCACGACCTCGAGCTCAAAGAGGTCATCGCGGGCCGCAAGCCGATGGAGCAGGCCCGGCCGGAGATCAAGCTCTTCGCCCGCAAGGTCGCGCGTCAGCTCGGTAAGGACTACGTGCTGTACCCGGTGATGACCGGCCCCAACTTCCGGCATACCCTGACCGCGAACCTGACGGCCAACCTGGTGCGCAATCTGTGGGCGTACGTGGTCATCTTCTGCGGGCACTTCCCGGACGGCACCGAGAAGTTCACCCCCGAGACCCTCGAGAACGAGACGCAGGGCCAGTGGTACCTGCGTCAGATGCTGGGTTCGGCGAACTTCGACGCCGGTCCCGCGCTGGCCTTCATGAGCGGCAACCTCTGCTACCAGATCGAGCATCACCTGTACCCGGACCTGCCGAGCAACCGGATGGCGGAGGTCGCGGTGCGGGTGCGCGAACTCTGCGAGAAGTACGACCTGCCATACAACACCGGGTCGCTGCCCGTGCAGTATCTGCAGACCCTGCGGACCATCAACAAGCTGGCGCTGCCCGACCGATTCCTGATCGACACCAGCGACGACGCCCCGGAAACCGCGTCTGAGCACCGCTTCGACGGCCTCCCGCGCCGCGGCGGGGGATTGAAGACGGCGCTCGTGCAGGTTCGGGAACGACGTCGCGCGAACCGGCGGCGACGTCGCCGGACGGCCGGCGCTTCCTGAGCGAACCAGACCGAGGACTCGATCCGACGAGCTGACGGGACGCTCCGGCGGCGTCGATGCTCGACGGTCGAGCTCTTTGCGTCAGAGCGTGTCGTCCCTGGCGTCGGTCGGCGTGTCGTCGGTTCCGGTGGCCGAGACCGAGGCGAGCAGGACTCGCACCGCCATCGCCCGGCGATGTGAACTGCCGGTCAACGCGTCGAGCGCGCATTCGGGGTCGGCGGGCGGCCCGAGGTGGGTGCAGCCGCGCGGGCAGTCGTCGATCGCCTCGCGCAGGTCGTCGAAGGCGTCGATGATCTGCTCGGGCGTCACGTGGGCGAGCCCGAACGAGCGGATGCCGGGGGTGTCGACGACCCATCCGCGCGGCGGGTCGCCGGCCTCGGCACCGGGCAGCGGCAGGGCCACCGACTGGGTCGAGGTATGCCTGCCCTTCCCGACGCCCGAGACCACGCCGGTCGCCCGGTCGGCGTCGGGGACGAGGCGGTTGACCAGCGTCGACTTCCCGACCCCCGAATGCCCGATGAGGGCCGTCAACCGGCCGTCGAGCACCGACCACAGTTCGCTCAGATCGTCGTCGCGGCCCGCGGTGACGACCGGCAGGTCCAGGTCGGCGAAGTGTGCGGCGAACTCGTCGGGCGCGGCTAGGTCGGACTTGGTCAGACACAGGATCGGGGTGAGGCCGCCGGCGTAGGCGGCGGCCAGGGCCCGTTCGACGAAACCGGTGCGCGGCGGCGGGTCGGCGAGGGCCGTCACGATCAGCAGCTGGTCGGCGTTGGCGACGACGATCCGCTCGAACGGATCGGTGTCGTCGGCCGTTCGGCGCAGCACGGTGCTGCGCTCCTCGACGCGGACGATGCGGGCGAGCGTGTCGCGCCGGCCGCTCAGGTCACCGACCACACCCACCTGATCGCCGACGACGATCGGCGTCCGACCCAGCTCGCGGGCCCGCATGGTGACCACGCGGCGCTCCGGGTCGCCGTCGAGCACGCAGCCCCAGCGGCCGCGATCGACCGAGACCACCATGGCGGTCTCGGCGTCCTCGTGCGCGGGACGGTTCTTGGTGCGCGGCCTGCTGCCCTTGCCGGGTCGGATGCGGACATCGGACTCGTCGTAGGTGCGGCCGCCGACCGTCCCGGCACGCCGGCTCAAGACGCGGACCCCGCCATGGTCTCCCACATCGCGACGAAGTCCGGCAGCGTCTTGGCGGTGGTCTCGACGTTCTCCACCTGCAGGCCCGGCACGCGAAGCCCGAGGATCGATCCGGCCGTCGCCATCCGATGGTCGGCGTACGAGTGCCACAGCGCCGGCCGCAGCGAGGCGCCGCCGTCGCCGACGATGACCAGGCCGTCGTCGGTCTCCCGGCAGTCGCCGCCGATCCGGTTGATCTCGGCGCTCAGCGCGGCGAGCCGGTCGGTCTCGTGGCCGCGCAGGTGCGCGATGCCGCGCAGGGTCGAGGTGCCCTCGGCGAGCGCGCACAGCGCGGCGATGGTCGGGGTCAGCTCGCCGACGTCGTGCAGGTCGATGTCGAGCGGCGACAGGCGCTGCGGACCGCGGACGGTCAGCAGTCCGTCGGCGCCGAGTTCGCCGACCGACCCCATCTGCTCCATGATCGCCACGATCGCCGCACCCGGCTGCGTGGTGGTCGACGGCCAGCGCGGCACGCTGACGCGGCCGCCGGTCGCGGGGGCGGCGGCCAGGAAGGCGGCCGCATTGGACAGATCCGGTTCGATCGCCCAGTCGACCGCCGCGATCGTCGTGGGAGCGATCCGCCAGCTGGTGGTCGCGGCATCGAAGACCACCGGCACCCCGGCGCTCTCGAGCATCTCGACGGTCATGTCGATGTGCGGCATCGACGGGATGGGGTCGCCGACGTGCGTGATGTGCACGCCGTCGGCGAATCGGGCGGCCGACAGCAGCAGCCCGGAGACGAACTGTGACGACGCCGAGGCGTCGATGGTCACCTCGCCGCCGGCGATCGAGCCGACTCCGTGCACGGTGAAGGGCAGACCGTCGCCGTCGATCCGCGCACCCAGCGTGCGCAGGGCGTCGAGCACGGTGTCGAGGGGACGGTGGCGGGCCTGCTCGTCGCCGTCGAAGTGCACGTCGCCGTCGGCCAGCGCACCGACCGCGGGGAGGAAGCGCATGACCGTGCCGGCCAGGCCGCAGTCGACGGTCCCGGCGTGCAGGGGTCCGGGCGTGATGTCCACGACGGTCGGATCGTCGGAGTCGTAGGCGACGCCGACGCCGAGGGCGGCCAAGCCGTCGAGCATGAGGTCGGTGTCGCGCGAGCGCAGAGTTCCGGTGATGAGAGAGGGGCCGTCGGCGAGCGCGGCGAGGATCAGCGCGCGGTTGGTGACGGACTTGGATCCGGGGACCTCGACGGTGGCGTCGACGGGACTGTCGGGGAACGGCGCGACCCAGTTGCTCATGACTTCCAGTCTCTCATGCCGCTATTCGCGCACGTCACGGCGCAACGGGTGGTCGGCGGGGATCTCGACCACGATCAACCGGCGGCCGTCGGGGTCGGCGACCGTCATCTCGATCAGCCCCCACGGCTTCACCTCCGGCTCGGCGAGGATCGCCACGTCGGCCGCGGCGAGCTCGGCGCGCGCCGCGGCCGCGTCGCGGACCTGCAGCCAGAGCACATCGGGCGGGGCCGCCTCGGCGGCCTCGGCGGACAGGTGCGCGGGGATCTCCAAGAATCCCGCGCCGGCGTGGAAGACGATGCCGCCCGGGTATTCGCGCGCCACCGCCAGGCCCAGCCGGTTCCGGTAGAAGTCCGTCAGCGCGGCCGGATCGCGTGAGATCAACAGGGTGCGGCTCGACAGGATCTCCATGTCTTCACCGTAGCCGCCCGCCGCTACGCTGGGCGTATGCCGAAAGCCCAGACCAGCGCCGGACTCCTGCTCTACCGCCGCGGGGCCGCCGGTCTCGAGGTGTTGCTGGTGCACCCGGGCGGCCCGTTCTTCGCCCGCAAGGACGACGGCGCCTGGTCGATCCCGAAGGGGCTGCTCGACGCCGACGAGGAGCCGCTCGTCGCGGCGCGCCGAGAATTCGCGGAGGAGACCGGGCATCGAGCGCCCGACGGCGCCGCGATCGACCTCGGTGACGTGCGTCTGCGCAGCGGCAAACGCGTCCTCGGATTCGCCGTCGAAGGCGACCTCGACGCCGCGACGATCGTCAGCAACACCTTCGAAATGGTGTGGCCGCCGCGGTCGGGGCAGACCCGCGAGTTCCCGGAAGTCGATCGCGCGCAGTGGTTCTCGCTCGACGAGGCGCGCGTGAAGCTGAACCCGGCGCAGGCGGCCTTCGTCGACCGCCTCGCCGAGTCGTGAGCCTGCCGGGGCGTCAGAGGCGGTTCAGCAAGGCTCCGAGCCGGTCGATCGCGAGGGCGAGGTCGGCTTCGGAGGCGGCGTAGCTGAGGCGGACGAACCGCTCGGCGCCCGCGTCGCCGAAGTCCTTGCCCGGGGTCAGCGCCACATGCGCCTGCTCCAGCGCGGTCTCGCAGAACTCGGTCGACGTCAGGCCCGTCTCGGTGACATCGACATAGACGTAGAACGCGCCGTCGGGGCGGACCGGGACGTTCAGGCCGATCCGATCGAGCCCGTCGAGCACCAGTTCGCGGCGGCGGCGCAACTGGGCGCGCCGCTCTTCGGCGACCGCCAGGGTCTCCGGCTCGAAGCAGGTCAGCGCCGCCATCTGCGACGGCGTCGGCGGGCAGATGTAGTAGTTCTGCGCCAGTCGTTCGGCGACCGGGATCATCTCCTCCGGCACCACCGCCCAGCCGAGGCGCCAGCCGGTCATCCCGAAGTACTTGGAGAAGCTGTTGATGACGATCGCGTCGGGATCGTCGGCGGCGATGCTGCGCGGCGCGCCGTCGGGGCCGTCGTCGGCCAGACCCAGGTAGATCTCGTCGACGATCCGCCAGCCGTCTCGGTCGGCGACCGTCGAGCAGAGCTCGCGCAACTCGTCGTAGGCCAGCGAGGTGCCGGTGGGGTTCGACGGCGTCGCCACCATCACGCCGCGGGTGCGCTCGCTCCAGCCGTCGGCGACGGCTGCGGCATCGAGCTGGAACCGGGTCTGCGGTGTCGTCTCGATCAACCGGACCCGACCGCCGAAGCTCTCGGCGAACCGCCGGTTGCACGGGTAGGACGGATCGGCGACGAGGACCTCGTCGCCCGGGTCGATCAGCGCCGCGCACGAGAGCAGCAGCGCCGCGGAGGCTCCGGTGGTCACCACGACGCGCTCGGGGGCGATCTCGGCGCGGAACTTGGTGGCGGTGAACTCGGCGATCGCGGTGCGCAGGGCATCGAGGCCCAGGGCTCCGGTGTAGGCCATCGGACGGCCGTCGCTGATGCGCCGGACCTCCCGCAGGAACGCGGGCGGGGCGCCGAAGTCCGGTTCGCCGATGTTGAGCTTGACCACGTGCACGCCGCGAGCCTCCAGCGCTGCGGCGTGCTTGCCGAACTCCATGGCGTAGAAGGGGGTGACGGCGTCGGCGCGGCGCGAGAACTTCATGGCGTCGATGGTAGGCGGGTGTGGGGTCGGCCACGAATCCGGTTTGCCGGTTTGCTGGCGGTTAGCTGAGTGTGGTGGCCTGGGGTGGGGCCGCCGAGAGTCGGCGGACACGTCGAGAAGGGGGATGGCACATGCGCGCCATCAAGGTTTCGCTGAAGATCGCGGTCGTGGCTGCGGGAGCAGGGGCGGCAATCGCGTTCGGCGCGGGGGAGTCGTCGGCGCTGTCGGTGCAGCCGATCGCCGGCGGCAACAACATCCAGCTCAACCGAGGGGAGACGGTCGCCCTCGCGAACGCGCGGATCGCCGCGCCCGTCGTCGACACGCTGCTGCCGGGACGCCGGCTGGACGGCGAGCGGCTCACCCTCGGCCAGGGCGTGCAGCGCTCCCTCGACCGCGCCGCGAGCAAGCCGGGCGCGTGGTCGGGCGCCAAGGTCTACGGGCCGCTGAACTCCCCACGCAAGGTCGAGCTCTACCACGTCAGCCGCCGCTGACCGAACGTTCGACGACGCGGCGGGCGAGGCCCCGCAGGGTCCCGCCCGCCGCAGGCGACGATTCGTCGCCGGCCGGACCTCAGCCCGGAATCAGGTTGAACTCGTCCGGGTTCGGGCCGCGGCGCCGGTCGGCGTTCAGGGCGTCGATGCGCGCGAGCTGCTCGTCGGAGAGCGCGAAGTCGAAGATGTCGCGATTCTCGGCGACCCGCGACGCGGTCGCCGACTTCGGGAAGACGATGTTGTCGCGCTGAATGTGCCAGCGCAGCACCACCTGCGCCACGCTCCGCCCGACCTCGGCGGCGAGTGCCACGAGCACCGGATCGTCGAGCACCTGCCCCTGCGCGATCGGTGCCCACGCCTCCGTCGCGATACCGTGTTCGGCGTTGAACGCCCGCAGCGGTTCCTGCGTCAGATACGGGTGCACCTCGATCTGGTTGACCGCGGGCACCACCTCGGTTTCGGCGAACAGTCGCTGCAGGTGCGGGATGTGGAAGTTGGAGACGCCGATCGCCCGTGCGTGTCCGTCCTCGTAGAGACGCTCCATCGCCCGCCAGGTCTCGGTGTAGTCGCCGACCGCGGGCATCGGCCAGTGCACCAGATACAGATCCATCGGGCCGATGCCGAGGGCGTCGATGCTGCGTGCCGTCGCCTCGCGCGCGACCTGCGGATCGTGGGCGTCGTTGTTGAGCTTGCTGGTCACGAAGACCTCGCCGCGGTCCAGGCCCGACTCGCGGACGGCCTCGCCGACCTCGCGTTCGTTGCCGTACATCTGCGCGGTGTCGATGTGTCGGTAGCCGGCCTCGAGTGCGGTCAGCACCGCGGCCTTGGTCTCGGCGGGCGGAATCTGGTAGACGCCGAACCCCAACTGGGGGATGCGGACGCCGTTGTTGAGCGGGATCTCCGGAACGGTGTTCTCAGCCATGAGTGGTTCAACCGAACAACGGGCCCCCGCTATTCCAGCGGTTCCCGGACCAGCCTCGACCAGCAGTGGGGGAGGACCCTGATCTTCCCCCTATTCGGACACTCGGCACGTGACATCCCGAACGGCACAGGGCACGGTAGAGGCATGAGTACAGACCTTCAACCTCGTAAGTCGGGCAGCGCGTCGATCTGGAAGATCGTCCTGATCGTCATCGCCGTCCTGATCGCCCTGTCCATCATCGGCCCGCTGCTCAAGGCGGCCTTCTGGCTCGTCCTCATCGGGCTCGCCGTCGTCGGCGCGGGCGTCCTCCTGTTCGGCGGCAAGAAGTCTTAGTTGCCGACACCGGCGACGCCCGCGGCCGCGCGTCAGCGCGGCTCGAAGACGATCTTGCCGCGCGGGTGCCCGCCGAGCAGTTCGTCGAAGGCGTCGGCGGCGTCGTCGAACCCGAAGCGGCGCGCAATCGTCACCGCGATGCGGCCGGACGCCGCGTCGGTCAGCAGCGGTTCGACGGCCGCCCGCCGGTAGTGGCGACTGCGTTCGCTGCCGCCCGACAGCAGCACGATCCCGTCGTCGCCGCGGCCCCACGCGGCGACGCTGACGATGCGGTGCGGGGCGACCAGCTCCAACGACACGTCGATGGCCTCGTCGGTGCCGACGGTGTCGATCACCGCGGTCAGCCGAGCACCGTCCAGAGCCGCGGCGATCGCCTCCGACAGCCCCTCACCGTAGGCGACGGGCACCGCACCCAGTCCGCGCAGGAAGTCGTGGTTGCGCGGTGACGCCGTCGCGATCACCGTCGCCCCCGCCGCGACGGCCTCGGTGACCACCAGCGACCCGACTGCGCCCGCGCCGCCGTGCACCAGCAGGACGTCGTCCTCGTCGATCTGCAGGGTGGCGAGGGTGTCGACCGCGGTGACCCCGGCCAACAGCAGGGACGACGCCTCGGCGAAGCCCAGCCCCGCAGGCTTGCGGTGCACGTTCGCGGCGTCGGCGACCACGTACTCGGCCAGCGCCCCCGACGCCGGGTAGACGACCACGTCGTCGCCGACGCGGAATCCGGAGTCCGGACCGGCGGCGTGCACCACGCCCGCCGCCTCGCCGCCGACCGACAGCGGCAGACGGTCGGGATCGGCACCCATCTGGCCGCGGACGACCTTCACGTCGTACGGGTTCAGGCCCGCGGCGCGCACCTGCACCACGACGGCGCCGCGGCGCGCTCGCGGCACGTCGACCTCCGCCACCTCCAGGACGTCTGACGGCTCGCCGTAGGCGGTCGCGATGAGCTTTCTGGCCATGGTCTTCAGACACCGACTCTCTATGTTGTTCGTGTACGGTCCCGGCCGGATCGCCCCGACAGGATCGGCTCCGACCGGGCGCGCTGCGTAGCGTCGAAGACGTTCGCACCGACCGACTTCTACCGTCCACTCTTGGAGGCCATCATGCCAACTGCTCCGCGTCCACCGACCGCGGCACTGGTCAGCGGCTTGACGGAGATCGTCGGACGGGCGCACGTGCTCACCGACGCCGCCGTCGCCGACGGCTACCGGACGGACTGGACCGGCGCCTGGCATGCCGCCGACGCGATCGTGGTGCGGCCCGCAGACACCGAGCAGGTGGCCGCGGTGCTCGACCTGTGCCGCGACCTCGGGGCCTGCGTGAGTCCGCAGGGCGGCAACACCGGGCTGGTCGGCGGTTCGCAGCCCGAGCCGGATCCATCGCGCGACTCGGTGATCCTCTCGCTGCGGCGCCTGGACGACGTGGGTCGGGTCGACTCGGTGAATCGGTGCGTGGCCGCCGGCGCCGGCGCCGCCCTGGCAGCCGTGCAGAGCGCCGCGGCCGCCGCCGGATTGGAGTTCGGCGTCGACCTCGCCGCGCGCGACTCGGCCACGATCGGCGGAATGGTCGCGACCAACGCGGGCGGGATCCGGATGATCCGGCACGGCGACATGCGCGCGCAGATCGTCGGCATCGAAGCGGTCCTCGCCTCCGGCGCGGTCCTGCGCCGCTGGCGTCCGCTCCGCAAAGACAACGTCGGCTACGACCTGCCGGGGCTGCTCGCCGGCAGCGAGGGCACCCTCGCGGTCATCACCCGGGTGCTGCTCCGGCTGGTGGTGCCGCCCGCGCGCACGGCGGTGGCGATGGTCGCGGTCGATTCGGTGCCGGACGCGCAGCGGGTCGTCGACGCGGTGGAGCGGTCCGGGGCGCCGCTGGAGGCCGCCGAGCTCATGACGGCCGCGGGGATCGCCCTGGTCACCGCGGACGGGCGACCGCGGAGCCCGCTGACCGCCGCCACCCCGTTCGTCGTCCTCGTCGAGGCGGCCACGGACGTCGACGGACTGTCGCAGACCCTGTCGGACTGCCCGGTCGTACGCGATGCGGCGGTGGAGGCGGGCCCGGCGCGTCGACTGTGGGCGGTCCGGGAACAGCACACCGAGTCGATCGCCCGCGCCACCTCGACCCCGATCGTGAAGCTCGACGTCTCCGCGCCGCTCGACCGGATCGGCGACCTCGTCGACCAGGCGACCGCGCTGGCCTTCGGCGCCGGCGCCCGCCCGATCCTGTTCGGTCACCTCGGCGACGGCAATGTGCACGTGAATCTGCTCGACGTCCCGGTCGATCGGGCCGCACGGCTCACCGACGAGGTGCTGCGGTCCGTCGACCGTCTCGGCGGCAGCGTCAGCGCCGAGCACGGCATCGGGCGCGCCAAACGGGCCTGGCTCCTGCTCGGGCGCGACGAGACCGACCGCGCGATGATGGCGGCCGTCCGTGCGGCGTGGGACCCGACCGGGATGCTGAATCCCGGCGCGATCTTCGGCTGACCGCCGTCCCGACCGCCCCCGTCGGATTAGGGTGTACCGCAGGTCACACTCACAAGTCACACTCATCTGGGGCGAAGGCGGAGACGATGGACCAGCAGCACGCGCGGCCGGCACGGCCGGTCGATCACGAGGTGATCATCGTCGGGGCGGGCTTCGGCGGGATGGGGGCGGCCATCGAGTTCGGCAGGCTCGGGATCGACGACATCGTGATCCTGGAGCGCGAAGACGATCTCGGCGGCACCTGGCACGTCAATCACTACCCGGGCCTGGCCGTCGACATCGCCTCGGTGACCTACTCGTACTCATTCGAACCCAACCCGAACTGGTCGCGACTGTTCGCGCCGGGCGCCGAGCTCAAGGCGTACGCCGAGCACGTCGCCGACGCCTACGACCTGCGCGGCCACATGGAGTTCGGGGTCGCGGTGGAGCGAGCCGAATGGGACGACGACGCCGGTCGCTGGACGGTCCACACCGCATCCGGCGCCGCTCGCACGGCGCGGTACCTGGTGACCGCGACCGGCTTCCTCTCGCAGCCGCACACCCCGGACTTCCCCGGCATGGACTCCTTCGCGGGCGAGGTCATCCACACCACCGCCTGGCCGGACGGCTACGACTTCGCGGGCAAGCGGGCCGCCGTCATCGGGACCGGGGCGACCGCGGTCCAGTTGATCCCCGAGATCGCCCGCACCGCAAGGGAACTCACCGTGTTCCAGCGCACGCCGATCTGGGTGGTGCCGAAGATCGACTTCCCGATCCCGCGCGCGGGATCGGGGGCTCTTCGCCCGGGTTCCGCTGACCCAGCGCGCCGCCCGCGTCGTCAACACCTCGCTGCTGGAGGTGCTGATGGTCTTCGGCGTCCTGCACTATCGGCAGGCCAAGCCCGGCAACCGGGCCGCGGCGCTGCTGGCCAAGGCCCACCTGCGCGTTCAGGTCCGCGACCGCGCCACCCGGAGGGCGCTGACCCCGCACTACGACTTCGGCTGCAAGCGGCCCACCTTCTCCAACAGCTACTTCCGCGTCTTCAACCGACCGGACGTGCGGCTGGAGACCGGAACCATCGCGCGAGTGGAGGCCGACGGCATCGTCACCGTCGACGGGACGAAGATCGAGATCGACACGCTGGTGCTGGCCACCGGCTTCAACCTGTGGGACGTGAACTTCCCGGCCTTTCCGATCATCGGTCGTGACGGGCGCGACCTCGGACGCTGGTGGCGCGAGGGTCGGTTCCAGGCATATGAGGGGATCACCGTGCCGAAGTTCCCCAACTTCCTGACCCTGAACAGCCCGTACTCGTACAGCGGGCTGTCGTACTTCACCACGATCGAGGGCCAGATGCGGCACATCGGGCGGCTGTTCGGCCGGCTGCGGGACCTGCGCGCCGACCGTTTCGAGATCACCGACGAGGCCAACGCGCGGTTCCTCGCTCGGATGACCGAGAATCTGGCGTCGTCGGTGTTCTACGCGGGCGACTGCGCGGGCGCCCGCAGCTACTACTTCAACCAGCACGGGGAGGCGACGCTGCTGCGGCCCAACGCCACCCTCACCGCACTGCGCGAACAGGGGCGATTCCCGCTCGACGACTACCGTTACGGCGACGCCGCGGTCGGCTGACCGCACCGCCTACTTGCCGTAGCGGTCCCGGTACTCGTTGCGGACGGCGTCGGCGCGGACCACCTTGGCGGTCTCGAGCAGGGCGGGGTCGAGACCGTTGTTCACCATCAGGTGCCTGCGGTAGATGTGACCGAGGGCGAGCTGGAAGTAGACGAACGGGATCAGCAGCAGCACGATCATGCCCAGCTTCACCCAGATCCCGCCGGGAATGAAGGCGAAGATCAGGAACAGCGGCAGGATCGGGACGATGCCGCGAATCAGATAGCGGCGCAGGTGGCCCGGACCGGTCAGGTCTTCGATCACCCAGTCCTGCATCGACGCGGGCAGGGAGCGACCGAGGAGGTAGCCGATCTTCTGGCCGAACCCGGGACGTTGTGCACTCATGACCACTGACTATGGCATGAGCGGCCCTACGATGGGGATTCGGCCGCTCGCAGCAGCTCGGGACCGTCGTTGGCCACGCGATTGACCAACGGCGAGACCTCTCGGATGGCGATGGCGTCGACCAACTCGCGTGCCGGCGGGGCCAACAGCGCGCGATCGGGTGCGGCGTCGGGGTCGAGCCAGGCGTGCCAGTGCTCCACCGGCATGATCAGCGGCATCCGATCGTGCACCGTCGAGAGTTCGCCGACCGCGTCGACGGTGATGATCGTCGTGCTCGACACCCACTGCGAGTCGTCGCCCGCGGCACGGGCCGCTGCCGGTCGCCACGCCGCCCACAGACCCGCCATGAACAGGCGGGTGCCGTCGACGGGCGACATGTAGAACGGAATCTTGGTGGGTTTGCCGCCTGGCCCCGGCGGCCCCGGTCGCCACTCGTACCAGCCGTCCATCGGGATCAGACACCGCTTACCCGCCAGCGAGCCGCGGAAGGCCGGCTTCTCGGCCAGGGTCTCGGCGCGGGCGTTGAACAGCAGCGGCCCCTTGCCCAGCTCCTTCGTCCACGAGGGGACCAGCCCCCATCGCATGGCGCGGATCCGGCGGGCGGCGACGTCGTCGGGGTGGCCGTGCTCGTGTCGGGTCACCACCGCCATCACCGTCGTGGTGGGCGCGACGTTGTACGATTCGCGCACCGCGTCGGCGGGCACCTCGTCGATCGCGTCGATCTCGGCGGCCAACCGGGCCGGGTCGGTGGTCACCGCATAGCGTCCGCACATGGAGTCGATGCTGGCATGTCCGGGTGCGGGCCGCCGGAACAAACACCGCACCGAGGTTGTTGACCGGGGCGAGGAAACCGGGCAGGGGATCTGTGGAAACGGATTCGGCGAACCGGGCAGGTCGAAGATCCAGGAGGTGGCACCAGGTGGCCGCAGCAACCCTCTCTCGCACCGCGTCGGTGCGCAGGCGGCCGACGGACGTCGGTTCGGGACGACGATCGCTAGACTTGGTAGAGCACATTTCCAGCGAAGGGAAGTACGTGTCATCTGAGAGTCCAGCAGCGGTCGAGACGCCCGAGCAGCTCACCGAGCGCTTCGAGCGCGACGCGCTGCCGCTCCTCGACCAGATGTACGGTGCGGCCTTGCGCATGACGCGCAATCCGGCCGACGCCGAAGACCTGGTTCAGGAGACCTACATCAAGGCTTTCTCGGCGTTCGCGTCGTTCCGTGAAGGCACCAACCTCAAGGCGTGGCTGTACCGGATCCTGACGAACACCTACATCAACTCGTACCGGAAGAAGCAGCGCCAACCCGCCCAGTATCCGACCGACGAGATCACCGACTGGCAGTTGGCGGCCTCGGCCGAACACTCGTCGACGGGCCTGCGGTCGGCCGAGATCGAGGCGCTCGACGCCCTCCCGGACGACGAGATCAAGGACGCGCTCGGGAAGCTTCCCGAAGACTTCCGGATGGCCGTGTACTACGCCGACGTGGAAGGTCTGCCGTACAAGGAGATCGCCCAGATCATGGACACCCCGATCGGCACCGTGATGTCGCGGCTGCACCGCGGCCGCAAGCAACTGCGTGATCTGCTCGCCGACGTCGCCCGCGAACGGGGCATCGGCCGGACCAGCGAGGTGAGCAAATGAGTGGGAGAAACGACGGCTCGGCCGAGTTCGAGAGCCTCGACTGCTCGGCCGTCCTTGCCGACATCTGGTTGCTGCTCGACAACGAGTGCGACGCCGGCGCACGCAGCCGACTCGAAGGGCACGTCACCGAGTGCCCGTCGTGCCTGGAGCATTACGGCATCCAGCAGCAGATCAAGGCGCTGATCGGCCGCAAGTGCGGCGGCGAGCACGCCCCCGACGGTCTCCGCGAACGGCTGCGGATCGAGCTGCGGCGCACGGTCACCGTGCAGCAGACCACCTATCGGCTCGAGTCCGACTGAGTCCCCGCCCGCCCGGGCGAGAGAGCAGAGCGGCCCGGTTCCCCAGGAATGGGGGACCGGGCCGCTTCGTCGTTAGCCGAATGCCGAGGCTCAGGCGTTGGGACGCTTGCCGTGGTTGGCTGCGTTCTTCTTACGACTGCGCCTCTTACGTCCGCGCTTGCTCATGACGGATCTCCTTCGATCGTGCGGGTCACGTGCGGCATCGAGTATTTCACGTCGGCGCGCACCGGTGGTAATCACGCCGCCGCCGCGGGCCCGCCGATGTGTGCTCGGTTACGATTGTCGCCATGGCCGAAGACGTGGTGAATGAAATCGTTGCGACTGTTCTGGAGGTGTCGGCACAAGCCGGCCAGCGCGTCGAGGTCGGCGACACCCTGGTGCTGCTCGAGTCGATGAAGATGGAGATCCCGGTGCTGGCCGAAGACGCGGGCGTGCTCTCCGAAGTCAAGGTCCACGTCGGCGACGTCGTCCAGGCCGGCGACGTGATCGCCAGCTACCAGCAGGACTGACCTCGCCGGATGACCCGCTGATCGGCGCCCATGGCCACGCTGACTGATCTGCTCGCCGAACACACGACGCTCTCGGCGGCCGCCGCGGAGCATCTGCAGCGGCTGGTCGCCGAATGGCAGCTGCTCGCGGACCTGTCGTTCGCCGACTACCTGCTCGCCGTCCCCGGGGAGGACGGCCGGCTGGTCTACGTCGCCCAGGTGCGGCCCAACACCGCCTCGACGGTGTTCCCCCGCGACGAGGTCGGCCATCGCGTCGACCGGCCCGCCAGCGCGCAGGGCGCCAATCCGCTGATGGCCGCGGCCCTGACCTCCGGAGCCATCGAGCGAGAGCCGCTCGCCACCCGATTCGGCAGCCTGCTCATCGAGCGCGTCGCCATTCCCGTTACCTTCGACGGGCGGGTGATCGCGGTGCTGGGGCGGGCGGGCGACGCCTCCGACACCCGACCGCCGTCGCCGCTGGAGTCGGCGTACCGCGACGCCGCGGAGGCGCTGTGCCGCATGGTCGTGGAGGGGACCTTCCCCCTCGACGAGGCGAACACCCTCGGCCTGTCGACGCCGCGTGCCGGCGACGGCTTCATCCGCATCGCGGCCGGCGGCGCGGTCACCTACGCCAGCCCCAATGCGCTGTCGGCGGTGCATCGAATGGGCTGGACCACCGACCTCGGCGGCTCGCACGTCGCGCAGGTTCTGGCGGCCCTGCTGACCGATCCGTTCGAATCGGCTGACGCCGGAGCGATGATCGCGGCCGCGGCCGGCGGCGTCGGGGAGTCGGCGATGCCCGCCCCCGACATGGCGCTGCGCATGGAACTGGACGCCCGCCGAGCCACCGTCCTGCTGCGGGCCGTCCCGCTGCGCTCGGCCGGACGGTCGAGCGGGGCGGTGCTGCTCATCCGCGACGTGACCGAGGTGCGCCGACGCGACCTCGCGCTGATCAGCAAGGACGCGACGATCCGCGAGATCCACCACCGTGTCAAGAACAATCTGCAGAGCGTCTCGGCGCTGCTGCGCCTGCAGGCACGGCGGTCGGGCAATCCGGAGACCATCACCGCGCTCGGCGAGGCGGTCCGGCGGGTGTCGTCGATCGCCCTGGTGCACGAGATGCTCTCGGGCAGCGTCGACGAGGAGGTCGACCTCGACACCGTCGTCGACCGACTCGGCAGTTCCCTGGTCGACGTCTGGCTGCCCGACGGCGCCACCCGGGTGAGCGTGCGGCGCGACAGCCGCCTCGGCGTGCTCCCCGCCGATCTGGCGATGCCCCTGGTCATGGTGCTCACCGAAGTCATCCAGAACTCGATCGAGCACGGCTTCTCACCGGGTCAGGACGGTGCCGAGATCGTCATTAGCGCCGTCCGGGACGTGCGGGGCCTGCAGGTCTGCGTCACCGACAACGGCTGCGGGCTGCCCGACGGATTCGACCTGGCGCGCTCGGATCGGCTGGGACTGCAGATCGTCCGGACGCTGGTGTCGAACGATCTGTCGGGCCGGATCGAGATGACCGCGGGTCCCGGCGGCGAGGGCGCCCGCGTCCAGCTCGACATCCCGCTGCGTTGAACGCCGCGAGCCCCGGTCCGAGGGACCGGGGCTCGCGGAGAAGTGTGCAGCGGGTGTCAGACGGCGCTGCGGGCGCGGGTGCGCGCGTTGCGGCGCTTGAGCGCGCGACGCTCGTCCTCGCTCATGCCGCCCCAGACGCCGGCGTCCTGGCCGGTCTCGAGGGCCCAGGCCAGGCAGTCGGCGGTCACCGGGCAGCGCTGGCAAACGAGCTTGGCGTCCGCGACCTGGGCAATCGCCGGTCCGGACGTGCCGACCGGGAAGAACAGCTCCGGGTCCTCGTCGCGGCAGATGGCCTTGTGGCGCCAATCCATTACGTACTCCTTCAAAGCTTTTTGCGGCGTGGTCAACGCACGTTTGCATCGTCGTCAGTTTGACTTGGGTGCAATACCGAATTCACCTGGCTTGGGGCGCAGGACGTCGCTTGGCAGGGGTGGGTGATTGCGTCATCAACCGTTGTACTACTGTGTGACTACCTGTGGCTAGAGTCTGGCGGGGAAATGCCGGATAGATCACAAGGGGTTGGCATCTGGCCGAAGTCATGCTTACCAGCCAGTAGCGAGCAGGTTACGCGCCCTTCGTCGCGGCCAGCACGTCGAGGACTCCGCGGCGGTAGCCGAACTCCATCTTCTGGTAAAGGCCCAGGTAGTCGCCGTCCATCTGGACGTCCGCGGGTTCGGCGCAAGTGAATCGGACCCATTCCACATCGTCGTTGCGGTACAGGTGCCGGGCCTTCGGTTCGGTGCCTGCCAGCAGGCGTGCCCCGAGCACGATATTGCGCGGCACCGACACGGAGGTGGCTGCGAAGATCCCGAGCCCGTGATCGAAGTCGGTGTGCGGGTTGGTGCGGATCTCCCGGGTGCCGAAGTACGTCCACGGCCCGGTGTTGCTCACGAACCCGAACCGGACGCCCTCGATGGGGTCGTGGTCGGGCACTTCGACGGTGAAGACCGGCGGCGTCACCGACGGCCGGAAGAACGAGCCGAGGGTGGTCCGGAAGTAGCGGCCGGCCGTCGCCTTGCGACCACGATGGCGCAACTCCTCCATGCGCCGCACGACGATCGCGTCCATGCCCATTCCCGCATTGAACAGGAACCAGCGGCCGACGGTGTGCCCGAGGCTGATCGTGCGACGTTCGCGGCGGTCCAGAATCGCCATCAACTGGGCGGTGGCGACGAGGGGATCGCGGCTGATGCCGAGGGCGCGGGCGAAGACGTTGGCGCTGCCGCCGGGCACCACGCCCAAGGCGGGCAGGCTCGCCGGATCGCGGGGGAGTGCGTCGGGGGAGCCGAGGATGCCGTTGGCGACCTCGTTCACCGACCCGTCGCCGCCGTGGACCACCACCGCGTCGTAGCCTTCGGCGACGGCGCGGGCGCCGAGCTCGCCGGCGTGCCCGCGGTGCGCGGTGCGCTCCACGTCGACGTGGAATCGGGCATCGAGCGTGTTGGCCAGCGCGTCGCGTCCTTCCGGGGTGGTGAAGGTGGCGAACGGATTGGTGATGAGCATGACACGCACGAGGCACCACGATATCGGGCGTGAGCCCGATTCACGACTCGGGGGTGTTCGGCAATACCCTGGAGTAATGAGCAGTTCCGATCCCGCCACCAGCCTCCCGAGCGTTCCGAGCACCCTCCGCTGGGCGGGGTACGGAACGGCGGTCCAGGGTGCCCTGGGCCTGATCGTCGCGGTCATCCTGGTCATCCGCGAGGCCGCCGGACATCACGAGGCCGCCATCAGCGGCTACGGCACCGCCGTCTGGTTCGCCGTGATCGGTGGCGGCGTCTGCGCGGGAGGTATCGCGCTCACCCGCGGAAAGCGTTGGGGCAGAGCACTTTCCTTGATGGCGCAGATCTTGTTGCTGCCCGTCGCCTACACCTTGATCACCGGCAGCGGGCTCGCCGTGATCGGTGTCCCGGTCGCGATCGTCGCGCTGGCGATCCTGGCCCTGCTGTTCGCACCCGCATCGTTGACCTGGCTGAACGCCGACGACCTCCCGCCGGACGCCTGACCCGACGCCTGCCCCGGAGCCATGACCGACGCCACCGTATGGTGGTGGCCATGACGCGCACCCTAGCCATCGCGAATCAGAAGGGTGGCGTGGCCAAGACCACGACCACCGCGTCCGTCGGTGCAGCGCTGGCCGACCGGGACGTGTCGGTTCTCGTCGTCGACCTGGACCCGCAGGGCTGCCTCACCTTCTCGCTCGGCCACGATCCCGACCAGCTCAGCAAATCGGTGCACGACGTGCTGATCGGCACCGAGGAGATCGCCGACGTCCTCCTCGACACCGGCGACAACGTGACCCTCCTGCCCGCCACCATCGACCTGGCGGGCGCGGAGGCCCTGCTGCTGATGCGGCCCGGCCGCGAGTACGCGCTCAAACGCGCGCTGGCCGAGGTGGCGCAGGACTACGACGTGATCCTCATCGACTGCCCGCCCTCGCTCGGCGTGCTGACGCTCAACGGGCTGACCGCCGCCGACGAGGTGGTGGTTCCGCTGCAGTGCGAGACCCTCGCTCACCGCGGCGTCGGACAACTGCTGCGCACCGTCACCGAGGTGCAGCAGATCACCAACCCCGAGCTGACGATGCTCGGCGTGGTCGCCACCCTGTTCGACGCACGCACCACGCACAGTCGCGACGTCCTCTCCGACGTCTCCGACCGCTACGACCTGCCGGTGCTCGATCCGCCGATCCCGCGGACGGTGCGGTTCGCCGAGGCGTCGGCCTCCGGGGCGACCGTGATGCGCGGGCGGAAGAACAAGGGTGCCACCGCCTACCGCGAACTGTCGGAGAACCTGTGGAACTCGTGGAACGGCGGACAGCTCCGCACGTACGAGGCCGAGGCCTGAGCGCCTCAGCTCAGCGCGACGATCTCGTTCCCGCGCTGCTCGACGACGGTGGTGCCGAGCACGCGCAGTGACACCGGTCCGGTGACCGCGCCCCGGTCGACCGGGATGCGGAACTCCTCGTGGCCGTCGAAGGTGCGGCGCACGCTGATCGCTCCGGGCATCGGCACCAGCAGTTGCCCGGCCATCACCGAACCCGGACCGATCGCGTCGGCGACCTGGAAGACCGGACTGCCGTTGGCGGCGTCGAGGACCACCGTCGCCTGACCGGTCCAGAACGAGATCACGCCCTGGTCGGTGATCGGCTCGCTGCGCGCCGGCGCCGCCGCGTCGCCCGCCACCGGATGCTCGCTGCGCACCTCGGCCTGCGGGGTGAACAGGCGCAGCCGCGGACCCGTCGGGGCGTCGACGGCCCCGGACGGATCGCCGCCGCCGTCGTAGACGGTGATCGTGGAGTCGGTCGCGGCCACCACTCGCGGCGGCGGTCCGTGCGCCGACGTGGTCAGCAGCGTCGATCCCCACTGCCGGATCTTCTCGTCGCCGGTCAGATTGGAGCTGAGGACGGTCAGCCGATAGCCGGCGTCGCCGTCGCAGCGTTCGACGATCGCGACCCGGTCGGCGCCCGAGGCCGCCGAATACAGGCGGCAGTCGGTGCGGTCGGGGGCGACGCCGGGGTTCACCGGTGCGCTAACCCGCCCGTACTCGATGCCGCGGACGAGGTTCGAGCCCCAGGTCTCGAGGCGGGTCGGTCCGTACAGCAGCGCGTAGTCGCTGTCGATCGACAGGTGCACCTCGGCGTCCGCGTCGCTCGTGCGGGCCGCGTGTCGGCCACCGTCGGCGCCCCGCAGTGAGGTGACCTCGCTGCAACCGCGGGAATCGCGGTAGACGGCCACGACGCTGTTGTCGCCGCCCGACCAGCCCGCGGCGGCCGCGCACAGCGGCAGATCCCGCCGATAGCTCCATCGCGTCCGACCGTCGTCGACCTCATGCGCGACGACCGCGCCGCCGTTCGCCGAGACGATCGAGTCCCGGGTCAGTTGGGGCACCGAGGTGACGGCGGAAGGGGCAGACCAGCGGACGGCGAGTTCGCGGGGGACGTTCTCGGCCGGCAGCTGCACCGGCGCCGGACCGGTCGCGGTGAGCGACTCGGTGTGTCGGGCCGGGGCCGTCCACCAGACCGCGACACCCGCAGCGACCACCGCCGCCGCGATCAACGCGGTGACGATCAGGTCGGTGCGGGTGCGCCGTTCCGGAGCCTGCCGGGCCAATTACTCGGCTGCCGCTGCCGGGGCGGAGGAGGTGCCGCTGCGACGGCGGCGACGACGACGCGGCCGCGGGGCCGCGGCCGACTCCTCGCCTGCGGGGGCGCCGTCGGCTGCCGGGGCCGCGGCGTCGGCGGGCGTCTGCTCGCTCGAGACGGTCTTGCCGCCGCGGGTGCGGCGCCGTTCCCGCTTCGGCCGGTCGGCACGCGGTGCCCGCGGTTCCCGTCGTTCCTCCGACCGCGCCGGAGCACCCACCCGGCCGTTCGCGTCCTCGGGAATCCCGAGCTCCTCGCGCAGGTGATCGGAGGTCGAGTACGTCTCGACGGGTTCGGGCATGTCGAGCTTGAGGGCCTTGTCGATCAGCTCCCAGCGATGCAGCTCGTCCCAGTCGACGAAGGTGATCGCGACACCGGTGCGCCCGGCGCGGCCGGTCCGGCCGATGCGGTGCACGTAGGTCTTCTCGTCGTCGGGGCACTGGTAGTTGATCACATGGGTCACATCGTCGACGTCGATTCCGCGCGCGGCGACGTCGGTGGCGACCAGCACGTCGATCTTGCCCTCGCGGAAGCGGTTGAGGGACTTCTCGCGCGCCACCTGCCCGAGGTCGCCGTGCACGGCGCCGACCGAGAAGCCGCGCTCGGCGAGGTCGTCGGCGACCTTCTGCGCGGTCCGCTTGGTGCGGGTGAAGATCATCGTCGCGCCGCGGCCCTCGGCCTGCAGGATGCGGGCCGTCATCTCGGCCTTGTCGAGGGCGTGCGCGCGGTACACGTACTGGGTGGTCCGCTCGTGCACGGCCGAATCGTTGGCGTGCTCGGCGCGGATGTGGGTCGGACGATTCAGGAAGGTGCGGGCCAGGGTCACGATCGGACCGGGCATCGTCGCCGAGAACAGCATGGTCTGCCGGTCGGCGGGCAGCGCGCCCATGATGCGTTCGATGTCGGGCAGGAAGCCCAGGTCGAGCATCTCGTCGGCCTCGTCGAGGACCAGGACCGCCACCTTGCCGAGCACCAGGTGGCCCTGCTGCGCGAGGTCGAGCAGGCGGCCCGGGGTGCCGACCACCAGGTCGACGCCGCCCTGGAGCTCCTCGATCTGGTGCTCGTAGGGCCGACCGCCGTAGATCGAGGTGATCTTCAACGGGCGGACGGTGCCGTCGGCGAGCGTCACGTCGACGCCCTTGGCCGCGGTCTCGAGGTCCTCGGTCACCTGCACGCACAGCTCGCGGGTGGGCACGATCACCAGGGCGCGGGGGGTGTTGTCGAGCGGGCGGATGCCGCTGGCCTCGGCGTTGCGGAGGCGGTGCAGCATCGGGATGCCGAAGCCGTAGGTCTTGCCCATGCCGGTGCGGGCCTGGCCGATGAGGTCCGAGCCGCGCAGCGCCAGCGGCAGGGTCAGTTCCTGGATGGCGAAGGTGTGCGTCTTGCCGTCGGCGGTCAGCGCGGCGACGATCGCCGGATCGACGCCCAGCTCGGCGAAGGTGGGGGAGGTGTGGTCCTCGGGCACGATCGTCGTCTGGACATCGCCGTCGGCGGCGTCGGCCACCGGGGAATTCGTGGTCATATGCAGTTCAAGCCTCTCAAGGTGTTCGCGTCAAGGTGTTCGCGCACGCACACAAGAGAAACCACGGGGTCCAGGATGGGACGGACCCTCGGCGGGCAGGCCCGGAGGCCGATCGCAGGTGCGCGCTCAATGTCCGACGTGCCGCTCGCAATCGCCGTCCCGAGCCGGGGTCTTCGCGTCTTGCGATGCCATCGGCGGGGCGGATCGGCCACACGTCTGGTGGCCAGTGTACCGCCTTGCCTACTCTGGCTTGCATGTCGAACAACGCCGCCGCCGTCCGCAAGCTGTACGAAGTCCTCCTCGCCGGGGAGTTCGCGGCCTGCTATCGCCTGATCGACGAGTCGTCGATGGCCCCGTCGATCGCCGACCGGGTGGCGATCGCACGACTGATCGCGGCCGAGATGGGCCACTTCGAGGTCCTCGCCGAACAGATCCGCACCCAGGGCGGTGATCCGGATGCCGCCGTCGCCGCCCACAGCCGGGTCTTCGACGAGTACCACCGCATGACGATGCCCGCCACGTGGCTGGAAGTGCTGGTCAAGATGCATGTGGGCGACGGGCTCGCCGCCGATTTCTACGCGGAGGTCGCCGATGTGATGCCCGAGGAGGTCCGACCCACGATGAAGTCGGTGATGGCCGAGACCGGCTCGTCGCAGTTCGCGGTCGATCAGGTGCGGGCCGCGGTCGCCGCCGACCCGGCACTCGTCGGGCCGTTGTCGCTGTGGGGCCGTCGTCTGCTCGGTGAGGCCATCACCCACATGCAGTGGGTTCTCGCCGAGGAGGAGGACGTGATGACCTTGCTGTTCGACGGGCCGGCGACCCTCGCCAACGCCGCGGGCTTCTTCGACAACATGGCGGCTCGCCACGGACAGCGCATGACCGATCTCGGTCTCGGCTGACGAGTAGGATTCTTCAGTTATGAGCGTTGATGTGAAGATCGGTATCGAGAACAGCCCGCGCGAACTGGCGTTCGCGTCCGCACAGTCGGCCGACGAGGTGTACGCGGCCGCCGGGCGCGCCCTGGACGGAACCGATTCGGTGCTGGCCCTGACCGACGACAAGGGTGCGCGCGTGCTGGTGCCCGCGGCCAAGATCGCCTACGTCGAGGTCGGCAGCGCCGAGAGCCGTCGCGTGGGATTCGGCGCGGCCTGAGCGGACCGTGAACCGCACTGACACCGGACTCCTGGACGAGCTGCTCCGCCTCGCGACTGTCGGGCCCGACGCCGATCGGGTGCCGGGGGTCGTCGCCGCTCTGACCACCTCCGACGGGCCGGTGTACACCGGCTGCGCGGGTGTCCGGGCGGCGGGCGGCGACGAGGCGATGACCTCCGAATCAGTGATCGCCCTGTATTCGGCCAGCAAGGCGCTGACCGCGACCGCGGTGCTCCAATGCGTGCAGGAGGGACTGCTCGACCTGGATGCGCCCGCCTCCCGCTACGTGCCGGAGATCGCCGAGATCGGCGTCCTCGACGGATACGACGAGGCGGGTGCCCCGCGTGTCCGGGCGCCGCGCACGCCGATCACCACGCGCATGCTGCTGCTGCACACCGCAGGTTTCGCGTACCCGTTCTTCGACGCGGACTACCGGCGCCTGGTGCGCGACGGTCACGCTCCCGACGTGGCGACCGCCACCAGGGCCTCGCTGATGACGCCGCTGCTGTTCGAGCCCGGCTCCCGCTGGAACTACGGCAGCGGAATGGACTGGGCGGGACTGGTCGTCGAGGCGGTTCGCGGAGCCCGGCTCGGCGATGTCCTGGCCGACCGCGTCTTCGCGCCGCTGGGCATGGAGAACTCGGGATTCGGGCTGACGGACGCGATGAAGGCGGTGCGGGCCGCGGTGCACCTGCGTCGCCCGGACGGCACCCTCAAGGCGACCGGCATCGTCATGCCGCAGGACCCGGAGGTCCAGATGGGCGGACAGGGCCTGTACTCGACCGTGCCCGACTACCTGCGCTTCCTGCGGATGTGGTTGCGCGACGGGGTCGGGGAGGGCGGTTCGGTTCTGGCTCCCGAGACGATCGCGTGGGCCGTCCGCAGCGGCCTGTCGCCGCAGCAGGGCGTCACCGCGCTGCGCAGCGTCGATCCCGTGGTGAGCGCCGATTGCGAGTTCTTCCCCGGTCAGCGCAAGTCGTGGGCGTATTCGTTCATGGTCAACGACGAAACGGCGCCGACCGGGCGTTCGGCCGGCTCCCTGAGCTGGGCGGGGCTGGCCAACGTGTACTTCTGGATCGACCGCACCGCCGACCTCGCGGGAATCTGGGCCACCCAGTTGCTGCCCTTCGCCGACCCCGTCGCCCTGCGCGCCTACCTCGACTTCGAAACCGCGGCCTACCGAAGCGCCGCCTGACCGCCCGAGCGAGTGGTCGTGACCCGCCTGAGCGTCTGTCAGGGTGGTCGTGAGCGCTTTCCAGGGTGGCCGACGTGAGCGCTTTCCAGGGTGGTCGAGTAGCCCGCGAACGAAGTGAGCGAGCGTATCGAGACCTCGTGCGGTGGTCTCGATACGTCCTCGGCTAGCGCCTCGGCCTACTCGACCAGCCTGAGGGGCGATCGGCCGTGCTGCGTGTGTGCGTCTCGTCGGCTTGCTTCCAGGGTGGTCGAGTAGCCCGCGAACGGAGTTCGCGAGTGTATCGAGACCTCGTGCGGGGTCTCGATACGTCCTCGGCTTGCGCCTCGGCCTACTCGACCAGCCTGAGGGGGCCGGAGCTATGGGTTTCTTCGACCGGCCGTACTGCGTGTGCGCCTCGTCGGCTTGCTTCCAGGGTGAGCGAGCGTATCGAGGCCTGGTGCGGTGGTCTCGATACGTCCTCGGCTAGCGCCTCGGCCTACTCGACCAGCCTGAAGGGGCTAGCGCCTCGGCCTACTCGACCAGCCTGAACGGGGCTTGCGCTTCGGCAGCCTGTACGGGCTGTCGCTTCGCGATCGGCCGTGCTGCGTGTGCGCCTTTTCGGCTTGCTTCCAGGGTGGTCGAGTAGCCCGCGAACGAAGTGAGCGAGCGTATCGAGACCTCGCAAGATTTGCGTCGGATCTTGTGGCCTGGGAAACGAACTTGCGACGCAAGTATTCTGCTGTCGAGGGCTCAGCGGCCGTCTTCGGGGTCCTGGCGCGGGACGCCGGCCAAACCGCCCCACAGCAGGGCTGCTGTCGTATCGACCGCGCTGGCCTTGTCGATCGGCCGACTCGCGTCGACCCAGTAGCGGGCGTTCATCACGCTGGCGCCCACCAGCCCGGCCGCCAGCATCCGCGAGCGGTACGGATCCAGGCCGGAGTCCTGCATCACCAGGCCGTAGACCGCGTCGACGCACGCTTCGGTCGCGCCGTCGACACGCCGGATCACCGCGGGATCCAGGGCGTCGGAGGCGAAGATCAGCCGATAACCCGAGTTGTCGTCATCGATGAAGTCGAAGAAGGCCTCGACCGCCGCCTGCACGCGGATGCGGTTGTCGCTGGAGGTCAGCAGCGCGCGGTTCACATCGGACACGAGCTTTTCCGCATGCGAGTCGACCACCGCGATGTAGAGGTCGAGCTTGGACGGAAAGTGCTGGTAGAGGACGGGCTTGCTGACGCCCGCGTGAATCGCGATCTCATCCATTCCGGCCGAATGGTAGCCCCGTTCGACGAAGATCTCGCTGGCCGCATCGAGGAGTTGACGGCGCCGAGCACTTCGCGGCAGACGGGTGCTGGTACGGCCGCCGCCGGTCGGCGTCGACGTCGGAGAACTGGGAGACGACATTCCTGAATCCTACTCGGAGCGCAACGCGTCACACCCATCAGGACGCCGCCGACCGGGGTGGATGCCCGGGGTCGCGGGGCATCTGTGAGAAAGTTGACGGGTGACCGGTACACCAGCTCCTGGGATGCAGCGTCCCCGCCGTCCGCGGCCCGACCAGCCGCTGCGCGCCCGCTGGGATCCGATCGCCGACAGCGGCAGGGCCCGCTCCGAACGGGTGGAGCGGCGCAAGCGCAGCGCCGTCGGCCGGTTCGTGAGCACCTACGGTTGGCGCGCGTACGCGATCCCGGTGCTGGCCGTGCTGACCGTGGTCCTGCTCATCCTGACCGTGCGAGGCGGTGACTCCTCACCGGGCGTCGCGGCGGCGGGCGAACAGGTCCGCAACACGCACGTGCAAGACGAGACGACGCCGATCGGCGCGCCCACCGGACCGATCCAGGAAGCCGCGCTGCCGGCCGGGACCCTTCCCGCGGGCGGCCCCTTCACGACCAAGGGTGAGCGCACCTATCACGCGGTGCGGGGGACGACCGGCAAGGTCGGTACCGGCTCGCAGGTGTTCACCTACACCGTCGAGGTGGAGAACGGCGTCAATC
Source organism: Gordonia aichiensis (assembly GCF_039946255.1). Lineage (GTDB taxonomy): Bacteria > Actinomycetota > Actinomycetes > Mycobacteriales > Mycobacteriaceae > Gordonia > Gordonia aichiensis_A. The sequence goes on along the minus strand of NZ_JBCDWL010000003.1, from coordinate 59,389 downwards.
CGCAGGACTACGGCGGCGACCGGACTTTCGCGAAGCTCGTCGACGCGACCCTGGCCAATCCCAAGAGCTGGATCGGTGACGGGAAGGTCGCCTTCCGGCGGATCGATCGGGGCGAGCCCGACCTGCGGATCTCGCTGTCGTCGACCGACACGACCCGAGAACTGTGCGGCTACCAGATCAAGCTCGAGACCTCGTGCTACTACCCGCCCGACCATCGGGTCGTGCTGAACGAGGCGCGCTGGGTGCGCGGCGCGATCGCCTTCGCGGGCGACGATCTCACCTACCGCCAGTATCTGGTCAACCACGAGGTCGGGCACGGCATCGGCTACGAGAAGCATCAACCGTGCAAGGAGGACGGCGCCCTCGCACCGATCATGATGCAGCAGAGCTTCGGCACCGCCAACGCGCAGATTCTGGCGCTCGACCCGGACATGAAGGCCGATCGCACGCTGGTGTGCAAACCGAATGCGTGGCCCTACCCCGGAAACTGACTCACCGCGGACCGGCACCGCCCGGTGCCCGGCGTGGGAATATCGTCGGGGAGCGCCGCAGTTTCAGTCGATGAACCCTCGCGTTCGGAAGGTCGTTGGAATGTCACCGTTGCCACCTCTGGTGGAACCCGCAGCAGAACTGTCCCGCGCCGAGGTGGCCCGTTACAGCCGTCACCTCATCATTCCCGACCTGGGAATGACCGGGCAGAAGCGGCTGAAGAACGCGAAGGTCCTGGTGATGGGGGCCGGAGGCCTCGGCTCGCCCACCCTGCTGTATCTGGCGGCCGCCGGCGTCGGCACCCTGGGGATCGTCGACTTCGACGTGGTCGAGGCGTCGAATCTGCAGCGGCAGATCATTCACGGCACCGGCGACGTCGGCCGGCTCAAGACCGAGAGCGCCCGCGACTCCATCCACGAGATCAACCCGTTCGTCGACGTCCGCCTGCACGACCTTCGGCTCGACCCGGGCAACGCCGTCGACCTGTTCGCGCAGTACGACCTGATCCTCGACGGCACCGACAACTTCGCCACCCGCTACCTGGTCAACGACGCGGCCGTCCTGGCGGGCAAGCCCTACGTGTGGGGATCGATCTACCGGTTCGAAGGCCAGGTCTCGGTGTTCTGGGAGGACGCCCCCGACGGCCGCGGCCTCAATTACCGCGACCTGTACCCGCAGGCCCCGCCGCCCGGAATGGTGCCCTCGTGTTCGGAGGGAGGCGTCCTGGGCATCCTGTGCTCGTCGATCGGTTCCATCATGGGCACCGAGGCGATCAAACTGATCTGCGGTATCGGCGAACCGCTGCTGGGGCGGCTGATGGTGTACAACGCGTTGGAGATGAGCTACCGGACGGTCGCCGTCCGGAAGGACCCCGCAGGCGAGGCCGTCACCCGGCTCATCGATTACGAGGAGTTCTGCGGGATCGTGTCCGACGAGGCCGCGGCGGCGACGGTCGGATCGACGCTGACGCCCGCCGAGGTGGATTCCGCACTGCACTCGGACCGGCCGCCCGCGCTGATCGACGTGCGGGAACCGGTCGAGTTCGAGATCAATCGCATCGACGGCGCCCAGCTGATCCCAAAGGGCGAGATCGTCTCCGGGCGGGCGCTCGGCGATCTCCCGCACGACCGGCCGATCGTGCTGTACTGCAAGACCGGAATCCGTTCGGCGGAGGCGCTGGCGTCGCTGAAGAAGTCGGGTTTCGCCGACGCCGCGCACCTGCAGGGCGGGATCGTGGCGTGGGCCGCCCAACTCGACCATGCGATGCCGATGTACTGACCCGGACCTGCCACAATCCACGCATGCCGAGAACCCAGCCTCCACTCGCGCCGACCTTCCTGGCGCTCGCGTTCACGGGCGCGACGGGAACGGTGACCGGTGTGGCCGCGGCGGCACCGCTGTGGCTGCTCACCCGGTCGACGACGCCGATGGGACTGCCCGCGTGGGCGTACCCGGCGGTCTGCGGTCTGCTGGTGGTGGTGTCCGCGGTGGTGATCGGCCTCAAACTGAGCGGGGCCGGTCGGATGGTGGCTGCGGTGTTCCCACTCGGCATGGCGCTCGGCTGCGCCGTGCCCGTGCTCATCGCGGCGGCCGTCGCCGCCCTGTGACGGCGGTGTCGCTGCCCGGCACAGGGCCGCCGACTGGGTAATCTGACGGTTGTGACCATGACTGTCGAGCCTCCGGAGCAGGTGCTGACCACCTTCGGGCTCACCGCGCACCCGCCGATCGCGATGGATTCGGCGGGCTGGCGGGTCGGCGAGGTGGTGCTGACGCTGGTCCCCGATCACGCGCGCGCCGCCTGGTCGGCGTCCGCCCGCGAGAACCTGTACGTGGAGGGCATGCGGATCGCCCGGCCGATCCGCGCCTCCGACGGCCGATATGTGGTCTCCGGCTGGCGTGCCGACACCTACGTCGCGGGCAGTCCGGAACCGCGCTACGACGAGATCGTCGCCCTGGCCGACCGGCTGCACCGCGCGACCGCGAAGCTGGAGCGGCCCCGCTTCATTCTGCAGCCGCCCGCCCCGCCGTTCACCGACGTCGACGTCTTCGTCGCCGCCGACCGTGCCGCCTGGGAGGCGACGCCGCTGCGCACCGCGCGCGGCGCGGGCATGGCCGACCCGGAGGGGGAGAGCAGCGAGCGCAGTGCGGCGGAACTGAAGATCCTCGGCGGCCTGCGCAAACCCGTCGACCTGCCCCAACAGGTGGTGCACGGCGACCTGTTCGGCACCGTGCTGTTCGCCGGCGCCGCGGCTCCGGCGATCACCGACATCGTGCCCTACTGGCGTCCCGCGTCGTGGGCGGCGGCGGTGGTCGTCGTCGACGCGCTCGCGTGGGGAGGGGCCGGCGAGGACTTGATCGAGCGCTGGTCCGACCATCCCGAGTGGCCGCAGATGCTGCTGCGCGCGGTGATGTTCCGGCTGGCCGTCCACGCCATGCACCCGCGGTCGACCGCCGGCGCCCTCCCGGGGCTGCTGCGCGTCGTCGACCTGGTCCGAATGATGGTGTAGCGCAACCGAACCGCTCGCTACATCCGGTGCGCCCGCAGGTCGATCCGACCGTCGACGACGCGGACGCCCTCCTCGCGCAGGCGCGCCAACTGGCGCTCGCGCAGACCCGCGGCGGGCCGGCCAGAGGCGGGCACCACCCGATGCCAGGGCAGATCGGCCGAGTCGGTGCGCATGATCCACCCGACGATGCGCGGACTGGACAGGCCGACCTGCGCCGAGAGGTCGCCGTAGGTGCGGATCCGTCCGGGCGGGATCGCCGCGATCAGCGCCCGCACCCGCTCCACCTGATCCTCGGTCACCGCGGGCATCGGGCCAACAGCTCTCGGACCAGCTCGGCGCAGAACTCGGGAACCAGGAAGGGCACCATGTGCTCGGTGTCGACGTGGTGCACGGTCACCGAGTCGGCGCGGTCGGCGGCGCAGGCCGCCAGGAACTCCGGCCGGACGAAGGGCGGGTCGACGCGGTCGGCGACCACCACGTGTGTCGGCACGCCCGGCGGCGGCAGCCGGAAGGCGCCGGTCATCTCGCTCCACGCCGTCGCCGCGGCGGGCGCGCTGACCCGCCATCTGACACCGCCGCCGGGGGCCGGAATCAGATGCTCGGCGACCTCCCGCTCGAGGATGTCGGCGGGTACCGCACCCCACCCCTCCATCCGTTTGGCGGCCTTGGCGTCCTCGGCGTCGGTGTTGCCCCAGTGCGTCATCGCGGATTCGGCGACGGTCCCGGCGAACGTCGGCTCGAGCCCCTGGGCCGGATCGAGCAGGACGAGTCCGGCGATGTCGGCGGGCCGACGTTCGGCCAGGGCGAGGGCGACCGCCGATCCGTACGAGTGGGCAAGCACCACGACCGGCCGGTCGTCGGCCGCCACGTGTCGGTCCAGGACCTCGGCGAGCGCAGCGGCGTGGTCGTCGATCCGCCACGGCGGCTCCCACGGGCTGCGACCGTGCCCGAGCAGATCGGGCGCCACCACCCGCACCCCGGGCAGGTGATCGAGGGACAGCCGCTCCCAACGCTTTCCGTGTCCGGTGAGTCCGTGCACGGCCAACACGTGCGGCACCCCGCCGGTGGCGGGGCCGAACAGATGGGTGTGCAGCGCACGTGCGCCCGCGGTCGGTCGTGGCATGCCTCGACTGTAGTGCGGGCCGGGGGAGGAGCCCTGTCGGTGGGGCGTGCTTCGATGGGGGCATGACCAGACCGGGGACCCGACTCATCGCCGCCGCGCCACGCGCCGATGCGGACCGCCGGTGGCCCGAGGCTGCTGCGGCGCTCGTCGCCGGCGGCCATCGGGCCGACCCTCAGCGTCCCTGGCGGCCGTGGCGGGTGCACGGCGGGCCGGGTACCGGGAAGACGGCGCTGCTGGTCGACGCCGCCGTCGCCCGCATCCTCGATCCGGACGTGGCTCCCGAGTCGGTGCTGGTCCTGGCCGCCAACCGCCGGGCCGCCACCGACCTGCGCGCCGAGATCACCCGACGGGTCCTGTCGGCGGGCGGCAGTCTGGGCGGCGCGCTGCGCGAACCCCTCGTGCGGACGGTCCACTCGTACGCCTTCGCGGTCCTGCGACTGCAGGCGTCGGCGCACGGCAATCCGCCGCCCCGCCTGATCACCGGCTCCGAGCAGGACGTGATCCTGCGCGAGCTGCTGGCGGGCGACGTGGAGGACGGCGCCCATTACTGGCCGGCGTCACTGCGCCCGGCGCTGACCACCGACGGCTTCGCGCAAGCCCTGCGCGACCTCATGATGCGTGCCGCCGAGCGCGGCCTGGGCCCCGACGATCTGGCCGCACTCGGGCACGAGCACGGTCGTCCCGAATGGGTCGCCGCCGCGCACGCCCTCCGCCAGTACGAGGAGGGGATGGCGCTGCGCAGCTCCGTCGGGGTCGACGCCCCGGAGGCCAGCGTCAGCGCCGTCGACGCCGCCGAGCTCATCGGATCGGCGCTGTCGGCCTTCGCCACCGACCCCGACGTGCTGCGCGGTCAACGCCGGCGCATCCGGCACCTGCTCGTCGACGACGCCCAGCACCTGGATCCGCAGGCCGCGATCCTGGTGCGGCTGGTGGGGACCGGCGCGGATTCGGCGATCATCGCTTCCGACACCGACCAGTCGGTGTTCGGCTTCCGCGGCGCCGACCCTAAGTTCGCCGACGCGCCCGCGGGCACCGACCCCGACCCCGACCGAGACGTCGAGCTGACCGTCGACCATCGCGGGCTGCCGGCCGTCAACCGGGTGGGCGCGGCCCTGGCCCGGCGGCTGCCCGGCGCCCGCCCGCACGCCTACCCGGAACCCGACGCCGCCGACACCGGCCGAGCACAGGTGCGGGTGTTCTCGTCGCCGGCGAAGGAGGCCACGGCCGTCGCCGACCTGATGCGACGCGCCCACCTGTTCGACGGCGTCCCCTGGTCGCAGATGGCCGTGATCGTGCGATCGGTGCCGCGGGCGCTGCCCGCGCTGCGCCGCGCCTTCTCCTCGGCCGGAGTGCCCATGGCGACGCCCACCAGCGACATCCCGATCCACCGGCAACGCGCGGTGCAGGCGTTCACCCTCGTGCTGCGCGTGGCCGCCGGTGGCCGGCCGCTGGAACCCGACGATGTGATCGAGCTGCTGAGCGGCCCGATCGGCGCGACCGACCCGACCAACCTGCGTCGCCTGCGCCGCGGCGTCCGGCGGATCGACGAGGCGCGCGGGCACGACACGGACTCCCTGCAGTCGCTGGCCGCCGCTCTCGGCGACGCCGACCTGATGGCGATCTATCTCGCGGGCCTCACCGACTTCGAGGCCGCCTCCCTCAAGCACGTTCGCAAGGTGATCGAGGCGGCGCGTGCCGCGCACGCCGGCGGCGTCGGGGTCGAAGAGACCCTGTGGCGGGCCTGGCGTGCCAGCGGACTCGAACGACGGTGGACGGCGCAGTCGTTGCGCGGGGGACGCGGCGGCGATCAAGCCGACCGCGACCTGGACGCGATGCTGGGGATGTTCGAGGCGGCGGGAACCTTCGCCGACAACCTGCCCGCGGCCGGCACCCTGGCGTTCATCGACTATCTCGGTCAGCTGCAGATTCCGCGGGAGTCGCGGATGGCGACGGCCGGCGTCGATTCGGTGGTCGTGGTCTCCGCCCACGCCGCCACCGGGCGCGAATGGGAGGTGGTCGCGGTCCCCGGCGTTCTGGACGGACTGTGGCCGTCCCTGCGCAGCCGCGGCAGCATCCTGGGCACACCGGCGCTGATGGATCTGCTCGACGGCATCGGCGCCGACGCGATCGACACGATCGCCCGCGGCTCGGTCATGCTCGCCGACGAACGCCGCCTGCTCCTGGTCGCGTGCAGCCGGGCCCGCAGCCGCCTGCTGGTCACCGCGGTCGAGGACGGCAGCGGCGACGCCTCGCCGTCGCGGTTCGTCCCGGAGATCGCCGAGGCGCTCGGCGGCTACGGGGACGAGACCGAGCCCGAGACCGCCGACGAGATCCCGCTCGACGCCGGAGTGCGCCGCGTCCTGTCGCTGCCCTCGCTGGTCGCCGAACTGCGCGCCGTCACCGTCGCCGGCGCGCAGGACCCCGACGAACGGACCCGGGTCGCGGCCGCGCTGCTGGCCGACCTCGCGCAGGCGGGCGTGCCGGGCGCCGCGCCTGCCGACTGGTTCGGGCTGGTGGGACCGAGCACCGACGCGCCGCTGTGGACGCCCGAGCAGGGGCCGCGGACGCTGTCGCCGTCCAACATCGAGGCGCTCACCACCTGTTCGCTGCGGTGGGTGCTGGAACGACACGGCGGGCGCGACGGAGACGCCGAGCAGGCAGTCACCGGAACCCTGGTGCACACGCTGGTGCAGGCGGTCGCCGGTCGCCTCGATCGTGCCGAGGTCAACGCCGCCCTGCACGAGGTGTGGGGTCGAGTCGCCTCACCCGCCCAGTGGTACAGCACTCGCGAACTCGAACGAGCCGAAGGCATGCTGACCAACTTCCGGGACTGGCTGCGGATGTCGCGCACCGAACTCACCGAGGCCGGCGTCGAGGTGTCGGTCGACGCCACCCTGCCCGGCGGGGTGGACGAGCAGGGGAACGCCCTGCTTCCGGTACGGCTCGTCGGCCGGATCGACCGTCTCGAGACCGACAGCGAGGGCCGACCGGTCGTCGTCGACGTCAAGACCGGAAAGACCCCGATCCGGGCGGTCGACGCCCAGAACCACGCGCAGCTCGCGTCGTATCAGCTGGCGCTGCAGCTCGGCGGCGCCGAACCCGGCGGCGGCCGGCTGGTGTACGTCGCCAACGCGAACAAGACCACCGGCGCCGCTCAGCGGGTGCAGTCACCGCTGACCCCCGAGCAGGTGGACGAGTGGATCACCGTGGTCCGCGAAGCCGCTCGCGCGAGCATCGGCCCGGTGTTCGCGGCGACCCCGAACAGCGGCTGCGGGCACTGCGGGCTGATCCGCTCGTGTCCGGCCCAACTGCGTGGAAAGGCGGTCATCGATGACTGACCACGAAGGCCCGACCGCAGGCGCGGCGGGGTTGATCGGCGCACGTTCGTTGGCCGCGGCGCTCGGTCTGCCCTCGCCCACCCCGGAGCAGGTCGAGGTCATCGAGGCGCCGCTGGAGCCGATGCTGGTGGTCGCGGGCGCGGGCGCGGGCAAGACCGAGACCATGGCCTCGCGGGTGGTGTGGCTGGTCGCCAACCGGCTCGTCGGCCCCGAAGAGGTGCTCGGCCTCACCTTCACCCGCAAGGCCGCCAGCGAACTGGCGGCCCGCATCCGTCGCCGGCTCGCCATGCTCGCGGGCAGTCCCGCGCTGCTGGAATGGGATCCGGGCGGGGAGCTGGCGAGCCGACTGCGCAGCGCCGACGCCGAGGTGAGCACGTATCACGCCTATGCGGGACGGCTGATCGCCGACTACGGCCTGCTGCTGCCGGTGGAACCGACGGCCACGCTGCTCAGCGAGACCGAACTGTGGCAGCTGGCCTTCTCGGTCGTCTCCGCGTGGCCCGGCGAGCTGAAGACCACCAAGGTGCCGTCCTCGGTCACCGAGGCGGTTCTGCGGCTGTACTCGGAGATGGCCGAGCACCTCGTCGACGTCGAGGACCTGGAAGCCGCCGGAACCGATCTGTACCGCATGATCGACACGCTGCCGCGCGGGCCGGGCCAGCGTGCCGAGCCCAGCGCGAAGCTGCGCAGCTACCAGCACGTCATCGACGAACGGCGGGAGCTGATTCCGCTCGTCCTGGCGCTCCGGGAGGCGATGGCGGCGCAGGGCGCCCTCGATTTCGGCAGCCAGATGTCGCTGGCGGCGCGACTGGTGGCACGCCACCCGGAGGTCGTGGACGCCGAACGTGCCGGGATCCGGGCCGTCCTGCTCGACGAATACCAGGACACCGGACACTCGCAACGCATCCTGCTGTCCTCGTTGTTCGGCGGACACACCATCGGCGGGCGGCGGCCGATCGCGGTCACCGCGGTCGGCGACCCGATCCAGTCGATCTACGGCTGGCGAGGCGCGTCGGCGGCCAACCTGCCGCGTTTCGCCCGCGACTTCCCGCGCCCGGACAGCCGCGACGCGCACCGGCGCGAACTGCTCACCAGCTGGCGCAACTGCGTGGGTGCGCTGCATCTGGCGAACCAGACGTCCGAGGAGCTCCGACGGCGCGGCGTCCCGGTCAGCGTGCTCCGCCCGCGGCCCGACGCGCCCGCGGGCACCGTGCGGTTGGCGCTCACCGACACCGTGATCGACGAACGCGAGTGGATCGCCGACCGCATCGAGGACTACTACCGGGCCGCCGAACGCGATCAGACGGCGCCGCCCACCACCGCCGTCCTGGTGCGACGCAACGAGGACTCGGCGCCGCTGGCGGCCGAGTTGGAACGGCGCGGCATCCCCGCCGAGGTCGTCGGCATCGGCGGCCTGTTGCACGTTCCCGAGATCACCGACATCGTCGCGACCCTGCGGCTGATGGCCGACCCGATGGCCGGGACCGCGGCCATGCGATTGCTGACCGGCGCGCGCTGGCAGCTCGGTGCCGCCGACCTGGCGGCCCTGTGGCGACGGGCGCGAGAGCTCGCCGCGGGCTCGGGCAACCCGACCGGCGGCGCGGTCACCAGCCGTGAGGCGCTCGACGAGGCGCTCGACGCCGCACTGCCCGGAGAATCGGTGGACTCGGCCGGCGTATGCGACGCCCTCGCCGATCCCGGCGACCCGAGCCGGTACAGCGCGGCGGGATTCGAGCGGATCAGCACCTTCGGCAAGCAGTTGGAGGGCCTGCGCCGCAGACTCGGCCAGCCGCTGCCGGAGCTGGTGGCCGACGTGGAGCAGACGATCGGCGTGGCGGTGGAGGCGCAGATCCGGGCGCGCCGCATGCGCAGCGAGGTGACCGGCCGGGAGCATCTGGACGCCTTCGCCGAGTACGTGACCCACTACGCCGACCGGTCGGGGGCGAGCCTGCCCGGGCTGCTGGCCTTCCTCGATGCCGCCGAGACGGTCGAGAAGGGGCTCGAGGCCGGTCAGGTCGAGGTCGCCGCGCAGCGGGTGCAGATCCTCACCGTCCACGCCGCGAAGGGACTCGAATGGGATGTGGTGGCGCTGCCGCACGTCGCCGAGCGCATCTTCCCCAGCGGGAAGGCCGAGACCACCTGGCTCGGTTCGGCGCGCGAGCTGCCCGCCGACCTGCGCGGCGACCTCTCGCGCGACGGCGACGAGGGCTTCCCGCCGCTCGACCTGACCGAGGTCGGCGACCGGAAGGAGCTCGAGACCGCCATCGAAGACCACAAGGAGGCCATCGCTCAGCGCCGGCTGGAGGAGGACCGGCGACTGCTGTACGTCGCGCTGACCCGCGCCAAGCAGACCCTGCTGGTGTCGGCGCATCACTGGTCCGAGACCGGTGACAAGCCGCGTGGCGGTTCGGAGTTCTACACCGAACTCGCGGCGCTGGTCGCCGAGGCGGCCGCGGGCGGGGTCGACGGCGTCGACCCCGCGGGGATGCGCATCGACGTCGACGCACCCGCCCCCGAACCCGATGCGGTCAACCCGCTCACCCAGCAGCAGCTCAGCGTGCCGTGGCCGGTGGACCTGCTGGGCGAGCGCCGCGCCCCGATGGTCGCGGCCGCCGAGCTCGTCGACGCCGCGCGCGCGGAGCGGGCACTGTTCGCGATCGCCGACGCCGATCCGGACGACCCCGACGCCCGCGAATGGCAGCGGGAGGTGCGGGTGCTGCTCGACGAGCGTTCCCGGGCAGGCGAGACGACGGTGTCGGTGGAACTGCCCGATCACCTGTCGGTGAGCCAGCTGGTCGAGCTCGACGCCGACGAGGAGTCGTTCGCGGCCCGGCTGCGCCGCCCGGTGCCCTACCGGCCCAACCCGATGGCCCGGCGCGGCACCGCCTTCCACGCGTGGGTGGAGCGCCGATTCGGCGCCACCCGGCTGCTCGACGTCGACGAACTGCCTGGGGCCGCCGACGCGGTGCCGGGGGCCGCCGAGGAGGACCTCGATCTGCTGCGCGGCAAGTTCTTGGCCTCCCCGTGGGCGCACCGCACCCCGATGGAGGTCGAGGTCGGCTTCGAGACGGTCATCGGCGAGACCGTGGTTCGGGGTCGGATGGACGCGGTCTTCGCCGACGGCGACGGCGCGCTCGTCGTCGACTGGAAGACGGGCGCGGTACCGGAACCGGCTCGGCGCCAGCCGCTGTTCATCCAGCTCGCCGCCTATCGGGTGGCGTGGTCGCAGCTGTCCGGGCTGCCGCTGGAGAGGGTTCGCGCGGCATTCGTCTACGTGCGGCACGACTTCACCCTGGAACCGGATCACCTGCCGGGCCCCGACGAGCTCGCGGCCATCCTCACCGACCGCTGAGGCGGTGGCGGTCACACCCATGAAGTAGCCTCCAAAATGTGATGTCGACATCTCAGTGCGCACCCCGGACCCGACGTGCGTAGGCACCTGCGCCGTCGTCGCGGCGGGGGACTGGTGGACGAGCCGGACTACGCCCTCGTCGGCATAGTCCGGATTCCGGAGAGCGAGAAGAGTCCGGCGCGCGCCATCGGCCGCCGGGTGCTGTGGGCGCTCACCGCGCTCATCGTCTGCTCGATCGTCGTCTATCTCGACCGGGACGGGTACATCGACGCCAAAGAGGGCGAGATGACCTACATCGACGCGCTGTACTACTCGGCCGTCACCCTGTCGACGACCGGCTACGGCGACGTCACACCGATCACCGAGTCCGCCCGACTGGTGAACATCATCTTCATCACGCCGCTGCGCGTCCTCTTCCTGATCGTGCTCATCGGCACCACCCTGGAAGTGCTGACCGAGCGCTCGCGGCAGGCGATCAAGATCCAGAACTGGAGGAACCGGGTGCGCAACCACACCATCGTCATCGGGTACGGCACCAAGGGACGCACCGCCGTCGACGCGGTGATCGCCGACGGCGGCAAGCCCTCGGAGATCGTGGTCGTCGACATCGACCAGACCGCCCTCGACTCGGCGGGCGCGCACGGTCTGGTCACCGTGCGCGGCAACGCCACCAAGTCCGACGTCCTGCGGCTGGCGGGCGTGCAGCACGCCTCGGCGATCGTGGTGGCGGCCAACCGCGACGACACCGCGGTGCTCGCGACCCTGACCGCCCGCGAGATCAATCCGCGCGCCAAGATCGTGGCCGCGATCAACGAGTCCGAGAACACCCACCTGATGCGCCAGTCGGGGGCCGACTCGGTGGTCGTCTCGTCCGAGACGGCCGGTCGCCTGCTCGGCATCGCGACCATCACCCCGTCGGTGGTGGAGATCGTCGAAGACCTGCTCAGCCCCGAAGAGGGCTACGCGATCGCCGAGCGAGAGGTGGAGCCGTCCGAGACCGGCGGGTCCCCGGCACATACCAGGGACCTGGTCCTCGGCGTGGTCCGCGAAGGCAAGCTGTACCGGGTCGGCGACGAGGAGGTCGAGGCGATCGAAGCCGGCGACCGACTGCTGTACGTGCGGCAGGGCGGGCCGGCCTGATGCCCGCCTCCTTCGAACTCTTCGAACCGCCGCTGCTCTCGCGCGCCTACCTCGACCGCGCCGACCTGGTCCGCAAGGATCCGCAGCGGCTGATCGCGGGCTGGCCCACCGCGCGGGTCCTGTTGATCGACCAGCGCGGCCGGTACGCGGTCACCGACGGCGGCACCCTGCGCTGGGTGCCCGCCGCCGACCTGGGCCCCGAACCCGTGGCCGGGGCGGTCTTCCTCGGCGTCGGACAGGTCGACTCGTGGGCGCTGCGGGTCGACGACCTCGCCCCGCCCGTCGGCGAGCCCCGCACCGGGGCGCATCGGCTGCCCGCCGACGAGGCCGGGCTGCTCGCGACCGCGCTCGGCGTCCTCAACTGGCACCGCACCGCGAAGTTCTCGCCCGTCGACGGCCGCCCGCTCGATCTGGTGCAGGGCGGCTGGCTGCGTCGTGATCCGGCGACCGGTGCCGAAGAGTATCCGCGCACCGACCCGGCGGTGATCATGGTGGTGCACGACGGCGCCGACCGGGTGCTGCTCGGTCGGCAGACCGTCTGGCCCGACCGGTGGTTCTCCACGCTGGCCGGGTTCGTCGAGCCCGGCGAGTCGCTCGAGCAGTGCGTCCGCCGCGAGGTGCTCGAGGAGGCGGGCATCCGGGTGCACTCGCCGCAGTATCTCGGCTCGCAGCCGTGGCCCTTCCCACGATCGCTGATGCTCGGCTTCGAGGCGATCGGCGACCCGTCCGAGCCGCTCGTCCTGCGGGACGGCGAACTGGGCGAGGCCCGGTGGTTCCACCGCGAGGAGGTCCTCGACGCGTTGGCGCGCGACGACGACTGGGGTGCCGACGCCCCCGACGCGCCGCTCATGCTGCCGGGCTCGATCTCCATCGCCCGCGGGCTGATCACGGGTTGGGCGCGCGCCGGGGGTCGCTGACCTCGGCCCGGGACGACGCGGTCGGCGCAGTTGTGCTGAAATGGCGACATGAGTGATGTGGCAGCCGAGCCGGAACTGACCCTCTACACCACCTCGTGGTGCCCGTTCTGCATCCGGTTGAAGACCGGGTTGAAGCGTAACGGCATCGAGTGGACCGAGATCGACATCGAGGACCAGCCCGAGGCCGCCGAGTTCGTCGGCAGCGTGAACGGCGGCAACCACGTGGTGCCGACCGTGCGCTACGCCGACGGTTCGACCGCGACCAATCCGTCGGTCGGCGAAGTGATGAGCAAGCTCGGCAAGCTCTGATCGCTCGGCGCGCCTGTCTGAGGGGCATGAGAACGTGGATGCCATGACAGCCACCGACGGACTCGACCCCGAACAACTCGAGGCGGTGCTCGCTCCGCGCGGCCCGGTGTGCGTCCTGGCCGGTGCGGGCACCGGAAAGACCCGGACCATCACCCGCCGGATCGCCCACCTCGTCGAGTCCGGGCAGGTCAATCCGGAGCAGGTACTGGCCGTCACGTTCACCGCCCGGGCGGCGGCCGAGATGCGCGAACGACTGTCGGTGCTCGGCGTGTCGGGGCCGGGCAATCGGGTCGCCGCCCAGACCTTTCACGCCGCGGCCATGCGCCAACTGCGCTACTTCTGGCCGATGGCGATGGGGGAGCGCCGGTGGGAGCTGCTCGAGCACAAGTTCCGAATGGTCGGTCGGGTGGCGCGCGAGCTGCACTTGGACGTCTCCGACCGCGATCTGCTGCGCGACCTCGCCTCGGAGATCGAATGGGCCAAGTCCTCGGGCATCGGTCCGGGCCAGTACGCCGAACGGGCCCGCGAGGTCGGCCGCGATGCGCCGCTCGACCCCCGCAAGATGGTGGAGGTGTTCGCCGCCTACGAGGCGGCGAAGGTAGCGCCCAACGGCGACCGCCTGCTCGACTTCGAGGATCTGCTGATCTTCACCACCGCGATCCTGCGGTCCGATCCGTCGATCGGCGAGGAGTTCCGGACGCGGTACCGCAGCTTCGTGGTCGACGAGTACCAGGACGTCACCCCGATCCAGCAGGATCTGCTCGACGCCTGGCTGGGCGGTCGCGACGACCTCACGGTGGTCGGCGACGCGAACCAGACCATCTACAGCTTCACCGGCGCCACCCCGTCGTATCTGCTCGACTTCACCCGCCGCTATCCCGAGGCCACCCTGGTGCGCCTGCAGCGCGACTACCGGTCGACGCCCGAGGTGGTCGGCCTGGCGAACGCCGCCATCGAGAAGGCGCGCGGACGGATCGCGGGCACCCGACTGAAGCTGGTGGGGCAGCGTCCCCCCGGGCCAGAGCCGGTGTTCGCGGGCTTCGACGACGAGATCTCCGAGGTCGTCGGCGTCGTCGCGCAGATCCGCAAGCTGATCCGCGCGGGTGTCCCCGCGGCGCAGATCGCGGTGCTGTACCGGGTCAACGCACAGTCGCAGGCGTACGAGGAGGCGTTGTCGGAGGCGGGCATCGACTACCAGGTCCGCGGTGCGCAGGGCTTCTTCGAACGCCCCGAGATCGTGGCCGCCATGCGCCGGCTCACGACGCTCGCCGCCGGCCCCGCCCCGCAGATGTCACCGGTCGACGCGGTCCGGCACGCCCTGCATCCGGTGGGGCTCACCGAAGCCGAACCGAAGGGCGCCAACGCGCGCTCTCGCTGGCAGCAGCTGCTCCGGCTGGTCGAACTGGTCGAGACGATCGCCGCGGCCGAACCCGACCGCGACTTCGCCGGGGTGATCGCCGCGCTGGAGGACCGCGCCCGGATGCGCCACGCCCCGGTCGGCGGCGGCCTCACCCTGTCGTCGATGCACGCGGCGAAGGGCCTGGAATGGGATGCGGTCTTCCTCACCGGGCTGCACGAGGGGTCACTGCCGCTGGGACGTGCGAGCAAGTCGACGCACGAGGTGGAGGAGGAGCGGCGGCTGTTCTACGTCGGCATCACCCGCGCCCGGGAGCACCTGCACCTGTCGTGGAGTCTGTCGCGCGGGGAGGGCCGCGGCGCCAAACGCCGCCGCTCCCGCTTCCTGGACGGCCTGGTTCCGCAGACGCGCGCCGAACTGGCGCCGATGCCCGAGCGCTCCGATCCCGATCCCGACGTGGTGAAGGCGCTCACGGCCTGGCGGGAGGACTTCGCCCGCGCCGAGGAGATCACGCCGGGCAACGTCATGAGCAAGCCGATGATCCGGTCGATCGCGACGGTCGTGCCGACCTCGATCGAGGAACTGGCGCGAGTGCGCGGCTTCGGCGCCGAGAACGCCGACCGGATCGGCTCGCAGATCCTCCGGGTGGTCGGCGACGCCGTCGCACAGCGGCGAGGCTGACAAAACCGCAGGTAGAAAATAAGTTGTGCGAGACCGTCGCTGCGCATAGCCTTGGCAGAGTACTTCACGCGGTGCAGCTTCGGGCTGCGCCGTGCGAGCCGAACGAGAGAAGGGAATCGGACAGTGAACTGGCAGACCGTACATCACGCTGCAGCAGCAGCACCCGCGGCGCGAGCGCGCCTGCGATTCCCCGTGGCCCGCACGGACGTTCCCACGTCCACCCGAAGTTCTCGATCTTAGAGACCAGCGGAAACCTGTAAGGCCACGGCGAATCGCGAAAGCGGACCCGTGGCCTTCTTCGTCTGTACGACCGGCCGGCCCGGGTTCACCAGAGATCTGAATCTGCGACGAGAAAGCCGACCTGTTTTGTCTGTATCAACACTTCCCCGAATCCAGACCCCGTGCCGAGAGTCCGAGACGGACGCCGATCTGTGGTTCGCCGACCAACCGCAGCAGCTGGAGGAGGCCAAGGCCCTGTGCAAGCAGTGCCCGCTGCGAGATCCCTGCCTGCAGAACGCGATCGAACGCGAAGAACCCTGGGGCGTCTGGGGCGGCGAGATCTTCTCCGGCGGGGTCGTCATCGCCCGCAAGCGGCCGCGCGGCCGTCCGCGGAAGAACGCCGTCGCGTGAGGTGCCCGGCCGGTCAGTCCTCGAGGCCGGGCACCCACTCGTTCAGGATCGACCGGTACGGGGCCTCGGCGTCGAGCTGCGCGGCGATGCCGACGCAGCCGATGAGGACCCGGAAGACCATCACGTACTCGCGTGGCACGTTCAGATTGCGCGAGGTCTTGTAGACGTCGCCGTTGAAGTCGGTCGCCATGCCCGCCGCACGCTGCAGCCACTTCCGCGTGAAGTGGAAGGTATCGGTGTACAGCGGATCGACATACGGCTGCAGGTACTTCGCCAGATCTTCGGCGCTCACCCGGTCGGCGTGCGAGGCACGGATGAAGTCGGCCTCGACCATCATCGCGCGCAGCTCGTCGTAGCGGCGATCGCGCGCCAACGCCAGAATGGGGCCGGTCTTGCTCGGTAGACCGTTCGGGTAGTGGCCGACGGCGCCGAAGTCGAGGATGCCGAACCGCCCGTCGTCGAGGACGTAGAAGTTGCCCGGATGCGGATCGCCGTGCAGCAGGCCCACCCGCGCCGGCGAGCTGATCTCGAAGGTGGTCATCTTCGCGGCGGCGTCATTGCGCTGCTCCTGCGTGCCCTCGGTGATGAGGCGCGAGAGGCGGATGCCGTCGATCCACTCCGAAACCACCACCTTCGGGGAGCTGGCCACGATTTTCGGGACCAGGAAGTCGGGGTCGCCGTCGAAGGCGCGCGCGAACGCCCGCTGGTTGTCGGCCTCGGCGAGGTAGTCGAGTTCGTCCTCGGTGCGATCGATGAGTTCGTCGACCATCGCCTTGACGTCGGTGCCGGGCGAGAGCTTCTGGATCAGCCCCGACATGCGGCGCAGTGTCTTGAGGTCGGCTTTGAGGGCGTGATCGGCGCCCGGGTACTGGACCTTGACGGCCACCTCGCGGCCGTCGGACCACACCGCCCGGTGCACCTGACCGATGCTCGCCGACGCGGCCGGGGCATCGCTGAACTCGCGGAACCGTTCGGGCCAGCGGGTGCCGAGCTGCTGGTCGAGGACCTTGTGGACGGCGGCGGCGGGAAGCGGCGGCGCTTCGGCCTGCAGTTTCGTGAGCGCCTCGCGGAAGGGCTCGCCGAACTCGTCGGGGATCGCGGCCTCCATGATCGACAGGGCCTGGCCGACCTTCATCGCGCCGCCCTTGAGCTCGCCGAGCACCGCGAACAACTGCTCGGCCGTCTTGTTCATCAGCTCGGCGCTGACCTCTTCTCGGCTCTTGCCCGCGATCCGTTTTCCGAGGCCTGCTGCTGCTCGCCCGGCAACACCCAGCGGGAGGGTGGCCAGCTTGGCGTTGCGACGGCCCTGGCCTCGTGTGATCTCGCTCAATTGTGTCCTTTCGCCGCGAGTTCGAGAATAGAGGATCCGGCTGCGACCGGCTCACCGCGATGGCCGGGTACGCACCGGCATCGCGGATGAATCGGCGCCGGAACGCTGCGGACCACGCACGGTCGTCGACCGAACTCGATGACGGTGTTCACCGTCGTCGGCGGCACCGGGGACGAGGCGCGCAGCCGTTCGGCGATGTCGGCGAGGTGAGCGTGCGCCAGCGCCACCGTGGACAGCCTGGTGGCGACGCTCGCTCCGCCCGCCACCCCCTGCAGCGCGGCGGCAAGCACCGGCCACTGCGGGTCGCGGTCGGTGCGGAAATGCTCGATGCATTGCAGGCAGCTCGACAACCCGGGCAGTACCAGCGGGCCGACGATCCCCACGTCGTCGTCGACGTGAACGCTCAGGTGCGGGACACCCGCCTGCATGAGGGGCCGCCACATGGCCGGGTCGGCGACCGGCTGGTCGGCGATGACGACCAGGTCGGGGCGCCCGGGCAGTGGACCGAGGGGGCCACGCGGGTCACAGGCTGCGGTCCGGTGTCCGTCGGCCGGCAGCCCCGCCAGCAGCAGCTCGGCGAGCTCGCCGTGCCCGACGACGCCGACGCGGAGCGCCCGCCGCCGGTCGTCGGCCGGTGCGGTCGCCTTGCCGGCCGCCACCAGACTGTCGAGCAGCGCCCAGAATGCGGTGGCCGTCATACCTGCCGCGCGGACCTCCCGACGCACCTGCGGGTAGCGCTGCGGTGAGCGCAGCCGCTGCAGGACCCGCACGAGGCGCGCGGCGCTGACCGGCGGAGCGAAGTCCAGGGTCAGCGCGGTGCGCGGATCGGATCCGATGTGGATGCCGTTGCCCGCGCGGACGAGCACCGGCGTGCCGGCATTCAGGATCGGCAGGGTCTCGCGTGCGGGCATGCCGTCCACGCTCGCACCGCGGGCGGGTCGGGCGCGAACACGTTATCCACAGCCCGCCCGGCACCGGGCCCGGTCAGGCGTCGTCGTCGCCCGTGTCGCCGTCCTTCTTGTCGCCGTCCTTCTTGTCGCCGTCCTTCTTGTCACCGTCGTTCTCGTCCCGGTCGGTGAACTGTCGTTCCAACTCGGCGATCGCGTCGTCGATGCCGGAGACGTCGCCGCCGATGACCCGGTCGATGAAGCCCGCCGGGTTGTCGAGGTCGTCGGCGTCGGGCAGCAGGTCGGGATGGCCCCACATGCCGTCGCGGACCGTGAGGTCGGAGGCGTCGGTCAGCGACCGCCACAGGGCCGCGGCCTCGCGGAGCTTGCGGGGGCGCAGGTCCATGCCGATGAGCGTGGCGAAGGTCTGCTCGGCGGGACCACCCGAGGCGCGCCTGCGGCGCATCGTCTCGGTGAGCGCCGCGGTGCTGGGGATGCGGTCGCCGAGCGCATTGGACACCACCAGCTCCACCCACCCTTCGATGAGCGCGAGCAGCGTCTCCAACCGGCTGAGCGCCGCCTGCTGGGCGGGGGTCGTCTCCGGTTCGAAGGAGGCGGCGGACCCCATGAGCTCCTCGATCTTGCCCGGGTTGGTGAGCAGTTCCTGAGGGTCGATGCCGGTCGCCATGTCCTGCAGGCCGCCGAGGTCGATGCGGATGCCGCGGGCGTACTCCTCCACGGTGGCCAGCAGCCGCTGCTTGAGCCACGGAACGTGGCTGAACAGTCGGATGTGCGCGGCCTCGCGGGCGGCGAGGAAGACGACGATCTCCTGCGCCGGCAGGTCGAGGCCTTCGGCGAACTTCGCGATCGCCTGGGGCAGCAGGACACCGGTGCGGTCGGGGGCCAGGGGCAGCCCGATGTCGGTGGAGGTGAGGACGTCGCCGGCGAGCTGGCCGAGGCCCTGACCCAGCTGGGTGCCGTACATGGTGCCGCTGAGCTGGCCGATCATCGCCATCATCGGGCCGGCGAAGGCCTTGGCCTCCTCCGGGAGGCCGGTGTCCATGGTCTTGGCCATCTGTTCGGCGATCGGATCGCACAGCTGGCGCCACGTCGGCATCGAGTTCTCCAGCCAGTCGACCGGCGTCCACGCCGCGGTGGTCGTGATCCCCGCGGGCATGGTGGTCTGCTCGTCGAGCCACACCTCGGCCAGGCGGACCGCGTCGGCGACGGCCCGGTGCTCCTTCTCGAGCATCGGGGTGAACGCCCCGATCTGCTGGCGCGCCAGGTTGGCCGCCACCTCGTAGTTCACCGGGCCGGAACCGCCTGAGGCCATGCCCGAGCCCATCCCGCTGAACATGTTGCCGAGCTGGCTGAAGAGCTGCCCCAGCTGGGAGGGGTCGATGGCGCCGCCGTCGCCCATCGCGAAGCCGAACGGATTGCCCGGACCGGGGCCGCCCTGAGCGCCGTCGCCGCCAGCGCCGTTGTCCTTGCCCTTCCCCTTGTCGCGATCGTTGGAGTCGTCGGACGATGAGAAGCCGAATGGCAGATCGTTCATACCCTCAACGGTACCGGCCGCGGGCGGCTGCGGGTGGCCCGTCACCGGCGGCTGGGTGCGGGAATGTCACAGGCGGCTGCATTATCCTGGGCCGAGTGACCATCAAGCCAGCCCATCGCCGCATCGCCACGATCACCGTGGGCGTGGTGGTGCTCGTCGCCTTCCTCGTTGCCGGGATGACGCTGCGGGTGCCCTACGTCGCGTTGGGGGCCGGACCCACCGTCAACACCCTCGGTGACGTCGACGGGAAGCCCGTGGTGCAGGTCAGCGGCGCCGTCGACCCCCATCCGACCGGGCATCTCAACTTGACGACGGTCTCGCTCCACGATGGTCTGACGCTGTTCCAGGCGCTCGGCATGTGGGCGTCGACAAACTACGAACTGCAGCCGCGCGAGCTCTACTATCCGCCCGACCAGACGGTGGAGCAGGTTCAGCAGCAGAACACCGCGCAGATGAGCAGTTCCGAGACCAACGCGACCATGGCGGCGTTGAACTATCTGCGCAAGCCCTTGGCGGTCGGGGTCGAGGAGGTCGGAACCAAGAGTCCGGCCGAGGGCAAGCTGCGTCCGGCCGATCGGCTGGTGAGCGTCGACGGCACGCCGGTGCCCGATCCGAAGGCGCTGGCCGAGATGCTCGCCAAGCGTCGGCCGGGGGACCGCATCGCCGTGACCGTGCAGCGCGGGCCGCAGCAGGTGACCGAGGAGATCACCCTGGGGGCGCGCCCGGATGACCGCACGCGCGCCTATCTGGGGGTGACGCCCGCGATGATGGCCGCCGACCCGGCGATCAACATCGACTTCAACGTCGGTGAGATCGGCGGACCGTCGGCCGGCCTCATGTTGACGCTGGCGGTCATCGACCGGCTGACGCCCGGCAACCTCTCGGGCGGCAAGTTCGTGGCGGGCACCGGCACCATCGACCCGCAGGGCAAGGTCGGCACCATCGGCGGAATCCCGCACAAGATCCAGGCCGCCCGCGACGCGGGCGCCACCGTCTTCCTCGTCCCCGCGGGCAACTGCGCCGCGGCGAGCGCGGATGCGCCCGACGGGATCGAACTGGTCAAGGTCGACACGCTGACCCAGGCCGTCGACGCGCTCGGCGACCTGCGGACCGGGGCGCCCCGCCCGCACTGCTGACGGCGGCGGGCCGACGGTCGGTCAGGCGTGCAGGGTCTCGGCGAGCGAGTCGAGCAGGTTCGGTGCCAGGTCCGGGTGGGTCTGCAGATCGGCCGCCTGGGCGTCGCCCTCCCGCAGCGCCAGCAGCGCGACCCGCTTCCCGTTGCGGAGCACGCCGGCGGCCAGCCGGGCCGTGCGACGGTCCGGGTGGGCGTGGGCGGCACGACGGGCGGCCTCGTCGGCGGCGTCGGCATCGGCGAGCAGCGGTTCGAGCGCCGCGTCGAGATCGGCTTCGGCGTCCGGCGGCAGGAGGGTGATCTCGGTGACGAGGGCGCAGCCGACCACCTGCGGCGGCCACGACACGGTGGTCAGCAGTTGCTCCAGGTCGTCGGTGTCGGTCTCCTGCACGACGGGGCTGAGCGCTGAATCGTCGTCCGGATCGACGAGCCCCGGGGCCTGCGCGGCCAGCACCGCGGTCGGCACCAGCGCGAACAGCGTCGGCTGCGACCCCCACGGCAGGTCGGCGGCGTAGGTCAGGCACTGGGCGAGCGCATTGCCGAGGTCGGCCTGGGAACCGCTCGACCCCGCAGAATCAGGGAATGACGTCACGGGACCATTGTGCCGTCCGGCCGGTCTGTGCGCGGAACTGAGGCGACCACGACGAATCGGTAAGCTGGTCGGCATTGTGTTCGCACGGGCGCGCGCAGGTGACGAGTCAGGGAGTTAAGACACGTGGTGAGTATGACTGGGTCGGGCAATCGGCCGACGTTATCGCGTCGGGCGAAGATCCTGATCGGGATCGGCGTCGGCATTCTGATCCTGCTGCTGGTCGGCCCCCGGGTGGTCTCGCTCATCACCGACTGGCTCTGGTACTCCGACCTCGGCTACTCCGAGGTGATGTCGACGATGATCAGCACCCGGGTGGTGATCTTCGCAGTGGTCACCCTGCTGGTGGCGGCGATCATCTTCGGCGCGATCTTCGCCGCCTACCGGGTCCGGCCGGACTTCGTGATGCTGTCGAGTCCGACCGACCCCCTGGCCCGCTACCGCACCGCGATCGGGATGCGACCCAAACTGTCGTTCCTGCTGCCCTCGGTCTTCATCGGCTTGATGGCCGGTCTGATCGCGCAGGGGTCGTGGACCACCGTGCAGATGTTCCTCAATCGGGAACCGTTCGGCACCACCGACCCTCAGTTCGGGCTCGACATCGGCTTCTACGCCTTCTCGCTGCCCTTCTACCGCATGATCCTCGACATCGTGTTCATCGCGCTGGTCATCGCCTTCGTCGGCAACCTGATCACGCACTACGTCTTCGGCGGCCTCCGACTGGGCGGCGGCGGCCGACAGGGCTCGTTGACCCGCGCGGCGCGCATCCAGCTGGCGGTGATCGCCGGACTGTTCATGCTCGCCAAGGCCGTCGGCTACTGGTTCGACCGGTACGACCTGCTCAGCAGCGACCGCCGCGGTGACATCTTCACCGGCGGCACGTACACGGACATCAACTACGTGCTGCCCTCCAAGCTGATCCTGATGGCGATCGCGATCGTGTGCGCGCTGGCCTTCTTCGCGGCCATCGCCCTGCGCGATCTGCGCATCCCGGCGCTCGCGGCGGTGCTGATGCTGTTGTCGGCGCTGATCATCGGGGTGGCGTGGCCGGCGGCGATGGAGCAGTTCGCCGTGAAACCGAGCGCCGACACCAAGGAGGCGGAGTACATCGAGCGGAACATCGCCGCGACCACCGACGCCTACCGGATCCGCAACGGCAAGGACGTGTTCTACGACAACGACTGGGCTCGCAGCGAGGCGAATCCGGCCACCGTGAACTCCGACGCCGCGACCCTGTCGAACATCCGGATCCTCGATCCGGCCGTGATGTCGACGGCGTTCTTCCAGCGGCAGGCGCTCAAGAACGTCTACGGCTTCCCGTCGCAGTTGGCCGTCGACCGCTACGAGGTGACCGACAAGGACGGCAAGACCGCACAGCGTGACTTCATCGTCGCCGCGCGCGAGTTGGATCCGTCGCGGTTGAGCGGCAACCAGAACAACTGGTTGAACAAACACACCGTCTTCACCCACGGCAACGGGTTCATCGCCGCTCAGGCGAACAAGGTCGACGAGGCGCCCACCGGCGACACCAACTCCGACTCCGGCGGACTCCCGGTCTTCCTCGTCTCCGACGTCGACACGGTCAACACCCCCGAGTACAAGGCGTCGGCGCCGATCAAGGTGACCGAGCCGCGCATCTACTTCGGCGAGATGATCGCGAAGGTCAACCCCGACTACGCGATCGTCGGCACCGGCGACGGCGACCAGGGACGCGAGTACGACGGCGACAACGAGAACTACCGCTACCGTGCCGACTCCGGTGTGCCGCTGAGCAACATCGGCACCCGACTGCTGTACGCGCTCAAATACGGCGAGCGGAACTTCGTGCTGTCGAGCGCGGTGACCGACCAGTCGCGCATCCTGTACGACCGGGACCCGCGCGACCGCGTGAAGAAGGTCGCACCCTGGCTGACCACCGACTCCAAGACGTACCCGGCGGTCATGGGCGACGGCTCCATCAAGTGGATCGTCGACGGCTACACGACGCTGAAGAACTACCCGTACGCGCAGCGGATGGCGTTGCAGGCCGCGACCGCGGACTCCCGCCAGTCCAATGCCGGGCCGACGGGCCGCGCGCAGGTCGACGAGGAGGTCTCGTACGTCCGGAACTCGGTCAAGGCGACCGTCGACGCGTACACGGGCAAGGTCGAGCTGTATCAGTCCGACGACACCGATCCGGTGCTCAAGACTTGGATGAAGGCGTTCCCCGGAACGGTGAAGCCGAAGGCGGAGCTCGACAAGCGCGCCGACCTGCGGGCGCACCTGCGGTATCCGGAGGACATGTTCAAGCTGCAGCGCGAGCTCCTGACCAAGTACCACGTCGGTGACGGCACGACCTTCTTCAAGTCGAGCAACTTCTGGACCGTGCCCGCCGATCCGACCGTCGACAAGACGACGGCGCCGCAGCCGCCGTACTTCTTCACCGCGTCGGCGCCCGGCAAGCAGTCGCTGGCTCAGTTCCAGCTCACCTCGGTGATGACGGCGCTGGCTCGGCCCAACCTGGCCGCGTACATGACGGCGAACTCCGACCCCGACGGGTACGGCAAGATCACCGTGAAGACGCTGCCGACGGCCACCCAGTCGGTGGGTCCGCAGCAGGCGACCGAGGCGATGAAGAACAGCCCGGCCGGTACCCGAGACCGGCAGCTGGTGGAGAACTCCAGCCAGGTGACCTACGGCAACCTGCTGGCCCTGCCGGTCGGCGACAACGGGATCCTGTACGTGCAGCCGATGTACAACCAGGCCAAGGGCGGCGACTCGGCGATTCCGAAGCTGTACCGCGTGCTGACCTACTACAACGCCGCGGCGGGCGAGAAGCGCGCCAACGCGGGCTATGCGCCGACCGTTGCCGAGGCGCTGCGACAGGTGGGCATCGATCCGGGCGCGGCCACCGAACCGGACGCGCAGACCGTCCCGACGTCGCCGGCCCCGGCCAAGCCGGAGCAGCAGCAGCCGCAGCAGTCGTCGCCGGACAGTCCGGCGCGTGATGCGGCGGTCAAGGAACTCGGCGCGGCTCTGGAAGAGGTTCGGAAGGCTCAGACCAGCGGCGACTTCAAGGCCTACGGCGATGCGCTCGACCGTCTCGACAAGGCCGTCAAGAAGTACGAGTCGCTCGGCGGCTGACCCAGGCGCCACGCGGGAGAACCCGCCGGACAGGAGAACCCGCCAGACAGGAGAACCGGGGCCGACGATCGAGATTCGATCGTCGGCCCCGGTTCGTTCAGTCGGTGGCGGGTGTCAGGACGGGCGGACCTTCGACAGGTAGCGCTTGATCTCAGCCGGAGTGTTGTCGGGCATCACCGGTGAATGACGCAGTTCCCGGACGAGGGCGCTGAAGATCATCACCGAGAACACCAGGCAGCCGAGGGCGAGGACGCCGTAGGTGATGTTCGTGGGTTTGTTCGCCGGGAGGTCGGCCAGGGTGATGAGCCACAGTGCCGAGAACGCGCCTCCCGAGAGCAACAGGATGAACGCCACCATGCCCATCCAGTGGTTACCGTGGCCCTCCCTCTTGGTCGAATGGTTACTCATCTCTCCTCCTCATGCGTCGGATCACCAGAGAAATACCTGGTAGGACACCTTTGGTGTACTTTCACCGTACCTCAGTCGGTGAGAAAGATCACAGGGCAAATGTGACTAGTGGCTTTGCCACATGAGGGCCTCTGGAATCGCGGAGTGCACGTGGCGCGACTTACCCTCACGGGGCGGATCGTCTCGAATCCGTCAGTCGTGTAGGAAGGCTTCGCGTGCCGCCGCTCAGCAGAATGGTCCGGATTCAGTTGGTCGTCGTGGTCCTGTTGGGGCTTGCGGCGTCCATCTTCGCCGGCATCCGGTATGCCCGGATGGATCAGGCGCTCGGCGTCGGCGCCTATCGAGTCGTCGTGCACATGCCCGAGGCCGGCGGCACCTTCACCGACGCCGAGGTCACCTATCGCGGAGTCGCGGCCGGTCGGGTCAGCGACATGCGGCTGGTTCCCGGCGGGGTCGACGTGGAACTGACCCTCGAATCCGATCGTCGACAGATCCCGGCGTCGGCGGTCGCCGTGGTCGCCAACCGATCGGCGATCGGCGAGCAGTACCTGGACCTGCAACCGCCGTCGGCCGCCGGCCCGTTCCTGCGGGAAGGTTCGGAGATCGAGGGGGCGCAACTGCCGCCCGCGGTGCAAGACGTCGTGGCCTCCACCATCGACCTCACCCGGACGATCCCGGTCGACCAACTGCGGACCGTCGTCCAGGAGCTCGGTCAGGCCTTCAACGGTCGCGGCGACGATCTCAGCCGACTGGTCGACTCGCTGGGGCGACTGTCCAAGGACGGCGTTGACAGCCTCGACCAGACCATCTCGTTGATCGGACGATCCAACACGGTCCTGGCCACCCAGGCGGCTCAGTCCGACGAGATCCTCGCGTGGTCGCGCGGCCTCGATGCGGTGACCGCGCAGCTCGCGGCCGCGGATCCCGCCGTGCGGCGCATCCTCACCGACGGTCCCCGCGCGGCCGGCGCGCTGTCGGAGTTCCTTCGCGACAACGCCGACGACGCGAGCACGCTCGTCGGTCAGCTCGGCGGCACCGTGCACACCGCCGCGCCCGCGTCGTACGCCACCGGGATGACCTTCGCCATGCTGTCGTTGCTGGCCGCGGGCAGTCATTCACCGTCCTCGCCCGACGGCACCATCCGCTTCGGAATCGTGCTGGAGACGGGTAATCCGCCCAGCTGCACGCGCGGTTACGAGTCCACCTCGGCGATGCTCGCGCGGATCAAGCAGCGCGACCCCGGGTTCGATGTGAACTACGACGACTTCCCGTTCAACGTCGATGCCCGATGCACCGTGCCGACCGGTAATCCGACCGCCGTCCGCGGCGCGAACAATGCCGCCCTCGGCAACCCGGCGATCGCCCAGCCGTGGGACGATGCGGCGAAGAAGGACCCGGACAAGCTGAACCTCAATCCGCTCGCGAGCAGCCTTGCGAAGCTGATGGGAGTGCGGCCGCGCTGACCGCGATCCGCGACGCGGTTGCCGATCACGTTGAAGCCGAACCGATTTGCGTGGGGTGTTCATCGGTGTGTAACGTTGGTGGTGCAACGCGGGGTGGAGCAGCTCGGTAGCTCGCTGGGCTCATAACCCAGAGGTCGTAGGTTCGAATCCTGCCCCCGCTACTAGAAGAGAAGGCCCGCACCGAAAGGTGCGGGCCTTCTCGCATTCCGTGGTGATCGTCCGGAGGTCGGGTTGCGGGCGGCTTCTAGACTGGATCCATGTACAGTCTCGGGTCCACGCTGCCGCGCCGCAGCCTCAACGCACGCCAACTCGAGACGGTCGGGAAGCTCCTCGACGCCGGTGCCGATCTGCTGGCCGACGCCGTCTACGAGGACCTGACCCTGCGGTTGGTCGCCGCAGCGGCAAAAGTCTCGCCGGCCACCGCGTACACCTACTTCTCGTCCAAGGATCACCTGTTCGCCTCCCTGTTCTGGCGGCAGGTGACGCAGGCGCCTGGACCCGATCTGTCCGGCGACGTGTCGGACCGCCTGCGGCAGACGGTCCGATACATCGCCGACATGGTCGGGCAGACGCCGACCGTCACCGAGGCCGCCACCAAGAGCCTGCTCTCCGCCGACCCCGATGTCGCCCGGATCCGGGTGGAGATCGGTCGCCACTGGTACGCGCTGTTCCAGGAGGCGCTGGGGGAGGCGGCCCGGCCCGACCTGCTTCGCACGCTGACCTTCGCCTTCTCCGGTGCGCTGCTGGAGGCGGGAATGGGTCTGATCGCCTACGACGACCTGTTCGACCAACTCGATTCGGCCGTGGCGGTCATCGCGCGGGGCAACGTCTGACTGAGCCGGACGGTCAGCCGACGAGCTTCAGTCCGATGACGCCGCCGACGATCGCGATGATGCAGAGGACCTTGGCCAGGCTCGCCGCTTCGGCGCCGGTGAGCATGCCGTAGGCCACGGCGCCGGTCGCGCCGATGCCGACCCACACCGCATAAGAACTGCCCGTGGGCAACTCGCGCATCGCGTAGGCGAGTCCTCCCATGCTGAGTACCAGCGCCACGAAGAAGACGACGGTCGGCGTGAGGCGGTGCAGGCCCTCCGACCTGCCCAGCGCGCTGGCCCAGACGGCTTCGAGCACGCCGGAGACGACAAGGACGAGCCAATGCATGGTTGCTCCCGAACCACCGTCTTGTCGCAGTCCGGGTACGGCGGGCTCGTCCGGGAGCCCCGGAGGGGCTTCGCGGCGAACTCTACCCGAGCGGCCCCTTGTCCTAGTTGAATGTGATGTGTATCATAGAACACATGATCGATTGGAGTGGCCCTCAGGGATTGCTTCTCGTTCTTTGAGAATTTGATAGCGCGTCGCGTACCTGGCGACACCAACTACGCCCACGGCACCGCTGAGGGCGCAAGGGTGGGTACGCGGCGGCAAATGTCAGACCGCCGCCGGCTCTGGAGGGACTCTCGGGCTGGGTGGTCGCTCCTTTTTAGGGTGGTCGAGTAGTCCGAGGCGCTAGCCGAGGACGTATCGAGACCCCGGGGCGAGGTGCCTTCCCGCGGAGGCGGCGGCGGTCTGACATCCGGGTGACGGACCACGCACAGCTGTATTTCCAACTGCTTTGTCGTTCAACCGTATTTCGCCTCGCAGACGGTGTTGTCGGTGACCGGCACGCCGGCCTGTGGGGAGTTCAAAGACCGGAATCACGCCCGCCACCAACAGCTTTCGGCGATCCCGAAACTGTTCGTGACCGGGTCGTGGAGAGGGGGAGTCATGACCATGACGATGTCCAGGACCGTGGTTGATGCTGTCACCGACGTCGCTGACCTGCTCAGTGACGCACTCGATCCGCCGGAGTCGGCGGGTTCACCGGGCGCCTCGGGTGGGGAATTGGCCCGGGTGTTCGCGTCCCCGTCGCCGACGGGCGCCGATGATCGGCTGATTCTGGCGGTGTTGGTGGAGGTGACCAGGCTGCTCAACCTGTGCACCACCACCCTCGCTGCGGCGACGGAGGCGGCCGAGCGGGCCGGGGTCCCGGCCCGTAAGCGCGTCAAGCGCGCGAGCGATCTGCTGCGCGAACTCGGGCACCCACCGGCCGTCGCCTACCGACTCTCGCGGGTCGGCGCGGCCGCGGCCTCTCTTCCGGACCTGTCGCGGCAGGCCCGGACCGGTGGTGTTTCGCTTGAGCATGGTGATGCGGTCGGGCGTGGGGTCGCGTTCGTGAGCAGGCGGGTCCCGCTCGACGAACCGGCCCGGCAGGATCTGGCGCGCAGGCTCATCGTGCAGGTGACGCCGGCCGACGTCGACACCCGAGCCCGCGAGCTCGCCCTCGAATGGGCGCCCGCCCCCGATCCCACCGATCCAGAGTCGGAGGTGGTGCCGGTAGCTGAGAGGTCCGAGCTCAACGAGATGACCCTGACCACCGGCGCTGATGGCCGCACCACCGCCACGCTCGATCTGGACGCGCTGTCTGGGGAGGAGTTGCATCAGGCGCTTGATCCGCTGTGTCGGCCGGTGCCGCTGCCGGATGGGTCGCGGGATCCGCGGACGGTGACTCAGCGGCGGGCTGAGGCGTTCGGGCAGATCGTGCGCGGCTACCTGACCGGCCGCGACCGGCCGACCGCCTCGGGTGGGGTGTTGCCGCACGTGACGCTGATCGTCCCCACCCACACCGAGACCGCCCGCACCGAGACGGGTGGACAGCCGACTGCGGTGTCCAGCACCGCGTCGTCGGTGGCTTCGCTTGGGTTCGCGGGGCCGGTCTCGCCCTCGACGGTGGGGTTGGTGGTGTGTGAGGCGGCGATGCGGCGGGTCGTGCTCGATGGGGAGTCGGCGCCGTTGGATGTGGGCCGCGAGCATCGCCTGGTGACGGTGGCTTTGCGTAAGGCCCTCGAGGCGCGTGATCGCGGGTGTGCGTTCCCCGGGTGCGGGCGGCCGGTGTCGTGGACCGATGCGCATCATTGCGTGCCCTGGTCGGCCGGTGGTGAGACGGCGGTCGACAACTGTGTGCTCCTGTGCCGGATGCACCACACCGTCGTCCATCACACCGGCTGGGAGGTGTTCATCGGCCACGACCGGCATCCCTGGTTCCGGCCACCGGCCGACACGTCGCGTCCGGTGGGTTCGCGGGAACCGATCCGCTCCAACGCACGCCGCACGATGACCACCGCACCCACCGCCGCCGCATGAGCGCAGACGGGCGGGCACCCGGTGGCGCGCCGACCGGAATCTGCGGACCATGGTGAGCATGGGAACCACAGGTGAGTTCGGCCCCGACGACTTCGACCGCTTCGCGCGAGAGGCGGGCGATGGTCTGCGCAAGCTGTTGAAGCAGGCTCTCGACAACCCGCGAGCCACCGCCACCTGGGCCGACCTCGCGACCTCGGCCGCCCGGGCACGGACCGAGCCGCGGCGCGAACCCGAGGTGATCGACGCGGAGCCCGGGGTGTGGGGCATCGTTCACACCGCGAGTGGTGCGGTGCGCGTGGAGCGAGTGTTCGCCACCGAATTGGACGCGCTGCGCGCCAATCAGGGGAACACCGACCCGCAACGATCGGTGCGCTTCCTGGAATTCGGCGTCGAGATCGGCAGCCCGGACTGACCGGTCGGGCCTCAGAAGTCGCCGTGCGCGTGGCGCAGACTGCGGATCGCGTCGACCAGTTGCCGTGACTGATTCACCGACATTCCGACATCGGCGAACACGCTGCTGTTGAGAACTGCGGTGGCCTTCTCAACCAACTCGCGGCCGTCGCCGGTGATGGAGACCAGCGTGGTCCGACCGTCCGTGGGGTGGGGCAGACGCTCCACGAGGCCTGCTTCGGCGAGCCTGCCGATCGCGTGGGTGGCCGACGAGACGTGGACCTGCAGGCGGTCACTGGCCTTCGAGATGGGCAGCGCCCCCTGCCGGGTGAAGGCCAGCAGCCGCAGGAGCTCGAACCGGGCGAAGGTGAGGCCGAAGGGCTTCAGCTCCTGTTCCACGCGCGCCAACATGATCTGATGCGCGCGCATCACCGAGGTGACCGCCTCCATGCCGTCTGCGACGTCACCGCCCCATCCGGCGTCCTCCCAATTGCGGCGGGCCAGGGCGATCGGGTCGTGCTCGCTCGACTCATGATCAACCCCGGCCACGCCACTCCTATCGACAGTCATTGCGCCGCATGGACGTCAGCGCAGGGTTTCGATTATCGCACTGAAGTCGAGGCCGCCGTGCTCGGCCGCGAACTCGTCGTACATCTTGGCGGCATGCGTGCCCAGCGGAGCATTCGCTCCAGTCTTCGACACCGCGTCCATGGCCAGGTGCAGATCCTTGTTCATCAGCGACGTCGCGAACCCCGGCTGGAAGCCGTTGCCCGACGGCGCCCCCTCGACCGGACCCGGAACCGGGCAGTTGGCCTGCAGCGCCCAGCAGTTTCCGGTCGCCCCGGTGACCACGTCGTACAGGGCCTGATCGTCGAGGCCGAGCTTCTCGGCGAGGGTGAAGGCCTCACCGACGACGATCTGCTGGACCGCCAAGATCATGTTGTTGCACAGCTTGGCGGCCTGACCGTTGCCGGGACCGCCGCATGCGACGACCTTGCCCGCCATCGGCGCCAGAATCGGGCGGGCCGCTGCGAGCGCCACGTCGTCGCCGCCGACCATGAACGCCAAGGTACCCGCGGTGGCGCCCTTGACGCCGCCCGAGACGGGAGCATCGAGCTGCATGAGACCGGCGTCGACCGCCAGCTCGTGCACCGCGCGCGCATCCTCCACCGAGATCGTCGACGAGTCGATGAAGAGCTGGCCGGGCGTGGCGTGCGGGATCACCGCCTCATACACCGCGCGGACCGCAGCGCCGCTGGGAAGCATGGTGATGACGGCGTCGGCGCCGGCCACCGCGGACTCAGCCGAGTCGGCCGGGCGCACACCCGACTCGACAGCGGCCGACAGCAGCTCGGGGATCAGGTCGAAGCCGACCACCTCGTGGCCGCCCTTGACGAGGTTGGCCGCCATCGGCCCACCCATGTGGCCGAGCCCGAGGAAAGCGATAGTGCTCATCGTGTGCCCTTCTTCGTGGCGGTGGCACGCTGCGCCTGTGCGCGGCCGATCACCATCCGCATGATCTCGTTGGTTCCTTCAAGGATGCGATTCACCCGCAGGTCGCGGACGATCTTCTCGATACCCGTCTCGTGCAGGTAGCCGTAGCCGCCGTGCAACTGCAGCGCCTGATCGGCGACCGTGAAACAGCTCTCGGTGACGAAACGCTTGGCCATCGCGCACAGCTCCACCTTGTCCGGGTCGTCGGCGTCGAGTGCCTCCGCCGCACGCCAGAGCATCAGGCGCGAGGCCTCCAGCGCGATCGCCATATCGGCCAGGGTCGCCGCGATCGTCGGCTCGGCGATCAGCGGCTTGCCGAAGGCCTCGCGTTCGGTCGTGTACTGCAGCGTCTGGTCGTAGGCGGCCTGAGCGCCGCCCAATGAACACGCGGCGATGTTGAGTCGGCCGCCGTTCAGCCCGTTCATGGCGATCGAGAACCCGGTGCCCTCGCCTTCCGGGCCGCCGAGCATCGCATCGGCAGGAACCCGGACGTCGTCGAAGATCACCTGCGCGGTGGGCTGATTGTGCCAGCCCATCTTGGCCTCGGGCGGACCGAACGAGAGCCCGGGTGCGCCCTTCTCGACGACGAAGGTCGAGATGCCGCGAGCCCCGGCGTCCCCGGTGCGGGCCATCACCACGTAGACGTCCGAGACGCCGCCGCCGGAGATGAACTGCTTGCTGCCGCGCAGGACGAACTCGTCACCGTCGCGGCGGGCCGACGTCGACAGCGCCGCCGCATCCGAGCCCGCGCCGGGCTCGGTGAGGCAGTAGCTGGCGATGTACTCCATCGACGCCATCTTCGGCACCCAGCGTTTGCGTTGCTCGTCGGTGCCGTACCGGTCGACCATCCAGGTGCACATGTTGTGGATGGACAGGAACGCGGCCGTGACCGGATCGGCCTTGGCGAGTTCTTCGAAGATCCGCACGCCGTCGAGGCGTCGGAGGCCGGAGCCGCCGACGTCCTCGCGGGTGTAGATGCCGGCCATTCCGAGCGAAGCCGCTTCACGCATCTCCGTGACGGGGAAGTGCGCGGCGGCGTCCCACTCGAGGGAGAACGGGGCCAGCCGCTTGCGCGCGAAATCCCTGGCCGCTTCGACGACGATCCGGTCGTCGTCGGACAATTTCGGGTAGGGCATGGTTTCTGTCTGCCGTGTCTGTGTCGGTCCTGCTGTCTGGTCGGGTCGGTCAGTGCATCTGCGGCATGGCGAAGTCGGCGCCCTCCTTGATGCCCGACGGCCATCGAGAGGTCACTGTCTTGGTCTTGGTGTAGAACATGATCGACGCCGGTCCGTGCTGGTTCAGGTCGCCGAAGCCGGAGCGCTTCCAGCCGCCGAACGTGTGGTAGGCCACCGGGACCGGGACGGGGACGTTGACGCCGACCATGCCGACCTCGACGCGCGAGGTGAAGTCGCGGGCGGTGTCGCCGTCGCGGGTGAAGATCGAGACGCCGTTGCCGTACTCGTGCTCGGTCGGCAGCGCCAGGGCCTCTTCGTAGTCGTGGGCGCGCACGATGCAGACCACCGGTCCGAAGATCTCGTCGGTGTAGATCGACATGTCCTTGGTGACGTGGTCGAACAGGGTCGGGCCCACGTAGTAGCCGCCGGAGAGGTCGGTGCCCTCGAACTCGGCGTCGGTCGAGCCCTTGCCGCGGCCGTCGACGACGACCTCGGCGCCGGCGGCGACACCCTGCTCGATGTAGTCCAGGACGCGGTCGCGGGCGGCCGCCGTGATCAGCGGACCGTAGTCGGCCTTCGGGTCGTGGCTGTGGCCCACCCGCAGCGCCTGGACGCGCTCGACCAGCTTGGCGCGCAACGCGTCGGCGGTGGCGTCGCCGATCGGGACGGCGACCGAGATCGCCATGCAGCGCTCGCCCGCGGCACCGTAACCGGCACCGACGAGGGCGTCGGCGGCCTGATCGAGGTCGGCGTCGGGAGCGATGATCATGTGGTTCTTGGCGCCGCCGAAGCACTGGCTGCGCTTGCCGTTCTTGGCGGCGTTCTCGTAGATGTACTGCGCGATGTCCGAGGACCCGACGAAGCCGACTGCCTTGACGTCGGGGTTCTCGAGCAGCGCGTCGACGGCGGTCTTGTCGCCGTGCACCACCTGGAAGACGCCGTCGGGCAGGCCGGCCTCGGTGAAGAGTTCGGCGAGGCGGACCGGGACGCCCGGGTCGCGCTCTGAGGGCTTGAGGATGAAGGCGTTGCCGCAGGCCAGTGCGGGGCCGGCCTTCCACAGGGGGATCATCGCCGGGAAGTTGAACGGCGTGATGCCGGCGACCACGCCGAGCGGCTGGCGCATCGAGTACACGTCGATGCCGGTGCCCGCGTTCTCGGTGTACTCGCCCTTGAGCAGGTGCGGGATGCCGACGGCGAACTCCATGACGTCCAGGCCGCGCATCACGTCGCCGCGGGCGTCGGCCAGGGTCTTGCCGTGTTCGCTGGAGAGCAGTTCGGCCAGCTCGTCCATGTTTTGGTTGACCAGGTCGATGAACTTCATCAGGACGCGGGCGCGGCGCTGCGGGTTGAACGCCGCCCACACCTTCTGCGCCTCGGCGGCGATGGCGACGGCCTTGTCGACCTCGTCGGCGGTGGCCAGCGGAACGGTGGCCTGGACCAGGCCCGTGCTGGGGTCGAAGACGTCGGCGGTGGCGCCGCTCGCCGCGACGTGAGCGCCGTTCAAGTAGTGATCGATGGTCCGCAACGCAGTCATGCGAGATCCTTCCAGAGGCATCCGAGGGGTGACGCGAACCACGATATACTTGGATGTCCAAGTAATTCAAGGTTCTATTCGGATCTCCCTGTCCATGCAGGTCAGCGCGGTGGGTTCCGGATCAGTGACCCTCCCATCGCGGTTCGCGCTTCTCTGCGAGGGCCGCCATGCCCTCGTGGAGATCGGTCGAGACGAGCACCGTGTCGAGCACCGAGGCGCTCTCGCCGACGGCGGCGACGACGTCGGGTTCGGACCGGGTGGCGGCCATGGCGGCCAGCGAAGCCCGCACGGCCACCGGAGACCCCGCGAGGATCGCGGCGGCGACCGATCGCGCCGTCCCGAGCACCCCGCCGGCCGGAGCGATCCGCGAGATCAATCCGCAGGCCAGGGCCTCGGTCGCATCGAGTCGGCGGCCGGTCAGGACCATGTCGTTCGCCAGCACCGGAGGAATGGTCCGGGGCAACCGCACCAGCCCGCCCGCCGCGACGGCCAGACCCATCCCGACCTCGGGCAGCCCGAAGGTGGCATCCGCGTCCGCGACGACCACATGGCAGGCCAGTGCCACCTCCAGGCCGCCGCCGAGGGCGCATCCGTTGACCGCGGCGATCACCGGCTTGGGCAGTGACCGGCGCGAAGTGAGACCGCCGAGACCGTTGGCGGGAACCGAGAGCCCGGCGGCCATCGGGCCGGCGGCGAGGTCGTTGCCCGCCGAGAACGCTCGGTCGCCGGCGCCGGTCAGGATCGCCACCCGCAGCTCCGAATCGGCGAAGTACGCGTCGAACACCGCGTCCAGTTCGGCATTGGTCGCCGCGTTCAGCGCATTGCGCGCCTCGGCGCGATTGATCGTGACCTCGAGTACGTGACCGTCGCGGCGCACCAGGAGGTGCTCGTAGCGGTCGGCGAAACTGACGGCAGGCCTCGGGTGCCGCGCGTCGAGATCGCGTCGCGTCAGGGCGACGTGATTGCGGTCGGTGCCTGCGCGAACGTGAACCGGTGTCCCGATTGGATCGTCGTCTCCGGAGAGCAGGTCCAGGAGTGCACGGTCGGCGCCGTCGACCGCCGCGACGAAGCGAGCGCCGTCGGGCAGCCTGCCGATGACTGTGCCCGCCGGTCGCGGTCCGTCGGGGTCGACCACGACGAACGACTCGACGGTCGCGGGACCGTCGGGGTGTCGGTTCACCGCGACGGATCCGGTGGCGTCGAGCTCGCGCTGCAAGTCGGCCGACGTCGACCGGCGCCACGGCGCGGGCGCGGTCCCGTACACCCCGACCGAGTACTTGCTGAGGATGCCGCCGTTGGCCGCGACCAGACCGAAGGTGCCCGGCGTGCGGCGGGCGCGAGCGACGATCTCGGCGATCGCATGCATCGAGTAGTTGTTGCCCGGACCGCCGAAGTAGGGCAGGCCGCCGGTCGCGGTGAGTCCGCGCGGGTCGTCCGGGGCCAATCCCAACTCGTCGCACACGTGCGAGACCGCGACGGGGAAGCAACTGTAGAAGTCCAGGTCGGCGAGGTCGTCGACGCTCAGCTCCGCCATCTGCAGCGCCTCGCGGACCGCGGCCGCCGAGGCTGGAGCCCGGGATAGGTCGGGGCGTGCGAGCAGCGGCTTCTCGACGGCGTCGGCGTGCCCGTGCACAAAGACCCAGCGGTCGGCGGGCACCCCGGCGGCGCGGGCGGCCCCGACCGACATCAGGATCACCGCGGCCGCCTGATTCACGTGATCGCGGGCGACCAGCCGCCGCGGGTAGGGGACCGAGACCCGTCGATTGCCGTCGCCGGCGAGCGCGAGCTCGGCTGCGGTCCGGATCCCGGGTGCCGCGGCGAACCGGTTCTGCGTCGCGACCGCCGTCATCGGGGCGAACCATTCGCCCATCGACAGCGCGTAGTCGGGTGCCGACATGCCCAGCCGGTGCCTGCGTGCGTTCTCCACGATCGAGTACTGCGCGATCGGCAGGACCACCCCGTGCCGAACCTCTTCCACGGAGGTCAGGCCGGCGATCGAGTAGCCGCGATCGTCCAACTGGCCGCCGACGGTCTCGGCGAAATCGAGGTGCGCACCGTTCTTCATCGCGTGCCGCACGGTCGACATCACCTCGGCGCCGAACAGCACGACCGACGAGCTCCGCCCGGCGGCGATCTCGCCGCAGAACTCGTTCACCAGGTGCTGGGGGCTCTGTCCGCCGGTCACCTCTGCCACGGCGCGCCGCGGATCGATGCCGGTGCGGCGCCCGACGGCCCGCGGCATGTTGTCCGGGCGCCCGAAGGGCGACGACGACGCCGGGCTGGAGCGCTCGAAGGAGCGCACCGCCACCGCGGTGTCGATCGTCGACGCGAGCTCGGCGACGTCGGTGCCGGTGTCGGCGAGGGCCGCGCGCACCGCCTGCGCCGCCAGGTCGGCTTCGCCGAGCGGCTCGTAGTCCGCGTCGTCGATGCGCTGGGCCGCCTGCCCGACGCCTACGATGACCGGGGTGGTGGGATCGAGTCCGTCGAGGGTCGAATCACTGGGCACGTCGGCCGCCTCTCCATGCCGCACCCGCGGCATCTGCGTTTTCAGGCATTATGCCCACGTTGCCATTGGTCGATGTCAAGGACGTCCGGTGAGTGCGCTGAGCGGACCCGACGCCGCGATGTACTGGCGATCCCTGGTCGGCCGCAACGACCAGTTCCTGGTGTACGCCTTCGCCGCGACGGCGGCGTCCGTGGGCGATCCGATGGCCGAACTGCGGCGCCGCGCGGCAGGCATCGCCGACCTGCACCTGGCGATCGCGCGGGTGCCCGGCGACCTCGACTATCCGCGCTGGTGTGCGCGCCCCGCCGCCGACGACCAGTTCCGGCGATCGGACGCGCAGACGTGGGACGAGGTCCTGGCCGATCTGGCGACGCTCATGGCGGCCGACGATGCCGGACCGGGATCGCTGCGGGAGTCCGGGGCGCTGCCGGAGTCCGGGTCGTTGTGGCGCGTGCACCTGCACCCTTCGCTCGTCGGCGTACCGGGTACGGATGGGGGTCGCGCGCACGTCGTCGTCCTGCAGATCTCACATGCGCTCGGTGACGGCCGAACGGTCTCGGCCATCGCGCGCCGACTGCTGTCGGACACCGGCGCCATCGGTGACGCGCCCGCCCCGGGACCGCCGCCGGGGCTGCGAACCGCGCTGCGCGGAGCGCTGACGACGCCGCTGCGGCTCGCGACCGCGATCGCCGTGGGGACGGCGGCGTGGCGTGCCGACTCGACCACCGCCGCCCTCACTGCCACCGCCCCGACTGCGCCGATCGAGCCCACCGAGCTCAATCGCCCGGGCTCGGGTCCGATCCGTCTGCAGACGATCACCGTCGACCGCGAGTCGGTTCGCCGACCGGGCATGACGGTCACCGTCGGCGCGCTGGTCCGGATCGCCGAGGTGCTGCCGGAGTTCGGGGGAGCGAGCGCCGACGGTCGGACCGTCGCCGAGGTGACCTTGGCGCGCCCCGGGTCGGGCGGTGAGCGCAACAGCTTCTTCACCGCGGGAATCGACCTGCGGTCCGACCTGGGCCGCGACCAGCGGGCCACGGTGCTGGCCGACGCCCTCGCCGAAGCGCGGCGACGCGACGCACTGCCCGGCCGGAGCGCCGCCCGGCGGGCCACCGCGTGGGCGCCGGCGATAGTGGAGTCGTGGGGCGTGCGGCTGGCCGCGGCTGCCCCCGTGCCGCCGCTGGTGGCCGGCGCCACGGTGGTCTCGTCGGTCGACCGCGGCCCCGCCGACCTGACGCTGGCCGGCGGTCAGGTGCTGTTCACGGCGGGTTTTCCGGCGCTGTCGCCGGTGCACGGACTCACCCACGGCGTGCACGGTATCGGCGAGACGGTCACCGTGTCGGTGGCTGCGCGCGGCGCCGCCGCCGAGACGATCGACGACTACGCGGCCGCCCTGCGCGCCGCCCTCACCTCGTGATCGGCGAGGCGATCACCGGCCCGGGTAGCGGCTGGCCGCGTCGTCGCTCGGGTCGCCGGGCAACTGCGGGCGGACCGGCGCCGGAGTGTTGCCGCTGTTGCCCGGGTACGTTCCCCGGGTGAGCCGCTTGGGCAGCCGGTCGGCCAGTCCGCCGATCGGTGCGACCGAGGCGTTGAGCAGTTCCACCACCTCGTTGAGGTGATCGACGGTTTCCTGCATGGCGGCCAGATTCGGCGGCAGGGATGCCAGGGTCTCGGACAGTTCGGTGAACTTGTCCAGCGGACCGCCGGGCGCGATCAGCTTCTCCAGTGCGCCGTCGGCGCCGAGCAGCTGGTCGAGCAGGCCGTCGTCGCTGGCTGCGCGGTCGAGGACCCCGTCGGGCTGAGCCAGCTTCTCCAGCACGCCGTCGGGAGCGGTCAGCTTGTCGACGATGCCGCCCTCGGAGGTCAGACGTTCGAGGATGCCCTCGCTCTCGGTGAACTGGTCGACGACGCCGCCCTCGCGGGTGAGCCTGTCGAGCGGGCCGTCCTTGGCCGCGACCCGCATCAGGATGCCCTTCTCGTCGGTCATCTGATCCAGCAGTCCGCCGCGCTCGGTCAGCTTCTCCAGCAGTCCGTCGGGAGCGGTGAGCCGGTCGATGACACCCCCGGGCTGGATGAGTCGATCGAGGGGGCCGCCGTTGGCCAGGATCCGGCCGAAGGGACGGTCGGGGCTGAGGAGGTCGGCCACCTGGCTCAGGATCGTCAGCGGTGCCCGCACGGTCGCGATCTCGCTGTTGTCGTTGATGCCGACCATCGAGTTGACTTCGCTCTCGATGCTCTCGGCGGTGAGCCGGGCGACGTTGAGCACCGACTCGACGGTCGACAGTGCGATCCCGGCGGTCGCGAAGCCGATTCGCAGCGGAATCTTGACGGCTGCGCGTACTTCCTTCGCCCCATTATTCATGGTCGTAGATTGTAGCGGGGGTTACTTTCGCGCCGCGGCCTTCGCCGCCTTCTTGAAGTCGCGAACCCGCTGCAGGGACTCCGGATCGGTGACGTCGGCCACCGAGCGGTACCCCTTGCGTCCATAATCACCGGTCACCTTGGTCCAACCGCGCGGCTTCACGCCGAGCTGTTTGGCCAGCAGGGCGACGAAGATCGCGGCCTTCTGGTCGCCGAAGCCCGGAAGCGCGCGCACCCGCGCGTACAACTCCTCACCGGTCTTGGCGGTGGTCCAGATGGCCGCGGTGTCGCCGTCGTACTGATCGACCACGACTCGCGCCAACTCCTGGATCCGGCCCGCCATCGAGCGCCCGTAGCGGTGCACGGCCGGCGGGGTCGCGCACAGGTCGGCGAAGGCCTCGGGTTCGGCGTCGGCGATCGCGGCCGGATCGAGCGTCCCGAACCGCTCGCGGATCTTGGCCGGACCGGCGAAGGCCCGCTCCATCGGGAACTGTTGATCGAGAAGCATGCCCGCGGTCAGGGCGAACGGATCGGTCGACAGCAGTTCGTCGGCGACAGGGTCCTGGGCGATCTGGAGTTTTCCCATGAGGTCATGGTAGTTGCCGCCGCGCGCCGCGGGCCCGGTCAGAACAGGCCGGCCAGGAAGGCGTCGACCGCCGCCTGTTCCTGTCGCTCGGCGTCGGCCTCACTGCCCGTCAGATAGGTGCTCATCTTGACCTTGTTGCTGCTGAGCTGGGCTTCGGCGACATATCGCAGGGAGTTCGGCACGACGACGGCGTCGTCGGTGAGACGCTGGCTCATCAGGATCGGGCGGTTGAAGCCCCGGGTCGGGATCGCCAGCGACTTGCGCAACGACGAGGCCAGCGTCGCATTCGACGACAGCGGGCGCGAGACCAGATCGGCGAGACCGGTGCCGCCGATCTCCTTGATCAATGCGTCGGTGCACAGCGTGCGCGCCTTGGTCACCAGCGCCGAGCCGCGCGGGGAGAGAATGGACTCCAGCGCGTCGGCCGGCTGCGAGGCCAACGTGTACAGGACATCGGCGACCATCGCGGTGGGCACCGCCGCCGACGACGGGCTCAGCCCGGCGACGACGTCCTGGTAGTCGGCCGGGATGCTCGCGGCGCCGGCGCCGCGGAAGTCGAGCGGCCCGCTCTGCCAGGCGGTCGCCTTCGCCGCGAGGACGACCGCGGCCGAGGCGCCCAGCCCCCGACCGGTGACCGCCCATTTCGGCGACAGCGCCGAGGCGCCGACGTCGGAGCCGGCCCGGACCGCGTCGACGATGTTGTGCGCGGTGGCGGTGAAGTCCGCGTACTGCGGGGAACCGGGGGTGCCGACGGCGGCGTAGTCGGGGGCGATCACCGCGAAACCCTGCTTGAGCAGACGGGACACGGCCGCGACGTCAGCGGCGTCGCGGCGGACCGACGGCGCACAGGCCTGACTCCACCCGTCCGAGCCGTGCGCCCACACCACCACCGGCCATCCGGCCGACGGCGCGGCGCCGCGCGGTTCGAGCAGGACCGCCGTCGACAGGTGCATCCGCTCGTCGGCGCCGGCTGACCAGTAGCTGTACTGCTGGCCGGCCGCGGCCCCCGGCACCAGCCGGCCCTCGGGCACGGTGCGGTTGGCGTACACCGTGCCTGCGGTCTGACCGCCGGTCGCGGTGGGCGCGGGGTCGACGGCGGGGTCGGCCAGTGCTCGGGCGCCGACGACACCGCCTGCGACGACGACGGCGGCGGCCGCCGCGGTCGCGACGAGCGTGCGGGTGAACCGCTTCCGGGCGGTGAACATCATCGGGATCCTTCAAAGTGGGGCTCGCACCCGCCGACCGGTGTGGCCTGCGAGTGCGAGCATCGGGTTCGTCGCCGAGCGGGCGTCAGTTCTTCACGGTGCCCAGGGCGGGGAGGAAATAGCAGGTGCGGCCGGCGTCGGTGGTCGAACCGAAGACCGCGGACAGGATGGTCCCCTTCCCGGTGTCGACGCGGGCCAGACGCACGCCGTGGAAGTTCTCGGTGCCGGCGAGCAACTGCTTCAGCGGACCGGGGGAGGCGATGGCCGACAACGGTTTGAGGTCGGCCAGACCGCCGCGCAGAGTCGAGGTGTTGAACCAGGCGACCCGGAACTGGTCGGACTCGGGCGTGCCCGGCGGCACGAGTGCGAACGCCGTCTGGTTCTCGCCGATCGCCGTCAGCAGGTCCTTGCTGTCGGCCGGGATCAAGGCCGACAGCGCACTCGGGGCGCGGGCGCTCAGCGTGGGCCACGGGCCGGGGACGGCCATCGCGGGCGCCGTGGCCAGGCCGAGCGGGTTGTCGGGCGTCGACTCGGTGCACAGCGGGGCGATCGCGGGGGTCAACAGGTTGGTGCCGGTGGCCTTCTGGAGGACGCCGAGGACGTCGGCGGAGGCGTGGGTCGGCGCGGAGGCGTGGGTCGGCGCGGGCACGGCGGGCGCGGGGTGGGTCGGCGCCGCACCCGGACCGAGCGAGTCCAGACCGAGCCGGTTCAGGCCGAGCTGGTCGACGACGGTCTGACTGAGGCCGACGCTGTCGAGGATGCCTTGATCACCGAGGTACTCGGCCGGATCCAGACGACCGTCGGAGGCCAGGATCGCGGTGATCGCCGCGACGGCCTTCTCGGCGCCGCCATCGGCTTTGAGCTTGCGCAGCAGGGCCGCCAACTCGGCGTCGCCGGGAATGGTCGGCACGGTCGTCGCCTGGCCCGGCTCGGCGGTCGCGGGCGGGGCGGCTGCCGGCGGGGTCGCTGCCGGCGCGGTGGCGGCGGGGGCCGTCGCCGCAGGGTCGGTCGGAGTCTCGGGCTCGGCGGTGGCCGGGCCGGCGCCGACGAGTGCGGCGGTGGACACCGCGAGGGCGACGATCCCGGCTCGTGCCGATCGGTTCAGACGTGCGGTCAAAGCGGTCCTCCCGTGGTCTCCGGGGCGGGCGGCCGACGATCGTGTCGGCGCAGCACCGAGCGTGTGACTGGTGTTACAGAAGTGTCTCAAGTTAATGATGGGAACGATTGTCGGTGGATCGCAAGGTCTGAGTCCGAGTTGTTATCGGGACGCGACCGGTCGGTGATCGGTCACCGCGACGCCCGCCGAATGCGTTGGGGGAGGGCGGGTCTGGGAAACACGGTTGGGCTCGAACGCCAGCCGTCCTGGCGCGGATGGAAAGCAGTGAGCCCCGGACCGGTGGTCCGGGGCTCACGGAGGAGAGTGGCGATCAGATGATCGCGGTGCCGATCGTCGGGGCGATCCCGCACGAGATGACCTTGCCCTCGGTCTTCGTGGTGACCGTGCCGTAGATCGTCGACACGATGCGTCCGCGACCGGTGTTCGCGATGGCGGTGAAGGTGCCGGGGCCCTTCTCGGCGTTGATCTTCGGGTTCGGGCGCAGGGTCTGCTGGCCCGTCCGGCCGTTGTCGATGTTCAACCAGCTGACGAACAGGGCCGAGTTCTTGGCCGGGCCGGTGCCCAGGCTCGTGTAGACGTACCCGGCCTGGCCGCGCTTGGGGCCGGGGGCGGGGGCCTGCTGCGGGCCCGCGGTCACCAGGGCCATGCCGACGGAGTTGCCGCCGCCGGGCATGCAGCCCAGGCCGAGTGTCGGGTAGAGGAACTGCTGGATCCGCGGCTTGTTCGGGCCGGTCGGGATGTTCGGCGCGTCGCTCTTCTTGGCGGCCGGGGCGGCCTCGAGCTCGAAGGTCTTGGCGGCCTGCTTGGCGCCGGGCTCGCCGAGGAAGTCGATCAGCGATCGCCAGACCTCCTGGGCCTGCTCCGGGACGGCCGGGTTGTCGGCCAGATTGCGGACCTGAGCCAGGAGTGCGGTGTTGACCTTGCCGTCGGCGTCGCGGGTGGCGGCCGAGCCGATCAGCGCCGGGGTGAGGGCGCCGAGCGATTCGAGCACCTCGGGCTGTACTTCGGGCGCGTGCTCGGCGTCGGGGATCGGCAGACCCTGTGCGGTCGAGGGCGCGTCGGCGGCGGGAGCGGCCGCGGCGGTCGACGGGACGAGCAGGGCGGGGGTGATCACTGCTGCCGCGGCGATGGCGGCGGCGGTGCGGCGAGAGCGCGCGAGTCGCACAGCTGGTGTCCTCTTCGGTCGTCGGAAGATCGTGTTGACGAGGTGAGTGTAACCGCAATTGTGAGAAACTACTGAGACGCGTGTGGCAATTGTTACTGAAGGGATTGTCGTGGATCACACGTCGACGGGTACCGAAATGCGGAACACCGCTGTCAGCTGGTTAGATTCGCCTCAGTGACGAGTCGGTGCCCCCGACGCGAATTCTCGGGGCGGCTCAGGTGAGGAGACGTACCCGAAGATGACAACCCGGTTCTGGCGACGTGGCAGGTCAGCGGTGGTGGCGGCGCTGGCCGTGAGCCTGATCGCATCGACTGCGGCGTGCGCGTCCGGCACGAACAGTGCCGACACGGTGACCCTGCTGACCCACGATTCGTTCCAGCTCCCGTCGAACCTCGTCGACGAGTTCACCCGGCAGACCGGACTCGAGCTCAAAATCGTGCGCTCCGGCGACGCCGGTGCGCTCTCGGCCGTCGTCTCGTTGACGCCCGGGTCGCCGAAGGGCGACGCGGTCTTCGGCATCGACAACACCTTCGCCGCCCGCCCGATCGAGGCGAAGGCGCTCGAGCCGTACGTCTCTCCGGCCGCCGCGAACGGGGCCGCCGAGTACAACATCAAGGATGCGCCCGGACAGCTCACCGCCGTCGACCGCGGCGACGTCTGCATGAACATCGACGACGCCTGGTTCGACAAGCACGGCATCACCCCGCCGACGAAGTTCGATCAGCTCACCGACCCCGCCTACCGGGACATGACGGTCCTGCTCGACCCGTCGACGTCCTCGCCCGGGATGGGCTTCCTGCTGGCGACGATCGGCCGCTTCAAGGACCGCGC
This sequence comes from Gordonia aichiensis, assembly GCF_039946255.1. Lineage (GTDB taxonomy): Bacteria > Actinomycetota > Actinomycetes > Mycobacteriales > Mycobacteriaceae > Gordonia > Gordonia aichiensis_A. Next base: position 15,515 of record NZ_JBCDWL010000003.1, on the reverse strand, counting down.
CGAGGACTACTGGCGCGGGATGATCGACAACGGCGCCCAGATCGTGTCGGGCTGGGAAGTCGGCTACAACCAGATGTTCAGCGCGGGCGCCGGGCACGGTGACAAGCCGGTCGTGGTCTCCTACGCCTCCAGCCCGGCCGCCACGCCCGGTACCAGTGCCCTGCTGGACTCGTGCTTCGCCCAGGTCGAGTACATCGGCGTCCTGCGGGGCGCGGCGAACACCGAGGGCGCCAAGAAGCTGGTCGACTTCATGCTCACCCCGCAGGTGCAGGCGGCGCTGCCGACCGCCATGTACGTCTACCCGGTGCAGAAGGGCATCGCGCTGCCCAGCGGCTGGCGCCAGCGCGCACCCGTCCCGGCGTGGACGGTCACCATGTCGCCGCAGTACATCAACGACCATCGTGAGCAATGGCTGAACGAATGGCGCGCGATCGTCAAACGGTGAGCATGACCGAGTCGGGGTCGTCTCGATCGGGGTCGGCTCGATCGGGTTCCTCACGCGCGGTCCGGGCGGCGACGGCGGTGCCCGCGGGGTTCGTCGTCGTCCTGTTCGCCTGGCCGCTGATCGCGCTGGTGCGTCGGGCCCTGACCGACGATCACGGCGCGGGGGCGAGCGAACTGCTCGCCCGCACCCACGGGTGGCACCTGCTGGGGGTGACGCTGGCGCAGGCCGCGGCGTCGGCGGTGCTGTCGGTGGTGGTCGCGGCGCCGCTCGTGTGGTTGTTGTCGACCGTGCATCTGCGCGGGGGCGCGCTGCTGCGCATCCTGGTCACCGTGCCCTTCGTGCTGCCGACCGTCGTCGTCGGCGTGGCCTTCCGGGCGCTGCTGACCGGCCCGCTCGACTTCCTCGGCATCCGGGGCGGATGGCCCGCGATCCTGCTCGCGCACATCTTCCTCAACGTCGCCGTCGTGGTGCGGGTGGTCACCGCAGCCTGGCGGCAGATCGACCCGCGGACGGTCGAGGCGGCGCGCACCCTGGGGGCGACGCCGCTGCGCGCCTTCATCGACGTGGTGGTGCCCCGGATCCTGCCGGCGACCGCCGCCGCCGCGACCCTGGTGTTCCTGTTCTGCTCCACCAGCTTCGGCGTGATCGTCATTCTCGGCGACGGCACCGCGCGGACTCTCGAGACCGAGATCTATCAGCAGGCGATCGGCTACTTCCGGATCCCCGAAGCCGTGGCGCTGTCGGTGCTGCAGATCATCGTGGTGGCCTGCGCCCTGCTGCTCGCACGCGTCGTCGCCGGTCGCAGCACGATCAGCAGACCGCCGGTGCTGGGTCGCGAACACCGGCGGCGCCCGCGCGGTGCGGTGCGGGTGGTCGTGCTCGTCGTCCTGGCCTGGGCCGTGGTGTGGCTGCTGCTGCCGCTGATCGCGCTGGCGGTGCGGTCGGTGCGCCCGGACGGGCGGGCGTGGTCGGCGGCCGGCTACCGTGCGCTGGCCGACGACACCTATGGCCCGTCGGCGCTCGACGCGCTGCGCTACTCCCTGACCAGCGCGCTGGCGGCGATGGTCCTGGCCGTGGTGATCGGCCTGCTCGTAGCCCTCGGGGTGACCCGCGGCGGCGGCCTGCCGGGCCGGGTGACCGCGGTGCTGGCGGTGCTGCCGCTGGGGGTCAGCGCCGTCACCCTCGGCTTCGGCTACCTGCTCGTGATCGGCACACTGCCGACCGCGGCGGTCCAGTCGCCGCTCGTGATTCCCGCGGTGCAGGCGCTGTTGGCGGTGCCGGTCGTGGCGGGCGTCATGATCCCGGCGCTCAATCAGGTCCCCGGCCGGCTGCGCGACGCGGCCCGTACCCTCGGTGCGGGCCCGTGGTGGGTGCTGATCTCCGTCGACCTCCGCCTGACCGCTCGTTCGCTGGGCGCGGCAGCGGGGTTCTCCTTCGTCATGGCGGTCGGTGAGTTCGGCGCGACCAGCTTCCTGGCCCGCGCGGACACCACCACGCTCCCGGTGCTGATCGGCTCGCTGATGAGCCGACCGGGCGCGGTCAACCTGGCGACGGCGATGGCGGCGTCGGTGTTGCTGGTCGTGGTCAGCGCGGCGGTGATCGCCGCCATCGAGGTGATCGGCGAGGGCCGGAACGGAAGGGCGGACACGGATGCTGACGATTGACGGGGTGATCGTCCGGTACGGCGCCTTCACGGCGCTGCGGGACGTGCGCTGGGAGGTCGGCACCGGCGCGCGCACGGTGACCGCTCTGCTCGGACCGTCGGGCTGCGGCAAGTCGACGCTGCTGCGGGCGATCGCCGGTCTGGAACCGGTTGCCGCGGGCACGATCTCGTGGGACGGTCGCGACCTGGCCGGCGTGGCGCCGCATCGCCGCGACTTCGGCGTCGTCTTCCAGGACGGCCAGCTGTTCCCGGGCCGGACGGTGCGGCAGAACATCGGCTACGGACTCGCCCGGCGGGGGATCCGGGGTGCGGCGGCGCAGCGGCGGGTGGCCGAGCTGCTCGACCTCGTCCAACTGGGCGGTTTTCAGGACCGGCCGGTGTCGGCGCTGTCGGGCGGTCAGGCCCAGCGGGTCGCTCTGGCCCGCGCGCTGGCGCCGCGGCCGCGGCTGCTGCTGCTCGACGAGCCCCTCGCGGCCGTCGACGCGCAGCTGCGCGAGGCGCTGGCCGAGGCGATCGGCGCGATCGTCCGCGAAGCGGGCACCCCGACGGTGCTGGTCACCCACGACCACCGGGAGGCGGCCCTGATGGCCGACACGGTGTCGGTGATGCGCGGCGGTTCGATCGTGCAGACCGATGCGACCTCCAGGCTGTGGCACCGACCGCTCGACGAGGAGGTCGCCGCCTTCCTCGGTGCGCGCACGGTGATCGACGGCGCGGTGGACGGACGGATGCTGCGCACCGACCTGGGCGCGGTGCCGCTCGACGACGAGGCGGGTTTCGGCGTCCCGGCGGCGGGCCCGTGTCGGGTGGGCCTGCGGCCGGAGGCGGTGGTGGTCGAGCCGGATCCGGACGGCACCGCAGTGGTCGAGCAGGTCGCCGCCCTGGTGTCGGCGTGGCGGGTGCGGGTCCGGCTGGGCGAGCAGACCGTCGAAGGGGTCTGCGCGCGCTCGGTGCGCGTCGGCGACACCGTGCGCCTGACGCTGAACGCGGGCGCTCTGGCGGTGACCGGCCGATGAGCGCGGAGGTGCTGGTGGTGGCCGGCGCGCTCGTGCGCGGCGATCGGCTGCTGCTGGCTCAGCGGGACTATCCGGCCGAGGTCGCAGGCCTGTGGGAGCTGCCCGGCGGCAAGGTGGAGTCGGACGAGACGCCCGCACAGGCGCTCGCGCGCGAATTGTGTGAGGAACTCGACGTTGTCGTTCGCGTCGGCGCGCCACTGGCCGACATCGTGCGGCCGCGGACCGGCTTGACCCTGGTCGCCCTGCGCGCCGAGATCGTCTCGGGAACGCCTCGCGCGGTGGAGCATCGGGCACTCCGCTGGGTCGACGCCGATCGGATCGAAGCCATGTGCGCGGCGGGGGAGGTGGTGCCCAACGATCTCGGCTGGGCGCGGGAAATGGTCGATGACCTGCGGCTCAGGCGGCGCGGGCCTTCTTGAGCGCCTTGTTGGCGTCCTTCTTCGACAGGTGCGCGCAGTCGATCTTCTTCATCCGGTGGATGACCACCGGGCAGCGCAGGCAGCGCGTCGACTTCTTGCAGCACTTCTTCTTCGGCTTCAGATCTGCGACCTTCGCCGGGCTGGTCTTTCCCATGACGAGATTTTAGCGCAGGCTAACCATCGTTGCGCAAGAGTGCGTCGCGGACGGGCCGTGGCTTGCCGTACCCTTAACGGGTTGATCAGCCCGCCCCGCCGAGGGGCGCTGCAACCACCCAGACCAGATACGAAAGAGACCTTAGTGAGCGCAGTCACCAACTTCCGCAACGTCGCGATCGTGGCGCACGTCGACCACGGCAAGACCACCTTGGTCGACGCGATGCTGCGTCAGTCCGGAGTGTTCGGAGAACGCGCCGAACTGGTGGACCGCGTCATGGACTCCGGCGACCTCGAACGCGAGAAGGGCATCACCATTCTCGCCAAGAACACCGCTGTGCATCGTCGGCAGCCGGACGGCACCGAGTACGTCATCAACGTCATCGACACCCCCGGCCACGCCGACTTCGGCGGCGAGGTCGAGCGCGCGCTGTCGATGGTCGACGGTGTGGTGCTGCTCGTCGACTCCTCCGAGGGACCGCTGCCGCAGACCCGCTTCGTGCTGCGCAAGGCGCTGTCCGCGTCGCTGCCCGTCATCCTCGTCGTCAACAAGACCGACCGCCCCGACGCCCGCATCGGCGAGATCGTCACCGAGGCGCAGGATCTGCTCCTCGACCTGGCCTCCGACCTCGACGAGGAGGCCGCCGAGGCCGCTGAGCTGGCCCTGGACCTGCCGGTCCTGTTCGCCTCCGGGCGCGCGGGCATCGCCAGCACCCAGCAGCCCGAGAACGGCAACGTCCCCGAGGGCGACAACCTCGATCCGCTGTTCGACGTCCTCATCAACAACGTCCCGGCCCCCAAGGGCGACGTGGACGCGCCGCTGCAGGCGCACGTCACCAACCTCGACGCCTCGCCCTTCCTGGGCCGTCTCGGCCTGGTCCGCATCCACAACGGCCGGCTCCGCAAGGGCCAGCAGGTGGCGTGGATGCGCGAGGTCGACGGCGAGCAGGTCGTCGAGCGCGCCAAGATCACCGAGCTGCTGGTCACCCTCGGCGTCGACCGAGCCCCGGCCGAAGAGGCCGTCGCGGGCGACATCGTCGCGGTCGCGGGCATGGCCGAGATCATGATCGGCGACACCCTCGCCGACCCGGAGAACGCCGTCGCGCTGCCGCGCATCCAGGTCGACGAGCCCGCCATCTCGGCGGTCATCGGCACCAACACCTCGCCGCTGGCCGGCCGCATCAAGGGCCACAAGCTCACCGCGCGCATGGTCAAGGACCGCCTGGACAGCGAACTGATCGGCAACGTCTCGCTGCGCGTGCAGGACATCGGCCGCCCCGACGCCTGGGAGGTGCAGGGCCGCGGTGAGCTGGCGCTGGCCATCCTCGTCGAGCAGATGCGCCGCGAAGGCTTCGAGCTGACCGTCGGCAAGCCGCAGGTGGTCACCCGCAAGGTCGACGGCAAGACCTACGAGCCCTTCGAGCACCTGACCATCGACGTGCCCGAGGAGTACCTGGGTGCGGTCACGCAGCTGCTGGCCGCCCGCAAGGGCCGCATGGAGCAGATGAACAACCACGGCAGCGGCTGGGTTCGGATGGAGTTCGAGGTGCCCTCGCGCGGTCTGATCGGGTTCCGCACCGACTTCATGACCGAGACCCGTGGCACCGGCATCGCCAACGCCGTCTTCCACGAGTACGGCCCGTGGGCCGGGGAGATCCGGGCCCGCCACACCGGCTCGCTCGTCTCCGACCGCGCCGGCAGCGTCACGCCTTTCGCGATGATCCAGCTCGCCGACCGCGGCACATTCTTCGTCAACCCCGGCGACGACAGCTACGAGGGCCACGTGGTGGGCATCAACCCCCGCCAGGAGGACCTCGACATCAACGTCACCCGCGAGAAGAAGCTCACCAACATGCGTCAGTCGTCGGCCGACGTCATGGAGACCCTCGCCAAGCCGATGGAGCTCGACCTCGAGGCGGCGATGGAGTTCTGCGCGGCCGACGAGTGCGTCGAGGTGACGCCCGAGGTGTGCCGTGTGCGTAAGGTCAATCTGGACGCGTCGACCCGTGCCCGCGAGCGTTCGCGGGCCAAGGCGCGCGACGCCAACGCCTGACGAGCGGCGGCCCCTCCGGGGGCCGGTCGGCACCGTCGGTGCAGTGAAGCAATGAAACCGTCGGTGCAGTGAAGCAGTGAAGGGGAAGTGCGGATGAGGACCGTGCGGACGCGTGTGGCCGCGATCGCAATGGCTGGACTGGTCGGGGTGACGGCCACCGCGTGCATGGCCGATCCGCCGCCCCCGGTGCGCGAGACGCTGCCGACGCACACGCCCAACGAGTACCCGGACGAGCGGACGGTCACCGTCGCGACCGACGCGATCGGTGCGGGCTTCAACCCGCATCTGGGCGCCGATCAGGGCACGGTGACGACGGCGATCGCCGCGATGACGCTGCCCAGCCCCTTCACCCCGGTCAACACGCCAGACGGGGTGCAGTGGCGCATGAACGACGCGCTGCTCACCTCGGCGGAGGTGGTCTCGTATCAGCCCTTCCAGGTGGAGTACAAGATCGTCGCCGACGCCCAGTGGTCGGACGGGCTGCCGGTGACCGGCGACGACTTCCACTACCTGTGGGAGCAGATGTCGCGTCAGCCCAACGTCATTCGGCCGGCCGGGTACCGCGCGATCTCCGACGTGCAGACCTCCGGCGGCGGCAAGGTCGTCACCGTCACCTTCACCGATCAGTATCCGGACTGGCGGCAGCTCTTCGACAATCTGCTGCCCAGCCACACCCTGCGGTCGGACCCGACCGGATTCCAGGCGGGCATGGACAAGGGCAAGCCGGTCACCGCGGGGCCGTTCTCCATCTACTCCATCGACCGCGCCCGCGAAGAGGTCCGGCTGATCCGCAACGACCGGTACTGGCGCAAGCCGCCGGAGGTCGATCAGGTGGTGCTGCGGAAGGCGGGCACCCCGCAGCAGATGGCCCAGACCATCCGCAACGGCGACTCGACGCTCGCCGCCCTGCCGATCGGACCCGCGTCGGCCGCGGAGCTGGGCGCCATCCCGGGCGTGCACAGCACCCGGTTGCCGACCACCCGCGCGCTGGCGGTGAACGTGAACGCCCGGTCGGCGACGATGGCCTCGAAGTCCGTGCGCACGGCGATCCTCGGAATGCTCGACGGCCGTCTGATCACCGCGGCGGCCGCCGGCGACGACGTCGTCACCCCCTTCGCCAACACCGTCTACGCGCCCTCCGACGCCGGGTACACGCCCGTCGATCGGGCGCGACCGTCGGCCGACGAGGTGCTGGCGCTGCTCGCGACGGCGGGCTATCGGCCGGCCCCGCCGCCGTCTCCCGCACCGGCGCCGCCGCCTGCGAGTTCAGACAGCGCCGCGCCGACGACATCCGCCGCGCCGACGACGTCCGCCGCGCCCGTCCCCGCCGACGTTCCCGCCCTCCCGGCGGGCACGGCGCCGATCCAGTCCGACGGCACCGACCTGGTGGTGCGGATCGGTGCGACCAACACCGACCCGCGGACCATGTCGGCCGCTGAGACGATGGCCGACCAACTGCGCTCGCGCGGGGTGCGGGCGGCCGTCATCGGCATGTCGAACACCGAGCTGTACGGTCAGGCGCTGACCTCCGGACGCGTGGACCTGGTCGTCGGGTGGACCGGTGTCGGCGGCAGCCCGGCCACCGAGCTCGCCTCCCAGGTGGCCTGCCAGGCACCGCCGAAGGGCACCGAGGCCGGCGCCCACACGGTCGAGCCGGACAGCGACGGCTCGGCGGAGCAGACCGTGCTCCCCACGTCGCCGTCGGGCAGTCCGACGACCACCTCGGCGAAGCCGGAGACCAAGGTCTCGGCCGACGAGAGCTACACCGGCAACATCTCCGGACTGTGCGATCCGACGCTGATCGCCCTCTCCGACGAGGCCATGCGCTCGGAGGATCCGACCGCGCAGTTGCGGGAGGCCGAGGAACTGCTCGCCGAGCAGGCGGTGTACCTGCCGATCTTCCAGGACACCGTGTTCTCCGCGGTCACCGACCGGATCACCGGGGTCGGTCTGGACGGGCCGATTCAGGTCGCGGTCTTCGGCGACGCCCAGCGTTGGGTGCTGCCGTGAGCGGGCCCGGCACCCCGCAGCGCGGGCGAACCGAACCGGCTCGGCTGCTGCTGGTCCACGCGCACCCCGACGACGAGACGATCATGACCGGCGGGACCATCGCCGCGTACCTGGCACGAGGCGTGGCGGTGCGGGTGGTGACCTTCACCCTCGGCGAGCAGGGGGAGGTGATCGGCCGCCAGTGGGCGCAGCTGGTCGCCGACGGCGGGGCCGACCAACTCGGCGGCTATCGGATCGGCGAACTGCGCGCGGCGCTCGCCGCCCTGACCCCGCCCGGCGTCGCCGGACCCGAACCACGATTCCTCGGGGGCGCGGGCCGCTGGCGCGATTCCGGGATGGCGGGCACGCCGTCCGCGGATCATCCGCGCGCCCTGGCGCGCGCACCGCTGTCGGACCTGACGGCCGCCCTCGTCGATGAACTCGTCGAGTTCGCGCCGCAGGTGGTCGTGACCTACGACGCGGCAGGCACCTACGGCCATCCCGACCATGTGCGAGTCCACGAGGTGACGCGCGCGGCGATCCCGGTGGCGCAGGACCGTCTCGGCCGGCGCTTCAAGGTCTACGAGTCGGTCAGCGAGCGTTCCGAACTCGAGCGGGGACTGGCGGCGATCACGCACGTGCCCGCCGGGTGGCGGATGCCCGCCGACGGCGAGCTGCCCAGCTATCCCGATGAGCAGATCACCGCGGCGGTCGACGTCAGCGAGGTGTTCGAGCGCAAGGTGCGGGCACTGGCGGCGCACGCCACCCAGGTGACGGTCGCACCGTCGGGCACCGAGTACGCGCTGAGCAACAATATCGTCACGCCGGTCGCGCCGACCGAGTACTTCATCCGCACCGATGTCCCGGCGACCGCCGGGGAACGGGAGACCGATCTGTTCGACGGGGTGGAGTTCAGCGGGGCCGAACCGGACGGGATCGAATCGGATGGGGCAGGCCGGTGAGCGTCGCCGGTCGCATCGAGCTGGCGGTCCTCACCGTCAGCGGTCTCCTCCTGGGCATCCTGACCGCGGCCTTCCTGATGATCAGGGTCGGCGGCTGGCCGGTTCCGGTGACCGCGGTCATCGCCGGCGTGGCCAATGTGGTGATCCTGAAGCTGGCGGCGTCGTACACGCGCTCGGGATGGCGGTTCGCACCGCTCGTCGCGTGGACGGCGGTCACCCTCGCCGCGATGCTGCCGCTGCTGGGCAACGGCGCCCTGATCGGCGACTGGCGGCTGTTGCTGCTGCTGGCCTGCGGACTCGCCGTGCCCGCGTTCTACGCCTCCAATGCGCGCATGCGGGAGCTGACCGGCTCCTGAGCAGCGCCGCTCCGCCCCGATGAATGCGACGTGGCTAACATCGGAGAAGTGACGATCTCTCCCAGTGATGTCCCACCCGCCCGCGGTGGCGCCGCCGAAGCGGCGCCGACGGCGACCGCCATGCGTCGCGCCCTGCGGCGAGCGCGCGACGGTTCGGTCCTCAACGTCGACGAGGCGGCGGTCCTGCTGGCCGCTCGCGGCGACGACCTGACGGCGCTGTGCGACGCCGCCGGCCGGGTCCGTGACGCCGGTCTGGAGGCCGACGGCCGCGCCGGGCAGGTCAGCTACTCCCGCAAGGTGTTCATCCCGATCACCCACCTGTGCCGGGACCGATGCCACTACTGCACCTTCGTCACCGTGCCCGGCAAGCTCGCGCGCGAGGGCAAGGGCATGTACATGGAGATCGACGAGATCGTCGACGTCGCCCGCCGCGGTGCCGAGCTCGGCTGCAAGGAGGCCCTGTTCACCCTCGGCGACCGGCCCGAGGATCGGTGGCCCGAGGCCGCGGCGTGGCTCGACGAACGCGGCTACGACTCGACCCTCGACTACGTGCGTGCCGCCGCGATCCGGGTGCTGGAGGAGACCGGACTCCTGCCGCACCTGAACCCCGGGGTGATGAGCTGGCAGGAGATCAACCGCCTCAAGCCGGTCGCGCCGTCGATGGGCATGATGCTCGAGACCACCGCGCGGCGACTGTTCACCGACAAGGGCGAATGCCACTACGGCAGCCCCGACAAGGATCCGGAGGTTCGGCTGCGCGTGCTGACCGACGCCGGCCGGCTGTCGGTGCCGTTCACCACCGGGATCCTGGTGGGCATCGGTGAGAACCGTACCGAGCGCGCCGAGTCGATCTTCGCGATCCGTAAGTCACACAAGGCTTTCGGACACATCCAGGAAGTGATCGTGCAGAACTTCCGGGCCAAGCCCGACACGGCGATGCGCGGCGCACCGGACGCCGAGATGGCGCAGTTCCTGGCCGCGATCGCCGTCGCCCGGCTGGTGCTCGGTCCGCGGATGCGGATCCAGGCGCCGCCGAACCTGGTGTCGACCGACGAGTGCCTGGCGTTGATCGCCGCGGGCGTCGACGACTGGGGCGGGGTCTCGCCGCTGACGCCCGACCACGTCAACCCCGAGCGTCCGTGGCCCAATCTCGACACGCTCGCCGAGATCACCGCCGCCGCCGGATACCGGCTGGTGGAGCGGACCGCCGCGCAACCGAAGTACGTCAAGGCGGGCAATCCGTGGATCGATCCGCGGATCGCCGCCCACGTGGCGGCACTGGCCGACCCGGTCACCGGGCTGGCCGCCGACGTCATCCCGGCCGGGCTGCCCTGGCAGGAGCCCGACGACGACTGGGCCTCGTCGGGGCGCGTCGACCTGAACTCCGCGATCGACGTCGACGGCCGCAACACCGACACCCGCAGCGACATCGACAACGCCTTCGGCGACTGGGACACCATCCGCGAGCAGGTGCTCAGCCTGGGCGCGTCGGCCCCGGCGCATCTGGACTCGGAGGTCGCGGCGGCCCTGCGGCGCGCCGAGAACGATCCGGCCGGACTGTCCGACGACGACTATCTGGCGCTCGCCGAAGCCGACGGTCCGGGCCTCGACGCGCTGGCCGCCCTTGCCGACTCGATCCGCGCCGACGTGGTCGGCGACGACGTCACCTACGTGGTGAACCGGAACATCAACTTCACCAACATCTGCTACACCGGCTGCCGGTTCTGCGCATTCGCTCAGCGCAAGGGCGACGCCGACGCCTTCACCCTGTCGACCGCCGAGGTCGCCGACCGCGCCTGGGAGGCGCACGTCGACGGCGCCACCGAGATCTGCATGCAGGGCGGCATCGATCCGGAGCTGCCGGTCGGCGGCTACGCCGACCTGGTCCGCGCGATCAAGGATCGGGTGCCCTCGATGCACGTGCACGCCTTCAGCCCGATGGAGATCGTCAACGGCGCCTCCCGCGGCGGCGAGTCGATCCGCGACTGGCTGTCGGCGTTGAAGGAGGCCGGACTGGGCTCGATCCCCGGGACCGCCGCGGAGATCCTCGACGACGAGGTCCGCTGGATCCTCACCAAGGGCAAACTCCCGACCGCGGCGTGGATCGAGGTCATCACCACCGCCCACGAGCTGGGCATCCCGTCGAGTTCGACGATGATGTACGGCCACGTCGACTCCCCGCGGCACTGGGTGGGACACCTGAACACGCTGCGCGGCATCCAGGATCGCACCGGCGGCTTCACCGAGTTCGTGCCGCTGCCCTTCGTGCACCAGTCGTCGCCGCTGTATCTGGCGGGCGCCTCCCGGCCCGGACCCACCCGGCGGGAGAACCGCGCCGTTCACGCGTTGGCGCGGCTGATGCTGCACGGCCGGATCGATCACGTGCAGACCAGCTGGGTCAAGCTCGGCGTCGAGGGCACGCGCATCATGCTGCGCGGCGGTGCCGACGACCTCGGCGGCACGCTGATGGAGGAGACCATCTCGCGCATGGCGGGCAGTCAGCACGGGTCGGCGAAGACCGTCGCGGAGCTGCACGACATCGTCACCGGCATCGGGCGCCATCCGCGACAGCGGACCACCGAGTACGGGTCGGTCGATGCGCCGCTGCTGGGAGTCGGCCTGGCCTGACTCCCGGCGGCCGGGGCTACTTCCCGCCGAAGAGACGGGCGAACAGGCCCGGTTCCTTCGGGTGTCCGGCGCAGCGCTTGGCGGCGGGCACCCCGCGCATGACCTGATCGACGTGGCGGCCGCAGCCGCGCCAGGTGGTCTTTCCGCAGGTTCGGCAGGTCGCTTGCTGGCACATGGGGATCTCCTTCGTGGTCTTTCGCGGATTGTCGGCGCCCGGACGGGGCGGTGTTAAGCGGGAGTGAGTTCTCCGGCGCGGCCGCGCTGGTAGGCCCGCAGCGTCAGCAGGCCGCCCGACAGGTTGGCCGCCGCCAGGCCCGCGGCGGTCAGCACCCGGTAGGCCAGGTAGGAGCGCATCCCGCTGGCGCACAGCACGCGGATCGGACGGCCGGCCGCGGCGTCGCGGATCTCGTCGAGACGCTCGCGGACCTGCGTGTGCGGGATGCACAGCGCATCGGCGACGGGGTCCTCGTCCTGCTCGTCGGGGCCGCGGACGTCGAGCAGCAGGTACCCGGGCTCGTCGAACCGGTCGGCGTGCCACAGCTCGAGCGACCCGCTCAGGACGTTCTCGGCGAGCATGCCCGCCAGATTCACCGGGTCCTTCGCCGAACCGAAGGGCGGCGCGTACGCGAGATCGAGGTCCATCAGGTCCGGGCCGGTCATCTGGTTGCGGACGGCGGTCGCGAGCACATCGATCCGCTTGTCGACGCCGTCCGCGCCGACCGCCTGCGCGCCGACGACGAGTCCGTCGCTGCGGCGCATGTGCATCAGCAGATGGATCTGTTCGGCGCCGGGGAAGTAGCCGGCGTGGCTGCCCGGGTGCAGGTGAACGGTCTCGAAGTCGATGCCGGCAGCGGTCAGCGCGGCGCGGTTGGCGCCGGTCATCGCCGCGGTCAACTCGCCGACCCGGACGATCGCGGTGCCGACCGGCTGCGGGATCGGACGCGCCGACGCCGGGTCGACGATGTGGTCGGCGACCAGTCGGCCGGCGCGGTTGGCGGGACCGGCGAGCGCCACCGGGCGTCGCAGGCCGGTGACCGCGTCGGTGCTGACGGTGGCGTCGCCGACGGCCCAGATCCGGTCCAGGTTGGTCCGACCGTGCTCGTCGACGACGATCGCGCCGCGGTCGCATTCGACGCCCGCGGCCTCGAAGACCGCGGTGTCGGGGCGAACGCCGACCGACAGGACGATCACGTCGGCGGCGATCCGGGTGCCGTCGGCCAGGATCACGGTGTCGTGGTCGGTCTCGGGTTCGATGGCGGTCGCGGCGACACCGGTGTGCACGGTGATGCCCATCGCGGCGAGTTCGCCCTCGATCAGCGCGGCCTGCTCGGTCTCCAGCGGCGGCAGCACGTGCGGCGCCAGCTCGACGACGTCGACGGTCAGGCCCTGCATGCGCAGGCCCTCGGCGGCCTCCAGGCCGATGAACCCGGCCCCGAGCACGACGGCGCGGCGGGCGCCGACGTCGACCTGCTCGCGCATGGCGACCGCGTCGCCGACCGTCCGCAGGGTCTGGACCCGCGGTGAGTCGAGGCCGGGCAGTGGGGGCCGCAGCGCCGAGGCGCCGGGGGAGAGGATGAGCGCGTCGTACTCCCAGTCGTCGACTCGACCGTCGTGGCGGACCCGGACGGTCTGCGCCTTCGCATCGACGCCGATCACGTCGTGGCGGATGCGGACGTCGATGTCGAGGGACTCCTTGAGCGACTCGGGAGTCTGCACCAGCAGGGACGACTCCTCGCTGATCTCGCCGCTCACGTAGTAGGGCAGGCCGCAGTTGGCGAACGACGGGTGCTCGCCGCGTTCGAAGACGATGATCTCCGCGTTCTCGTCGCGCCTGCGAAGACGTGCCGCAGCGCTCATTCCACCGGCGACGCCGCCGACGATGACGATCCTCATTCGCTGTCTCCTTTGCTCGCTTGATACCCCCTGGGGTATGAGACGACGATACCCCAGGGGGTATCAAGTCGGTAGTTGTCGCCGTTGTGACGTGCCTCGCAGTGGACGTGGCGGTGGGTGGAGCGGGAGCGGCGCCCTATTTTCCTCAGGCTGCGCAATATTCGTCCCAGGTCGCGCGGCCGGGCCGGGGCGCGAGTCGAGTCGGCGGGGGCGCAGTGGATACTCTTAGGGTCGACATGATTCCTCTGCGTCCATCAGCCCTGGGTGCGGAGCGCTGATCGTGCAGTGAAGGAGAACGTGTAGTGACCTACATCATCGCTGAGCCCTGCGTTGACGTCCTCGACCGCGCCTGCGTGGAAGAGTGCCCCGTCGACTGCATCTACGAGGGCGGGCGCATGCTCTACATCCAGCCCGACGAGTGCGTCGACTGCGGTGCGTGCGAGCCGGTGTGCCCCGTGGAGGCGATCTTCTACGAAGATGATGTGCCCGACGAGTGGGAACCGTACGTGAGCGCCAACGTCGACTTCTTCGACAAGCTCGGCTCGCCCGGCGGCGCCAGCAAGGTCGGCAAGACCGAGTTCGACCCGCCCTTCATCAAGGCGCTGCCGCCGATGGGCGACGAGGACTGATCGCTGCCGTGGCTGCTGCGCACCGACTGTCGGACACTCGCCTCACGCCGGTGAGCACCGGCCTGCCGGACTTCCCCTGGGACACCATCGCCGCGGCCAAAGCGGCGGCGACGGCGCATCCGGACGGCATCGTCGACCTCTCGGTCGGCACCCCCGTCGACCCGGTCGATCCGCTGATCCGCGAGGCGTTGGCCGCCGCATCCGAGTTCCCCGGCTACCCGGCGACCGTCGGAACCGCAGAGCTGCGCGCCGCCGCCGCGGCGGCGCTGTCCCGCCGCTTCGGGATCACCGGCCTGGATGAGGCGTCGATCCTGCCGGTGATCGGGACCAAGGAGGCGATCGCCGGGTTGCCGTCGCAGATCGGTGTGCCCGCAGGCGAGACGGTGGTGATCCCGGAGGTCGCGTATCCCACCTACGAGGTCGGCGCGCTGCTGGCCGGTGCCCGGGTCCTGCGTGCCGACACCGTCGAGGCGATCGGTGGGCGGGAACCGGTCCTGATCTACCTGAACAGTCCGTCGAACCCGACCGGCCGGGTGCAGAGTGCCGAGCAGCTGCGCGGCATCGTCGACTGGGCACGCGAGCGCGGCGCCGTGGTCGTCTCCGACGAGTGCTACCTCGGGCTGACCTGGGAGGGCTCGGCCCACTCGGTGCTGCACCCGGACGTCTGCGGCGGCGACCACACCGGCATCATCGCGGTGCACTCGCTGTCGAAGGTGTCGAATCTGGCGTCCTACCGGGCCGGTTTCCTCGCCGGCGACCGTGCGCTGATCGCCGAACTGCTCGCCGTCCGCAAGCACATGGGCATGATCGTGCCGTTCCCGATCCAGGGTGCGATGGTCGCCGCGCTGACCGACGACACCCACGTCGAGGCCCAGCGCGAGCGTTACCGCGTCCGGCGCGAGAAGCTCCGCACCGCGCTGCTGGGTGCCGGATTCCGCATCGACGACTCCGAGGCCGGCCTGTATCTGTGGGCCACCCGCGGTGAGGACGGCCGCGACTCCCAGCTGTGGCTGGCGCAGCGCGGCATCCTCGTCGCCCCCGGCGACTTCTACGGCCCTGCCGGCGCGCAGCACATCCGGATGACGCTCACCGGGACCGACGAGCGGATCGACGCCGCAGTCGGGCGCCTCGCGTCGTAAGTCAATCCCCGATACGGGTTCTACTGGCCGGTACCAGCATTTCCAATGCGTGCCAAGCTGTGTGTGAGTCGGTTCCAGGAAGGAACGTGATGAGTGCTAAGCCGAACTTGTCGGTCGCGGAGATCGAGTTGCTTGTTGAGGAGTACCTCGACTTGCCGCGTGGGACGAAG